>JBNJKW010000002.1:0-682428 GCA_051751385.1 Actinomycetota bacterium | reverse complement strand
CGATAATCCCCTCCCGAAGCCCCTATCGATCGGTTCAGCTGGCGTGACCGCTGGGACAAAAGAACCGGTGGCGCCAGCGCAGGGTGTCGCTGCCAGGTCACCGGTTGTAGCAGGTCACGTGGCAGAGAAGGGGAGATCTCGGCGCGAGACCACCGGGTGCGGGCTCAGCTGGCGTAGCCGTTCGGGTTGTTCTTCTGCCAGCGCCAATGGTCCTCGCACATCTGCTCCAGCGTCTTCACGGCGGACCAGCCGAGTTCGGCCAGCGCGGCCGAGGGATCGGCGTAGCTGACGGCGGCGTCGCCCGGGCGGCGGTCGGTCAGCTCGTAGGGGATGTCGAACCCTGCGGCCTTGCCGAACGCGGCAAGGACCTCCAGCACGGAGGAGCCCTTGCCGGTGCCCAGGTTCCAGCGGCGCACTCCGGACCGTTGCGCGATGAAGTCCAGCGCGGCCAGATGCCCGGCGGCCAGGTCCACCACGTGGATGTAGTCGCGCACGCCGGTACCATCCGGCGTTGGGTAGTCGCTGCCGAACACCCGGACTTTGTCCCGGCGGCCCACGGCCACTTGGGCCACGAACGGCAGCAGGTTGTTCGGTACGCCGGTCGGATCTTCGCCGATCCGTCCGGACTCGTGGGCGCCGACCGGATTGAAATAGCGCAGCAGGGCCACGTGCCAGCGCGGGTCGGCTGCGCCCAGATCGGACAGGATGTCTTCGATCTGCTCCTTGGTCCTGCCGTAGGGGTTGATTGCGTCCAGCGGCAACTTTTCGGTCAACGGGACTTCCTCGGTGGAACCGTAGACGGTGGCAGAGGAGCTAAAGACAATGGTGCGGACGTTGTGGGCATCCATCGCCCGGAGCAGGTTCAGCGTTCCGCCTACATTGTTGCGGTAGTAGTGCAGCGGTTTCTCCACGGACTCGCCGACGGCCTTCAGCCCGGCAAAGTGGATCACGGCGTCCACGGTTTCGGTCCCCAGCACGCGGTCCAACGCGGACTCATCCAGGAGATCGGCCTGATAGAACCGTGCTTCCCTGCCTGAGAGCTGCTGGACCCGGCGCAGCGATTCCTCACTGGAATTGGCCAGATTGTCGAGCACCACCACGTCATGGCCAGCCTCCAGCAGGGCGAGGGTGGTGTGCGAGCCGATGAAGCCGGTTCCTCCGGTGACCAGAATTCTCATGCCTATCAGCTTAGTAGCTGGCCCAGGTTTCCCCGGCCGTGTCCGCTGCACGGCCCAGTGGAGGGGCTGGACAGCAAGGTCTAGAGTTGAGCTACCGGCAGCACCGGAATCCCGTGCGATAGATCGCAGCGGGAGCATCCCGGGCTGCGCTGCTCTCGCCGATACGAGCGAAAGGATGCGGACCGGATGCACCATATAGGTGGACCGGGGTGGCGGGTCACTGCCGACACCTCAGGGCATATGCTGCTGGCTCTGTATCTTCGAGACGTTGCCGACCTTGCCGGAGCCGGATCACCGGCAGTCTCACCGGTGGTGCCCACCGTCCGCACCGCCGATCCACGCCAACTGACCGCGCATGTGGGCGGTCCCTCGGCGTTGCGGGGCGAGTGGGAGCAGTGGTGGCAGGACCTGGTCCGTGAGCGCCCTGGAAACGCCGCCAAGCTCGCTCCACCATCGTTTCCCGCCTTTGCCGACAGCCCGGCTTTGCAGCGGCTCCTTCAAGCCCACTTCGGCGCAGCGATGAGTTGGTCACGAGCCAGGATGGCCGAGTATGGCAAGCTGGCGCAGGAGCGTGAAGCCAAGGGCAAGTCAGGGCTGATCCGCGAACTGGTCCAGGACCGGGAGATGGAACTGGGGCGCGCGGCGAGGTCCTTCGAGTTGAAGTTGATCGAGCTGCCGCTGTGCGAGCCCCGTGCCTGGTTCGTGGAGCCGGACCGGATCCTGATGTCCCAGACGCTGATGGACGACGAGACCACCTTCCGCAGCTACGTGCAGCCGATCGTTGAGCTCATGGTTTAGCTGCGTTCGTACGGTCGGGCCTCGCTTCCCTGCGCCACGGTCATCACCACGTAGCCGGTGTCGGTATCGGCGGCGACCCATGCGCCGTCGTCGCGCTGCCAGCTCAAGCCCGCATAAGCCACCGACTCAAGGTCGAGTTGCTTCGCGGACGCGACTGCCCACTGGGCCACGGCCCATCCCCGCTGATCGGCGGCGGCCACCCGGAGTTCGCGTCCGGCGACGGCCATGTCCAAACCGGAATGCACGGCCGCCAGCTGGGCCAGGACCGCAGTCGGGTCGCCGGTCGTCTCGGCATCCTTGAGCACGCAGTTCAGGGCGGCAGGGGAGTGGCCGGTCAGTGCCGAAGCGAAGGCCTTGGCTTCGGCCTCATGGTCCGCGTAGGCCGTGGGGTAGGCGCTACGTTGTACCGTCTGGGCCGCGTCGGTCACCGGCATCGACTCATAGTCCGGAACCTTTTCGAGCACCTCGTAAAACTTATTCGCCGCATACACCGGGTCCTGCACCTGCTCTTCGGTACCCCAGCCTTGCGACGGCCGCTGCTGGAACAGCCCGCGGGAGTCGGGGCCGGCCGTGTCTCCATAGTCGATATTGCGCAGCTTGGACTCCTGGATGGCCGTCGCCAGGGCAATCGACGCGGCGCGCGCAGGCAGCCCGCGCTCGATGGAGACTCCGGAGATCAGCGCGGCGTTCGCGGCCTGGTCCGGTGCCAGTTCAAAGGTGTCTGACCCAACGACGGCGGTGCACCGCTCCCGGACCAGGGTTTGGTTCCGGTCAATGAAACTGGCGGCGAAGTAGACGGCGACGCCGACCAGGGCCAGCAGGACGAACAGGCTGCCCAGGCTTCGTCTCCGGCGTATGCGCGCTGCCCTGGACATTGCGGTGACGTGACCGTGCTGCTAGTTGGCGTGCAGGACCGCGTTGAGCTCGACGCTCTGGCCCTTGCGCGGCAGGACTTCCACCGCGCCGCTGGTGGAGTTGCGGCGGAACAGCAGACCGGACAGGCCGGAAAGCTCTACAGCCTTGACCTGGCGGTGGTCCCCGCTGGCCACGTCGAGGAGGCTGACCCGGGTGCCGGCGGTAACGTAAAGGCCGGCCTCGACAACGCAATCGTCGCCGATGCTGATGCCGACGCCGGAGTTGGCACCCAGCAAGACACGCTCGCCGATGCTGATCCGTTCCTTGCCGCCGCCGGAGAGCGTGCCCATGATAGAGGCGCCGCCGCCGACGTCGGAACCGTCCGCCACGATGACGCCCGCAGAGATCCGGCCCTCCACCATTGACGTACCCAGCGTGCCGGCGTTGAAGTTGACGAAACCTTCATGCATCACCGTGGTGCCGGCGGCCAAATACGCGCCGAGGCGGACCCGATCGGCATCAGCAATCCGCACGCCGGAAGGGACCACGTAATCAACCATGCGGGGGAACTTGTCCACGCCGTACACAGTCACTCGACCGCGGCGGCGCAGACGGCGGCGAACGGATTCGAAGCCTTCCACGGCGCACGGACCGAAATTGGTCCACACCACATTGGCCAATTGGCCGAAGACGCCGTCCATGTTCAGCGAGTTGGGTTCGACGAGGCGATGGGAGAGCAGGTGCAGGCGCAGGTAGGCATCCGCGGTGTCCGCCGGAGGGGCGTCCAGGTCGATGCTGCGGCTGAGAACCTCAAGATGGGTGCCGCGGTCGGCGTCGGCGCTGTCGGCGGCATCGGCCGCCAGGTCGTTTTCGGCGTCCTGGCCGGCCGGTGGGGTTCCCAAGGCCGGGGCGGGATACCAGACATCCAGGACGGTGCCGGTGTCGGTGACGGTGGCCAGGCCGGTGCCATAGGCGGTGCGGGACGCGGTTACAGCCGAGGTGCTCTCAGTCATGGTTTCAAGTCTACCGAGCACCCCTGACGCATCGGGTACGTTGAGGGCGCCGCGGGTCGGCTGGCTAAGCTGGGGAAGTGACTTCTACGATCGCCCTGGACCTGACCGCCGACGTCGCCGACCTGACTGCCGCGCTGATCGACATCAACAGTGTCTCCGGGAACGAAACGGCACTTGCCGACGCCGTCGAGAACGCCTTGCGCTCCCTGCCGCACTTGGAAGTGGTGCGGGACGGCGACGCCATCGTGGCGCGGACGCGGTTGGGGCGTGCGGAGCGGGTCATCTTGGCCGGCCATCTGGATACCGTGCCGCTGCCCTCCGGGGCAGGCTCCCGCGGTACCGTGCCGTCGTCGTGGGATGGGACTGTGCTCTACGGTCGCGGTGCCACCGACATGAAGGGCGGCGTGGCCGTGCAACTGGCCCTGGCCGCCGAGCTCACCGCACCGGTCCGAGACGTCACCTACGTGTTCTACGATCACGAGGAAGTTGAAGCTTCGCTGAGCGGGCTGGGCCGGTTGGTGCGCAACCACCCGCAGTTGCTGAAGGGCGACTTCGCCATCCTGCTGGAACCAACCAACGGAACCGTGGAAGGCGGCTGCAACGGCACTGCCCGGTTCGAGGTCGGCACCGTCGGACAAGCAGCGCATTCCGCACGGGCGTGGATGGGAATCAACGCCATCCACGCCGCTGCGGAGATCCTGGTCCGGCTCCGTGACCATGAACCGGCCACCGTGACTGTGGACGGGCTGGAGTACCGCGAGAGCTTGAACGCGGTAAAGATCAATGGCGGCACGGCCGGAAACGTCATCCCGGATGGCACAACGGTGGAAATCAATTACCGGTTCGCCCCGGATAAGTCGCCCGAGGACGCCGAGCTGTATGTACGCAACCTGCTGGACGGCTTCACCGTGGTTCGCACCGATGCTGCGGCCGGGGCCCGCCCCGGCCTGAACCACCCGGCCGCGGCCGACTTCGTTGCCGCCGTGGGGGCGGAGCCGAAGCCCAAATACGGCTGGACCGACGTCGCACGCTTCAGCGAGTTGGGCATTCCGGCGGTCAACTTCGGCCCCGGCGATGCGCTGCTGGCCCATACCGACAACGAACATGTGCCGGCGGAGGCTGTCCGCGAATGCCTGGCCGCGCTGCGCCGGTGGCTGGTGGACTGAATTGCTGGCCGGAAAGGGTCCGGCTGCCGATCAACGGTGAAGGGGAGGATGCCAGGCATCCTCCCCTTGTAATTCGCCGCTTAGCAGCTGATATCACACCTTGACGGCCATCGGTTGGGTGGTCAGCGGCTCTGTCTTGCCGGACGTCCGGCTGCTCAGGAACCGGGACAGCCAATTCGCCAGCCAGGACAGCGCGAAATTGATGATGATGAAAAGGACCGCTGCCACCGTCAGCGACTGCAGGATCGGGCCGGCAGAGCCATAAATCTGCATGGACCGGAGCAGCTCCGAGTAGCTGATGATGTAACCGAGAGCGGAGTCCTTTAGGATCACTACGAATTGGCTGACCAAGGCCGGCAGCATAGCCACCAGCGCCTGCGGCAGTTCAATGTTCCGCAACGACTGGCCACGGTTCATGCCGATGGCCATGCCGGCTTCACGCTGCCCCTTCGGCAGGCCGTACACGCCGGAACGGACCAGCTCCGCGATGACTGAACCGTTGTACAAGGTCAGCGCGCAGACAACGGCATAGAACGGAATGTCTGCCGGTGTGCCGACTTGCAGCTGGCCGAACAGCAGCCAGAAGAAAATCATCATCAGCAGCACGGGGACGGCCCGCAGGAATTCGACAATCACGCCGGAGACCAGCCGTACCACGGGGTTGGCAGCAAGCCGGCCCACGCCGAAGAGCAATCCGAAGACCACCGACGTGACGATCGCGACCGCGGCGGCCTTAAAGGTGTTCATCAGGCCCGGCAGAATAGTGAACTGCCAGACGTCCGCAGTCAAGAAGGGAGTCCACAGCTCCGGTGCCAGTTGCCCCTTGTCATTGAGGGCCTTCAGCACGAAGAACGCGGCACCCAGGAAAATGAAGATGCCGACAACGTTGGTTACCGTGATCCGAGTCCGGGCCTTGGGACCAGGCGCGTCGAAGAGGACGCTTTGTTTGATGCTCATCGTGCCACCGCCAGTTTTGTGGAGAGCCAAGTGGTCAACAAGCCGATGGGTATCACGATAATGATGAAACCGGCGGCGAACGTGGCGAAGATGGCCATGATGACATCAGGCCGGAATTCAATCATGGTCTTCATCAGGCCGGCGGCTTCGGCGACTGACGCTGCCGTCGCCACCGTTGTGTTCTTGGTGAGTGCGATCAGCACGTTGCCCAAGGGGGCGACGGCGCCGCGGAAGGCCTGCGGCAGGATGATTATCCGCGCCGCCGGCAGGAAGCTCAAACCGATGGCACGGGCGGCTTCGGCCTGGCCCAGTGGCACTGTGTTGACACCGCTGCGGATCGCCTCGCAGACGAAGGCGGCATGGTAAACCGATAGCCCAACGATGGCCCACAGGAAGAAATTGAAGTCGAAGTCGCTGGACAGGTTCAGTTGCAACTGGAACACGAGGACCAGGATGCAGAAGGTCATGATGATGGTCAGCGGTGTGTTGCGGAAAACGTTGACGTAGGACGCGCCCGCCCAGCGGAAGCTTGGGACCGGGGAGATGCGCATTAGCGCGAGGACGGTTCCGAGTACCAAGGAGCCCAAGGCGGCCCAAAAGGTGAGCTGGATATTCACCCACAAGGCCCCAACGACGTCGTAACTCTCCAGCGCCGTCAGATAGCTCTGGAAATACTCTGACAAACTCTCCATCCCCTTTCGGTGGGAAGAGGTAGCTCAAGCCGTGGGACGGGCAGCCCCGTCCCACGGCGTGAATTGCTAGGCGCAGGCTTCAGTCGGCTTCGGCGGGTTCAGGTCCTTGTTGTAGGAGTAGTCGACACCCTCGGTGTTCTTCTTCAGGGCTTCGTCCCACGAGCCGTCTTCGACCATCTTGTTGATCGCGGCGTTGATGTCGGCGCACTTGTCGGTGCCCTTCGGCAGGCCCACACCGTAGTTCTCCTCCGAGAACGGGTTGCCAACAACCTTGTACTTGCCCGCGTTGTTGGGCTGTGCTGCCAGGCCGGCCAGGATGATGTCGTCGGTGGTCACGGCGTCGATCTGGCCGCCCTGCATGGCGGTGACGCATTCTGCGTAGCTGGGCCGCTCGACCAGGTTCACGTTGGTGGCGTGCTCGTCCTTGATCCGCTGGGCCGAGGTGGATCCGGTCACCGAGCAAAGGTTCTTGCCGTTGAGCGCGTCCGGGCCGGTGATTTCAGTATCATCCGCCCGAACCAGCAGGTCTTGGCCGGCCACGAAGTACGGACCGGCGAAGTCGACGGTCTTCTTCCGCTCATCGGTAATCGAGTAGGTGGCGAAGATCATGTCCACCTGCTTGTTGGCGAGCATGTTTTCCCGGTTGGCCGAGGGCGACTCGACAAATTCGATCTGGTCCTCGGAGTAGCCCAGCTCCTTGGCCACGTACTTGGCTACATCCACGTCGAAGCCGCTGAACTGGCCGCTGGAGGAAAAGCCCAGGCCCGGCTGGTCGTACTTGATGCCGATGCGGACCTTTTCGCCGCCTCCAGTGCCGCCGGTCTCGCCGCCGCCACCTTCGGTGCCGCCGCCGCCGCCGCAGGCGGACAGGACGAGCGCGGCTCCGGCGGCCATGGCAGCCATTCCGTAACGAATCTTTCGCATGTTTTCTCCTTGCGTTGTCGGCCCTCCTTCAGTGAAGGGCCAGATGTGTCAGGGGTTTAGTGTTCGAGGATCTTGCCCAGGAAGTCCTTGGCGCGGTCGCTCTTCGGGTTGGTGAAGAATTCTTCCGGCGTGGCCTGCTCCACGATCTTGCCGTCGGCCATGAAAATCACCCGGTCGGCCGCCTTACGCGCGAAGCCCATCTCGTGAGTCACCACGATCATGGTCATGCCCTCCTTGGCCAACTGCACCATGGTGTCCAGGACTTCGTTGATCATTTCCGGGTCGAGGGCTGAGGTGGGCTCGTCGAAGAGCATCACCTTCGGTCTCATCGCCAGCGCCCGGGCAATCGCCACGCGCTGTTGCTGTCCGCCGGAGAGCTGCGCCGGCAGCTTCTGCGACTGGTTGGCCACGCCCACCCGCTCCAGCAGGCCCATCGCCAGTTCCTTGGCCTCGGACTGCTTCATGCCTTTGACCTTGATCGGGCCCAGGGTCACGTTCTCCAGAATCGATTTGTGGGCGAAGAGGTTGAAGGACTGGAAGACCATGCCGACGTCGGCCCGCAGTTTGGCCAGCGCCTTGCCCTCGGCCGGCAGCTTGTTGCCGTCGATGAGGATCTCGCCGTCGTCGATGGTTTCCAATCGGTTGATCGCCCGGCAGAGCGTTGACTTGCCGGAACCGGACGGCCCGATCACCACCACCACTTCGCCCTTGGTGACCTCCAGGTTGATGTCCTGCAGCACGTGGAGGGCGCCGAAGTGCTTATTGACGTTCTTCAAGGAGACCAGCGGCTGACCCAACGGGGTGGCAGACCTGGCTCCGGTTGCCGCCGCCGGAGCAGCAAGCGGCGTTTCACTGTGCGATTCGTCACTGGTCATGAAACGAATCTAGCGAAAGATTCCCTTCAAGCAATGCATTCACGCCCGGATGGTCGGAATCGTGATTTAAGAGCAACCTGCCCGTCAGGGCCTTAAGACGCCGAATGGTCAGCCGAATCGATGGAAAATCCACCCCGGATGGCTGCCGAATCTGTAGCCTTGGGAAATGACAAACCAGCAAGATGTTCCGCTGCCGTCCGAACTCCCCGGCGCTCCCAAGGTCCGTTTCAAGGGGCCGGTGGAACTGCGGCGCGGCCAAGCGGACATCCCGCAGGCCGACCAGTACCTGTTGGATACCAAGGACCGGGCGGAATTCACGCATACGGATCCCTGGCGGGTGCTGCGGATCCAAAGTGAGTTCGTGGAAGGCTTCGGCACCCTGGCCGATCTTGGTCCGGCGATCAGCGTCTTCGGCTCCGCCCGCACCAGGTCGGGCAGCAAGCACTACGCCATCGCGGAAGAGATTGGCCGTTTACTGGTGCGGCAGAACTTCGCCGTCATCACTGGCGGCGGGCCTGGTTCGATGGAAGCGGCCAACAAGGGGGCCAGCGAGGCTGGTGGCGTCTCTGTGGGGCTGGGCATTGAGCTGCCGTTTGAGCAAGGGTTGAACAACTGGGTGGATCTGGGCATCAATTTCCGGTACTTTTTCGCCCGCAAGACCATGTTCGTCAAGTATGCTCAGGGGTTCATCGTGCTGCCCGGCGGCCTGGGGACCTTGGACGAATTGTTCGAGGCCATGGTGCTGGTCCAGACCAAGAAGGTGACGTCCTTCCCGATTGTTCTGGTTGGCACCGCTTTCTGGTCGCCGCTGATCGACTGGATCCGCAACACCCTGCTGAATGAAGCAATGATCGGGGAGGTGGATCTGGACCTGATCAGCGTGGTGGACACGGCCGAGGAAGCAGTCCAACAGATCGTCTCCGGGTTGTCTGCCCGCACCGGATTCTAAGCCAGCGGCACAACCACTCTGGCACGATGGTCCTGTGAGCGTATTTCTGGTTTTCCTTGCCATCGCCGTCGCCGGCGCGGCTGCTGTTGTCGCCTCCGGACGCTGGGGCCGGAAGAAGGCAACCGCCGACGATGACGCCGGCGAGGGCTGGGAAGTCGGGCACGTGGTCGCCCTCCACGGACTGAGCGAGCATGAGGCGCGGCTGCCGGCGGTGCTGCTGCCTGAACATCCGCGCGCCGAAGATCTGGACAGCCTGCGGTTTTCCACGGCCTTGCGGGGCTACCGGATGGACCAAGTTGACGAAGTGCTGGAGGTCCTGCGGGCAGAACTGGGGGCCAAGGAGCGCCTTATCCGGCAGCTGAGCCAGAAACAGCCACAGCACGACGGCGGGGCCCGCCCGACTCGGGAAGGGTGACTCCGGTGCAGGACCGTCTTCCGCGGACGCGGGTGCTGCGGGAGGCCGTGAACGCCGAAGCCTACTTCTGGCGCCGACGGATCGCCGGCTGGCCGTGGTGGATCCAGGTCACCTTGCTCTATGCGTTGTCCCGGCTGTATTCCCTGGTGGTGTTCCTCGCGGTGGCCCGGCAGCAAGGCCGGAATCCGTGGACCGACGCACATCCGGACTATCTCTCCTTCATCGGCATTTGGGACAGTGCCTGGTACCACCAGGTCTATCTGGAAGGCTATCCGTCGGATATTCCGCGCGGCCTGGACGGGCGGGCCGTGGAGAACCAGTGGGCGTTTTACGCCCTCTTCCCTGGCATGGTGCGTGGCCTGGCGGCAGCTACCGGGCTGGGCTGGCAGGTGCTGGCCCCGCTGGTGGCCACCATCGCCGGCTTTGCGGCCGTGCTGGTGATCTTTAAGCTCTTCCGGCGGTACGCACCGCATGGCACCGCACTGTGGGCCGTGGCGTTTGTGGCCGTCTTTCCGGTCTCGCCGATCCTCCAGGTGCCGTACGCGGAGTCGCTGAACCTGGCGCTGCTGGCGGCGGCGCTGTTGCTGCTGGTGCAGCGGAAGTACCTGCTGGCAATTCCGGTAGTGGTGTTGATGTGCCTGTCCCGGCCGGTGGGCGTGCCGTTCGCGGCTCTTGCCGGCCTGCACCTGCTGTGGCGGATCAAGCAGCGAGGCACGGACCCGCTGGACACCCCGGAGTTCCTCCGCGCGGCAGCGCTGGCGCTGGTCAGTTGTGCCGCCGCCGTGGCCTGGCCGGTGTTGGCCTGGTCTGTCACCGGGGAGCCGACCGCCTACACGGACACGGAGACGGCCTGGCGGGGTGAGGATCTGGTCCTGTTCAGGCCGTGGTTCGACATGGGCGTGCACCTGTTCGGGCCGGTGGGCGGAATGATGGCGCCCCTGCTGCTGGTCGCCGCGGCAGCCTGGTTCTTGTGCAGCCCACCGGCCCGGAGCATTGGTGCCGATCTGAGGCTGTGGTGCGTCTGCTATCTGGGCTACCTGCTCGCCTTCCTGCACCCGCAGACCAGCACGTTCCGGCTGATGCTTCCCCTCTTCCCGCTGGCCCTGGCAGCGGCCTTCGTGTCCCGCAGCCGGGCCTACCGATCCTGCTTGGCCGTGATGTTCCTGGCCGGGCAGATTGTGTGGGTCGCCTGGCTCTGGTCCTGGTCGCAACTGCCCGGCGGCGGGGACTATCCGCCGTAGCGGCAGGCCGGTGTCCGCCCACCACGCCGGGTCGGAATTAGCACCCGGTTGTGATGTACGCGATAATGGGTAGTGGTTGGACATGGCGGCCACACAAATGAAGGCCGTTGATGTGAGGTTGGCGGGCAGCGAGATCACGGATCGGGCTGCCCCATGGCGGAAGGGAATTCCCAGATGGCTGCGATGAAACCGCGTACCGGTGACGGTCCGATGGAAGTGACCAAGGAGGGGCGCAGCCTCATCCTGCGGGTTCCCATCGACGGCGGCGGGCGGCTGGTGCTGGAACTCAACGCCGAAGAGGCGGGCAACCTCAAAGACTGCCTGCTGGGCGTCACCAGCGACGTGGCGAGCTAGGAACCGTTTGCTGTGAGCCGCGTTCCTGCCACCGCAGCGGAACACACCGCCCACAATCTGGAGTCGACCCTGACGGAACCGCCGATGGCGCTGGTCCAGCCACACCCCACGCTCGGTCGTGGAGAGTCGCCGGTCCGGGGCGCCGGCGGCGTCGAGGTTGTTGCCGTGCCGATTGCCGCGGGCGACGGCAGCGCTGAGCGGGCCACGCCACAGCCCCGCCACGGCGCGGGCGAAGCGGCGGCGGACTTCGGCGTCGACGTGGTGGCGTTGGCAGAGGTCCACGGGATCTCGGGCAAGGCCGGCGACGTGCTGGCAGTGCCGGCCCCGCCGCACTCCCAGGGGTTGCCCTCGCGTTTGGTCCTGATTGGGCTGGGCAGCGGCAGCCCCACGGAGTTGCGCAAGGCCGGGGCCGCCTTGGCCCGGGCGACCATGGGCACCGAGAGCGTGCGCACCACCGCCGTCGACAGTTTGCCCGAAGAGCAGCAGCAGGCGTTTATCGAGGGATTCCTGCTCGGTGGTTACCGCCCCCCGCGTGCGGGTGCCTCGGCAGCGCCGAAGCCGATGGCGGCGGTTTTGGAAGTCAGCGGCCTGGCGGACGGGACGGCCGCCCTTGCCGCCGCCGGCGCCCGAGCCACCTGGCTGGCCCGGGACCTGGCGAACATGCCTTCCAACGTGAAGAACCCGGAGTGGTTGGCCGGCCAGGCCGGCAGGCTCGCTGGGGCCAGCGGCTTGAGCATCCACGTCTGGGACGAGCACCAATTGGCTGCCGAGGGCTTCGGGGGACTGCTGGCCGTGGGATCGGCGTCGCCGACTCCGCCCCGGCTGGTCCAGCTGGACTACACGCCCGCACGGGCCGGCGAGGATACCAAGCACATCGTGATCGTCGGTAAGGGCATTACCTTCGACACCGGCGGGCTGTCACTCAAGCCGCGCGAACCCATGGTCCCGATGAAGACCGACATGGCGGGCGCCGGCGTCGTCATGGCTGTGCTCGCCGCCGCTGCGGAGCTGGGGGTGCAGCACCGTGTCACCGGACTGCTCGCCTTGGCCGAAAACTCCATCGGCGCCGGTTCCTACCGGCCGGGCGACGTGGTGACCGTCTACGACGGCACCACGGTGGAGATCGGCAACACGGACGCTGAAGGACGCATGGTGCTAGCCGACGCACTCGCCTACGCCACGGCGCGGCTGCAGCCCGACGTCCTGGTGGATGTAGCCACCCTCACCGGTGCCGCCTCCATGGGGCTGGGCAAGCGGCATGCAGCGCTCTACGGCACACAGCCGGGCCTGCTGCGTGCTTTCGAAGCCGCCGGCGAGGCAACCGGGGAGCGGGTCTGGCACATGCCGCTGGATGAGGTGGCCGCCGAGTACAGCTTCGCACTGGAGTCCGGGATTGCCGACATCTCCCACATTGCCTCGCAGAAGTCGAAGGTCGGCGGCGGATCGATCACCGCGGCGCTGTTCCTGCGCGAGTTCGTGGGCGGAACGCCGTGGATCCATCTGGACATCGCCGGTCCGGCCCGGGCCGACTCCGACCAGGCCGAAGTCAGCAAGGGCGCCACCGGGTACGGGGCCCGGCTGCTGTTGTCTTTCCTGCGCTCCTACCGGGGCTAGGCGGGCGCGCCTTCACCAAACCCGCAGCTGGTCAGGGCATGGCCGGCTGCAGGGCCGGAGCCGTCAGCGTTTGACGGCCAGCAGCAGCCCGTCGCCGGTGGGCAGGATGGTGGATGCCAGTTGGTCGTTCTCTCGGATGGCCTTGCCGACCTTGCGCAGCGTGGTGGTGGACTCTTCCCGGATGGCCGGATCCGAGACCCGGTCACGGTCCAGCGCATCGTTGACAATGAGCATGCCGCCGCGCTTGAGCAGCCGGACTGCTTGCTCCACGTACAGGGGGTAGGAGGGCTTGTCCGCATCGACGAAGACCAGGTCATAGGCGTTGTCCGTCAGCCGCGGCAGCACGTCCGCCGCGCGGCCGGAGATGGTGCGGGTGCGGTTGCCGGGGATGCCGGCATCGACAAAAGCCTGGCGCGCGGCCCGCAGGTGGTCGACATCTGCATCGATGGTGGTCAGCACCGCGGCCTGGGGCAGCCCGCGCAACAGACAGACTCCGGAGACGCCGGCGCCGGAACCGATTTCCACCACGGTTTGCGCTTTGGTCCCGGCGGCGAGGACGGTGAGGGCCGCGCCGACACCGGGTCCCACGGCTGCCACTCCCAGCTCATAGGAACGTTCCCGGGCCCGCAGCAAGACGTCATCCTCGGCGGGAAGCCCCTCCGTGTAGGACCAACTCGTCTGCTTGTCGGCGCTCATGGATCATCGCTTTCTCTTCAGGTTCTTTCGGGGAACGGCCGGGGGCCGCAGTGCCAAGCCTACTGCCAGAAATAGCCGGATTTCCGCGCGTGCGGCGGGAACCGGGGCCATGGTCGGCAAAAGCAGCACGACGCCGCTTAGGTTGGCGGTGTTCGCGCAGCTTGTTTACAGAATTCTCCCAGTTTTCTGGGCCAAGATGGTTACTCGGGACGCCGTTAGCTGGACCGGCACATGGGCGCCGCATTCCCGGACGTCAAGGACGGTGGGCGGCACGTGGGGCAAGCCATGGAAGGGGCACTACGATGACGAAGCTTCAGGGCGCCGCGCCGGACGCAGCGGCCGGCCAGGATCAGTGGGTTGCCCCGACCTGGGAAGAAGTGGTCCGCAACCACTCGGCAAAGGTTTACCGGCTGGCGTTCCGGCTGACCGGAAACCGGTACGACGCCGAGGACCTCACCCAAGAAGTTTTCGTCCGGGTCTTCCGGTCGTTGGATAACTTCAAACCCGGCACGCTGGACGGCTGGCTCCACCGGATCACCACCAACCTCTTCCTGGACCAGGCCCGGCGCAAAAGCCGGATCCGCTTCGACGGACTCAGCGATGACGCCGAGGCCCGGCTGCCCGGCAAGGACCCCGGCCCCGAGCGCAGCTTCGAATTCAACAACCTGGACATCGATGTCCAAGCCGCACTGGAAGAGCTGCCCCCGGACTTCCGCGCCGCCGTCGTCCTCTGCGACCTGGAGGGGTTGTCCTACGAGGAGGTCTCCGCAGCCCTGGACGTCAAGTTGGGAACTGTCCGCTCTCGCATCCACCGCGGCAGGACCATGCTCCGTGAAAAGCTCGCGCACCGGGATCCGGGCGGCAAGCGTCCCCGCCTGAAACTGCCCCGGATCGTCGGAGCCCACTGATCGCTGCGATGCTCCACCCGGACAAAGAGCTGGCGGAGTACCTGGACGGTGAACTTTCCGATGATCGCCGACCTGCCCTCGAACGCCATCTAAAACGCTGCAAGCGCTGCCGCCGCAGTGTGGACGAGTACCGCTACGTCCAGGAGCGGCTGCGCTCCCTGGACGTGCCGCACCCTGGCGAGGACCTGACCGCCCGCATCCTGCGCTGCAACCAGCCCGACCGCCCGATGGCCGAGGTCAAGCCCACCGGAAGGTGGACCCCCGGGAGCAAGCCCGCCGAAGCCGCTTCGTTGATCGAGCGGTCCGACGCGCCAGGGGACCGGCCAGACTCGGCGGTTCCTGGTGCCGGTTTCCGGCCGGCCGCGGCCGGCTCCCCGGCCGCCGACTCGGCTCCCGGTGGCAAGCGGTCCACGCGCGTGGCGCTCGTTGTCGGCGGTGTCATGGCTGGCTGCGCCGTCGTGGCGTTGTCCGCGGCTTACGTCCTGGGCGGCGAGGCACAGACCGCGGCCTCGGGTTCGGCCCCCGGGTTAATCTGGGCGCCTGCATCCGCGAATGCGGCCGTCGCTCGGCCGGTTGCCTTGGACAGCTCGAAACTGGAAGCACTGCGCCGCAGCGGTTGGACATGCCCGCTGTTGCTGGGACTTGGCTACAAATTGCACAGCGCGGAACAGTTGCTCGTGGGCGGCCAACCGGCCGTCAGGCTCGACCTGAGCGATGGCAACCACCGGGTTGTCATCACCGAACAGCGGCGTACCGGCGCCGGCGGGGAGGGATCGGGCACGGCAGGACCGGGCTCGGCACACGTCACGCCGCCGCTGAACGCCGCCACGGGCCATCCCGTGACCATGGATGGCTTCGAGGAAGTCGCCGGACTGGATCGCGCAGTCTGGGTGCGCGGCGGCGAGGAGTGGACCGTCGTCCTCGACTCCGAGGACGTGACCTATACGTTGCGGTCCGACCTTCCGCTGGCGGAGATGCCGGACACCGTCAGCCAAGTGGTCCTGACGGAGAACTCGCGCCTGGAGCTCCCCCCTCCGGCTCCGCCTGACGACCCGCTCAGCCGCATCATCCGCGGGCTGGGGATGATGGTCAGCCCGCCGGTCTCCGATTGATCCGCAGCCGGGACGGCGGAACGTCACAGGACCACACGCAAGGCCGGAATACAGCGCCAAGTGGCTGACCGGACCAACGAACGGGTAATCTTCAATCGTGTTTGGAATCAACGGCTCAGAACTGATCATCCTGGCAATCCTTGCCGTGGTGATCCTCGGTCCTGAGCGGTTGCCCGAATATGCCGCCCAGTTGGCCCGGTTCGTCAAGCAGTTGAAAACGATGGCCGCCGGCGCCAAGGAACAGCTGCGTGAAGAAGTCGGCGACGACATCGTGGACATGGACTGGCGGAAGCTGGATCCGCGGCAATACGACCCCCGCCGGATCATCAAGGAAGCCTTATTGGACGACGACGACGATGCGCCGCGGCCGGCGCCGGCGGCACCTGCAGTGGCCGCGGCTGCAGCAACGGCGGCCGGCACGGCAGTGTCCGGCGGCTCACGGGCGCCCGGGCGTCCTGCGTCCAAGCCTGCGGTACAGCTTGCTGCGGGCGAACCCGCCCCGTTTGATTCCGAGGCGACCTGATCTAGGCAGTACAGCACCCGCCGTCGTTCGCCACGGCGTTGACAGGGGTGCTGTGAGGGCGCAGGGCGGCCACAGGAAGGTGTTCAGCGCGGGGTGACGCCCAGCGGGCGTCCGGCCAGCCCGCGCGGACGCGCAGCCAATTCCGCGGCAATCCGCCGCAGCTCGTCCGCGGCCACTCCCTCTCCGGGTACGTCGTCCGCCAGCACGATGGGGCGTCCAGCGTCGCCGCCGGCCCGCAGCGCCGGTTCCAGCGGGATGTTTCCCAGCAACGGAACCGGCGTCTCCAGCACCGCGGAGAGCCGCTCGGCGACCGCCCTGCCGCCGCCCGAGCCGAAGATCTCCATCTTCGACCCGTCCGGCAGGAGCAGCCAGGACATGTTTTCGATGACTCCCGCCACCTGCTGCCCGGTCTGTTCGGAAATGGCGCCGGCGCGTTCAGCCACCTCGGCGGCGGCGGTCTGCGGGGTGGTCACCACCAGGATTTGCGACGACGGCAGCAGCTGCGCCACGGAAATAGCTACATCTCCGGTGCCCGGCGGTAGGTCCAGGAACAGCACGTCCAGGTCGCCGAAGTAGACGTCGGTCAGGAACTGCTCCAAGGCCCGGTGCAGCATGGGCCCGCGCCAGGCCACCGGTTTGTTGTTCGCCACGAACATGCCGATGGAAATAACCTTCACCCCGAACGCCACCGGCGGCAGGATCATCTCGTCCACCTGGGTGGGGGCCTGCGTGATGCCCAGCAGTCCGGGGACGGAGAATCCGTAGACATCCGCGTCGATGATGCCGACCCGCAGTCCCTGGGCGGCCATGGCGCAGGCGAGGTTGACGGTCACGCTGGATTTGCCGACGCCGCCCTTGCCGCTGGCCACGGCGTAGACGCGGGTGAGCGAGGAAGGATCGGCGAACGGGTTGCCGCGTTCGGAGCCGCGCAGCTGTTCCTTTAGCTCGTTGCGCTGCTGCGGCGTCATCACATCCAGTTCCACCTGCACTGCGGCTACCCCGGGAACGGCTGCCAGCGCCTGTTCGACGTCGGCGGTGATGGTGCCGCGCAGCGGGCAGCCGGCGATGGTGAGCAGCACGCCCACGGTGACCCGTCCGGCGTCGTCAATCCGGACGTCCTTGAGCATGCCCAGTTCCGCGATCGGCCGGCGAAGTTCCGGATCAATCACCGTTCCCAGCGCGCGCCTCACCGCTGCCGGATCCGGCAGTTCCGACGTGTATGGATCAGCCACGAATCAGTACTCCTGTTCGCTGTTTTGGGCCTGCGGCAGCTTGGGCAGTGCGGCCGTGGCCTCGGAGGGCCTGCGTCGGCTGCGGCGGCGTTCGTCCGCGGACTCGTCCTCCAAGAGTTCCTCCAGCACCGAGCGCAGCTCGCTGCGGACAAAGTCACGGGTGGCCACTTCGCGGATGGCGATGCGTAGCGCGGCCAGCTCGCGGGTCAGGTACTCGGTGTCGGCCAGATTGCGTTCGGCGCGCTGGCGGTCCTGCTGCAGCGAGACCTTGTCGCGGTCGTCCTGCCGGTTCTGCGCCAGCAGCAGCAGGGGAGCAGCATAGGAGGCCTGCAGCGAGAGCATCAGGGTCAGGGCGGTGAAGCCCAGCGCCGCGCTGTCGAACCGCAGCGAGTCGGGACCGAAGGTGTTCCACGCCAGCCAGACCACACAGAAGACGGACATCCACATCAGGAACTGCGGGGTGCCCATGAAGCGGGCAAAGTTCTCCGTGGCATGGCCGAAGGCATCCGGATTGGGCCGTAGCCGGGTCAGCAGGCGAGTACGTGTCTCGCGCGGGGTGTCGAGTCCGGCGACTTTGAGTTTGCGGTCTGTCTTCTCAGCCAACGCGTCCGCCTCCAATCACGGGGGAGTCGTCCTGTGCCCGCCAATCGTCGGGCAGCAGATGATCAAGCACATCGTCAACGGTCACGGCACCAACCAGCCGGCCGGCCCTGTTGACCACCGCCAGTGCGTTCAGGTTGTAGGTGGCCAGGGTGCGGGCCACGTCGCTGACGGCTGTCTGGTCCAGCACGGGTTCCAAATCCGAGTCCACAATGTTGCCCAGTGCCTCCGGCGGCGGATAGCGCAGCAACTGCTGGATGTGGACCACGCCCAGGTACTTTCCGGTGGGTGTCTCCAGCGGCGGCCGACAGACAAAAATGGCCGACGCCAGTGCCGGCGTGAGTTCTTCGCGGCGCACGTGGGCCAGCGCCTCGGCCACGGTGGCCTCCGGCGGCAGGATCACCGGCACCGGCGTCATCATGGAGCCGGCCGTGTTTTCCTCGTACTCCAGCAGTCGCCGGACGTCCTTTGCTTCATCCGGTTCCATCAGCTGCAGCAGCTCTTCCTTCTGCTCCTCGGGCAGCTCAGCGAGCAGGTCCGCGGCATCGTCCGGGTCCATTTCTTCGAGCACGACGGCGGCGCGCTCCGCGTCCAGCGACGTCAGGATCTGCACCTGGTCGTCATCCGGCAACTCCTGCAGGACATCGGCCAGGCGGTCGTCCTGAAGCTCGCTGGCGACTTCCAGCCGGCGCTTCTGCGTCATTTCGTGCAGCGCCTCGGCAAAGTCGGCGGGCTTGAGGTCCTCATGGCTGGCCACGAAGGTGGCGGCGGCCTGCGGTTCGTGGCGGGCGCCCTGGAAGGCCTCCTGCCAGTCCACTATCAGCGTCTCGTTGCGGCGAAGGCTGCGCAGGGGCGAGGTCGAGTACCCGCGCCGGACGAAGAGCTGGGACACATACCAGTCGCCGTCGCGGGACTGCTCCATGCCGATGTCCAAGATGGTGGCATCGCCGCTGCCGTCGGCGAGCGTGACGCGGCGGTCGAACATCTCGGCGACCACCAGGGTCTCGGCGCCGCGCTGCTCGAACCGGCGCAGGTTGACCAGCCCGGTGCAGATGATCTGCCCGGCGTTGATGGAAGTGACACGGGTCATCGGGACGAATACCCGCTTTTTGCCCGGGACCTCCACGACCAAACCGACGACCAGGGGCGGCTTGGCCGGGCCGTAGTCCAGGACGACGGCGTCGCGCAGCCGGCCCAGGCGGTCCCCAAGCGGGTCGAAGACATCCAGGCCCAGCAGCCGGGCGACGAAGACGCGGTTGGTTTTTGTGCTCACCCCTTTAGGCTACGTGCTGGGCCCCGAAATGCGGGATCCGGCAAGCCACTGGGTGTCGGACTAAGGGGCGCGGCAGCGGCGGCAACCGAGGGCGAAACCAGGTACCGCGTTCACCTGAAGCGATACGCAGACCATCTGCCGCATATATCAGGGACAATGAGGGTATGTCGATGCTTGGCCGCACAGATTCCCGGGACCTCAACCGTGCTCTTCCACAGGGCGAGTTGATCGGTAACTACCGGTCATACTTGGATGCCCAAAAAGTGGTGGACTACCTGGCGGACCAGGAGTTTCCCGTCCAGCACGTGAGCATCGTCGGCAATGACCTCAAGACCGTCGAGCGCGTCACCGGCAAGCTCAGCTACCCCCGCGTGGCCCTCTCCGGGGCCGCGACCGGAGCGTGGTTCGGCCTGTTCGTCGGGCTGCTGTTGATGCTGTTCGGCGGCGGCGAAACGTATGTGCTGCTGATCTCGTCAATGGCCATGGGTGCAGCATTCTGGATGCTGTTCGGCATCATTTCCTACGCGCTGCAGCGCGGCAAGCGGGACTTCACCTCCACCAATCAGGTGATCGCCACCAGCTATGACGTGGTGGTTGCTACCGAGGTGGCGCAGGAGGCCCGGCGCCTGGCCGCGCAGTTGCCGATGGCCGGGACCGCCCCTGCCGGACAACCGGTCCACCAGGCACAGGCGCCCCTTGGCCAGCAACCTCCGGCCGGCTACGGTCAGCAGCCGCCGCCCTATGGGCAGCAGCCGCCGGCGCCGGAGCGGCCCGCCCAGTGGGGCGAGGACCCGTACCGCCAAGGCAGCGCCCCGGTCCAGCAGCCACAGCCCGGGCCGGAAGGGCAGCCCGCGACGAGCCAGCCGGTGCGCGGACGCTTCCCGGATCTGCCGGACGGCCGTCCGCAGTATGGAATACGCGTTACGCCCGAACCTCAGGCCGCCGCGCCCCAGCCGACCGGACCGGGACAGGAGGCCGCCCCGACGCAGCGGACGGGCCTGGCTGAGCCCGAGGGCACCGGCCAGACCGGCGTGCCCCAAACCGACGGCAGCCCGGAAGATCCGGAACGAAAAACCGGTTCCTCCGGTGAAGATCGCTCCGGCACGTAGCCTTCCAAACCCGGGCCAGCCCCGGAAACGACAAGGGGTCCGCCGTTTTGAACGGCGGACCCCTTGTCGTTGTCTTTCCTATGATTCGGCCGCTACCCGGCAGTCCCTATTACTCGCCGGACGTGCCGTAGATGCCGGCCATCCAGGACTCTACGTCCTCGGGCTTGCGCGGCAGGGCCGCCGACAGGCTGACCGGACCGTCGGCGGTCATCAGGATGTCATCCTCGATCCGGACGCCGAGGCCGCGGTATTCGGCAGGCACCGCCAAGTCTTCGTTCTTGAAGTACAGTCCGGGCTCAATGGTGAACACCATGCCCGGGGTGAGCACACCGTCCAAGTACAGGTCGCGCTTCGCCTGGGCGCAGTCATGGACATCCAGACCCAGATGGTGGCTGGTGCCGTGCGGCATCCAGCGCCGGTGGTGCTGGCCTTCGGGGGAGAGGGCCTCGTCCAGAGGGACAGGTAGCAGGCCCCATTCATCCAGCCGCTCGGCGAGTACGGTCACGGCGGCGGTGTGGATGTCACGGAACTTGACGCCCGGCTGTGCGGCGGCGAAACCGGCATCGGCGGCGTCGAGGACCGCCTGGTAGACCTTGCGCTGGATGTCGGTGAACGTGCCGTTGACCGGCAGGGTGCGGGTCACGTCAGCGGTGTAGAGCGAGTCAGCCTCCACACCGGCATCCAGCAACAGCAGGTCACCGGCCTTCACCTGTCCGTTGTTGCGGATCCAATGCAGAATGGTCGCGTTGTTTCCGCTGGCGGCGATGGTGTCATAGCCCAGATCATTGCCTTCTTCGCGCGCCCTGGCGAAAAAGGCGCCTTCCACCACGCGTTCGCCGCGCTCGTGCGTGAGCGCACGCGGCAGCACCTTGACCACCTCGTGGAAGCCGCTGACCGTGGCCGCCACTGCCTTCTTCATCTCCTCGACTTCCCACTCGTCCTTGAGCAGGCGCAGTTCGGACAACGCTTCGGCGAGTTTGCCATCGAGCTGGTCGGACTCCTCCAGATCCACGCCGGTGTTGATCCGGGAGGTGTCCACCAGGGCGTCCACGTTCAGGTCGACTTCGCGCAGCAACCGGATGCGCATGCCACCGACGTGGATTACGCCGGCATCCTTGGTGATCGCAACTTCCAGCTCGCCCAGATCAGCGGTGGGCACCCCAAGCCGCCGGTTCAGCTCTTCTAGCGTGGGCCGGGGCCCGATCCAAAACTCGCCGTAGCGGGCGTTCGCGTAAAATTCGGCGGAATCGCGGCCGGACATCGGGCGGAAGTACAGCGTGGCACGGTGATGGCCGCCGTCGTCGCCCTCTCCTGCCTCGGTGGGCTCCATGACCAGCACCGCATCGGGTTCATGGTCCAGGCCTAGGCCGGTGAGGTGCGCGAAGCCCGAGTGCGGGCGGAAGCGGTAGTCGGTGTCATTGGAGCGGACCTTCAGGGGGCCGGCCGGAATGACCAGCCGCTCGCCTTGGAACTGGTCGGACAGGGCACGGCGGCGGCGCGCAGCGTAGGGCGCCACGGCTGCCTGCTCAACGGCGGACGAATCGGCCGGTGCCCAGTGACTGCCCATGAATTCCTTGAAGGCATCCGATTCAGGGCGCTGGGAGCGGTTGTTGACACGGTCTTCCAGCGGCTGCTCTCCGGCAGGCTGCTGCGAGGCGTTTTCGGTCTGGTAAATACTCACCGGTCCATCGTCTCACCGGCCCAAGGCGCTGCCAACATCCGCCGCCCGCGGAGCTCCTGGCGTAAATTGGTCCTGTGATGATCGACCTACACACGCATTCCACTGTTTCCGACGGCACCGAACCGCCGGCCGACGTGATGCGGGCCGCTGCTGCCGCCGGGCTTGACGTGGTCGCACTGACGGACCATGACAGCACTGCCGGCTGGGAGGCGGCACAAAGCGCCGCGATCGCGGCAGGCATTGGTTTTGTCCCGGGCATGGAAGTCACCTGCCGGACGGTAGAGGGCATCAGCGTCCACGTCTTGTCCTACTTGCATGATCCGACCCATCCCGGTCTGCTCGCTGAAATCGGCAAGGCGCGCGAAGCCCGCATGACACGCGCCGAACGCATGGTGGAACTGCTCGCCGAAGACTATCCGATCACGTGGTCCGAAGTCGCCGACCATTTCGGCCACGGAACGACGGTCGGCAGGCCGCACATCGCCGACGCGTTGGTGGCTGCCGGCGTCGTGTCCGACCGCAGCGAGGCCTTCGCTCAGATCCTGACCGCGCATTCGCGCTACTACGTGCCGCACTACGCGCCGGACCCGGCCACCGCCGTCGCTTTGGTCCGGGCGGCCGGGGGAGTGCCTGTCTTCGCCCATCCGGTGGCCAGCAGCCGGGGCCGGATAGTGGGCGATGTTGTCTTTGCGGAGATGATTGCCGCGGGCCTGGCCGGCGTGGAAATCGACCACCGGGACAACCCGGAGGCGGGCCGGCAGAAGCTGCGCCGGATCGCCGCCCGGCATGATCTGCTCATCACCGGTTCCAGCGATTACCACGGTGCTGGCAAGCCCAACCGGCTTGGCGAAAACACCACCGATGAGGCGGTGCTGGACCGCATACTGTCGATCGGCAGCGGCTCCAAGGCGTACCTGCCAGGACGCCTCGCCCACTGAGCGGTTACGCCTTCGTGTCCCGCCGCGACGGCCGCAGCATCATCTAGCTGCCCTCGGCGGAACCCTTTTCCCGAACGACGGGGGGCCGGGACCAGTTGGTGCAACCGGTCCCGGCCCCGCTTTGGTTGTGGCTGCTTCGGTGACCCGCCCGGCGCCGGCAGGCTGCCGAGAAGGACATCAGGTGACCGGCAGCGCCGCTGCCTCGCCGGCCCCGACGGCGGCTGCCTCGCCGGCATCGATGACCGTGGCATGGTTGCCCAGCCGTTTGCGCATGACGTCGATGGCCTGCGGGTTCTGGTCCACGCAGACGAATCGCCGGTCCAGCCGGGCTGCCACCGCGCCGAGGGTCCCTGAGCCGGCAAAGAAGTCCAATACCCAGTCGCCCGGCCGGCTGCTGGCGGCCACCATCCGGCGCAGCAGGCCTTCCGGCTTCTGCGTGGGGTAGCCGGTTTTCTCCCGGCCAGTGGGGGAGACGATGGTGTGCCACCAGACATCGGTGGGCAGCTTGCCGCGTGCGGCCTTCTCCGCCGTCACCAGGCCCGGTGCCATGTACGGCTCGCGGTCCACTTCGGTGTTGTCGAAGTGGTAAGCCTTGGGGTTCTTCACATAGACGAGGATGTTGTCGTGCTTGGCTGGCCAGCGATTGCGCGCACGGGCGCCGTAGTCGTAAGCCCAAATGATCTCGTTCAGGAAGCACTCGCGGCCGAACAAGATGTCCAGCAGCACCTTGGCATAATGCACCTCGCGGTAGTCCAGGTGCAGGTACAGCGTGCCGTCGTCGGCCAGTAGCCGCCAGGCTTCGGACAAACGCGGTTCTAGGAATGACCAGTAGTCGTCAAAGGCGTCGTCATAGCTGGCGAGCGTGCCTTTGACCGTCTGGTAGGACCTTCCCTTGAAGCCGATGCGGTCACCTTCGCCGTCGGCGCTGCGGACCATTGAGGTCTGCTGCCGGCGCTGAACGCGCCCGGTATTGAAGGGCGGGTCCAGATAGATCATGGTGAAAGCGCCGTCGGGCAGCGTGGGCAGGAAGTCGGCGTTGTCCGCCCTGACTACCAGCGAGCTGCCGTCCGGCGTCCACTGGGCGTCGGCCACTATTCCCCGCTGGCGCCGTCGGTGCCCTGCGTGGCCGCCTCATTGACGACCTCGCCGTTGCGGCGGCGGGTACGCGAGCGCTTTCGGCGCGGCTTTTCCGCGGAGGTGCCGGCCGTGCTCTCGGCTGGAGCTTCCTCGCCGCTGCGGCGCGGGCGGCGGTTGCCGGAGTCGGATCGGCCCTGCGGGCCGCCCGAGTGCGCGCCGGTGCGGCCGGACCCGCTGCGTCCGCCCTCCTGCCGCTGGCCGCCGGAACGCGACGGGCGCTTTCCGGTCTCACCGAGGTCCTCGAGCTTTTCAGCGTCGATGCCGGCGAGCTTGCGCTGGCTGCGCGGCAGCCTGCCCTTGGTGCCCTCGGGGATGTTCAGCTCCGAGAACAGGTGCGGCGACGAGGAGTAAGTCTCCTGCGGTTCCGGAACGTCCAGGCCCAGGGCCTTGTTGATCAGGCCCCACCGGGGCATATCGTCCCAGTCCACAAAAGTGACGGCGGTGCCCTTATTGCCGGCGCGGCCGGTGCGGCCCACCCGGTGCAGGTAGGTCTTCTCGTCTTCCGGGCACTGGTAGTTGATGACGTGCGTGACGTCTTCCACGTCGATGCCGCGGGCAGCAACATCGGTGGCGACCAATACGTCCACCTTGTTGTTGCGGAAGGCGCGCAGTGCCTGTTCGCGGGCGCCCTGGCCAAGATCGCCGTGGATGGCGCCGGCGGCGAAACCACGGTCCACCAGTTCCTCGGACAGCTTGGCGGCGGTCCGTTTGGTCTTGGTGAAGATGATGGTCCGGCCGCGGCCTTCGGCCTGCAGAATGCGGGCGACGACTTCGGACTTGTCCAGGCTGTGCGCCCGGTAGACCACCTGGCGGATGTCCTTTTTGGTGATGCCTTCGTCGTCCGGGTCGGCGGCACGGATGTGCGTCGGCTGGGTCATGTACCGCCGGGCCATGGCGATGACGGGTCCCGGCATGGTGGCGGAGAAGAGCATGGTCTGGCGTACGGCCGGCGTAGCGGCCAACAGGGTCTCGACGTCCGGCAGGAAGCCCAGATCCAGCATTTCGTCGGCTTCGTCCAGCACCACAATGCGGACGTTCTTCAGGCTCAGATGCTTCTGTCGGTGCAGGTCGATCAACCGGCCCGGAGTGCCAACTACGACCTCCACGCCCTTCTGCAGCATCTCGACCTGCGGCTCATAGGCGCGGCCACCGTAAATGACGGCGACGCGCGCATTGCGCTGCTTGGAAGCAGTGGTGAGGTCGTTGCTGACCTGGACGGCCAGTTCGCGCGTCGGCACGATGATCAGGGCCTGGGGCGCACCGGGAACCGGAAGCTTGTCAAAGCCGTCGTCGTCAGGCCCAACGACCCGCTGCAGGGCGGGGATGCCGAAGCCCAGTGTCTTGCCGGTACCGGTCTTGGCCTGGCCGATGATGTCGTGGCCGCTCAGGGCCACCGGCAGGGTCATGGCCTGGATGGGGAAGGGGTGCGTGATGCCGGCGTCGAAAAGCGAACGCACAATGTCCGCGCGGACATTGAGATCGGCGAAGGTCTGCTTGGGTAGCTCGTGCGGGCGTTCGTCTGAGGCCAGCGAGGCCTCCACGGCGAGTTCTTCGGCGCTGTTGTCAGCGTGGATGAGCAGTTCGCCGCCCACTTGGATGTTGTCAGTGTTCAATTACATACCGTTCATTCAGGCGCCGACGCCGCCGGTGCTCAACGGTCCTGCCACAGATGATGCGGCAGCGGAACAAAGCGGAAGCGTGGCGCAACCAGTGGAAGCCGATCGCGGGCTAACAACTGCTTTCCTCGCCGGCCAAAATGGCAACCAAGGAGGTTAAAGATCGCGTAGGGGCTGATCTGTTGATGGATTCAATTCACTCAATCAACGACCGGGCATCCAGTACTACACGATTAAGTCTACCGGTGCTGGGCAAACCGGGCTTTTCGGCGCACCGAAGGGAAGCTATCCGTTGGCCAGTTCGAAGCGAAGGCGCCGTTCTTCAATGTCCGCCACGGCCAACCGAACGCGCACCGCGGCCCCTGCCTCCAGGATTCCTGAGCAACGTGCGGTGACCGGCGGATCGCTGAGCTGCACCACGCCGTATGGCTCCTGGCCGCCATTACCCTGCCCGTTGCCGTTGCCGTTGCCTTTGCCCCGGCCTGCCACCACGACTTTCCCGTTTCCCGCGCCGTTGCGGTTGCCTTGGTTTCGGTTTGCGCTGTCGTTTGAATGGCCGTTTCCGTTGCCGTTGCCGTTGCCCGGGTTGCGGGTGCCGGTAACGACGACGGCGTCAAACTCCTCGCCCACCCGGTGGCTGAGCAGCGCAGTTTCCACCGCATCCAGAGCGGCGCGGTCCACCCGCCCCGCCAGTTGGTCGGAGGCCGCCATCAGCTTGGGAAGTTCCTCCAGCGCGTCCCGTGCCCACTGCGGCACAGCTTCACCGGCGCACAGGGCATGGCAGATCACCAGCACAAACCGGTCAACCAGCCGGCGCAGCGGAGCGGTGGCGTGTGCGTAGGGAGCGGCTATGGCTGCCTGAAGCTGTTCGGTGGGCAATTCGCCGTCGAATGGCGTGTAGCCGGCGCCGCGGAACAGTGCGGTGGCCGCATGCATCAGGGCCAACTGCTGAGGGTCCGTGGTGTCCAGGCTGCGAAGATAGTCACCGTAGGCCACGTCGTGTGGCCACGGAAAGCCTAGCGCCTCGGTCTGCCTGCGGTACTGGGCTTCGGCCTCGGCATCAGGGCCCGGCATGGTGCGAAGGATGCCGACCCTGCCCTTCAGCATGATCCGTGCCGCGGCCATCCCGGTCATCAACGAGATCTGCGCATTCCAATCCTCCACCGGCAGCGGGGGTTTGGTGACAATAAAGTAGTGCCGGCCGTCGTGGGCGATCTCTTGGTCCGGAACATTAAGGCTGGAGCCGCCTCGCTCGCGTTCCAGTTCCACACGCTTGAGGCCCACTTCCTTCAACAGCAGCAAGGTGGGGGCCGCGTCGCCTGAATCGATGTCCTGCTGCACCTGCTCATAGTTCAGCTTGGCCCGGGAACGTACTCTTGCGCGCTCCACCGTGGCCGCGGTGACGCGGGCGCCGGCGTCGAGCTTAAAGCGCCACACATAGGCCGACCGCACTTGGTCCGCCAGCAACGAACCGGCCTGTTCGCCGATGACGTCCGGATGCAGCGGGATCCGCCCGTCCGGAGCGTAAATGGTCTGACCCCGCCGCCGCGTTTCGGCATCGAGCTCCCCGCCGGCCGCCACGAAGGACGGAACATCGGCGATCGCATACCAGACCGTGTAGCCGCCGTCGCGGGACTCGATGTACATCGCCTGGTCCAGATCGGTAGACGACGGCGGGTCGATGGTGACGAACTCCAGCGACGTCAGATCGGTCTGGGGCAGTTGGTGGGCGGCGACGGCGGCCTGCGCTTCGGCGAGTGCGCCCGCGTCGAAATCCTGCGGCAGGTCGAACTCTGTCCGCAGGTCATTCAGCACCCGGGCCAGCAGATGCTGGGACTCATTGACCTTCGAATCCAAATGCGGGGACGGCACAGGGTCAGCCTAACGTCAGGCGCGCCGAAATGGGACGCTACCCTTGAATTCATGAGCACCGAGAGCACCATGCCCGCGGCGGCCGGAGAGGACTCCGACCGCCGCCGGCAGTTCCTGATCGATCTGTACGGCGTGATGGCCTACGGCGAGTTGTCCGCCTTCGAGCGGTTTTCCTCCGACGCACGCTTTTCGCCCACCTTGCACGATCGCGCTGCGGTGGGGCGGCTTGCCGTGACCGAGTTTGAACATTTCGAGGCAGTGGCCGCCCAGCTGGAGCAACTCGGTGTTGACGTGGAGACTGCGATGGCTCCGTTCCAGCCCTCCATCGATGCTTTCCATGACCGGACACGACCGGCCGACTGGTACGAATCGCTGATGAAGGCCTACGTCACCGACGGCGTGCTGGGCGACTTCTACCTGCACATCGCCGGAGCGATGGACAGCGAGACGCAGAAGCTGGTGGCCCGCATCAAGGAGAACACCGAACAGATTTCCATGATTGCGGCCCGGCTCAAGCAGGTGCTGGCCGACGATCCGCGGCTGTCCTCGCGGCTGGCTTTGTGGGGGCGCCGCCTGGTGGGCGAGGCGCTGACCCAAGCCCAGCGGATCGGGATTGAGCGTGCCGTACTGAGCGAGCTGATGCGTGGACAGGACCCGGACCGGCAGGCGCAGGCCACCGGAGAGCTGTTTGCCCAGCTGACCCAGAACCACTCCCGGCGGATGAACGATCTGGGCCTGACGGCGTGAGCGGGACCCTTCAAAGCGGGTGGGATCGCCGGTAGGCTGACGGTGGCCGCTTTCGACTGCGCGCTGGCTTTCGCCGCGGAGCCGGGCGGCCGTACCTAGCCGTGCAGCAGACCGGAGGACATCGTGGGACGTGCCAAGGACGTACTGAGCAGCGAAGAGATCGACCGGCAGCTCGTCGGGCTCCCGCAGTGGCGCTATGCGGGCGGGGCGCTGGTCAGCGTCTTCACCCTGGATAACGGGCGGGAGGCACTGAATTTCATTGCCGCGGTGGGCGACCTTGCCGAGGAACAGCAGCACCATCCGGACTTGGACTGGCGGTACAACAAGGTTTTCCTGCGGTTCACCTCGCACGACGCCGATGCCGAAGTCACCACACGCGATGTGTCGGCGGCGGCAGCCGTCAGCGTGCTCGCGCGGAAGCTCGCCGCGGAAGCGGACCCGGACGCGTACCCGGGGTAGCCCGACTCAGCCGAGCAGGGCGGTCAGGCGCTCGGTGTCCCGCTGCATGCGGCGGCGGCCAATCAGCCAGGCGCCGGCCCACGCAGCGGGAATGGATACCGCCATGGGCAGCAGCCATGACAGGTAGTGCACGCCGGGCTCGGAAGCCAGCCCTGCGGCCACCAGGATGAACCAGAGCAGCACCGCCGCCGCCACCGCTATGCCGGGCAGCAACAACACGCCGTAAGCGTGCCGGCGTGAGTCCACGGCCCACGCGGTGAATCCAACGGCGGCGGCTACCAGCAGCAGCAGGACCAGCGGGACCATGACGCTTAGAGCGCGCCGAAACCGACGGGGCGGGGGCCTTCGGCGCCGATTTCAACGTAAGCCAGGACGTTGGACGGAATGATGACCAGGCGGCCCTTGGAGTCGGTCAGACGCAGTTCGGCACCGCCGTTCATGGCCCGGCTGGCAATTTCGGCCACTTCGTCGGGCGACTGCGCCGAATCGAGCACGATTTCACGGCCGACGTTCTGCATGCCGATCTTGACTTCCACGCTGATGCCTCCTGCTTGAATGCTGTTTGCGGGTAGGTTCCCTACTGGCGAATCTATCCTAGGGTTCCTTCGGGAAGCGTGAAATTCCGCGCCAAGCTAAACGGTAGATCAGTTCGCTGGCGGCGTCTTGGTCCAGATCGCCTCCGGCATGCAGCCAGTGCCGCGCACTGATCTGCGCCATACCGGCCAGGGCGCGGCCCAGCAGCGTCGCCTCGACCTCGGACAGCTTCGTGTCCTCGGCGATGACATCGGCGATGGCGCTGGCCAGCCGCGCGTTGAAGTCCTCCAGCCGGGAGCTGACATCGGGATCGTTGTTCAGATCGGATTCGAAGACCAGCCGGTGTGCCTGGCTATCCTGCGCGATGAACTGGTAGTAGGCCCGGATGGTGGCGTACACGCGCAGCTTGTTGTCCGTGGTCGAGTTCAGCGCGGCCATCAGCATGGCGTTGAGCGACTCCAGATGGTGATCCAGCAGCGCCAGGTACAGTTCCCGCTTGCCCGGGAAGTGCTGGTAGAGCACCGGCTTGCTCACGTGTGCGGCGTCGGCAATCTCGTCCATCGCCGCGGCGTGGTAGCCGTTGGCCACGAACACCTCGTGCGCCGCCTGGAGCAACTGGCGCCGCCGTTCCTCCCGGGGCAGGCGGGTGGGTCTGGCGGCGGGGCGGGGTTCTGTGGTCACGGCGATACACGGCCTCTTCCGGCGCTCGTTTAGGAAACCAGCGCCACAATGCAGTAGGTGTCAGTCCCGACCAGTTTACGCACCAGTAACCGTCCGGCGGCGTAGATTGGAACAATGACCACCCAGGAAACCGGGAAGCTGCCGCCGCTGGTGGAACCGGCCGCGGCGCTCAGCAAGGAAGAGACCGAACGGTACTCGCGGCATTTGATCATTCCGGAAGTAGGCATGATCGGCCAGCTGCGGCTGAAAAACGCCAAGGTGCTGGTGATCGGCGCCGGCGGCCTGGGCTCACCGGCCATGCTGTATCTGGCGGCAGCCGGGGTGGGCCGCATTGGAATTGTGGACGACGACGACGTGGAAGCCAGCAACCTGCAGCGCCAGGTCATCCACAGCGTGGCTGACCTGGGGCGCAGCAAGGCGGCCTCGGCCCGGGACAGCATTCTGGCGCTGAACCCCGGCGTGGACGTGGTGCTGCATGAGGTCCGGCTGGATGCGGGCAACGCGCTGGAAATCTTCGCCGGTTACGACGTGATCCTGGACGGCACGGACAACTTCGCCACCCGGTATCTGGTCAACGATGCCGCCGCGCTGCTGGGCAAACCCTACGTGTGGGGTTCCATCCTCAGATTCGACGGGCAGGTCAGTGTCTTCTGGGACGCGTACGGTCCGAACTACCGCGATCTCTACCCGGAGGCCCCGCCGCCCGGCTCGGTGCCGTCCTGTGCCGAGGGCGGTGTGCTGGGTGTGCTGTGCGCCCAGATCGGCTCCGTGATGGTGAATGAAGCGATCAAGCTGATCACCGGGATCGGGCAGACACTGCTGGGCCGCGTGCTGGTCTTCAACGCCCTCCAGATGAGCTGGCGGGAGCTGAAGGTGCGCAAGGACCCGGACGCCGAGCCGATCACCCGGCTGGTTGACTACGAGGCCTTTTGCGGAGTGGCCCCGGTGCGTGAAGTGGACAGCAACCACGCCGTGGACCCCCGAACCCTGTCCCGCATGCTGGCCGACCGTGAAGCCGGCAAACAAGATTTCCAGCTGATTGACGTCCGGGAGCCCGGCGAGCACGAGGTGGTCAACATTCCCGGTGCGGTGGTGATCCCGAAGGGCCGGATCCTGTCCGGCGAGGCCCTCGATGAGCTGCCCCGGGAGCAGGATCTGGTGTTCCACTGCAAGTCGGGAGGCCGCTCCTCCGAGGTGCTGGAGAGCCTCCTGGCGCAGGGCTATACCCGGGTGTCCCACTTGGACGGAGGAATCCTGGCCTGGGTCAGGGACGTGGAGCCAGCCAAGCCGGTGTACTGAGGCCACCCCTGCTGATGTGAGGCCACGCCGCTTGTCCTGAGGCGGGGAATCAGGCGGTGGCTGCGTCGTCGTCGTGCACCACTGCCACCGGACAGGAGGCGGCATCCGCCGCTGCCGGCAGCGCCGGCTCTTCCACCGTGATGCCGTACAGCGCTTCCAGCGCGGCAATGTAACGGTCCTGCTCGCCGTTGGCGGCGAGCTCGCGCGCCCGCACGGTGGGCTGGTGCAGCAACTGCTTGACCATGCGGCGCATGGCGAATTCGACTTCCTGCGCCGGGCCGGTGCAGCCGTGCTGGGAGCGGACCTTTTCCAGTTCGCTCTCCAGCACCTGCATGGTGTGTTTGCGCAGCGCCACGATGGCCGAGTCCACGCTGCGTGCCTGCTGGCTGGCTTCGAAGCTGCGGGCCGCGGTGGCAACGATTTCCGCCGCCTGCTGGACCGATTCCGCCTGTTCCTCGGGCGCGGCCATGCGCACGGATTCCAGCGTGATCAGTTCCACGCCCTCGAGGCCGCCAACGGCAGGGTCGAAGTCGTGGCTCAGCGCCAGGTCAATGATGGTCAGCGGCTTGTCGACGCCGGTGCGCACGCTGGCCATACGGTCCGCGCTGACCTGGTTGTCGCCGCCGCTGCATCCGATGACCACGTCGGCGGCGGCGATGGCCGGGCCCAACGCAGCATGTGTCAAAGGGGCCCCGCCGCGGGTTTCGGTGAAGGTTTCGGCACGTCCGGACGAGGAATAGACGCTGATCTGCGTGCAGCCGCGCTCACGCAGCAGCGCCATGGTGGCTCCGGCATACGCGCCGGTTCCGAAGAGTACAACCTGCTTGCCCGACCAGTCTTTGTCCGCTGCCAGGTCCGTGGCCAGGTCGAGGGCGACGGAAACGATCGAGAGCCCGCGGCCACCGAGGGCGGTCTGCGTGCCAACGTCCTTGGCTGTGCGCGACGCGGTCTGAAACAAGCGGACCAGCCCGCCGCTGGCCGTGCCCTTCTCCTGTGCTTCGATCAGCGCCCGGCGCACCTGGCCGGCCACCTCGCGTTCGCCGACAACGGCCGAATCAAGGCCGGCCCCGACGGCGAACAAGTGCCGGGCAACGTCCTCGCCGGTATTCATGTCAAAGGAGCCGGCAACCAGTGATTCGTCCAAACCCGAACTGCGGCTGATCTGTTCAATGAGGGCGGCGCGGGCGGATTCCACATCGGATTCGCTCTCGGCCTCGCAGTACACTTCCACCCGGTTGCAGGTGGCCAGGACAACCGCGCCGGAGACGGGGGACCCGTCTGCGAGCACGTTTGTATCGATCTGGGAGGTGCCGGCGCTTAGGCGGGCCACCGTTTCCAGATCGACCTTGGAATGGGTTGCAACGAGTGAAAGTAAGACCACAGCGCCTCTATCTTAGCGGGAAGGAAGCCTCAGCTCATTCAAGCTTCGCCCATTAACCCTGTGTTAACCTGCCGGCTGCGCCGCCGACTGCGGTGATATTGCCCACTCCGGCCTGCGTGTTGCCTGACTGTGGGGCCGGGTGCCGTTCCTCCGGGTTCGCCAGAAGTGCGGCCGCTGGATGAGAATCTATGTCATGACACTGAATGCTTCCCATCCCTTGGTGGATGGGCGTACCGCTGACTCCGACCTGATCACCGCCTATCGCGGCGGCAAGCCCGGCCGCCGTCCCGTCTGGTTCATGCGGCAGGCCGGGCGTTCACTGCCCGAATACCGGGAAGCACGCCAGGGCATCGCCATGCTCGATTCCTGCCTGAAACCGGAGCTTGCCGCCGAGATCACGCTGCAGCCGGTGCGGCGCCACGATGTGGACGCCGGAATCTTCTTCTCCGACATCGTCATCCCGCTGAAGCTGGCCGGGGTGGATGTCGACATCGTTCCCGGCGTCGGTCCGGTCCTGGCTGCCCCGGTCCGCACCGCCGCCGACGTCGCGGCGTTGCCCGAGCTGACGGATGCGGCGCTGGAACCGATCCGTGAAGCGGTCCGGCTGACCGTGGCGGAGCTCGGCAAGAAGCCGCTGATCGGTTTCGCCGGCGCACCGTTTACGCTCGCGGCGTACATGGTGGAGGGCAGGCCGTCCCGCGACCATCTGGGCCCCCGCACCATGATGCATTCCGACCCGGAAACCTGGAACGCACTGGCCGGTTGGGCCGCTGACGCGTCCGGCAAGTTCCTGCGCGCCCAGCTGGAAGCGGGAGCCAGCGCCGGGCAGCTGTTCGATTCCTGGGCCGGTTCGTTGTCGCTGGCGGACTACCGGCGGCGGGTGGCGCCGGCGTCGACCCGCGCCCTTAACCATGTCCGCGACCTGGGCGTCCCGCTGGTCCACTTCGGCACCGGCACCTCCGAGCTGCTGGTCGCCATGCGCGATGTAGGTGCCGACGTGATCGGCGTTGACTACCGGCTGCCGCTGGACGAGGCGAACCGACGGTTGGGCGGCCGCACGCCGCTGCAAGGCAACATCGATCCGGCGCTGCTCTCGGCACCGTGGGATGTCCTCGAGGCCCATGTCCGCGATGTGCTGGCCGCCGGCAGCGCAGCTCCCGGCCACGTGGTCAACCTGGGCCACGGCGTGCCGCCGGAGACCGATCCCGCGGTACTGACCCGCGTGGTCGAACTGATCCACTCGGTGGCCCCGTAACCATGCAGCACCCCGTCCCGCAGCACGCGCCCGGCCGCTCCGAACGGCAGGTCGGGCGCAAGCCCAAGCCGAGCACCGCCGTCGTCATCGGTGGAGGAATAGCCGGTCTGGTGTCCGCGCGCGAGCTGGCCCTGGCCGGCGTCGAGGTGACGGTCCTGGAACGCAGCCCGAGGTTTGGCGGCTGCGTGACCCGGCACGAAGTCGGCGGGCTGACGCTCGATGCCGGTGCCGAGTCGTTCGCCACCCGCTCCAGCGTGGTCTCCAACCTCGTCGCCGAACTGGGGCTGGGCGCCGAGCTGGTGCAGCCGAACCCCGCCGGTGCCTGGATCCAGCTGCCGGACGGCGCGCAGCGGCTGCCCAAGACGGGTGTGCTCGGCATTCCGGCGGACCTCTCGGATCCGGACGTGGTGCGGGCGATCGGCCGCCGCGCCGCGCTGCGCGCTTCCGGTGACAAGGTCATGCCGCTGGGAGCATTGTTGCGCCGCGAGCAGCTCAGCCTGGGCGAACTCGTGCGCACCCGGATGGGCGATGCCGTGCTCCAGAAACTGGTGGCACCGGTGGTGGGCGGAGTGTATTCGGCGGATCCGGATGTGCTGGAGGTGGATTCGGTGATGCCGGGGCTGCGTGCCTCGGTGGCCTCGCATGGTTCGCTGACTGCCGCGGTTGGTGCCATCCGCAAGGCCGCCCCGGCCGGATCCAACGTGGCCGGCATTGCCGGCGGAATGGGGCGGCTGACCGAGGCGCTGCTGGCGGATCTGAAGGCCCGCCACGTTTCGCTGCACGCCGGGGCGGCGGCCACCGCCGTCACGAAGCACGACGACGGGTGGCTGGTGGAGTCTGCGGCCGGCACCTTCACGGCCGACGCGGTGATGATGGCCGCCGACGGCGGTGCCGCTGTCCGCCTGCTGACCGGCACGGTGCCGGGGCTGGCCGGGCTGGAACCTGCAGCGGGGCCATCGGTGGCGCTGGTGACGCTGGTAGTGGACCTGCCGGAGCTGGATGCCATGCCCCGCGGCACCGGCCTGCTGGTGGCGCCGTCGGTGCAAAACGTCAAGGCGAAGGCGCTCACCCATGCCACCGCCAAGTGGCCATGGCTGGCGGACGAAGCCGGTCCGGGCAGCCATGTGCTGCGGTTGTCCTACGGACGCGCGGTGGGGCAGCAGGGCGCCGAGGACTTCACCGGCTGGAACGACGACGAGCTCTACCGGCAGGCGCTGGCGGATGCCAGCTCGTTGATGGGTGTGGGCATCGGGGACGACGACGTGGTGGGTTGGAAGGTGGTGCGCTGGATCGGTGCGCTGCCCTCCGCAACGGCGGGGCACCGCGACCGAGTGGCTGCGGTACGCCGCGAACTGGCTGCCCATACCGGGGTGGAGGCGACCGGGGCTTGGCTCGCCGGCACCGGCTTGGTGGCGGTGGTGGGCGACGCACGCCGCCGCGCGCGGGAGCTCGCCGCCCGGCTGCAACCCGCAGCCTGATCTTCTACAATGTGTAGAAGAGTAAGTTTTCGATTAATTACTATGCAGAAGGCAGACTGGTAAGCATGAGCGAATCGGCAAAGTCAGAGTCAGCAACCACCGTCGTCGACGGCACCGAAGAGGAGCTGTTCTACACCCTCTGGACGGTTTTCAAGCGCACCGGTGCGCCGGCAGATCCGTCCGCCGTGGCAGCGTTCGATGAAACGGTTGCAGAACTGGCCGGCCGCAACGTCACGATGCGCGGCGCCTACGATGTTTCTGCCATGCGCGAGGATGCCGACGTGATGATCTGGCTGCACGGCCCGCAGCCGGACGAGCTCCAGGCCGCTGTGCGCGCCATCCGCCGCACCGGGCTGTTCGCCGCCACCGAGCTGGTCTGGTCCGCCATGGGCGTCCACCGCGACGCCGAATTCAGCAAGAACCATGCGCCGGCCTTCTCCCTCGGCAAGGAGCCGGAAGCGTGGCTCTGCGTTTACCCGTTCGTGCGCTCCTACGAGTGGTACCTGCTGCCGGCCGAGGAGCGCGGCAAGATGCTGCGCGACCACGGCATGATGGGCCGTGAGTTCCCGCAGGTGCTTGCCAACACCGTTGCCTCCTTCGCGCTGGGCGACTGGGAATGGATCCTGGGCCTGGAAGCTCCGGAACTGATCGACTTGGTGGACCTGATGCGTCACCTGCGCTACACGGACGCCCGCAACCATGTGCGCGAGGAGATCCCGTTCTACACCGGCAAGCGGATCAGCACTGCCGAGATCGCCGAGGTGCTGCGGTGAGCCAGCCGGCCGCACCTTCCTTCGACCCGCGTGCGGGCGTGGCGCCCGACGGGACCATGCAGCCGAAGAACTATGACGCCCTGCTGCTGGCCTCCTTCGGCGGCCCCGAGGGCCAGGACGACGTCATTCCGTTCCTGCGCAACGTCACCAGCGGCCGCGACATCCCCGACGAACGGCTCGAGGAAGTTGCCACCCATTACCGGGCCAACGGCGGCATCAGCCCGATTAACGCACAGAACCGTGCGCTGAAGTCCGCACTGGAAGCGGAGCTGAACCGCCGCGGGATAAACCTGCCGGTGCTCTGGGGAAACCGGAACTGGGACCCCTACATCACCGACGTCTTTAAGGAAGCGTACGACGACGGTCACCGCCGCGTGCTGGCCGTGAGCACCAGCGCCTACTCCGGCTACTCCAGCTGCCGGCAGTACCGCGAGGATTTCGGCATGGCACTGGTGGAGACGGGGCTGGCCGGAAAGTTGGAAGTGGACAAGGTCCGCCAGTACTTCGACCACCCGGGCTTCGTGGAGCCGTTCGTGGACGGACTGGCCGAGGGACTGAACCGGGTCCGTGCCGACCTGGCCGCGCAGGGCGCGGCGGACGCGCCGGTCCACATCCTGTTCGCCACCCATTCAATTCCGATCGCGGACGCAGAGAACGCCGGCCCGCGCGGCGTGGAGTACGAGGGCGGCAGCGCCTATGTGGCGCAGCACCTGGCTACCGCCCGCGCGGTATTGGAACGGGTGCCGGAAGCCTCCGGCGTCGATTGGTCGTTGGTCTACCAGTCCCGCTCCGGCGCACCGCACGTGCCGTGGCTGGAACCGGACATCAACGACGCGATCGAGGAACTGCCGGCGCAAGGAGTGAAGGGCGTGGTCATTGTCCCGCTGGGCTTTGTCAGCGACCACATGGAGGTGGTCTGGGATCTGGACACCGAGGCGCTGGAAACCTGCCGCAACCTCGGCCTGGCCGCAGCCCGCATCCCCACTCCCGGTGTGCACCAAAAATTCGTCGAGGGGCTGGTGGACCTGGTCTGCGAACGGACGCTGGACCAGCACCAGGCGGAGCGTCCCGCACTGACCGCGCTGGGCCCGTGGATGGATGTCTGCATGCCCGGCTGCTGCGCCAACCGCCGCGGCGAGAAGCCGACCGTCGCCGGTATGGATTCGACCGTCGGGGTGACGCAGCCATGACCGTGACCGTCCGCGTGGGCACCCGCGCCAGCGCCCTGGCCGTCACCCAGACCACCACCGTGGCCGAGGCGCTGGCCGCCGGGGGAGCGTTGGCGTACGAACTGGTCCGAATCAAGACCGAGGGCGACGTGCTCAAGGGACCGCTGGCCCAAATCGGCGGTACCGGTGTGTTTACCGCCGCCCTGCGCGAGGCCCTGTTGGACGACCGCTGCGACGTGGCCGTGCATTCGCTCAAGGACCTGCCTACCGGCGTGGCGGAAGGTCTGCAGATCGCCGCCATTCCGGTGCGTGTGGACGTCCGGGACGCATTGTGCGCCCGCGACGGCCTGACGCTCGCCGAACTGCCGGCCGGGGCCAAGGTGGGCACGGGCTCGCCGCGCCGGGCAGCCCAGTTGCGCGCGGCCCGCCCCGATCTGGATGTGGTGGACATCCGCGGCAATGTGGACACGCGGCTGGGACGGGTCAAGGGGCTGACCGGCGAAGCGATGGTCGAAGGAAAGCATGCCGATCTTGACGCCGTCGTGCTCGCCGCCGCCGGATTGGCCCGGCTGGGCCGCACCGAGCATGTAACGGAACTGCTGGATCCGTCGGTCATGCTGCCCGCTCCGGGGCAGGGCGCACTGGCCGTTGAATGCCGGGTGGCCGACGCCGCGGCCGGCACGGCGCTGGCCGGCGCGCTGGCCGAGTACGACGACGCGGAAAGCCGCTTGGCCGTGACCGCCGAACGCTCGCTGCTGGCACGGCTGGAAGCAGGCTGCAGCGCTCCGGTGGGGGCGCTGGCACGGGTCGACGCCGGCACCCTGGTGCTGCGGGCAGTGGTCTGCAGCCCCGACGGCAGCCGGCTGTTGCACGGAGAGCAGCAGGTGCAGGCTGCCGGTGTCGAAGATGCTGTGGCGCTGGGCGCCCGGTTGGCTGAAGAGCTGCTCGGGCAGGGCGCCGGCGACTTGATGAGCCAGGCTGGCCACTGACCATGGCGTTGCTGCGGCAGCGCGGGGCGCCGGAGAACCAGCTTCAGGGGCTGCGGGTGGTGCTGCCGCGCACCCCGGATCGCGCAGCCGGGATGGCAGCCGAACTGCAGCGGCGGGGCGCGTCGGCCAGCGTCATGCCCCTGATCGATTTCGAGCGGACCGACAAGCCGGCCGAACTGGACGAAGCCCTCACCCTGCTGGCCCAGCACAAGGCGGAGTGGCTGGTGATCACCAGCATCACCACGGTGCGGGCGCTGAAGGCCTGGGCCCTGGACCGTGGAACCAGCCTGGCCGCGCTGGTCGGCGACACCAAGGTTGCCGCCGTCGGCACGCCGAGCGCCGGGGCGCTTGAGGCGGAAGGGATCTCGGTGGACTTGGTTCCGCCCGGCAGCATGGACGCCGTCGGCCTGGTGGACGCCTGGCCGCTTCCGCCCGAAGGCGCGAGCCGTTCGACGGAGCGGATGATGGTGTTGCTGCCGCAGGCCGATATCGCCGCCCCCACGGTTTTCGAAGGCTTGATGGCGAAAGGCTGGCAGGTGCTGCCGGTGACCGCCTACCGGACCGTGGACTATCCCGCCCGGACGGAGCTCCGGCTGACGGCCGCACTGGAGATCGCATCCCGTGAGCGCGCCGATGGCCTGGAAGTCATCACCGCCGCCGATTTCCGCAGCCTGGCGCTCGGCGGCGGCATCGACGCCGTCGTCCTGACCTCGCCCAGCGTGACGCGGCGGTTGGCCGGCCTTCTGGACCCCTGGCCGGCCGGACTCCGGCTGATCGCCATCGGCACCAGTTCGGCACGGCAGGCCGCCGAACTGGGGCTGGAGATCGCCGCCACGGCTGCCGAACCGACCCCGTCGGGCATCGCCGACGCGCTCGCACAAACGCTGGAGCGCCAGCCAACCGAAACGGAAGGAACGCCATGAGCTTCCCCTACCACCGGCCCCGTCGACTGCGGGCCACCGAAGCGATCCGCCGGATGACCGCGGAGGTCCGGACCCACCCGAACCAGTTGATCCTGCCGGCGTTCATCCGCGAAGGCATCACTGAGCCGGTGCCGCTGCAGTCCATGCCGGGCGTGGTCCAGCACACCACGGATTCGCTCAAACGGGCGGCCGCCGAGGCCGTGGAACTGGGGCTCGGCGGGATCATGCTCTTCGGTGTTCCCGCGGTGCGCGACGCCACCGGCAGCGCGGGAGTGGACCCCGACGGCGTGCTGAACCGGGCCATTGCCGATGTGAAGGCGGAGGTCGGCCACGACCTGGTGGTGATGGGCGACGTTTGCCTGGACGAATTCACCGACCACGGGCACTGCGGCGTCCTTGCTCCCGACGGCACGGTGGACAACGACGCCACGCTGCCGATCTACGCGGAGATGGCCGTGGTCCAGGCGGCGGCGGGCGCCGACGTGTTGGGTCCTTCCGGGATGATGGACGGCCAGGTGGCCGTGATCCGCCAGGCGTTGGACGAGGCCGGATACCAGGACGCCTCCATCCTGGCCTACGCCGCAAAATATGCCTCGGCCTTCTACGGGCCGTTCCGTGAAGCGGTGGATTCGCAGCTCACCGGAGACCGGCGCACCTACCAGATGGATGCCGCCAACCGGCGCGAGGCCATCCGCGAAGTTGAGCTGGACCTGGCAGAAGGCGCCGACATGATCATGGTCAAACCAGCCATGAGCTACCTGGACGTCCTCTCCGACGTGGCGGAAATGTCCCCGGTGCCGGTGGCGGCCTACCAGATCTCCGGCGAGTACGCGATGATCGAGGCGGCCGCGGCCAACGGCTGGATCGACCGGAAGGCCGCCATCCTTGAGTCGGTCCTCGGCATCCGCCGCGCCGGCGCCGACATGGTGCTGACCTACTGGGCCCCGGAACTGGCCCGCTGGCTGAAGTAACCCCTGAACTCCCTGCCGCCGCGGGCACCACCCTGCCCGCAGCGGACTGAAGCTGTGCCGAAAGGAATCAAGACCATGACTGAAGCCTCCCGCTCCGAGGAGCTCTTCGAACGCGCCCGCCAACTGATGCCCGGCGGCGTGAACTCGCCCGTGCGGGCCTTCGGATCAGTCGGCGGAACTCCGCGCATGATGGTCAGCGGCAGCGGCGCCTACCTCACCGACGCCGATGGCCGCGAGTACGTTGACCTGGTTTGCTCGTGGGGGCCGGCACTGCTGGGCCACGCCCACCCGGCCGTGCTTGAGGCGGTGCATTCCGCAGTGGATCGCGGCCTGTCCTTCGGCGCCTCCACGCCGGCCGAGTCCGAGTTGGCCGCCCTGGTCGTTGGCCGGGTCTCCGCCGTCGAGCGTCTGCGGATGGTCTCCACCGGTACGGAAGCGACCATGACTGCGGTCCGTCTTGCCCGCGGCTACACCGGGCGCAACCTGATCGTGAAGTTCGCCGGCTGCTACCACGGCCATCTAGACGGGCTCCTGGCCGCCGCGGGTTCCGGCGTCGCCACGCTCGCGCTGCCCGGTTCGGCCGGTGTCACCGAGGCGACCGCCGCCGAGACGCTGGTGCTGCCGTACAACGACCTGGCCGCCGTGGAAGAGGTCTTCGCCGCCCGCGGCAGCCAGATCGCCGCGGTCATCACCGAAGCGGCCCCTGCCAACATGGGCGTGGTCACCCCCGCCGACGGCTTCAACGCGGCCTTGTCCCGGATCACCCGCGAACACGGTGCGCTGCTGATCCTGGACGAGGTGCTCACCGGTTTCCGCACCGGCTATGCCGGCTACTGGGGGCTGACCGGGGGAGCCGCCGGTGCAACCGATCCCTTCGTGCCCGACCTGCTGACCTTCGGCAAGGTCATCGGCGGCGGCATGCCCGTCGCTGCCCTGGGCGGCCGCGCGGACGTCATGGACTACCTGGCGCCGGTGGGCCCGGTCTACCAAGCCGGCACCCTCTCCGGCAATCCGATTGCCATGGCGGCCGGCGTCGCGACGCTGACTGCCGCAACGCCGGACGTCTACACGGCCATCGACTCCCGCTCGCGCGACCTGCAGGCAGCGCTGTCCGCCGCTTTGTCCGAGGCCGGCGTGGACCACAGCATCCAGACCGCGGGAAACCTGTTCAGCGTGGCCTTCGGCACCTCGGCCACCGGCGTCCGCAACTATGCCGACGCGCAGGCCCAGGAGACCTTCCGCTACGCGCCGTTCTTCCACGCGATGCTCGACGCCGGCATCTACCTGCCGCCGTCGGTTTTCGAAGCCTGGTTCCTTTCCGCCGCGCACGACGACGCCGCGATGGACAAGATTTTTGCGGCCCTCCCGGCGGCCGCGCGTGCCGCCGCTGCGGCCACACCAACGGTCTGACCCCTTGGCTGAGCCCTTTCCTGGACAGCGCCGGGCAGCCGCCGCCGTGTCCGGGCTGGCCAGGGGCATGGCAGACTGGTCCTGAAACCGGAACCGTAAGGGACCGGACTGCCAAAACGTCAAACCAGGGGAGTGCAGATGGGCCTGTTGTCCAGGCGCAGGCAAATGCAGGAAAAGCACGACGGCGGTGCTCGCAGGACGGCGGATGCCGCCGTCCATGTACCGCCTCGGTCAATGTGGTCGGACGGCTTGGGCCGCACGGCTACCCGTTCGGCTCAGCTGCTGCTGACGCTGCTGCTGGCCGTGGTGGTGATTTACGGGCTGCTGCAGGTGAGGCTGCTCGTCATTCCCGTCCTGATCGCCCTGATCCTGGCGGCGGCCGTGGGCCCGGTGGTGCGGCTGCTGCGCAGCTGGGGTTGGTCCGCGGCGCTGGCTACGGTCACCGCGTTCCTCGGGATCCTCGTGGTGCTCGGCGGCGTGATCACCGGGATCGTCTTCGCGGTCCGGAGCGAATCGGATGAACTGGTCCGCTCCGCCCGCGAGGGCTGGATGCAGCTTCAGCAGTTCCTGGCCAACTTCCCGCTGCCGGTCAGCCAGCAGCAGATCGACGAGGCGCTCGCCGGGGTGGTCGATTTCCTGACCAGCGCCACGGTTGGACGCAGCGCGCTGAGCGGGTTGTCGACGGCGGCCGAAGTCGTCACCGGGGCCGTCCTGATGGCCGTCATCCTGTTCTTCTTCCTCAAGGACGGTCCGCGGATCTGGGGCTTCCTGCTCAGCTGGTTCCCGGCGGCTCGGCGGCCCAAGCTGGAAGAGGCCGGCTCGCGTGCCACGGACGTGCTGGGCAGCTATGTGCGGGGCACCGCCATCGTGGCAGCCGTCGACGCTTTTTTCATCGGCCTAGCCCTGTTCATCATCCAGGTGCCGCTGGCGCTGCCGCTTTCGGTGCTGATCTTCATCGGCGGATTCATTCCGATCGTGGGCGCCACCGTTGCCGGCATCCTGGCAACCCTGGTGGCCCTGGTGGCCAATGGGCCGGTGGCTGCGCTGGTGGTGGTCGCCGTCGTGATTGTGGTGCAGCAGTTGGAAGGCAACTTCCTGCAGCCTGTCGTGATGGGGCGCTCGGTGAGTCTGCACTCGCTGGTGATCCTGCTGGCTTTGACCGCAGGAACCATCCTGGGCGGCATCGTTGGTGCGGTATTGGCCGTACCGGTAACAGCAGTGGCCTGGGTAGTTATCCAGGTGTTGTCCGGGCGGACCTCCGCCGAGCAACCCGCGCCGGTACAGCGGCGTCGCGGGCCTGCCATCAGCTGACCGAGAACGAAAGGTCCCCGGAAGCCGAAGCTTCCGGGGACTTCTCGTTGCCCGCGGCAAGCCGCTGAGGTCAGCGGCCGGGACGGGGTTAGAAGGCGGGGAACACGTCGCCGTTGGGCCAGGTCTCCTCGATGAACTTCTTCACATCCGGGCTGTGCAGCAGTTCTTCGAGCTTGGCGACTGCCGGGTTCTCGTCGCCTGCCTTCCAGGCCATGAAGTTGGCATACGGGTTGTTCTCGGCGGATTCGACGATCACCGCATCATCCGTATTGAGGCCGGCATCCAGGATAAAGTTGCCGTTGATGATGGCCAAGTCGACCTTCGGATCGTCGATCAGCTGGACCAGGATTTCGGGCTGGTTCTCCTCGAACTTCAGGCCCTTAGGGTTCTGCTCATCGGTCAGCGTTAGTGCCGCAGAATCATCCTCGATGCCGGACAGCAGGCCCTCGGCTTCGAGCATCTTCAGTGCGCGCGGCTGGTTACCCGGGTCGTTGGTGACCGCAATGGTTGCGCCTTCGGGGATCTCGTCGACACTCTTATGCTTGGACGAGAACCCGGCGTACGGCTCAATATGGATGCCTTCGCCGTGTTCGAAATCGTAGCCCTTGTCAGCCACCTGCTGGTCAAAGAAGGCCAAATGCTGGAAATAGTTGGCATCCAGAGAGCCATCGCTCAGGGCGATGTTCGGGGTCTGGTAATCGGTGAATTCCTTGATGTCCAGGTCGATGCCGGCATCCTTGGCCAAGTTCTCATCCACGAACTGCAGGATCCGGCCTTGGGGGACCGGAGTGGCACCGACCGTGATCGTCGTGGGATTGGCCGGATCCAGCGTGGCATCAGCGCTGGGGGTGGAATCAGAGCCACCGCAAGCCGTCAGCGCCAAGGCCGCGGCCAGGCCGGTACCAATGAGGGTTAGAGCTTTACGCATCTGCGTGCGTTCCTTTCAACTAACCGGGGCAGGCCGAAGGCGGCTCATCCCGGATGTGGTGCAGCTAGCGGCTACTGGCTGCATTCCTCCGCGGCCTCAGGGCCGGCGGGAGCTTGGGGGAGCGGGACTGCAATGTCCCTGAACTGACAATGTCCCTGATCTGACAGCGAGACCGTTCAGACGGCGGTGGCGGGCTCGTGCCGGCGTCTCTTCGTGCCCGCTTGGGCTGCGCTGCGGTGGTCCACACGCCGGGCCAGGGCATCTCCGGTCCACTGGATCAGCTGGACGAGGACCACCATGATCACGATCGTGACAATCATGACCGTGGTATCGAAACGCTGGAAGCCGTAGTTGTAAGCAAGCTGGCCCAGGCCGCCGCCCCCGGTGAGGCCCGCCATGGCGGAGTAGCCCACCAAGGTGACCAGCGTGGTCGTCAAGGCGGCGAACAGCCCGGGCAATGCTTCGGGAACCAGGACCTTGGCCACAATCTGCAGCCGGGTGGAACCCATGACCATGGCGGCATCGATCTTGCCGGAGCTGACATCCCGCAGAGCGGTTTCCACCAACCGTGCGAAGAACGGCACCGTGCCGATGGTGAGCGAGACACAGGCCGCCAAGGCGCCGATCGACGTGCCGGTGATCGCCCGTGCCAGCGGGATCAGCGCGATCATCAGGATGGCGAACGGAATGGACCTGGTGATGTTCACGATGACGTCGGACACGATCCGGTTAGTCACCCGCAGGGGCCGCAGGCCCCCCGGTGCGCTGGTGTAGAGGAAGATGCCCAGCGGCAGGCCGATCAGCAGGACAAAGGCACCCGAGACACCCACCATGAGCAAGGTTTCGCCGAAGGCTTTGGGCAAGGCCTTGGTGATGGCCGGGTTGGTCATCAGTTCGTTGATGAAGTTCATGATGTCTCTTCCTGGACGACGCGAACGGCGACGCCCTGGCCGGTCAAGTGCCGGGCGAGGGACGCGGTGTCCGCCCCGGTCGGCAACTGGATGCGGAGGTGACCGAACTGGGTGCCGGCCAACGACTCCACGCTGCCGGCCAGGACGTTCAGGTCCATTCCGAACGTGCGTGCGGCCCCGGTGAGCACCGGTTCCGAAGCGCTGTCACCTGAATACAGGATTTCCAGCACGGTGCCGCTGCCGTTCGTTTCGGCCGACGGCAATGGGAGCAGCGTGCTCGACAGCCGGCCGCCGAGATCGGCCGCCACAGTGCGCAGCGGGCCATGTTCGACGATCCTTCCCGCCTCCAGCAGCGAGACCGAGTCGCAGATGCGCTTGATGACCTGCATCTCGTGCGTGATCACCAGCACGGTCAGCTGGAGCCGCTGGGTGAGGTCCTGGATCAGTGTCAGGATTTCGTCGGTGGTTTTCGGGTCCAGCGCCGACGTGGGCTCATCACAGAGCAGGACGTCGGGATCAGAGGCGAGGGCGCGGGCGATGCCGACGCGCTGGCGCTGGCCGCCGGACAGCTGCGACGGGTAGGCGTTCTCAAACCCCTCCAGTCCGACCAGCTTGAGCAGTTCGGCGACCTTCGAGCGGATCGCTGCCCTTGGCGTCTTGACGATCTCCAGGGGGTGCGCCACGTTGTCGGCAGCGGTGCGCGAATCCATGAGGTTCGCATGTTGGAAGATCATCCCGATGCGGCGCCGGGCCGTCCTGAGATCGGCGTCCCGGGCTGCGCTGAGTTCCGCACCGTTGATTGATACCGAACCCGACGTCGGGCTGTCGAGCAGGGTCAGGCACCGCACCAAGGTGGACTTGCCCGCGCCGGAATGGCCGACGATGCCGTGGATGGACCCCTTGGGAACGGACAGGCTGACGCCGTCGAGGGCTACCACTTCGCGGTTGCCCTGGCGGTAGACCTTGCGCAGGTCGGTAACGGTGATCATGAAACCTCGGGGAGTTGAACTCAGGAAGCATTGGCAGCCGCCATAGCACGCGCCGCCGCCAAGTCTTAATTATGACAGCCGGGGCAGTGCGCCGGAATTCGACCAGAGGTTGCGTCATATTACGACCCGAAGTTGACGTTCAAACGTTCGAGGCGCGCGGCGGAAACCAGGGCCTGCGGAGGAGCGTCAAACGGCCGCGGGCATCAGTCGTACGGGCCAGACGCCGTCCACAACGGCTTCCGGATCAGTGCGCCGCAACCATTCCTGAAAGCTGGCTGCCTGTTGGGCGCACCAGCCGATTTGCCGTGCATGCAGTTCGGCGGCGTCGATACACAGTCCCGTGTAGCGGCGGGCAAGGGCATCAGCGACTCCGATGGTTGCCAGCGCGTCGGCCGCCGACGTGTGCGCAGCCTCCAGGCGCACGCCGTAGAGTTCGCACAGCGCCACCAGGGTGCGCTTCCCCCGCCGGTAGCGGTCCATCTGCTTATCCAGAATGAACGGATCGATCACCGGACTTGCCTCCGGGGTTTGGAGACCGTACCGCGCACATTCGTTCGCCAGCACGGTGAAGTCGTAGGCGGCATTGAAGGCCATGACGGGAATGCCGGCGTCAAACAAGCCCGCCAACGCCTCGGCAATCCCGGCGGTGGCGGTGGCTGCATCGAGGCCCTCGGCGCGTGCGCGCTCCGTACTGACCCCGTGGATCGCGGCCGCTTCGGCGGGAATTTCGACGCCGGGGTCTACCAGCCACTCGCGCTCCTGGACGGGACGTCCTCCTTCATCGACCAGGACAAGGGACGCCGTGACGATCCGGGCGGTGTGCGGATCACGGCCCGTGGTTTCCAGATCGAATGCGGCCCGGGGACGTTCATGCCAGCTGTTCATGCCGGTAACCGTAGCCGCCGGGTCGGACGAAATCGGGGAGGCGCAGCGGAGCGTGTGAAACTCCGGGACGTTCCGGTGCCCGGTGTAGGGCGGCAAGGATAGGTCAAATTACAATGGTGTAATGCGGGAAGCGGTGGTAGAAGCGGTCCTGGACCTCGCAGCCATTGTGCCGCCCGGCCGCGTGCTGTCGTACGGGGATGTTGCCGAGCTGCTCGATGTGGGCGGGCCCCGGCTGGTCGGCAGGATTATGTCGCAGCACGGGGACGCGGCTCCTTGGTGGCGCATCATCCGCGCCAACGGTTCACTGCCCGATGAGCTGATGGCGCGGGCGGTGATGCACTACCGCCGGGAGGGGACGCCGCTGGCAGAGCCGGCTGCCGGGCCGGCAAAAGTGCGGATGGCGCAGGCCCGCTGGATGCCCCAAGACGAAGAGATCGCAGCGATCGAGCGGTTGCGGCGCAAAATGTCCGAGGCGACTGATGGGATGGGCGCATGATGGAGACGAAGCCACCGGCGGGACTGAAGCTGGTTCGGCCCGAAGCCACGTCCGCCGGCGCCCCGCTGCCGAGCCAGGACCAGGAAGTCGTGATCGGCCTGCCCGCCGGCTGTGGTCCGGTGCTGGTGCTCGGCGGCCCGGGTACCGGGAAGACGACCGCCCTGGTGGAGCATGCAGTCCGCCGTGTGCAGGAAACCGGGCTGGACCCGGCGGGCTTGCTCTTCATGGCCCCAAACCGGCTGGCAGCGTCGCGGCTGCGGGATGCCTTGACGGCGCGTCTTGACCGCAGCTTGGGCACGTCCCTGGCCAGGACCTGGTCTGCCTACGCCTTCGACTTGATCCGCCGGGCCCGCGTGGAAGGACTGCTGCCGCTGGTGGAACGGGCGCCCCGGCTGCTGTCCGGGCCGGAACAGGACCAGATCATCGCCGAACTGCTGGCCGGTCATCGTGCGGGTTATGGCCAGGGTGCCGACTGGCCGGATGACCTGCAGCAGGCCCTGGCGACCCGAGGCTTCCGGCAGGAGATCCGCCAGCTTTTCGACCGGTTGACCGAGTACGGCAGCACCGCCGCGCAGCTGGAGCTCCTGGGCGCCGAGTGCGGCCGCCCGGACTGGGCTGCTGCGGCACAGCTCTACCGTGAATACCGGGACTTGATCGACCTCCGGATGCCTGAGGCCTTCGACCCTGCCGGCATCATCACGTCGGCGCGCCAGCTGTTGCTGGAGCATCCCGGACTCCTTGACCGGGAGCGCAGCCGCCTGCAGCTGATCTTGGCTGATGACCTGCAGGAAGCCAATCCGGCCGTCTTCGAGCTGCTTGCCTTGCTCGTCGAGGGACAGGACGCCGTGCTTGCGGCCTCGCCGGACACGGTCGTCCAGGGATTCCGAGGCGCCCGGCCGGATGTTATCGGCAAACTTCCGGGACTCCTCGGCGCCCGGGACAAACCCCTGCAGACGCTGGTCTTGACCACCTCGCACCGGATGGCGCCCGAAATCGCCGCCTCCTGGCAATCCACTGCGGCCAGGATCTCCCAAGTTGCCGGCGCCCACCGCGCCCGCGAGCTCGTCCATTCTGCTCCGCGGTCGCAAACCGGAGGAGCTGCCGAACCCGGCGGAGCTGCCGCGGTAGGAGATGGTGCGCCTTCCGCCAGTGTGCACGTGGTGGCTTCACCCGTCCACGAGCACCGCTATGTCGCCCAGCGGATCCTGGAAGCCCGGTTGTTCGAGGGCTACAGGCTCAGTGAGATGGCCGTGATCGTCCGGACCGGCGGCCAGCTCTCCGCCCTCGCGCGCTACCTCACTGGCCAAGACATCGCGGTCAAAGTTCCGGTGGCTGAAACCGCCGTGCGCGACGAAGCGGCCGTCCGGCCGTTGCTGGATGCGCTGGCCATGGCGCTCGATCCGGACTTGCTCACCGCCGACACCGCCGTTTCCCTGCTGACGTCCAGGATCGGGGGCGCGACGGCGATCGACCTGCGCCGGCTGCGCCAAGCCCTGCGGCGCGAAGAGCTGCTGGGCGGCGGGGGCCGGTCCAGCGATGCCCTGCTCGTGGAGGCGCTGGGCGACGCTGCGTTCCTGGGCACGTTGGGGAGGGAAGGCGGTGCCGCGCGGAGGGTCGCGCGGATGCTCCAAGCCGGCCGGGAGGCAGCGGCCCAGCCGGGAGCCAACGCTGAGACCGTGCTGTGGGCCCTGTGGTCCGCAGCCGGGCTCGCGGACCGCTGGGCCGCGCAGGCACTGCAAGGCGGACCGGCCGGGGTGCGGGCCGACCGTGATCTCGACGCCATGATGGCGTTGTTCCAGACGGCCGAACGGTATGTCGACCAGCTTCCCGGCTCTAGCCCGCGGCAGTTCCTGGAGTACTTGCTGAACCAGGAACTGCCGATGGACAACCTGGCGCCGCGGGCGCAGATGCGCGAAGCGGTTGAACTGCTCACTCCGGCGTCGGCGGCTGGCCGGGGCTGGCCGCTGGTCATCGTGGCGGGCGTCCAGGAAGGGGTGTGGCCGAACACGAGGCTGCGCGGAGAGCTGCTGGGCAGCACCCAGTTCGTCGACGTTTTGGAGCACGGTGCCGAGGAGGCGCGGCGGATCGACGCGGTGGCCCGGCTGCGCGAGATCCGGTATGACGAACTGCGCAGCTTTTCCACCGCAATTTCCCGCGCGGAGCACCGGCTGATCTGCACGGCCGTGCAATCGGAAGATGCCCAGCCGTCCCAGTTCCTGGACCTGGTCGATCCGTGGCTGGACCCGGAAACTCCCCGGCCGGCCACAGAAGTACTCCGGCCGCGGACCGTGCGTGCGCTGGCTGCGGAACTCCGGCAGGCGGCCCAGCAAGCAACGGACCGTCCGGAACAAGCTGCTGACGCTGCGGCGGTCCTGGCGATGCTGGCGGCCAGTCCGGTGCCGGTGCCGGGGGCGCATCCGCGCGACTGGTGGGGACTGCTGCCCCTGAGCAGTACGGCACCGGTCGTGCCGGAAGGGGAACCTGTTCCGGTGTCCCCATCGAAGGTGGAGGCTGTTCAGAAGTCGCCGCTGGACTGGTTCATCCAGGCCGCCGGGGGCGAAGCCGCTACCGATTTTGCCCGCAGCCTGGGCACGCTGGTCCACGGTATTGCGCAGGACCTTCCCGAGGGCACCGGGAGCGAATACGTGGCGGAACTTGTCCGCCGCTGGCCGCAGTTGGGCATGAAGGAGAACTGGGAGGGCCGGTTGGACTTCAACCGGGCCGAAGGCATGGTCCGGAGACTGGCCCAGTACGTAGTCCAGATGCGTTTGGAAGGCCGGAGCCTGGCCGGTGTGGAGCAGGACTTCTCCGTGGATTTGCAAGGGCCCGAGCGTGTGGCCAGGCTGCGCGGACAAGTGGATCGGCTGGAGCTGGACGCCGACGGACGGCTGCACATCGTGGACCTGAAAACGGGCCGCTCTGCCCCAACGAAAGCGGAGCTGGAGCGGCACCCCCAGCTCGGAAGCTACCAGGCGGCGGTGGCGGCCGGAGGGTTTTCCGGGCACAAGCCGGCCGCCGGCGGCGCATCCCTGGTCCAACTCGGGCAGGACCTGAAGTCGGTCAAGGTCCAGCAGCAGGAAAGCCTGGCCGACGGCGATGACTGGGCCACGCCGATGATCCATGAGGCGGCGGCCCTGATGTCCGCCGCGCAGTTCGAAGCCCGACATGATCCGCAGCGGTCCCGGAACGGCGGCCACGGCTGCCGGGCCCCGGAAATTTGTCCCCTGTGCGCAGAAGGAAGGCAGGTCACCGAATGAGCATCGGATCGGTCACCACCACATACACCCCCGAAGAACTCGCCGGTTCGCTGGGCCAGCATCTGCCCACCGAGGAACAATCCGCCATCATCAGCTCCGCGCTGCAGCCCCTGCTGGTCATCGCCGGCGCCGGGTCCGGCAAGACAGCGACCATGGCCGACCGCGTCGTCTGGCTGGTGGCCAACGGCCTCGTGCGGCCGGACGAGATCCTCGGCGTCACTTTCACCCGCAAAGCCGCCGGGGAACTGGCCGCCCGGATCCGTGCCCAGCTGGCCAGGCTGGACCGCAAGGGACTGCTGCCGCAGGAAGCGGACAATGCCGCCGGATTCGTGGAGCCCAAGGTCTCCACCTACCACTCCTACGCCAATGCCCTGGTCAGCGACTACGGGCTTCGCCTGGGCATCGAACGCGACGTGGTGCTGCTGGGCACAGCGCAGTCCTGGCAGCTGGCCAGCCATTGTGTGGAAGCCTACGACGGTCCCATCGAGCACTTGGTGGCCGCCAAGTCGACGCTGGTCGGCTCCGTCATGCAGTTCGCCGGAGAATGTTCGGAGCATTTGGTGACCCCGGAGCAGGCGGCCGAATACTTGGAGGCGGAGGTGGAGCGGGTCGCCGCCCTTCCTTATATCGACGGCAGCACCAAACCGGCCAAGCAGGACGTCCGGAAACTGCTGGATCGGCTGCGGACGCGGATTACGGTGGCGGGCCTCGCCGCCGCGTACAACCGGGCCAAGCGGGAACGCGGCGTGCTGGACTACGGCGATCTCGTCTCGCTTGCGGCGCGCATCGCCCGCGAAGTGCCGCAGGCCCGCGAACTCGAACGCAGCCGCTACAAGGTGGTGTTGCTCGACGAATTCCAAGACACCTCCCACGCCCAGATGGTGCTGTTCTCCGAACTGTTCGGGGACGGGCACGCCGTGACCGCGGTGGGAGACCCCAACCAATCCATCTATGGCTTCCGTGGTGCGTCGGCCGGCCAGCTTTTCGCCTTCCAAGAGCAATTCCCGCTGGTGGACGACGACGGACACCGGACCCCTGCTCCGGCGGGCTTCCTCACGGTGGCCTGGCGCAATAGCGAAAACATCCTGCGGATGGCCAACCGGATATCCTCACCGCTGAACAGGGATGACCCGAACCGGCCGCGGGCCGGCAGGATCAGCGTTCCGCCGCTGCGCCCGCGGCCGGGAGCCACGGCAGGAACAGTGGCGCTGGGGCGGTACGCGACCGAGGCGGAAGAAACCAATGCCCTTGCCGACGCAATCGAACGAGCGAGGATGACGGTCTTCGCCCGCGATCCGGAAACAGGCAAGGCAGAGCAGGTCAGCGCTGCGGTCTTGTGCCGGCGACGCGCCCAGATCCCCGGGATCGCCAAGGCACTGGACGAACGGGGCATTCCCTACGAAATCGTAGGGCTGGCCGGGCTGCTGGCCCAGCCTGACATTGTGGACCTCGTGGCAATGCTTCGGGTCTTGGCGGATCCGGGACGCTCCGATGCACTGATGCGATTGCTGGCGGGTGCCCGCTGGCGGATTGGACCTGCGGACCTCATGGCCTTGGCTGACTGGTCGCGCTTCCTGGAGCGCAAGCGCCTCAGCGCCGTCCGGGCCGGCGAGGCTCCCGACCTAGAACGTGATGAAGCGGCCTCGGAAACCGTCGTCGAACACGATCTGGCCGAGGCAGCGTCCCTGATTGAGGCGCTCGACCGGCTGCCCAGGCCGGGCTGGACCTCACGCTATGGACGCTCGTTGACGCCTGTAGCGCTGGAGCGGTTGGCGCGTTTGGCGGATGAGGTCCGCTACCTGCGCAGCTTCATCGGCGATGACCTGACGCTGTTGCTGGGTGAAGTCGAGCGCACCATGATGTTGGATATCGAGGTCGCCTCCAAACCCGGCCTGAGCATCCACCAGGCGCGGCGCAATCTTGATGCTTTCCACGACGCTGCGGCCGCGTTCATGCAGACGTCGCAACGCGTTGACCTGCTGGCCTTCCTCGCTTGGCTGGAAGCCGCCGCCGCCGAGGAAGGGGGCCTGGACATGGCCCAGGTGGACGTGCGTCACGATGCCGTGCAGTTGCTCACCGTCCACGCGTCCAAGGGGCTGGAGTGGGATGCGGTCTTCGTGCCGGGGCTCAATGACGGGGCTTTCCCCTCGTCGTCGGACAGCCGGTGGAGCAGCGGCCACGCGGCGCTGCCCTGGCCGTTGCGCGGAGATCGCTCGGATCTGCCCCAGTGGGACACCGACCAGCCGGATCAGCTGTCCTGGCTGAACGCGGAAGCGGACTATAAAGGGGAGGTCCAAGCCCACGGTGAAGACGAAGAGCGCCGGCTGGCCTACGTCGCCTATACCCGGGCCAAGCACCTGCTGGTCTGCAGTTCCGCCGGCTGGACCGGCAGCAAGGTAAAGCCAACGGCGGCCTCTGTGTTCTTGGCCGAGCTGCATGAGCTGTCGCAGCGTGAACCAGGTACGGTGCAGGTGGCGCATTGGGTGCAGGACGAGGATCTTGGGCCGGAGAATCCGTTCCGCGCGGAAGTGGAATCGGCGCTGTGGCCCTTTGACCCCTTGGAAGGACCGCTGGTCTACCGCAACGGTGTCCCGCAGCGCCGACGCGCCGGCCGCCGCGCGGCCATGGAACAGGCAGCCCAGGCAGTGCTCGAATCGCTGGCGCAGGACGGCCGGCCGCCTGCGGATTCAGCGTGGGCTCATGAAGCCAGCCTGTTGTTGGAACGGCACAATGCCTCGCCAACCGCCGGAGAAGTGCAGTTGCCGGCCCACATCTCCGCTTCGCTGCTGGTGGACTTGGCCGACGATCCCGACGAAGTCACCCGGCGCCTGCGCCGTCCGGTGCCGCGCAAGCCCGGCATGGCAGCCAGGAAGGGAACGGCCTTCCACGGGTGGATCGAGGAATACTTCGGCACCACCGGGATGCTGGACCTCGAGGAGTACCCGGGAGCGGCCGACTCCTACATCGACGAGGCCTACGATCTGGACGGTCTGATTAAGACGTTCAAGGACTCCGAATGGGCCAACCGGGTGCCGGCGGCCATCGAAGTGCCCGTGGAGACCCGGGTCGGCGACGTCGTCGTGCGTGGGCGCATCGATGCAATCTTCCGGGACGCCGACGGCTGCTGGGATCTGATTGACTGGAAGACCGGCACAGCGCCGACGGGCCGGCAGAGGGCCGTCAAGTCCGTGCAGTTGGCCGTCTACCGGCTGGCGTGGGCCAGGCTGCAGGGCATTGATTTGGACCAGGTCAAGGCCGCCTTCTATTACGTTGCCCAGGACCGGCTGGTGAGGCCGCACGACCTTGCCGGTGAAGAGGAGCTGGAAGCGGCCGTCCTGCGGGCCTACGCCTAAGAGCGCATCGAGCTCGCCGGGTCAGCCGCGGAGGTCACTGCTGGTTGATCACCGGCAACGCCGTGGTATCCACCGACGCAGGGCCGGTTCCCGGTGCGTCTTCTCCGTCCGCGGGTTCCGACCGGTCCGTACCGCTGTTCTCCGGGCTGCTGCCCTCCGAGCTGACTGGAGCCTGGCTAGCCGGCAAGTCGGTGGACGTTGCCGACGCAGCGGAATCGGCGACCGGATCCTCGACCGGGAGCAGGGTGACCTTCCGATGACCGGCACCGCTGGAGAGATGTACGCCGGTGCCCTCGGCTGCCTCCAGCTCCGGAGCGTCCGGCGCAGCCGCGGCTATGGTCGGGGGAACGGCGGGCGGCGGGGGAGCGGTGACACTGATGGGCTGGCCGCCGTGCTCGGCCACGTCCGATTCGAGCTCGTTCAGCATCTCCACGGCTTCGTCCACCATGGTCTGATCGTCCGCTGCCAGGCCCCGGACAAGCCATTGCGCCAAGGCGAACTCAGCGGCCAGCGCTGCCCGGCGCATCAGGTGCGGGTCGACCGGATCCTTGCGGTACTTCCGGTAGGATTCCAGCACGACGTCGGCAAACGACTGTTCGTGCACGGCCACCAGCCAGGCAAAGTCATCGGCCGGATCGCCGATGCGCAGATCGGTCCAGCCGGTCACCGAGCCGACGCTGCCGTCATGGACCAGCAGGTTGTCTTCGTGCAGGTCCCCGTGCACCACGCACGGGTTGAACTTCCACAGGGCCACGTCCTCCAGGGCGTGCTCCCAGCGGCGCAGCAGCGCAGGCGGGATCTTGCCCGTGGTGGCCGCCTGGTCCAGTTCGTTGAGCTTGCGCTGGCGGAACTGGTCGGCGGTGTAACTGGGCAGGTCGGCGGCATCGACCATGGCCGGGGGCAGGTCGTGGATGCCTGCAGTTGCCCGTCCGATGGACACCGGTACTGAGGCAGCGGAGGCAACCAGCGCCTCCAGCGCGAAAATGCTGCCCGGCACGTGGTTGTAGACGAACGTGCGCAGCTCAGACTGCTGGACGGTTCCGGCGACAGTGGGCACCTGGAAGGGCAGCTCTGCGCGGATGGCAGGGGAGAAAGCCCGGAGCACCAGCAGTTCCGTTTCCAGCCGCATACTGGCCTCGGCGTGTCTCGGCGAACGCACCCGCCATCGCTTGCCGGCCGCATCGGTGAGCACGGCGGACTGGAAATCCGCTGCATCGTCTGGCAAGCCGGCAACGCCCGTGGGCGTCAACCCGGGTACGGCCGCACTGGCTATCGCCGCCAGCTCCAGAGGTGTCTTTCTCACGTAGTCCACCGTACGTGCAACCGGTACCGGCCGCCTGTCCACGGCCGCGGCGAGTCGCCAGAACGGTGACGCAGACCGCACCGGAACGCACCGCCGTCGTGCATTCCACAGCTGCAACAGTCCGAATAACGGTCCGGGCCCCGCGGTGAGTACGGTAGATGCATGAGTCTTAGCACCGCCTCCGCCGGGTTCCCGCCGCTGGGCCAATTGATGCTGGCGCGCACCACCATGGACCGCGGCTGCGAACGGCGCAGCCATCCGGGGCTGCTGGACGGCATCTGGGGCGGCGACACCACCTATGTGATGCTCATCGCCGACGGCAAAACGCTGGTCCGCGGCGGCAAGATCGTGCTGCTCCCGAGCCGCGAACGGGCCGCCACCGACCTCTCCGTCTACCTCGGACGGGCAGTGGAAGGGGCTGATGTGCCGGTCGGCACCGAGATTGTGCTGTCCGTGCTGCCTGAAGGTGCGGAACTGGCGGAGTACGACGGCGAGTGGCTGGGCCTGCGCGATGTGGCAGGGGAGCTCTCGGCCCAGGACGTCGGGTTGTTTGTGGAAGCCGTAGCCATTTCAAATTGGCACCTGACGCACACCCATTGTCCGCGCTGCGGGCAGCGCACGGAGATCGAGCAAGGCGGCTGGGTGCGCAGCTGCCCCGCCGACGGCAGCCAACATTTCCCGCGCACCGACCCAGCGATCATCGTCTCGGTGATCGATGAGGACGACCGGCTGCTGTTGGGCCGCAACAGTGCGTGGCCGGCCAGCCGGTATTCGACGCTGGCCGGATTCGTGGAACCGGGGGAGTCGCTGGAGGCAGCGGTGGTGCGGGAGGTCGAGGAGGAATCCGGCGTCGTGGTGCATTCGCCCACGTACCTCGGCTCCCAGCCCTGGCCGTTCCCTGCGTCGTTGATGATTGGCTTCACCGCCGTGGCAACCGACGCGGTTTCGGTGCCGGACGGTGTGGAAATCCTGGATACGCGCTGGTTCAGCCGCGACGAGCTGGCCGCAGCGCTGGAAGCCGATGAGGTCCAGGTTGCCGGCGGCATTTCCATTGCGCGGGCGCTGATCGAGCACTGGTACGGCGGCGAACTGCCGCAGGCTGGGCAATGAGCGTATCGGCCGCGTCCCACCCGGAGGGAAGCCTCGAAGAGCAGATCCTGTCCGGGCTGGACGACGAACAGCGCCAAGTGGCCACCAGCCTGGCCGGCCCGCTGTGTGTCCTTGCGGGAGCGGGCACCGGCAAGACGCGGGCCATTACCCACCGGATCGCCTACGGCGTGCACACCGGGGTATATCAGCCGCAGCGCGTGTTGGCCGTGACATTCACCGCACGGGCGGCCGCCGAAATGCGGACGCGGCTGCGCGACCTGGGCGTCGGCGGGGTGCAGTCCCGCACGTTCCATGCCGCGGCGCTGCGACAGTTGCAGTTTTTCTGGCCCCAGGCGGTCGGCGGCCCGCTGCCCGGCTTGCTGGACCACAAGGCCAGCGTCATCGCCGAAGCGGCCCGGCGCCTGCGGCTGACCACCGACCGGGCTGCCATCCGTGACCTGGCCGCCGAGATCGAGTGGGCCAAGGTCTCCATGCTGACGCCCGAGAGCTACGTCCGCCGGGCGGCCGGGCGTGTAGCGCCGGCGGGCTACGACCTGACCACGGTGGCGCGGCTGTACCAGGCCTACGAGGACGTCAAGACGGACCGGAACATCATCGACTTCGAGGATGTCTTGTTGATCACCGTCGGGATCCTCCAGGAGGATGCGAAGGTCGCCGCCGCGGTGCGGGACCAGTATCGGCACTTCGTGGTGGATGAATACCAGGACGTCTCGCCGTTGCAGCAGCGGATGCTTGACCTCTGGCTGGGGGACCGCGACGAACTGTGCGTGGTCGGAGACGCCAGCCAGACCATCTACTCCTTCACCGGCGCGACCTCACGCCATCTGCTGGAGTTCACCAAACGCTTCCCCGGAGCCGATGTGGTGAAGCTGGTGCGGGACTACCGTTCCTCACCCCAGGTGGTGCAGCTGGCCAACTCGCTGCTGGCCGCCCGCACCCGGCAGTCGTCGCGCGGAGGGGACAGCTGGCCGACGCCGCTGGAGCTGATCGCGCAGCGCCCGGCAGGCCCCGAGCCGACCTTTACCGAATGCGCCGACGACGAGGCGGAAGCGGCGCAGGTGGCCACCCGAATCCGCGGTCTGATCGACGACGGAGTGGCTGCCGCCCAGATCGCCGTGCTTTTCCGGACCAATGGTCAGTCGCAGGCTTACGAACAGGCGCTGGCCAGCGCCGGTATCGGCTATCAACTGCGCGGGGGTGAGCGGTTCTTCCAGCGCCGGGAAGTCCGCGACGCGATCCTGCAGTTGCGCGCCTCGTCCCGCGCTGCGGGAACGGAGCCCGTGCCGCAACTGGTCCGCGATGTGCTGGCGAATCTGGGCTACACCCGCGAAGCGCCGCAGGCCGGCGGTGCCGTGCGCGAACGCTGGGAATCGCTGGCCGCGCTGGTGGGGCTGGCCGAGGAGCTGGATGCCGCCCGCGGTTTGGCAGCCGGCGGTGTGTTCACCATGCTGGACTTTGTCGCGGAGCTGGATGAACGCGCGGCTGCGCAGCACGCTCCCACTGTCCAAGGCGTCACCCTCGCATCGCTGCACTCGGCCAAGGGCCTGGAATGGGACGCGGTCTTCCTGGTCGGCTTGAGCGAGGGACTGATGCCGATCTCCTTCGCCGACACAGACGAGGCCGTGGACGAAGAACGGCGCCTGCTCTATGTGGGCATCACCCGTGCGCGCCAGCATCTGGGGCTCTCTTGGTCGCTGGCACGGACTCCGGGCGGCCGCGCTAACCGCAAGCCCTCCCGGTTCCTGGACGGGCTGCGGCCGGCCTCTTCATCCTCGGTGCGGAGCGTATCCGGCCAGCGCCCCGCACGCCGCAAGCCAGCCGCACCGGCGGTTTGCCGGGTGTGCGGCACCCTGTTGGGCAGCGGGGCGGAGCGCAAGGTCGGCCGGTGCAACAACTGTCCGCCCACCTACGAGGAGTCGACATTCGAGGCGCTGCGCGAGTGGCGCAAGGACACCGCAAGCAATGCGTCGATGCCGGCCTTCGTGATCTTCACCGACGCCACGTTGGTGGCTATCGCCGAGGCCAGGCCGCAGTCGTTGCCCGAGTTGTCCAAGCTGGCCGGCGTAGGACCCGCCAAGCTGGAGCGCTACGGCGAGGACGTGCTGCGTATCCTGGCCGCGAACTGAGCTGCCGCGGTCTCTAGTGGTTTCTTGGCGCGGGGCTGGTCTCAGGACGCTGCGGCCAGCATGCAACCGCAGTCCGGATGCGGCGGATAGTCGTGCCGGGTAACGGTGCCGTCGCCGCTTTCAAGCTTGAGCACGGCGGAAAAACTGCCCGGTTGATTCCGTCCGTCCAAGTAGAGCAGGGCCTGGATGGCTGCCAGGCCGGCGGCCGCTACCGACTGCGATACCTCGTCGGCCTGGCCCCGCCCGGAGGCCGTGCCAGGCTTGCCGGTCAGCCGGGCAACAACCTCAGGCCACGTCGGATCGGCATCCGCCCGGTGCAGTTCCACACAACCGAGGCAGCTCGTTTGACCGGGTACCACCAGCGGCCCGATCAAGGTGTCGTGTTCACGCACCAGGACGCTCAGGTGCGGATGGCCCCGGCTCATCAGCGCCGCTGCGACCCGGGGGTCCGCCACGTCACGGTCGAGGTAGACGGCCAAACTGAGCGCCCGTGGAAAGATGCCTGCGGTCCCTTGTTCCGCGGTCACGCCCGGCAGGAGATGGCAAGCGACCGTTGGGTCGATCTGGCGGGCCGCGCGCCGGACAGCCTGTCCTCGGGTGAGACCGATGTCGGTGATCCGGAAGGCGCCCGAGCCTACATCCGCAGGGCTCACCACGGCCGGATCTTCCAGCAGGAAGGTACCGACGCCGGCCGCCGTCAGAGTCGTGGCCAACGCTGCACCGGTGCGCCCCAGCCCGATGATTTGCACCACGCAGCGGCTCCGCGCGGCCAGCGATCCCTCACCATCGGCCGAGTAGACCGCGGACCAGTGGCGCGCGTCCGGGGCGAGCCGGTCCGCGCGCAAACCGGACAAGCGTTCCCCGCCGGCATCCGGCACCAGCACCGGCGCCAGCGCAGCCAGCAGCAAAGCGGCCCGTTCGGCCTCCAGTCCGCAGCGGGCGCGCACTGCGTCCAGATCGGCGTAGTCGAACCCCTGACGCAGGCGGCGCAGGAACTGCCGGTCCGATTCCCCGGTTCCCTCGAGCACTAGTCCGCCGGCCCCCAGACCGAACTGCACACTGCCCGCGGAAAATTCGACCATGCGCAGGCCGGGATTGATTTTCAACTGTGCCATGGCCGCCTCCTTGCCGTTAGCCCGTGACCGGGAGCGAGCTGATAGTCCATGCTGGCACGGCGGCAGCTTGTTCCCGGTGGTTATCCACAGAAAACGGGGCAGGAGCGGTCGGGGGATGCGGGCGGTCGGAGCCACCCGGTAACCTCAACGCATGTCCCGAGCAGAACAGACGCAGAAATCCCGTGGATCAGCGGCACCGTCGCGGCCGGTGCCGCTGGTGGCGGACACCGGGGAGCGCGTGCCGTTGACCACATCCAGCGGTGCTCCCGTGGTTATCAAACGTTCCGCGCGCCGTCGCCGGACGGTCTCGGCCGCCTGGCGGGACGGGGCTGCCGTGATCTCTATTCCCGGTCACTTTACGCAGGCGCAGGAACAGGAGTGGGTGCGGCGGATGCTGGCCAAGCTCGAGACCCGCAGCAGTGCACGTCCGGCAGGCCGTACTGCAACCAACGACACCGAGCTGGCCCGCCGCGCGGCGGAGCTGTCGGAGCGGTACTTGGGCGGCGACGCCGTGCCGGAAAGCATTCGCTGGGTGTCCAACCAGAACGACCGCTGGGGATCGGCCACACCGGCCCGGGGCACCATCCGCATCTCGGACAAAATCAAAGAGATGCCCACATGGGTGGTGGACTATGTGATCCTGCACGAGCTCGCGCATCTGCTAGAGGCAGGGCACGGGCCGCGCTTCTGGCGGCTGCTGCAGCCCTACCCGCAGCTGGAACGGGCCAAGGCCTTCCTCTCGGGCGCAGCCTTTGCCATGGGCCGCGGCTTGCAGGACGACGACGATGTGCTGGACGGCGCCGACGAAGGCGACGGCTAGCTGCGGTCTCCGTTTCCGGAGTTGTCCGGACCGCCCTCTGCTGAACCATTCTCGTTTCCGTCGGGCGTTCCGTCCTGTTCCGAGGAACTATCATCGCCCTGCTGCTCGTCGAATCCGCCGCTCAAGAGTTTCTGCAGCGCCTCATCGACTTCGGCCTCGGAGGCGTCCAGCAGTTTCCGGCGGGCGCTGAAGCCGGCAGGATCGTCCAAGTCCTCGGGCGTGGGCAGCAGGTCGGGGTGGTTCCAGACGTCATCGCGTCCCTCAATTCCGCGTTCTTCCTTGAGCGCCGCCCACAGTGCTGCAGCATCGCGCAACCGGCGAGGACGCAGTTCCAGACCGACCAAGGCCGCGAACGCGTGTTCAGACGGGCCGCCGGTGGCGCGGCGCCTCCGGACCGTTTCGCGCAGCGCCGGGGCAGACGGCAGGTTGGCCGCCGCGCTGGCGGTGAGTTCATCCACCCACCCCTCGACCAACGCGAGGGCTGTTTCCAGCTTGATCAGCGCGGCATCCTGCTCCGGGGTGCGCTGCGGCATGAAAACGCCCTGCGAGAGCGCCTGCTGCATGGATTCAGGGTTGCTGGGATCGATGTTGCGGGCGACTTCCTCGATCCGGCCCATGTCGATGTGGATGCCGCGCGCGTAGCTTTCGATGGCCCCCAGTAGATAGCCGGACAGCCACGGCACGTGCGTGAACAAACGAGTGTGAGCCGCCTCGCGGATGGCCAGGAAGAGCAGGACATCCTGCGCAGGGATGTCCAGGCCTTCACCGAAGGACTTGACGTTGGCCGGGAGCAGGGCCATCTTCCCCTCCACCAGCGGAACGCCGATGTCGCTGGAACTGACCACGTCCTTGGCCAGCGCTCCGACCGCCTGGCCCAATTGCATGCCGAACATCGCTCCGCCCAGATTCTGCAGCATGGAATGCGCCCCGCCGAGCATCTGCTTCATCTCTTCCGGTACCTGCTCTGTGAGCGCGGAGGTCAGCGCAAACGCGATGCTGTTGGCGACCGGCTCCGTCAACCGCTTCCAGGTAGGCAGCGTTTCTTCGACCCATTCGGCTCGCGACCATGCACGGCCAATGACGGCTGTTCCCGGAATCGTTGTGGCGGGATCAAGCCACATCTCGGCCAAGCGGAGAGCTTCGTCGACCGCCCGGGCCTGCTGTGAGGATACCGATGGGTCGGTATCCGAGGCTGCCACCTTGCGGGCGCTTTCATGGGCCAGTTTCCAGTTGACCGGCCCTTCGGACGGCGCGTTCATCATGGCTTGGACCTGCTGGAACATCTGGGCCAGGGCATTGGGGTCGGAGGGCAGCCCTGCGGCCTTGGCCATGGCGGCGGGATCCACGTCCCCTGCCTGACCGCCGAAGAGCCTGGCGAACATCTCCGACAGCGGATCCTGGGCGTCGTCATCTGGCTGCTTGGGGGTCATCACTACCACCGGTCCTCGAAGGTTGGAGCGAGCAAAGCCGCAGCGGCTGCCGGGGAAGGCAGCGGGGACTGTGCCCGGGATGTTGCGTCACTCCCACGTTACCGGCAGCCGGGATTCCTTGTCGCGCGGAAGGGTGTCCAGTTCGCTCTAGGCCGAGCAGGACCGGGACCGCTGATGCCAGGTCGACGGCGTACGCTAGAGCAGGCGCCGTGCGCGCCGCCAGGCGGCAGTACCGTCTGCGTACAACCCGGAGAGCTGCGAGAGGGAATCCATCAGGTGACACAGTCCACCAACAACGGCACTGAGCACGGCATGGACGGCTGGGACGGCGAGGGCGCCGGGCCGGTCCCGGATGCGCCGCTTCCCCGGGACCGCCGGGGACCGGTCATGGCGGCCGCGGCGGCCGTGGCGGTTGTGACCGGCGCGGTAGGACTGGCGCTGCCGGCGGGATACGTCATCGAAACCCCCGGTCCGGCGATCAACACCATTGGCGAATTCTCCGGTACGCCGCTGATCGAGGTTCCGGACCGTCAGACCTATAAGACGTCCGGCGCCCTGGACCTCACGACGGTTTACGTGGAGGGCGGACCCAATTCGCACGTCAACATGCTTCAGGTCCTGGCCGCCTGGCTGGACCCGCAGCGAAGCGTCGCGCCCACCGACCTGGTTTATCCGCCGGACGTGACGCAGGACGACATCCAACAGCAGAATGCTGCCTTGATGGCGTCGTCGCAGGAGTCTTCGGTCGCGGCGGCCCTGACCCAGTTGGACGTGAAGTACTCGCAGACCCTGTCCGTAGCCGACTTCGCCCCGGACGCCGCGGCAGCCGGAAAGCTGGAGTCCCGGGACACCATCCGGACGGTCAATGGCCGGCCGGTCACCGGCATCGACGTGCTGCGCGAAGAGCTCAATGCCAGTGAAGGCGCCCCGGTGGAACTGGGCATCACGCGCGACGGCCGCCAGGAAACCGTTGACGTGGCACCGAAGGAGAACGGCGACGGCGTCTACCAATTGGGCGTCCTGCTGGGAACCGAATTCGACTTCCCGTTCGATGTGAAGATCCAACTGGACAACGTGGGCGGCCCCAGCGCCGGCATGATGTTTGCACTGGGCATCGTCGACACCCTGACCGAAGGGGAAATGACCGGCGGCAAGCACTTTGCCGGGACCGGCACCATCGAGGCCGACGGAACCGTCGGTCCGATTGGCGGAATCCGGCAGAAACTGGTTGGTGCAGCAGAAGCCGGAGCTACCGTTTTCCTGGCGCCGGAGGCCAACTGCGCCGAGGTTGCCGGCCATGTCCCGGACGGTTTGCAGGTGGTCTCGGTGGGCACCTTGGACGACGCCGTGAACGCCGTGACGCTGATCGGCGAGGGCGGGAACACGTCCTCCCTGGCTGGCTGCCGCTGATTCGTTTCAGCTGCGGGCGGTCACATTCAGGCATCAGTAACGTCCTGACGGCCGCCGCGGTTCGCCCGGGCCGGTGCTGACAAGGCAGAATGGGGCAGGAACCCTCCGAGCCGTCCGTTCGTGGAACCTACGGGGGAGTATCCCCGACAGCGGCGGGTTTGCCCGCGATGCTAAATACGCAAACAACGAGGTAACGAGTGACGTTCGGACAAGACCGGTCCTACGGCGACCGGCCAACACCGCCCAGCAGTCCCGGCAAGAAGCGTTCCGCACTGGTACCCACCCTGATTGTGGTGGCGGTCCTGGTAGTCGGCTTCGTCTTCTTCTCGCAGATCTACGCAGACATCCTCTGGTACAACCAGCTGGGCTATCTGGAAGTCTTCCTCAAAGAAAACGGCACCCGGATTGCCATCTTCCTGATTGCTTTCCTGATCATGGGCCTTGCCGTCTACTTCAGCTTGCGCGTGGCGTACCGTTCGCGCCCGGTGTACGCGCCGGACAGCTCGCTGCAGGACAATCTGAACCGTTACCAGCAGCAGCTGGAACCGGTCCGCCGCTTGTTGATGATCGGCATCCCCGTAGTTCTCGCCGCTTTCGCCGGCACCGCCGCAGCGTCGGCGTGGCAGACCGTGCTGCTGTTCTTCAACCAGGAGCAGTTCGGCCAGGTCGATCCGCAGTTCGGCCTCGACTACAGCTTCTACATGAACACACTGCCGTTCCTGGGCTTCATCAACGGCTTCTTGGTCAGCGTCGTGTTGATCGCCGGCATCGCCGGGCTGCTGACCCACTACCTTTACGGCGGCATCCGGCTGGAGGACAAGGGGTTCTTCGCCTCCACCGCTGCCAAGATCCACGTGGCCGTTTTCGCCGCGCTCTTCCTGATCCTGCAGGGCATTAACTACTGGCTGGACCGCTATGCCACGGTCCAGTCCGACGCCGGGAAGTGGACCGGGGCGCTGTACACGGATGTCCATGCGGTGATTCCGACCAAGGCCATCCTGGCCGTCGCCGCCGTGCTGGTGGCGATTCTGTTCATCGTCTCTGCGTTCGCCGGACGCTGGCGCCTCCCGATCGTCGGCACGGCGATGCTGATCGTGACGGCGATTCTGGCCGGCGGCGTCTACCCGTGGATCGTGCAGCGTTTCCAGGTGGAGCCGAACGAGCAGAAGGTCGAAGCCGATTACATACAACGGAACATCGCGCTGACCCAGTTGGCCTATGGACTGGATGAAATCGAGTCCACCAACTATCCGGCAACCTTGGAAGCTGAAGCCGGTGCGCTTCGGAAGGATGCGGAGACCACGGCGAACATTCGCCTGCTGGATCCGAACCTCGTCTCCGACGCGTTCGCGCAGCTGGAACAGTTCCGCCAGTACTACCAGTTCGATAAGACCCTCAACGTGGACCGCTACAACATCGACGGCGAGGTGCAGGACACCGTCATTGCCGTCCGTGAGCTGAATACCGCCGGCGTGCCGGCCGGCTGGGTCAACGAACACCTGCTCTACACGCATGGCTACGGGGTGGTGGCCGCAGCCGGTTCCAGGGTGGAACCCGACGGGAAACCCACCTTCCTGCTCTCCGGCATCCCGACGCAGGGAGTGCTGGCCAATGACTCAACCTATGAGCCGAGGATCTATTTCGGCGAAAAGTCGCCGGACTATTCGATCGTGGGCGCGCCCGAGGGCAGCAACCCGATCGAGATCGACCGGCCGCAGAGCGCCAACGCCGAAACAGACACCCGGAATACTTTCGACGGCGACGGCGGTCCGAGCATCGGCAACTGGTTCAACCGCCTGGTTTACGCCCTGAAGTTCCAGTCCACAGACCTGATGGTTTCCGACGCCGTCAACTCCGAGTCTCAGATCCTCTACGACCGCAATCCCCGCGAACGTGTCGAGAAGGTGGCCCCCTACCTGACGGTGGACGGCAACGCCTATCCCGCGATCGTGGACGGCAGGGTGAAGTGGATCGTCGACGCATACACCACGAGTAAGGCCTTCCCGTACTCGACGCCGCAGCAGTTGGAATCAGCAACGACCGATTCGACCACGAGGGAAGGGGCCACGGTCGCCCTGCCGGCCGAGGACGTAAACTACATCCGCAACTCCATCAAGGCAACTGTCGACGCCTACGACGGGTCAGTGGACTTGTACGCTTGGGATGACCACGACCCGCTGCTCAAGGCCTGGGAGAAGGTCTTCCCGACGACGATCAAGCCGTACAGCGAAATGTCGGCGGATTTGATGGCCCACGTACGCTACCCGGAGGACCTCTTCAAGGTGCAGCGCGAACTGCTGTCCCGCTACCACGTGACCGACGTCGGCCAGTTCTACGAGAACTCCGACGCGTGGAGCGTTCCCGCTGACCCGACGCTGGGCGAGGGATCGTCCGTGAAGCAGCCGCCGTATTACCTGTCGCTGAAGATGCCCAAGCAGGAACAGGCCTCGTTCTCCTTGACCACCCCGTTCATTCCGTTTACGCCGCCGGGCCAGCCGGCCCGAAACGTGCTGTATGGATTCCTGTCCGTCAACGCCGATGCCGGCACAGGCGAAGACGGAGTGAAGTCCGAAGACTACGGCACCATGCGGCTGCTCGAAATGCCGCGGGACATCACCGTGCCGGGCCCCGGCCAGGCGCAGAACCTGTTCAACTCGGACACCGAAGTGTCGCAGGCGCTGAACCTGCTGCGCCAGGGTGCGTCCGAAGTCATCAACGGCAACCTGCTCAGCCTTCCGGTCGGCGGCGGCGTGTTGTACGTGCAGCCGGTCTACGTCCAGTCCTCGGGCGCTTCCTCTTACCCGATCCTGCGCCGCGTGCTGGTGAGCTTCGGCGAATCAGTGGGCTTTGCCCCGACGCTGTCCGAAGCATTGGACCAGGTCTTCCAAGGCGATTCGGGTGCCACCACCGGCGACCAAGGCAACGTCGGTGAGACACCTGCGACGCCGGAAGCTCCGACGACAACCACCTCCGAGGAGCAACTCCAGGCTGCGCTGCAAACGGCCCGCACTGCCATCCAGGAGGGACAAGCAGCTTTGGCCGAGGGTGACTTCGCAGCCTACGGCGAAGCCCAGAAGCGCCTGCAGCAGGCGCTCGAGGATGCGATCGCCGCCGAAGACGCCATCTCCGGCGGCGGCGCCGGCGGGGCAACCGAGCAGCCTTCGCCGGAGGCAACCGAGGGCAATTGATCGATTTGCTTCACCATCCCGCGGCCGGTAATGTATTCACTGCGCCGCGGGGTGGAGCAGTTCGGTAGCTCGCTGGGCTCATAACCCAGAGGTCAGAGGTTCAAATCCTCTCCCCGCAACGAAGAGTAAAGGCCCCGTCCGATGTCATATCGGGCGGGGCTTTTGCGTGCCCGGGAGTGGAGCAGTGGGCGGATCCCTGAGCGGACCGGGAGGCGGATAGAATGGTTTCACCCGTTCCCGATTTTCCCCTGGAAAGATCGCTGTTTATCCCATGCTTGAATCAGTGCCCAGCTATGCAGTGGCCGCCGGAGTAGCAGCTCTATTCAATCCATGCAGCCTGCTGTTTTTACCGGCATGGCTCGTCATGGTCGCGGCCCGAGCCTCGGACATCTCGACGCCTGCCGCCTCCCGCTGGTCGGCCGCCGCAGCGCTGGTCTTGACCGGCGGGTACGCCGCCTCGTTTTCGGTGGCGCTGTTGGTCCCGGGAGGCCCGGCGGCGGTGGCGGGCGCGCTTGCATACGTCTCTGCCGGAACGGGGATGCTGGTCGTGCTGCTGGCATCCTTCCTGATCGCCGGAGGCCGTGTGCCCCTGCTGCAAGCAGCGTCGCCGGTTGGTGGATCCCGCATCCGGCTCGCCGGCCTCGCCGTGGCCGGCGCCGTGACCGGCCTGGCTTCGTTGGCGCCGCAACTTCCGGAACTGCTGGCGGGAATGGAAGGCGAGCTGAGTCCCGGTGCGGGAGCTGCCGCTGTGGAGATCGCCGCCTACCTTCTCGGCCTGCTCGCCGGATTTGGCCTTCTCTGTGCCGCCGCGGCTTGGCTGGGAGGCGCTGCCGGGCGGCGATGGCCCGCCAGTGGAACCGTTCTGGACAGATCGCAAGGGTACCTGCTCCTGCTCGCGGGGCTGGGCACCGCCTACTACGCCTTCTTTGCCGTGCGGGACGCCGCAGGAACCAAGGTCGAGGACCGGCTGATCGACGCCGCGCACGGCGTCCACGGGTCGTTAACGGACGTGCTGCAGGCCATCCCGGTGTGGTTGATCCCGGCTGCCTACGTAGCGCTGACCGGCTGGCTCCTGCTGCGCAAGCCGCGGCAAACCGAAGATGATCGAGAGTCTCCGCGCGGCACAGCTGCTGTCCCGGTCCCGGCCGCCTCGTCAGCCGCTAGGCCCGCTCCGGCATCCACAGGGCGTTCAGGCCGACGTCCGCTGCCGAAGCAGGACGGGGGAGACGCAGCGCAGCGGGAGCAGACGGCCGGCCTGCTGGAGGCAGGCGTGCACCGGCCGCGGCATTTCAACCCGAAGGCACTCCGCCGGGCACGGGACGTCCCTGCCAGGCCTGGTCTCAACCCAGGCCACCGCTCCCTCCGGTCAGCGAAGCCGCGCCGCTGACGTGAAGAATGGCTCCGACCGCACCTTCGCCAGGTGCGGCTGGAGCCATTTAGCGCTTACGGCTGGGGTCAGTAAGTTTCCGCCGACGTTTCCTTGCCGGCCTCCAGCGACGACGGAACCGTGCTGCTGCCGGCCTTCAGGGCTGCCAGCCGTGCCTCCACTTCGGTCTGTTCGCCGAGGTCTTCCAGGCTTTCGAACTGGGCGTCCAGGCTGGAGGCGGCAAGTTCGGCCTGGCCGCGGACCTTCGCTTCTTCACGGCGGATCTTCTCCTCGAAGCGGCCGACTTCGCTGGTCGGATCCAGGACGTCGATGCTCTTGATGGCGTCGTGGACCTGCGTCTGGGCCTGCACCGTCTTGGAGCGGGCAATCAGCTCATCGCGCTTGTTCTGCAGCTCATTGAGCTTGCCCTTCATCTGGTTGAGGCCTTGCTTGAGCTTTTCAACGATCTCGGTCTGGGACGCGATCGTCGGCTCGGCACCCTTGGCTTCGTTCTCAGAGGAAATCTGCCGCTGGATCGCAACCTTCGCGAGGTTGTCGAACTTCTCGGCATCGGAGGCCTGTCCAGAGGAGCGGTATTCGTCTGCCTTCCTGCTGGCAGCCAAGGCCTTGTTGCCCCAGTTGTTGGCGTTCTCAAGGTCCTGATTGTAGTCATCCTGCAGCATCCGCAGGTTGCCGATCGTCTGCGCGACGGCGCTCTCGGCTTCGGCGATGTTGTTTGTGTAGTCGCGGACCATCTGGTCCAGCATTTTCTGCGGGTCCTCGGCCTGATCGATCAGTGAGTTGATGTTCGCCTTGGCCAGTTGTGCGATGCGGCCGAAAATGGAGTGCTTTACCACGGTGATGCCTTTCGATCTGGGTTACTCGAACTATTTGCCTTCCGGACAGCCTGTTGGCTGCCCAGCCTGTCTGGTCTAGAAGTTGCCGCCGGCTCCGTCTCCGCCGCCGAACCCGCCGAAGCCGCCGCCGAACCCGCCGCCACCGCCAAATCCGCCGAAGCCGCCGCCGCCGAAAACGTCACCTCCTCCGCCGCCGCTGAACCCGCCGCCACCGTGCGAGCCGTGGCCGCCGTGCAGGATGGAGTCGATCAGGATGCCGCCGAGGATGGCTCCGCCCAATCCGCCGCCCCGGCCGCCGAACATCCCTCCGCCGCCGAAGCCGCCGCCCATGCCGCCGAAACCGTCCACGTCCTGTTGGGCCATTTGGCTGGCCTGCTGGGCCAGGGCATTGGCCTGCCGGGCGTAGTTGAGGGCCTGCTCCGGATCGGAGTCTGCAATCGCCAGCGCATGGTCAAGGTTGCGTTCGGCCTCCGCCAACCGTGTGCGTGCTTCGCTGCGCACCCCGCCGCGGCGGGCCTGAATGTAGTCGGAGGTGCCGGAGATCTGGGCTTGGGCGGACATGATGGCGTGCTGCAGGGACTCGCGGGCACGCCGGTTGCGGTCCTGGCTGTCCCGGATTCCGGAGAGCGCAGCATCCAGCGGCGCCATGGCATCTTCAAGCCGCTGCACGATCATGATCGGGTCGACACGTCCTCCGGCGACCTGCTGTTGGACCGAGGACAGTGCTGATTCCAGCCCCGCCACCGGGCCGGACAGCTCGGGATGCTGCCCGGACGCGATCATGGCCCTGGCTTGGGCGATGCCCTGCGCCGCCTCGGCGACGGTCCGCTCCATGCTGCTCCGGGCGTCGTCGAGGTCCTTGGCCGTTTTGGCAATGGCCTCCAGCAGGATGTTGGCCTGATGCAGGCTTTCTTCGGCAGCGCGCACAGCAATCACGGCGGCGCTGCGGTCTCCTTCATCGAGCTTGGCCTGTGCGGTGTCGGCAGCGTTCTCGACGAAATCCAGCCGCTCTCCGGCCTGGCCGATATTGTCCGCCACCTGCTGGAGCGCACTGTCTGCATAGCGGGCGCGGAGCTCCTGCAATCGCGCCGTGCCGTCATCCAACCGGCCGCGGGTCTCCTGGGCCGCGGCCCGTGCCTGCTCAAGCGCCTGTGGTGCGGTCTTTTCCAGCTCCCGCAGTGCGTCGAAGTCTTCCTTGTGTGCCTGGAGGGAATCATTGACCGCTTCACACCGGCGGATGATGTCGCCCAGCCAGGCCCGCTGCTCTTCTTCGGTGTCCGGAATATGGTCGTCGAGCTGCTGCTGCAACTTGAAAGACTCCATCATGTGCGACTTTGCTGCCGTGATGTCCTCTCGGAATGGCTGCACCGCATCATCGCCGTACTGCGCCATGGCGAAGCCCAGCTCCTGCTCGCTGGACTTGATCGCGTCATCGGCGGCCACCAGCAGGCTTCCGGCCTTTTTCCGCAGGTCTTCCACGGACATGGCGTCATGCGGATCGAGCGGACGGCCGTCGGGACCGGCCACCAACTGCGGCTGCTGGCGGGAGCCCTTGTTCCGCTTGGACCTGGCATACAGCAGGGCCGCGCCGCCGCCCACCACTACCACGCCGCCGATCAGCAGCACCGGGGCCAGCGAGAGGCCGCCACCACCGGACTCGACCGATCCGTCACCGCCCGTGGCAGCGTCTTCGACGGCGGCCACCGTGGTAAGGGCAGCGTCCGCCCATTCTTCGGCGCCCAGGGCTGGCCGGATGGACCGGGCGATGTTCTGGTCGGAAGGCTCGACGGGATTATCCTGGGCGGACTCAAAAACATATTCGCGGCTGTCCACGGCAACGGCCAGTACACTATCGACGGAGCCCATCGAGTTGAGTTCGGAGGTGGCCTTCACCCACTGTTGGCGGTCGGCCGGGTCGGTAAACTCGTCGACGTACACGATGTAGACGTTCAAGCCCTCAGACTGCTGCAATTCACGGACGGCGTCCTCGACTTCGCCGGTCCGGGCGCCCAGCACACCGGCCTGATCCACCACAAACTCGCCTGGCGGAAAGTCGACCGGCGGCACGGCGTGCGCCAGCGCTGCCGGCGCAAGGAAGACTGCTGTCAGGCCGGCTATGGCCGCCAGACGCCTGAACGGTGAACGCATGAAGGTCCCTTCGGCAAACGCAAACAGGGGCCGTGGTGCCCCGGCTCGTCAGCATGGTCCGATCCCCGAACGGGGCGGATCCGCCATTGTGATTCTATGGTCCTGTATTTGGCGCAGTCCACCGATGCTCTGCGCCCGCGGCGAACGCGGCGGGCGCCTCAGCGGCGGTGAAGGAGCGGCCGTGTTGCCGTTCCGCCGGCGAGCTGGGCCCTGCGAAGGGCCGCGGACGTCGCCGTCGTGCACATCCGGCTTCTTCCCAGAAAGCTTTCAGGAAACGTGTGACGTTATCCCAGCGATGCCGTGCATAGTGGACTGCAGACAAGAAAGGACCTGGCATGACTGAGAACAATCAGGACCCGCAGCAGCGGCCTCCGCGGCCAGTACCGCCCCAGCCGCAGAATCCGCCGGCCTTCGGTGCCGGAGAGCAGCGGTCCGGTGCCAACGACACCGAGCAGTTCGGTTCCCCGGCCCCTGATGCCGCCCGGCAGGTTCCGGCACAGGAACAGACGCAGCCCGAGACGGCCCCGACGCTCCAGTACGGCCAGAACGCTCCGGGCACGTTTGGCCAGTACGCCGTTCCGTCCTACGGCCAGGACACTTCATCCGGTCATGGCGGCTACGGCAGCCACGGCCAGGGCGCAACCGGCTTCGGCCACGGAACCGGTTCCGGTTACGGCGGCGGGCAGCAGACCGCTGTCAGTACCAAGAAGCGTTTCGGCACCGGGACGCTGATTGCCGGCATGCTGCTTGCTGGTCTGGCCGGCGGCGGTGTGGCCGTGGGGTCGCAGGCACTGGCCGAGGGCTCGGCGGGCACCTCGATTAGCGGCAGCCCGGCCAAGCAGCTGATTGTGAACAACACCGATTCGGTCAATGAAATCACCGCGGCTGCGGCCAAAGCCTCCCCGAGCGTGGTGACGATTTCGGTGGCCAGCGGCAACACCGGCGGTTCCGGGTCCGGCATCATCCTGGATACGGAGGGTCACATCCTCACCAACACGCATGTGGTGACGCTTGGCGGCCAAACGTCCAGCCCCGCCGTCGAGGTACGCACCAGCGACGGCAACGTACACAAAGCCAAGGTTGTCGGCACCGACCCGTTATCGGATTTGGCCGTGATCAAGATCGACGCCGAGGGCCTCACCCCCGCGACGTTTGGCGACTCGGGGAAACTCAACGTCGGCGACACCACCATCGCCATCGGCGCGCCGTTGGGATTGGCGGGCACAGTCACAGACGGGATCGTGTCCACGTTGAGCCGGACCATCAGTGTCTCGTCCTCGGCGGTTCCGGAAAATTCGGGCGACAGCGCCCAGCCCAGCCCGGGCGACCAGTTCAACTTCCAGTTCCCCGGCGAGAAACAGTCCGCAAACCAAGGCAGCATCTTCCTGAACGTGATCCAGACCGACGCGGCCATTAACCACGGCAACTCCGGCGGCGCACTGGTGAACACGAACGGCGAGGTCATCGGCGTGAACGTGGCTATCGCGTCCTCCAGCGAAGACAGCGGCAGCATCGGCGTCGGCTTCTCCATCCCCAGCAACTACGCGCAGCGGGTTGCCCAGGAACTGATCGAGGACGGATCGGCCAGTCACGGCATGCTCGGGGTCTCCGTCACCGCCAAGGCCTCCGGCAATTCCTCCGGCAACACGCAGTTCTCGGTCGGCGCGGAGGTGGTCGAGGTGGTGAAGGATTCGCCGGCGGCGAAGGCCGGCCTGCAGAAGGGCGATGTGATCACCGGGGTGGAAGACCGCGTCATCGGCGACAGCCAGTCCCTGACCGCCGCGATCCGGGAACATGCCGCCGGCAGCACGGTCAAGGTCACCTATCTGCGCGGCGGCGAGACGCACACCGCCGAGGTGACCCTCAGCGAAGGCCAAGCCTGACCTCAGTTCCCGCGACGCGCCTGCGGCCCTGCCACTCACGGCGGGGCCGCAAGTGTTTACCGAGGTGGCGTTGCCGGTAAGGTTAGGGTGTTTGCAGCGACCCGCAACACCCGCGCGGGCCGTGGACAGCGGAAGGAAGTTCAGCGAGGATGCAAAAAGCAGCAGGCACAGCCTTGAACATCGTGGTGCTGGTCAAATATGTGCCGGACGCGCAGTTCGACCGCCACCTGACCGGCGATCCGGCGACGGTGGACCGGTCCGAGAGCATCCTGTCCGAACTGGACGAATACGCCATCGAATCCGCCCTGCAGTTGGTGGAGGAGCGCGGCGGGCCGAAGGCCGGCAACCGGGTCATTGCGCTGACCATGGGCCCGGCGGCAGCAGCCACTGCAGTGAAGAAAGCCCTGCAGATCGGCGCCACCGAAGGCCTGCATGTGAACGACGACGCGCTGGCCGGCTCCGACGCCACCGGAACGTCGCTGGTCCTGGCGGCGGCCATCCGCAGGCTCGGCGACGTTGACTTGGTGCTCACCGGCATGGCGTCCACCGACGGCGAAACCTCGCTGGTTCCGGCGCAGCTCGCCGAGCGCCTGGGCCTGCCGCAGCTAACCTTTGCCGCCAGTCTGGAGCTGGACGGGACCACGGTCCGTGCCCGCCGCGACGGGGACACCCACGCCGACAGCCTCGAGGCCGAACTTCCGGCGCTGGTATCCGTCACCGACCAGATCAACGAGCCGCGCTATCCGAACTTCAAGGGCATCATCGCGGCCAAGAAAAAGTCGGTTGCCACGGTGACGCTTGCGGATTTGGGCATCCAGCCGGCTGAGGTCGGCACCGCCGGCGCCTGGACAGCGGTCCGGACGGCTGAAGCACGCCCGCCGAGATCGCAGGGAACCATCATTACCGATGAGGGCGACGCCGGCATCCGCCTGGTGGACTTCCTGGCCGCCCAAAACCTGCTCTAGTCCGCCACGGAAACCGCGAAGGATATCGGCACCATGCCTACAGTTCTTGTCTTTATCGACCATCCCGGCCAGGCCTTGCACAAGGGCCAGTTGGAACTGCTCACGCTGGCGCGCAGCATCGGCGAGCCGGTGGCGGCGTTCAACGGAGACCTCACCGACGCCGTCCGGACCATGCTCGGGGCCTACGGCGTGGGCACCATCTACCGGCCGTCCGCGGACCTGGACGGCGCCTTGGTGGCCCCGAAGGCCGCATTTGTGGCCGCTGCCGCCCGGGAAGCCAACCCGGCCGCGATGCTGCTGCCCAACACGTTCGAAGGCAAGGAGATTGCTGCCCGGACCGGGATCAAGCTGGATTCCGGCGTCATTACCGACGCGATCGGCGTCTCCGCCGACCTGACCGTAACCAAGAGCGTGCTCGCCGGTGCTTACACCGTGCAGGCACAGGTTGGCAGGGGCACGCCGATTATCACCGTGAAGGCCAACGCCGTTGCCGAGGCTCCGGCGGCCGAAGCGGCCGTGCCGGACGTGGTGACGGTCGACGCCGGTGACTTCGGCCCCGCGGCCCGCATCACCCATCGTGCGGAGAAGGCAGCCAGCGGCCGGCCGGCGCTGACCGAGGCCCGCGTGGTGGTCGCCGGCGGCCGCGGCACCGGCGGAGACTTCTCTCCGATCGAGGACCTGGCCGACGCCCTGGGCGGGGCAGTCGGCGCATCCCGGGCCGCCACCGACGCCGGCTGGATCGAGCACTCCGCACAGGTGGGCCAGACCGGCCAGACCGTCTCGCCGCAGCTGTATGTGTCCGCCGGCATCTCCGGTGCCATCCAGCAGAAGGCCGGCATGCAGACGGCCAAGGTGATTGTGGCGGTCAACAACGACGCCGACTCGCCGGTCTTCGAGATTGCCGACTTCGGCATCGTCGGCGACCTGGCTGAAGTCTTGCCGCAGGCCGCCGCCGAGATCCGTCGGCGGAAGGGCTAGCCCCGGTGTCGGCTGCGGAGTTTATGCCAGCACGCGTCCTCGTCTTTGCCGCACACCCGGACGACCTGGATTTCGGTGCGGCGGGCACCATCGCCCGCTGGACGGCCGCGGGCGTGCAGGTGAGTTACTGCATCATGACCGACGGCGATGCCGGCGGTTTCGACGACGGCCAGCGCGACGGCATCGTGGAGCTGCGGGCGGCCGAGCAGGCGAAGGCCGCGGCGTTGGCCGGCGTGACCGACCTGCATTTCCTGCACCAGCCGGACGGCTTTCTGGAGCCCACCCACGAGGTGATCCGGCAGACGGTGGAGCTGATGCGGCGGATCCGTCCCGACATCGTGCTGTCCATGCACCCGGAGCGGGCGTGGGACCGGATTCAAAAGAGCCACCCGGACCATTTGGCCTGCGGTGAGATCGTGACCCGCGCGATTTACCCGGCCGTGGAGAACCCGTACGCGTATCCGGAACTGCTCGAGGCAGGGCTGCCCGCCTACAAGGTGCCCTATCTGTGGTTCTACGGCGGGCCCGGAGAACGGGAGAACCACTTCGTGGACATCACCGACTGGGTCGATACCAAACTGGCCGCCATCCGGATCCACGCCAGCCAGCACCCCGACCTGGCCGGCATGGACGCCCGTGTGCGGCAGAATCTGGCGGAGAACGCCGCGCGCGCCGGGCTCCCCGCAGGCCGCAGCGCGGAGGCATTCCACGTTGTCGGAATCAATACCCCGGAGACGATCGCCGGATTCTGACGCCGGCGGCAGCGCCCGATGGCCCTGGCCCAGGCGGATGCCCTGGGCCAGCGGATGCCCTGTGCCGCCGGACGCCCTGCGCCGGATCCCGGCCGGCAACGCAGGGCATCCGCGGCGCCGGCTAGCCCGCCGGAGTGGGAATGACGACGGCGAACGGCAGGCTGGGGGACTCGGCGCCGCCGGGTGCCTCGACCGAGACGGCCAGTTCGCGGGTAGTGGAGATGCCGTCGATCACTACCGGGTTGCCCGCGGTGATGTCCGCGGCCTCAACGGTGCCGGCCGATACCGGTGCGGAGCCGTCCAGCGGAACCCGCCAGACCTGGTACGTGCGACCTTCGGACGCCGCGACGTCGTTGAATGTCAGGACAGCAGCGTTCTTTGCCAGTGAGATCGAGGCGTCGACGGTGCCGCCACCTTCGACTTCCTGCTGGCTGGAGACGACGTCCGGAGCGTCGGCGACGTCCTGGTCAGAGGTTCCGCCCAGGGCTACGGCCACGGCGATGGCACCAATAATCACCACGATGGCAGCCAGGCCCAGCAACAGCCACTTGGTCACCGCGGGCACCGGGCGCCGCTCGTCCTCGTCCGCTCCGCCGGTCAACTGGTCGGCGTGCAGTACGGAATGGTCCTCATCCGCTGCTGCGTAGTCGTTCCCCTCGGCAGAGTGTCCGGGGCTGGCCAGGCGATCAGATGGCTGTGGCGTATCCATAGGGTGCCAGTCTATCGGTCCCCGAGCGCGGCAGCTTCTTGGCCGGCGACACGCTGCTGTTTCCGGCGGGCGCTACAGCTTCGCCCCGGCGAAGCCGTGCTGCCGCCAGGCTTCGTAGACGGCAATCGAGGCCGAGTTGGCCAGGTTCAGCGACCGCAGCGACGGCAGCATCGGCAGGCGCAGGCGTGCGGTCACATGGGCATCCTGCTTCACCGCTTCCGGCAGCCCGACGGACTCCGGGCCGAACATCAGCACGTCGCCGGGAATGTAGGAGACGTCCGTGTAGGAGGTCTCGCCGTCGGAGGCGAAAGCAAAGACCCGCTCAGGTTGCAGGGCTTGCCAGGCCGCCTCCAGATCGGCGTGGACCTGGACCACGGCTAGATCGTGGTAGTCCAGGCCGGCGCGGCGGAGTTTGGAGTCTTCGAAAGTGAAACCCAGCGGTTCAACCAGATGCAGTTCGGCTCCGGTGACCGCGGCCAGCCGGATGGCGTTGCCGGTATTGCCGGGGATTTCGGGCGTGTAGAAGAGGATGCGGAACACGGACTCCATCCTAAGCGCGCCGAAGCACCATCCCGCACCGGCCGCCGGCCAGGGCACCGGCAGAAGGTCAGCTGTGCATCCCTGCCAGCAGCCGGGCGAGGGAGGGGACATGCACCGTGTTCGGTGCCGGCCCGGAGGACAGGAACTGCTTGACTTCGCGCACCAGCCGGGCGGCGTTGACCACGTGTACCGGCGCGATTCCGTCGGGATCGTACCCACGGGTGTAGTCGATCACCGGTTCGTGCAGGTTTCCGTCCGCGGAATGGATCACAATCCAGCCGGTGACATTGAGCTCCGGAAACAGCTCCTGCATCCGCCGCACCGCCGGTGCCAGCTGCGGCGGTTCCACCACGCGGCCGTCCTTGTGCAGGGTACGCCCGTCCCAGCGGAAGTTCCCCCGCGGCAGCAGCATCGAATCGATCAGGGCCAACCGGTAGCCGGCCAGCAGCGCGTGGTCGATGAAACCGTTGTCGGCCGGCGAATGCAGGCCGTTGACCAGCCGCGCCGACGGTATGGCGGGCAGGATCTGCCGGCTGATCAATTGCACGCTCAGCGCCTCGCGGCGCAGCCTGGCGCCGGCACCAAAGATTCCGCGCTTGCGCGGCACCCCGTGGATTGGCTGCCGGGCGATGTTCTCCGCCAGCCCGGTGGAGGCCTCGGCGGAACCATAGGCGGGAACAAAGACCGGCGCGTCCGACGCCGAGGGCCCGCGCTGTCCGGGGGCCCGCCGGGGTGCGGCGGAGGCCGCGAAGGACTCGGCGCTGTCCGTCCGGGCGTCCGGGGCCGTGGCGGCGCCGTAGGACCGGTCATAGCGCGACCTGGTCTGCGGGTTGCTGAGGACTTGATAGGCCAGGCTCACGCGGCGGAACTCCGCGGGGTCCCCGCCGTGGTCCGGATGGGTTGCGCGTGCGGCCCTGCGGTACGCGGCCTTGATCTGCTGTGCGGTGGCATTGACCGGCAGTCCCAAGGCATCGTAGTGGGAGGGGGGAGTCACCGGCTGCCTCTCTGTAGGGTCTGGGGGTCCTGCGCGAAGCCCAGTGTAACCGGCGGGAACCGGCGGCCTGTGTCGTGCCGCGGCTGGAAGCGATCGTGCTGCCAGAATGATCTGCTGTGACCTCGCCGCCGCCCGCCGCCCCGATCGCCGTCGCCATCAATCCGCAGGCCGCCTTCGGGACGACCGCCCGCGCCGGTGCGGAGGTGATGACGGAGCTGGCCCGCCGCGGCCGGGACGCCGTCGAGTTGCAGGCGGAGACGTGGTCCGCGCTCGCGGACTTGGTGGCCCGCGAGCTGCGCCGCGGGATCTCCGCCCTGTTGGTCGTAGGCGGGGACGGAATGGTTCACTTAGCAGTCAACGCGCTGGCGGGCACGCAGGTTCCGCTGGGGATTGTGCCGACGGGGACCGGAAACGATTTTGCCCTGTTGTTCAACCTGCCCGCGGAGCCGCGCACCGCCGTCGGGCATTTCCTGCAGGCGCTGGAGCAGCCGCGCCGGGTGGATCTGGGGCGGGTCACCCGCGCGGACGGAACCACCTGTTGGTTCGCCGGCGCCCTCTCCGCCGGCTTCGACGCCGCGGTCAACGACCGCGCCAACCGCTGGCGCTTCCCGCGCGGACGCCTGCGCTACCCGCTGGCGATGCTACGCGAACTCGCCTCCTTCCGCCCGCTCCGCTATAGCCTGGTCGTGGACGGGGTGCCGCGGCGGACCGACGCGATGCTGGTGGCCGTTGCCAACGGCCGGTCGATCGGCGGCGGAATGAGCATTGTCCCGGAGGCAGCGTACGACGACGGCGCGTTGGACCTGTTCATCGTCTCGCCGCTGTCCCGTCCCGCCTTTTTGGGCGTCTTTCCGCGGGTCTATGCCGGCCGGCACACCAGCCATCCAGCGGTCCACATCGAGCGGGTGCGGACGGTCCGGCTGGACGCCGCAGGGGTCACCGCTTACGCCGACGGCGAGCCGGTCGGCAGGCTTCCGCTGTCGGTCGACGTGGTGCCCGGTGCGCTGTCCGCGGCGATGTAGCGCAGCAGCAGCATGGACCCGGACTCCAGCACCTGGCGCAGTTCCAGCCGTTGCAGCACCTGGCCGGGAACATGGTCCGAGATCCGTTTGGCGGTGCCGCCGGCCAGCAGCGGGCTGAGGGTCAGGCACAGCTCGTCCACCAGTCCCGCGGCCTGGAAACTGCCGAAGAGGGTGGGCCCGCCCTCGCTGTGCAGCTGCCGGTACCCGCGGGCCGCCAGTGCCTTCACTATCAGCGCCGGTTCCACCCGGGTGGTGCCGGCGTCAACCACGTCCGCCACCGGTTCCAGTGCCCGGCGCCGGGTCGCGGGGGAGGCCGCACTGGTCAACACGATCGGCCGCACCGGCGCGGCCGTGAAGAACTCGCTGTCCGGATCAAGGTCCAGCGAGGCGGAAACCACCGCGACGGGCGGATGCGGACGCATTCCGCGGGCGGTGCGCCAGGCCTGCGCATCGGCCGAGAGCAGCTCGCCGCCATAGCCCTCTGCCCGGATGGTCCCGGCCCCGACCACCAAGACGTCGGCCAGCCGCCGCAGCAGCAGGAAGACCCGCTGGTCCACTTCGTCGCCCAGTGTCCCGGAACGGCCCTCATAGGTGGCCGCCCCGTCCAGGCTGGCCACGAAGTTGAACCGGACCCACGGACCGGACCGGGGGAGTTCGCCGTACCAGTCCAGCAGGTCCTGGTCGGTGGCCTGTTCGGGCCCCGGCGGCAGGATGCGCCGGATCGGCCTGGTCACAGCGACCCCGGTTCGTTGACTTCGCCCATGTTGTGCTTTAGGTAGGCCGGTTCGCGCCAGCCCAGGACGGCCTCGGCCATGCGGATGGTGGCACTGGCTTCGGGAACGTTATGCATCCGCAGGATCCGCGCGCCGTTCATGATGCAGATGACCGCTGCCGCCAGCGATCCGGACAACCGGTCCTGTTTGGGCTGGTCCAGTGTTTCGCCGATGAAGTCCTTGTTGGAAACCGCCGCCAACGCCGGGTAGCCGAGGGAGGCGATTTCACCGAAGCGGCGGGTGATTTCCAGCGAATGCAGTGTGTTCTTGTTCAGGTCGTGGCCTGGGTCGACGATGATTTTCTCCGCGGGGATACCCAGGTCCACGGCCAGGTCCACCTTGCGGCGCAGGAAGCCGGCAACGTCGTCAACCACGTCGTCGTAGCGGGGCCGCGGATACACCGTGCGGGGGGCGGCGAGCGAGTGGGTAATGACCAGATGAGCCCCGCCCTCCGCCACGACCGCCGCCATGTCCGGATCCTGCAGCCCGCTGGTGTCGTTGATGACGTTCGCTCCGGCGCGGAGGCTCGCCGCGGCCACCTCGGGCAGGAAGGTATCGGCGGAAATCACCACGTCCGAGGCCGCCCGCACCGCCTCGATCACCGGAACAATCCGTTCCGCCTCCTCGCGCGCGGACAGGGCCGGCCCCGGCGCGAAGGGAACGCCGCCAATGTCCACCCAGTCCGCCCCCGCCGCTACCGCCTGCATCGAGGCATCGATGGCAGCCTCCAGCGCGAAGGTTCGGCCGTCGTCGTAAAACGAATCCGGGGTGCGGTTGACGATGGCCATCAGCGCCACCTGGGAGCGGAAATCGATCCGGCGGGAACCGAATTCGTGCACCGGGTGGTACAGCTCGGGCAGGAAGGCGCCGGACGGCGTCTGTTCCGTCACTGGTTGGCTCACAGGCTGGTCAGCTCCTTGTTGGGGTTGGACAGGTCCGCGGCATCCACGGTGCGGCCGGACCGGATCAGGTCCTGGATGGGCTCTTGGACGTCCCAGATGTTTACATTCATACCAGCCACCACCTTGCCCTCGCGCAGCCAGAACGCGATGAACTCCAACTTGTCCGGGTCCTGGTAGCTGCCCCGCAAGACCGGTTCACTCTCCGCTGCCCACGGGAAATAGCCGGAGTACTCCATCCCGATGCCGAACTGGTCCGTGTAGAAGTACGGGATGTCGTCGTTGGACGCATCGCGGCCCAGCATAGCGGCAGCGGCGGTTTTTCCCTGAGCAATGGCGTTAGCCCAGTGCTCATTGCGCAGCGGCGCACCGTAGACCGGATGATAGGCGCGGGCCACGTCACCGGCGGCAAAGACATGCTCGGCCGACGTGCGCAACTGCTGGTCGGTCTCGATACCGTTGGACACCGTCAGCCCGGCAGCTTCGGCCACCGCCGTATTCGGGACGGCGCCGATGGCTGCCAGCACCACGTCCGCGCGGAGGCGCTCGCCGTCATCCAGGAGAACGCCGCTGACTTTGCCGTCCTCGCCGAGGATTTCCGCCGGCCAGCGCCCCGTGCGCAGCAGCACGCCCTCGCGGCGATGGGTGTCAGCGAAGATGCTGCCGATGGTTCCACCCAGCGCCGAGGCCAGCGGGATCTCGCCGCGGCCCAGGACGGTGACCTCGTTTCCAAGCTGGCGCGCCGTGGCGGCAACCTCCATGCCGATCCAGCCCATGCCGAGCACCACCAGCCGCTGCTTCCCGGTGGCCAGCAGTGTGTGCAGCGATTCGCTCTCACCCAGCGTGCGCAGGTAGTGCACGCCTTCCAGCTCGGCCCCGGGAAGCTCCAGCCTCCGCGATGATGCCCCGGTGGCCAGCAGCAGCTGCGAGTACGTCAGGGTGATGGCGTCCGAGAAGGTAACGGTGCGGGCTCCGGGATCGAAGGACTCCACCGTGGTGCCGCGCAGCAGCCGGACGCCGTGCTCGGCATACCAGCCAGGCGGCTGCACCAGCGCCGCCTGTGCGTCCTCGCGTCCGGCCAGGAAGTCCTTGGACAGCGGCGGCCGAATATAAGGGGGTTGGTCCTCGGCGCCGGCAAGCACAAGTTCGCCGCTATAGCCGCCCTGCCGCAGGGCCTCGGCCGCGGTGGCGCCGGTCAGTCCGGCTCCGGCAATGACGATCGGATTCTCTGCCATGGCAGCGCTCCTTCAAGGTGCCGGCGGGCACTCCGCGGGCCGCGCCCCGACAGCCGCCGATCTGATGGAAGCACCGGCAGCTGCCTGTTGGGGCAGGGGCCAGATGTTCTAAAATAGGTATGTTCGACTTTAGAAATCCGTTCCGCATAAGTCAATGCACCTGCCACCGGAAAGAGCACCATGACCGACCAGCCGCCACCCGGACTCTCGGCCGTCACCGCCTTGGGCGACGACGTTCGCCGCCGCCTGTTCGAATTTGTCCGGCACAGCGCCGAACCGGTGACCAGGGACCAGGCCGCCGCCGCCCTGGATCTGCCGCGCAGCACCGTGTCCCTGCAGTTGGACGCACTGGCCGGGCACGGGCTGCTGAGTGTGGAGTTCCGCAAACTCAGCGGCAAATCCGGGCCGGGCTCCGGCCGGCCGTCGAAGGTGTACGCGGCCGCAGTGCCGGAGGTCTCGGCCTCCGTGCCGGAACGCTCCTATGACCTGGCCGGCGACGTGCTGGCCACAGCGGTGGAGGAATCGGCCAAGACCGCGCGCCCGGCGCATGAACTGGTGGCCGAGGCTGCCCGGGCCAAGGGCCTGGAACTGGGGGCCGGCGCGGCCGGCATGGAAGCCGCACTGGCATCGGCAGGCTACCGGCCGCTGCCCGATGCGGCCGGTTTTGCGTTGGGAAACTGCCCGTTCCATCTGCTGGCCCGGAACCATACGCAGACGGTCTGCGGACTGAACCTGGCCCTGCTGGAGGGGATGCTGGCCGGCTGTGCGGACCGGGACCACAGCGTTGCCGCCGATCCGGACGGGCCGTTCTGCTGCGCCAGAATCAACCGGCGCCCGCCCGCTTGATGCGTCCCGCCGGTTGATGGTCCCGCCGGCCATCCCACGCGACGGCTGGGGCGCGGGCCTGCGGGCATGTAAAATGTTGGCGTGCCCGTGTACCTTGACCACGCGGCGACCACGCCCATTCTGGCGCAGGCCCTGGCCGCACTCACCCACGAACTCAGCCGCAGCGGCAACCCCTCCTCGCTGCACGGCTCCGGCCGCCGTGCCCGCAGGGTGGTCGAGGACGCCCGCGAGACCATCGCCGCCGCAACCGGAGCCCACCCATCCGAAGTGATTTTCACCTCCGGCGGTACCGAAGCGGACAATCTGGCCGTTAAGGGGCTGTACTGGGCGCGGCACGACGCCGATCCCCGGCGCCGCCGGATTCTGTGTTCGCCGGTGGAGCACCATGCAGTGCTGGACACGGTGGAATGGCTGGAAAAGCACGAGGGCGCCGAGGCCGTCTGGCTGCCGGTCGACGCCGACGGCGTGGTCCCGGTGGAGGCCGTGCAGCGCGAAATCGATGCGGACCCCGCCGCCGTGGCCCTGATTGCCGTCATGTGGGCCAACAACGAGGTGGGCAGCGTCCAGCCGGTGGCGGAGATCGTTGCCGCCGCCCAGGCACACGGGATTCCGGTCCACTCCGACGCTGTCCAGGCCTTCGGGCACCTGCCGGTAGACTTCAAGGCTTCCGGACTGGACACCATGGCCATCACCGGACACAAGATCGGCGGCCCGGTTGGCGTGGGCGCGCTGCTGGTCCGCCGGGACGTCAAGCTGACTCCCGTCCAGCACGGCGGCGGACAGGAACGCGACATCCGGTCCGGCACCCTGGACACGCCGGCGATTGCCGCCTTTGCCGCCGCGGCGGAGACCGTCGTCGGGTACTTGCCGGAAGAAGCCCAACGGTTGGCGGGACTGCGCGAGAAACTCATTGCCGGCGTCGTACGCTCCGTTCCCGAGGCGGTGCTGCGGGGGACTCCGGACCCCGAACAGCGCGGCCGGCGGCTGCCGGGCAACGCGCACTTCACCTTCCCCGGCTGCGAGGGGGATTCGCTGCTGTTCCTGCTGGATCTGGCCGGCGTCGAGTCCTCCACCGGGTCGGCGTGCACCGCGGGAGTGCCGCGGCCCTCGCACGTCCTGCTGGCCATGGGGCTGAGCGAAGAGGAAGCCCGTGGCGCACAACGCTTCACGCTCGGGCATACAACCACCGAATCCGACGTTGACGCATTGGTAGCTGCGCTGCCGGAGGCGTACGCGCGGGCCAAAAAGGCCGGCATGGCCGGGCACGTGTCCAGCATCCAGACCGCCGGGACGCAGGCGGACTGACCGGCGCAACCCAGCCGCGTCGGCGCGAACGACTGTGCCGCTGCGGCTGACACAAACAACACATCAGTAGGGAAACGAATTCATGAAGGTATTGGCAGCGATGAGCGGCGGCGTGGACTCCGCCGTGGCAGCGGCACGGGCGGTGGAGGCCGGCCACGACGTGGTGGGCGTGCACCTGGCTTTGAGCCGGATGCCCGGCACACTCCGCACCGGCAGCCGCGGCTGCTGCACCATCGAGGATTCGCGTGACGCCTGGCGGGCCTGCGACATCCTGGGCATCCCGTACTACGTGTGGGACTTCTCCGAGCGGTTCAAGGAAGACGTGGTGGACGATTTCATCGCCGAATACGCCGCCGGCCGGACGCCCAACCCCTGCATGCGCTGCAACGAACGGATCAAGTTCGCCGCCCTGCTGGAGAAGGCGCTGGCACTGGGATTCGACGCCGTGTGCACCGGCCACTACGCCAAGGTCATCGAGGACGAGCACGGCAACCGCGAACTGCACCGCGCCGCCGACTGGGCCAAGGACCAGTCCTACGTGCTGGGCGTGCTGACCCACGAGCAGCTCAAGCATTCCATGTTCCCGCTGGCCGAAACACCTTCCAAGGCCGAAGTGCGCGCCGAGGCCGCGCGGCGCGGACTCTCCGTGGCGAACAAGCCGGACAGCCATGACATCTGTTTCATTTCCGACGGCGACACCCGTGGCTGGCTGGCCGAGAAAATCGAGATGGAGTCGGGATCCATCGTGAACCAGGACGGCCAAGTCGTTGGCGAACACGAGGGCGCAAATGCGTTCACCGTGGGCCAGCGCCGCGGACTGAAGCTGGGCCGGCCGGCGCCGGACGGCAAGCCGCGGTTCGTGCTGGAGATCCGGCCCAAGGAGAACAAGGTGGTGGTGGGACCGGAGGACCTGCTGGCCGTGGACCAGATGCGCGGCATCAAGGTTTCCTGGGCCGGCCTGCCGCTGCCCGAGGTGGAAGCGCAGACAGCATTCGAGTGCATGGTCCAGGTCCGGGCGCATGGTGACCCCGTGGCCGCCCGGGCCCAGTCCGAGCTCGACGACGATGGCCGGCAGCAACTGGTGGTGACCCTGATCGAGCCGATGCGCGGTGTGGCTCCGGGCCAGACCATGGTCCTCTACCAAGGGACCCGGGTGCTGGGCCAGGCAACCATAGATTCGGCCCGTTCGCTGAGCTGGGACCCGGCCAAGGTTTCCTGACCACCGGCGCCGGACTTCACACAGGAGTAACCGGTGCCTTGCCGGTGCGGGCCGAACCATAAACTGGGAACATGACCGAGCCCCACCTTGCCGATGACTTTGACCCAACCGCCAGCTCCCTCTCCGACCAGGTGGCTCCCGAGGTGATGGCCGAGCTGCTGGCAGTGCGCGGCAGCATCGACAACATCGACGCCACGTTGGTCTATCTGTTGGCCGAACGGTTCAAGGCGACGCAGCGGGTGGGCTACCTCAAGGCCAGGCACAAGCTGCCCCCGGCCGATCCCGACCGCGAGACCGCCCAGATCGGCCGGTTGCGGCGGCTCGCCGAGGAAGCGCATCTGGACCCGGCCTTCGCCGAGAAATTCCTGAACTTCATCATTTCCGAGGTCATCAGGCACCACCAGGCCATCTCCGACGAGCACAACGGCGGCAACTGACATGGCGGCTGGCTCCGATGCACCCGCTGCCGAGGTGCGGCCCAGCCAGGTGAGCGCCACCGGACTGGGCAGCTGGCCCGGCACGGACCCGGCCGAAGCGGCCCGGATTATTCGCGGCGAACTGGGCGAACCGAACCTGCCGCATCTGGTGGAGCTGCCCGACCGCGGCGTCGGCTCCGACCCGGTCGCGCGCACGGCAGGGTTGCTGGAGGGACTCTTCATCGACCTCCAACCGCATGGCTGGCGGCTGGTGGACCGCCCCGGGCAGGACCACCGCCGGGCTGTTTCCGCCTTGCGCACCGACCTGAACGTCCTCGCCGATGTTGTTGGTGCCGAAGACCGTCCTGGCTCACACTTCAAAGTCCAGCTGCGCGGACCGATGTCCCTGGCCGCAAATCTCTACCTCCACAACGGCGAACGCGCCCTGATCGATGCCGGTGCCCGCCGTGACCTTGCCCAATCGCTGGCGGCCGGTGCGGCAGGCCACCTCGCCCAGGTTAAGTCCTCGCTGCCGGCTGGCACGGAGCTGGTGGTCCAGCTGGACGAGCCGGACATCGACGCCGTGCTGGCCGGGACCATTCCCACCGCCAGCGGCTACCGCACCCTGCGGTCGGTTGCTGCGTCGGAAGCATCCGCCGCCTGGGACCTGCTGGCCGCGGCCCTGCGCGACGCCGGTGCCGTCGAAGTGGTGGCCCAGATTCCGGCCACGGATTCCGCCCTGAATGCGGTGGCGGCCAGCGGCTTGGACGGGCTCGCCGTCCCGTCCGGCGGGCTGAGCACCCGGCAGTGGGAATCCATCGCGGCGGCGGTCGAAGCCGACCGGCGCATCTGGGCGGGCCTGGTCGACCCCGCCGTCGGAAGCATCCCGCAGGTCACGGCACTGGTTGATTCAGTGGTGCGGCCGTGGCGGCAGCTCGGTTTGCCGTTGAAACGCCTGCCCCAGCTGCGAATCACGCCGTCCGCCGGTCTGGCCGGATCTGCTCCCGATGCAGCGCACGCGATAGTGAAGCGATTGACCCAGGCGGCCGACGCGCTGAACCAAGTAGTCGCCGAGGCCTGAGCCTGGAGCTGCCCACTTCGATTAGGCGCGTACCGAGTACGTGAAGGATCCGCCGTATTCGAGCACGGTTCCGAGCTGGCGCTGAATGACCTTGGTACGGATCCGGAAACGGTCTTCGGATTCGTCCCACCACTGTTCGGTGAAGGCCGCGGCCTCGAACACGGGTGGCAGCCGGACCGAGCGGCGGCCGGCAGCCAGGCGGCTGCGGCGCGAGATGATCCGCATCCGGCCATCGGCGCCGACCGAGCACGCCACGTCGGTGAGCAGACGACCGCTCCGGCCCAAGGCTCCGACGGCCTTGCCCACGTTGTCGTCCCAGCTGGTCTGGTCCTCCATGACCCGGGTCCGGTTTTGGAAGTGGAGTGTCCGGACGGCGGTAAGCTGCGGCTGGCCGCTGGCATTCAGCGAGGCCCGGTTCTCGATGCTGAAGGGCACATTGTGCTGGTACTCGGGGAACAACGCGTTGTCGCTGCTCGTCAGGCGCAGGAAAGGCCGCAGCGCCGGGACCGGGCAACCCGCCACATCGAACGTTCCGGCACCGACGCCGCTGACGGTCGCACCGTCGTCGTTCTCGGCACCGGGGGCCAGCGAGAAGTAGTGTTGCAGTTCGGGTTGGAGCAGCGAGAAGCCGGGCCCCAGCGCACGTTGGTAGACAGACGCCACTGCATCACCACCCGCGCACGGCGGTCGGCCCGTGGTCGGGTATTCCGTTGACGGGGTCCATGGCGGTTACAGCCTTCCGGCGGCTTTAAGCCGGATGTACATGTCGGCCAGTTGGGGCGGCAGTTCGTGCGGGGGAGCGTCCACCACTTCGGCGCCGAGCTGGCGGATCTGCGCCGCGACGGCGGCCCGTTCCAGCATGGCCCGCTCGGCGGCGGCCGCCCGGAACGTGTCGTCGGCGGTGTCCCGCACGGTGCGCAGCCGGTCCACGTGCGGATCGCTGACCGAGGCGACCACCACAGTGTGCTTGGCGGTCAGCTGAGCCAGGACGGGCAGCAGCCCCTCCTCGGCCGCCCCGGAATCCAGTGCGGTGAGCAGAACCACCAGGGACCGGTGCGAGGACAGGGCATGGATCTCGGCAGGTATCTGCGACCAGTCTGCTTCGATCAGCTCCGGGTCCAGCGGGGCCATGGCGTTGACCAGTTGGTTGAGCAAGTTACCTTTGGCCGCGGAGGCGACCTTGGCCCGCGGCCGCCGGTCGAAGGCCAGGAAGTCCACCCGGTCGCCGCCGCGTTCGGCGAGCACCGCCAGGAGCAGGGACGCTTCGATTCCGGTGTCCAGCCGCGGCTCGTCTTCGATCCGTGCCGCCGAGGTGCGGGAGGTATCCAGCACGATCACCACGCGGCGGTCGCGTTCCGGCCGCCAAGTGCGGACGACGACGGCCTGCCGCCGGGCGGTGGCGCGCCAGTCGATGGAGCGCACGTCGTCGCCGCGAACATAATCGCGCAGTGAGTCGAACTCGGTGCCGGCTCCGCGGATCTGCACCGCAACCCGTCCGTCCAGTTCGCGCAGCTTGCGCAGTTTGGATGGCAGATGCCGTTTGGAATGGAAGGGCGGCAGCACGCGCAGCCGGCCCGGCAGGTTGATCGTCAGCTGCCGCGCGGCCACGCCGAGCGGACCGAGCGACCGGATGGCCACGTGGTGGGCCAGGAGGTCGCCGCGGCGCTGCGGCGTCAGCTGGACCTCGAGCAGCCTGCGTTCGCCCGGCGAAATCCGCACCCGCTGGTCGGGATTAGCGGCGCCGGCCGAAGGCTGCCAGCCGTCGCGCAGCACGGCCCGGAGTTGGCGGCGGCCATGATTGGCCAGCAGTAGCTGGGCCGTCACCGATTCGCCCAGCCGGACATTCGCCGGCAGCCTCCGCTGCAGCCCCACCCTGCGCGGCGAAAGCGCCAGCGCCAGGTCAACGGCCACCGCGGCCGCCAAGAGCAGGCACCACGCTAGGGCCGTGGCCGGCCGCGGGAAGAGCAGCAGCGGAATGATGCCCGCCAGCGCCAGGAGGACAAAACGCCCGGTAATCGCCACGGCGTGCTCAGCGGGGGACCGGCACGGTGGCCAGAATGCTCTGCAGCACGTCGTCGGCCTGCACGCCGTCCATCTGCGCCTCCGGCCGCAGGCTGACCCGGTGGCGCAGCGCCGGCAGGGCCAGTGCCTTGACGTCGTCCGGAGTGACGAAACCGCGCCCGTTTAGCCAGGCCCATGCCCGGGAGGTATTGAGCAGCGCGGTGGCGCCGCGCGGCGAGACGCCCAGCTGGAACGACGGCGCGGACCGGGTGGCCCGGACCAGGTCCACAATGTAGCCGACTACCTCGGGTGCGATCGCCACCCGGGCCACGGCGGCCCGGGCCAGGACCAGGTCCTCGGCAGAGGCCGCGGCCCGCACCCCGGCGCCCTGCAGGTCGCGCGGGTCGAAGCCCAGGCTGTGGCGGCGGATGATCTCGATCTCGGCGTCCCGGTCCGGCAGGTTCATGGTCAGCTTCAGCAAGAAGCGATCCAGCTGGGCTTCCGGCAGCGGGTAGGTGCCTTCGTATTCCACCGGGTTCTGCGTGGCCGCCACGATGAACGGCTCGGGCAGCTTCCGCGAGGTGCCGTCCACCGAGACTTGGCGTTCTTCCATGGCTTCCAGCAGCGAGGCCTGGGTCTTCGGTGGCGTGCGGTTGATCTCGTCGGCCAGGAGGATATTGGTGAACACGGGACCCTCGCGGAAACGGAATTCGGAGGTGTGGGTGTCGTAGATCATCGAGCCCGTGACGTCGCCCGGCATCAGGTCCGGGGTGAATTGGATCCGCTTGGTATCAAGGCTCAGCGCGGCGGAGAGCGAGCGGACCAGTAGCGTCTTGGCCACACCGGGCACGCCTTCAAGCAGCACATGCCCGTGCGAGAGCAGGGCAATCAGCATCCCGGTCACGGTGGCGTCCTGGCCCACCACGGCTTTGGCCACTTCGCCGCGCACGTCGTGCAGGACCTGGCGCAGGCGGTCGTCGTCGGAGGGTGGCGTGGCCACGGCGGGGCCGCTGCCGTACCGGGCCGCCTGCCGCTGTCCTGTCTGTTCGCTCATCGGTGCATTATCTCTTTCTCTAGCTGCTGAAGTTCTTGGGCCCAGGCCACCAGCCGGGCTTCGGTCCCCGGCGCGTCCTGGCGCAGGATGCGTTCCAGTTCCGCCCGTGCGCGGCCGCTGTTCCGGGCCACCGCATTGACGACGTCGGCGCTGCTGGCTCCCGTGGGCAGGCGCAGGTGGGCGGCGAGCCGGGTCAGGGTGGCGGCGCGCAGGTTGTCCGCTGCATGACTCACTGCCTTGGCATTCTGGTAGAGCCGGGCGCGGCCTTCGATCGTCTCGGCCGAGCGGACCAGGACCGGCAGCGGCTCGGACACCAGCGGGCCGAGCCGGCGCCCGCGCCAGAACATGGCGGCGACGCCGACGGCCATCAGCCACAGTGACACCGGCAGCACCCATCCCGGCAGCAGGCTCATCGGGTTGACCGGCGCGTCGGCCACAGGCATGTCCTGCGGGCCCGCCCGGTACCAGACCAGCCGGTCCGTGGCAGCCAAAGTGTCCAGGGCCAGCGCCGCGTTGCCGGCCTGGACAATGGCTTCGTTGCTGAGCACATGGCCTGCCCCCAGCACGACGGTGGCACCGTCGGCGGACAGCACGTAGGGTGCGGCGTCCCCAGCAGGGGTTTCGAAGGCGAAGCACATGTCGCTGCCGCCGCGGTAGGAGAAGCCGCCGCGGGTGATCTCATCGGCTCTGCCGGGGCCGGGGAGTCTGCAGTCGGCCGGCAAGTTCCCGCCTTCGGCCGGGACCACTCCGGCCGCCCGGACACCGGGGGCGAGCGCCCGCAGGGCCTCGAAACCGGGTTCAAGCAGCACCATGTGGGCGGCCTGTTCCTTCAGCGGCTCCAGCTGCTCCGCGGCAAGGTAACTGTCCGGATCATGGACCAGCAAGGTGGCGCCGGCCGCCTGGAGTTGGTCGCGCGTTTCCTGTAGCGAGCGTGTGGCAACAACCTGCACGCCCTGCTGGCGGAGCACTTCGGCAATGGCCTTGGCTCCGTTGGGCGCGGCATTGCCGGGGGAGAGGTCGGCACGGTCGGCTGCCGGGCCGCGGAGCAATTCCAAGGCGACGACGCCGCAGAGCAGCACCAGCAAGACGAGCCAGAAGCTCCACCGGCGCAGCCGGTTGCGGAGCGTGGACCATACGCTGCCGCCATCGCCGACCGTTTCCGGCCGTGACCCGGATGTGTGGCCGGCCGCTCCGCCGGCTGGGCTGTCGGCCCGGTTTGTGGGAACCGCGGCCGGAGCCTCGGTTACTCCTGCCTGCCTCATCGCGGGACCGCCAGCGGCGGGACGGTGGCGCCGGCGGGGACGGGCGACGCCGCGGCCAGGGAATCATCCAGGGCGGCCAGCCGTTCGACATCGTCCCGGGAGGCCGGAACTTTGCCGTAACGCACCGAGTCGAAACGGTTGGCCGCACTCCGCAGCCGTCCGGCTTCGGTGCTGAACGCCGCAGCGATCCCGGCGGCTGCCTCGTCGGCGGTCCGGCCGGGCTGTGGATCCAGCACCACGCGCTCTTCCATCGACCGCACCAGCGCGCGGAACCGCTCGGCGAGGGCTGTGTCCCAGTCGCCGCGGGCCACCGCTTCGCGGGAATTCCGGCGGTGCTCGTCGGCGGTGAGGGGGGCCGCGGCGTCGAACATTTCTGCTGCCGAACGGCGGCGGGCGTTGCGCCGCGGCTTGACCACCCACACGGCCGCGCCGATCAACAGCAGGGCGGCCAGGACCAAGATCAGGGTGCCGAGGTTCGGGCTGAAGCCGTTCAGCTGGGAGATCAGCTCGGAGAACCAGTCGAGTATCCCCTTCAGCACCGATTCCAACACTCCGGGGCGGGCATCCTGGTATTCCTCCTTGGCCAGTTCGCGGACCAGCAGTTCGCGTGCCTGCTCCGGATCCGGGTTCACCAGGGTGGCGGCGAGCGCCAGGGCTGCCGGGGCCATTGTCACGGCCCCCACGGCCCGGATCGCCCGGGGACCGCGGAGCCGGGCGCCATTCCGGCGCCGAGTCCCGGGATGCTGCGGGTTTCCTGGCCGCCGGAGGCTTCGTGCTCGCGCAGCAGCACGACGTCGAAGCCCTCGCGGCGGATCCGCAGGTCGATGTAGACCAGGGCGATGACCGCGGCCTGGAACGCGTAGCCAATGGCCGAGAAGATCGAAGACAACAGCATCGAAGCCAGCGTGAGCGGTCCCATGGTGGACAGCATGCTCTCGGCCGACGTCGGATCGCCCAGCAGCGGGCCGGCCAGTCCAAGGATGAACGAGATCGGCATACTGATGACGGATGTAATTACCGTGACGATAATCGTGCAGAGCAGGATGATGCCGAACGTCCGCCACCAACTGCGGTTGGTCAGCTGCCAGGACCGGGCGAGCGCGTGGAAGAGCGGTGCACGTTCCATGATGATGACCGCCGGGGCCAGCATCAGCTTGATGCCGATCCAGATGGACACCGCCGTCAGGGCAAGAATGATCAGCACGATGATCCAGGCGGAGGACACGCCGAGCTGGTCGGCCAGGAAGAACGAGCCGGCAATGATCACCACCAGCGCCACCGCCGTCAGGGCCAAGTACAGCAGACCCAGTCCCGCCAAGGCGCCGATCCGGCCCTTGGCGAGAGCGAACATCAGGCGGAAGCTGGTTTTCTGGTTGACCGCGGCCCTGGCCGTGGGAATGGCGAGCACGCCTTGCAGGACCAGGACTCCGACGCTGGACAACAGGCCCAACACCAACGAGGAGATGATGATGGAGAGGCCGAAGGCCAGCGCGGATTCATCCGTGAGTTCCTCGTTGGCCATGACCTGCAGGCCGCCGAAGGCCGAGATGATCAGTCCGCCGACCAGCCAGGCCAGCGCGCTGACCACTACTTGAAGCAGAACCGCCGTGCCGAAGACGGCCGCCGCGTTCTTGCGGGCAGCTTGGAAAGCGCCGTCGAGGATCTCGCCGACGCCGAGCGGACGCAGCGGGATGACGCCCGGTTTCGGCGGAGCCACGTAGCCTCGGTACGGGCCGGGCCCGGTCGGCGCCGGCCAGCCGCCGCCTTGCTGCCCCTGCCACGACCCAGGCTGCTGTCCGCCGGGTGCTGGCTGTCCCCACGCCTGGCCGGGCGCGGGCTGTGCCCACGGCTGGCCGGGTTGTCCCCACGGCTGCCCGGCGGGCTGCCCCCACGGCTGCTGCTGGTTCCCTCCGGGCTGGCCCGGCTGCGCCCACGTCGGTTGTTGTGGGGCAGGTGCCGGTTGCCCCCACACCGGCTGCTGGCCCCAGGCCGGCTGTTCCGGCGCTGCCGGCTGGCCCCAGGTCGGCTGCCCGGCCGCATCCTGCGGGCCCGGCCGCTGCAGACCGGCATCGTTGCCCTGAACGGGCGGTTCGGAACCTCCACCGCCGTTGGGGCCGGCGCCCTGCCGCTGCGGATCCCTGCTGTCGTGCCCGGCGTCGTTGGCCCCGTGGCTCATCGCGTCCCGTCTTTCTGATCTCGTGTGGCCGACTGCGGGAGGCCGTCGGCGAAGTGTTAGCCTCTCATCAGCCTATAGTTTCGGTCCGCGAGTTCCTAGAATCCCGGAGCGGGCCCGGCCGTGGGTTGGCTTTTGGTGCGCTAGGTGCGCCATTGCGGCAGGAACTCAGTGAAATAGGGGACAATTAGGAGCTATGAAGGCACGCATTCTGGTCGTAGACGACGACGAGGCCCTGGCCGAGATGATCGGCATCGTGCTGCGCAACGACGGTTTCGATCCGGTGTTCTGCGCAGACGGTTCCCAGGCCCTTGAGGTCTTCCGCAGCAGCAAGCCCGATCTGGTGCTGCTGGACCTGATGCTGCCGGGATTGGACGGGATCGAGGTCTGCCGGCAGGTCCGCGGCGAATCGGATGTCCCCATAGTCATGTTGACCGCTAAGGCGGATACGTCGGACGTGGTCCGCGGTCTGGAGTCGGGCGCCGACGATTACGTGCCCAAGCCGTTCAAACCGGCAGAACTCGTGGCCCGCGTGCGTGCGCGGCTGCGGCCGGGCGACCAGCGGGCCCCGGAGACGCTGCGGATTGCCGACGTCGTGATCGATGTTGCCGGTCACGTAGTGCATCGCGGGGACGAGAGGATCTCGCTGACCCCGCTGGAATTCGACTTGTTGGTGGCACTGGCCCGGAAACCGTGGCAGGTGTTCACCCGTGAATTGCTGCTGGAGCAGGTCTGGGGCTACCGCCACGCCGCAGACACCCGGCTGGTCAACGTGCACGTCCAGCGGCTGCGCTCCAAGATCGAGCGCGATCCGGAAGCCCCCGAAGTGGTGCTCACGGTTCGCGGCGTCGGATACAAGGCCGGCCAAGGGTAAGTGGAGCCGGTTCTTAACCGGTGGAAAGCCAAGCTGAAGGCGGCAGCTGAGGCCGCTTGGCATGCCACATTGCAGGGCCGCGCCTTCCTGGATCGGAAATGGCGGCGTTCGCTGCAGTTCCGAACGGTGACGGCGGCCGTCCTGCTCACCGCCTTCGCGTTCTTGGGCGTGGGCGCGTTCCTCTCCAGCCAGATCGCCTCCGGGCTGTACCAGGAGCGCGTGAACCAGGCCGAGGCCGAGTCCCGGCGCGGCCTGTCCCAGGTCAAGACCATCTTCGAGAGCTCTTCTGCCAGCGACCGTGCCACGGTGGCCAGCATGGTGGGGGATACGCTGAAACTGCTGGAGGGCACCGGCGCAGAAGCCCCGCGCTATTACCTGCTGACACCGCTGCCGGGCGGGCAGAACCTCTACGTGTTTAGCCAGTCCAACACCTCCATCACCGCCAACATCATCCCGGAGGGGCTGGCCAAAGAGGTCGCCGCCGGCAGCGGCCAGTACCGCCAAGCACTCGCGTTGCCGGTGGGCGACAGCGACGTGCCGGCCATCGGGTTCGGCACCCAGGTGCAGCTGCCGCCGGGCAATGCCTACGCGTTGTACCTGGTCTACGACCTCTCCTCCGTGCAGCAGACACTGGACTTTATCCACCGGGTGCTCTGGATCGGCGGGGCACTCCTGCTGGTCCTGGTCGGCGGCATCGTCTGGCTGCTGACCCGTGCGGTGGTGCACCCGGTGAGCCAGGCGGCGATTGTGTCGGAGAAGCTGGCCGCGGGCCAGCTGCAGGAGCGGCTGGAAGTCCGGGGCGAGGACGAGCTGGCCCGGCTGGGAGCCTCCTTTAACCACATGGCCGGCAGCCTGCAGGAGCAGATTACGCAGTTGGCAACGCTGTCCGAGATGCAGCAGCGGTTCGTGTCCGATGTCTCGCACGAACTGCGCACTCCGCTGACCACGGTCCGGATGGCCGCCGAAGTGCTGTACGAATCGCGCGAGGACTTCGATCCGATCAACGCCCGCGCCACGGAACTGTTGTACAACCAGGTAGAGCGCTTCCAGGCACTGCTGGCCGACCTGCTGGAAATCTCGCGTTTCGACGCCGGTGCTGCCGCGCTCGACGCCGAGCCGACCGATTTGGTGGAAATTGCCCGCACCGCGCTTGACGCTGCCCAGCCGCTGGCGGACAACTCCGGTTCCGAACTGCGCCTGATCGCGCTGGAACCGCAATGTATTGCGGACATGGACCGCCGAAGGATCGAACGCATCCTGCGGAACCTCATCGTCAACGCCTTGGAACACGGCGACGGCAACCCGGTGGAACTGACCGTCGGGGCCACCGAGGAAGCCGTGGCCGTCGCGGTCCGGGACTACGGCATCGGCATGACGCCGATGGAAGCCTCCAGGGTCTTCGACCGCTTCTGGCGAGCCGACCCGGCCCGGGCACGGACCACCGGCGGCAGCGGCCTGGGACTGTCAATATCCACCGAGGACGCGCGCCTGCACGGCGGCTGGCTCCAAGCGTGGGGTGAGCCCGGCAATGGTGCCTGCTTCCGCTTGACCTTGCCGCGGCACAGCGGCGGCACGCTCACACATTCGCCGCTGCCGCTGCCGCCGGCCGGCGCCAACGGCCTGCACGGGCATCCGGCGGCGGAGAACGTACTACTCGAACAGCAGGAGGAAAACGGTGTTCCGGACCCCAGCTGACCCCGCCCGCGTGAGTGGGCTGCGCGCCGTCGTCGTTATGGTCTTGGCCATGCTGGCCCTGGCCTCCTGCTCCTCCATCCCGATGTCGGGGCCGGTCGCGACGGTCCAGGCCGACTCCGGCGAGGGACGGGGGACCGGATACACCTTCAACCCGCCGGGGCCGACGCCCGGGGACGACCCCAAGGAGATTGTCGAGGGATTCATACAGGCCGGCACCGCGCCACAGGACGACTACCGGATAGCGCGGGAATTCCTGGCCCCCGACCTGGCGGGAGAGTGGCAGCCGGTGCAACGGACGCTGGTGTACCGAAACGTCGTGAAGACCGTCGGTTCGCCGTCCGAAACCGAATTCGTGCTCCAGGTGGAAGTCGACACGTCCATCAACGAATTGGGCGTGCGGACGCAGGCCGAGGAAGGCGCCACCGAATCGCTGCCTGTGGAGCTGACGGAGGTGGACGGCCAATGGCGGATTTCCAGCGTTCCGGACGGAACCATGGTCTCCACCGTCGACTTCCGCACTTTGTTCTCCCCGTACAACCTCTACTTCTACGACCCCACGTACACCTACGCCGTCCCCGACGTGCGCTGGTTCGCCAACCGGCAGGGGATTTCGGCGGCGATCGTGGCGGCCATGTTGGAGGGGCCGGCACCGTACCTGGCCGGCGCGGTGATCAGTGCCTTCCCGGAAGGATCGCAGCTGGTGCGCCGGGCCGTGCCGATCGAATCCGGTGCTGCCGGCGTTGACCTCTCCGCCGAAGTCCTGACCGGCACTACTTTCCTGCGCCGGCAGCAGATGCAGCAGCAGCTGGAATTGACCCTGGGCGAGCTCAATACCGTCTCCACGGTGCAGATGACCGTGGACCAACGGGAAGTGGATCTGGGCAGCGGACCCGATCCTGAGTTCCAGGCCGCGGTGACGGACCCCGCCGTCGGCAATGTGCAGATCGGGATCCTGAACGAGGAACTGGTCTTCTACGAGGGATCGCGGCCGGTCGAGCCCGAGGGTCTGCCATCGGTTGAGCGGCTGAGCCCGCGCGAACCGGCGATGTCGCTGGACCAGGAGCGCTTCGCCTTCTTGACTGCCCAGCGCAACCGGATGTACGTGATCGGTGAAGACCGCAGGCCGGTGGAAGCGGCTTCCGGGAGGGAGCTGACCGGTCCCAGCGTTGATCCTTTCGGCTGGGCCTGGACGGCCGTCGGTGACGGCAGCGGGAGGGTTTCCGCCGTCTCCATCGAGGAGCCGGACGAAGCGGTGGCAGTCAGCGCCCAGTGGCTGACCGAGCGGACGGTGACCGAGCTGCAGATCTCCCGCGAAGGATCCAGGGCATTGATCATTACCCGCGAAGGCGAAAGCACCACCGTATATGTCGCCGGTGTGGTCCGGGACCGGGACGGGCGGCCGCGCGGCATCACCACTCCCAAGCGGCTGAAGGCGTCGGTTCCGGTGGACACCGGCGTATGGGCGAATGAGGACACCGTGATCGTCATGCAGTCCTCAGCGGAAGAGGCAGTGACCGCGGAAATTCTGCACCTGGACGGCAGCAGCCTGCGGACCGCACCGCTGCAAGGCATGGTGGAGATCAGCGCTGGCAACGGCGACCAGGATGTTTACGCCCAAACGAACGAGATGCTCTACATCCGGGTGGGCAACAGCTGGGCCCCGCAGCGCAATTCGCCATTGGTCATCGATCCGTCCTTCCCGGGCTAGCCTCACCTCCACAGGCCGCTGCGGCCTCAGCTTGTCCACAACCGGACGGCACCCGATCCCCGGAGAGGACGGGCAACGGCAAGGCTTGGTGTGTGGCAGGGAAACCGTGATGAGGACGACGACGGAGGTGGGCGGCGGGCTGGACCGGCTGTATTTCAGCCGGGCCGTCCAGGCATTGCGCATCTGGTCCGGGCAGTTCGGGCGGCTGCTGCTGCCGACCGACTGCGTGGCCTGTGGCGCACCCGACCATGTGCTGTGCGCTGCTTGCAGGCAACGGCTGCGGCGCTCTACGTTGCGCCCGGTGGCGGTCGAGGAGGCCGCCGAATCGCTGCCGCTGGACGAGGCTGGCCAGCCACTGCCGGTGACGGCCGGAGGACTGTACCGACGCGAATTGTCCCAAGCGGTACTGGCCTTCAAGAATCATGGCCGGACCGAACTGGCCCCGGTGCTGGCCGTCGCGTTGGCGGGCGCCTTGGACGCGGCCGCCGAGCGTGCCGGACGGCCCTCCGACGCGGTGTTGGTGCAGGTTCCCGCCCGCGGGACCTCCCGCCGGCGCCGCGGCTATGATCCGCTGCAGTTGCTGCTTTCCCGATTGGAACGGCAAGGACTGCTGCCGGCCGGACTGCAGTTGCTGCCTGCCGTCCGGCCGGTGGCCTCGGGGAAGCGACTGATGCGGTGGACTTCTCCGGGCGGACAGAAGTCGCTGGGCCGGACGGCCCGCCAGCGGAATGTTGCCGGCAGCATGGCCGTGCGGCCGCGTTACGTGCCGCTGATCGCAGGGCGCGGCTGCCTCTTGGTGGATGATGTGCTGACGACCGGGGCAACGATGGCCGAGCTGGCCAGGGCGCTCCGTGCCGCCGGCGGAGTTCCGTTGGGGGGAGCGGTGCTGGCAGCTGCCTCGGCGCCGGCCGGACACGCCGGCGGGCCTTGCCCGTGACCGCCGGATGTGCCGGTGTTCCGGGGGATTCGGCAGGAAATGTTCGGGATAATCTGACTAAAAGGTGAATAAAAGGCATCCGTGATCTAACGTGAGGTATGGGCTCCCGTAAAGGGAGGATTCCCATCTTCAGCGGCTGAAAGGAGTTTCTCTTTCGGTCGCTGTCGTGTCATCTAGGCAACTATGGAGGGCACCATGGAATTCAACATCAACGGCCGCAACCTGTCCGTTTCCGATAGGTTCCGCGAGTACGCTGAGGAGAAGATCTCCAAGATCGAGCAGCTGGGCGACAAGGTCCAACGGCTTGACGCCAAAGTCACCAAAGAAGCCAATGCCCGCAACGCCGAGAGCTCGATGACCGTCGAGCTCACCGTGCTCGGACGCGGCACCGTAGTCCGTGCCGAGGCCAAGGCAGCGGACAAGTTCGCAGCTTTCGACATCGCATATAACAAGCTTCTGGAGCGCCTGCGCCGCGCCCGGGACCGCCGCAAAGTCCATCACGGACGCCATACTCCGACCGCCGTCCACCAGGCCACCGCCACGCTGGAACCCGCCAGCACGGACGTGCCGCTGCATGAAGAAACGCTGGCCTCCGCGGCCGTTGTCCAGACACCAGCCGAGGAACAGACCGGCTACGAGATCGAAGACGACATCCCGGCGGGAGACTCCCCGGTGCTGATCCGCCGCAAGGTCTTCCCGGCCGCGGCAATGACCCTCGATGATGCCGTAGACAACATGGAACTGGTGGGACACGACTTCTACCTGTTCATGGACAAAGCAACCAACGCGCCCAGCGTTGTCTACCGCCGCCGTGGCTGGACCTATGGCGTGATTACCCTCGACGCCAATTGCAGCGCCGAAGAAGCCAAGGCGCGCGAAGAGCTGCTGGCCTACCGCTCGCAGGAGAGCGCCAACGCCTGACTGCCGCCGCGGCTGCCTAGTATGAAAGCATGACAGCCCGCATCAGCCTGGCCCAGGCCCGCCGCGTTGCGCTGGCCGCCCAGGGAATGGCCAAGGAACGGCCCACCGGTCTTGTGACAGCAAGGCAGGTGGGCCGGACCTTTGACCGCATCCGGCTGCTGCAGATCGATTCGGTGAATGTGCTGGTGCGCGCGCACTATCTGCCGTTCTTCTCCCGGCTCGGCGGCTACGACGTCGACATCCTCCACCGGTTGGCAGGGAGGGCGCCGCGCCGCATGATCGAGTACTGGGCCCACGAAGCCAGCTTTATCAAGCCGGAGGATTTCGCCGATCTTCGCGAGTGGCAGCGGCGCCGCTGGGTGGGCACTTCCGGAATGGATCCGGACCTCGTCCAGGATTTGACCGCCCGGATCCTTGACGTGCTGGCCTCCTCGCGGGGCCTGACCGCCCGGGCGGTGGCAGACCGGATCGGTCATGAAGAGACCCGGAGCAAGACCGACTGGGGCTGGAACTGGAACGCCGTCAAACGCGTGCTGGAGGCGCTGTTTGAACAGGGACTGGTCAGCGCTTCCGCGCGCACACCGCAATTCGAACGGCTCTACACGCTGACCGACAGGGTGCTGCCCGCGCCGCACGACGCCGGGCACCGGCCCCATCCGGAAGAAGCGATGCTGCGACTGATTGAAGCCTCGGCGCGGGCCCACGGCATCGGGACCGTCAAGTGCTTTGCCGACTACTTCCGCGTCCCGGCGCGGGCCGCGGCCGGCGCGGTGCGGGCGCTGGAGGCCGATGGCAGGCTGGAACGCGTACAGGTGGATGGCTGGAATTCAGAGGTCTTTCTGCATGCCGATGCCGCCCGGCCGCGCCGGGCCACCGGCCGGGCGCTGCTGAGCCCCTTCGATTCCCTGGTGTTCGAACGTCAGCGGGTCGAACGTTTGTTTGACTTCCGCTACCGGATCGAAATCTATACGCCGGCGGCGAAGCGGACCTACGGTTACTACGTCCTGCCGTTCCTGCTGGGTGACCGGCTGTGCGCCCGGGTGGACTTAAAGGCGGACCGGCCGACAGGCAGGCTCCTGGTCAGGTCTGCGCATTCCGAAGAGGACGCTCCGCGCGGCACGGCTGCGGAGCTGGCAGCCGAGCTCGAGGCCATGGCCGGATGGCTGGAGCTGGACAGCGTGGTGGTTGCGGGAAGGGGCGACCTGGCTGCCGGACTGGCCCGGGAAGTGGCGAGTCGTGGTCAGGGAACCAAAACGGTGGCCGGCACGTCTCTCACGTAGACTGAACAAGCCAGAATTCTGCGCGACTGACTGGGAGCAATGTAGTGCCAACGATTCTCGAGCGTGTGCTTCGTACCGGCGACAAGAAGACGCTGAAGAGGCTGCGCGGCTACGCCGATGCGATCAACGTGCTGGAAGAGGACTTTAAGTCACTCACAGATGCCGAGCTGCGCGGGGAAACCGACACGCTGAAACAGCGCTACCAGGACGGCGACTTGCTGGACGATCTGCTCCCTGAAGCATTTGCCGCGGTCCGCGAAGCCGCCAGCCGCACGCTGGGGCTGCGCCACTTCGACGTACAGCTGATGGGCGGGGCGGCATTGCACCTGGGCAACATCGCGGAGATGAAGACCGGTGAAGGCAAGACGCTGGTGGCTACCGCACCTGCCTACCTCAACGCGCTCACCGGCCAGGGCGTCCACGTCGTCACGGTCAACGACTACCTGGCCGAGTACCAGTCCGATCTGATGGGCCGTGTCTACCGCTTCCTCGGCCTGACCAGCGGCTGCATCCTGGCGAACCAGAACCCGGCCACCCGCCGCGAACAGTACGCCGCGGACATCACCTACGGCACGAACAACGAGTTCGGCTTCGACTATCTGCGCGACAACATGGCCTGGAGCCGCGACGAGTTGGTGCAGCGCGGACACCACTTCGCGATCGTGGACGAGGTCGACTCGATCCTCATCGACGAGGCCCGTACCCCGTTGATCATTTCCGGCCAGGCCTCCGGCGACGTCAACCGCTGGTACACAGAATTCGCCCGCGTGGTGATGCGGCTGAAGGACACCGAAGACTACGAAGTCGATGAGAAGAAGCGCACCGTCGGCGTGCTCGAGTCCGGCATCGAAAAAGTCGAGGACTACCTCGGCATCGACAACCTGTACGAGTCGGCGAATACGCCGCTGATCGGGTTCCTGAACAACGCGATCAAGGCCAAGGAACTGTTCAAGCGGGACAAAGACTACGTGGTGCTCAAAGGCGAGGTGCTCATCGTCGACGAGCACACCGGGCGCATTCTGGCCGGCCGCCGCTACAACGAAGGCATGCACCAGGCGATCGAGGCCAAAGAAGGCGTCGAGATCAAGGCCGAGAACCAGACCCTGGCGACCGTGACGCTGCAGAACTACTTCCGGCTCTACGGGAAGCTGTCCGGCATGACCGGAACGGCCGAAACGGAAGCCGCCGAGTTCATGAGCACGTACAAGCTCGGCGTGGTGCCGATCCCAACGAACAAGCCGATGGCGCGCATCGACCAGTCGGATCTGATCTACAAGAACGAGATCGCCAAGTTCGACGCCGTGGTGAAGGACATCGCCGAACGCCACGAAAAGGGCCAGCCGGTCCTGGTGGGTACCACCAGCGTCGAGAAGAGCGAGTACCTGTCCAAGCAGCTCGCCAAGCAAGGCATCCGCCACGAAGTGCTCAACGCGAAGAACCATGCCCGCGAAGCCGCGATCGTCGCACAGGCAGGCCGCAAGGGTTCGGTCACGGTCGCGACCAACATGGCCGGCCGCGGCACCGACATCATGCTCGGCGGCAACGCCGAGTTCAACGCCGTGTCTGAGCTGGAACGCCGCGGCCTGGACCCGGCCGAGAACGCCGAGGAGTACGAGGCCGCCTGGCCGGCGGTCCTGGAATCGACACAGAAGGCAGTGCAGGCCGAGCACGACGAAGTCAAGGCGCTGGGCGGGCTCTACGTGCTGGGCACGGAACGGCATGAGTCGCGCCGCATCGACAACCAGCTCCGCGGCCGTTCGGGCCGGCAGGGCGACCCCGGCGAATCACGCTTCTACCTGTCCCTGACCGATGACCTGATGCGGCTGTTTAATGCCGGCGCGGCCGAGCGGATCATGAACTCCTCGCGGATGCCCGACGACGTGGCGCTGGAGTCCAAGATGGTGTCCAAAGCCATCCAGAACGCCCAGGCACAGGTCGAAGGCCGTAACGCCGAGCAGCGCAAGAACGTGCTGAAGTACGACGACGTGCTCAACCGGCAGCGCGAAGCGATCTACAACGACCGGCGGCGGATCCTGGAGGGCGACGACCTGCACGAGAAGGTCTCGTTCTTCCTCGAGGACGTGGTGACCGCGATGGTCAACGAAGCCACGCAGGAAGGCCACGGCGACGACTGGGACTACGAGCAGCTGTGGACCAACCTCAAGCAGCTCTACCCGATTGAGCTGACGATCGACGAAGTGCTGGAGGAAGCCGGCGGCCGGTCCAAGGTCACGGCGGATTTCCTGCGCGCTGAAATTGTGTCCGATGCCAAGGTCGCCTACGCCCAGCGCGAGCAGACACTCGGATCGGAGACCATGCGCGAATTGGAGCGGCGCGTGGTGCTCTCGGTGATCGGCCGGAAGTGGCAGGAACATCTCTACGAGATGGACTACCTCAAGGAAGGCATCGGCCTGCGCGCCATGGCGCAGCGCGATCCGCTGGTCGAATACCAGCGCGAGGGATTTGTCATGTTCCAGGCGATGATGGAGTCGATCCGTGAAGAGAGCATCGGCTATCTCTTCAACCTTGAGGTCCAGGTCCAGCAGCCTGCCGAGGTGACTGCGCCGGGTATTGCGGACGCCCGGGCGGCCGCGGGGCCGCAGATCGTGGCGGCAGGTTTGGAAGCTCCGCAGCGCCCTGCCTCGCTGCAGTTCACGGCACCGACAGCGTCCGGGGAGGCGGAGACCCGGGTTGAGCGCCAAAGCGCAGCCAAGGCCGAGGCAGCCAAAGACAAGCGGCCCGCGAAGAGTGGCAAGCGCCGGAAGTAGCCTGGGGCTGACGGTCAGCCGATCTCCAAGGCCGTGACCTTCCACAGCCCGCGGATGAGTTCCAGCCGCAGTGCGATGGCGCGCACGCGCCTGGCATCGGCCACCACAAGCGACGCTTCATAGGCGCCCTCGGCAGCCCGGCAGACCCTGGCGGAGCGGACCACCGCGCTCCGGTGCAGCCGCAGCGGCGCGCCGCCGCCGGACCGAAGTTTGGCCTGGTGCGCCTTGACGATGTCTGCGCGGTGCACCAGCTTTTCGTAGCTGGCGGGATCCAGCCAGCGAGCCAACTGCTGGACAGGCCGCGTGCCGGCGACCGCTTCCAGACAAGCCTGCGCCACGGACCGGGCCGTCGCCGTCACCTGGCGCAATTCGGCCTCCGCTGCCGGGTTCGCGGGGGGATGCAGCCGAACCGGCGGAGACACGGCACGGGATCCGGCTGGCCGGTCCGCTTCGGCCGGGTCCGGTCTCTTGGGCTGCAAGCGGATGACGGGCGCGAAGTAACTGTCGGGCCCGGCCGGATTGACCCGCCGTACCGTCAGCGGCCGTGGCGCACCGCTGGCGGGTGCCAGCGTGTGCGCCTGTGTGGCAGCCTCCGCGTGCTCTGCCCGTGTCTGTGCGGCCGGGAGTCGTCGAACGTTGTCCATGTCCTGCCCTTTCTGGTAGTGCGCTGATGTTGCTCTGTCACAGCGTTGTTCCGGGGCTCCGGCGAGAGCGGGGGACCCTCCTAGCGCGGCGGGGGAACGACGAGGGTTTGCCCCGGCCTGATCAGGGAGGGGTCATGACCGATGGTGGTCCGGTTGGCGGCATGCCAGTCCGGCCACCGTTCGGCAATTTCGGCGTCCGTTGCCAGCGGGCCGAGCTCGGCAGCCGCGAGATGCCAGAGGGAGTCACCGGCCGTGACGGTCACGGACCGCGCGCTTCCAAGCTCTTGCCGGGTCAGCGGCTTGGCGACGATGCCGGGCGCCGCTGCCGGAGGAGTCGGTCGCCACGAGGGGTCCACGGCCTCACCGGCAGGAGGGGCCGGTTGCCACAGCGGATCGATGACTGCGGTGCTCGAAAAGCTGGTGGACGTCGGCGGTCCAGCCATGCCCGCCGCAGGGGAACCATGGGCGCCGGGAACAACCATCAGATTGAGTCCGACCACGGCGCCCGCCAACCGCAGCAAAAAGGCAGGGCTCGCGGCGGCTGACAGGGCAGCCAGGCGCAGGTGTCCGGTTTTCGCCAACATGGCGCCGGCTGCGGCTGCTGCCAGGCCCAGGAGAAGCCAGCACAGCACAGCGGCACCGGCGCCGATGGAGAGAACTGCCAGCGCGTCCTGATAGCTGTGCGGCGGCCACAACGGCCCGGCGCCGATCCTCGTCCCGGCCAGAACCAGCACGGCACCGCTCCCGAGTATCAGCCCAGTGGTGACGAGATCGGAGATGATTCTGTGCATCGGAGGCCCTTTCGATCGGTGCCGGTGACTGGTCTTGATGCAATTTGTGTTCGTTTGATGCTGTTTGCTTTGCTAAGGGTCAATATCGTGACACTTAGGGGGCGTTGATGTAAAGAGCCATTTCCCATTGACGATGTCTGTCGATGGTTCTTAGGCTTGCGCCATGCGATGGGACGCCCTGTTCGAGGATCTGGAGGCACAGTTGCACGCCACGGACCGGCTGGAGCTGGAAGCCGAGGTCAACGAGCGCGCCCGGATAGAAATTGCCGCCGTGGATCTCGCCGACAGGCTGCGGGGACAAATGGGCACGCAGTTGCGCGTGCGCGTCGGCGCACACCTCCGGTTCGACGGAACGCTGGCCCATGTCGGATCTACCTGGCTAGTGCTCAACGAGGGCATGCGGAGCGTGCTCGTGCCGTTGGCTGCCGTGCAGCTGATCGAAGGCATGGGCCGGCACGCGGCGGCGGACGAGTCCGCAGCACGCCGGCTCGGGCTCGGGTCCGCACTGCGGGGACTCGGCCGGGACCGTGCCTCGGTAGGCGTCTATCTGGCAGGCAACTCCGGCACGGCGGCTGCTGAGGGAGTGATCGACAGGGTCGGGGCCGATTCCTTCGACGTCGCTGCTGTGCCGTCCGGAGAGGACCGGCGCGCGGGCAACGTCCGTTCGGTCTACACGGTGCCGTTCACGGCCATCGCGGCACTCGTTTCGCGACGCTTAGACTAAACGTCACTCCGAGTTCGACTTGGCTTCTTCGATCAGCCGACGCGTCTGGGCGTACTTGTCCTGGATGTATTGATCCAGCACAACCTGCTCCACCCGCCACTGGCCCCGGCCGCCGATCTGGATGGCGGGCAGCTCGCCGCTGCGAACAAGGGCGTAGGTCTGCGACGAGGAAATCTGCAGCTCTTCGGCCACATCGGCCAGAGTGAGGAACCGTGGCATGAGCAGATCCTTCGAACGGGGATGGTTTTCCCCATTATGGCATCGTTTGATGCGGTTTGACGCAGCTGAACCTCTGCTGTTGACGCAAAGCGTTTTCCACAGATTGCGCGCGGAACGGGCAGCTGCAGTTCCCAAGCAGCACCGGCTCGACCAGAATGGTGCCACCCGCGGTCCCGGAGCACAGGTTCGGACCGCAGCATCGCTGTCCGTCCGGGCCCGGGGATTGAGGGGGAGATCCTTGAGCGCTGCCATTGCGGAAAAAGCCGCGGCACCACGGTTGAAGCGCCCGTCCTGGAAAGATCCACGGCTGCTGGTGGGGCTGCTGCTGGTGTTGGCTTCAGTGGCCGGGGTCTCCGCGCTGGTGGCCGCCGCGGACCAGACCGTGGGTGTCCTGGCGGCCAAATCGGACATCGCGGTAGGGCAGCCGGTTTCCGCTGATGACCTGCTCGTCGTCGACGTTAGGCTGGGCGAGGCCGCGGCCCGCTATCTGCCGGCGGATGCCGGGCTGCCGGCAGGCGCGGTCGCTACTGCGCTGATCCGGGGCGGGGAATTGCTGCCGGCATCGGTGCTGGGCACACCCGACGACCTGGACCGGAAACCGGTCGGACTGAACATTGACAGCCCCCTGCCGGAGGGCGCCGGGCCCGGCGCCAGGGTGGACATCTGGGTGTCCCTGCCCGATGGCCGGAACGGCTTCGACCAGCCTGAACTGCTGCTTGCCGCGGCCGAGGTGTCGGAGTTGGCCGACGCCACCACGGCGTTCGGCTCGTCCGGTGCGGAACGGCTGCACGTGCTGGTCGGGGATGACACCATGCCGGCGCTGCTGCACGCGCTCGCCAACGGCGCCCGCATCAATGTGGTGCTCAATCCGGGCGGCACGTCATGAGCCTGCCGGTCCTCACCTTGGGCACGGCGGCCGTAGACTTCGTCTCCGGCCTGGAGCGGCTGCACGGGCCGGTGACGGTGGTCCGGCGCTGCACCGAACTGGCGGAGTTGCTGGCGGCGGCGCAGTCCGGACTGGCCCGGGCCGCGATCATCGCCGGCCAAACCCAGGACCTTGACGGCGGGGTGCTGGAGCGGCTGCACAGCGCCGAGGTCTCCGTGGTGGCGCTGACCGACGACGACGCCGAACGGCTTCGGCTCGAGGCGCTTGGCATCCGCACCGGTGCGGAAACGGTCGCGCCCGCCGCCTTGGCGGCGCTGGTCGCCGAGTCGGCCGCACAGTTGCAGGGCACCTGGCCGCCGGCCCGAGCTGCAGCCGGAGCCGCCGGCCCGCGCCTGGCCGGATTGGCGGACCCCGCCAGGGCGCTGCAGCCACGCGATGCCGACCCGGTGCAACCTGGACCGCCGGCCGCGAATGGCGAGCTGGTGGCGGTGTGGGGGCCTGCCGGGGCACCGGGCCGCACTACCGTGGCGGTCAACCTGGCCGCCGAATACGCGGCCGCCGGGCAACGGACCCTGCTGGTCGATGCGGATACCTATGGGGCCAGCGTGGCGGCGTTCCTCGGCCTGCTGGACGAATCTGCAGCTTTGGCCCATGCCTGTCGGATGGCGGACCAGGGCGTGCTGGATAGGGAGGCATTCGAGCGGGTCTGCCTGAAGGTGGCGGTGAGCGGCACCTCGCTGGGCGTGCTGACCGGGATTACCCGGGTGGACCGCTGGACCGAGCTCAGGCCGTCGGCACTGGGAACCGTCCTGGAGCTGGCGCGTGCGGTGGCGGACGTCGTCGTAGTGGATTGCGGTTTTTCGCTGGAGCACGAAGAGGAGCTGAGCTTCGATTCGATGGCTCCGCGGCGCAACGGCGCCACCTTGCGGGTGCTGGAGCTGGCGGACCGGGTGCTGGCCGTGGGCAGCGCCGATTCCGTGGGATTGCCGCGCCTGGTCAGGGCCCTGGACGATCTGGAGCGCGCGGTTCCTGCTGCGTCCGCGGAGGTAGTGCTCAACAAGGTCCGGGCGGCAGCAGTGGGTGCGCGGCCGGAGGCGCAGTTGCGGGAGGCTTGGGAGCGGTTCGGGCCGGTGCGCGAGATCCGTGCCCTGCTGCCGGCCGACACGGCGGCAGCCGATGCCTCGCTTCTGGGCGGCTCGGTCCTGTTGGAGTCTGCGCCGGACTCTGCGCTGCGCCATGCCATTGCCGGGTTGGCAGGAAGCCGCCTGGCGGCACCCAGGCAGGGATTTCGCCGTCGGGCCTTGGTCAAAGTGAAGTTTTGAACGTGCCGCGTTAGGCTTGCGCAAGGACCGCAAAGGCGCGGTTTGGACACACCTATCGGAGGCGTTTTACATGTCGACTGGATCCAGCATGGCGGATCTGTCCAGCTCAGCTACGAACGATGAGGAATTCATCGCCAAATACTACGAGCACCTGGCAGCGGAGGACGCGGCCAGCTACAGTCCCGAGGTGCTCAGTTCCCGGGCGCTGGCGCACCGGGAACTGGCCGCCCACCGGCCCCCGGCCGAACCTGTGATCGGGATCCACGACGAACCCGACGCCAGCGTGGTCATGATCGTCACCGATGACATGCCGTTCCTGGTGGATTCGGTCACTGCGGAGGTGGTGCGGCACGGCCTTGCCATCCGAATGATCATGCACCCTACCTTTGTGGCAACCCGCGACCGGGACAGCCACGACCTGACCGGCGTGGAGCGGGTCCCGGCCAGCGCCGGCGTCTCCAGCGGCGACACGGCAGCGCTGCCAAGCCTGGCCGCGTTCGAGGCCGGCAGCGGCAAGGTCCTGCGGATCGAATCCTGGATGGCGGTGGAGACCGCCAGCATCGACCCGGCGAAAGCCGCCGAGCTGGAGGCCGGGCTCAAGAGAGTCCTGGCGGACGTCCGTGCCTCAGTCGAGGACTGGCCGGCGATGCGTCGGCAGGTGCGGCAGGTTGCCGCGTCGCTGGATGAGGTGGTGGGCGGCGAGGAGATTCCCGACCTGGCCGAAGCCAAGGCGCTGCTTGAATGGCTCGACGACGGCAATTTCACCTTCCTGGGCTACCGCGAGTACGACCTCGTCACCCAGAACGGCGAAGACGTGCTGCTGGTCCGTCAGGACAGTGGCCTGGGCATGATGCGCCGGGTCGCCGATGCACGGCGCGTCCAGCACCTGACCGAAGAAGGCCGCGCCCGCGCCCGGGAAAAACGTGCCCTGGTGATCACCAAGGCGAATTCGCGCTCCACCGTGCATCGCGCCGCATATCTGGACTACATCGGCGTGAAGAGCTTCGATGCGCAGGGCAACGTCGACGGCGAGCGCCGCTTCATCGGTCTCTTCGCCACCAGCGCGTACAACCGTTCGGTGAAGAACGTCCCGATCATCCGGCAGAAGGTCGCGGCCGTGCTGCGGCACAGCGGTTTCCCCGCCAATTCGCACTCCGGCAAGGATCTGCTCTCGATCCTCGAAACCTACCCCCGCGACGAATTGTTCCAGATGGACACCGACGAGCTGGCAACAACGGCGATGGGCATCCTGCGGCTGCAGGAGCGGCGCCGGACCCGGCTGTTCCTGCGCGCGGATGTCTACGGCAGGTTCGTCTCCGCGCTGGTGTTCCTGCCGCGCGACCGCTACACCACAGCTGTCCGCCTGCGCATCGAGGAAGAACTGCGCCGCACCTTCGACCCGCAGAGCATTGACTATGAGGCGCGGATGTCCGAATCCGCCCTGGCCAGGTTGTTCTTCCGCATCCGGCTCAAGCGGGATTCCGGGGTGCCCAAGGTCGATACCGCCGACCTTGAGCGCCGGCTGGCGCAGGCCTCCCGGTCTTGGTCGGAGGGCATCGACGAGGTGCTGCGCGCCAACTTCGACGGCGAAGCCGCCGCCCGGCTCTCGGCGAACTGGAGGGACGCGTTCCCGCCCAGCTACCGGGTGGACTATGAGGTGGAAGACGCGCTCGAGGACATCAACCGCTTCCGCCGCTACGAAGGCGGCGAAGCCGGGGCCGCCCCCGTCCTGCATGTCTATGTTCCCGAGAAAAGGACCGATGTCCTTGCCGCGGACGCCCGGCTGAAACTGTACCTGCCCGAGGCGCGGTCGCTGAGCAACATCATGCCGGTACTGCAGAACACCGGGCTGGAAGTACTGGATGAGCGGCCCTTCGAGATCATGACGGCCGACGGCGAAGACTACTTCCTGTACGACTTCGGCCTCCGGTATCCTGCCGGCGTCGATCCGATTGCCACCGGCGGCCTGCTCGAAGAAGCCTTCGGCGCCGCCGTCACCGGACTCAGTGAATCGGACGGCTTCGACCGGCTGGTGCTGGCCGAGGGAATCGGCTGGCGCCAGGTGGCGGTGCTGCGGGCCTACACACGCTACCTGCGGCAGCTGGGCAACCTGGTGTCCTACGCGTTCGTCTCGGACACGTTGTTGGCCAACCCGGCGGTGGCCCGGGCACTGCTCGCGGTGTTCAACGCCAGCTTTGATCCGGATCTCGATGGCGACCGCGAAGCGGCGGTCGAGGCCGCCCGTTCCGACTTGGCAGCAGGCCTGGACGCCGTCCCGACGCTGGATGCCGACCGTGTGCTGCGCTCGCTGTCCAACCTGATCGGGGCAACGCTGCGCACGAACTACTTCCAGGACAAGCCGTACTTCAGTTTCAAACTCAGTCCCGCGCGGATCGAAGGCGCGCCGTTCCCGCGGCCGAAGTACGAAATCTGGGTCTATTCGCCGCGCGTCGAAGGCGTCCACCTGCGGTTCGGCGAAGTGGCCCGCGGCGGCCTGCGTTGGTCCGACCGGCGCGAGGACTTCCGCACCGAAATCCTGGGACTGGTCAAGGCACAGACGGTCAAGAACGCGGTCATCGTACCGACCGGTGCCAAGGGCGGGTTCTACGCCAAGCGCCTGCCGGACCCCGCTGTGGACCGCGCCGCCTGGATGGCGGAAGGACAGGACAGCTACCGCACCTTCATCCGCGGCTTGCTGGACATCACCGACAACCTGGTCCGGACCGGGTCCGGCCAAAAAGTAGTGCCGCCCGAGCGGGTGGTCCGGATGGACGGCGACGACACCTACCTGGTGGTCGCAGCCGACAAGGGAACCGCGAGCTTCTCCGACATCGCCAACGACATCTCACTGGAGTACGGCCACTGGTTGGGCGACGCCTTCGCTTCCGGCGGTTCGGTCGGCTACGACCACAAGGCAATGGGTATCACCGCCCGCGGAGCGTGGGAATCGGTCAAGCGGCACTTCAGCGAACTCGGCGTCGACACCCAGGCCGAGGACTTCACCGTCGTCGGGGTGGGAGACATGAGCGGCGACGTGTTCGGCAACGGAATGTTGCTCTCCGAGCACATCAAGCTGGTCGCTGCCTTCGACCACCGGCATATCTTCCTGGATCCGGATCCCGACGCCGTTGCCTCCTTCCAGGAGCGCCGCCGCCTGTTCGAGCTACCCCGGTCGTCCTGGGCCGACTACGACGACAAGCTGATCAGCGCCGGCGGCGGGGTCTACCCGCGGTCGGTGAAGTCGGTCCCGGTCTCCGAGCAGGTCCGGGGCGTACTGGGTTTGGACCCGCAGGTCACGAGCATGAGCCCGCCCGAACTGCTGCAGGCAATCCTGAGGGCACCGGTGGACCTGCTGTACAACGGCGGCATCGGCACCTATGTGAAGGCGTCGACCGAGTCGAATGCCGAGGTGGGAGACAAGGCCAACGACCCCATCCGGGTCAACGGCAACGAGTTGAGAGTCAAGGTGATCGGCGAAGGCGGCAACCTGGGCATGACTCAGCGCGGGCGCATCGAAGCCGCGAGCCAGGGGATCATCCTGAACACCGATGCCATCGACAACTCGGCCGGTGTGGACTGCTCCGACCACGAAGTCAACATCAAGATCCTGGTGGACCAGATGGTCGCCGCCGGAAAACTGCCGCCGGCGGAGCGGTCCGGCCTGCTGCACTCGATGACCGAGGAAGTCGGCCGGCTGGTGATCCAGGACAACATCGACCAGAACGTCCTGCTGCTCAATGACCGCCAGCAGATTACCAAGGCGAGCCCGAGCTTCGAACGCCTGATGGACTGGCTGGAGAACCATGTGGAACTGGACCGGGAGCTGGAAGCGCTGCCGACCACCGAAGCACTGCACGAACGGATCGACGCCGGCCTGGGCCTGACCTCGCCGGAGCTGGCCGTGCTGGCGGCCTACTCCAAGATCGAATTGACCCATGCGCTGACCGTTAGCAATTTGGCCGACGACCCGTATTTCGACCGGGTATTGCGCGGCTACTTCCCTCAAGAGTTGGTCGAGCGGTTCGGCGACGAGCTGGCCGGCCACCCGCTGCGACGGGAAATCATCGCCACAGTGGTGGCCAACGACATGATCAACATGGGCGGCATTACCTTCGCCTTCCGCGTCCTGGAGGAGACCGCGGTCTCGGAGGCCGACGTGGCGCGGGCCTTCGTGGCGCTGCGCGAGATTTTTGAATTCGACAAGCTGGTGGAGGAGCTGAACGAACTGCCGGCCAGCTTCCCGACGGATCTGTGGTGCACGGTGCACCTGGACATGCGCCGTTTGCTGGACCGGTCGGTGCGTTGGTACATCAACCATGTTGACAGCGGTACGCCGGTCGCTGACGGTATCGCCGCGTTCAAGCCGCAGATGGACCCGCTGCGCAGCCAACTGGTCAAGTACCTGCGCGGTGCCGACCTGGCACGGGTGCGCGGATGGCTCTCCAATGCGGAAGAACGCGGCCTCCCCGAGGAGATCGCCCGGCAGTGGGCCGAGCAGTTCGAGAGCTTCGGCCTGCTCGACATCGCCCGGATCGCCGGACAGGTGGACGAGCCGGTCGAGTCGGTCGCACATGTCTACTACACGGTCTACGACCGGTTCGACGTGGACGATCTGCTCGAGCGCATCACTGCGCTCCCGCGGAAGGACCGCTGGCAGTCGCTGGCCCGGGCCGCCATGCGCGACGACCTGTACACCACGGTCACAGACATCACCGTTGCGGTGATGCAAAGCACCCAGTCAGGCGAACAGGCGGAAGCCAGAATCGACGAGTGGGAGCAGGCCAACGCCGAGAACATCAAGCGTGCCAGGGACATGTTCGAAGAAGTGAACAAGCTTGAGCAGGACAATATGGCCTCCTTGTCCGTAGCCCTGCGCCTGATGCGCTCGACAGTGCGGCGGTAGCTTGGCCATTTTCACCGACCCCATCCGCGACTACGCCGACTTCAGACCGGGCGATGCAGAATGGCTTCATCTGCTGGTCGGCGACTGGCAACTCATCGCGGACCTGGCGTTCGCCGACCTGGCCCTGTGGTTCCCGACGCCGGACGGCAGCTATGTCGCTCTGGCGCACGTGCGCCCGTCGACCACCCACACCGTGTTCCACCGCGACTTCGTGGGGGAGCGCATCCGCGCGGACCTGAAGCCGCTGGTGGACGCGGCCCGGGAGTCTCAGACGATTAAACGATCGTCGGAGGCGGACTGGACCACCGAGATGGCCATGCGCGTCGAGGCAGTTCCCATGGTCCGCAATGGCCGTACCTTGGCCATCGTGACCTCGCACATGGACCTGTCCAGCTCGCGGATGCCGTCACGGCTGGAGCTGACCTACCGGCAGTGCGCCTACGACCTGCTGAAGATGGGAACGCTGGGACTGTGGCCGGACTTCGCGTCTCCGACCGGGTCGCGCCGCGGCGCTCCCCGTGTCGGAGACGGACTGATTCGGCTGGATGCCGACGGCGTGGTGGAGTACGCCAGCCCAAACGGCGTCTCCGCCTTTCGTCGGCTCGGCGACGTTGAGTCATTGGAAGGCCGCTCCCTGGCCGAAGTGACCACTGCTTTGCTCAAGGACCGGCGGATGGTCGATGAGACACTGCCGTTGGTCGTGACCGGACGCATGCCTTGGCGTACGGAGATTGAATCCCGCGGCGTCTCGCTCTCGCTCCGGGCGATACCGCTGAGGAATGAACGGGAGCGATTCGGTGCCCTGGTGCTGTGCCGGGATGTCTCGGAACTGCGCCGGCGGGAGATGGAGCTGGTGTCGAAGGACGCCACCATCCGGGAGATCCATCACCGTGTCAAGAACAACCTGCAGACGGTGGCGGCGCTGCTGCGCATGCAATCGCGGCGGATGGTCAGCGACGAAGCCAAACAGGGGCTGGAACAAGCCATGCGGCGCGTGGCAACCATCGCGCTGGTCCATGAGACGCTCTCCCAGGGGCTGGCGCAAAACGTCGACTTCGATGAACTGATCGGGCGCCAGTTCCGGCTCTCGGCCGAAGTCGCCTCACCCACGCAAGCCGTCCGCACCGAGCGCAGCGGCGAGTTCGGCGAGCTGCCTAGCGAATTTGCCACCCCGTTGGCGCTGGTCATCAACGAGCTGGTGACCAACGCCGTCGAACATGGATTGGCCGGTCGGCACGGCACGGTCCTGTTGACTGCCCGGCGGTCCCGGCGCGGAGAAGAAGAACTGCTGACCGTCTCAGTGGAAGACGACGGTGTGGGGCTGCCCGAGGAACCTCGGCGGGAGGGCCTGGGGCTGCAGATTGTGCGGACTTTGGTCACCAGCGAACTGGGCGGCCGCATCGAATGGACGGCCCGCGATGGCGGCGGAACCTGCGTGCGGATCGATCTGGTGCTCAATAACAATGCGGCCCGCTGAGCCGGAGCCCGCTGTGCCCCGGGAATGCAAGAGGCCGCTGCCGGATTCGGCAGCGGCCTCTGGATGAAGCCTGGGTACGGGTCAGGACGCCCGACGGGCCCGGGCAGCGCGGCGCTTGAGCGCACGGCGCTCGTCCTCGCTCATGCCGCCCCATACACCGGCGTCCTGGCCGGATTCGATGGCCCACTGCAAGCAGGTATCGATTACAGGGCAGCGTCGGCATACGCTCTTGGCCTCTTCGATCTGCAGGAGTGCCGGCCCGGTGTTCCCCACGGGGAAGAACAGTTCGGGGTCCTTATCCAGGCATGCCGCGCGGCTACGCCAATCCATGCTGATCACATACTCCTCTAAATGGTTCCGGTTTATAGTCTCCGGCTGGGAATCCGTGAAAGCATTCACGAACAGACTCATAGAAAAGGGAGCCGGACAGGCCCCCTTTGCTTCGCCATCCAGCGTTTCATGTTAAATCCATGTAAACAAGGGGTCATGCCGACTTAACCGGCCGTAGATCGTGAGTCATTCATCACACGGGTGGTGGGTGCGGCTCCCGGCCCGGAGGCCGTTACCTGACTATCTAAGGTAGGGTGCGAATGTGTCAATGCCTGCCCCTTCGTCCAGCCCTGCCTCCCGCCCGATGGCCATTAAGATCATCGCCGTAGCCGTCGTTTTGGAGGCGCTCGCGTTATTGGCCGGAGCCGCACTGTATGGCTACGGACTGGCCACGCAGACCCCGATCTCGTTGGCCGGCAGCGTGTTCCTGCTGGTCCTGATGTCGGTCTTCGGCATCTGGCTGCTGGTGGTCGGGCATTATCTGTTCCGCGGCTACCGCTGGACCAGGGCCGCGGCCCTGGTGTGGCAGGTGTTCGTTGTGGTGGTCGCCATCTCGATGATCCAGGGCAGCCAACTGGTGCTCGGCCCGGTCCTGCTGGTGGCGGCCGGAGTCTCCTTTGTCCTGCTGCTGACCAAGCCCGTGACGGCTTTCCTGGTCAAAGGTGCCGCCCCGCGCGCTCTGTAGCTACGGCGACCTGCAACGGCACCGCTTTGCCGGATCCGATCCGGTAGGCCCGTCCCGGCGGTCTCCACCCGTCGTCGAGCCTGACACCGAAGAAATCCGCATCGGCGCCGGACCGCGGAGACAAAACCATGCCGCGCCCACCGGCGCGGGCCTGCAGGGCCAGCGGGACCTGCTGCAGCAGCAGCGGCCCGGGGCAGGCTGCGACGACGGCCGACGCGCCGGCAGCAACCAGGGCCGCTACCGCCTCCTGTGCCCGGGTGTTGAGGTCGGCGGCGTCATCGACCAGCAGCACCGTGCCCCGAGCGACGGGCGCATGGCTTGCCCAGAAACTGTCGATGTCCGCGCCGGCGGGCGGTGCCGAACAGGGCCGCAGCCCGTCGAGCGCCCGCTGCAGGAGGGCCAAGAGATTGGTCTTCCCGCTGCCTTCCGGACCGAGAACCAAGTACAGCTCGCCGGCGGGCAAGGGCAGCGTCGAAGGCTCCAGCTCGTCGCCTTCCACACCGATCACCGGATTGCCGTGCCAGTCGCGGGGCAACGCGCTTGCCGGAACGGTCCGCGGCAACGCCTCGATCCGGAACGGGCGGATCCGGGTTTCGGCCGGCGGGGGAGTGCCCGCCGCGTCGGTGATCAACTGGCAGACACCGCCCTCGGCGCTCATTCGCCCTTGGACAAGGGCCCGGCCGGGCACCGGTTCCATCGGAGGAAGCCGCGGCCAGCCCATCAATGTTTCGGATCCGGCGCCGGTCGGAAGGTAGAGCCTGTTGGCCACCAGCGGCAGGAACCGGCTGCTGGCCAGCTCGCGCTCCCCGGTCACGGTCAGGATGACGCCCGTCGCTTGGCCATCGCGGGCGATGTCCTGCACGCAGTCTTCGGCCCAGCCGAGCCGGCCGGACCGGAAGCCACTGAGCCAGCGGCCCCATCCGCTCACCAGCAGGACCAACGGAACGCCGCGCGCCCGTCCGGCCGGATCCGGCGCCGCTGCCATGGTGCCCAGCCGGGAGGCGACCTCGTTGGCCAGGCGACGGAGGACCCTTGCCGCCCGCTCGACGTCCTGCGGCCCGACGTAGGCTCCCGTGCGCTCCGCGCGCGACGCCGGGCCCAGCGATCCGTCACCGTCCAGAACATAGCAATGACGCTCCGACGGGTGGCCGAGGACCTGTGCCGCCAGTGTCCGAAGGAAGTCCCTGTGCCCGCCGCCCTCGACGCCGAGAACCGCCAGGTGCCCGTCGCGCTCCGGCCGCCAGCGCAAGGGCTCCTGCCGCTGCCGGGAGGGTAGGTCCAACAGCCCGATCGTGAGGCACTCGCCGACCTGCGGTGAGGGCGGGGCAGCGGCCAGATCAGCGACAGCCAGACCGGCCGGCAGGGCTGGAAGCAGCCCTCTGGCTCCGGCCAGGCCCAGGCCGGCGGCGACGCCGGCAGCTTCCGTCACCAGTTCCTCGAGCTGTTCGGTGCCTTCCATCTGGTCCGTTGTTGGTCCCTCTTCCGCCCGCAGCCAGTCGTCCACGGTCCGGAAGACGGGAGCCGGATCCGTGTCCGCCTGGCTGCTGGAGGCCGCCTGGAACAGCACGGCATCACCGGTGCCGATGCGCAGATAGGCCCTGCCTCGTGCGGTCACCGGGATGTCCGCTGCCACGGGCGAGTCAAGCAGGTCCCGCGACTCGGCCGAGTTCTGCGTCCGGAGCGCAACCATGGCGGTGACATTGGCCCGGATGTCGGAGGACACAGCACCTTGCGGCCGCTGGGTTGCCAGCACCAGGTGGATGCCGAGGGCACGGCCGACCGTAGCCACGCGCATGAGTTCCGGGAGCGCCTGCGGAGCGTCCTCGCCCAGCATCCGGAATTCATCCACCACGACGACGAGCCGAGGCAACGTTCCCGGCCGGCAGGCTGCGACGTCGCTGAGGCCCAGGCCGGTCAGCAGCGCTTCGCGGCGGCGCACTTCCGCCTGCAGCCAGGCCAGCGCCCGGTTCACCGCTTCCAGCGTCAGATCCGTCAGCAGGCCGGCGCAGTGCGGCAGCCGGGCGAGCGGGCCGAGCCCCGAACCGCCTTTGAAGTCGACCAGCAGGAAATTGACGGTGTCCGGCGACCTGGTCAGCGCCAGCGAGAGGACCAGGCTGCGCAGCAGCTCGGACTTGCCGGACCCGGTGGTTCCGGCGACCAACAGATGCGGTCCATGCACGGCCAGGTCGAGCGCCAGCGGTCCGGCGGCGCCCGCGCCGAGGATGGCGGTCAGGCCGGGGCTGCGGTCGCCGTGGGACCAGCGCTGGGCGAGTGGCTGCGGCCGAAGCATTGCCTGCAGTCGGCAGCGGGCGGGCACGGATCCGATGCACCCGGGGCTCTTTCCGGCAATTGCCGCCGCTCGCCGGGCAAAGCGATCCAGCACCAAGGCGCTGGCAAGGTCCGCCGAAAACCGGACGTTTCCTCCGTTTCGGAGCAGGCGGCTGTCCGCCCCCGACACCTCGATCCGCGTGCCCGGTCCGGCGGGACCGCCAAACCACAGCTCGGCCGCCGGGGCGGCGCAGTCCGCCAGCACCCGGGCTGCTTCGGCATGGCGTGCGGCCACCAGCAGGACGGCGCTGCCGCTTCCGGCGGACAGCAGCTCGGCCAGTTGCCCCGGCCGCTCCGCGAGCTCGACTCCCGGCAGGAACCGCGCCGAGGACCGGGCCGGTTCAGGCAACGCATAGCAGAGAACCTGCAGCGCTCGTCCGCCGGCTTGGGCACCCACTTGCAGCAGCGCCGACCTCAACATGCCGTCCAGCCCTGACGCTGTTCCCTCGAACCGCAACCGATGCTCGGCCAACAGATTTACGCAGAGCGGAACGTCCTCCAGCGTGGGAGGGTCCGCGACCGGTGCCTCAGCCGAGCCGATATGCGCCGGCAGGCTGGCCGTCCCCAGACGCATCCAGACATGTTCCGGGCCCGGCTGGCTCACGGGCGGATGCACTGCTGGGGTCCGGGCCGGGATTCCGGAGCGCAGCAGGGACACCGTCAGTGCGGCAGCGTCCGGGGCCGCCAGATGGCGACGGCGGGCATCGGCCTCCGCCGCCGCGGCAACTGCCGCCCGGTAGCGTCGGCGCTGGCGGCGCCCGGCGGCGTATGGCACGGCGGCGGCCAGCAGGGACATGGCGCTGAAGACCAGGAAGAACCACAGGCCCGTCAGCAGGGCCAGGGCCAGGCCGGCGACGAGAGGGAGCCCGGCCAGCAACAGCGTCATGGTGGTCCGCGGCTCCGGGCGTTTTTCCGCCACCGGAACCGGAACGGCCAGATCGGCGTCCGGCTGGAACGATTCGCCGGGTTCGCTGCCCACGATCAGCCGCAGCTGGCTGTTGCCGACCCACACGGCGCACCCCGCCGCCAGCACCACCTGCCCGGCACGCTTGCCGCCGCAGACGATGCCGTTGGCCGATCCGGCGTCGCGCAGCAGCACGTGGCGGTCGGTTACTTCCAGCCTGGCATGCAGCCGCGACAAGGACGGATCCGCGATCGTCAGAGCGCAGCCTTGCCGTCCGAGCGTGAAACTGCCGCGTTGCAGGCCGAACAGCCGGCCGGCGTCGGGCCCCGCGGTCACGGCCAGCCCCAGCGGCGGCAGCGCGGCAGCATCCCGAAACGGGAATGAGCCGTCCTGGAGTGCACAGACGACGACGGCGCCGTCGACCAGCGGGGGCACCCCGGCGGTGAGCGACGCCAAGCTGTAACCGGCAACTACGAAGGCCACGCCGGCCAGCCGGCCGCGCAACCAGTCGGCCAGCGGCGCAGCGCTGGCGCCGGCCTCCAGCCCGCAGACGGCATCGGAATGCTCGGCGATCCAGGCAGCCGCTGGGCCCGGGATTCCGGGCGCGGCCGCCAGCGTCAGATGAAGGACCATGACACGAACCTAGGCAGAATGTCCGGGTCCTTTCCTGTGCCGCGGGCCGACCTGTGGATAACCGGTGGACCTCAAGCCCGCCGGTTCAAGCGATACGCTTGACTCTGGGCCGGAAGCGGCCGCCACGTTGACCTAACGAGAAAAGGCCTTAGCTCTTGAAGATCGCTGTCATTGCTCTGGGAAAGATCGGGCTGCCGTTGGCCGCCCAGTTTGCTTCGAAGGGGCACGAGGTCATCGGCGTGGATGTGAACGCCGCCGTGGTGGACCTGGTCAACGCCGCCACCGAGCCGTTCCCCGGCGAGGCGGGACTCCAGGAAAAGCTGGCCGAGCTGGTGCCCGCGGGCAGGCTGCGCGCCACCACCGACTATGCCGAGGCGGTGCCCGGTGCGGACGCGGTGGTGCTGGTGGTGCCGCTGTTCGTCGACGCCGAGGCCCAGCCGGACTTCGGCTGGATGGACACCGCCACGCAGGAGCTGGCCCGGCATCTGACGCCGGGCACGCTGGTGTCCTACGAGACCACGCTGCCGGTGGGCACCACCCGGACCCGGTGGAAGCCGATGCTGGAGGAAGGTTCGGGACTTCTCGAGGGGCAGGACTTCCACGTGGTCTTTTCCCCGGAACGGGTGCTGACCGGGCGGGTGTTCGAGGACCTGCGCAAATACCCCAAGCTGATCGGCGGCCTGTCCGAGGCCGGGACCGCCGTGGCACAAAGGTTCTACGAGGCGGTGCTGGACTTCGACGACCGTCCCGACCTGCCGCGCGGCAACGGGGTCTGGGACCTGGGCTCGGCCGAGGCCTCCGAGCTGGCCAAGCTGGCCGAGACCACCTACCGCGACGTGAACATCGGGCTGGCCAACCAGTTCGCCCGCTATGCCGCCACCGCGGGGATCGACATCTACCAGGTGATCGAAGCCTCCAATTCCCAGCCGTACAGCCACATCCACCAGCCCGGCATCGCCGTCGGCGGGCACTGCATCCCGGTGTATCCGCGGCTGTATCTGTGGAACGACCCGTCGGCCACAGTGGTGGCCGCGGCCCGCGCCGCGAATGCCGGCATGCCGGACTACACCATCGGCCTGCTTGAGGGCGCCTACGGCGACCTGGCCGGCGCCCGCGTCGTGGTCCTCGGCGCGGCCTACCGGGGCGGCGTGAAGGAGACGGCGTTCTCCGGGGTGTTCGGCGCGGTGGAGGCGATCACCGCGCGGGGAGGCACCGCCGTCGTGCACGACCCGCTGTTCAGCGATGAGGAGCTCACCGCCCTGGGTTTCACGCCCTACCATCTGGGCGAGCCGGCCGACGCCGCGGTGGTGCAGGCCAACCACGCCGACTACGCGCAGCTGGGCCCGGACGACCTGCCCGGCGTGAAGGTGTTCATCGACGGCCGGCGGGTCAGCTCGGCCGAGCGCTGGCCGGGCGTGGCCTACCGGGTGATCGGCAAGGCCTGAGGCCACCGGCAGCAACACCACATTGACGACGGCGGCGGCGCCCGCCGCGAGCGGAAAGAGGGAACCTATGGTGTTCATCGCCGATTCGGCAGATGTGTCCGACGCAGCCCGGCTGGGCGAGGGAACGAAGATCTGGCACCTGGCACAGGTCCGCGAGGACGCGGTGCTGGGCGCAAACTGCATAGTGGGCCGCGGCGCCTACATCGGCACCGGGGTGCAGATGGGGGACAACTGCAAGGTCCAGAACTACGCACTGGTGTACGAGCCGGCGCGGCTGGGCCACGGCGTGTTCATCGGTCCGGCGGTGGTGCTGACCAACGACACCTACCCGCGCGCCGTCTCGCCCGACGGGTCGCTGAAGAGCTCCGACGACTGGACACCGGTGGGCGTGGACATCCGCGACGGCGCGTCCATCGGCGCCCGGGCGGTCTGCGTGGCGCCGGTGACCATCGGCGCCTGGGCCACCGTGGCCGCCGGCTCCGTGGTCACCCGCGACGTGCCCGATTTTGCGCTCGTGGCCGGGGTGCCGGCCAAACGGATCGGCTGGGTGGGTCGGGCCGGGCAGCGGCTGGTCCAGGACCCGGCGGACCCTTCCGTCTGGGTGTGCCCGGCCACCGACGCACGGTACCGGGAGGCTGAGGGCATCCTGCAGGAAGCCACGAACGACGTTGCGAACGACACTCGAGGAGAACAGCAGTGAGCAGGGACTTCATACCGGCGGCGAGGCCGATCATCGGCGACGAGGAACGGGCCGCGGTGGATTCGGTACTTGTCTCCGGCATGCTCGCCCAGGGGTCCGAGGTGGCCGCCTTCGAACAGGAGTTCTCGCAGGTGCTGCTGGACGGCCGGCATGCGGTGGCGGTCAATTCCGGCACCTCGGGCCTGCACCTGGGCCTGCTGGCCGCCGGCATCGGGCCGGGCGATGAAGTGATCGTGCCGTCGTTCACCTTCGCCGCCACCGCCAACTCGGTGGCCCTGACCGGGGCGACGCCCGTATTCGCGGACATCGAGCCGGAACACTACTGTCTGGACCCGGAGGCGGTCGCCGCCGCCCTGACGCCACGGACCAAGGCGATCATGCCGGTGCACCTGTACGGGCACCCGGCCAACATGGACGCGCTGGGCGCGCTGGCCGCGGAGAAGTCGCTGCTGCTGTTCGAGGACGCCGCGCAGGCCCACGGCGCGTCGCTGGGCGGCCGCCGGGTGGGCACCTTCGGCGAGTTCGCGATGTTCAGCCTGTACCCGACCAAGAACATGACCTCGGGCGAAGGCGGCATGGTCTCCACCGGCAGCGACGAGGTGGCCCGGCGCCTGAAGCTGCTGCGCAACCAGGGCATGGAACGCCAGTACGAAAACGAACTGGTGGGCTTCAACGCCCGGATGACCAACCTGCACGCCGCGATCGGCCGGGTGCAGCTGGGCAAGGTCGGCGGCTGGACCCGCCAGCGCCAGGCCAACGCCGCGTTCCTGGATGCGCACCTGGCCGGCGTCGGCACGCCCCGGGTCGCCGACGGCGCGGTGCACGTTTACCACCAGTACACCGTGCGGATCGGCGCGGGGGAGCGGGACCGCTTCGCCGCGGCGCTGAAGGACGAGTACAACATCGGCTCCGGGGTCTACTACCCGATCCCGAACCACCGGCTGCCCTCCTTCAACATTGCGGCGGACCTGCCGGTGACCGAGGCGGCGGCGGCCGAGGTGCTCTCGCTGCCGGTGCATCCCTCGCTAGACGCCGAGGATCTGGACCGGATCGCCACCGCGGTCAACGCACTCGCGAAGGCAGGTGCCTGACCATGGCAGGGACCGGGAAAACAGTGCTCCGCGCCGGGCTGATCGGGCTGGGCATGATGGGCCGCCACCACGCCCGCGTGCTCCGCGAGACCGAGGGCGTGGAACTGGTGGCCGTCGCCGACGCCTACGGCGACCCGCACGGCGCCGCCCCCGGGCTGCCGGTTTACAACGGGGTCGAGGAACTGATCAATGCCGGGATCGACATCGCCATGTGCGCGGTGCCCACCGGCCTGCATGTGGAGGTCGGCCTGGCCCTGGCCGAAGCCGGCATCCACACCATGGTGGAAAAGCCGATCGCGGACACGGTCGCCGGCGGGGAGAAGCTGGCTGCCGCGTTCGAAGCCCGCGGGCTGGTCGGCGCCGTCGGCCACATCGAACGCTACAACCCCGCGCTGCAGTCGCTGCGCGCACGGCTGGAATCGGGCGAACTCGGCCGGATCTTCCAGATCGCCACCCGCCGGCAGGGTCCTTTCCCGGCGCGGATCGCCGACGTCGGCGTGATCAAGGACCTGGGCACGCACGACATCGACCTCACCGCCTGGCTGGCGCAGGCCGCCTACGCTTCCGTCAGCGCGAACACCACCATCCGCTCCGGCCGCGAGCATGAGGACATGGTGGCGGCCACCGGACTGCTGGACAACGGCGTGATCACCAGCCATCTGGTGAACTGGCTGTCGCCGACGAAGGAACGCGTCACCGTGGTCACCGGCGAACGCGGCGCCTTCGTGGCCGACACCCTGACCGCCGACCTGACCTTCCACGAAAACGGCACCATCAACACCGAGTGGGAGTCCGTGGCCAACTTCCGCGGTGTCTCCGAAGGCAATATCACCCGGCTGGCCATCCCCAAGCGCGAACCGCTGAAGGTGGAACACGAAGCATTCCGTGACGCGGTACTGGCCAACCGGGGACTGCTGCAACCTGCCCCGGCCGCCGCGGCTGCGGAACACGACGGCGGTGCCGGCACCGACCGTCCCGCCGCGACCATCGTCACCATGCGGGAAGGGCTGAACACCTTGCGCGTGGCCGAAGCCATGATCGCCAGCGCAAAGGAATCCCGCACCGTCGGGCTGCACGCCTGATGGGCCTGCGGATCCTGCTGGCCAGCCGGATTTATCTCCCGGAAGCCGGCGCCGCCGCCTACCGGCTGGCCGCCACGGTGCGGGCGCTGACCGAGGCCGGCCATGACGTGACCGTGCTGACCACCCGGCCGCCGCGGGGACTTCGCGCTGCGGCGGAAGCGACCGCCGGCCGGCGTGCCCGGATCCGGCGCTGGCCCGTGCTGCGCGATGCCAGCGGTGCCGTGCGGGGCTATCTCCAGTACGCCAGCTTCGACATCCCGCTGTTCTTCCGCCTGCTGGCACACAAACCCTTCGATGTGCTGCTGGTGGAACCGCCCCCGACCACCGGAGTGGTGGTCCGATTGGCTGCCGCGCTGCGGCGCCGCCCCTACGTCTACTTCTCCGCGGACATCAGCTCCGATGCTGCGGCCGGGATCGGTGTGGATCCGCGGGTGGTCGCGGTGCTGCGGGCCGTGGAGCGCTGGGTGATCACCGGCGCGTCCGGCGTGCTGAGCATTTCCACCGGGGTGACGCTGGCGCTGGCCCGGCTGACCGCGGGACGGGCCAGGGTGGCAGAAGTCGGCACCGGCATCGACACCGATACTTTCAGCCTGGCCGGGCCCGGGGATCCACATCCCGGCCCCACCTTCGTCTACGCGGGGACGATGTCCGAGATCCAGGGCGCCGGCGTGTTTGTGGACGGTTTCCTCAAGATCCTGGACCGCTACCCCGAGGCGCGGCTGCTGATGTACGGCGGCGGAGTGGAGCTGGCAGAGCTGCGCCGGCGTGCGGCACCGGCGGGGGAGCGGATCCGCTTCATGGGAACGGCCGACGGCGGCACCATCGCCCGTGCGCTGCGCACCGCCACCGCCGGGCTCGCCTCGGTGCGGCCGGCCCGCGGCTATGACTTCGCCTTCGCCACCAAGGCCTTCGTCTCGCTCAGCTGCGGAACCCCGGTGGTCTACGCCGGCGTCGGACCGCTGCGGCAGCTGGTCGCTGAACACAAGCTGGGGCAGAGCGTGGACTGGGACGCTGGCCAAGCCGCCGAGGCGATGGCCCATGCGCTGGAAAAGCCTGTGGACGACGCTGAACGCCGCCGGCTGTCCGAATGGGTCGAACGGAACTACTCGCTGCGCAGCGTGGGGCGCCGGGCGGCCGCAGGCATAACCGACGCGGCCGAAGCCTTCCGCCTGCGCTAGCCGATGCCTCCCGGAGCTGGGTCAGGGGGTGAGCACGGCGGCGAGGATGCCGCGGGAGACAGCTTCATCCTCGGCGGAGCTTAGCGCTGCGGCGGCGCCGTGCGCGTTGGCCTTGTACTTGTCCACCTGCTCCGTGGTGAGCGAATCCAACGCGCGCGCCAGCGACTCGGTGCTGAAGTCCTCGGTCACCACGCCCAGATCGTAGGCCCTCATCAAGGCTGCCGTCTCCGGGGACGGGCTAAACACCAGGGCCAGCCGGGCCTGGACGAAATCGAAAAACTTGTTCGGCAGCATGAACTGGTGGTTCATGGTCTGCGGCGGAAGCGAGAAAACCCCCACGTCGTAGGCATTGAGGGTCGCGGGCAGCTCTTCCGGCGGAACCGCGTCGTGGAAGGTGATGCGTGGGTCGCTGGCGGCCAGGTCCTTGAGCTGCTGCCAATAACGTCCGCCGTCGCGTGCCTTGACCAGGTACAGATCCAGCGTGAAGCGGTCATCGAGCATCTTGACCGCTTCGATGGTGCCTTCCAGATTGCGGCCGGGCACCGCCGCGCCGCTGTGGACCAGCCGGATCTTCCCGGGCAGCGGCGGGGACGGTTCCAAATGTCGGAACGGGCCGGCGTTGCGGACCACTTCCACGGTGCAGCCGAACTGCTCTGCATACATCCGGGCGATGGAACCGTTCACGGCCGTGATCGCTGTGGTGCGCGGCAGGTACTTGGCGCAGATGCTGCGCATGTACGGTGCAACCAGCAGCTTCCATGGCAGCACGTGCGAGCGTTCCTCCGGAGCCCACTCGTGCAGATCGCCCCAGACCGGTGCACCCTGGGCGACCGCGTGGGCCAGCGGCAGCGCCCGCGCTTCGTTCGCCACCACCAGGTCAAAGCGGCGACCTGCAACGAGCTCGCGGGCCTGCTTGACCGCAGGAGCGCTGAGCTCCACCGCGGAATGCTGGCGCAGCGCCAGCAGCAGCACGCCCAGCGGCGTCTGCGGAAGCGAGGGCAGCGACGCGTCGATTGCCAGATGGTGGGTAGCTCCGGGCGGACGTGCGCCGTAGCTGAGCGTGGTGACTTCGCCGGCTTCGGCCAGCAGCTTGAGCTGCCGCAGCACGCGGGAATCGGCCTGGATATCCGAGAAAGAGATACACAGGATTTGCTGGGCCACTACTGCTCCTTGTCACCGATGCCGGGCGGATGCCGGACATTGAAAGATTACCGTCCGGCGGTCGACTGGCCGCGCCCGGCGGGGCACCCGGCGCGCCGGACTGCCACACGCTGCTGCCGGACCTGCCGCGGTGCGGAACACCCGAGGTGGCGTGCAGGACGCCGGGCTAGGATGGCGATGGGAGCCGGACACAGCCGGCTGCAGCCGGAAAAGGTCCAGGAGCCTCGTGAAGATCGCCATCACCAAGAGCACGTTGCGGATTCCGCCAACGTACTTCGCCACGGCGCACGCCGAGCGGTTGAAGGATCGGCACGACTTCCACGTTTTCACCTTGGTGGCGCAGATCGAGGACGCCTCGGTCACAGTCCCCATCACCGACTTCGTCCCGGCTCCGGGGCTGGGCTTCCGCCGCCGCGAGCTGGTGATGCCCGCGTTCATGCGGCCCATGGCCGTGGCCGTGAACCGCTTTGGACCGGACATCATCCACCAGCACTTCGCCACCTGGTCGGAGCCTGCGGTCAAGGCATCCACTGTCTCCGGGGCCCCGCTGATCACCACCATGCATGGCTCCGATCTGGTGTCGTTGGCAAATCCAGCGGACACGATGATGGCCCGGTGGCACCACCGCAACGTCCTGGCCGCCGCGGCACACAGCTCCCGCCTCTTGGTGGTCAGCAACTACATGGCCGGGCGGGCAGCCGACCTGGAACTCGATACCGGAAAGATTCACGTGCACTATCAAGGCGTGGATACCGATTATTTTGAACCAACCCGCCATCACTCCGATGAGATGCCGGTGGTGCTGTTCGTCGGCACGCTGAACATGCAAAAGGGCATCCGGGATCTGCTGGACGCCTCGCTGGCTGTCTGGCGCAAAGCCAGGCACCGGCTGGTGGTGATCGGCGACGGACCGTTGCGTGACGCCGTGGCCGAACACGCGGCCAGCCATCCGCACATCGATTTTGTGGGCCGCCAGGACCGAGCCGGTGTCCGCTCTTGGATGCAGCAGGCACAAATCCTGGTGGCACCCAGCCAGGAAGCCGGCGGCGCGCGGGAAGCGGCCGGCCTGGTCCTGCTGGAAGCCCAGGCCTGCGGGACGCCGGTGCTGGCGTACCGCAGCGGCGGGATTCCCGAAATGATGGAGGACGGCGTCACCGGCCTGCTCGCACCGGAAGCGGACTTCCGCCAGCTGCAGGACGGGCTGCAGCAATTGCTGCAGCTGGGCAGTGCAGAATACCTGGCCATGCGCCGGGACGCACGCAAGTTCGTGGTGGACCGGCGTAGCCTTGCGGGCAGCGTCCGGGAGCTGGACGGCCACTATCAGGATCTGGCAGCGCAGGCCCCGGCGCCCCGGCGGCCTTGAGCGCTGGGTGCTGCGGCGGCCCGGACCATTCCCGTTGTGGAATACTAAACGGGTGAGTCGCTGCTGGGTCGTCGTGCCGATGTATAACGAGGCCACCGTCGTCGGCTCGGTCATTGCGGAGTTGCTGCAGACCTTTCCGAACGTGGTCTGCGTTGATGATGGCAGCAGCGACGATTCCGCCGCCATGGCACGCAAGGCGGGCGCCGTCGTCGTGGTCCATCCGGTGAATCTTGGCCAAGGTGCCGCGCTGCAGACCGGATTCGAATATGCTGCACAGGATCCGGAGTTGGACGCGGTCGTCACGTTCGACGCCGATGGCCAGCACCGGGTCCAAGACGCCGCCGCCATGCTGAACCGGGTCCGGGACGGCGAGGCGGATGTGGTGCTGGGCTCCCGTTTCCTCGACGGCCGAGGAGACGTGTCGGCGCTCAAGCGGCTGGTGCTGCGCACGGCCGCCGTCCAGTCCAGGTTGTCCACCGGCTACCGCCTCACCGATGCCCACAATGGACTGCGCGCGATGTCGGCCGAGGTAACGCGCAAGATCCACCTGACGCAGAACCGGATGGCGCATGCCTCCGAGCTGATCCATCAGTTCTCCGCGCTCGACGCCCGGGTGGTGGAGCAACCGGTACACATTGTCTATACGGAATATTCCAAATCCAAGGGGCAGTCCCTGCTCAACGGCGTCAACATCCTCGCAGACCTCTTCTTCCGGTGAACCCATGCTCATAGTCGTCCAAATTGTCCTGGTCCTGGCCGTCGCGCTCGGCGCGCTGGCGCTCATGCGCGGGGGCCAAAATGCGCGCCACCAGGCCGTGCGCCGGATCGTGCTGATGCTCTTCGCCGTGCTGGCGGCGCTGTCCGTGTTCTTCCCCGGCATGCTGACCGTCGCGGCAAACGCGCTGGGCATTGGCCGTGGCACCGATCTGGTGCTGTACGGGCTGATCGTGTGTTTCCTGATCTTCATGGCCAGTTCGTTCCAGCGCACGCGCCAGCTGGAGGCGCGGATCACCAAGTTGGCCCGCCGGATTGCGCTGGACGAAGCACCGCGCCCGGAGGAAGCTGCCGGACCCGATGACCCCGCACGGCCGGGGACCGGCCCATGACGGTGCCGGAGGCCGAGATCGTGATTGCGGTTCACACGGCGGACCGGCCGGTCAGGCGCGCGGTGGAGTCCGTGCTGGCCGCCGCGCCGGGACGCGTCGGCGCCACGGTGGTGTGCCACAACATGGACCCCGGGCCGGTGCGCGAACAGCTGGCCGGCCTCCCGGAGACCGTGCGACTGCTCGAGCTGGCCGACGGCATTCCGTCCCCCGCCGGCCCCTTCAACTTTGGCCTGGACCAGGCCCGTGCCGGGTTCGTCGGCATCATGGGGTCGGACGACACGTTGGAGCCCGGATCGGTCTGCGCCTGGCTGGATACTGCGCGGGCCACCGGCGCCGCCGCCGTCATCGCGCCGGTCCGCTACCGCGGCGGCCCGCGGATCCTGACCCCGCGCGCCCGCGTGTTCCGTGGGCAGCTGGTGGATCCGCTGCGCGACCGGCTGGCCTACCGGACGGCACCGCTGGGGCTGATCCGGCGCGAGGCGGTCAACCGGTTGGGGCTGCGGCTGAGCCAGGGGCTGCGCACCGGCGAGGACCTGGAATTCGGCCTGCGGCTGTGGTTCTCCGGTGAGAAGATTGCCTACCCGGCCCACGCCCCGGCGTATCTGGTGGGGCAGGACGCGGACGAACGCGTGACGTCGGCCGTGCTGCCGCTGAGCAACCAGTTCCAAGATGTCACGTCGCTGGTTTCCGGTGCCTGGTTTCCGGCGCTGCCCGCTGCCCAGCGGGAAGCCATCGCGGTGAAATTGCTGCGCGGCCACGTGATCAGCGCGGCCCTCCGCCGAGGTGCGCAGTTCGCCTGGGGAGCAGAGGACCGGCAGGCGATTTCCGCCGTCGTGCGCTCCCTAACCGCCGCCGCACCCGGCGCGCCGCACCTGCTGAGCGCCCCGGACGAACGCCTGCTGCTGGTGCTGCGCGACGCGGTCTCCGGCGAGGAAATTTCGGCCGAAGTACGACGGCGTGCTGCCGCCGGCGCACTGCAGCGCACCTTCACCCGGCGCTGGCTCGCGAACGTCCGGCGTGAAGCGCCGCTGCGGACCAATCTGAACTCGCTCGTTTTCACCGCGGCGTGCCGGCTGCGCCGTTCCCGGCCGGAGGTACGTTCCGCGGCCGCAGCCGAATCGGCCGCTCCGGCAACCGACAGAACCGACGGAAGGCCGCCTCGTTGACTGGACCCCGCTCCCTGCTGATCCTCTCGCTCTCGCCGCTGCGCAGCGACCCGCGGGTGCTCAAGCAGATCACGCTGTTCCGCGACAAGTACCAGCTGTTCACCTGCGGATTCGGCCCGGCACCGGACGGCGTCGCCGGGCACTTCGAGCTGGACACCGCGCTGGCCAGCTGGCCCCGCGATCCGCAGCGGCTGGCCCTGCGCCGCTACGTGGACGTGTACTGGAACATTGCCGCCGTGGCGCAGGCGAGCAAGCTGCTGCGCGGCCAGCGGTTTGATGCCGTGCTGGCCAACGACACCAACACCGTGCCGCTGGCGCTGAGCCTCGAGCCGAAGCACGGCGTGCACGCGGATCTGCACGAGTTCGCGCCGAAGGAGCACTTCAACAAGCCGGCCTGGCGGGCGCTGGTGGCCCCCTACGTGCGCTGGCTCTGCCGCACCTACCTGCCGGCCGTGCGCTCGGTTACCACGGTGGCCGAGGGCATCGCCGAGCAGTACACCAAGGACTTCGGCGTCGCGGCCTCGGTGGTCACCAACGCCGCGCCGTACGCGGACCAGCAGCCGCGGCCCACCGGTGAAAAGATCCGGATGATCTACAGTTCCGCCGGGCAGCGCTACCGCAAGATTGAAGACATTATGGAAGCCATGCGCGGTGCTCCCGAGCACCTGGAACTGGACCTGATCGTGATGCCGAACGAACCGGCTTACGTCGCCGAGCTCAAGGCACTCGGCGAGGAGCTGCCGCTGGTGCGGTTCCGCGAGCCGGTCCCCTATGACCAGCTGGTGGACACCGTGGCCGAATACGACGTCGCCATCTCGATCATCCCGCCCACCAACTTCAACCTCGCGCACGCCCTGCCGAACAAGTTTTTCGAGGCGGTCCAGGCCCGCACCGGGCTGATCATCGGCCCCTCGCCGGCCATGGAAACCTTGCTGCGCCGGCACGGACTGGGTGCCGTCACCGCCGACTTCAGCCCGGCGGCGCTGGTGGAGGTGCTCAAGACGCTGACGCCGCAGCTGGTGGATGAGTGGAAGGCGAACGCGCACGCCGCCGCCCGCGAACTGTCCTCCGAGCACCAGATCAAGGGCTGGGAACACGCGGTGGACGGCCTGTTCGCCCGGCAGCAGGCCTGAGCGGTGGCGGCTGAACCGCGCGTCCTGCACATCTATGACGCGGCCGACGTCGGTGCCACCTTGGTCAAGTACGGCCGGCGCGAGGGGCGGCCGTGGCGGCACTTCAACGTGGTGCCGCCCGAGGGCGCGGCCTCATCCGTGGCTGCCCGGGCCGGACAGCTCGCCGCGGGTGCTGCCTGGCAGGCGCGGCGGGCGGCCGCCATCCTGCGGTCCGACCTGCTGCACGTGCATTCCGGCTCGCGGATCGGCGTGGTACGGTCCCGTCCGGTCAAGCCGTTCCTGCTGCATTTCCACGGCACGGACATCCGCACTCAGTATTACGAACCTGCCCGCCGGCCCTCGCTGCAGTGGGGCGCCGACCATGCCGTGAAGGTGCTCTATTCCACCCCCGACCTGCGCGAACACGCCGAGGCCGCCCGGTCCGACGCGGTCTACCTGCCGAATCCGGTGGACCTGGAGGAATTGCCCGAGTGGCGGCCTGCCGACCGCCCGCGCATTGTTTTCGCCTCCCGCTGGCATTCCTCCAAGGGCGGCCAGCACCAGCTGGAGCTGGCGCGGGCGCTGCGGGCCGCCGTCGGGCCCGAGGTGGAACTGCAGGGGCTGGACTGGGGCGACGGGGCGCCGCAGGCCGCGCAGCTCGGCGTGGTCCTGGTGCCGAAGATGGCCAAGCCGGACTACCTGCGCTGGCTCGCATCGGCGCACGCGGTGGTAGGCCAGAGCGCCGGCATCCTGGCCATGAGCGAACTGCAGTCCGTCGGCATCGGCGTTCCCGTCGCCATGCAGTTAGGGGAGGGGTACTACCAGTCGCCTCCTGTCCTGCAGGGGGATACCGTCGAGGCGCTGGCAGCAGCGGTCACTTCCGCCCTGGAAGACCCGGCCGGCACGTCTGCTGCCTTGGGCGGCCGGACGTGGCTCCAGGAACACCACGACCCGGTCCGTGTGGTGCGCCGGCTGGCCGGGTTGTACGCCGAAGCAGCCGAATAGAGCGCCGGTGCTCCCGCATCGGGCGGGCCGAAACACATCAGCCAGGTTAAAGGATGCCAACATTCGCTCCTATTGACGCCTTTCGCAGGACCGGCCTAGACTCGCAGCACTTCCACTTCGTTTCATTTGCGTAACATTTCCGCGTTGCTACAAGAAATGGTGCAAAATGACCCCGACCTTGATGCGACGGCTTACGGCCGAAGTGCTCGGCACCGCAATACTAGTGATTTTTGGAGTCGGATCGGTGCTGGCGGCGCTGACTGTGGGCGCCGGGGAGCTGAATTATCCGGGGGTTGGGTTTATTGCCCTGGGATTCGCCATTGCCATCGCCGTGGCCATCTACGCGTTCCTAGCGGTTTCGGGTGCCCACATCAATCCGGCTGTGACCTTCGCGCTTGCTGTGACCAAACGCTTTTCCTGGGTGGAAGTAGTTCCCTACTTCATTGCCCAGTTCGTCGGCGCCGCTGTCGGCAGCCTTCTGCTGGTGGCGTCATTCGGTATGCGGGCGGTGGACTTTGGCGGAGGTGCGACCGCGTTGGGTGAGGGGGTCTCCTACGGCCAAGGCATTGTTGCGGAGGCGGTGGGAACCTTCCTCCTCATGCTCGCGATCATGGCGGTGGCGGTGGACCAGCGGGCGCCGAAGGGCTGGGCGGGCCAGATCATCGGGCTCGCTGTCGCCGCCGCCATCCTGGTTATGGCTCCGCTGACCGGCGGTTCGCTCAACCCGGCCCGCACCTTTGGCCCGAACCTCGTGCAGTCCATCTTCGGCGGCACGGTCGAGTGGTCCCAGTTCCCGCTATACATCATCGGTCCCTTCATCGGCAGCCTGGCCGCTGCCATCGCCTACGATCTGGTCGTCCGCCCGCGCGAGGTCCCCGCAGGTGAGCCACGCTCCGACGATGCGTCAATGTCCGCGGAACAGGACGAGAAACCCGATTCCGACAAAGAATAAAACCAGGTGAAAGAAAAAATGCGGCTGCGCAGGGCCCGTCGGCTTAGCGCGGTTTTGGGATAAAAACGAGAGGAATAAAACCATGACGGGAAATCGTGTAGTCGTCTATAAAGGCCCAGGGGAAGTCGCGGTTGAAACGATCGACTACCCTAAGCTGGAACTGCCTTCCGAAGTCGCCAACAAAATGGGGATCCAGCAGAAGGCACCGCACGCCGCGATCCTCAAGCTGGTCGCGACCAATATCTGCGGCAGCGACCAGCACATGGTGCGCGGGCGCACCACCGCACCGGTCGGCCAGTCGCTCGGTCACGAAATTACCGGGGAGGTGGTCGAGACCGGTGACGACGTGCTCTTCGTGAAGGAGGGCGATATCTGTTCGGTGCCCTTCAACATTGCCTGCGGCCGCTGCCGGATGTGCAACGAAGGCAAAACCGGCGTCTGCCTCAACGTGAACCCCGCCCGGCCCGGCGCGGCCTACGGGTACGTGGACATGGGTGGCTGGATCGGCGGCCAGGCCGAGTACGTGATGGTGCCTTATGCGGACTTCAACCTGCTCAAGTTCCCGGACCGGGACCAGGCGCTGGAGAAGATCCTGGACCTGACCATGCTCTCCGACATCTTCCCGACCGGCTACCACGGTGCGTTCACCGCCGGCGTCACCACGGGCTCCACGGTCTACATCGCCGGAGCGGGGCCGGTGGGACTGGCTGCGGCCTTCTCCTCGCACGTGCTGGGTGCCTCGGCTGTCGTTGTCGGCGACATGAACGCCGAGCGGCTGAGGCAGGCCGAAAGCTTCGGCTGCGAGACGATCGATCTTAGCCAGGAAGGCTCGTTGCCGGAAAGGATCGAGCAGATCCTCGGCGTCCCCGTGGTCGATGCGGCGGTGGACGCGGTCGGATTCGAGGCCAAAGGGCATGGGCCCGACGCCGAGGAGGCGCCGGCGACGGTGCTGAACGACATCATGTCGGTGACACAGGTGGGCGGTGCCCTGGGCATCCCCGGCCTCTACGTCACCGGGGATCCGGGCGGCATCGACGAGAACGCGAAGGTTGGCCAGATCGGTGTGCAGTTGGGCACCGGCTGGGCGAAGTCTCTTTCGTTCACCACGGGGCAGTGCCCGGTGAAGCGGTACAACCGTAGGCTAATGGACCTGATCCTGGCCGATAAGGCCAACATTTCCAAGGCCGTGAACGCCACGCCGATCAGCCTGGACGAGGCACCCCAGAGTTACCAGGAGTTCGACAAGGGAGCGGCCAAGAAGTACGTGATCGATCCGCACGGGATGGTTGCCGCATAGGTCCGCCCGTCCCGACAGGTAGCGGCGGCTGCGCCCTGAGCCTGGGCGCAGCCGCCGCTACCGTCGGTCATCCACCGGCTTCTCGATCTTTCCCAGCCCTGCCAGGGCTGCCTGTTCCGCGAAATCCGGCACGCTGGCCACTACCTCGTCGAAAGTACCGGCGGCCGCCACCGTTCCTCCGCGCATGAAGAACACAATGTCTGCGTCCCGGATGGTAGCCAGGCGGTGCGCCACGGTGATGACGGTGACGTCACCGTGCAGCTGCCGGATCGCTGTGGTCACCGCCGCCTCTGTGGCGGTGTCGAGGGCGGAGGTGGCCTCGTCCATGACGAGCACCCGGGGGTTGTCATAGAGCGCGCGGGCGATGCCGAGCCGCTGCCGCTGCCCGCCGGAAAGCGCCATGCCGCGCTCACCCACTAAGGCATCCAGGCCGCCGTCGCGCTCCATCACCGTGTCCAGCAGCTGCGCACGGCGCAGGGCGATGGTCACGCGCTCCGGGTCCACCCGGGCCTGATCCCAGGCCAAGGCGACGTTCTGTGCGATCGACGCGTCGAAGAGCGAGACCTCCTGCGGCACATAACCGATGCGTCGGCGCCAGGAATCCAGCACGAACTCCATGGGTTCGCCGCCCACCAGGATGTGTCCGTGGCTGGGCTCGAGCAATCCCAGCAGCAGGTCCACCATGGTTGATTTGCCGGCGCCGGACGCACCGACGAAGGCCACGTGGCTGCCGGCCGGAATCCTGATGTTCACGTTGTGGAGGGCCGGTGCCGCCGCATCCGGATAGCTGAAGGCGACGTCCCGGAGCTCGATGTCCGCGGCCCTGTCCGGGAGCTCATGCTGCGGACGTTCATCCCGCTGCCGGGACATCTCGGCTTCGCCCTCGTGGATGTCTTCGACGATCTGCCGGGCAAAGGACGCGCTGGTGTTCACCGAGGACTGCACCGCCTGCATGCGCGTCAGCGACGGGATCAAGCGGAAACCCGCGACGGCGAACAGGCCTACGGCGCTGACCGCTCCGGCCGGTCCGCCGGTCAGGTAGCCCACGCCGCCCAGCAGCGCGAAACCGAGGACCAGCGCGGTCTCCAGCACGTAGCGCGGGATCTGCGAAATCTGGATGGCGCCCGCGCGCGCTATCGACGACTTGGTGCGGGTGCCGTGCACCTGTTCCTGGACCTCGGGTCCGCGGCCAGCCAGCGTGATTTCCTTGAGCGCGCCCAGCGCCTCGTACAGGGTCTTGGCCGTCCGGTTGGACCATTCGCGGTTCTCCCGGCCAATCGCCACGGCGCGGGGCGAGATCACCTTAGCCAGCAGCAGGGCCACCAGGCCCAGATAGATCATGGTGACCACCGCAATCAGCGGCTGCGCCACAAAAAGCACGACGACGACGGCCGCCAAAGTGCCCAGCTCGCCGAACAGGCTCATCGCGGGCATCAGCACCCCGGAGACCGTGATCCCGACGCCCACATCCACCGACCGGACAATCTCGGCAGAGTTGCGGCCCAGCCGCTTCTCCCACGGCGAGGCCAGATAGGCGGCGAACAAGCGGTCGCCGATGGCCACTTCGTGCCGGGCGAACCGCTTGGTAGCGAAGCGAAGCAGCAGCACCGCCAGGATTCCCTTGAGCACGATCAGGAGGCAGATGAAGGTCAGTATCGGCAGCGCCATGCCGTTCTCGGCGACGTTGCCCACCAGCGGCAGTTCGGCATCGCTGCTGCCCACCAGCGCCGGCAGCAGCGCGGCGATCAAACCCAGCGCGACGACGTCGAGCAGGGCCAACCCCGCTGACGCCGTGCCGTAGCCGGTGAGGAAACGCCGGCTGCCGGCCGGCAAGGTACGCAGCAGCGGCACGAGGACGTCGAGAATGCTTTTCATACTGCCCCTCAGCCTATTGCATCGCGCCCTTATCACCCGCGGCGTCTCCTGACCAGTGGCTGATGAAAGTTGGGACAGGTTTTCCACAATGCACCGGTTGGGGCTAGCCCGTCAGAAGAATGGTCGCTTAGGGTCGGTGCAAGCGGCTGCCCGCCGGTCTCAACTTCGCGGGGCAGTTGCGCTTGGGGGTTGAAAAGGGGGAACGGATGGATGGCATCCGGATCGTCGAGGGTGAGGTCCGCGAACTGATCCGCCAACGCGGACTGGACCCTGCCCGCCAAGGCCCGGAGGTCCGACGGCTGGTCGAAGCGGCCGTGACTGACTATGACGAACGGTCTTTGTTGGGATCCCTTCCGCCCCTCGGGCAATTGGACCATGCCCGCAAGTACATTTTTGATGCCGTGGCCGGATTTGGGCCATTGCAGCCGCTGCTGGACGACCGCTCGGTTGAAGAAATCTGGATCAACTCGCCGTCGGAAGTGTACGTAGCCAGAGGCGGCGAGTCGGAGTTGACGTCGGTGACGCTCACGCAACAACAGGTCCAGGACCTAGTCGAGCGGATGCTCAAGTCCTCCGGCCGCCGTCTGGATTTGTCCTCTCCCTTTGTCGATGCTGCCCTGCCGGACGGATCACGCCTGCATGTGGTCATTCCGGACATCACGCGCCAGCACTGGTCCGTCAACATCAGGAAGTTCATTGCCCGCGCTTCCCGGTTGGAGCATCTGGTCGAACTGGGAACGCTGACGCCGGAAGCATCCCGGTTTCTGGGGGCAGCGGTCAGCAGCGGCCTGAACATCCTTGTATCTGGAGCTACTCAGGCGGGGAAGACCACGATGCTCAACTGCTTGGCAGCCGCGATTGGCAGCCGGGAGCGCGTTGTCACGGTCGAGGAGATATTCGAACTGCAACTGCCCCTCCGCGACGTCGTCGGGCTCCAGTGCCGGCAGCCGAATCTGGAAGGCGAAGGAGCCATACCGTTGCGGCGCCTGGTCAAAGAGGCCCTGCGGATGAGGCCCGATCGGTTGATAGTCGGAGAAGTCAGGGAAGCAGAAAGCCTGGACATGCTCGTGGCCCTCAATAGTGGGTTGCCTGGCATGTGCACGGTTCATGCAAATAGTGCTCACGACGCAATTACCAAGATATGTACGCTGCCACTGCTGGCGGGTCAGAACATCTCGTCAGCCTTTGTGGTTCCAACGGTGGCATCGTGCATCGATCTCGTCGTGCATTGTGCCCGGCGGCCTGACGGCAGGAGACAGGTCGTGGAGATTGTCTCGCTGGGCCGTCGAGTGGAGAACGGCATTATCGAGACGTCCACCGTCTTCAGCCGGCAGGGTGGCCAATTGGAGGTCAGTCCCTCCGCGAGTCCGGCGGAGGAAAAGTTCGTGCGTGCTGGATACGAAGTTATGCAGCTGCTGGAACCCGTGCCATGACGGCGGCGGCGGGACTTGTAGGCGGCGTGGGCTTGTTCTTGATCTGGTGGTCTTTCTGGGAAAAACCGCCGGCCAGACCCTCCCGGCAGAAGCGGCTTAGCCGACTCCAGCTCGTGATCAACCAGGCCGGTATCGAGAAGGTTTCGTCGAAGGCGCTCCTGGCCAGCTGTGTGGGAATGGCAGCGGCAACTTTCCTGATCGTTTTTGCCCTGACGGCGTCGGGCCCGATCGCTGCCTGTTTCGGCTTGTTCGGAGGCTGGCTCCCGCTTGTCCTCGTTCGCTGGAGGGCCCGCCGCCGTACCGCCGCCCTACGCGAAATCTGGCCGGACGTCGTCGACCATCTCCGGTCTGCGATCCGTGCGGGACTGTCCCTGCCCGAGGCACTGGTTCAGTTGGGCACGCGTGGACCGGTGGAGTTGCGGCCAGCCTTCAGCGCGTTCGCCACCGACTATCGGGCAGGCGGGCATTTCGACGATGCGTTGGAACGGCTAAAGGCCAGACTGTCGGACCCCGTGGCTGATCGGATTGTTGAGGCGCTGCGCATGACGCGAGAGGTTGGCGGTACCGACTTGGGCCGGTTGCTCGGGACCCTGGCGGACTTTCTCCGCGACAGCGCACGGACCCGCAGCGAACTCGAGGCACGCCAGTCTTGGACGGTCAACGCCGCCCGGCTGGCGGTTGCTGCTCCCTGGATCATCTTGATGCTGTTGGCCACGAGGCCCGAAGCGGTGGCGGCCTACAACACCGCGCCCGGGGCCGCCGTGCTGCTGGGCGGTCTAGTGGTGTCGCTGGTGTGTTATCGCCTCATGCTGCGCATTGGTTCGCTCCCCGAAGAGGAGCGGGTACTCCGATGAACCACGCGGGGGCATTGACTGTGTTGATCGGCATTGTCCTGGGAGTGGGACTGTGGCTGACGGCCACGCGGTTGCCATTCTTTCGGCCAACGAGATTTGCCGATCGTATTGCGCCGCAGCTTAAGGCGATCGAGATGAAATCGCGGCTGTTGGACAGCGGACCGGGGAATGTCACGCCGTTCGGTCCCTTGGAGCGCATTTTCCGGCCGGCGCTCCGTGATGCGGTCACATGGCTGGGGACCTTCAATTTCGGTTCGACCTTGTTATCGAAGCGGTTGCAGCAGGCCGGACGCAAGCAGAGCACTGTCGATTTTCGCGCCGAGCAATTGCTCTGGGCAGTGGCAGGCTTCCTCATCGGCATTGCGTGGATGATTACGACGGCGGCAGGGGGCTCGCTGGATCCGGTGCTTGCGGTGATTCTGACCGTTGGGCTGGCTACTGGCGGGTTCATGCTGCGGGACTACCTCTTGACGGCCCAGATACATCGCCGCGAGGCAAAGATGCTGGCGGAATTCCCCAGTTTGGCGGAGCTCATGGCGCTTGCAGTCAGTGCTGGGGAAAGCGCGACCGGTGCACTGGAGAGAATCTGTCGTAGCGCCCACGGCGAACTGGCTCAGGAATTTGCGGTAGTACTCGCACAGACCCGCTCCGGCACACCTGTGCTTGCGGCGTTGCAGGAGTTCTCACACCGGACCCGTTTGCCTGCGCTGGTGCGCTTCGTCGATGGGATCACCGTTGCTGTTGAACGCGGGAGCCCGCTCGCGGATGTCCTGCGGGCCCAGGCGCAGGACGTGCGCGATATGGCGAAACGCAGTCTCATGGAGTCGGCAGGAAAGAAGGAAATCGGCATGATGGTGCCGCTGGTTTTCGGTGTCTTACCGCTGACCGTGTTGTTTGCCGTGTATCCGGGGATTGCGCTGATCAATCTCGGATGGTGAAGCACACAAGGAAACCTACGAGCCAAGTCGCAAACTGGGAAGGAACGAGGACATGACGAAACTATCGCTCAGGGTCGTTGCCACGATGTCGCTGATGTGGAGCGGAGGGCTGGATCGCTTGCGAAAGTCGGTTCGGACCGCGGATGGCGAACGCGGAGATGTCCCGGGATGGGTGATGATCACGCTGATGTCGGCAGTCCTCGTGGCAGGCATCTTGGCGTTAGCCAAACCGGCGTTGGAAGGCCTGTTCAATGACGCAATTGGTCGCGTGACGCAGCCCTGACGTGGGACAGCGTCCAGGGGTTCGCCGATTGCGGCGGAAGACCGAATCAGCCGCCGGCCGTAGTCCCGGCCAGCACCGGGGCCGGTCAGACGACTGTGGCTCAGCAAGCGTGGACTTCGTGTTGGTCGGCGGAGTCCTCACCCTGATCTTTGTGTCGATCATGCAGTTGACCCTAGTTCTGCACGTCCGCAACACACTGATCGACGCCGCAGGGTCCGGTGCCCGCTACGGAACCTTGGCCGATCGCGGTGCCGCCGACGCGCAGGAGCGGACAGTTGCCCTGATCTCCGCTGGGCTGACCGGCGATTATGCGCAAGATGTGCACGTCGAGGAGGTCCTCCGGTCCGGCGTGCGCACGCTGCAGGTCACGGTCCGAGCCCCGCTGCCTGCGCTAGGACTGATCGGTCCGCCCGGTGCCTTGGAAGTCCACGGTCATGCGGCGCTTCCACGCTGACCGCACAACGGGTGCGCGGCCGCGGGCAGGGGGCCGCCGATCGGGTGCCGAAGCCCGGACCTGTCGGAAGGGCGCGATGATGCGCCTGCGTCAGCGGCTAAGGTTTTGCCTGGGCGACGGTCAGGAAGGGGAGGGGGGGAGTGCGGTCGTCGAGTTCGTCTTCCTTGGAACGTTGCTCTTGGTGCCGACGGTTTATTTCGTTATCGCCGTTTCGCAGGTTCAGGCCGCCTCTTTTGCCGTGGTGAATGCGGCTGACCAAGCGGCGAAAGTGTATGCCGGGTCCGACGAGGCCACAGTTGGAGGTCAGGCGGCTCATCAGGCGGCGCTCTTTGCCGCAGGAGATTTCGGTATTGGCCCGGATCAACTGGATCTCAGGATCAGCTGCGGCAACGGTGCCTGCCTGGAAGCCGGCTCATCGGTCACTGCGGAAGTCTCGATTTCGGTCCCGCTGCCTCTGCTCGGTGGCACTGGGCTCAGCGTGGCGACAGTGAACTCCTCGGCAACTCAAATCGTGGAACGGTACGGATGATGGTCGAGGGACCCGTGAGTACCAGAGTCGCGGGCGGCTGCCATGTGGGAGCCAGCCATCAGCAGGGGAAGAGCGACGAAGACGGCCAGGTGCTGGTTCTGCTCATCGGCTTTGTCTTATTGAGCCTGCTGATCCTGACCGTGGTGATGGGGGCATCCACCGTCTACGTCGAAAGGAAAAAGCTGTTATCCGTCGCAGACGGGGCAGCGTTGGCAGCCGCAGACACTTTCGCCTTGGCCGACGTCGAAGCTGGCTCAGGTGCACCTGTGCCATCGTTGGACGGCGGATCTGTGCGGGGATCGGTCCTGCGTTACTTGTCAGAGACGGGTGCCTACGGGAGATTTGAGCAGTTGACGGTTGGCGGCGGCACCGGCTCCCCGGAGCGGCGTACGGCGCACGTCGAGCTGAGCGCGGTGGTCCGGCCGCCGTTGGTCAATTTCCTGGTCCCGGCAGGTATACCGGTGACCGTCTTCAGCGACGCTCGCTCAGAGCTCAGACGCTGACCTGGAGCGGGGCAGCCGTCCCCAGCATGATCTCCTTCAGACAGCCCGCTCCTCGTACAGGGCTGGTCTAAGTCCATCCGGTTGAACCGTTCCAATTTCCCCGGCCGAGCGCGACGCGAGCGGGTATACGAATATTGCCAAGAGCAGCGCCACCAGGCCAGATAGGTCATGGTCACCACCGCTACCAGGGGTTACGCCAGGAAAAGCACGACGTCGCCAAGCCACTCAACTCTCCAAAGAGGCTCATCGCCGGCGTGAAGATGCCAAGACCCCGACGCCATCGTTCAGCGACCGTACGATTCAGCGAACATGTGGTCCAGCCGCTTCTGTCAGAACGATGTAGTAGGCCGCGACGAGTCGCTCCGACGGCGACCCAGCGAGGGCGGGAAAGGCTGCAGATTCAGCGCCACGGGTTCCGGGTCACGGAGCGGTGCAATGTCCAGGCCGCCAGTGCGAGGAATGCCAGGGTCTGGATACCGAGCAGGCCGAGGTCGATGAGCCACTGCCCAGCAGTCGGTTCAAAGAGCGGGTCCACCTCGGGCGCCGGAGGTTGCTCAAGTCCCACAGTCGCCGCCGTCGCCGCGTAGCCGAATCGAGCGGGGAGCAACCAGGACACCTGTTCGAGGCCCACCCGTCCCGCGAGTTGGAAGAGCCCCCCGCATAGGATGAGCTGGGCCATCACCAAGGCGACAAGCGCAGGCATGGTCTGCTCCGTCGAGGTCGCGGCGGCCGAGATCGCCAGGCCGGCGACGGTCATTGTGACTCCGACCGCCGCCACCGCCGCCGCCACCTCCAGACGGCCGTTGCCCAGGACCAGCGCGTCGTCCGGTCCCGGTAGGCCGAGGAGCGCAAGCACGGAGAACGATACGCACTGGCAGGCAACCAGCACACCGAGCACTACTACCTTGCTCAGCAGATATGCCCAAGGGGAAAGGCCGACGGCCCGTTCCCGTCGATAAATCGGTCGTTCCACAACCAGCTCACGCACCGAGAGGGCCGTGCCCATGAGTGCGGCCCCGACCACGAGGACGACCAGCCGCTGCTGGATCTGAAGGAGATCACCCTGGGCCTCTGACATCGACAGCCCGGCCCTTCCGGGAAAGGCATGCGCCATCAGCGCGAGCAGCATAGGCATCCCGACTAGGAGGACAACGAAGAGCCTGTCTGCGGCGACGACGGCGGCGTTACGTCGGATCAACGTCCACAGCTGGCGCACCGGGGCCACGCGCGGCGCGGGCGGTGCGTCCGTCGCCGGGACCGGCGCTTCGGCCAACGCGGTCCGTCCCACATAGGCCTCGCGGGCGGGGGAGCGGGCATACCTGCCCACCCACGTCTGGTCCTCGAGTGCGGCGAACGCCGCTGGGTAGTTGTCCACCCCGAAGAACGGGAGCACGTCTGCCGGCGGCCCGAAAAATGCGACCCGTCCGCCGCGGGCGAGGACGAGCACGCGGTCGCACTCATCTAAGGCCAGGACGCTGTGGGTGACCACCAGCACGACGCGGCCGGCATCGGCGAGCGAGCGCAGGCTGCCCATGACCTGCTTGTCTAGGCCGGGGTCGAGCCCCGAGGTGGGTTCGTCCAGGAACAGTAGTTGGGGAGCAGTGAGCAGTTCCAAGGCAATCGAGGTCCGCTTGCGCTGCCCACCGGAGAGCGAGTCAATGCGCTGGTCGATCTGCCTCGTCAGGTCCACTTCGGCTAGGACCTGGTTCACCCGCTCGTCCCGCTCGCCGGCGCTCGTGTCCGGCGGGAGTCGCAGCCGAGCAGCGAACTGGAGTGCGCGCCGGACGGTGAGCTGCCGGTGAAGGATGTCCTCCTGCGGTACGAGTCCTACCAGGAAGCGGAGCTGGGCGTACTCGGCGTAAAGGTCCCGCCCGTTCCAGGTGACATGCCCGCGGGTGGCCGGGCGAAGCCCGGTGAGGGCACCGAGAAGCGTCGACTTCCCTGCGCCCGACGGCCCGATGACCGCCACAAGCGTGCCGGCCGGTACAGTGACCGACACATCATCCATCAGGTGCGCGCCGGTCTTGGTAGTAACCTCCAGGTGCCGGGCGCTGAACACGGGACGCTGCGGTGGTCGTGCGGCCACCGTGGCACCGTCCCAAGTCAGCGTGCTCGACCCGGCGCCGATGAGGTCACCGGGGCTGAGCGGCGCGTCACCATGGACACGTTGGCCGTTGAGGAAGGTTCCGTTGAAGCTCCCGGCATCGCGCAGGACGGCATGTTCACCGATGATCTCAACCGTGGCATGGTGCCGGGAGGCCAGTGGGTCGTCTACCACGATGTCGCACGAGTGTGACCGTCCGATGGTGAGCACGCGCTGTGTCGTGGGCTGCCCGGGCGGTTCGGTGCTCAGGAGAAGCTCGGGCCCGTCCAAAGCGCCGAGACGGAGGCGAAGGCCGTCGCGGGCGAGCGGCATTGGCCTGTCCATCGCCCGGTCCGCTCCGACGACCCAAGTGCCATTGCGGCTGGCCAGGTCTGCGGCCCACCACCCGCCGTCGCTGTGCCAGAGGCGGACATGCTCGCGGCTGACCCGCTCGTCGTCGACGCGGACGTCTGAGCCCACATCCCGGCCTACGATGATCGTCTGCACCGGTGCGAAATTCCACTCACGCCCCTCTAGCTGCAAGTACAACGTCGTTCCGTCCAGGGACGGCGGCAGGTAGTCCGGCATGGCGTACCTCTTACTCGGTCCGGTGTAGGGACTTGGCAACCTCGTCGAAGATCTCGCCGCGCTCCTGGAACAGTGACGAGGGGGCGAAGAACACTAGGAGCTGAACCGGGTTGGTCTCCACGACGAAGACGCGGACCTGGAGTGTCACGGATGCGGAGAGGGGGATTGTGCCTTCCATGGCCTGTCCCTCGACCTCCCCGACAGTTGTCGCGCCACGATCCACCAAGTGCGCGTCCCGCCCCGGCAGGAGGGCTTCGGCGGTGCCTTTCCGAGCTGCCGGGGACTGACCCGTCAGCCCTGCGGGGCGGTGGTAGATGGCGAGCCCGACGACGCTGGCAGGGTCGTCGTCGGCAGACCGGGCCGCGGCTGCCGGTGCCTCCGGCTCGTCTGCGAAGAGCCCGGCGAGGTCAGCGTCGGAAAGCACACTAACGGTGCTGTCGCCCGCCTCGCGGGTCCGGGCGGTCCAGCTTTCCGGGACATCAAGCGTGTACGGGACGCCGTCAGCGTGGAAGGCCACACGATTGTCCCCGGACAGGACCCAAGGGAGCAGCAGACCGGCGGCCAGGAGCAGGACTAGCACGGCGCCCAGGGCGGCCAGCCGCCCAGCGCGTCCGCGCCTCGGGGCGCCCTCCCGACGCCTCGGCCAGCCGCGCGGTGCGGCCCGGAGAGCGGGCGAGGCGTCGCTGCCCCCAACGACGAGCTGTCGAGCTGCGGTGCGATCAGCGCCGTCGCTAACCGTGTCCGCCGCGGCTGCCGCGGGCCGGGTGACAGCGCTCGCATCACTTGGTTCCCGAGGCGGCGGGTCACCGGAGGGCTGGTGGTCCGTCATCATGGCGACCAAAGCGCCGCAGGTGGGTGGGCGGGCCTCCCGTTGTTTCGCCATCCCGGCGAGGATGGCGCGCTCGACGGTAGCTGGCACCTCCGGTCTTTCATGGCAGAGGCGTGGCGGTTCTTCGTCTATGTGCGCCCATAGCTGGGCGGCGTCGTCGTCATGATCGAACGGAGGGTGGCCGGCGAGCAATGTATACGCGACGCACGCCAGTGCGTACACATCGGCGCGGCCGTCGACGTCCTCGCCGCGGATCTGCTCGGGTGCGACGTAGTCCAAGGTGCCCAGGAAATGGCCCGCCGTCGTCATGCCCGTGGCAGACGTAGCACGCTTGGTGAGACCGAAGTCGGTGAGGTAGACATGACGGCGGCCGTTCACCCGGTCGTCGGAGAGCAGGATGTTGCCGGGCTTCACGTCCCGGTGCACAAGCCCGGCCGCGTGCGCGGCGTCGAGGGCGGCGCCGGTGTCCGCCAGGATACGTAGTGCCTCGGGCAGTGGCAGCAGGCCGCGCGCATCGAGCTCGGCTTTGACATCCGTACCATGCACATAGCGCATGGCGATGTACAACAGCCCGGACCACTCCCCGGCATGATAAATGGGCAGGATGTTGGGGTGGTCCACCGAGGCGGCGAGCTTGGACTCGCGGACGAACCGCTGTCGGAACTTCTTGTTGGCTGAGAGTTCGGGGGCAAGGAGCTTGAGGGCAACCGGGCGGCTGAGCTGGACGTCGAGTGCCCGGTAGACGACGCCCATGCCTCCGCGGGCGATCATCGACTGGATCCGGTAGCCCTCTATCTCGGTTCCGGGATCTAGGTAGTCCTGCAGATGCTCCACGGGTCAGCCGACCGGATAACCGCAGCTGGTACAGAATCGCGCTGCCGGCATCACCCGCCGGCCGCACTGGGAACAGAAGTTCTGGGCTTCTCCATCGGCGAAGCGGGGCGCCAGTGGACCTGCCGTTCGGGTCTCTCCGCCGTCCGCTGGCCGGTTCTGGTTCCCGTCCGGATCCGCCTCCGGACCCGATGCTGCCGGCTCAACGGGTGCGCGGGGCTGCCGCGGGGTCGGGTGCTCGGCGGCTCTTGTTTGGGCGGAGTCCGTCCAAGAAGGGTTGTTCCGGTCGCGGTGGGCCTGCTCACGGCCCAGCCGTGCAGCCCTCGTCTGCGCGGGCCGATCGTTGCCGCCTTCGGAACGGTTCGCAGAGACTGCCGGCGCCACTGCGGAGGCGGCAATCGGGCGGCCATCGCCTGGAGGTGGGGTGCGGCTGCCGACCGGAGTTGCGGGCGCTCGGCGGCGCCACAGGACGAGCGCCCCGATACCGGCCAGAAGCAACACCCCGGCGAGGATGGGCACGAGCACCGCCAGCGAGGGGCCGTTCGCAGCAGCCGTCGATGGACCATCGGTAGCCTGCTCATTCTTCATCGCGCGGGCCTCTTTGAGATAACTCGTCGCCAGGGCGGAGTCGTAGTACGTCAGGGACTCCTCGAGCGCGCTTTCCGCCGATGCACCCTGATTGCCCGACGAGAGGTGGTCAATGCCCCGGCGGAACACGGCGTCGAACTTCGATGGTGACGCCTCCACGCCCGCCCTTGCCATTGCCTCCCTAATGGCCGCGGCAGGGACGAGCGCGGCCGATCCGTCCGACCGGCGCGGACCGGCGAGTCCGACGACCTGACCTGTGGTCCGGTCGAGCACAGGTCCGCCGGACACACCCCCGTTCAGCGGCGCGGCGAGGTCTTTCGGTGAGCTGATTTGGCCAGCCGCCGCGTCCGTCTTCACCGGAATCTCCGCCGGGCCGGCATCGGGCGTTGGCCTCTTCGTGAAGCCGAGCAGGAGGGTGTCTGCGCCGGCCGCAGTGTTCGGCGCGGCAAGTGTGGCGGTGGGCGCTCCACCGCCGCCACTGATCCGCAGCAACGCCACGTCGTGAGGCTTGGACGGCGTGTTGAGCACTTCGGCCATGACGCCGCCGGGCTCGGTGGTGTAGGTGCGAACGTGGTACTGCGGGACGCGGAAGAGGATGCAGTGCGTCACTTGGTTGTAGCAGTGCTCTAGGTGCGGACCCCAGTGCGGGTGGGGCGTGGTGCCCCGCCTGGCCGGGTTACCAGCGTTGCCGACAATGGGCACACCGATCACTTTGCCGAACAGTTCGTTCGCGGCATACACGGCCACTGCTCCCTCTTTGACTGCGAGGTTTTCCCAGGTGGTGGCCACGATTCCATCCGCGGACGTCAACACACCGGTGGCAAACCCCAAGGGAACCGTTGACCGGCCGCGAGAGATTTCCACCTCTCCGGTGGAATGGTCGATGTGCGCGATCTCGGCGGCCGCACTGAGTTCGATCCGAACGAGCGCGGCCTTCGTACCTTCAGTGCCGCTGTTTTGCGTGGGCAATGGAGACGGGGCAGGACTGCTAGCCGCTGCAGTCAGGGCTATCGAGGCAAGGACACCGAGGAGAACAAGAAGGAGGAAAGCACGCTCGTCCCTCTTGCCGGAGCGTCCAGTCGACGCTGACAAGGATCCACTGTTGACAAGCAAAGTTCTCACTGTTGCCCCGTCCACTGGGTCAGGGGTTCCTTGATGCCTTGCCGTGAGGGTAGCAGATCCGGTTGCTAGCGGGAAGACATTGCCGTCTGCGCCCTTGTCCCGCCACTAGACGCAAAATCACACCCTGGGCACCTTCGTTTCTGGGTGATTGGCCCTACCGCTGTCAGCAACTGCGAGATAAAGAACGACGAGGACAGCCCAGGCGCCCGGCTCGTCCAACCTACTACCGCTTAGGTTGGGCAGTTACCGAAGCGCCTGCTGGTGCAGTTGCTGCAGGACGGTTCCGGCCGAGGAATCCAGCACGGAAATGTGCCCGCCGTCTTCGACCAACTGCAGTTCGGCGGAGGGCAGCCTGCCGGAGAGCCAGTGCGCCGTCGCCACCGGAACGTTCCGGTCCACCGCCCCGTGCCAGATGTACGCCGGTACACCAGCGTCTTCCACGGTGAATCCCCAAGGCGACGCGGCGAGCCTCATGTCGTCGCGCACCCCGGCGGTGCCGTGTCGCATCGCGTCCGCGAGGAAGGCAGCGAACCGCGGAGCGGCTCCGGACTGGGCGGCAACTGCCTGGTCCGCCTCCGGCATGCTTTTGCCCGAGGCGGCGATCATCTTCTCCGGCCTGCGGGTGCCGAATTTCATGAAGGCCAGGACAGCGGACGTCAGGCGGGGGCGGTGCTGCGCGAACTTAAGGACTCGGGCGACGTCGGGGGATCGGCCGTCGGCCAGACCGGGGACGTCGGACGGGCCGGAGCCGGAGACGATGCTGATGCCGTTGAGGCGGTGCGGGATACGGTGCAAGCAGGCGAGGGCAGACGGGGTGCCCATCGAGTACCCCATCACGCTAAACTTCTCCAGGTCCAGCCTGTCCGCGAACGCTTCGACGTCGTCGGCCCACTCGAGGAGGGTGCGGCCCGGTCGGGGTGTCGATCCGCCGATTCCCGGCCGGTCTACGGCCAGCAGCCGCACACCGGCCCCGGCAGCGGCGTCGCCGAGGTTGAAGAACGCGGTTTCCAGCTTGCCGCTGGGCGCCCCATGGTGGTGCACCACCGGAGGACCGGAGGGATCGCCAAGATCGAAGTAGGCCAACGTGCGGCCATCACCCAGAGTGCAGGACTTTTCCTCGTACACGGTTCCCCCCGTTCATACCGGCCAAAACCCGATCAGCGTAGCAGCACGACGGCGGGAAATGCGGCGTGTCGCAGCGGCGCCGGTGGGAGCCTTGAATCGGGGGAATTTCGAATCGAGGAAAGGAATCGGAAATGGCTGTCGGATCAGGACTGATCGAGCGGTTCTACCGGGAGGTCATGGAGGGAGGAAATCTTGACCTGGTCGACGAGTTGGGCAGCGAAAACTTCACGGAGCATGAAGAGCCCATGCCCGGGCAGCCGCCCGGTCTGGAGGGCATCAAGTACTACGTAAACACGTTCAGATCGGCTTTCCCCGATATCAAGGCGAAGGCAATTGAGCCCACGATCGTCGACGGCGATCTGGAGGCGGCACGTGTCGTCCTCACCGGTACCCACCAAGGCGAGCTAATGGGTACGGCTCCCACCGGCAACACAGTGGAGTTCAGCGGTATCGACATCATCCGCGTTCAGGACGGAAAGGTGGCCGAGCACTGGGGAGCGACGGACATGCTGAAGCTGCTCCAGCAGATCGGCGCCGTCCAGATGTAGCTCTCAGAGCTGACAGCCGGCCGGGAATTCGGGCCCGGGCTGGCCGCGAAACGGAGCCGGATACGACGCACCGTGTTGAGACCCCTAGAAGCCTAGAGCGGTGGTGGTGAGGTAACCGAAGTATTGGCCGGAAGCCGGCCGGAACGGGTCACCGATGAACCCATACGGTTGATTCTCTTGGTTGTACCCCTCGACGGCGGCGAGGAATTCCTTCACCACGGACGACCCGCCGCTGCAAACCTCGCTATAGATGCAGCGGGCGACCGAGCCGGCGACAGCCGGAGTGGAGAAGCTGGTGCCGTGTGCCGTGTTGTAGAGGCCTCCCGGGAAAGTGGATGTGATGCAGACTCCGGGACCTGCAACCGTGTGGGCAATATCGGCAGGTTGGGTGGCGAAGTTGGAGAAGTTGGCGAATTGGTCGTCGGCGCTGGGAACGGACCCTCCGCTGCAGATGGGCGTTGCTTTTCCGCCGGGGCGGCCGTCGTAGTCCGCCATGGCGGTGGCGGTGAGCACTTCGTCGTACGTGGCCGGAACAGTGGTCGCCAGGTCCGTGGCCGCATTGCCGGCGGCAACTGTCCAGGTGATTCCCTGCTCGACCCCCTGGCAAATCATCTGGTGCAGGGGATCGACCCCGTTGCCGCATGCTCCCTGGTCTTGGCCGGGCCCGCCGATGCTGATGTTGGCCACCTGGATGTCGTTCTGCTGGTCCGCATCCGTGCGAGTGGAGACTACCCAGTCGGCGGCGCAAAGCATGGCAGCCTCTGAGATGGTGCCGGCATCAGCCACAACCCGGACGGACCAGAGCGGGGCGCCGTAGGCCGTGCCGATGACCCCAAAGTTGTTGTTCTTTGCCGCAAGAACTCCTGCAACCATCGTTCCGTGCCCCATCTTGTCGACGGGAGTTACTTCGACCGCAGTGCCAGACGAGCAGTCCACGCCCCCAACCACGTTCAGGTCCGGGTGGGAGGCGTCAATGCCGGAGTCGATGACGGCGGTGTTGACCGCGATCTCCGCCCCGTCAGCAGCTGCCTCCTCCTGCGTGCCGCCGACTCGCAGCCACCACGTTGGCAGGAATCCGGTGTTCGCGGCGGCCTCCACGTCGTCGGCGTCGGCCTCGTCCTCGTCGTCGTCGTCGTGGGCCAAGCTGAATTCCCGCTCGGGCGCGATGAACTCAATGGCGGGATCGGCACCGAGCTCCGCTTCCTCCGCAGCCGTCATGGTCCCGGAGTAGCCTTTCAGCGCGTGTTCGTAGGTGCTGGAGAGCGTGAACCCGTACTTCTTCTCCTGCGCCGCGGCGGTGGAGTCGACATTCGTGACGTTGTCTTTGAGGACGACTGTATAGCCGCTTTCTTCCTCAGCGGCTGCGGGACCGGATGCGGCGACGATGCTTGCGGTGGCCAGAACCAGCGCGCTGATAGCCCCCAGTATGTTTCGAGATCTCTTTGCATGCGGCGGCTGGCTGTCCTGTCGGCTTTTGGGCTTGTGCCGCTGTCGCCCGGTGTGAACCGGGCCGTGACTTTGACTGGACATTGCAGCCTCCCCACAAGGTGGAATGTAAATCAGGATGCCCTCGTCCCCGTGTGCGAAGAGTGAACAACCTGCACGTCCGCACTCCCAAAGGTTATTGCAAGCTCCGCGCCGGTGCTAGAGGGAGCCGAAAAGCACAGCCAGGTTTTCCTCTCAGCGCCGCCAACGACGCACGCTCGGAAGTCACGCTGTCCCGGCCGCAGGAGTCACGAGGATGAAGGCCTGACCTGCCGGGGGAGAGGATTCCTCACCATGGCGTACGCTTGGAGAACCATGGCTGAGATCGACTTTCCCGCTGAAATCCGCGCGTTACGCGCCACATACGAATCCATCGAAGCAGTCTCCGACGTGGAGAGGATCCGCAAGGATATCGCCGAGCTGAGCGAGCAGGCAGGCGTGCCGGATCTGTGGGACGACCCGGCCGCGGCGCAGAAGATCACCTCTAAGCTGTCGCACCGCCAGAGCGAACTGGAACGGCTGGAGAAGCTCGCAGCACGGATCGAAGATCTGGAGGTCCTGGTGGAACTGGGCCAGGAGGACGCCGGCGACGAAGACTCCATGACCGAGGCTGCCAGCGAACTGACCTCGCTCAAGAAAGCGCTGTCTGAACTCGAAGTCGTCACTTTGCTGTCCGGGGAGTACGACGAGCGCGAGGCCGTGGTGACCATCCGCTCCGGCGCCGGCGGCGTTGACGCCGCCGACTTCGCAGAAATGCTGATGCGCATGTACCTGCGCTGGGCCGAACGCCACGGCTACCCGACCCAGGTGTTGGATACGTCCTACGCCGAAGAGGCCGGCCTGAAGTCGGCCACGTTCGAAGTCAAGGCCCCGTTCGCCTTCGGCACGCTCTCGGTGGAGGCGGGCACCCACCGCCTGGTGCGGATCAGCCCGTTCGACAACCAGGGCCGCCGCCAGACCTCGTTCGCCGCCGTCGAAGTCATCCCGCTGATTGAACAGACCGACTCGATCGACATTCCGGATAACGAGATCAAGGTGGACGTGTTCCGATCTTCCGGTCCGGGCGGTCAGTCAGTGAACACCACGGACTCCGCGGTCCGGCTGACCCACATTCCCACCGGGATTGTGGTTTCGATGCAGAACGAGAAGTCCCAGATCCAGAACCGCGCTGCCGCGTTGCGCGTGCTGCAGTCTCGGCTGCTGCTCTTGAAGAAGGAGCAGCAGGACGCGGAGAAGAAGGCGCTCGCCGGAGACGTCAAGGCGTCCTGGGGCGACCAGATGCGTTCCTACGTGCTGAACCCCTACCAAATGGTCAAGGATCTGCGCACCGAACATGAGGTCGGGAACACCGGTGCCGTGTTCGACGGCGAGATCGACGACTTCATCGATGCCGGCATCCGGTGGCGCGCCAACAGTCGAAACGCGGAAAACTAACCTCAAAGGCTGCACCAAAGCCCGGTCCCTCCCTCTGGAGCGACCGGGCTTTTTTGTCGTTCTGAGGTGCTCTGCAACCGAATCGTGACCTGGTCCCAGGACTCTGATGTTGACACTGCTGTGAGACGCGCCATAGATTTGCTGTAATCTGAATCACCTTTCAGGTTTGGGTGACCCGACCATCAGGTTCAGACAGTTCCAGATTTTTTCTCCTCAGCAGATTCTTCAACGAAAGGCATCGGAGTGAAGGCAACAAAGAAGTTCCTGATGGCCGCAGCACTCGCCACCGGACTTGCCGTGAGCGCATGCGCGCCCACCACCGGCGGCGAGACCGCCGGTGCGGCCGGCGAGGCAAGCAGCGCGCCCGAAAGCATCAACGTGGGCATCGTTTATTCCGAGTCCGGCCCGCTCGCCGCTTATGGCGCGGCCTACTACCAGGGCCTGCAGGCAGGCATCGACTACGCCACCGAGGGCACCGGCGAGGTCAACGGCACCAAGCTCAACCTGACCTATCATGACGACGGCGGTGACCCCGACAAGGCGGTCAACGTCGCCAAGGATCTGATCGGCAAGGATTACAAGATCCTGGCCGGCACGGTGGTGTCCGGCATCGCGCTCAAGCTCGCCGAGCAGGCCGCGCAGAACAAGGTTCTGTACATTTCCGGCCCGGCCGCCACGGACGCGCTGCAGGGCATCAACGAGTACACGTTCCGTTCCGGCCGACAGAGCCTGCAGGACGTTGCCACGGCGGGAACCTTTGTGGAGGATCTCAAGGGCAAGAAGGTCGTGGTGTTCGGCCAGGACAACGCGTTCGGCCAGGGCAACCTCGCCGCGGTCAAGGCCGTCCTCGGCGAGCAAGGCGCCGAGGTCGATGACGTCCTCGTGCCGGAAGACGCCACCGAATTCACCCCGTTCGCCCGCCAGCTCATCGACGCGAAGCCGGATCTGGTCTTCGTTGCCTGGGCCGGCGCCACGTCGGGCTCCATGTGGCAGGCACTGAGCCAGCAGGGCGCCTTCGATGCCGCTCCGATCGTTACAGGTCTGGGCGACGCCGCCACCTTCGGCGCCTACGGTGCCGCCTCGGACAAGATCAGCTTCCTCAACCACTACTTCCCCGGCGCCGCCGGAAACGACGTGGAGAAAGCCATGATCGAACACGTCGAGGCCGAGGGCAAGAAGGCGGACCTGTTCACCCCGGACGGCTTTGTTGCCGGCCAGATGATCGTCCAGGCCGTCAAGGAAGGCGGCACCGACGTCGACGCCATGGTTTCCGCGCTGGAGGGCTACACCTTCGACGGCCCCAAGGGCGAGACAACCGTCCGCGCCTCCGACCACGCGCTGCTGCAGGAGATGTACCAGGCCAAGCTCGTGGAGCAGGGCGGCGACTGGGTTCCGGAGCTGATCAAGGCGGTTCCGGCCGACGTGGTCGCTCCGCCGGAAGCCAAGTAACCGCAGCCCGGCAACACAGCTCCGGCCACCGGTACCGCGAGTCCGGGGACGCCGCCCGACCCACGTGGTGGGCGGCGCCCCTGGCCGCGGACCGTCCCGGCAACGACCCCGGTCCGTGACCGCACAGAAAGTGACATGATGACCTCCCCAGATCAGCCCGCGCTCTTGGTGCAGGGCCTCGGCCTGCAGATCGGTGGCGCCCGCATCCTCGAGGATGTCGGATTTTCCGTGGCCACCGGCGAAATGGTCGGCGTGATCGGACCCAACGGTGCCGGCAAAACCACGTTGTTCAATCTCATCTCCGGTGTGCTCAAGCCGACGGAAGGGTCCGTCAAGCTCGACGGCGCGGACGTCACCTCGGCGTCGATCCACCACCGGGCCCGGGCCGGGCTGGGCAGGACGTTTCAGACCTCAAGCCTGTTTCCGCGGCTGAGCGTGCTGGAGAACGTTCGGCTGGCAGCGCAGGCCGCCCTCGGCGGCAGCCTGTCGGTTTTCCGGTTCCCGTCGCGGACGGATTCCGCAACGTCCGTCGCACAGCAGAACGTGGCCGAGGTCGGGCTGGAGGAGAAGCTGCACACCGCGGCCGGAGATCTTTCCCACGGCGATAAGCGCAAGGTGGAGATCGCCATGCTTTTGGCCGGCGATCCTTCCGTCATCCTGCTGGATGAACCGATGGCCGGTGTGGCCTCCGGCGACGTCCCGGGACTCAGCGCGATTATCCGCCGGATGCACCGCGACCGCGGCTGCACGGTGATGATGGTGGAGCACCACATGGAAGTGGTCCTCGGGCTGGTGGACCGGGTGGCGGTCATGCACCACGGCAAGCTGTTGGCCATTGATACCCCGGATGCGGTGATGGCCAATCCCACCGTCCAGAGCGCCTACTTGGGAGAACCTGTATGAGCCAGCAACCGCAGCCAGGCGCGGACGCAGCGCACATCGGAGCCAACGGCGGCCCGGCCCAGGCCACGGCACTGCAACCGGCCGCAACGCATCCCGGCGGCCCCGCCCGCCCGGTGTTGGAAATTGCCGGGTTGACCGCCCACATAGCGGGCCAGCAGGTGGTGGAGGACGTCAGTTTCTCCGTCCCGGCCACCGGCATCACCGCCCTGCTTGGACGCAACGGCGTGGGCAAGACCAGCACCATCAAGGCCGTCATCGGCCTGATCTCGCGGACCGGCAGCGTCACTCTGGACGGGGAGCGGATCGATAAGGAGCCCACGTTCAAGATCATCCGCCGCGGCGTCGGCTACGTCCCGGAGGACCGGGAGGTCTTCTCCAAGCTCACCGTGGCGGAGAACCTGCGGCTGGCCGAACGGGACGCGTCCCCGCGCCGGCAACTGGTGGAGGAACTCTTCCCCGACCTGCTCAAGCGCGCCGCGCAGATGGCCGGCACGCTCTCCGGCGGGCAGCAGCAGATGGTCTCGCTGGCGCGGGCGTTGCTGAACGAGAACAAACTGCTCCTCATCGACGAACCCACCAAGGGCCTGGCGCCCAAGATCGTGCAGGAAGTCGCCGAGACGTTGGAACGGGCCGCGGAAACGGTGCCGATCCTGTTGGTGGAACAGAACCTGCAGGTGGTCCGCCAGTTGGCCGCCGGAGCGGTAGTGCTCTCCGGCGGCAGGGTGGTCCACACCACCAGCAGCGCGCTTGAGTTCCTGGACAACGAAGACCTGACTCAGCGGCTGCTGGGCGTCCACGCCGACGCCGGGCACAGCGAAGACGCCGACGCAGGGCACGGCGAGGTCGCAGCCCCGGCCGACAACCAGACCGACCGGAACGGAGCGCAGAAATGAGTACCATCGTCTTGCTGACCGTCACCGGCCTGGGGCTTGGCGCGCTCTACTTCCTGGTGGCCTCCGGGCTGAGCCTGATCTACGGGCTGATGGGCGTGCTGAATTTCGCGCACGGCTCCTTCCTGACCTTGGGTGCGTTCGCCGGCTGGGAATTCGCTCGCCGCGCCGGGGCCGACAACTGGTGGACCTTCCTCGGCTCGCTCCTGGTCGGCGCGGTGGTGGGTGCGCTGTTTGCCGCCTTCACCGAATTCGTGCTGATCCGCAAGCTTTACGAGCGGCATATCGAACAGGTGCTGGTCACCGTCGGCCTCTCGCTGGCGTCGGTCGCGCTGTTCGACGGAATCTGGGGCACCGACACGATCCACATCTCCGGTCCGGCATGGTTCCGCGAGACCACCGGCATCCTCGGTGCGCAGATCTCCAACGACCGCTTCGTGGCCATCATCGCCGCGGTGCTCGTACTGCTGGGCCTGGTGTTCTTCCTCAAGCGCACCCGCTACGGCATGATCATCCGCGCCGGTGTGGAAAGCCGCTCCATGGTGACCGCGCTGGGCATCGACGTCCGCAAAGCCTTCACGCTGGTCTTCGCCATCGGTGGCGCCGCCGCCGGCCTGGGCGGCGTGCTCGCCAGCCACTACTTCCAGTACGTCTCGCCGCTGCTGGGCGGTTCGCTGCTGATCTTCGCCTTCATCGTCACCGTGATCGGCGGCCTGGGTTCGCTCACCGGCGCGGCCATCGCATCCGTGGTGGTGGCGCTGCTGCAACAGTTCGCCAACTTCTACCTGAACGGCACCGGGGATTTCGTGGTCGTCGTGGCCCTGGCCCTTGTCCTGCTCTTCCGGCCCTCCGGCCTGCTCGGGAGGAAATCATGACCACCAGCAAGACTGACCCGCAGTCCGAGGCGCAGCCGGCAGCTGCCGGCTCCGCAAGCGCCGGCGAGGCGACCACAGGCGCGGGGCAGCGGCGGCCGCGGAAAGCCAAGAACGACGGCGGTGCTGCCGCCGGCGGCCGCACCCTGCTCAAGTGGGGTGCCGGGGGAGCGGGTGTGGTCCTGCTGGCCCTGCTGCCGCTGCTGAACCTGTCCCTGCCGGGCGTGCTGCCCGGGCCCACCTACACGCCGGGTTCGCTGCAGCTGATCGCCATGTGCATGCTGATGGCCGCCGCGGCACTCAGCTACCACCTGCTGCTGGGTGTGACCGGGCTGCTCTCCTTCGGCCACGCCCTGTACTTCGGCGCCGGAGTCTACGGACTCGGCGTCATCCTGGACACGTTGGACATCCCGCTGCTGCCGGCGATGGGGCTGACGCTGCTGCTGGTGATCGTGCTGGCCCACGTGGTCGGCGCGGTGGGACTGCGCGTGACCGGCATCCCGTTCGCCATGGTGACCCTGGCCTTCGCCGAGGCCGGCCACGTGCTGGTGGGCCGCAATCCGGGCCAGGCCACCGGCGGCGAAGAGGGCCTGACGCTGGCCACCGAGAACCTGCCCGAGTCGCTGCTGGGCGTGGCCAACACCCGCAACCTGTACTGGCTGGCGCTGATCGTGCTGCTGGTGGTCTTCGCGGTCGTGACCTGGGTGCAGTACAGCCGGGCCGGCCACGTCGCCGCGGCCGTGCGGGAGAACGAGCTGCGCGTGCGGGTGATCGGCGTGCAGCCCTATCTGGTCAAGCTGCTGGTGTTCGTGGTGGGCGGCGTGCTGGCGTCGGCGGTGGGCATGGTTTACCTGCTGCTGCAGTCCGGAGCCGTCCCGCGCAGCCTCTCTGCCGACTTCACCATCACCCTGCTGGTCATGGTGGTGCTCGGCGGCGTGGGTTCGCGCTGGGGTGCGATCATCGGCGGTGTGTTCTACACGCTGCTGGACCAGCGGCTCACCGCGCTGGCCCAGTCGGAGGCCATCGCCGGGCTGCCGGATATCCTGCGGATTCCGCTCTCGGAGCCGCTGTTCATCCTCGGTACACTGTTCATTCTGGTGGTCCTCTTCCTGCCCGGCGGCATCACCGGAGCGGTGCACAGGGCCACCCTCAGCCGCGGCCAGCGCCGCCAGGCAGCCGCCCGGCAGCGCCAAGCACTGGAGAATGCCGAGTGAACCAGCAGCACAACCAGCGGGACGGGCTCCATACCCTGGGCCGCTGGACCGCCGACCGCGCCGTGTCCACGCCGGACCGGGTGGCGATCGATGACCGCGGGGTAGTTTTGCGCTACCGCGAGCTCGATGCCCGGGCCGTTGCCCTGGCCGGCCGGCTGCTCGCCGCCGGCTACGGGGTGGGGGACCGGATCGCCACCCTGACCGGCAACTCCGCCGACCACGTGGTGCTGTTCTTCGCCTGTGCCAAGGCCGGCCTGGTCCTGGTGCCGCTGTCCTGGCGCCTGTCGCCGCGGGAGATCGCCGAGCAACTGCAGCTGGCCGACCCGGCGCTGCTGCTGGTGGAGCACGAATTCGATGCGCTCGCCGCGGCCGCCGCCGCGATGCTGCCGCTGCCGCCGCGCACCGCGGCGCCCGGGCCCTCGGGGGTGGAACGCCAGGTGCCCTGCCCCACCCGGCGGGTGGCGGAAACCGCGGTCCAGGCCGCGGTGCAGCGGGAAGTGCGCGACGACGATGCCCTCCTGATGATTTTCACCTCCGGCACCGAGGGGCACAGCAAGGCCGCCATCCTCACGCATGCCAACTGTTTCTGGACCAACCTCTCGCTGTCCCGGACCATGGAGCTCTCCAGCTCCGATGTGGTGCTGGCGGCCCTGCCGCAGTTCCATGTGGGCGGCTGGAACATCCAGCCGCTGCTGGCATGGTGGACCGGTGCCACGGTGGTGTTGGAACGGACGTTTGATGCGGGCCGGGTGCTGCAGCTGATCGCCGAGCGCAAGGTCACTACCATGATGGGCGTGCCCGCCCAATACGCCATGCTGGCCGAGCACCCGGACTTCGCGTCCGCCGACCTGTCCCGGCTGCAGCACGCCATCGTCGGCGGGGCGTCCATGCCGGCACCGCTGCTGCGGGTCTGGCACAAGCGGGGCGTGGCACTGAGCCAGGGCTACGGTCTGACCGAAGCGTCGCCGAATGTGCTCTGCCTGCCCAATGAAGAGGCCGCGTCCATGATCGGCTACGCGGGCAAGCCCTACCCGCACGTCAGCGTGGCGGTAGCGGATCCGGCCACCGGCGAGATCCTCGTCGGCGAAGCCACCGGCGAGCTGCTGGTCTCGGGTCCGGGCGTCTTCGCCGGGTACTTCCGCAATCCGGAGGCAACGGCGGCAGCGCTTGCCGGCGGCTGGCTGCGCACCGGGGATCTGGTGGAACGCACCGCGGACGGCTTCTACCGGATCGTGGACCGGATCAAGGACCTCTATATCTCCGGCGGCGAAAACGTGGCGCCGGCCCAGGTGGAGCAGGCCCTGCTGTCGCATCCCGCGGTGGCGGAGGCCGCCGTCGTCGGGGTCCCTGACGAGCGCTGGGGGGAGACGGGCCTGGCCTACGTGGTGGTCCGCCCGGGCCAAATCACCGACGCCGAAGAGCTGGTTGAGCACTGCAAGGCACGGCTGGCCTCCTTCAAGGTCCCCGGGCGTTTTGACTTTGTGCCGACCTTGCCGCGGACGGCCCTGAACAAGGTGGCCCGGGGACGGCTGCGGCAGGCCGCCGTCCGGCCCGAGCGTGCCGCATGGACCGCAGCAGTTGCGGGATCGGAGCAGGAATCATGAGTGCCGCACCACGCACCGCCCGGGGCACCCGGACCCGCGCCAAGCTGCTGGCAGCGGCGGAAACCGTGTTCGCGTCGGTGGGCTACCACGACGCCTCGATCGTGAAGATCACCGAGCAGGCCGACGTCGGCCTGGGCACGTTCTACCTCTACTTCCAGGGCAAGCAGACCATCTTCGACGAGGTCGTCGAGGACCTGAACCGCCGGGTCCGCCACGCGATGACCGAGGCCGCCAAATCGGCCGGCAACCGGCTGGAGGCCGAGCGCGCCGGGTTCAAGGCGTTCTTCCGCTTCACCGCGGAACACCCCGCGCTCTACCGGATTGTCCGGCAGGCCGAGTTCGTCTCGCCGGGCGCACTGCGAATGCACTACACCCGCATTGTCAACGGCTACATCGAGGGGCTGAAGGCGGCGCAGGCCACCGGGGAGGTCCGGCCGATGGATCCGGACGTCGCGGCCTGGGCGCTGATGGGCATCGGCGAGCTGATCGGCATGCGCTGGGTGCTCTGGGAGGACGACGCCGGTGCGCAGCCCGTTCCGCGGGAAGTGCCCGACCATGTATTCGAAGAAATGATGCAGTTTATCGAGCGGGCGCTGGCGCCCGGACAACCGCACGGGACGGAAGGACAACCCCATGGCTGAACAGACTCTGACAGGCCGAAGCGCCGTGGTCACAGGCGGGGCCAGCGGCATCGGTGAAGCCTGTGCCCGGGCCCTCGCCGAGCGCGGCGCCAAGGTCACCGTGGCGGACCTGGACGGTGCCGCCGCCGAACGCGTGGCGCAGGAGATCGGCGGCGTCGCCTGGCAGGTGGACCTCAGTGACACCCGGGCGCTGGAAACGGCGACGGTGGATACTGACATTTTGGTCAACAACGCCGGCATCCAGCGGATCAACCCGATCGAGGAGTTCGCTCCGGAGGACTTCAGGCTGATGCTGCGCCTGATGCTGGAGTCTCCGTTCCTGCTGATCCGTGCGGCGCTGCCCGGCATGTATCAGCGCGGCTTCGGCCGGATCATCAACATTTCCTCGGTGCACGGGCTGCGGGCGTCCGCCTATAAATCCGCGTACGTCTCCGCCAAGCACGGGCTCGAAGGCCTCTCCAAGGTCACGGCGCTGGAGGGCGGCGCGCACGGCGTGACCAGCAACTGCATCAATCCCGGCTACGTCAAGACGCCGCTGGTGGAGAAACAGATTGCCGACCAGGCCCGGCTGCACCAGTTGCCCGAGGAGGAAGTGGTAACCCAGGTGATGCTCACCGAGAGTGCCGTCAAACGCCTGACCGAACCGCATGAAGTGGCCTCGCTGGCCTGCTGGCTGGCCAGCGCCGACGCCGGCATGGTCACCGGTGCGTCCTACACGATGGATGGCGGGTGGTCCTCCCGATGAGCGCCGAACCGGCAGCCCTGCCCTACACCACGCTGGATGTTCCCGTCCGCGGCGGGACCCTGCGCACCGGCGTATGGGGAACGCAGGACCCGGAGGCACCGGCGGTTCTGGCCGTGCACGGGGTGACGGCGTCGCACCGCACCTGGGGCCTGCTGGCACAGGAGCTTAACGGCGTACGGCTGATCGCCCCGGACCTGCGCGGCCGTGGCCGCAGCAACCAGTTGCCCGGACCGTTCGGCATGGCGGCCCACGCCGACGACCTCGCTGCGGTGCTGGCGGCACACGGGGTGGGCAGCGCCGTCGTCGTCGGTCATTCCATGGGGGCGTTCGCCTCCGTGGTGCTGGCCCGGCGCCACCCGGAGCTGGTGCAGTCGCTGGTGCTGGTGGACGGCGGCCTGCCGCTGCAGGTGCCCGCCGGGCTCAGCGACGACGAGGTCATCCAGTCGGTGCTGGGGCCGGCGGCCGAGCGGCTGGCGGCGACGTTCCCCAGCCGGGAAGCCTACCGGGACTTCTGGCGCGTGCACCCGGCCTTCGCCGACCACTGGAACGAGCTGGTGGAGGACTACGTGGACTACGACCTCGCCGGCGAGCCGCCGCTGCTGCGCCCGTCGACGAACTATCAGGCGATGGCCCGCGACACCGCCGACCTGAACGGCGGGGCGGTCCTGATGGACGCACTGGAGTCGCTGGCGGTGCCGGCCGTGCTGCTGCGGGCGCCGCGCGGCTTGCTGAACGAAGACGCGGGCCTGTATACGCCGGGCCACGTGGACCAGTGGGCCCGCCGGCTGCCGGACCTGCAGGTCCGCGACGTGCCCGGAACGAACCACTACACCATCGTGATGGACGGCCCGGGTGCCGCCGCCGTGGCCGGAGCGGTGCGCCAGGCCCTGACGGCGGCCAGGCCCTGACGGCGCGCTGGTGAAACGACACACCTGCGAGGCTGCAGGCTAAACCCAAGACTGCGTGCTTATAGTCGAGAGGCTGAGGTTTCTTCCCCCAAGCACAGGCCCTCGTCCTCGGCACTGAGGCACAAAGTAGTCATGATTCGATTCGATAACGTCACGAAGATCTACGATCAGAACTCGCGTCCTGCCCTGGACAGGATCAGCCTGGAGATTGACCGCGGGGACTTCGCGTTCTTGGTCGGCGCCTCCGGGTCCGGAAAATCAACGTTCATCCGGCTGGTTCTGAAAGAAGACCGTGCCACCCGCGGCGCGGTGTACGTCGCCGGCCAGAATGTGGCCAACATTCCCAGCTGGCGCGTGCCCAAACTGCGCCGCGGCATCGGCGTGGTGTTCCAGGACTTCCGGCTGTTGCCCAACAAGACGGTTTTCGCGAACGTGGCATTTGCCATGCAGGTGATCGGACGCAGCCGTGCCGTGATCCGCGAGACGGTGCCCGAGGTGCTCAAGACGGTGGGCTTGGAAGGCAAAGATCACCGCATGCCGCACGAACTCTCCGGCGGCGAGCAGCAGCGGGTTGCCATTGCACGGGCCGTGGTGAACAAGCCCGGGATCCTGCTGGCCGACGAACCCACGGGCAACCTCGATCCGACCACCTCGCTGGGCATCATGAAGGTGCTGGACCGGATTAACCAGAACGGCACCACCGTGGTGATGGCCACGCATGACAACGTGATCGTGAATGAAATGCGCAAACGCGTGATCGAGCTGCGCGACGGCGTGCTGGTGCGGGACCAGGCCGAAGGCATCTACCTCGGCGAGCCGGAGGAGGCCAAATGAGACTGGCTTTTATCCTCGGTGAAATCGGTTCCGGCCTGCGCCGGAATCTGTCCATGGTGGTCTCCGTGGTCCTGGTGACCTTCATTTCGCTCACCTTCGTGGGGGCTGCCGGCATGCTGCAGATGCAGATCAACCAGATGAAGGGCTACTGGTACGACAAGGTCCAGGTGGCCGTCTTCCTGTGTGTTGACACCTCGACGGCGGCCAGTTGCGCGTCCGGCCCGGTGACGGACGAGCAGCGCGCCGAGATCGAGGCAACGCTGACCAGTCCGGCGGTGGAGCAGTACGTGGACACCTACCTGTACGAATCGCAGGAGGACGCGCTGGGCCACTTCCGCGACCAGTTCGCGAATTCGCCGATCGTTGATTCCGTGACCGCCGACCAGCTGCCGGAATCGTTCCGGATCTCCCTGGTGGATCCGCAGAAGTACGAGGTCATCAACGAAATCTTCTCCTCGCTGCCCGGCGTGGAGGTGGTGGTGGACCAGCGCGAGATCCTGGAAAAGGTCTTCAACGTCATGAACATCGCCTCGCTGGTGGCGGTGGGCATCGCCGTCGTCATGATTGTCTGCGCCATCCTCTTGATCGCCACGACCATCAGGCTCTCGGCCTTCAGCCGCCGGCGCGAAACCGGCATCATGCGCCTGGTCGGAGCCTCGAAGGCAGTGATCCAGCTGCCGTTCGTGCTGGAAGGCGTGATCGCCGCGGTGGTCGGGGCGCTGCTGGCGTCGGTCACCCTGTGGGCCGTGGCGCACTTCTTCATCGGCGACTGGCTCGCCAGCCAGTACCCCGATACCGCATTCATTTCCTCCAACACCATGCTGGTCATCGGCCCCGCGCTGGTGCTGTTGGGGGCTGTCCTGGCAGGAATATCTTCCCTGCTGACCCTGCGCCGCTACTTGAAGGTCTAGAATCGTGAAACGTGAGCAGAACTTGACATTGGGGAGCCAGGCTGTGAGCCAATCAACGCCGCGGAAGAAGTGCCTTCCGCAGGGGATTCTGAGTGCAGCCATGGCGGCTTTGCTCGCTTTCTCGCTCGGCTCTGCCGGACCGGCCCACGCCGATGAGCTTGACGACCGCAAGGCGGCGCTGGAACAGGAAATCGAGGAGATCGAGCATTCCCTGGAGTTCCTGGACGCGGACATTGTGGAGACGGTCAAGGAACTCAAGGAGTACCAGAGCCGGCTGCCCGGAGCCCAGCAGAAGCTCTCCGAGGCCGAGGGCCGGGTGGACGCGGCTGCCAACAAGGTCGCCACCCTGGCGCAGCGCGTGGACCTGGCCCTGCAGACCAAGGACAAGATCAACCAGCAGCTGGCCAGCGATGCCGAGGAGCTCAAAGAGACCAAGAAGGTCATCGGCCAGATTGCTACCCAGGCCTACAAGCAGGGCGGCGTGCCGTCCAACCTGTCGCTGTTCTTCGGATCCGACGGCGATGCGAGCCTTACCAGCACCATCGACCTAGCGGACCAGGCGCTGCGCAGCCAGAATGCGGCGCTGAACAAGTTGTCCCAGCAGAACGCCACCAACGTGAACTCCCAGGCGCGGCTGGAGGCCGTGGAAGAGGAAATCCGCGACCTGAAGGCACAAGCCGAGGAAGCGCTGGCGGCAGAACAGACCGCCCGCGACGAGGCCGCGGCCGAGAAGCAGAAGGTCGACCAGCTGATTGCCGAGACTTCGGCGCTGTCGGACAGCCTTCAGGCCCGCAAGCCGGAGATCGAGCAGGAGCTGGCCAAGTCCGAGCAGGCCCAGCAGCAGGTGCTCGCGCAGATCAAGGAGCGGCAGGAACGGCTGCGTCGCGAGGCGGAGGAGAAAGCCCGGCGCGAAGCCGAAGAGCAGCGCAAGGCCCAGGAGGCGTGGGAACGCGAACAGGCCCGGATTAAGGCAGCCCAGCAGGCGGCGCGGAACAACGGCCAGCCGGTGCCGCAGATCATTCCCAAGGTGAAGCCGCCCAAACCGGTGAGCCAGGCGCCGTCGTCCTTTGGCTTGATCGCCCCAACCAGCGGGGTCATCACCTCCGGGTTCGGTTGGCGGAGCACTCCGCCCGGCACCATCGACTTTTTTGGCACCGGCGGGTACCTGCACAGCGGGATCGATTACGGACCCGGCTGCAACGCCCCGGTCTATGCACCGGCCGCCGGCACGGTGGAGCGCGCAGACGGCTCGGTCTGGGGCGGCGGCAACAGCGTGACGATCAGCCACGGCTGGGTGGCCGGCAACGTGCTGGACACGAACTACTACCATCTGAGCGAGTACGTGGTGTACGCGGGCCAGCGGGTCGGGCAGGGGCAACTGATCGGCTATGTGGGCAGCACCGGCAACTCCACCGGGTGCCACTTGCACTTCGAAACCATCCTGAATGCCGATTTCGTGAATCCGCTGAACTTGCTCTAACGCTCCGGTTGGAGCGGGCGCTGCGGAACTAAACGCCGCAGTGCCGTTATAATGGAACGTTCCGACGACGAAGGAGTTACCCGTGCCCAGAGAAAGTGGCCGAAAGGTAGTGGCCACCAATCGAAAGGCCCGGCACGACTACCACATCATGGATACCTACGAGGCCGGGATGGCCTTGATGGGAACCGAGGTGAAGTCCCTGCGCGAGGGCCGCGCCTCCCTGGTGGACGGCTTCGCCATCTTCTACAACGATGAGCTGTACCTGGAGTCCGTGTATATCCCGGAATATCTCAACGGGAGCTGGACGAACCATGCCGCCCGCCGCCGGCGGAAACTGCTGCTGCACCGGGCCGAGCTGGAGAAGATTGCCCGCCAGACCCGCGAGTCCGGCTACACCATTGTGCCGCTGCAGCTGTACTTCAATGACGGCCTGGCCAAGGTGGAGATCGGCGTGGGCCGCGGCAAGAAGGACTACGACAAGCGGCAGACGCTCCGCGAAAAGCAGGACAACCGCGAGGCCCTGCGCGCCATGCGGGAAAAGAACCGCGGGGCCTGATCCGCAGGAGCGGTCGGCAGGCCGGCGCAGGACCCCTTGCTGCTCCGGCCATGTCAGTCGGCCGTGAGGGACCGGTTCACCAGATCGAGCCATGCTGCCAGCCCGCCGCTGGCCAGCGCCGCCCGCTGGCGCTGCGCCCCGTTGCCCTCCAGGCGCAGTCGGGCGCACTGCTCATGCACCCAACCGCGGTCCCCGTGTTGTTCCAGGGCGTCGTCGATGTGCCGGAGCAGCAACTCCAGTACATCGAACGCGGGCCAGAGGGTGGCCGAGTCGAGATGCACCAGTTTCTCGGACAGTCCGTACCGGGCGGCCTGCCAGAGTGCCACATCCAGGTGCTCGGGGAAGTGGTTGGCAGCCGGTCGCCCGGCGACGGCGGCGGCCTGTTCGGTAGCTACGAGCGCCCGGGCCAGTCCGGCCAGCAACACGCTGTCCGTGGCCGTGAGCTGGCTGTCGGAGGCCCGGATTTCGATGGTGGGGAACTGGTCCGAAAGTCGCGCGACCCAGGAGATGTGCCCCGGATCGGGCACTACCCCGGAGGCATACAACTGCCGCACGCGGACGCGATAATCGTGAAGGTCGGCAAAGTACGGCGGACACCCCTGGATCTGCCACCGGCGGTACAAGATGGTCCGCCAGCTGGCGAAGCCGCTGTCCGCATGCCGCCAGAACGGCGAGTTGGCCGCTACCGCGGTCAGCAGGGGCAGCCAAGGCCGCAGCCGGTTAAGCACCTGCAGCCGCACCTCCGGATTCGCCACTTCAACGTGGATGTGCATGCCGGTGACGTACTGGTCGGCGACCAGCGCCGGGGCACGTTCGGCAATACCGCGGTACCGGGGAGTGTCGGTCACGGACGCCGGGCGCAGGTCGGCGTCGTAAATCACCCCGATTCCGGCCGCGGCGGCCCCGGTTGAGACCGCGCTGCTGGCCAAATCGCGGCGGAAGTCCAGCAGGGCCTCGGCCGCTTCGGCCAGCGTGTGGCATACCGGCGTGGCGGTCTCCACCTGGCAGTCCAGCAACTCGGTGCTGACCCAGTCCGGGTTGGTGTCCAGGCGCAGGGCCGCCCGCACAGCCGGACCCGTCGGCACCGGCTGCGCAGACCGCGGGTCCATCAACAGGAATTCTTCCTCGATGCCGAATGTCGCCAAGATGGGTGCCCGTCCCCCCGGTGTGCCCTCCGTTGCACGCACGACCATGGTTCGAGCGTAATCTCGCCCGCGCATGCTGGCTAGAATTTTGAGGGAATAGATAGCTGTGGGGATGGGTTACACTGGATGGTCCGGACAGGTAACTGGCCGGCAGAGATGGTTATTTTGATAACTACATACGGGGATGACAGGTTTCGACGATGTTAGTCGCGCCAGGGGAAGCGGGCCGAGGATGCAGAGTTATCTCGGAAACGCCCTCTGCAAACCAATAAGTGCCGAATCTAAGCGCACTGACTTCGCACTCGCTGCCTAAGTAGCGGTGCAAGTCCGTCAGCCCGGGGATGCTCTCGCCCCGGATGCTGGCGTCATTAAGAGAGCCACTGCTGGATACCTTCGCCGTTGGGGTATCCGGGACATTTAGACGGCTGGGCCCGGGTCAGCCACCTGTTTGCAGGATGGCTGGGGCCAAGAAAACCCGACGCAAACTGCGCCCGGAGAAGTCCTGGCAACACAACATCGGACGGGGGTTCAATTCCCCCCATCTCCACCAGACAGATGCAAGGAGTGTCTTCTTAACTCCTGCACTGCAGACGGTCAGCTACTGTCTTCCACACGAGAGGCGGCACCGGTTAATCACCGGGGCCCATCGAGGGGAGGCAGCAGTAAGGATCGTGCATAACGACCGGCATCTGCTGGATCACGAAGGCCTGCCCCTCCCCGAGAGGCAGGCCTTCAACGTTTCCGGCGTGCGTTCGATCTTCGGCTTTCTCCATGGGAGGCGTGCATATGGACTTGGAAGGCTAGAGCCCGGCCCTGCCGGTGGGTTCGAATGCGGTTAGGGCCGGCAGCCCCTGACCGGACCAGTTGAAGAGGGTGAGGTTAGTATGCCCGTTACAGACCTGCGGGGCAGCGTCGACGCCTGGCAGCCACCCCGGTTCCCAAATAAAGAATCCTGCGCCACGTCCGCCGGGTACTTCCCGCAAGAGCAGGTTCAGTGCTTCGAAGAACTTTGCCTGTCCCTGCGGCGTCGGCGGGTAGGATGCTGCATCCGGCAGTGCCTCCACGCTCGTGACCACGCTCGGACAGTCGGTGCCGCTGGCGAGCGTCCAGGGGTAACCGGTTTCCACAATGATGATGTCTTTGCCATACCGCGACGCCAGTGTGTCGAGATTATGCCGCAGGTCTTCAAGGGAACCGTGCCAGAAGGGATAGTACGAGAGTCCGATGAGATTGTAGGGGACACCGTTTTGTTGGAGACGGTCAAAGAAGTAGGTGGAGGCGTTGGTGTCTCCGCCGGTGTCGGTGTGGATCATGATCTGAGGCGGATGAGCTGCATTTCCTGCCTTTGCTCCTCTGATTCCCGCCTTCAGCAGTTCAACGAATCCCGACCAGTCCTCACGCCCGACCGGGTAGACCTGACCGGTCGGCCAGAGCATCCCATGGCTGACTTCGTTGCCGATCTGGACGATGTCCACCGGTGTCCCTTGGCCCGCAAAAGTAGCAATGACGCTGCGCGTATAGGATTCCACCGTCGAAACGAGGTCCTGACGGCTCAGGTTCTGCCAGGCCTGAGGAGTCAACTGGGTTGTCCTGTCAGCCCATGTATCGGAATAGTGAAGATCCAACAGAATTTTCATGCCCGCATTGTGTGCCCGTTGTGCCAAGGTCAGTGCGGACTGTCGGTCGCTGCTTTGAGGATCCGGATTTACCCACAGCCTTAAACGGACATAGTTGGCCCCGCGGCCGGCCAGTATCCTTTCGATGGGTGCTTCCTGGGCGTTATCGCTGACCCTTTGGCCATTGCTTTCCTCCTGCAGCGTGAAGGATATGTCTGCCCCGCGGATCGGCAAAACAGGCGAGGTGTCAGACGACGTGGGCGTCGAAGCAACGTGGGCGGCAATGAATGCGATCGACATGACCGCCGCGGGGATCACCCAACGCCTGGCAGGCCTGCTGCGACGTTTCAACTTTACCGAGCTGGACTGGCCTGCACCCTTCACTGGATCATCCTGAGCGACGGAATGGAGCAGGTTGCCGCAATGTATTCGTCCGGATACTTCGCGAACATTCCCTCGCAGGCGAGCGCCTCGTCATCCGCATGAGGGGCAAGGATAAGACGTCTCATGAGCGATTCCTTCCTCTTCGGTTACCAACCGATGAAAGTGAGGACATAGGGCGGATAAGCAGCGATGGCGGTAACCACCAAAGCGAGTACGAATCCGGCCATAGTCAAGGATGATGCAACGGTGAAGCGAAGCGTCTCCGCCAGCGGCAAATTGTTGGAGCGTGCCGCCTCGATGGCGTGAAGCAGGGGCACCGCAACGGTCACAATGGCGTAGCAGGAAGCCCCCAACAGGCATAGGAACACATAGCCGTAGGCGTTGGTGCCAAGTTCCCCGAGAATGCCGGCTACGGCCAGCACTGAGGAGGTTACGGCGTAGGGCATGACCAGCCGTGCCGGAAGTGGCTCGAGCCCTTCTCGTGACTTCGGTGTGACGCGAAAATGCAACGGTTTCGGTCTGACCTTCTGGATGACGGCGGCCAACGTTCCCCACGCGATGAACGGCCACCGCGCGAATGCGTACAGCCAGTTTTCCCAGCTCATGATCGGTGCGCTGGATGGCCGCAAAAGCCCCCTTCGGCGTATGAGCAGCGTAATTGCCAGCACGAACGCAGGCATCAGCATCCACCGGGCCAGGAATTCCAGGTAGTTGACGTTTACCCACGGGACACCGGTCACTGCCGCGATGATAGGCAAGGTCAGCCCGGCAACGGTAGTGACCGACAGCAGAGGATAGTAGGACAGGGCAAACAGAAAACGGATGCGCAGCGGCCACGAGAACCGGGCGATATGCCGGGGGACCATGTCGAAGAAAAGCATGACAAGGCTGCGTGACCATTGGTATTCCTGCGTCACCATCGCCGCGAAGGTGTGCGGACCATCGCCGTGTGCCTCCGCCGTATGGGCAAACGCCGAGCGCCAGCCGGCCGATGTCAGCAGAAAAGAGGTGGAGAAATCTTCAGCCAGCTCCGGTCCGAGGCCTCCAATGGTGGCCAGAGCCTGCGTCCGCACCGCATAGTGGGAGCCGATACATGACGGCGCCAGGCCGTCGGCATGACCGAGCTGCACTGGGCCATGGAACGTGGCCTCCCTGTGAAGACGCCCCCTCGCTGACCAGGAGCTCGCCGCATTCGAATCATTGACGCTGGGTGCGGCGACGTAGCCTATGGCAGGGTCCGAGAAAGGCCGGACCATTTCAGCCAGATATGTGCCCGCCGGTACATGGTCGCAATCCAGTTGCACGACCACATCGTAGTCGGAGTAGCCCCAGTGATCGTAGAAGTAGGCCAGATTGCCCTCCTTGCATTTGGTTCGGCGGGGCCACGTCGAACGGTGGTAATCCTCAGCATCCCGCCGTGAGGAGAGTTTGACTCCGTGGTCACGGCACCATTGGATGACCTCATGAGCTGGATCCTCGTCACAGAGCCACACGTCATAGGGGTGCGGAAAGCGCTGCCGGAGCATGGCGGTAAGCGTGCCCGCTGCGACTTCCCATGGTTCGGACGGCGCTTTCGTTACAACGAATGCTGTGCGTAGGGCTGGTAAGGGCAAATCCGGGTTAACTTGCCGTAACCGGTTGACTACCACCAGGAAGTAGCTGGGCAGATACGACAGGTAGAAGAGCAGGACCGAATTCATGATAAGTCCCGCCCATCCGACCCTGTGCTCAGGCTCAAGCCACCAAGTCCAGAAGGAGACAAAAGCCATTAGCCAGGCTGTAGTGAGCAAGCCGATCACGGCCAGGTCGGACAATCCGAGCGTTCGGATAAAGGTTTCCTTTTGGGCCCTTGCTAGCGGGGCCTTGCTGCCCGAGAGAATGGGGCCGGCCGGAGTGGTCTCGACGACATAAGTTGATTCCGGACCGTGCGAACGAGTGGCCACAAGGCCCTGTTCTGTTGAGGGTGTATCCGCGGTCATGAAGACGTCCTTTCCGTCGTCTGCGGTGCGTCATAACCGAGCGGATGTCTTTGCTGGAACCGCCATGCATCGCGGCACATGTCACTGAGACTTCGTCGCGACCTCCATCCAAACTCACCTTCGGCCCGAGCGGGGGAAGCAATAAGCTGCGCTACATCGCCCGGCCGCCTACCTACAACCCGATAGGGGATCTCGCAGCCGCTAACGGAAGAAAATTCCCTTATGAGCTCCAGAACGGACGTGCCGACCCCGGTGCCCAAATTGTAGCGCCGGAATCCGGGAAGCCGGCCTTGTTCCAATGCCAGACGGTGCCCTTCGACAACATCCATGACGTGAACGTAGTCACGGACCGCGGTGCCGTCTGGGGTCGGATAATCGTTGCCGAAAACACTCAGTTCATCGAGCCTGCCGGCGCTGATCCGGGCCAGCAACGGCACGATGTTCCCGGGCATTCCGGCCGGGTCTTCACCCAAAAGGCCGCTTTCATGCGCTCCCGCGGGATTGAAGTACCTCAAGGCTGTTACGTTCCACTCCGGGTACTTTGCGCATAGGTCTTCCAGGATCTGTTCACACATCCACTTGCTTTTGGCATAGGGGTTGGTGGGCCCGGGTGCAGAGTTCTCGGAAATCGGCACGTCAGTGGCGTTGCCGTAGATCGAGCAGGATGAGGAGAATATCAGGTGTTTGACATCCGCGCCGTTCATCGCGTTGAGAAGACTAAGCAGCCCGCCCACGTTGTTCGAGTAGTATTCCAGCGGCCGATTCACGGAGTCTCCCACTGCCTTGAATGCGGCGAAGTGGATGACGACACCTATGTCGAAGGCAGCAAAGGCAGCCTTGAGGGCAGCTACGTCAAGCAAGTCCAACTGCAGGAACGTTAGGCGGTCGGACCCGCCGATTTCGCCGACCCGTTTCACCGCGACCTCGGAACTATTGCTGAGGTTGTCGATCACGACGACGTCGAAACCACTGGACAGGAGGTCGACGCAACAGTGGCTGCCGATGAAGCCGGCGCCGCCGGTGACGAGGGCTGTTTTGTTAGGCATGGTTACCTCCTACGGTCTGGGCGGGTGAGTCAGGTGCGTCGTGCTGGCCACCGCGCGTGGTGGAAGGTCGGTTAGCGAACGGGGCGACCCATCGCACGGATGGTCCAGCCGGCTGTGCGCCAATGGTCAATGTCCAGTGTGTTGCGGGCGTCGAGTATCTTTGGTGTCTTCACGAGGGCAGACATACGGGCGGGATCAAGCTGGCGGTACGCGGGCCATTCGGTGAGGTGGACAGCGAGCTCCGCGGCTTCGAAGGCTTTGTCGATGTCCGTGGTGTAGTTCAACAACGGGTGGGCGCTGCGTGCGTTGTCTACCGCTTCCGGGTCATGGACGCGGACGTCGGCGCCTTGAGCATGCAGTGCGTTGGCGACGCTGAGCGCGGGCGAGTCGCGCACATCGTCGCTGTTGGGCTTGAACGCCGCGCCGAGGACCGCGACGCGCTTGTCTTGAAGGGATCCGTCGAGCATTTCCTGTGCCAGAGTGACGGCGCTGTGCCGTCGGTTAACGTTGATGTTGTCGATGTTCCGGAGGAAATCCATCGCTCCGACGCCGAGTTCCTCCGCACGGGCCAGGAAGGCCCGGATGTCTTTGGGCAGGCAACCGCCTCCGAATCCCACGCCCGGGGCGAGGAAGCGATGGCCGATCCGGGGATCATGGCCAAGCGCGGACGCAAGCGGCAGGATGTCGGCTCCCGCTGCTTCACAGACTTCGGAGATTGCGTTGATGAAGGAGATCTTGGTCGCCAGGAACGCATTAGCGGAGACTTTGACCAGTTCCGCGGTGGCAGGATCGGTGCAGATGTACGGTGTTCCTGCAGCAAGAATTGGGGCATAGACCTCTTGCAGGACTGCCTCTGCGTCGGCCGAGGTAACTCCAACTACCAGCCGGTCCGGATGCAGGGTGTCCTCGACGGCGAAGCCTTCCCGAAGGAACTCGGGGTTCCAGGCGACCTGCACCGAAGTGCCCTGAGGGGCAAGGCGGGTAACCTTCTCGGCCAGCCTCGATGCGGTTCCGACCGGGACCGTTGACTTGCCTACGAGCAGGCATGGCCTATGCAGGTGCGGTGCCAAACCTTCAACGACGGCGTCAACATACTTCATGTCCGCCGAGGCAGAATCCGGGCGCTGGGGGGTGCCGACACAAATAAAATGCACCTCGCCGAAAGTGGCAGCTTCCTGCAAGGAGGTGGAGAACCGCAACCGGCCGGCTTCCATGTTCTCGCGCAACAGCTCGGGAAAATTCGGCTCGTAGAACGGCGCTCGGCCCTGGGAGAGCCGTTCGATCTTGAGCGGATCTACATCCACACCGATTACGTCGTGGCCCAGTTGGGCCATGCAGGCAGCGTGGACTGCGCCCAGATAACCGGTTCCAATAACGGTAATACGCATAACTTTCTCCGTGGTTTCAGGCAGGCGGCAACACGGCTGCTGCAGGAGGTGAAAACGAATGTTGGGAAGACCGCGGCGCAGCCGTTAGGCCCCTCTGGCCAAGGCGGGATCATTCGCGGCAGCCGCATCGGCCCCGCCTTCGAACTGGGCGCCGGCGAGGGCCTTGGCGGCTGCGGAGACTTCCGTCGCATTGGCGCGGAAATACTCGACGGTTCGCTTCAGGCCTGCCTCTGTTGAAACGAGCGGCTGCCAGCCCAGATGTTCCATCGCCCGGGCGATGTCAGGGCGGCGGCGGGCGGGGTCATCGACTGGGAGCCGGTGGAATTCGATGGGGGAGGACGAGCCGGTGATTTCCAGGATGAGCTCTGCCAAATCCTGGACGGTACGTTCCACAGGGTTCCCGAGATTGATCGGGCCGGTCTCTTTGGAATCGATCATGGCGACAATGCCCCGGATAAGGTCGTCGACATAGCAGAAACTGCGCGTCTGGGTTCCGTCGCCGTAAATGGTCAGCGGGTCCCCGTTCAATGCCTGGGCGATGAAGCTGGAGACGACACGCCCGTCCCTGGCCCGCATCCTCGGCCCGTAAGTGTTAAAGATCCTCACGATGCCAACGTTCACTCCGTGGCAACGTGCATAAGCCATGGACACCGCCTCGGCATACCGTTTGGCCTCGTCATAGACACTGCGAGGGCCGACGGAATTCACATTCCCCCAGTAGTCCTCGGTCTGCGGATGGACGACCGGATCCCCGTAGACCTCGCTGGTCGACGCCAGGATGAACCGTGCTCCCTTCGCTTCGGCCAATTGAAGGGCATTCTCCGTGCCCCTGCTGCCCACAGCCAGCGTTTCCAACGGCAGCCGGTGATAGTCCGGCGGCGACGCGGGGCTGGCCAGATGCACAACAGCATCGACATCACCGTCCACGGCCAATGAGCTGCTGACATTGGCCGATAGGAAAGTAAAGTGTGGGCGACTGCCAAAGGACGCGACGTTGTTCCGCTGTCCGGTGGACAGATCGTCTATGCAGGTCACGAAGTCGCCGCGGTCCAGCAATTTTTCACAAAGGTGGGACCCAAGAAAACCGGCGCCGCCCGTTACAACAGCACGCATGCTGCCCCCTACAGAATCACATTCATACATGGACTGGTGGCTCGAAGTGGATGACTCCACCCCGGAGCGGCCCCCTCCGCCCTGACCCAAACAGCGGGTCTCGACCAAGTCTTAAGGAAACCTTGAGCGTAGGTCCACTTCTATATTGGGGGGTTGAAAAACGGCCCCCTTGCACCTACGAAGAGGGGGACACGGCTGCTGCTGAAAGCTTCTATTGGTTCGATCCGGAAACACACCGAAAACATGCAGGGCTCTTTGAGTAGTAAAAGTTAGCAATGGATTATTGCTTGAACCCTTTAAGCAGCGGCCCGAATGTTGCAAGACGCGTCATATGAACGGAACAAGAGACCCTCGGGGCCATCGCCCTGCCAGCATCCGAGGAGCGCTTGTAGCGTGGGTCTAGATGCATGGCTGCCGGCGGGCCTGGGCCTGCCGGCAAAGTGGCGCTCGGTTTCGATCCGTTCCGTGTGGACCTCATAGCCTAGCCAGGCCAGATCGACGGGAACGGTTAGGGGCGGCCGTCTTCTGCAGCGGTGGGCGGGTGTTCTATGGCCAGGACCGCGATGTCGATTCGTCCCGGGGTCAGGCCGGTACGGCTGAGGGCACCGGTGATCTGTCCACGTACGGCCTGGGCGACTGTCAGGGCCGCGTAGGCGATGTCGGTGGCGATGTCGAGGTGGATATCGGCAACGCCGTCACGGACGGTGGCGAAGACTCCGTCCCGTCGGGTGGGAGTGGAATCGACGCGGTTTCTGCCGAGGATTTGTGCTGCTCCTGAACCCAAATGAGCGAGAAGGTTCTTCAGGGTCGGTTCGAGCCGTAGAACGCCGGGTGTCTCGAGGGCGGCGCGGGCAGCTAGATCGGCCACAAGGTCGCTGTTGATCAACCGGGGTTCGAGGGGGCGCTCAGACATCGTAGAGATCCTCCACGACGATGTTGATGGTTCCGGCGTCGAGTCCGACGTGTGCAGTGATCATGCCGGTGATCTGTTGACGCAGCCGGTGGGCCGCTTCGGGGATATGGGTGCCGGCGGCTACGGCGATCCGGAGGTCCACTGTGAGAACCGCGGTGCCGGCAGGGGGGCCGGGGTTGTCCGCGATCTCCGGGTTGCGGGAATGAGCGCGGCAGCGCCGGGCCCGCACTCCCGGAAGGGCGTCGGCTCCCCACCAGATGACTGTGGAGATGGCCTGTTCGCTGAGCTCGACGACCCCCTGTTTGACCTGGTGGACGGGGATCCGGTTGCCCCGCCGGATTTCGGCGCGGGCCACTTTCATAATGGCGTCTTTGACCGCACTGCGCGGCTGCAGGCCGGGGTTCTCCTCATCCTGTGCGCGCAGGGTGCGGGTGGCCTCCGAAAGCTGTGCCAGACTGGCCCGTGCCGTCCGGCACCCGTCGCAGTATTGCTCGTGGGCGTCGGGCGGCTGGTCAATGGTGTCCCACACCTCATCAATGCTGCGGCCGCAGCCGAGGCGGGGGGCGTTGTCGTCTAGCGCCATGGGCTCATCTTTTCCACGAGTTGTAATCGGGCTCTGGCCAGGCGGCCTCTGACTATCTGTTCGCTCACCTTGAGCGTTGAGGCTATCTCGGCGTAGCTGCGCCCATGGATTTCTCGGAGCAGCCAGCAGGCGCGCTGGGTGGGCGGGAGGGTTTCCAGTGCTGCGGCCAAGCCATCCAGCTGCAGTGATATTTCCGCCGCGCAGGCCGGATCGCCCCCGGCCTCGAGGCCGCTGAAAGTGAAATCCGCGGTTGCTTCCAAGGTTGCCGGCTCCTGGATCATTTCCCGGTGGGTGGAACGTCGGCGCAGAGTGTCGAGACACCGGTTGGTGGTTATCTGGTAAATCCAGCCGCCGAAGGCCTCCGCATGGGTCAGCAGCGGCAGCTTTCTCCAGCAGGCCACCAGGGTTTCCTGCACAACGTCCTCGGCTTCGCCCCGGTCGTTGAGCATGCGGAAAGCGAGGCGAAACAGTTTCCCCTGATATTCCCCGACTAAGTATTCGAACGCATCCAAGTCGCCGTCCTGTGCCCGGGCGACGACGGTCGTTTCGTCCAGTTCGTGGGGCCGTATCAACGGGTTCACGCCTATCCATCTGAATGGTCCCGAACACTAGGACCAAGGGCTTATGGCCACTATCCCAGACGATGCCGGTGAGCGGAACGCCCAAGACAAAAGAGTTTCTTCTGGCAGCGTGATGTTTTGTGCTGACGTACGTCTTTCTCTTTGTAAGCAGCACATTGGTTGATTGAGGAGATGATTCCCGTGACCGAAGCCTCGAAGAACCCTGCACAGCCCGGCGGACAAGTGGCGACAGGGGAGGAGCAGAGGCTCAGCCCGGTCGATGAGCATCGCCGCAAGACGGGGCCGCTGCACACAGATCGCGGCGATACCACGATAGAGGAAACCGTGGTGCAGAAGCTCGCGGGAATGGCCACCCGTGAGGTTCCCGGGGTGTATACGATGGGCAGCGCGGCCCGGCGTGCGTTCAGCGCCATGGCCGAACGCATTCCCGGCGCCCAGACGAACGTTAGTGGCGGGGTCATGGTGGAAAAGGGCGAGCTCCAGACTGCCATCGGCGTCAGCATCGTCGTCGACTATGGAACGTCGATTGTTGAGGTCAGTCAGGGTATCCGGCGCAATGTCATCCAGGCTGTGGAGCGCGCGACCGGCCTGGAAGTTCTCGAAGTGAACGTCCATGTCACCGATGTCCATCTGCCGGAAGATGACCGGCAGGAGGCCGAGACCAGAAAGACCCCTGAGCTGCAGTAGCAGCCCTCCGCGCCCTGGGGCCGCCGTATTTGGAAGGAGGATTCCATGTCCTTTACACAATGGTGTCTGGCAGTTGGTCTGGTATTGGGAATTGTCTTGGCCTTCGGAGGCTTCGTGGCCCTACTGATAGTGGTCCTCTTTGGCCTGATCGGACTGGTCGTGGGCCGCATCGCCGAAGGCAAACTGGATGTGCAGGCCCTGTTCGGCAATGCGAGAAGCCGATGAATGCCCCGGCAACACGCGCGGGCTCTCTGCCGGAGGCCGGTGGCCCGGAGTCGCGGGGACGCACCGTCCTGGACCACAAGGTGGTGGAAAAGATCGCCAGCCAAGTTGCCGGCGAGGAGTCCTTCGCCGGCGGCACCTCCGGAGGATTCCTGGGCCTAGGGGCGCACGCGGACTTTGCCGCCCGTCCCCAGGCCTCCGTGGAGCTCGCGGGCAATATCGCAGCCCTCACGGTGGAAGTTGGCCTGCTCTATCCCGTACCGCTGCGGGAGGCGACCGAACAGCTGCGCCGCAGGATCAGTGAACGCGTCACAGCCCTGACCGGGGTACAGGTGCGCCAAGTCGACATCACGGTGTCCTGGCTGAGACCTGCCGCTGAATCCTCCGGACACCGGAGGCTGTTGTGAGCCCGCGGGATGGGAAGGCCACCTCCCTGCGGCGCCGTCCCAGCCGCGCTGTTCCGGCCCTGATCCTGGGAACGCTGCTGCTAGCGACCGGGGCAGGACTGGTGTGGGCAGCAGTGACGCGTATGCTCACGGGTTGGTGGCCGGCGTCTCTTGCCGGGCCACGGGACTGGCTCGCCGGTTTGATCTGGAACGCTCCTGCGGTCTGGGCGGTCGGGGCAATCGCGGCGGTGGTGGGTGTTGTCCTGCTGCTGGCAGCGTTGATTCCAGGTCGCTTCAACGCACTGCCGCTAAAGTCGCCCGGGGACGGGTCTGCAAACATCGAGGGAACCCAGGAGACCATCATGACTCGCCGTGCCGTGGCGCGCCTTGCCGCCGCGCACTGTGAACATATCGACGGTGTCAGTTCCGCATCAGCCACGGCCTCACCGCGTGCGGTCCATCTGAACGTGGCCACGGCCCTACGCGAAACAGCTGAGCTGCGCGGCCGGGTCATTGCCTCGGTCAGCGAACGTCTGGCAGGGACCGGTCTCGATCCCGTCCCAAAGGTCACCGCTTCCATCCGGTCCAGGGAGTAAGAGCAGCAGCCACCCGTCCGTCCGTATCCGATAGGAGGCACCCTCATGCGCCAGCACGCCGGATCCCTGAATCGTATCTGGCTGGCCATCCTCGGCATTCTCGTCCTGGCTGGCGGTGTCCTGATCCTGTTGATCGCCAGCGGAACCTTGCAGACCATCAGCAGCGAAATCGTCCCTGCCGGCAGCCCCGTCGTGACCGTGGACCTGCCCGCCGTTTTCGCCCCCGCCTATGCAACCGCCATTGTCCTTGTCGCCGGGCTCATCACAGGTGCCCTGGGATTGTGGTGGATTCTGGCGCAGATTCCACGGAAGAATCCCGCCGGCAAGTACCGGCTGCATCGGGATCCGGCTTCCGGAACCACATTGTGCGATCCCTCCGTACTGGCCTCGGCCGTGGAGCACCAGGTTAATACATTGCCCGGCGTGGTCGGCTCCTCGGCCCTGCTGCGCGGCACCGCCACGGAACCGGAACTGACCATGAAAGTTACAGTGACCAAACGAGCCGACGTCCAGGACCTCCTGCACCGGATCAACACCGATGTCATTCCCGACCTGTCCACCGCATTGGAGACACCAATGCGGCGGACCGGAATCCAGATCGAGGTCAGCAGTCGCAACGCCAATACCGGCACCACGGCGGAGACCACCGGAGCAGTCATCTACTGAGCTGAAGTGACCTGCCCCAGCGCTCAGGAGCCGGGCAGCGCCACGTCGACGATCCCGATGAATTTGGCGCCGATACCGTCATACTCGCTGCGGACCCATCCCTCGGGCAGTTCCGGCAGAACTCCCGGGTCATGGTGGTGGCAGTAGACATAGGTGAATTCCGGCCACCATTTCTTGGGCCGGGCAGTCTCTGTGTGGCCGCATACCACGCACTGCAGCGAGGTCCAGACAGGCCGCTTGCCCGTGCGGTTGGAGCGCGACTGGGCCAGCCAAGCCGGCGGGTTGGCGTCCATCGAGGCGAGCTCCTCCTGCGATATGCGGGACGGGATGCCGTGGCGTTTGGCCATCTCCGGTGGGATATCGAGGAACTGGGCTGCTTCGCGTCTGGTAATCATCACCTACCACCATGGACCGGTGCGCCCACTGCCGCAACTTGAAGCCGCTCGCCGGTGTACTTGTGTCAGATGGGCCTTCTTCCTCGCCGCCGCGGAATCGCAAATCGGACCCGATTCGCCGGCTTGATGGCCGCTTTCACCGGCTGGGCGGCGGCCTCAAGGATTGGACTCAGGTTATTTTCAGGATGAATCCTTTAGCTGTTTGGACAACGCGGGACATGATGGGAAGCTGAACGGGGAGACGTTTTCGGCAGTGGCAAGGGGTTCCTATAAATGCCTGGGGGGGCACGAAAATGAATGCAGCAGAACACATCTGGGAAGTCCAATTATTAGGCGGATGGCAGATCCACCGTGGAAAGATCCCAGTCAAAGTAACCATCCGGCAGCAGCGTCTCATCGCCGTTCTAGCCTTGTACGGCAGCCAGCCGCGCGCGTTCCTGGCCGGGCTGCTCTGGCCCGATAGTTCCGACAAGCAGGCAACGGGGAGCCTCCGGGAGACAATCTGGATGATCTCCCACCAGCTGCCAGGGTTGCTGGCGAAGAGCCGGGATCCGCTGGCGCTGGCTGCGGACGTGGTGGTGGATGTCCATGAAATCAGCGGGCGACTAGCCGCGTTGGATGGAGACCCCGGTGCCCGCCTGCGCCCGGCCATGCTCGATCGGCTGCGCACCGCCGAGCTGCTGCCCGGATGGTACGAGGACTGGGTCATGGCAGAGCAGGAGCGGTGGAAGCAGTTGAGACTTTCGGCGCTGGAGCGTCTCGCCAGCCAATATCTGGAGCGCGGCGAAACCGATCAGGCTACGGACGCGGCCGGATTTGCCATCGCCATTGAACCGCTGCGCGAAAGCGCCCAGCGGCTGTTGCTGGAGACGCACATTGCGGATGGCAACTATGCCCAGGCATTGCGGGCGTTCGAAGTTTTCAAGTCCCGGCTCTGGAGGGAATTCGGGGTGGAACCTTCGGCCAAGATGACGAACCTTATGGCGCCCCTGCTCGCGTAGCCGGCTTCGGCGGGCGGCAGGGGCGAAGCAGGCGAGATGGCCGCTCGTCCCCGTGCGCCGCGGGCTATGGCTCGGCGGTCAGCGACGTGGCGTAGAGGTCCATCAGCGCCGGAAGCCCGCCGGACTCCATCGCCTTGCGCTGCCGCTCGGCACCCGTTCCCGTGGCGAAAAGCCGTTCGATGCTGGCATCCACCCAGGCCGAATCGCCTTCGTCCTCCAGTGCGGGCCGGATGTAGCACAGCAGCATGCGCACCACATCCCGTGCCGGCAGCAGCACGCCTGACTCCGGGTCCACCAACCGGTCGGTCAGCCCCTGCCGTCCGGCCTGCCAGACGGCAGCATCCAGCAACTCGGGCTCCGGCTGCAGGAATGTCCGCGAGGCAGCTTCATCGGCCAGCACCGTGGAGACCAGGCCGCGAATGACCGCCGCGATCAACACGGCGTCCTGAGCCTCGAGCTGCACATCTGCCGCACGGACTTCAAGGGTGGGGTAGCGGTCAGAGAGCCGGGCCAGCCAGGTGAGGACACCGCGGTCAATAATGACGCCGGAGTCCACCAAGCGCTGGATCCGGCGCTCGTAGTCGGCGGCGTCGCGGAAGACCGGTGCGCAGCCCTGGACCGGCCAGCGGCGGTAGTGCACAATCCGCCAACTACCGAATCCGCTGTCGCGGTCCAGCCAGTAGGGCGAGTTGGCACCGAGCGCCACCACCGCCGGCATCCACGGTCTGATCCGGTTCAGGGCCTGCACCCCGGCTTCCTTATCCGGGACGGAGACATGGACGTGCTGGCCGTTGACGAACTGATCGGCCACTATGCCCTTGGCACTGGCCTTGAGCTGGTGGTAGCGCTGACTGTCCGTGACCTCCGGGTAGTCGTCCTGGATCCGCGGTGCGGTGCCCGTGGCCGCGGCCCGTATGCCGGACTTCCGGACGGCCGAATCAAGTTCCCGGCGGAAGTTTAACAGCGACTCCTCGGCTTCGGTGAGCGTGGAGCAGACTGCGGTGGCGGTCTCGATCTGGCATGTGAGCAGTTCCCGTTGAATGTCCCCACGGGCCACGTGCAGCGATCCTTCGAGGTTTTCGGCGACCTTGTCCGCCATCGGGACGGGCAGGCCGGTGATTGGATCGAGCAGCAGGTATTCTTCCTCAATTCCCAGAGTCGCCACAAAACACCTTTCTTCTGCTTTCATCGGCTCGGACAATGCCGAGCCTAACCGATCAACCAGCTCTTGTGGGCGTGGCCAGGACCGCCTGGCCCCGCTGGATAGCAGGTACCGACGCGAAGTCGCGCGGCCGCCGTCGTACTCACGAAGCGAGCAGGCAGCCGGGGTGGGGATCACTGTGCACCCATAGCGCCGCGGCCGCTTGGTCGCCCAGATCCAGCTCCCGGGCGGATCCGGTGGGGCCGAAACGAACCACCAACGCACCGCCGAAGGGACGCCGGCCGACAACTTCCACGCGGTCGTCGAGCCTGATCTGCTCGGAGCTGAAGAAGCGCAGCAGATCGGCGTCGGCGTCGCTGATCCGGGTAATGCGGCCGGTGTGCCCGCCGTCGAGTTCCTCCAGTTGCACGGCCTTGGGCACGTGCACTGTGCCGTCCGCCGACGGGATCGGGTCGCCGTGCGGATCGCGCTGCGGATTGCCTAACTTGGCAGCCATCCGGTTGATGAAGGTGTCGGAGACGGTGTGTTCGAGCAGTTCGGCCTCGTCGTGGACCTCGTCCCAGGCATAGCCGAGTTCCTGGACCAGGAAGGTCTCCAGGACCCGGTGCCGGCGGACCATGGTCAGCGCCAGCCGACGCCCGGCGCTGGTCAGTTCAATGGCGCTGTACGGCCGGTGGTCCACCAGCTGCAGCTCCACCAGCTTGCGCACCATCTCGGAGACCGACGAGTTGGCTACGCCCAGGCGCACGGCCAGCTGGGAGGACGTGATGGGCTTGTCCTGCCACTCGGTGAAGGCATAGATCACCTTGACATAGTCCTGCACGCTGGACGAGCCGCTGCTGAGCGCGGCTTTCCTTGCCGGTGGCATGCGGTTTTACCCTTTCGTCGTACGTCCGTGAAGACTGCAGGCTCAGAGCCTGGTGCTGCTGGTTTCCGGCTGCACGGCGGCGCGCCGGCCGGCGGACCGGCGGCGTATCAACTGCCAGATTACCCCGGTTCGCGGCGCGGACAGGTAGACCACCAGGAAGACCAGGGCCTGCGCCAGGACCACCGCGGCACCGGTAGCAACGTCCAGATAGTAGCTGGCATAGATGCCGGCGACCGAGGCCGTGGCAGTGACCGTCGCGGCGATGGCCAGCATGGCGTCAAACCGCCGGGTCAGTAGGAAGGCGGTGGCGCCGGGGGTAATCAGCATGGCTACCACCAGCACGATGCCCACTGCCTGCAGGCCGACGACGACGGTGAGCGCCAGTAGCCCGAGCAGCAGCACCGACAGCCAGCGGGTGTTGAGCCCGATGGCGTGCGCGTGGACGCGGTCGAAGGCGAACAGGGTGAGATCGCGGCGTTTGAACAGCAGCACGCACAGCGTCACTGCACCCAGGACGAGCACCTGGAGCAGTTCGCCGTCGCTGACGCCGAGAACGTTGCCGAACAAGATGTGCTGCAGATCGGTCTGGCTGGGCGTTTTGGAGATGATGGCCAGGCCGGCGGCGAAGAACGCGGTGAACACCACGCCGATCACGGTGTCGCCCTTCAACCGGGTGGAGGAGCGCACACCGCCGATCAGCGCCACTGCGGCCGCGCCGAAGACGAAGGCGCCGAGCGAGAAGGGCACGCCGATGATGTAGGCCAGCGCAACCCCGGGCAGCACGGCATGCGAGACCGCATCTCCCATCAGCGACCAGCCCATCAAGATCAGCCAGCAGGACAGCACCGCGGACACAATCGAGGCTGCCAGCGTGACCAGCAGCGCGCGGGTCAGGAACCCGTACTGCAGCGGTTCCAGCAGCCAGTTAGCGAAGTCCACGGCGGACTCCTTCCGCGGGGGCAATCAGCGCGGAACCGAAGGCCAGGGCCAGGTTGTCGCTGGTCAGCACCGCCGAAGGCGATCCGTGCGCCAGTACTTTCTGGTGCAGCAGGATCGCCTCGTCGCACAACTGCGGGATGCCTGCCAGATCGTGGGTGGAGATCAGGATCGTCTTGCCCTCGTGGCGCAGCTCTTTCAGCAGGGAGATCAAGCCCGCTTCCGAGGCCTTGTCCACGCCGGCGAACGGCTCATCGAGCAACAGCAGCCCGGCGTCCTGGGCGATGCCGCGGGCCACGAAGGCGCGTTTCCGCTGGCCACCTGACAACTCGCCGATCTGCCGTTGCTGCAGGTGGCTCAGGCCCGTCCGCTCCAGCGCCGCCTGCACAGCTTCACGGTCGCCGCGGTGCGGCCGGCGCATGGGGCCAAGCCGGCCGTAGCGGCCCATCATCACCACATCCCGCACGGAAACGGGGAAGGTCCAATCGACATCTTCGGACTGGGGCACATAACTGACCAGATTCAACTTGAGCGCCTGCCGGGGCGAGAGGCCGAACAGTTCCACCGTGCCGGAGGACGGATGCGCCAGCCCCATCAGCGACTTGAACAGCGTCGACTTGCCGGAGCCGTTGACCCCGATCAGCCCGCAGACGGTCCCCAAGGCCACCGTTACGCCGACGTCGTCCAGGGCAACGACGTCGTTATAGGCCACGCGCAGGCCGGCCACCGAGATGGCGGGGGCCCCGGCCGGGATGACGTGTGTGCTCACGGCGCCAGTCCTTCCTTGATCAGGGAGATGTCGTGCCTGATCAGCTCCAGATGAGTGGGGACCGGGCCGTCCGGTCCGGAGAGGGAATCCACGTACAGCGGCGTGATGAACCGGGCACCGGTGGCGGTTGCCACCTGCCGCATCGATTCCGGGTTGACGGTCGATTCGCAGAACACCGACGGGATTCGGTGTTCGCGGACCTGTTGAATGACTTCCTTGATTTGCCGGGGCGTGCCCTCGGCATCCGAGTTCACCGGCCAGAGATAAGCCTCATGCAGCCCGGCGTCGCGGGCCAGGTAGGAGAAGGCCCCTTCACAGCTGACCAGGGCGGGAACGGCCGCCGGATCGGCGAAGGCCGCCTTCAGATCTTCCATCACCAGGTCCAATTCGTGCCGGTAGGCCGCGCCGTTGCGCTGGAAATCGTCGGCGTGTTCGGGCACCAGGTCGTTGAAGGCATGCACGATGTTGTCCACGTAAATTTTGGCCGCCTCCGGCGACATCCACGCATGCGGATTCGGCCGGCCCTCATAGTTTCCGGCGGTGATGTTCACCGGCTCCACGCCGTCGCTGAGGACCACATGCGGGGCCGGGACTGCATGCAGGAACCGTGCGAACCAGCGTTCGAGCCCCAGTCCGTTGTCCAGGACGAGGTCGGCATCCTGCGCTTTGACCAGGTCCGACGGCGTGGGCTGGTAGCCGTGGATTTCCGCGCCGACCTTGGTGATGGAGATGACCTCCACATATCCGCCGCCGATCTTGTTGGCCATGTCGGCCAGAACGGTGAAAGTGGTCAGGACCAGCGGCCGATCGCCCGCCGAGGCGGCAGCGGGTGCGGGCGGCTGGCCACAGCCAGCCACCGCCAGCACGGCGGCCATGGCCAACAGGCACACCTTCACCCAATTTTTCGGCATGCCTAAATTTTGCCGGACGGTGGGCCTCAACACAAGCCGCGGGGATCCGGGCAGTACTCGGCGGCTCAGATTGCCCGGGCCCGCCAACTGTGGGTCAAGTACGGCAGACCGATCTGCGCCCCGGGGGAGTGGCCCAGATGGTCGTGAAGGTACCAGTCGAGGTTCGCCAGCACTTTCGTCCTGGTCGCCTCGTTGGCGCGCAGGTAATAGCTGCGGGTCTTGGCCAGCTCCATCACATCGAGCGTGCTGAGCGGATCCTGCCACCGGGTGTCGTGCCCTTCCAGCCCGCTGAACTCCGGACCGATCCGCGGACGGAAATCTGGCTTGAGCACGTCGCCGGCATGCATGATGCGCGTGAGCCGGTGCACCCACGGCACGCCGGTATCCAACTGGTTCCATACCAGTCCCAGGACGCCGCCGGGCTTCAGGATCCGCGCGGCCTCGGCACTGGCCCGGAGCGGGTCCGTCCAGTGCCAGGCCTGGGCCACGGTGACAACATCCATGCTGGCGTCGGCGATCCCGGTCTGCTCTGCGGTACCCACTACGGTGGTCACGCCGGGCAGATTGCGCTGCAGCTGTGCGAGCATGTCCGCGGAAGGGTCCACCGCCACCACCTGCAGCCCCCGCGCGGCCAACGCGGCGGTGTACTTGCCGGTGCCGGCCCCCAGATCAGCGGCGGTGCGGGCGTTGGCCGGCAGCAGCCAGTCCACCGCGTCGTCCGGGTAGCCGGGGCGGATGCGGTCGTAGTGTTCGCCGCCCTGCTGGAACGTGTCGCCGTATGCCCGGCGCCGCTCGTCGTCCATCCGGGGGCCGCCGTGTGCCACGTGGTGCTCCTTGTGCAGCGGCCGGTTACCGGCTCTCGCCGCCGGCTTCGATGCTTCCGGCTGCTTCGTCGTTGTACGCTGCCGCGGCCGAACCCGCCGGGCGCTGTCCGCGCAGCTCGGGGTTCAGGCGGTGCAGGGCCGCCTGATGCAACAGGCCGTTGGTGGCCAGCGCGTTGCCGCCGAACGGGCCGTCCTCGCCCTCCAACGAACTGAACGCGCCGCCGGCTTCGGTCACGATCGGCACCAGGGCCGCCATGTCGTAGAGGTTCAACTCCGGTTCGCAGGCGATGTCCACGGCGCCCTCGGCCACCAGGCAGTAGGACCAGAAATCGCCGAACGCGCGGGTGCGCCAGACCGATTCGGTCAGACCGAGGAAATCGTCCAAATTCCCGCGTTCCTTCCAGCCACCCAGGCTGGAGTAGGACAGGGACGCATCCTCCAGCCGGTCCACGGCGGAAACCTGCAGCCGGGTGGCCGCGGCCAGCGATCGCCCGGTGTAGGCGCCGGTTCCCTTGGCTGCCCACCACCGCTTGCCGAGCGCGGGAGCACTGACCAGGCCCACAACCGGCTGCCCCTCGTCCACCAGAGCGATCAGCGTGGCCCACACCGGTACGCCGCGGACAAAGTTCTTGGTGCCGTCAATCGGGTCGATGATCCAGCGGCGGGCGCCGTGGCCGCTGCTGCCGAACTCTTCGCCCAGCACCGCATCGCGCGGCCGGGACCGGGAGAGCTGGCCGCGGATGGCTTCTTCGGCGGCGCGGTCCGCGTCGGTGACCGGCGTCAGGTCCGGCTTGGTCTCCACCTTCAAGTCAAGGGACTTGAACCGGGCCATGGTCTGCGCGTCCACGGAGTCGGCCATCACATGGGCCAGGCGCAGATCGTCGTTGTAGGTTTGCGGAGCATGGGTCATAGGTTCAACTTATCGGTAAGTGCGGTGCGCACGCGGGAGGCAGCGCCCGCCTACCGGGCGCCGGACCTAGACCGTGCCGAGCTCTTTGGCCTCCGGCCGTTCCTCGGCGCCGAGCAAACGGCGCAGCGACGCCAGCCTGGCGGCCCCGGCATCACCGGCACCGCCGTCGGCCACGTAGGCGTCCAAGCCGCAGTCGATGGCTGCCGCGTCGTGCTTGCAGCCGCGCGCGCAGTCGGCCGTGCCGGGCTCCAGGTCCGGGAAAGCGGACAGGATGCGGTCCGGATCCACATGGGCCAATCCGAAGGACCGGATGCCCGGAGTGTCGATGATCCAGGTGCCGGCCGGCGCGTCCAGAACTTTCAACGCCAATGCCGACGACGAGGTGTGCCGGCCGCGCCCGGTCACGGCGTTGACCCCACCGGTGGCCCGCTGCGCCCCGGTCAGCGCGTTGACCATGGTGGACTTGCCCACGCCCGAGTGGCCCAGGGTGACGGTGACCTTGCCGTCGAGGTAACTGCGCAGCTCCGCCACGGCCTCGATATCCAGCCGGGCGGACAGGCCCTCGTCGGAGAGCGTATCCACTCCGGTTGCGTCCACGGCCGCGGTGCGGCTGACGATCACCGGCAGGTCCAGATGCTCATAGTTGGAGAGCAACTCGGCGGGATCCTTCAGGTCCGCTTTGGTGACGCACAGCAGCGGGTTAATCCCGGCGTCGTATGCCGCCACCAGCGCCCGGTCGATGAACCCGGTGCGGGGTTCGGGATTCGCGGCGGCCACCACAATGACGAGCTGATCCGCGTTGGCTACGACCACGCGCTCCACCGGGTCGGTGTCGTCGGCGCTGCGGCGCAGCAGGGTACGGCGTTCCTCCACCCGGACCAGCCGGGCGAGGCTGTCGGGTTCGCCGGAAACATCACCGACCAGCGCCACGAAGTCTCCCGCCACCACCGGGGTGCGGCGCAACTCCCGGGCGCGGGCAGCAACGACGACGCGCTCGCCGTCGGTGTCTTCATCGACGACGGCGGTGTAGCGGCCACGGTCGACGGTCACGATCCGGCCAAGCTCGGCATCCTCGTAGGCGGGGCGGTCCTTGGTGCGCGGACGCGTTCCGCGCTTGTTGGGACGGATGCGCACATCCGATTCATCCCAGCTTCCAGTGCTACGCGCCACCGTCAGCCCTCGCTGGCCGAGGGCGCCGTTGCGGCAGCGTACATTTCCTGCCAGAGCTGCGGGAACTCGGGCATGGTCTTGGCTGTCGTTCCGATGTCCTCGACCTCCACGCCGCGCACGGCCAGGCCGATGATGGCGCCCGCGGTGGCCATGCGATGGTCTTCGTAGGAATGGAACAACCCGCCGTGCAGCGGCCGGGGGCGGATCCGCAGTCCGTCGGCCGTCTCCTCTGCGTCGCCGCCCAAGCGGTTGATCTCGGCCACCAAAGCAGCCAGGCGGTCGGTTTCGTGGCCGCGCAGGTGGGCAATGCCGCTCAGGCGGGACTCGCCGTCGGCCAGCGCGCACAGGGCGGCCGCGGTGGGAGCCAGTTCGCTGGTATCGGCAAGGTCCGCGCCGGTGATCTTATCGCCGCCGATCACGGTCAGCGTCCCGTTTTCCAACGTAACTGTGGCGCCGAGCCGGGGCAGGATCTCCCGCCAGGCGTCGCCCACCTGGGTGGTGGAAGCCGGCCAGTTGGGCACCCTGATCCGCCCGCGGGTGGCCAAAGCGGCGGCCAGGAACGGGCCGGCGTTGGAGAGATCCTGCTCGATCCGGGTGTCGAAGGCGCGGATCGGGCCGGGGGAGACCACCCAGTGGTTCGGTCGGGAATCATCCACAGTCACGCCGAGATCGCGCAGCAACTGCACCGTCATGGCAATATGGTCCAGGCTCGGCACGCGCTCTCCGACGTGCTCCAGATGCAGGCCGTCGCGGAAGCGTGGACCCACCAGCAGCAGGGCGGAGACGAACTGCGAGGACGCACTGGCATCGATCGCCAGATGGCCGCCGGCCACAGTGCCGGTGCCGGTGATGCGGAACGGGAGGCTGCCGCTTCCGCCGTCGTCCACTGCCACGCCCAATTGGCGCAGCGCGTCGATGGTGGGGGACATCGGCCGGCGCCGTGCCGCGGGGTCGCCGTCGAACTCCACATCTCCGGTACAGAGCGCCGCCAGCGGTGGCACGAACCGCATGACGGTGCCCGCCAGGCCGCAATCGACTCCGGCACCGCCTAGCGAACGCGCCGGATCAATCGGTTCCACCAGCAAGTCGGGGCCAAACCGGCCGTCCCCCTCCGCCTCGATAATCCGGGCGCCCAAGGACCGCAGCGCTTCGACCATCAGGAAGGTGTCACGCGAATGCAGCGGGGCGCGCAGCCGAGACGGACCATCGGCCAACGCAGCGAGCACCAAATAGCGGTTGGTCAGCGACTTGGAAGCAGGGATCTGGACCGTTGCGTCGATCGGCTTCTCTGCATAGGGAGCCGGCCAACTGTTGGCAACCACAGGCATTGCGTTCAGGATCCCACCACATCCGAGGCGGCTTCCCGCACTGCGCGTTCCGCCTTTTTCAGCTGTTTGCGGGCGTCATTGCCCATAGATTCCGCATTGCGCCGGGCGCCCTTGCTGATGGAACGGACGTTGCGGCGGGCATCGGCCGCCAGGTGCTCGGCACGCCAGACCAGCCCGGGGCGTCCGGCGGTGTCAACGGCTGCCAGCAGGACGGCTCCGATCAGGGACAGGTTCTTCAAAAGCCGGTTGCGGCGCAGTCGTCTGGCTTCCGGTGTGGCCGAATCCGCGATCCGGTATTCCACCATCGTGTTGACGGCGGTGGTGCCAGCCAGCAGGGCCGCAGCAAGCCTGGAGAACCTGCCCATGCCCAGCAGGACGCCTGCTCCCATCTGGGCTGCGCCGATGACCCGTGCCATCGTCTTCTCTTGCCCGACCAACGCTCCGGCCGCGGGAAAGACGGATTCTGTCTGCTGAACCAGCGGCCGCAGCGACTCGGCCGTTTCGTCGGCGTGGCGCAAACGGTCAAAGCCGGTCGCTACAAAGCTGGTGGCCAGCAGGGGACGGGCGGCAAGGCGGACTATTGACATGGAAGCCTCCTGGGCGTCGGCGTGCGTCGAAGGAATCTGTGCCCTTCCCCTCGGCCGGACCGCGGGAAGGCGGCACTGGACACTAGTCTGGCACTTTTGTTGGCACCGCACACCTTGCGGAGCGGTTTGGCATCAGCGGCAGGGAATAGCCCGGCGGCATCGGACGTTACATCTGAGAGGAATGCCGGTGCATAGTCTCCGGTTCAGGGCGTGTCGGAACGAAGGGAAAACCTGTGACTACAGCGCTTGCCGAACCAGCCCACGCGGGGCCGGTAGACGGCGCAGCATCGGCCCAGGGGTTCGTGAAGCTCAGCGTAGACTGGGAGCCAATGACGACTGAGAATTCGGACGGCGCCAAGAACCGCAGCAACCCCGGAACAACGGGACAGCCGGATGAGGTCGACGTCCAGACGGAAACTGCCGAGCAGCGCCGTGCCCGCTTTGAACGCGACGCCATGCAGTATGTGGACCAGCTGTATTCGGCCGCGATGCGGATGGCACGCAACCCCAGCGATGCCGAGGACCTGGTGCAGGAGGCCTACACCAAGGCGTTTTCGGCGTTTCATCAGTACAAGCCGGGGACCAACCTCAAGGCTTGGCTGTACCGGATCCTGACGAACACTTACATCAACCTCTACCGGAAGCGGCAGCGCGAACCGCAGCAGTCCAACACGGATCAGGTAGAGGACTGGCAGATGTTCCAAGCTGCCTCCCACACTTCCTCAGGACTGCGGTCTGCGGAAGCAGAGGCATTGGACCACTTGCCGGACTCTGATGTGAAGGACGCCCTCCAAGCCATCCCGGAGGAATTCCGGCTGGCCGTTTACTTTTCGGACGTAGAGGGCTTCGCATACAAGGAAATATCGGAAATCATGAACACCCCCATCGGTACCGTGATGTCCCGCCTGCACCGGGGACGCAAGCTGTTGCGTGAGCTGCTTGCAGACTATGCGCACGAACGCGGCATGAGCGGTACCAAGGACAGGAAAAGCGCCGCAGCGGCGGTGGGGACACAACAGGAGAACGTCAAATGAGCGACTGCCACGGACTGGGCGACTGCGAAGACGACCGGATGCAACGGATTTACGAGTACGTTGACGGCGCACTCTCCCGCGACGACCTCGCGGAGATTAAGGCGCATCTGGACAGCTGCCAAGAGTGCGCCGAAGAACACAATCTGGAATGCCTGATCCGCTTGGTGGTGAAGCGCTCCTGCCAGGAGGCTGCACCGCAGACCCTCAAGGAACGGATCTTGGACAAGATCGGCCACATCAGGGAATCAGACACCGTCTAATCTTTTCGGCTGGCCCGCCTGCCCGGGCAGGGTCGGGCTGCAGCAGCCAACAGAAGAACCCCCGCCGCCCAACCGGGCACGGGGGTTCTTCCGTCAGCAGCATCAGCCGTGCGGGCTGGTGCCCAACCGCTTAGGTGTTGGGGCGCTTGCTGTGGTTAGCGCCGCCGCGCTTACGGTCTTTGCGCTTGCGTGCACGCTTGCTCATGGCTGCCTCCTTTGCTGGATGAAAAAGAACTGCGCACCAGTCTTTCATATGCCCACGCCTGCTCCTAACTGAACCAGCTGCATGCCGGAAGTCAGCGCAGGGCCGCGGTGATGGATGCCTTGGCCTGGTCCAGCACTGTCCTGATGGTCTGCACGGCGACTTCGTCTACCGTTCCGGTGGCGCTGCGCCGGCGCAAGCGCACCCGAACGTCGTCGCGGAAGTCGTTGAGCAGGTGTTCCAGTTCCTTCACCGTCCGAAGCCCGGCGGCGTCGGCCGCCCGCGGAGATGTCCTGGCTTTACTGCGGGCGGCCTCGGCCGAGGCGGCAAGATCGGCCCGCAGCCCCTTCATGGAGCTGCGCAGCTCGTCCCGCAATCCATCGGCGAGGCGCCGCACGGACGCGGAGATATCAGCTTCGACGTCGGCCAGTTCGTCCTGGCGGGCGGCCAGTTCCTGCCGTCCGGCATCGGTGATGCTGTAGACCGTGCGCCGTCCGTCCGAGGCAGTGGCAACCAGTCCCTCCTCCTCAAGTTTGGCCAGCCGGGGATAGACGGTGCCGGCGCTGGGGGAGTAGGTTCCGCCGAACCGGTCGCTGAGGGCCCGGATGATGTCATAACCGTGCTTGTCTCCTTCTGCCAGCAAGGCGAGCAGATAGAGTCGCAAGGCGCCGTGGGCGAATACGGGAGGCATCAGTTCACCTGGCTTCCGGCCGTGTCCCGGTGGAAAACCGCCAGGGTGCCCGAGACCGTGGTGGACCGGACGGTGAGCCCGCGGCCTTCGGGACCTATCCGGGTCTTCACTTTCTCCGAGAAGCCGAAGAACTTTTGGTCGTTGACGGTGATGCTGCCCGTAGCCGAAGAAGCAGCCACGTCCACTCCGTATTGTTCGGGCACTCGTACGGTGACGTTGCCGGAAACGGAATTGACGGCCAGATCCTGGGGTGCCCCCTGCAGGTCGAAGCTCAGGTCGCCGCTGACCGTGCTGGCCCGGACATGGTCCAGGTCGCCGGAGGCAGTGACCTCGCCGGAGACACTCTTCGCCGCCAACGTGCCGCCGTGGTGACGGACGATGATCTCGCCGCTGACCGTATTGACGGTGAGCACGCCGGTAGTTTCGTCGGCCATCATGGACCCGGACACAGTGCTCAGATCCACGTTGGCAGCAATGCCGGAAACCAGGCCGTCCCCGCTGACAGTGGAGGCCTTGACGGGAACGCCCCGGGGCAGGGCGATGCTGATCACGGCCTCCTCCCGGTAGCCGGAGACTGCAAGGTTGACCTGTCGTGCCAAGAACCCCAAAGGCCCCTCGCCGCCCTTGTTGTGGCTGAGCTCCAGCGTGCCGCCGCGCAGCGTCATCTCCAGCGGTGCGCCAATGACTTCGGCAACCTCCACCCTGACGATCGGCTCGTCGTGCACGATGATGTCCAGCCGCCCCTTAACGATGGAGGCCTTGAGCGAGCGGACCTCGTCAACGTCGATCGTCTGTGGACCGTCGATGCTCCACGTATCGTTCATGGCTTGTCCTGCCGTGAGGTGATACACCGCTCCCAACGCGATATATCTCGTAGTGGAAGACACGATATAGCGCAAGCAGACCGCTGGCAAGGGTGCGCCGCCCACGGGAACGGCGGGACCGGAGCATGTCCGGTCCCGCCGTCTGGGCGCTGAAGGTGCTGACTCGCCGTCCGGCGTGCGCGGGTAGTTAGAAGGGCTCGGGCAGATCCAACCATGGATACCAGCCCCGATGCAGGACCAGCCAGGCGAGCAGGCCGTAGCCCGCTTGGCCCGGTGCCCCGCCGTTACCGGCCAGATCGGTGCGCCACTGCTCGTGATTGAGCAATGGTGTGAAGGTGTCCACAAAGACGTGTTTGCGGCGCGTGGTGACATCGCCGAAGGCGGTCGACAGCTCGGCCAGCTGCGCGTTGCGCTGGGCATCCAGTCCGGGGGGCGGACCCACCACGAAGACTTTGACGCTGAGCTGGGCCGCGCCGTCCAGGATGTTCGCCAGGTTCAGGCGGCTGCGGGCCGTGGACAAGCCGAGCTCGAGGTCGCGGCCGGACAGACCGATGACCAGCCGGTTTTCGAAGCCGTCATCGAAACGCCGGCCGGCTTCTTGAAGCCAGCGGCCGGCCAGTTCCTCCGTCCCTTCGTTCGGCGATGCCAGAACGAAGGATTCCAAGGTCGCTGGATCTGGGTTGGTCCGGGCCAGGGTTCGGCCCAACCAACCGAGGGCGCGCGGGTCTCCCACGCCGGCCAGCAGTTGTTCACCCACTGCGGCGATCCTGATTCTGCGTTGCTCCACGAGTAGCTTTCTGGTTCGACGGGCTGGAGACGGTGCTTAAAAGAAACTGTGCTTAAAAGAAAGTGGGCGGGGCGCCCTGCGGCCCCCCGCCCACCATCCTACTTACCGGCGTTCAAAGGCCTTCTTGACCAGAACGTCCTGTTCCACAGCGTGGCGCTTGGCCGAGCCGGTGGAGGTCGCAGCGGAGGCCGAACGGGAAACCAGACGCAGCGGCTTATCGAGAGCCTCCGGCAGGTACAGACCCATGAACGGCCACGGGCCCTGGTTGGCGGGCTCGTCCTGGGCCCAGACCACCTCGGCGTTCGGGTACTTCGCCAGTTCCGCCTTGATTTCCTCGACCGGCAGCGGGTATAGCTGCTCCACCCGGATGAGCGCGGTCTTGGTGTCCGAGATCTTCTGGCGTGCGGCCAGCAGGTCGTAGTAAAGCCGGCCGGAAACCAGCACCACGCGGTCCACGTCATTGGCACTGAGGTCCTGGACGTCGCCGATGACCGGCTGGAACGTTCCGGAGGTGAAGTCCTCGACCTGGGCGGCAGCTGCCTTCAGACGCAGCAACTGCTTCGGCGTGAAGATGATCAGCGGCTTGCGCGGCCGGCTGTAGGCCTGGCGGCGCAGCAGGTGGAAGTGCGAGGCCGGGGTAGTCGGGTTGGCCACGATCATGTTGTCCTCGGCGCACATCTGCAGGAAGCGCTCGATCCGGGCCGATGAGTGGTCCGGGCCCTGGCCTTCGTACCCATGCGGCAGCATCAGCACCAGCGAGGACCGCTGGCCCCACTTCTGCTCGGCCGAGGAGAGGAACTCGTCGATGATGGTCTGGGCGCCGTTGACGAAGTCGCCGAACTGCGCCTCCCAGAGCACCAGCGCATCCGGGCGCTCCACCGAGTAGCCGTATTCGAAGCCCATGGCCGCGTACTCGGACAGCAGCGAGTCATAGATCCACAGCTTGGCCTGGTCGTCCGAGAGGTTGCTCAGCGGGGCCCATTCTTCGCCGCTCACACGGTCGTGGAAGACGGCGTGGCGCTGCACGAAGGTACCGCGGCGGGAGTCCTGGCCGGCCAGGCGCACCGGGACACCTTCCATCATCAGCGAGCCGAATGCAGCCAGTTCGCCGAAGCCCCAGTCGATGTTGCCTTCGCGGGACATCTGCTCGCGGCGCTCCAGCAGGGCCTTCAGCTTCGGGTGGACGGTGAAGCCTTCCGGAATTTCCAGATGTGCCTTGCCGATCTTCGCCAGCGTTTCGGCGGAGATGGCGGTGCCGGAGGGCACGTTGTCCGTGTCCTCGGCCTGCTGCGAGAGCGGGCGCTCCAGATCGGACACGGCTGCGGAGTCCTTGGTGATGATCGGGAGCGGCGAGGTCTGCGCGGCATGGGTTTCGGCGAAGACGCGCTCCAGCCGTTCCTGGTAGTCGCGCAGTGCTTGGTCTGCCTCGTCCTGCGTGATGTCGCCGCGGCCCACCAGGGCTTCGGTGTACAGCTTGCGGGTGGAACGCTTGGCTTCGATCAGGTTGTACATCATCGGCTGCGTCATCGAGGGATCGTCGCCCTCGTTGTGCCCGCGCCGGCGGTAGCAGACCATGTCGATGACGACGTCCTTGTGGAAGCGCTGGCGGTACTCGTAGGCCATCTGGCCCACGCGGACCACCGCTTCCGGGTCATCGCCGTTCACGTGGAAGACCGGAGCCTGGATCATCTTGGCCACGTCGGTGGAGTACACCGAGGACCGCGAGGAATGCGGCGAGGTGGTGAAACCGACCTGGTTGTTGACCACGATGTGCACGGTACCGCCGGTGCGGTAGCCGCGAAGCTGGGAGAGGTTCAGGGTTTCCGCCACCACGCCCTGGCCGGCGAAGGCCGCGTCGCCATGAATCATCACCGGCAGTACCGGGAACTCGTCGCCCCGGTCCAGGCGGTCCTGCTTGGCGCGAACGATGCCCTCCAGCACCGGATCGACGGCCTCCAGGTGGGAGGGGTTGGCGGCAAGGTAGACCTTGGTCTCGTTGCCGTTATCGGAGGTGAATTTCCCTTCGGTGCCCAAGTGGTACTTCACGTCACCGGAGCCCTGGACGCTGCGCGGGTCCTGGGTGCCCTCGAACTCGCGGAACACCTGTGCGTAGGTCTTGCCGGCGATGTTCGTCAGCACGTTCAGCCGGCCGCGGTGGGCCATGCCGATGGCGACTTCGTCCAGGCCATCGTCGGCGGCGTCCGAAATCACAGCATCCAGCAGCGGAATCAGGGATTCGCCGCCCTCCAGCGAGAAGCGCTTTTGGCCCACGAACTTGGTCTGCAGGAAGGTCTCGAACGCTTCGGCGGCGTTCAGCTTGCCGAGGACGCGCAGTTGCTCTTCGCGGCTGGGCTTGGCGTACGGGCGCTCCAGCTCGTTCTGGAACCACTCGCGTTCGGCCGGATCCTGAATGTGCATGTACTCAATGCCGGTGGTGCGGCAGTAGGCATCGCGGAGCACACCGAGGATGTCGCGCAGCTTCAGGCGGTCGGCGCCGCCGAATCCGCCGGTGACCCATTCCCGGTCCAGGTCCCACAGGGTGAGCCCGTAGGTGTTGATGTCCAGGTCCGGGTGCTTGCGCTGGACGTATTCCAGCGGGTTGGTGTCCGCCATCAGGTGGCCGCGGACGCGGTATGCGTGAACCAGTTGCTGGATGCGGGCAATCTTGTTGACCTGCAGCTCGACGTCCACCTGGTTGTCCGAGCGCCAGCGGACCGGCTCGTAGGGGATGCGCAGCGCTTCGAAGATCTCGTCGTAGAAGCCCTGCTCGCCCAGCAGCAGCGATTCGATCAGGCGCAGGAACTCGCCCGAGCCGGCGCCCTGGATCACGCGGTGGTCGTAGGTGGAGGTCAGCGTGATGATTTTGCCGACGCCCTGGGTGGCGATGGTCTTTTCGCTGGCGCCGCGGAATTCGGCCGGGTATTCGAGGGCACCGACGCCAATGATGGCGGCCTGGCCCTTGGACAGCCTGGGCACGGAGTGCACGGTCCCGATGCCGCCCGGGTTGGTCAGCGAGACGGTGGTGCCGGCGTAGTCGTCGGCGGTCAGCTTGCCGGCGCGGGCCCTCTTGATCAGGTCCTCGTAGGTATGCCAGAACTCGGAGAAGTTCATGGTCTCTGCGCGTTTGATGTTCGGCACTACCAGCAGGCGGCTGCCGTCCGGCTTAGGCATGTCGATGGCGATGCCGAAGTTCACGTGGGCCGGCTGGACCGCTGCCGGCTTGCCGTCGATCTCGTCATAGTGGACGTTCATGCTGGGGAACTGGCCCAGCGCCTTGATCACGGCGTAGCCGATCAGGTGGGTGAAGGAGACCTTGCCGCCACGGGCGCGGGCCAGGTTGGAGTTGATCACCAGACGGTTGTCGATCAGCAGCTTGGCGGGAACCGCGCGCACCGTCGTCGCGGTGGGCACGCTGAGGCTGGCGTCCATGTTGGTGGCGATCGCCTTGGCCGGGCCGCGGAGCACGGAGACGGTGTCTTCTTCGGCAACTGCGCTGGGCGCGGACTTGGGCAGCTGGGCCGGGATCGGTGCCGGCTTCGGCTCCGCCTTTGCGGCGGGCTTGGCCGGGGCAGCGGCCGTGTCGGTGGAGGTATTTGGTGCCGGCTCGTTGTCGGCCGGAATCGGCTTGGTGCCTGCCCGATCGGTGGCAGTGCTCTCACCCGAGGCCTTGGGCGTGTCCTGTACCGGAGCGGGGCGGGACGGAGACTGAGCCGAGGTGGGGGCGGAGGAAGCGGCAGCCGTGTCGTTCAAGCCGCCGGCGCCATTGGCCGCCTCGAAGATGCTCCACCATTTCTTGTCCACGGAATTCTTGTCCTGGAGGTACTGCTCGTAGATCTCGTCAACGAGCCACTCGTTACCGCCAAATTCCTCGGGTAGACGAAGGTTGGGATGCTCTGGCACTTGTAATACGCCTCTTCCGTGAGTTGCCGCTTGCCCTGCAGATCACACGCTTCCCTGGCTGCCTTCCGGGCCTGCCGGTCAGCAGCGGAACTGCGAGTGCGCGTCTGGCGCGCACTAGATCTGGACCAGTAGCCAGTCTAATGACACTTTCGCAAGGCAGGCTAATCTTTGCTACCCGTGCCGCCGAACAGCACCCCGATTCGTTCCCGGCACCGGTGCCTCTAGACTTTGCTGGGGAGCCTGGCCGGTGAACCGAGGAAAGTGAGCATCCATGCGCCTGATCAACCAGCCGATGACCGACTTGACGTATTCCGACGTCTTCTTGGTGCCTTCGCGCTCGGACATCACGTCCAGGATGGACGTGGACCTATCCGCCGGCGACGGCACGGGCAGCACGATTCCGCTGGTCGTCGCGAACATGACCGCCGTGAGCGGACGCCGCATGGCGGAGACGATGGCGCGCCGGGGCGGGCTCGCCGTGCTGCCGCAGGATGTGCCGCTCGAGGTGCTGGCGGAGGTCACGGGCTGGGTCAAGGACCGCCACACTGTCTTCGAAACACCGTTGAAACTGACCGTCGGCAGCACCGTCATTGACGCCCTGCACCTGATGGACAAGCGGTCGCACGGCGCTGTGGCGGTGGTGGACGACGCCGGCAAGTGCGTGGGCGTGGTGCGCGCCGAAGACTGCGAAGGCGTGGACCGCTACGCCTCGCTCGAGACCGTGATGGCGGCCCAGCCGCTGCTGCTGGAGGCTTCCATGTTCGACGCCGGGGCAGACACCTCGCTGCGCCAGGCCTTCGATTTGTTCGACTCGGCATCGGCGAACTTCGCGCCGGTGGTGGACGACGACGGCGTGCTGCTGGGCGCGCTCACCCGTTCGGGCGCGCTCCGGTCCACCATCTACACCCCCACGCTGGACCCGCAGGGCAAACTGCGGGTGGCTGCCGCCGTCGGAATTAATGGCGATGTCAAGGGCAAGACCGAGGCACTGCTGGAGGCGGGCGTGGACGTGCTGGTGGTGGATACCGCGCACGGGCATCAGCGCAAGATGTTCGATGCGCTGGACGCCGTGCGCAGCCTGGATCCGCAGGTTCCCGTGGTGGCAGGCAACGTGGTCAGCGCCGAAGGGGTGCGCGATCTGGTGGAAGCCGGCGCGGACATCGTCAAGGTCGGTGTGGGACCGGGCGCCATGTGCACCACCCGGATGATGACCGCGGTGGGCCGCCCGCAGTTCTCGGCCGTGCAGGAATGTGCGGAGGCCGCGCGGGAGCTTAACGCACACGTGTGGGCCGACGGCGGGGTCCGCTATCCGCGGGACGTGGCTCTGGCGCTGGCGGCCGGGGCCAGCCAAGTGATGATCGGCTCCTGGTTCGCCGGGACGCACGAAAGTCCGGGGGATCTGCTCACGGACAGCAGCGGCCGGAAATACAAGGAGAGCTTCGGCATGGCATCGGCCCGCGCGGTACAGAACCGGACCCGGCGCGAGGACGCGTTCGAGCGGGCGCGCAAGGCTCTCTTCGAGGAGGGCATTTCGTCCTCGAAGATGTACCTTGACCCGCTGCGCCCCGGGGTCGAGGACCTGCTGGACGAGATCACCGCCGGCCTGCGCAGCTCGCTGACCTATGCCGGCGCGCAGAATTTGGTGCAGTTCCGCGAACGGGCCATCGTCGGCGTCCAATCGGCCGCCGGCTATGAAGAAGGCCGCCCGGTTCCGCAGAGCTGGTAGCGGTACCTGACAGCCCGCGATGCGGTCCGGCTGCTAGGCTAGTGCGCATAATGGACAGCTATTCTAGGAGCCGGTCCGTGACGCGCCCCGCAGGGCAGGCAGCATGCCGCACCGCGGGAGCACAGGCAGCCCAAGCGGCCGCCAGATGCGAGGCGTCACCCAGCACCGGCAAATCCCGTGCACGTGCCCATCACACACTTGCCGCCAACGCGGCCGGTCAGGAGCCCTCTAGTCCGGGCTCGGATGACCACCCTCCATCTGCCCGCCTGATATCCAGGACGGTGGCGCGCTAAATGGAATGGCTCCAAATCGCCGCCGGCATGTTGCTGATCCTCGGCACCGGGTTCTTCGTCGCGGTCGAATTCGCCTTGGTGGCCCTCGACCAGCCCACCGTGCAGCGCGCCATCGACAAGGGCGACCGCGGCGCAGTGCCGCTGATGAAATGCCTGAAGTCCCTCTCCACGCAGCTCTCCAGCTGCCAGCTCGGCATCACCTTGACCACGCTGCTGACCGGTTTCTTGATGGAACCGGCCATCAGCAGCCTGCTGCGCCCGCCGCTGGCGGCACTGGGTCTGGCCGAGGCAGCCATTCAGCCCATCGGCGCCGTGATCGCCATGGTGATCGCCACCCTGCTCTCCATGTTGCTGGGCGAACTGGTGCCGAAGAACGCTTCCATTGCCCTGCCGATGGCAGTCGGCAAGCTGGTGGCACGACCCCAACTGGTCTTCACCGCTATTTTCAAGCCGTTCGTGCTGATGCTCAATGGCTTCGCCAACAAGGTGCTCCACCTGTTCGGGCTGGAGGCCAAGGAAGAGCTCTCCGGCGCCCGGACTCCCTCCGAGCTGGCATCGCTGGTGCGCCGTTCCGCCGAAATGGGCACGTTGGACGCCGGAACCGCGAACTTCCTGGCCAAGACGCTGTCCTTCTCCGGCCGGACGGCGGCCGACGTGATGACGCCGCGGATCCGCGTTGAGTTCATCGATGCGGACCAGACCGTGGCCGACCTGATCGCCGCGGCCCGCCGTACCGGCTTCTCCCGGTTCCCGGTGCTCGGCGATTCCCCGGACGACGTCCGCGGCGTCGCGCATATCAAGAAGGCCATCGGCGTCCCGCGCAAGAAGCGTGCGGCGCTGCCCGCGGCCACCATCATGACCGACGTGCTGCGGGTCCCGGAGACGGTGCACCTGGATTCGCTGCTTTCCGAACTGCGTGCCGCGAACCTGCAGTTCGCCGTAGTCCTCGACGAATACGGTGGAACCGCCGGCGTGGTCACGCTGGAGGACCTGGTGGAGGAAATTGTCGGCGAGGTCGCCGACGAACACGACCGGGTGAAGCCCGGAGTGCTGCAGAGCGCAACCGGTAACTGGTATTTCCCCGGTCTAATGCGGCCGGATGAGGTCACCGAGCAGATCCCGCAGCTGACCGTGCCCGACGAGGCCAGCTACGAAACGGTGGGCGGCTTCATCATGGCTGAGCTGGGCCGGATTGCCGTGGTCGGGGATACGGTTCCGGTGGACGGCGGCACGCTGGAGGTCGAGCGACTGGACGGACGGCGGGTGGACCGCGTGCGCTTCATTCCCGATCCGGCAACTGGTGCCGCACTGCCCGATGCTGGCAAGGCGGGTGAGCTCTGATGGCGGCGATGGGTATTTTCTGGCTGGTCGTGTTGCTGCTTGGCAACGCCTTCTTCGTCGGCGCTGAGTTCGCCGTCATGTCCGCCCGCCGCAGCCAGATCGAGCCTTTGGCTGAAGCCGGCTCCAAGCGTGCCAAGACCACCCTGTGGGCCATGGAGCACGTCTCCCTGATGCTGGCCTGTGCCCAGCTCGGCATCACCGTGTGTTCGCTGCTGATTCTGAACGTTGCTGAACCGGCGATCAAGGAACTGCTGCTGCTGCCGCTGGAGGGCTGGCTGGGCGTTCCGCATGAGATTTCCTATGGGATTTCTTTCGCCGTGGCGCTGTTGGTGGTGACCTTCCTGCACGTGACCTTTGGCGAAATGGTGCCGAAGAACATCTCCGTTTCCGTGGCGGACAAGGCCGCGTTGCTGCTCGCTCCGCCGCTGGTAGCCGTGTCCAAGGTGGTGCGGCCGGTGATCGCCACGCTGAACTGGTCGGCCAACCACATACTCCGGGCGGTGCGGATCGAACCCAAGGACGAGGTGACCTCCACCTTCACGCTGGAGGAAGTCCAGTCGATCGTGCAGGAGTCCACCAGGCACGGGCTGGTGGACGACGACGCCGGACTGATATCCAGTTCGTTGGAGTTTTCGGCCGTCACGGCGGCCACCGTGATGGTGCCCCTCGACCAGCTGGTGACCATCGGCGTCGACACCACGCCGGAGCAGTTCGAGCGGGTGGTGGCCCGGACCGGGTTCTCCCGGTTTGCGGTGGCCGACGCGGACGACAACCTGACCGGGTATCTGCACCTGAAAGACGTCATGACCATCCCGGAGGACCGGTTCAACAAGACGATCCCGGTCACCAAGGTCCGCACGCTGGCCAATTTGGCGCTGGATGAGGAAATCGAGGACGCGCTGGGCGTCATGCAGCGGACCGGGTCGCATCTGGCCCGCGTGCTGGGCGCCGACGGCAGCACCCACGGCGTGCTGTTCCTCGAGGACGTGATCGAAGTGCTGGTGGGCGAGATCCGCGACGAGACGCAGGCCCAGGGCCTGCGCCGGAACGGCGAATAACCCACCCCGAGGGCGCGGAACTGCTGCGGCGGCTCCGCGCCCTCGGCGCGCGGTAATGCGAACGGTTCGCAATGCGCTAAGCTGGAAATCCTTATTGTTATTGATTCTCATCTGCGAGTAGAACCGAGGTCGCCCGTGAGGCACTCCCGTACCGTCCCCGTGTTGGCAGGCCTGGCCGCGACGGCACTGTTGCTGTCCGGTTGCGCCGGTGCCGGGGGCGCGGACGAAGCGGACGGCACCTTGAGCGTGGTGGCCTCCACGAACGTCTACGGCGACGTGGCCCGCAGCATCGGCGGCGACCACGTTGAGGTCACGTCGATCATCGACCGGATGGCTCAGGACCCGCACTCCTATGAGGCAACGGCCCGCGACAAACTGGCGGTCTCCCAGGCCGACCTCGTGCTGGAAAACGGCGGCGGCTACGACACGTTCATGCACACCCTCGCCGACGATACCGGCGTCGACCACAACAACATCATCACCGCGGTGGAACTGTCGCCGCTGCCCGGCGCGGAAGACGAGGCGCCGCATGCTCCTGCGGACACAAACGCCGACGACGGCGGCACGGACCACGCGGGGGACGGCCCCGACCAAGCGGACCACGGCCACGCGGAGCACGGGCACGGGGGCTTCAACGAACACGTCTGGTACGACCTCCCCACCATGGCCAAGGTAGCCGATGCCGTTGCATCGAAGCTGTCCGCGCTGGACCCGGAAGAGGCCGACACCTTCAAGGCCAATGCCGGGCAGTTCCAGGCCGGGCTGGACACGCTGCAGGCCGAGGTGGACGCACTGGCCGCAGCCGCCGACGGGGAAACCGTAGCGGCCACTGATCCGGTGCCGCTGCACCTGTTCGATGCCCTGGGGCTGGAGAACAAGACCCCCGACGACTTCATGGAGGCAGCGGAGGAAGGCAGCGATGCCTCCCCGCAAGCCCTGAAAGAAGCCGAAGACCTGGTCACCGGTGGGTCTGTCCGGTTCGTCGCCTACAACGAACAGACCGAGGGACCCCAGACACAGCGCCTCCGCGTCTTGGCGGAGAAGGCGGGCGTCGCCGTCGTCGATTTCACCGAAACCCTGCCGGAAGGCCAGGACTACCTGGGCTGGATGAGGGCAAACCTGCACGCCGTGGAGAAGGCGCTGCGCGGATGAGCGGGGCTCCGTCCGCCGCCGTCCGCCTGCAGGGTGCTTCCCTGTCCTTCGGCCGGCGCGTGCTGTGGCATGACCTGGATTTGACCATCAAGCCGGGGGAGTTCTTCGCGGTGCTGGGTCCGAACGGCTCCGGGAAGACCAGCTTCCTGCGCGTGTTGCTGGGCCTGCAGCCGCTGAGCCAGGGCACGGCCGAGATCAATGGGCGGCCGCTGGAACGCGGCAGCCAGGACATCGGCTACATTCCGCAGCAGAAGACCTTCGCTCCGGAGACGCCGCTGCGGGCCCGCGATCTGGTGGGCCTGGGCTTGGACGGTCACCGGTGGGGCATCCGGCTGAACGTCCGCAAACACCGCCGGCGGGTGGACGAACTGCTGGAGATGGTCGGCGCCGAAGGGTATGCGGAGGCCCCGGTCGGGCAGCTATCCGGCGGCGAGCAACAGCGGCTGCGGGCGGCCCAGGCACTGGCATCCGACCCCAAAGTCCTGCTCTGCGACGAGCCGTTGCTCTCTCTCGACCTGCACCACCAGCAGGCGGTCAGCGCGATGATCAACCGGCAATGCCATGAAAAGAACAGCGCCGTGGTCTTCGTGACGCATGAAATCAATCCCATCATCGACTATGTGGACCGGGTGTTGTACCTGGCCGGCGGGCAGTTCCGCGTGGGCACGCCGGAGGAAGTGATGACCACCGAGGTGCTGTCGCGGATGTACAACAGCCACGTCGAAGTCATCCACAACCAGGGCCGCATCATTGTGGTGGGCCTGCCGGACGCCACCACGCACCAGCACGGCGAGGGGGAGTAGCCATGGACCCCTCGGAGCTGCTGAACGCGGTCTTCAATTTCAGCGACTACGGCGAGCTGCTTCCGCTGGTGCGCAACTCACTGATCGCCGGCGCCGTCCTGGGCCTGGTCGGCGGCCTGATCGGCGTGTTCGTGATGATGCGGGACCTTGCGTTTGCGGTGCACGGTATCGCCGAACTGTCCTTCGCCGGGGCGGCTTTCGCCCTGCTGATCGGCGCCAACGTGGTGTTCGGGTCGCTGGTGGGCTCGGTGATTGCGGCCGTCGTCCTGGGCATGCTGGGCATGCGCGCCCGGGACCGGAATTCGATCACCGGCGTGATCATGTCCTTCGGGCTGGGCCTGGGCATCCTGTTCCTTTCGCTCTACGAGGGCCGCTCGGCGAACAAGTTCGGCCTGCTGACCGGGCAGATCGTGTCCGTGGACACCGTGCAGCTGAACCTGCTGGCCGCGGGATCGGCGGTGGTGGTCCTGGGGCTGCTGGCCATCTGGCGTCCGCTGACCTTTGCCAGCGCCGATCCGGACTTGGCCGAGGCCCGCGGCGTACCGGTCGGTGCGCTGGCGATCGTTTTCATGTTCCTGCTGGGACTGGCCGTGGCGCTGTCCATCCAGGTGGTGGGTGCCCTGCTGGTGCTGTCGCTGGTGATTACCCCCGCCGCCGCCGCGCTCCGGGTGAGCAGTTCGCCGCGGGTAGTGGTGCTGCTGAGCGTGCTGTTCGCCATGACCGCAACCCTCGGCGGGATCCTGCTGGCGCTGGGCGGCAGCCTGCCGATCAGCCCCTATGTGACCACGATTTCGTTCCTGATCTACGTGGTGTGCCGGCTAACCAGCGCCCGGCGGCAGCGCCGCGGCAGGGTGGGGCGGCGCACTGAGGCCGCGGTGAAGGTCAGCGCCGGATAAGCGCCGGGGATTACTGGGCTACGGGGTTACTCGGCGCGGCGCTGCATTCCGGGCACAGCCCGTACATTTCCACGGTGTGCGCAACCTGTGTGAAACCGTGCTCCCTCGCCATCCGCGCCGCCCATTGTTCCACCGCGGGAGCCTCGATCTCCACGGTCTTGCCGCAGTTCCGGCACAGCAGGTGATGGTGGTGATGCTCGACGGCGCAGCGCCGGTAGACCGCTTCACCCTCGCCGTTGCGCATCACATCCAGCTGCCCGTCGTCGGCCATTGACTGCAGGATCCGGTAGGTGGTGGCCAGGGAGACCGACTCGCCGCGTTCCTGCAGCAAACGATGCAGCTCCTGGGTGCTGACGAAGTCCTCCAGGCTGTCCAAGGCGGTGGCCACCGCTACCCGCTGGCGGGTCACTCGCTGCTCCGGGCCGCGGCGCTGCGCCTGCGGTTTGGCTGAGGGGACGGACATGTCCGCTTCGGCTCCTTGCTGCTGGTTCTGGACGCCCGAGGGCTCTTTCAGCCTACCAGCAGGCCTGATTTGCCGGGCCAGCGGGGCCGTCATACCGGCTTCCGCCCGGCGCGGTTAGGGTTGGTGCCATGCAGCTGACAAAATTCACCCACTCCTGCGTTCGGCTCGAAGAGAACGGGCATGTCCTGGCGATCGACCCCGGCAATTTCTCCGAGGTGGAGCGGGCCCTCGACGGAGCTTCCACCGTCCTGGTGACCCACGAGCACGCGGACCACCTCGACCGGGACCGGGTGCTCGGCCCGCTCGCGGAGGCGGACGGAATGCAGCTGTATGCTCCGGCCTCGGTCGCGGCCGAGCTGCGAGCGCTCGCCCCGGAGGCGGCGGCGCGGATCCACGCCGCGGAGCCGGAAACGGAGTTCGAGGTGCCAGGGTTCCGCATCCGCACCTTCGGCGGCCAGCATGCGTTGATCCATCCGCACATCCCGGTGGTGGCCAACATCGGCTACGTCATCAATGACAACCTGTACCACCCGGGGGATTCGTTCATCGTGCCGCACGGCCTGACGGTGAAGAATGTGCTGGTGCCCATCCACGCGCCGTGGTCGAAGACGGCCGAGGTGATCGACTTCGTCACCGCCATGCGCGCCGAGCATGCCTACCCAATCCACGACGCCGGGCTCAGCGACCGCGGCCTGCCGCTGGTGGAAAAGCACGTGACGTTCTTTGGCGGCCACTACGGCACCAGCTACCGGCACCTGTCGCCGGGGGAGAGCGTGGAGCTGGCCTGAAGGTCAAGGGTGGGCGGTGCCCGGGCGTGGACTCTTGGCCCGGTACATGCTGCTGTGATGGACTGGCCGGACACCGGCGGGCAACGACGCCCGCCAGCAGTCAGGAGGAGATCTCATGAGGACTCTGATGGACGTGCAGACGCTGCGTGAACGGATGATCTCCGGACAGCGCACCGTACTGCTGGATGTCCGCTGGAAACTCGGCGACCGCGAGGGCGACGGCCAAGGCCGCTACCGCCAGGCCCATATCCCCGGTGCGGTCTACGTTGACCTGGCGTCGCAACTTGCGTCCGCACCGTCGGCGGACGGCGGACGCCACCCGCTGCCGGAGCCGGAGGCCTTCCGCGAGGCCGCGCGGGACTGGGGCATCAACAACGACGACGTGGTGGTGGCCTACGACGACAACGGCGGCCTGTCTGCCGCCCGGGTGTGGTGGCTGCTGCGTGACGGCGGCTTCGACACCGTGTACCTGCTCGACGGCGGACTGGCCGCGTGGCGCGCCGAAGGGTACGAACTCGACAACGGCGACGAGCTGGCATCACTGGGAAACGTCCAACTGGGCAGCGGGCGAATGCCCCGACTGGAGCTGGAAGACGTGCTGGACTTCGCCGGAACCTCGCTCTTGCTTGATGCCCGGGCGGCCGAACGCTACCGAGGTGAGCTGGAGCCGGTGGACCCGCGCGCAGGCCACATTCCCGGCGCGGTGAGCGCACCGACCACGGAGAATCTCGGCTCCGGCGGGCATTTCCTGCCCGCCGCGGAACTCGCCGCGCGGTTCAAGGACCTGGGCGCCGACGGTCGGGACGTGGCGGTCTATTGCGGCTCCGGCATCAACGCCGCGCACCAAATCGCGGCCTTGGCCGAGGCAGGCATCGATGCGTCCTTGTTCCCTGGCTCGTGGTCTCAATGGTGCGGTCATCCGGACCTGCCGATAGCAACGGGCGACAAGCCGTGAACGGCAGCAGGCCGGCGTCGTGCCGCACGGACTTCGTTGCGTCACAGACGGTGCGTCCCGGTGGCATGGCGGACCGGCAAACGGTAGCGTCGGGCTCATGACACTTGGCCGTCCGGCACCCCCGCCGCTGGGGAAACCGCTTTCACCGGAGCAGGAACAGTTGACCCACGCGGACCGGCAGACAGCGAGGAGCAGCATGAACACGGCCTTGGCCTACGGGGTGGAGGCCCCCGGTTCCGGGCTGGTCCCGCTGCGGGTTGAACGCCGCGACCCGGATGCGCACGACGTGGAGATCGCCATCGCGTTCTGCGGCCTCTGCCATTCCGATGTGCATACGGTCCGCGGGGAGTGGCGGGAGATCGACTACCCGCTGGTGCCCGGCCACGAGATCGTTGGCCGGGTCACCGGCATCGGCCGGGACGTGACGCTGCACGCCGTCGGCGACCTGGTCGGCGTGGGCTGCATGGTGGACTCGTGCCGCGACTGCGCCGCCTGCGACGAGGGGCTGGAACAATACTGCGACAAGGGAGCGGTGGGCACGTACGGCACCCGCGACCGGCGCCACGGCGGTGAGGTGACGCAGGGCGGATACGCAACCTCCGTCGTCGTCGATGAAAATTTTGTGCTGCGGATGCCGTCGGAGCTGGATCCGGCCGCGGCGGCACCGCTGTTGTGTGCCGGCATCACCACGTACTCGCCGATGCGCTACTTCGGCGTGGAAGCCGGCGATTCCGTCGGCGTGGTGGGTCTCGGCGGGCTGGGGCATATGGCCGTCAAGCTGGCCAAGGCCATGGGCGCGTCCGTGACGGTCTTTACCAGCTCGGCGGAGAAGGCCGACTCCGCCCGTTCGCTCGGTGCCGACCACGTGGTGGTGACCGGCGACCACGAGGCGCTCGCCGCCGCCCGGCGCAGCGTGGACCTGGTGATCGATACGGTGTCCGTGGCCCACGACTTGGCGCCGTACTTGCGGACGATCCGGCGCGACGGCGCGCTGATCCAGCTGGGTGTGCCGGCCGAGCCGATGCCGCCGGTGCCGGTCAACCTGCTGATGCGCCACCGGATTGCCTACGGCGCGTCGAACATCGGCGGTATCGCCGAAACCCAGGAGATGCTCGATTTCTGTGCCGAACACGGGATCACCGCCGACGTCGAACTCGTGCGCGCCCCGGAGCTGAACCAGGCCTATGACCGGATGGTGGCCGGCGACGTTGCCTACCGGTTTGTGCTGGACATCGCCTCGCTCAACGACTGAACACCCTTCACTGATCCGCTGAGCCGCTGACTGCTGCCCAACTGACTGACTGACCGACTGACTGACAAGGATTGCGTACATGAGCACACTCTTCACCAAGATTATCGACGGCGAGATTCCCGGTCGCTTCGTCTGGAAGGACGACGAGGTGGTGGCTTTCCTGAGCATCGGCCCGCTCGCGGACGGGCACGCGCTGGTGGTGCCGCGGCAGGAAGTGGACCGCTGGACCGACGCCCCGGCCGACCTGCTGCAGAAGCTCACCGCGGTCGCCCAGACCATCGGCAAGGCCCAGGTGGAGGCCTTCGGCGCCGCCCGTGCGGGCCTGATCATTGCCGGCTTCGAGGTAAACCACCTGCACCTGCATGTTTGGCCGTCGAACTCGGAGGCCGAGTTCGACTTCAAACGTGCCCAGCAGAACCCCGATCCGGCCGTGATGGAGGATTCCGCCAAGCGGCTTCGGGCGGCTCTTCGCGACGCGGGCCACGGGGACTTCGTCCCGGCCGACTGACACTGTGCTTTCCGGAGGGCCGCGCCGATAGACAACGTGCCGGTGCGTCGCGGCCAACCTCCGACTTGGCAGTCTCCGTCCGTGAGGCCAGCGGGCCCTGGGGTCAGCGTCAGCTAGCGAGGGCCTCGTGCAGCGCCGCCCGGACGCGCTTCTCGGATACCGAGAACGCAGTGCCGAGTTCCTGCGCGAAGAAGCTGATCCGCAGTTCTTCCAGCATCCAGCGCACCTTGTCCAGACCGGAGCCGTCCAGGCTGCCGGGCTTCAGGGCCGCGCGGGCGTCGTCGTACTCGTCTTCGAGCCGTTGAACCACGGACATCTGCTGTGCATCCCGTCCCACTGCCGTGGGCAGTTTCTGCAGCCTGCGCTCGATGCCCTCCAGATAGCGCGGCAGCTGGCTCAGCTGTGCGTACCCGGTGGCGGCCACAAACCCGGGGTAGACCAACTGCTCCAGTTGGCTCTTGATATCGGAAAGCGGGCTGATCAGGGCCAGGCTGGCGTTGGACTTCAGTTCTTTCTGGATCCGCCGGGAGCTGGAGAGAATTCTTTCCACGATGGCGGTCACGGTGAAGACGGTGTCGATCAGCTCGGCGCGGACCTGTTCGTACAGGGCATCAAACCCAACCTTGGTGAACGGCAGCTCGGCGGGCACCAGCTTGTCCACCGCGGCCTGGGTGCAGTCATCGATCAGCGACGCCACTGAGCCGTGCGGGTTCTGCGTGAAGGTCAGCTTCTCCGTGTTGTTCAGGTGGTCCAGCACGTACCGCTGCGGCGAGGGCACGCGCAACACCAGCAGCCGGATGACGCCCGAGCGCATGGCCGCCTGCTGGGCTGCCGGGGTCTGGAAGACCCGCACACCCGCGGTGGCGCCCTCGTCCACTAGCGCCGGATAACCGGTCACGGTGTGGCCGGCCACCTCCCGCTTGACCTCGCGGGGAAGGTCACCGTCCGGCCAAGCGGTCAGCCCGCTGCGTTCCTGCACGCCGCTGGTGGACTGACCGGGGGAGGCGGACGACGGAGCGCCGGTACCGGGGACGGCTCCGGTACCGGCGCCTTGCTTGCCACCATGCTTGCCGTGTTTCTTGCCGGAGGCACCGCGGCCGTGTTCCGGCGACGGCCCGGCCGTCTTCGGCGTCGCGCCCAGGGACTCGGCAATGGCCCGCCGGTTGGCCAGCGCCAGTTCCTGCTGCAGCTTCGCCAGGTCCTTGGCCTCGTCCAGCACCTTGCCCTTGCCGTCCACCACCTGGAAGGTCATCCGCAGGTGCGGCGGCACGGTGTCCCAGTTCCAGGAGCCGGGCGGGATGATGTGCCCCTTCAACCGGCGCAGCACCAGTTCCAGCGAGGGCTCCAGCGCATCCTGGCCCGGATCGAAGTCCGCCGCCAGGGCGGCCGCAGCGCTCCGGGCCACGTCAGGTGCGGGGACATAGTTCTTGCGGATCTGCTTAGGCAGCGACTTGATCAGCGCTGTCACCAGTTCCACCCGAAGTCCGGGGATCTGCCAACGGAAGGGGGCTTCGTCCAGTTGGTTCAAGAACAGGACCGGCACGTGCACGGTCACGCCGTCGGACGGATCCGGGGTCGCTCCCGGTGCCACCGGGGAGAATTCGTAGCTCAGCGGGAGCTCGAACGACCCCTGCTGCCAGGTCTTCGGGAACGCCGAAGCGTCCAGCTCCTCGGCGTCGGCGGCCAGCACGGCGTCCGGATCGAAATCGAGCAGGGTGGGATCGTCCGCCCGGGCGTCCTTCCACCACTTGTCGAAGTGCCGCTCCGAGACTACGTCGGGTCCGATCCGCTCATCGTAGAACTCGAACAGCGTCTCGTCGTCCACGCGCAGGTCGCGGCGGCGCATCCGGGTTTCCAGTTCCTCCACCTCGGCCAGCAGCCTGCGGTTGCGGTGGAAGAACTTGTGGTGCGTGCGCCAGTCGCCTTCCACCAGGGCATGGCGGATGAACAGCTCGCGGCTGAGCTCCCGGTCGATCCGGCCGTACTGGATCCGCCGCTGCGGGACGATCGGCACCCCGTAGAGCGTGACCCTCTCATAGGCCATCACCGAGCCCATCTTCTTGGACCAGTGCGGCTCCGAGTACGTTCGCTTGCACAGCTGCGGTGCAATTTCTTCGGCCCAGGCGGGGTCGAAGGTCGCCGCCACCCGGGCCCAGAGCCGGGATGTTTCCACCAGTTCGGCTGCCATCACCCAGTCCGGCGACTTCTTGAACAGCGCCGAGCCCGGGAAGATGGCGAACCGGGTGCCTCGTGCGCCGGCGTATTCGCGTTTGCGCTCCTCGTACACGCCGATGTGGCTGAGCAGGCCGGCCAAAAGGGACTTGTGGATGTCATCGTGTTTGCCGGCGGGGTCCACATCCCGCCCGGACTCCAGCGTGATGCCCAGCGGCTTGGCGAGCTGGCGCAGCTGCGCGAACAGGTCCTGCCACTCCCGGACCCGCAGGTAGTTGATGAACTCGGTGCGGCACAGTTTGCGGAACTGGGTCGAGGAGAGCTCCTGCTGCTTCTCCTGCAAATAGCGCCACAGGTTCAGTACGCCGGTGAAGTCGGACTTCTCATCCACGAAGCGCTTGTGTTTCTCGGTGGCCTGCTGCTGTTGGTCCGTGGGGCGCTCCCTCGGGTCCTGGATGGTCAGCGCCGCCGCCAGCACCATCACCTCGCGCACGCAGCCGCGCTGGCCGGCTTCCACGATCATGCGGCCCAACCGAGGGTCCACCGGCAGCAGCGCCAGTTTGCGTCCGACGGCGGTGAGTCCGCCTTTCGCCGCCGCCCCGCCTTTGGTGCCGGGCTCGGGCAGGGCGCCGAGTTCGCGCAGGAGCGTGACGCCGTCGTTGATGGCACGGGTCTCGGGCGGCTCCAGGAACGGGAACGCCTCAATGTCCTTGGAGTCCCGGGCCACACCCATGGCCGTCATCTGCAGGATGACGGCGGCCAGATTGGTGCGCAGGATTTCGGGGTCGGTGAATTCGGGCCGGGAGCCGTAGTCCTCTTCCGAATAGAGCCGGATGGCTATCCCGTCGCTGACACGGCCGCAGCGGCCCGAGCGCTGATTGGCCGAGGCCTGCGAGATCCGTTCAATCGGGAGTCGCTGGACCTTGGTGCGGTGCGAGTAGCGGGAGATGCGCGCCGTGCCGGTGTCGATCACATATTTGATGCCGGGAACGGTCAGCGAGGTCTCGGCCACGTTGGTGGCCAGCACAATCCGGCGCTGGCCGCCGGGGGAGAAGACGCGGTGCTGCTCGGCCAGTGAGAGCCGGGCATAGAGGGGCAGGATCTGGGTGCCCGCCAGCCGGCGGTTGGTCTTGATCCTGGCCGCGAGGGCGTCGGCTGCATCGCGGATTTCGCGCTCGCCGGAGAAAAAGACCAGGATGTCGCCGGGTGCTTCCAGGGACAGTTCGTCCACTGCATCGCAGACGGCGTCGAGCGGGTCCCGGTCCTCCTCCAGTTCGTCAGCGTCCAGGTTGTCGGCGTCCGAGCCCGCCGGCTGGTTCAGCGGACGGTAGCGGATCTCCACCGGGTAGGTCCGGCCGGAGACCTCGATGACGGGCGCAGGGTCGTCGTCGCTGCCGAAATGACGCGCAAATCGCTCCGGATCGATGGTGGCCGAGGTGATGATCACCTTCAGGTCCGGGCGCTTCGGCAGGACGCGCTTGAGGTAGCCCAGGATGAAGTCGATGTTGAGGCTGCGCTCGTGCGCCTCGTCGATAATGATGGTGCTGTATTTCTTCAGCAGCTTGTCGTGCTGGATCTCCGCCAGCAGGATGCCATCGGTCATCAGCTTGATCCGGGTGTCGCGGCCGACTTCACCGGTGAAGCGGACCTGGAAGCCCACTTCCTCGCCGATCTTCACATCCAGCTCTTCGGCAATACGCTCGGCCACGGTCCTGGCCGCCAGCCGCCGGGGCTGGGTGTGGCCGATCAGACCCTTCTCGCCCAGGCCCAGCTCCAGGCACATTTTCGGGATCTGGGTGGTTTTGCCGGAACCGGTTTCGCCGGCGATGACGGTCACCTGGTTTGCGGCAATGGCCGCCATGATGTCCTCGCGCCGCTCGGAAACCGGCAGGGCGGAGGGATACGTGATATTCACAGCCATGATTGATCACAGTCTATCGGCTGGACCGGCGGCCCCGGCCCGGCCGGACAGGGAGCCGGGGCAGCCATCCGCTGGTGGACGAAAATAACTATCCGGCGACATAGTGACGCAATTTGTCCGGCAGGGGAGACGTATCTCATATGGTTGTCCTGACCCCGCGGTTCTGATTAGACAATGTGACTCGGTTCACAGGTAAGATCTTCAGGACGCTTTCCGCAGGGATCGCCTGCCATATCTCCGGCGCCGATGACGCTGCCGTGTGTGGCGGACCGCAACAGCTGCGCCGGGGAGGGACAGCTGTGCGGCAAATGTGCCGGACTACCGGCACATGATGGACATTCGAAAGGAACACCGTGAAGAAACGTTCGACCATGTTCGGCCTGGGTGCAGGCCTGCTGGCCACCACCCTGCTGGTTTCCGCATGCGGCAGCTCGGCATCGTCCGACGGCAACGCGGCCGAGGGCGCCACCGAATCCGTAGAAATCGGCATCAGCCAGATTATTTCGCACCCGTCCCTGGACGCGGCCAACGAAGGATTCAAGAAGGCGCTGGCCGACAACGGCTACGTCGAGGGTGAGACCGTAACCTACGACGAGCAGAACGCGCAGGGCGACCAGGCCACGGCCACCTCCATCGCCGGCAAGTTTGCCAGCGACAAGAAGGACCTCATCCTGGCGATCGCCACGCCGACCGCGCAGGCGGCCGTCCAGGCCATCGTGGACACCCCGATCCTGTTCACCGCCGTCACGGATCCGGTATCCGCTGACCTGGTGGAAAGCATGGACGCCCCGGGTTCCAACGTCACCGGAACTTCCGACCGCAACCCCGTCGAAGAGCAGCTGGCCCTGGTCAAGGAGCTGAACCCGGACGCGAAGTCCGTGGGCATTGTCTACTCCTCGGGCGAGGTCAACTCCGGCGTCCAGGTTGAATGGGCCAAGGAAGCCGGCAAGAAACTGGGTCTGGAGATCAAGGAAGCGGCCATCTCCAACTCGACCGAAGTCCAGCAGGCCGCCGAGTCGCTGGACGTCGACGCGTTCTACGTCCCGACCGACAACGCCGTCGTCTCGGCCCTGGAGTCGCTGATCCAGGTGGCCGAGTCCAAGAAGATCCTCACCATCGCCGCCGAAGGCGACTCGGTGAAGCGCGGTACGGTGGCCACGTACGGCATCAACTACGAAAAGCTGGGCTACCAGACCGGTGAAATGGCCGTGAAGATCCTCAAGGGCGAGGCCGAGCCGGCCTCGATGCCGGTGGAGACGCAGACCGAGCTGGAACTCTACGTGAACACGGCTGCCGCCAAGCGCACCGGCGTCACGCTGCCCGACGGCTTCGCTGACAAGGCCAAGGCCGACCACGTCTTCAAGTAAACCCGAAGGCACTTCCAGCGCGAGCTGAAGAAGTCCGCAGTCCGTCCGGCGACCGGTCACCCCGGCCGCCGGACGGGCCCCACGAGAGAACCAAGGTCCTTTACCTATGATTACCGCGGTTGAGCTTGGGCTGATCTACGCGATCATGGCCCTGGGGGTCTATCTGACCTTCCGAATCCTCAATTTTCCCGACTTGACGGTCGACGGCAGCTTCACCACCGGTGCCGGAGTTGCCGCCATCAGCATCATCAACGGCATGCCACCCATCCTGGCGACGGTATTGGCCTTTGTTGCGGGCATGGCTGCCGGCGCAGTCACGGGCCTGTTGCATACCAAGGGCAAGATCAACGGCCTGCTGGCAGGCATCCTCACGATGATCGCCCTCTATTCCATCAACCTGCGCATCATGGGCAAGGCCAACCTGCCGCTATTGCGTGAAGAAACCCTGATCACCCCGCTGCGCGAAGCAGGCATGCTCGGTGGCATCGGCGCCATCGCCATCTTCCTGCTGGTCGCGCTGGCGGTGAAGGTGATCATGGACTGGTTCCTGCACACCGACGTCGGACTGGCGATGCAGGCCACGGGCGACAACGAACAGATGATCCGCAGCTTCGGCGTCAGCACCGACAACCAAAAGATCCTCGGCCTGTCACTGTCCAACGGACTGGTAGCGCTCTGCGGGGCCTTCATTGCCCAGTACCAGGGCTTTGCCGACATCGGCATGGGTATCGGCCTGATCCTGGCCGGCCTCGCCTCGGTGATCATCGGCCAGGCCATCTTCGGCACCCGGCTGATCTGGATCGCGACGCTGGCCGTCGTGGCCGGCTCGGTGCTGTACCGCGTGGTCATCCAACTGGCTCTGGAAGCCGGACTGAAGCAGACCGACATGAAACTGGTCTCCGCCGTGCTCGTGGTCATGGCGCTGCTCCTTCCGCAATGGAAGGTCTTCGCCCGGGTCGGTGGTCTGGGGAAGATGAAGAAGTCCCTGACGGGAGCGAAGGGCTGACATGCTGGAAATCACTAACGTTCACAAGACCTTCTTCGCGGGCACCGTCAACGAGCGCGTTGCCCTGCAGGAGATCAATTTGACGCTGCGGGCCGGCGAATTCGTCACGGTCATCGGCAGCAACGGCGCCGGGAAATCGACCATTCTGAACATCACCTCCGGCAAGCTGCGCCCGGACACCGGCACGGTGAGCATTGACGGCAATGATGTCACCAGGCTCGCAGACCATCAGCGCGCACGCTTTATCGGACGCGTCTTCCAGGATCCGATGGCCGGCACCTCGCCGGAAATGACCATCGAAGAGAACCTGGCCATCGCCTACGAGCGCGGCAAGCGGCGCGGCTTGCGCCCCGGCGTAACCCGCAAGAAGCGCGAGTTCTTCAAAGAGGAGCTGCGTTCCCTGGAACTGGGGCTGGAGAACCGGCTCAAGTCCAAGGTGGGGCTGCTCTCGGGCGGCCAGCGGCAGGCCCTGTCGCTGTTGATGGCCACGTTCAGCAGTCCCAAGATCCTGCTGCTGGACGAGCACACCGCCGCGCTGGATCCGCAGCGTGCGGAACTGGTCAGCCGGCTGACGGCCGAGGTGGTGGACCGCCACCAACTGACCACGCTGATGGTCACGCACAACATGGAGCAGGCGCTGCGGCTGGGCACCCGGCTGATCATGATGCATGACGGCCGGATCATCCTGGACCTCGATCAAGAGCAGAAACTGAAAGCCACCGTGCCGGACCTGCTGCACGAGTTCGAAAAGATCAAGGGCGTGGTGGACGACCGCACCATGCTCCAGTAGCAACTGGCGCTCCCGGAGCAACAAGCCCACGGCAGCGCACGACGGCGGCTGTCCCACCTATGCGGGTGGGGCGGCCGCCGTTTCCGTGCCCGCGGCGGCAGACAGCCGGCCGGCAAGCTCCGCGGCGCGTTGCCGGAATTCCGCCGGTTCCAGGATCTCGAAGGCGAACCCGATGGCGGCCAGCTGTACCAGGGGATAGTCGAGCGAGTCGTAACCTGCGCGCAGCACGGTGGCGCCGCCGTCGTCGGACAGGGTGGCGATGTTCGGCGGGATGCGCTCGGCGACGGCCTGCAGCGGAGCGTCGATCCGTACCACGACGTCGAACTGGTAGGGAGACCGGGTGATCGACTGCTGGACGTACGCGGCGAGGTCCGGCTGCGGCAGCGGGCGCGGGGCGAAGCGTTCCCGGGGCGTCGGGACGGACTCGAACCGGTCCACCCGGAAGGTGCGCCAGTCCTGCCGGCCGGTGTCGAAAGCCACCAGATACCAGCGGCGGCCCGTGTCCACTAGGCGGTACGGTTCGGCCAGCCGGCGGGAGGATTCACCGTCGGCCTTGGCGTAGCGGAAGCCGATCACGCGCCGCTCGGCGACGGCGCTGGAAATTCCGGTCAGCACCTCGGGATCCACCGCGGCGGTGGGGCCGGCCAGGGTGACCACGGCATTCTTCAGCGTGGAGAACTTGGGCCGCAGCCGCGAGGGCAGTACTTGCTCCAGCTTGGTCAGGGCCCGCAGCGAGGCTTCGCCGACGCCGGCCACCGGGCTGGCCGTCACCGCGGTGAGGCCCAGCGCCACGGCCAGGGCTTCGTCGTCGTCAAGCAGCAGCGGCGGAAGCTGGGCTCCGGCACCTAGCTGGTAGCCGCCGGCCACGCCGGGGGAGGCGTTGATGGGATAACCCAGATTGCGCAGCTTGCCGATGTCCCGGCGCACCGTGCGCTCGGTGACGCTCATCCGCTCGGCTAAGGCGGAGCCGGTCCACTCCCGGCGCATCTGGAGCAGGGAAAGCAGTTGCAGCAGCCGTGCTGACGTTTCGAGCATGGGCACCTGTGTCTGAAGCGGCCAGCCCTGCGGACGCTTTCCGCCGTGGGCCGGAGCCGGAATTTCCGGAACAAGGACAATCTACCGGTGGATGCGGACAAGAGCTGTCCGTGATGACCGCCCTGGAACCGGGATGGGAGCACCGGACACTGGGCAAGGATGGGCCGGCCCGGCCAAGATGGACTCCATGGTCCCCGTGGCACAGTCCGTGGTGGGGATTCAGATGTGATGGGAACGGTGATGTCTTTCAACGCAGCAGTGGAATTGGTCGACCAACTGACCTGGCACTGGGACGCCCAAGCGCGGCCCCGCTTGCAGGGACTCACCGACGAGGAGTATTTCTGGGAGCCGGCCGAAGGCTGCTGGAACGTCCGCCGCCGTGGCACCAGCACCGCCCAGATGGCGGTTGGCGCCGGAGATTTCGTCATCGAATTCGCACTCCCGGAGCCGAAACCGCCGCCGGTAACCACGGTCGCCTGGCGCCTGAACCACATTCTGGTGGGGGTGCTGGGCGGCCGGAATGCCTCACACTTCGGCGGCCCATCGGTGAGCTACGAGTCCTTCGAGTATCCGGGGACCGCCGCCGGGGCGTTGGCCCTGCTGGACGAGTACTACGCCCGGTGGCTCCAGGGTGTCCGGGCGCTCGGCGAGGACGGGCTTGGTCGGCCGTGTGGTCCTGCTGAAGGCCCCTTTGCCGACCGCTCCATGGGGGCCCTGGTGCTGCACATCAACCGGGAAATGATCCATCATCTGGCCGAGATTGCGCTGTTGCGGGACCTGTTCGCCCACCGCCAGTAGCAAGAAGAAGCCCGGCCGGGTAGCGGTCGGGCTCGGGGTGGAATGAGATCAGGCAACGGTCAGCTCAGACCAACCGGACGACCTCGGAATAGGGGCGGCTCGGGACGGAGCCGGCAGTCCAATCGGCCTGTGAACGTTCCGGCGGGGTGGCGCCGCGGCCGTCACGGATGATCAATCGGAGGGTGGCGACGATGACGAAGAGTGCCAGTGCGGTAATCAGAAGGAGTTCCATGCCTCTATGGTGATCCCGCTGCAGCGAAAAAAAGAGTGGCAGAAACGACCATAAAGCACAAAAAACTGCCATACTGGTTGCATGCTGAAAACAGTAGCTGTGGTGGTGCTTCCGGGGGCGGCGCCGTTCGAGTTTGGGGTGGTCTGCGAAGTCTTCGGCATCGACCGGTCCGACCGTGGCACGGGCGTTCCGGCGTTCGACTTCCGGATCTGCACGACTGTGCCCGGAGTGGTCAGCAGCAAGCTGGGATTCTCGCTCAACGTCCCGCTGGGACTGGAGGCGACCGCCGACGCTGACCTGGTGGTGGTTGCGCCTTACCAACAGATGGACCAAGTCCCCGACGAACTGAGGGACGCCCTGCACGCCGCGCATGCCCGCGGCGCCTGGGTGCTGTCCGTGTGCTCGGCGGCCTTTGTGCTGGCCGAGGCGGGACTGCTGGACGGTCGCCGCGCCACAACGCACTGGCAGTACTCGCATCAGTTGGCGGCCAACTATCCGCAGATCGAAGTCGACGAAAACGTGCTGTATGTCGAGGACGACCGCATCATCACCAGCGCCGGCACGGCCGCGGGGATCGACGCCTGCCTGCACTTGGTCCGGACCGAACTCGGGGCCTCGGTGGCCACGGCGATCGCCCGGGACATGGTGGTGCCGCCGCACCGGGCCGGCGGGCAGGCGCAGTATATTGACCGTCCGATGTCGCTGGCCGGCTGCCACACGCTCAAGGACCTGCTGGTGTGGCTGGGCGAAAACCTGGCCCAGGACGTGACGGTCGCCCAGCTGGCAGACAGGGTACATATGTCCGAGCGCACGTTCGCGCGCCGGTTCCGGGCCGAAACCGGTGCCACGCCGGCAGCATGGATCAACGCCCAGCGGGTGCTCCGCGCGCAGGAGCTGCTGGAGGAATCGGACCTGAACATCGACGAAATCGCGCGGATCACGGGATTCGGCCAAGCGGTGCTGCTGCGCCACCACTTCGCCAAGTCCGTCGGCGTGAGCCCCGCGGCCTACCGCCGCACCTTCCGCGGCAGCGGCGTCCCCAGCGGCGCGGCAACGCGGGATCGCCAGCCCGCAGTCAGCGCAGCCCGGTAGGAGACGTTAAACAAAGGAATCCCCGGCCGTTTGGCCGGGGATTCCCCTTCTCCCGCATCAGCAGTGCCCTCGATAGGATTCGAACCTACGGCCTTCTGCTCCGGAGGCAGACGCTCTATCCCCTGAGCTACGAGGGCGCGGCACCGGCTGTTCGCCTGATGCCCTGCGGGACCTATTGAGCTTATCAGCATCCGAGCCGACAGAAGAAATGCGCAACGCCGCACGCCGGAAGGAACTGTTCTCGGGGGAGTGGCCGGCCCGCGCCCGGAAAGCCCGGTGCGAGCCCCGTCACAGCGGGACCGTGGAAAGCCGGGCGGAACAAGCGATTGCCCTATGCTTGTGGGGTGACTCTTGAAGAACTTTCCGCTGCCATAGCCGCCTGCCTGCAGGCCGCCGTCGACGCCGGCGATTTCGCCGTCGAAATGCCGGACGAGGTCCGGGTGGAGCGTCCGAAGAACCGGGAGCATGGGGACTGGGCCACCAACATTGCCATGCAGTTGGGCAAGAAAGCCGGCATGAACCCGCGCCAGTTCGCGGAGATTCTCAGCGCACGTCTGGAGAAGATCGACGGCGTCGCTCGGGTTGAAATTGCCGGACCCGGCTTCCTGAACATCACCGTGGATGCCGCCGCGGCCGGTGCGCTGGCCAAGAGCATCGTCGAAGCGGGAACCGGCTACGGCACCAGTGATGACCTGGCGGGGCAGCGGATCAACCTGGAGTTCGTCTCCGCCAACCCCACCGGGCCGATCCACCTGGGCGGCACCCGCTGGGCCGCGCTCGGCGATTCGCTGGCACGCATCCTTGTTGCCCAAGGCGCGGACGTCGCCCGCGAGTACTACTTCAACGATCACGGTTCGCAGATCGACCGCTTTGCCCGCTCCCTGCTGGCGAAGGCCAAGGGGGAGGCGGCGCCCGAGGACGGATACGGCGGAGACTACATCGCCGACATCGCCGACGCGGTGCTGGCACAGAACCCGGACGCGCTCTCCGCCGCGGACCCGCAGGAAGAATTCCGCAGCCGTGGCGTGGAGCTGATGTTCACGGCCATCAAGAAATCGCTGCATGAATTCGGTGTGGATTTCGACGTCTACTTCCACGAGAATTCGCTGTTCGAGGACGGCGCCGTGGAGAAGTTGCTGGAAGAACTGAAAGGCTCCGGCAGCCTCTACTTCAACGACGGCGCGTGGTGGCTGAAGTCCACCGACTTCGGCGACGACAAAGACCGTGTGGTCATCAAGTCGGACGGCAACGCAGCCTACATCGCCGGCGACATCGCCTACTTCAAGAACAAGCGCGACCGCGGATTCGACCTGTGCATCTACATGCTCGGCGCCGACCACCACGGCTACGTCGCGCGGTTGAAGGCCGCCGCTGCCGCGATGGGCGACAGCGCCGACCGGGTGGAAGTGCTGATCGGCCAGATGGTCAACCTGGTCAAGGACGGCAAGCCGATGCGGATGTCCAAGCGCGCGGGCACCGTGGTGACCATGGAGGACCTCGTCGACGCCGTGGGCGTGGATGCGGCCAGGTACGCACTGACCCGCTCGCACGCCGATTCGAACATCGACATCGACCTGGACCTGCTGGTCAAGCACAGCAACGACAACCCGGTCTTCTACGTGCAGTACGCCCACGCGCGCACCTGCGCCGTCGCCCGCAATGCTGCCGCCTCCGGAGTGGAACGCAGCGCGTTCGACGCGTCGCTGCTGGACCACGCCACCGAGAACGAACTGTTGGCGGTGCTGGGCGCCTACCCGTCGGTGGTCGCCATGGCCGCGAAGTTCCGCGAACCGCACCGCGTCGCCCGCCACATGGAAGTCATCGCCGGCGCCTACCACCGCTGGTACGACGCCTGCCGTGTCACCCCGATTGGCGACGACGAAGTCACCGACACGCACCGTACCCGGCTGTGGTTGAACACCGCCGTGACCCAGGTGCTGGCCAACGGCTTGGACCTGCTGGGCGTCAGCGCCCCGGAGAGGATGTAATGTCCGCAGCACACGAAACCGGCGCCGCGTCCGAACTGGCCCCGGACTGGCTGACCTGCCCGCAGGACGTCAACGCGCTGGACGCCAAGCTGTGGGCCCAGGACGTGGCCCGCGGCGCAGCCGGAGAGCTGGAAGTCTCCGGCCTCGGCGTCCGCGGGCTCAAGGAGCAGTTCGGCACGCCGCTGTTTGTGGTGTCCGAGGACGACTTCCGCGCCCGTGCCCGCGCCTTCAAACAGGCCTTCGACGATGCCTTCAGCTCGCTCTGCGGAGGCGTGGACGTCTACTACGCCGGCAAGGCGTTCCTCAGCGTAGAAATTGCCCGCTGGGTCGCCCAGGAAGGGCTTCGGCTGGACACCTGCAGCGGCGGGGAGCTTGCCGTGGCCGCCCGCGCTGGCATCCCGGGGGAAAACCTGGGCCTGCACGGCAACAACAAGTCGGACGCCGAAATCCACCGCGCACTGGACATGGGGCTGGGCCGCATCGTGGTGGACAGCCTGGATGAACTGGCACGAATCGGGTCCATCGCGGCCGCCCGCGGCGAGATGGCCAATGTGATGCTGCGGCTGACCCCCGGCGTGCACGCGCACACGCACGAGTTCATTGCCACGGCGCATGAAGACCAGAAGTTCGGCCTCTCGATGGCCGGCGCCGGCCAGGAGCAGGACCGCACGGAGCACGACGCCGGTGCGCCGGCTCAATCCGCCGGCTCGCCTGCCGCGCAGGCCGTTGCAGCGGCGCTGGCGCACGATTCGATCAACCTGCTGGGCCTGCACTGCCATATCGGCTCGCAGATTTTCGAGCCCGAAGGATTCGCGCTGGCGGCCGAGCGGCTGCTGACCTTCGTGGCGCAGGTCCGGGACGACCACGGCGTTGACCTGCATGAACTCGATCTGGGCGGCGGCTACGGCATCGCCTACACCGAAGCCGACGCCCCGCGGCCGCCGGCCGAACTCGCCCAGGCGATGGCCGCCGTCGTTAGCGCAACCACCGAGCGGCTGGGCATCCCGGTGCCACGGATTTCGATTGAGCCGGGCCGCGCGATCGCCGGGCCAAGCACCTTTACCCTCTACTCGGCCGGCACCCGGAAAACCGTGCAGGTTGACGTGGACGGCGGCGGGAGCCTTCCGCGGCGCTACGTGTCCGTGGACGGCGGCATGAGCGACAACGCCCGCCCGGTGCTCTACGACGCCGATTATTCGGCCGTGTTGGCTTCCCGTGTGACGGAAGCCGCGCCGATTATTTCCCGCGTGGTTGGTAAACACTGCGAGAGCGGTGACATTGTAGTCAGGAACGTTTACCTGCCCGAGGACATCGAGGCGGGGGACCTGCTGGCGGTGCCGGCGACCGGGGCCTATTGTTGGGCGCTCTCCAGCAACTACAACTATGTGGCCCGGCCGCCTGTGGTTGCCGTGCGCGGCGGCGAGGCGCGGTTGATCATCCGCGGCGAAACCGAAGACGACCTGCTGGCCCGCGACCTGGGCTGACCCCGACGGGCAGCAGGCAAGGCGAGCGAGACAAAAGACTGAGAGTTTGAGCAGCATGAAAACGCTGAAAGTAGCACTGTTGGGATGCGGGAACGTCGGAGCCCAGGTGGCCCGGATCCTGATTGACGACGCCGAAGTGCTCGCCGCGCGTACCGGCGCACGGCTGCAACTGACCGGGATCGCCGTGCGCAACGTGGCCGCCAAGCGGACCGTGGAACTGCCCGCCGAGCTGTTCACCACCGAGGCCGAGCCGCTGGTCAAGGACGCCGACATTGTGATTGAGCTGCTCGGCGGGCTGGAACCGGCGCGGACGCTCATCCGCAGCGCCATCGACAACGGCGCCGCCGTCGTCACCGGCAACAAGGCCCTGCTGGCGGCCGACGGCCAGGACCTGTACGCCCGCGCCGACAAAGCCGGCGTCGAGCTTTCCTTCGAAGCAGCAGTTGCCGGCGCCATTCCGCTGCTGCGGCCCATCCGCGAGTCGCTGGCGGGTGACCGCATCACCAAGGTGATGGGCATCGTCAACGGCACCACCAACTACATCCTGGACCAGATGGATTCCACCGGCGCCCAGTTTGCCGACGCGCTGGCCGCCGCGCAGGAACTGGGCTACGCCGAAGCGGACCCCACCGCCGACGTCGAAGGCCATGACGCCGCAGCCAAGGGCGCGATCCTCGCGGAGCTGGCCTTCCACACCCCGTTCGATCTGGCCGACGTCCAGTGCCAAGGCATCAGCGCCATCACGGCGGACGACATTGCCGCGGCCAAGGACGCCGGCTACGTGATCAAGCTGCTGTCCATCGCCGAGCGGCTGCGCGGTCTCGACGGCCGCGAGGGCGTGGCCGTACGCGTCCATCCGACCCTGCTGCCGCGCAAGCACCCGCTGGCAGCCGTGCATGGAGCATTCAACGCGGTCTTCGTGGAGGCCGAAAACGCCGGCGAAATGATGTTCTACGGCCAGGGTGCCGGCGGAGCACCGACCGCCTCTGCCGTGGTGGGCGATGTGGTCAGCGCCGGCCGGCGCATGGTCGGCGGCGGGCCGGGCCGGACCGAAACCGCCACGGTCCAGTTGCCCGCCGTCGGACTGGACGCGGTCAAGACCAGCTACTACATCGGCCTGGACGTGGCCGACCAGCCGGGCGTGCTGTCGCAGATTGCCGGCGTCTTCGCCGAGCACGGCGTCTCCATCGAGACCATGCGCCAAACCATCCATGGAGAAGACCCCCATGACAGTGCCAACGACGGCGGCCAAGTGACCGCCGAGCTGCGCTTCGTCACGCACCGGGCGTCCGAGGCTTCGCTGGCCGCGACGGTCGAAGCCGTGCGCGGACTCGAAATTGTCAACGCTGTTATCTCTGTCCTGCGAGTAGAAGGAATCTAAGTGGCCCACCAATGGCGCGGCGTCGTCCGTGAATACGCGGACCGGCTGCCGGTAACGGAGCACACCGAGATCATCACCCTCGGCGAAGGCGGGACCCCGCTGGTGCGGGCCAAGGCCCTCTCCGAGCTGACCGGCTCCGAGGTGTACTTGAAGGTGGAGGGGATGAACCCCACCGGCTCCTTCAAGGACCGCGGCATGACCATGGCCATCACGGCGGCGGTGGAGGCGGGTGCCAAGGCGGTAGTCTGCGCGTCCACCGGCAACACCTCCGCCTCGGCGGCGGCCTACGCCACCCAGGCCGGGCTGAAGTGCGCGGTGCTGGTCCCCGCCGGCAAGATCGCCATGGGCAAGATGAGCCAGGCAATCGCGCACGGCGCCGAAATCATCCAGATCAACGGCAACTTCGACAACTGCCTGGAAGTGGCCCGCAAACTCTCCGAGGCCTACCCGGTGTTCCTGGTGAACTCGGTGAACCCGGCACGCATCCAGGGCCAAAAGACGGCGGCCTTCGAGACGGTCGACTACCTGGGCGACGCCCCGGACATCCACGTGATGCCGGTGGGCAACGCGGGCAACATCACCGCCTACTGGAAGGGCTACCAGGAGTACGCCGCGCCGTACGAGTCGGCTACTGCCGGCATGCTGGGCCCGGTCGCCACCAAGACTCCGACGCTCTGGGGCTTCCAGGCCGCCGGTGCAGCCCCGCTGGTCCTGGGACACCCGGTGACCGAACCGGAAACCATTGCCACCGCGATCCGGATCGGCAACCCGGCCTCCTGGGACACCGCCATCGCCGCCCGCGACGAGTCCGGCGGGCTGATCGATTCCGTGACCGACGACGAAATCCTGGCCGCGCACCGCTGGCTGTCCTCGAAGGAGGGCGTCTTCGTGGAGCCGGGCTCTGCTGCGGGCGTGGCCGGCGTGATCAAGAAGCACGCCGCCGGCGAAGTGCCCTCGGGCAAGACCATCGTCATTACGGTCACCGGTCACGGCCTGAAGGACCCGCAGTGGGCACTGCGAACCGAGGATGGCAGCGAAGCGTCGCCGATCAAGGTGGACTTCGACGTGGTCAGCGTGGCCTCCGCCCTGGGTCTTGAGTAGCAGCACCTTGGCGGGGGAGGAAGCCGCGGTGGCCGGCCGCATCGCGTCCGGCCAGCGGATCACGGTGCGGGTGCCGGCCACCAGCGCCAACTTGGGTCCGGGCTTCGACAGCCTGGGCCTGGCCCTGGCGTTCTATGACACCGTCACGGTGGAGTCAACCGTCGACGGCGTCTTCCAGGCGTCCGTCACGGGCGAAGGCGCGGCCAACCTGCCTTCGGACGAATCGCACCTCATCATTCGCACCCTGCGCAGCACTCTGCGCCAGGCCGGGTACGACGCCGGTGGGTTGCGTCTGGAAGCCGAAAACCTGATCCCGCATGGGCGGGGGATGGGTTCCTCCGCCGCCGCCGTGGTGTCCGCAGTGCTGTTGGCCGATGCCCTGCTTCCGGAGCAGGCACGCCTGGGCGCCGGCAAGATCCTGCAGATCTGTTCCGCCCTGGAAGGCCACCCCGATAATGTGGCGCCGGCCCTGAGCGGCCAGCTGGCCATCTCCTGGGAGGAAGTCGGGGTGTTCTACAGCACCTGTGTTCCGATCTGCCATGACATCGTGCCGGTGGTGGCGATTCCCTCCTATGAACTCTCCACCGAAGCGGCCCGCAATCTCCTGCCTGCTTCGGTGCCGCACCACGTTGCTGCGGCCAATTCCGGCCGCGCGGCACTGTTGGTCCACGCGCTCACCCGCGACCCGTCCCTGCTGCGGGCCGGAACCGAAGAGTGGCTGCATCAACGGCACCGGGCACCGGCCATGGAACCCAGTGCTGCGCTCATTGAGGCGCTGCGCGGCCAGGGCCATGCCGCCGTCGTCTCCGGCGCCGGGCCCACCGTCATGACGCTCGCCGCGGATGAGGCGGAAGCGGCGCAGGTCCAGAAGGCCATCGCCACCCATCTGGAGCAGCACGACATGCCGGGGAGCTGGCGTGTTCTGAAACTGGCAGTGGACACAGATGGTGCTAAAGTGGAAGTGCACCCCCGGGATTAACCGGCGAGGAATCCTGCCCGGATGCTCCGGATCAACTAAGCCGAGCAGCCGTTGAGCAGGTTCCACGTTCCAGGTGCAGCCTTTCAGGAGCCATCCGCGGCACTCAACGGCGTTGCTGTCGGCCATCGGCCGGACAGGACCTCCCTCGTTCCAGCCGGACGGCTTGTTTCAAAGGCTTTCATATCTGTTCACCCGGACTTTCCTCGGCATGACGCCGGAGGCAATAACGGACCCCGGCCGGGGCTTCTCATGCACGGTCGGGTGGCAAACAACGCGGTGCGCTTCATATGCACACCGCCCGACGAGGGGGAAGGATCCTTCGTGACCGAAACCACTGACCTGACTGCAGGTGTGGAAACAATAGACTCTCCTGCACCGAAGAGTGCAGGCCTTGCCGGCCTGAAGCTGGCCCAGTTGCAGGTGCTGGCCGGACAGCTCGGCATCACCGGCGGCTCCCGGATGCGCAAGGGTGACCTTGTCGCCGCGATTTCCGACCACCAGCGCGGCTCCTCGGTTGCAGACCGAGCAGCCAAGAAGGTCGACCAGCCGGCGCGCACCGAAGCTCCGGCTCCGGCCAAGGAAGAGACCACCGGCGCGGCAGGCGAGGGCGCAGGCGGCACGTCCGGCGGCGACCTCAACAAGGCCGCCGAGCGGGTCAGCCGTACCCGCAACCGTAACCGCCGCGCCAGCAGCGACGGCGCGGTGGCATCTGCCGACGGCGAGGCCACGGCTGCGGACACCGCCACTGCGAACACCGCCACCGCCACCGCTGCGCCGGCCGAAGCCCCTGCCCAGGCTCCCGCCGCGGAGACCGTGCAGGCCGACGGCGAAGTCCGCCAGGAGCGCCGCGGCCGCGGACGCAACCGGCGTTCGGAGTCCGGTCAGCAGGACGCAGCCGAGACCAAGACCGATGCCCAGCAGGAAACCGCCGAAGCCGGCAAGCAGGACGAGAAGCAGGACGGCCAAGACGGCGCCGGCCAGCAGCAGTCCGGCCGCGGCGAAGGCCAAACCGACCGCCGCAGCCGCGATCGCAACCGCAACCGCAGCGAGGCCGACCGCGACAACCGTCAGGACACCCGCGACAACCGTCAGGACACCCGCGACACCCGCGACACCCGGCAGGACACCCGCGACACCCGGCAGGACACCCGCGACAACCGTCAGGACGACGGCGAGGACGGCGGCCGCGGCCGCAACCGCAACCGCCGCAACCGCCGCGACAATGACACCAACACCCGTTACCGCGACCGCAATGAGCGCCGCCGCGGCCGCGAACGCGGCCCGGATGTAGACGACACCGAGGTCTCCGACGATGATGTGCTGTTGCCCGTCGCCGGCATCCTGGACGTGCTGGAGAACTACGCCTTCGTGCGCACTTCCGGCTACCTGCCCGGACCGAACGACGTCTACGTCTCGCTGGCCCAGGTCAAGAAGTCCAACCTGCGCAAGGGCGACGCCGTGGTCGGTGCCATCCGCGCCCCGCGCGACGGCGATTCGGGCGGCCAGAGCAGCCGGCAGAAGTTCAACGCGCTGGTCAAGCTCACGTCCGTCAACGGCAAGCCGGTGGAAGACAACAAGGACCGCGTGGACTTCACCAAGCTGGTTCCGCTCTACCCGGCAGAGCGCCTGCGCCTGGAGACCGAGCCGAAGAAGATCGGCCCCCGCGTCATCGACCTGGTGGCCCCGATCGGCAAGGGCCAGCGCGGCCTGATCGTGTCCCCGCCGAAGGCCGGCAAGACCCTGATCCTGCAGTCCATCGCCAATGCGATCACCACCAACAACCCTGAGGTCCACCTCATGATGGTGCTGGTCGATGAGCGGCCTGAAGAGGTCACCGATATGCAGCGCACGGTCAAGGGCGAGGTCATTGCCTCCACCTTCGACCGCCCCGCCGATGACCACACCACGGTGGCCGAACTGGCCATCGAACGCGCCAAGCGCCTGGTGGAAATGGGCATGGACGTGGTGGTCCTGCTGGACTCGATGACCCGTCTGGGCCGCGCCTACAACCTGGCCGCCCCGGCTTCCGGCCGCATCCTCTCCGGCGGTGTGGATTCGTCCGCGCTGTACCCGCCGAAGCGCTTCTTCGGTGCCGCCCGCAACATCGAAAACGGCGGCTCCCTGACCATCCTCGCCACCGCTTTGGTGGAGACCGGGTCCAAGATGGACGAGGTCATCTTCGAGGAGTTCAAGGGCACCGGCAACATGGAACTTCGCCTGTCCCGCTCGCTGGCCGACAAGCGCATCTTCCCGGCCGTCGACGTCAACGCTTCCGGCACCCGCCGCGAGGAGAATTTGCTCTCGCCCGAAGAGGTCAAGATCATGTGGCGCCTGCGCCGCGTCCTCTCCGGACTGGACACCCAGCAGGCGCTGGAACTGCTCACCGGCAAGATCCGGGAAACGCAGTCCAACGTGGAGTTCCTGATGCAGGTCCAGAAGACGACGCTCGGCTCGAAGGCCGAGAACGACAAGTAGCTGCTTTACAGCCGCTGATTTTTTTGCCGGCCCCGCCCCTACGCCGGGCGGCCCAGGATCTTCAATCCTGAGCCGCCCGGCTCCGGTAGGCCCGATGCCACTCCCTGGCCGGCAAAAAACTCAGCGGCTGTTGCTGTTAAGTCACCTTTGCCTGCCAGTCCTTGTCGTTGCTATTTAGACTTGTTGTGAGTCGAAAGAGGTTTGAAGATGTTTGAGTCCGTTCAGGGGCTGCTGGATGAGCATGCCCAGCTGCAGAAGGAATTGAGCGATCCTGCTGTCTATGCCGACCAGGCGCGGGCGCGGAAGCTGGGGCGGCGTTCGGCGGAGCTGAACGGCATTGTGGAGGCACACAAGCGCTGGTCTCACCTGTCGGACGATCTTGAAGCCGCACGCGAGCTTGCCGACGAGGATCCGGAGTTGGCGGCCGAGGTGCCAGGACTGGAGGCCGAACTCGAAACCGCCCAGGAACGGCTCCGCCGGCTGCTGATCCCGCGCGACCCGGACGACGCCCGCAACGTGATCATCGAGGTCAAGGGCGGCGAAGGCGGCGACGAGGCGGCACTGTTCGCGGGCGACCTGCTGCGGATGTACACGCGCTACGCTGAAACGCGCGGCTGGAAAACCGAAATCATCTCCGCGACGGAGTCCGATCTGGGCGGTTACAAAGACGTCCAGATGGCTATCAAGGGCAATTCCAACGACCCGTCCGAGGGTGTCTGGGCCAGGCTCAAGTTCGAGGGCGGCGTGCACCGCGTGCAACGCGTTCCGGTGACCGAATCGCAGGGCCGCATCCACACCTCCGCCGCAGGCGTACTGGTGCTTCCGGAAGTGGACGAGCCGGAAGAAGTGGATATCCATCAGAACGACCTGAAGATCGATGTTTACCGTTCCTCGGGCCCGGGCGGCCAGTCCGTGAACACCACCGACTCGGCGGTACGCATCACCCACCTGCCCACCGGGATCGTGGTGGCGATGCAGAACGAGAAGTCGCAGCTGCAGAACCGTGAGGCCGGTATGCGCGTGCTCCGGGCGCGGCTGCTGGCCCACCAGCAGGAGCAGATCGACGCCGCGAACTCCGAGACCCGCAAGTCGCAGATCCGCACCATGGACCGGTCCGAGCGCATCCGAACCTACAACTTCCCGGAAAACCGGATCGCCGACCACCGCACCGGCTACAAGGCCTACAACCTGGACGCGGTGATGAACGGCGAACTGGAACCGGTGATCCAGTCCGCCATCCAGGCGGACGAGGAACACCGGCTGGCCGCCCTGGGCGAGGAAAACTAGCCAGCGGTGCCCGGCACGAATCTTACCGAGGCCCTCTCCGCCGCCGCCGCGCGGCTGGCAGAGGCCGGCGTTCCTTCGCCGCGGGTGGACGCCGAGCTGCTCGCCGCCCACCTGCTGGGCGTGTCGCTGGGGCGCGTCCGCGCGCTGGCGCTGATGGACGCGGAGTCTCCGGACGGCCTCGACGACCTGGTGGCCGAACGCGCCACCCGCGTTCCGCTGCAGCACATCACCGGCCGGGCCTTCTTCCGGCACGTTGAACTGCAGGTGGGACCGGGCGTCTTCGTGCCGCGGCCGGAGACCGAAACCGTCGCCCAGCACGCGATCGACCAGGCGCTGGCCCTGCCCGCGGCCAAGGTGGTGGACCTGGGCACCGGCTCCGGCGCCATCGCAGCCGCCGTCGCCAGCGAAGTGCCCTCGGCCACCGTGTACGCGGTGGAACTGAGTGACCTCGCGCACGCCTGGGCCGAGCGGAACCTGGCGCCGCTGGGCGTCACCCTGCTCAGGGAGGACCTGCGCACCGCGCTGTCCGCGCATGACGGGACCTTCGACGTCGTCGTGTCCAATCCTCCGTACATTCCCGCCGAAGCAGTCCCGCGCGAGCCCGAGGTCGCCGACCACGATCCGCAGATGGCGCTCTACGGCGGGGGAGCTGACGGGATGGAACTGCCGGCCGCAACCGCGGCAACCGCGGCGCGGCTGTTGAAGCCCGGCGGCTACTTCATCATGGAGCATGCCGAGGTCCAGGCCGCGGCGGTGCTGTCCCTCCTGCAGGCTGCCGGATGCTGGCAGCAGGTGGCTACCGAGTACGATCTAACCGGGCGCGAGCGGGCCACGTCCGCTCGAAGGTTATGAGAATGGAACAATGAAACTGTGAGCACCACGTTCAGCTGCACCGACGCCGCAGACCGCAGCGAGGGACTGGCGGCAGCACAAGCCGCCCTCGCAGACCGGCAGTGTGTTGTCCTGCCCACCGATACGGTCTACGGGATCGCCGCCGACGCGTTCTCGCCCCAGGCGGTGGCCACCCTGCTGGCAGCCAAGGGCCGCGGGCGGAAAATGCCGCCGCCGGTGCTGGTGCCGCGGCCGCAGACCATGGATGGCCTCGCCACCGACGTGAGCGACGAAGCCCGCGCCCTCGCCGACGCCTTCTGGCCGGGCGGACTGACGCTGATTTTCCGTGCCCAGCCGTCGCTGACCTGGGACCTGGGCGAAACCAAGGGCACCGTTGCCCTGCGCATGCCCGACGACGAACTGGCGCTGGAGTTGCTGGCAGCGACCGGGCCGTTGGCCGTCTCCTCGGCGAACCGCACCGGCCACCCCTCGGCGCAGACGGCCGCGCAGGCCATGGAGCAGTTGGCTGAGTCGGTGGACGTCTATCTGGAAGACGGCTTTCGTCCTGCCGACGGTTCGACGGCGGTGCCCTCCACTATCGTGGACTGCACCTCCAGCCCGCTGCGCGTGGTGCGCGAAGGCACGATCAGCCTGGAAACCTTGCGCACCGTCGTCCCGGATGTCCTGGGCCTCGGGGAGACGGTAGAAGCATGAGCCGCGATTCCGCTCTTCCGGCCGGCAAAACGGCCAGCAGCGACCGCGCCCTGTGGCTGTGGTCGCAGATCCTGCTGGACTCCCTTGCCTGGCTCGTGGCGATTCTGCTGGCCGTTTTCCTGCGCTACGAGATGGCGCTGAGCCCTGCCAAGATTCCCGGCATCATCCTGCTGTGCGCGCTGGCAATAGCGGCCCAGGTGGCCGTCGGGTCCGCCTTCGCGCTGTACAAGGGGCGCTACAGTTTCGGCAGTTTCCACGAGGCCAAGCTGCTGGTCATGGTGACCATCTCGGTGTCCGTGATCCTGACCCTCGGACTGCTGACGTTCGGTATCTCGCTCGGCATCGCCCGCGGCACCGGCCTGATCGCGTTCCCCTTCGCCTGCCTGTTCATGGCCGCGGTGCGCTACCTGAAGCGAATGTATGTGGAGAGCAAAGCCAAGCCGGGCGAACAGGCCGAACGGACGCTGATTTTCGGCGCCGGTTTTGTGGGCAACAACATCGTGACCCGGATGAGCAACGATCCCGCCTCACCGTGGCTGCCGGTCGGGCTGATCGACGACGATCCGTCCAAAAAGCACCTGCGCATCGCGTCCGTTCCGGTCCTGGGCAGGATGGAAGACCTGCCGGAGATCGTGCAGCGCACCCAGGCAACCGTCCTGCTGGTGGCGATCGCGGACATCGACTCCGTGCAGATGCGCAAGATCTCCGACAGCATCGCCGGCCTCAACGTGCGGGTCCTGGTGGTGCCGCCGCTAAAGGACATGCTGACCGGACGGCAGGACTTTTCCTTCCGTGAAGTGGCGATTGAAGACCTGATCGGGCGCCAGCCGGTGGATATCCACGTGGAAGAAATCGCCCATTACGTGACCGGTAGGCGGGTGCTGGTCACCGGCGCCGGCGGGTCCATTGGTTCCGAGCTCTGCCGGCAGATCCATGCCTTCCAGCCGGCCGAGCTGATCATGCTGGACCGCGACGAGACCGGCTTGCAGGGTACCCAGATTTCCATCACCGGCCAGGGTCTGCTCACGGGCAGGGACACCGTGCTGGCCGACATCCGCGACGCCGGGGCACTCGAAGCCATTTTCCTGGACCGCAAGCCGGAAGTGGTGTTCCACGCCGCGGCGCTGAAGCACGTCTCGCTGCTGGAGCAGTATCCGGAGGAAGCCTGGAAGACCAATGTGCTCGGCTCGCTGAACGTGCTGCGTGCCGCACGTGCTGCCAGAGTCGAGACTTTCGTCAATGTTTCCACCGACAAGGCCGCCAACCCCACCACCGTGCTGGGCCACTCCAAGCGGGTGGCTGAAAAGCTGACAGCCTGGGTCGCGCAGCAAACCGGACTGAAGTACGTCTCCGTCCGGTTCGGCAACGTACTGGGCAGCCGCGGATCGGTTCTGCCGCTGTTCAGCGAGCAGATCCGCAAGGGTGGTCCGGTCACCGTTACGGACGCCGCGGCCACCCGGTTCTTCATGACTATCCCTGAAGCGTGCCAGCTGGTGATCCAGGCCGGCGCCATCGGAACCGGCGGCGAAGTGTTGATTTTGGACATGGGCGAACCGGTGAAGATTTTGGATGTGGCCGAGCGGATGATCGCCATGTCGGGCCGCGACATCGAGATCGTCTTCACCGGCCTGCGCCCGGGAGAGAAGCTGCACGAGGACCTGATCGGGGACGGCGAGACCGATTCGCGGCCGCTGCACCCCAAGATCTCGCACGCCACCATCGACGGACTTGATCCGGACCGGATGAGCCTGGCCGATTGGAAGAGCCGGCAGCATCTGGTCTCCGCGTCGACCGGCGCGCTGGACACCGTCCCGCTGGCGGTTGCCCCCGACGACAACCTTGAACCCGATGGGCGGGAGCGGGCGTCGTGACCACGGCCGTGGTGGCCGTTGTTGTGGCCCTTCTACTGAGCCTGCTGCTGCCGTTCGCGCTGATTCCGCTGCTCAAACGGCACGGGGTGCTTGATGTGCCGAATGAACGTTCTTCGCACACGCGGGCCGTGGTCCGCGGCGTCGGGATCACCGTGGCCGTCGGGCTGCTGGCCGGGCTCCTGATTGCCGGCCTCAGCGGTGCTGCGGAAGCGCCGCAGTTGCTGCTCGCGGTTGCCGTCGTGGCGGCGGCGGCAGCGCTGCTGGGCTGGGTCGAGGACTTCCGCGGTCTGTCCATCCGCGGCCGGGCCGCTCTGCAATTGGGCATCGGCGCCGGCGGAACAGCGCTGGCCATCGAACTCACCGGCCAGACATGGTGGTGGCTGCCGCTGGGCGCGCTGGCCCTGGCCGCCTACATCAACATCGCCAACTTCATGGACGGCGTCAACGGGATTTCCGGGCTGCACGGCACCGCCGTGGGACTGATGTTCGCCGGCATCGGGGCAGTCACCGGTCACGGCTGGCTGGTGGTTGGCGGCGCCGTAGTAGCTGCCGCGTTCGTCGCGTTCCTGCCGTGGAACCTCGGGCGCGGCAACGTCTTCTTGGGCGACGTCGGCAGCTACCTGCTGGGAGCCTCGCTGGCCATGCTCGGCATGACTGCCTTCCTGGACGGTGTACCCGCCGAGTACCTGTTGGGGCCGGTGGCCATCTACCTGGCGGACACGCTCGCCACGCTGCTGCGCCGGATCAGTGCGGGGGAGCGGTGGTACGCACCGCACCGCACGCACGTTTACCAGCGACTGACGGACGTGGGCTTCAGCCATCTGCAGTCGGCGCTGCTGGTCACCGGCTGTTCACTGCTGACCGGTCTTTGCGGCTACTTGGCCGCCGATTCGGACCTGAAGGGCAAGGCTGCCGCCATCGTCGCCGGCGCCGCCGTCGTCGTTTTCTATCTGCGTTCGCCGGTGATCTTCAGCCGACGCTCATCGAACGCTGCGGGACCCGCAGCGTAACAGCAGGTCCTGACTCGTCGGCCAGTTCTATCTCATGTAGAATTATTCCGGCCGGTTCCGGCCAGCTGACTTCGCCTGCGACCGAAACGGACACCTCACATGCGTGCTTCCCGCCACGACGGCACTGCTGCCGCCGGCGGCGTCATCGACGCATCCGGTCCTACCCGGTCGCCATGGCTGAAGATCCTCCGCGCTTCCCTGACCGCAAGCGGCGCAGCCGCCGTTCTGATCATCGCAACGTCGGCCATCGTGGCCGGTGCAGCCGGGGCGGTGAGCGCCCTGCTCGGCGCCGTGCTGGTGATGTTGTTCTTCGCTATTAGTTTGCTGGTGGGCCATTTTGTCGGACGGTCGAATCCGTCCGGTGCGATCGGTGCGTTCATCGCCACCTACGTCATCAAGGTGGTGGGATTCGGCGCCGCTCTGTTCCTGATCGGGACGCCGGATTGGCTGGAACGGACCTGGTTCTTCGTGGCGGCGGTTGCCGCCGTCCTCGTGTGGCAGGCGGCAGAAGTGTTCGCCTTTTCGCGCACCCGGCATCAGCTGTATGCCGATCCCGAGCCAGCGCCGGAAGAGCGTCCGCAGCAGCCGAAGGGGGAGTCCTCCCATGGCAGCTAAAGGCTCACCTGGCCCGTCGAACGACGGTTCCGGCGACGACTCCAGCTACCAAGGCGGCAACACCGTGCTGACCTATATAGTTGGCGGGATCATCGCCTGGGGTTTGATAGGCTGGGGCTTGGACTATCTGCTGGATACCCGCTGGCTGATTTTCGTCGGTGCCGTTCTAGGCGCTGGAGGCGGATATTACTTGGCCCGCAAACACAAGCTCACGCGCGGCGCTCGGCGTCGCCATGAGGGCGGCCCGGGGGACCACACCTAAATGTCAGAAAACTTCATATGGTGGCCTGCCTTGACGGCGACCCACCCTGAAACGCCCAAAGATGGACACTGCAGAGAGGAAACGCGTTGATCGCGCTTGCGCTTCCGGCGGCCGCTAATGAAGGTGGCTTCGTCCCACCGACCCTCGAAGACATGCATCTACCGGAGGTTCTTCCGTGGATGGCCCCGTACGGCGAGGGCTTCGGCAAGCAAATGCTGCTGGTCCTGCTGTCCGTCGCTTTGATTTCCTGGTTCTTCGTTGCTGCGGCCCGCCGCCGCCAGCTTGTCCCCGGCAAGCTGCAGTATCTGGGCGAAATGAGCTACAACTTCGTCCGCAACTCGGTGGGTAAGGACATCATCGGTGAGCGCGATTTCAAGCCGTTCGTGCCGCTCCTGTTCTCCCTGTTCTTCTTCATCCTGGTGAACAACCTCTTCGGCTCCATTCCGCTGATCCAGCTGCCGACGACGTCTCATGTGGGAACGGCCTACGCCCTGGCCGGCATCGTCTACGTCACGTGGATTGTGCTGGGCATCAAGAGGCACGGCATCGGCTACTTCAAGCTGGCCGTGGTCCCTTCCGGTGTGCCGAAGGCGATCCTGCCGCTGGTCGTGCTGATCGAGATCATTTCCACCTTCCTGGTCCGCCCGGTCACGCACAGCCTCCGTCTCTTCGCCACCATGCTGGCCGGCCACCTGATCATCATGCTGGCCGCTGCCGGTACGCAGTTCCTGCTGGTGGATGCTGATTTCTGGTTGAAGCCGCTGGGCCTCCTCACCCTCGCCGGCGGCGTTGGCATGTACTTCTTCGAAATCCTGATCCAGGTTCTGCAGGCCTACGTCTTCGTCCTGCTGACCGCGATCTACATCCAAGGCTCCCTGGCCGAGGAACACTAAATTTCCCCTCTGGGGAAGAACCTGAACCAACAACCTGCCCCCTGGGCATCTTGAAAGGAAAAAAATGGAAGGCAATATCAACCTCGTCGGTTACGGTCTCTCCGCTATCGGCGGTGCCATCGGCGTGGGCCTCGTGTTCGCTGCTTACATCAACGGCGTTGCCCGCCAGCCGGAGGCACAGCGCGTCCTGCAGCCGATCGCGTTCCTGGGCCTGGCTCTGACTGAAGCTCTGGCCATCCTCGGTCTGGTTTTCGCGTTCGTCCTCTAATCAAGGCAACGCGAACCATCCACACCGAATAGATAGGACGGGTGAGATATGAATCAGGCAATGATCCTCGCCGCCGAGGAGGGTGTTAACCCTCTGATCCCTAACGTCTGGGAAATCCTCGTCACGCTGATCGGCTTCGCGATCCTCATGTACATCGTCGCAAAGTTCGTCGTTCCGGCGTTTGAGAAGACGTTTGCAGAGCGTACCGAAGCCATCGAGGGCGGGATCGCTAAGGCGGAGGCAGCTCAGGCTGAAGCCAGCGCTGCACTGGACGAGTACAAGCAGCAGTTGACGGAGGCCCGCGCGGAAGCCAACCGCATCCGTGAGGACGCCCGCGCCGAAGGCGCCCAGATTCTGGCGGACCTGAAGGAAAAGGCGCAGTCCGAAGCCGCTCGCATTAGCGAGCAGGCCCAGGTGCAGATTGACGCCGAGCGTCAGGCTGCCGTGACCTCGCTGCGCGGCGAGGTTGGTGCTTTGGCGACCGAACTGGCTGGCAAGATCGTCGGCGAAGCGCTGAACGACGACGAGCGTTCTGCGCGCGTCGTGGACCGCTTCCTCGCCGACCTTGAGTCCCAGAGTGCAGGTGCTGCTAAATAATGGCCGGTGTATCGAGCGAGTCGCTGAAAGCGGCACTGCAGGAGCTGGAGGCTAAGCTTCCCACCGCTTCGCTGTCCTTGGCAGAGGAACTCTTTGGGGTCCTGGGCCTGTTGGACAGCAATGCCGGACTGCGCCGTGCCCTGACCGATCCGTCGCGCGACAGCAAAGAGAAGGCCGATATGTTCGGCCGTCTCCTCGAGGGGAAGGTCTCGGCGGATGCCCGGGACATCGTCACCTCGCTGGCTGCTAAGCGCTGGGCCTCTGCGCGCGACATCGGGGACGCCTTGGAGACCCTGGCGGCCACCACTGCCGTCGCTGTTGCAGAGAAGGGCCAGGGCGTCGACGGACTCGAAGGTCTGGAGAGCGACCTGTTCGCCTTCAACCGCGTTGTCGGATCGGATCACGACCTGCAGCGCGCTTTGGTTGAGCCGCAGGCTTCGGACGAAGCCAAGACGGCGCTGGCACTGCAGCTGGTGCCAAGCGCGGGTCCCGCAGCCCAGCTGCTGATCCGGCAGGCGGTGTCCGCACCGCGCGGCATCAAGCCCACGGCACTGGTAGAGCGGTTCGTCCAGCTGGTGGCCAAGCGCCAACAGCGCTGGATCGCGCAGGTCAGCGTTACCCGTCCGCTGACCAGTGAACAGGCGACCCGCCTGCAGGCCGGCCTTGACCGGCTGTACGGCCGCGGACTGAAGATGAACGTCAACGTTGATCCGAGACTGGTTGGCGGCGTGCGGGTCATGGTCGGGGACGAGGTTGTGGATGCGTCCGTGATCTCCCGCCTGGCTGAACTCCGCAGGAGCCTCACGGTGTAGTTTCCTCGGAAACTAGGACCGGAAGCCTCACACAGACTGAATTACACACCGGTCGTCGCGCACCACGCGATGATCACAAACACAGGAGAGCAGGGACTGCAGATGGCCGAATTGACCATCAACGCCGACGACGTCCGCAATGCGCTGAACGAGTTCGCGGCGTCCTATGAACCCGGAAGCGCCGAGCGGGTCGAAGTCGGCCACGTGACCGCTGCCAGCGATGGCATCGCCCGTGTCGAGGGTCTTCCCTCGGTCATGGCGAACGAACTGCTGCGTTTCGAGAACGGCGTTCTGGGCCTGGCCCAGAACCTCGACACCCGCGAAATCGGCGTCGTGATCCTCGGCGACTTCACCGGCATCGAAGAAGGCATGGAAGTTCACCGCACCGGTGAGATCCTGTCCGTCCCGGTTGGCGACGCCTACCTGGGCCGCGTCGTGGACCCGCTGGGCCACCCGATCGACGACAAGGGCCCGATCGAGTCGACCGAGCGCCGGGCACTGGAGCTGCAGGCTCCGGGCGTCACCCAGCGTAAGTCCGTGCACGAGCCGCTGCAGACCGGTATGAAGGCCATCGACGCGATGATTCCGATCGGCCGCGGCCAGCGCCAGCTGATCATCGGTGACCGCCAGACCGGCAAGACCGCCATCGCCGTCGACGCCATCCTGAACCAGAAGGCCAACTGGGAATCCGGCGACGTCACTAAGCAGGTCCGCTGCATCTACGTGGCGATCGGCCAGAAGGCATCGACCATCGCTGCCGTTCGCCAGACTCTTGAAGACAAGGGCGCGCTGGAGTACACCACCATTGTGGCGTCGCCCGCGTCCGACCCGGCCGGCTTCAAGTACTTGGCGCCCTACGCCGGCTCGGCCATCGGCCAGCACTGGATGTACGGCGGCAAGCACGTCCTGATCATCTTTGATGACCTCTCCAAGCAGGCCGAAGCCTACCGCGCCGTGTCGCTGCTGCTGCGCCGGCCGCCGGGACGCGAGGCCTACCCGGGCGACGTGTTCTACCTGCACTCCCGCCTGCTGGAGCGTTGTGCCAAGCTCTCCGACGAGCTGGGCGCGGGCTCGATGACCGGCCTGCCGATCATCGAGACCAAGGCAAACGACGTCTCGGCCTACATTCCGACCAACGTCATCTCGATCACGGACGGCCAGATCTTCCTGCAGTCCGACCTGTTCAACGCCAACCAGCGTCCGGCCGTGGACGTCGGCGTGTCCGTCTCCCGCGTGGGTGGCGCAGCGCAGGTCAAGGCGATGAAGAAGGTATCCGGCACCCTGAAGCTGGACCTGGCCCAGTACCGCGATATGCAGGCATTCGCCATGTTCGCGTCGGACCTCGACGCAGCATCGCGCCAGCAGCTGACCCGCGGTGCCCGTTTGATGGAACTGCTCAAGCAGGGCCAGTACACGCCGTACCCGATGGAGGATCAGGTTGTCTCCATCTGGGCCGGTACCAACGGCTACCTGGACGATGTTCCGGTCGAGGACGTCACCCGCTTCGAGACCGACTTCCTCTCGCACCTGAGGCACCGCAGCTCGGTGCTGACGACGATCGCGCAGACGAACCTGCTCGAGGATTCCACGGTGGACGAGTTGAAGTCGCAGATCGCTGACTTCAAGCAGGGCTTCTTCGGGGAGGGTGACAGCCGTCTGGTTGGCGCCGGCCGCGAAGAGTACGATGCCCTGGCCGAAGACGAAGTCGCCCAGGAACAGATCGTCAAGCAGAAGCGCTAATTCATCTTCGTTGATCGGGCGGGACCACACCGCGGTCCCGCCCGGCCGCCGAGGACGAGGAAAGGAAGAGTATGGGAGCCCAGATTAGGGTCTACCGCCAGAAGATCGCATCGACTTCGTCGCTGCGGAAAATCTTCAAGGCGATGGAGCTGATCGCCGCCTCACGCATTGGCAAGGCCCGCAGCCGTGTCGCGGCTTCGATGCCGTACGCCAATGCGATCACCCGTGCCGTTTCTGCTGTGGCTTCGCAGTCCGAGATCGACCATCCGCTGACCACCGAGCCGGAGCAAATCCGCCGGGCCGCCGTGCTCGTGCTGACCTCCGACCGCGGTCTGGCGGGGTCGTACTCCGCGTCCGTGCTGAAGCAGGCTCAGTCCCTGACCGAGCTGCTTCACGGAGAAGGCAAGGAAGTCCGCCACTACTTGGTCGGCCGCAAGGCGCAGGCCTACTTCGACTTCCGGAACATCCAGTACCAGCAGGTCTGGACGGGCGGCACTGACTCTCCGGAGTTCAGCACCGCCCGCGAGATCGGCGAGGAACTGCTCTCCGACTTCAACACGCCGTTCGAGGACGGTGGCGTGGACGAGATTCATATCGTCTACAGCCGCTTCAAGTCCATGGTTGTCCAGGAGCCTGCGGTCATCCGACTGCTGCCCCTGGAGGTTGTGGAAGAAGAGGCCACCGCGGAGACCGACCTGCTGCCGCTGTACGAGTACGAGCCGGAGCCTGAACAGGTTCTGAACGCACTGCTGCCGCGCTACATCGAATCGCGCATCTTCGCGGCATTGCTGCAGGCTGCGGCCAGCGAGCTTGCCGCACGCCAGCGAGCGATGAAGTCCGCTAGCGACAACGCCACGGACCTGATCGAGAAGTACACGCGTCTGCGCAACAACGCGCGTCAGGCAGAGATTACGCAGGAACTCACCGAAATTGTCGGTGGCGCGGACGCCCTGGCAGCGTCCTAATCAGTCCCTGCAGCAACAGCACACATAAACCACGCCATCGAAACTGAGAAGTGAGAAAGATGACTGCCCAAACCATCGAGCACGGAACCGGTTCCGTCGCTACGGGCGCTACCGGCCGTATCGCCCGTGTCATCGGCCCGGTTGTCGACGTCGAATTCCCGGCTGACGCAATCCCCGCAATGTACAACGCGCTCACCGCTGAGATCACCCTCAACGGCGCGACCCGCACCATCACCTTCGAGACCTCGCAGCACCTGGGCGACAACCTGGTCCGCGCTATCGCGTTGCAGGCTACCGACGGCCTGGTCCGCGGCACCACCGTGCAGGACCTCGGATCCCCGATCACCGTGCCCGTGGGCGACGGCGTCAAGGGCCACATCTTCAACGTCCTGGGCGAGCCGCTGGACGTCGAAGCATCCCAGCTGGAAATCACCGAGCGCTGGCCGATCCACCGCAAGGCGCCGAACTTCGCCGAGCTGGAAGGCTCCACCGAGATGCTGGAGACCGGCATCAAGGTGATCGACCTGCTGACCCCGTACATCAAGGGCGGCAAGATCGGCCTGTTCGGCGGTGCCGGCGTGGGTAAGACGGTGCTGATCCAGGAAATGATCACCCGTGTGGCCCGCAACTTCGGCGGTACTTCCGTGTTCGCCGGTGTTGGCGAGCGTACCCGCGAGGGCAACGACCTCTGGGTCGAAATGGAAGAAGCCGGCGTGCTCAAGGACACCGCCTTGGTGTTCGGCCAGATGGATGAGCCGCCGGGAACGCGACTGCGCGTGGCCCTGTCTGCCCTGACCATGGCGGAGTACTTCCGCGATGTGCAGAAGCAGGACGTGCTGCTGTTCATCGACAATATCTTCCGGTTTACCCAGGCAGGTTCCGAGGTCTCCACGCTGCTGGGCCGTATGCCCTCTGCTGTGGGCTACCAGCCGAACCTGGCCGACGAGATGGGCGTGTTGCAGGAACGCATCACCTCCACCAAGGGTCACTCGATCACCTCGATGCAGGCGATCTACGTCCCCGCGGATGACTACACCGACCCGGCTCCGGCGACCACCTTCGCCCACCTGGATGCGACCACGGAACTTTCCCGTGAAATCGCTTCGCGTGGCCTGTACCCGGCCGTGGATCCGCTGACCTCGACGTCTCGCATCCTGGATCCGCAGTACATCGGACAGGACCACTACAACACCGCTGTCCGCGTGAAGCAGATCCTGCAGAAGAACAAGGAACTGCAGGACATCATTGCCATCCTCGGCATCGATGAACTGGGCGAAGAAGACAAGATCGTCGTCGCCCGGGCCCGCCGCATTCAGCAGTTCCTGTCGCAGAACACCTACACCGCCAAGCAGTTCACCGGCGTCGAGGGTTCTACGGTTTCCATCAAGGACACCGTGGAAGGCTTCACGGCCATCTGCGACGGCGAGCTCGATCACATCGCCGAGCAGGCCTTCTTCAACGTGGGCGGCCTGGACGATGTTGAGCGCCAGTGGGCCAAGATCCAGGAACAGACCGGGAAGTAAGGCCAGTGGCTAATATTTCTGCTGAACTGGAAGTTGAGATTGTCGCGGCGGACCATTTTGTGTGGTCCGGCCGGGCAACAATGGTCAAGGCGCGGACCAGCGACGGCGAAATCGGGATCCTGCCCGGGCACACCCCGGTGCTGGCGGTCCTGGCCGCCGGCGAACTGGCCATCGAGCCGGTCTCTGGTGACCGCATCACCGTAAATGTCGACGGCGGGTTCTTCTCCGTCGACAGCAACCGGGTTGTCATCGTCGCAGACAATGCGACGGTTGGCGACGAGGCCACGGCGACCCGCTAGCCGCCGGTGACCGGTCTCGACATCACGTTCGCCATTCTGGCCGCAGTTTTCCTGCTGCTGGTGTTGGCACTGATTGCCTTCGGGGTGCGCCGCTATCAACTGCGGCGCACCTTGGGCACCTTCGACGCCTCCATCGCCATGCTGCCCGGCAGCTGGCAGATGGGGGTTTGTCGTTATACGGACACCCACTTGGAATGGTTGCGCCTGCTCTCGTTGAGCCCCAAGCCGCGCTACAAGTTCCGGCGCAGCTCGCTGGAATTGCAGGGATGGCGGCAACCGACCGAAGCCGAACGCGCAAAGATCCAGCCCGGTGCGATCGTCGTGATGCTCACGCATGAAAAACAGGATCTGACGATGGCGATGACGTTCGACGTCTACGCCGGTCTCTCGTCCTGGCTCGAAGCCGGTCCGGTGATCGGCATCGGCACCTGGCGCTAGTCCTGGATGTGGCGGCGCGGTTCCTCCGGGAGCCGCGCCGCCAGCCGTTTAACCGGCACAACCGTGCCACAACCGTAGGATGGATTTCATGGATGAGGTGATCGTGGTGCGCGGGCCCAGCACGCTCAACGGGCGCGTAGAGGTCTCGGGCGCCAAAAACAGCGTCTTGAAGCTGATGGCAGCGGTGCTGTTGGCGGAGGGCCGATCAACGATCACTAATGTGCCGGACATCCAGGATGTCTGGATCATGTCCGAACTGCTGCGTCGGCTCGGTTGCGCGGTGGACTACGACGTCGACGCCGCCAGCGTCCACATCGACGTGCCGGCCGCGCCGGCGCACCAGGCCGACTACGACCTGGTGCGCGCCATGCGGGCCTCCATTTCCGTGCTGGGCCCGCTGGTGGCCCGGTGCCGCCAGGCCGAGGTTGCGCTGCCCGGGGGAGACGCGATCGGCAGCCGCGGCCTGGATATGCACCGGGCCGGGCTGGAGCAGATGGGTGCGCGGATCAGCATCGACCACGGTTATCTGGTGGCCAAGGCGCCGAACGGGCTTCACGGCGCCCACCACCGCCTGCCGTATCCATCGGTCGGGGCTACCGAAAACCTGATGATGGCGGCAACGCTGGCCCGGGGAGTGACAGTGATCGATAATGCCGCGCGGGAACCGGAGATCACGGACATTGCCGACCTGCTGGTGTCGATGGGGGCGCGGATCGAAGGGATCGGTTCGCCAACCCTGGTGGTCACCGGCGTCGAGAGCCTGCACCCGGTGCGCCACAGCACCGTACCGGATCGCATTGTTGCCGGCACCTGGGCTTTTGCCGCCGCCATCACGGGCGGAACCGTGGACGTGGCCAAGTCCAATCCCGGCCACCTGGCCGTGGTGCTGGACAAGCTGGCGCAGGCCGGCTGCCGGATTACCCGCAGGGACGACGGCTTCACGGTGGAAGGACCGCAGCGTCCGGACCCGATCAACGTCTCCACGCTGCCGTATCCTGGCTTCCCCACGGACCTGCAGCCGTTCGTTGTTGCTTTGAACGCCGTAGCCAACGGGCACGGCATGGTGACGGAAAACGTCTTCGAAGCGCGTTGGGGGTTCACCTCCGAATTGTCCCGCCTGGGCGCGGTGGTGAGACTGGATGGGCACCATGCGCTGATCAAAGGCGTCCCGCAGCTCTCCGGCGCGCCGGTGGAGGCCAACGACATCCGTGCCGGAGCCGCGCTGGTGATCGCGGGGCTAGTGGCGGAAGGCACCACCGAGGTCCACGGCGTGGAGCACATCGACCGCGGCTACGAGCTGTTCGACGAGCGGCTGCGGTCCTTGGGCGGAGATGTGGTCCGGTTGGGGTCGCCGAAGCTGCCGGCCTGACACCGGAAACAGAAGAACCCCTCCGGAACCGTCCGGAGGGGTCCTGCTGGCGCTGCGCTGCCATAGGGCCGCGCGGTGCTGAAGCCGAAGCTAGATGACAGTGACGCCGGTGGCCTGGGGGCCCTTGGCTCCCTGGCCGATCTCGAAGCTCACACGCTGGTTTTCATCGAGCGTCTTGAAGCCGCCCGACTGGATCTCGGAGTAGTGAACGAAGACATCTCCGTCAGCTTCATCCGGAGTGATGAAGCCGAAGCCCTTTTCCGCGTTAAACCACTTGACGGTCCCCTGTGCCATTTAAATCTCCTCATCGTAAAACAGAATCAAGCCGGTACACCTCGTACCAACCCGGTTACTCCGTGGAAGATCCGAACAACAAGGCCGTCGGGCCGGACGCTGAGGAGCTTCACACTCGCAACATGTCTTGCGAGCATGAAAAACTCACCTACACAAAGACTGAGTTAAGCATCACATAAGCAACATGGGCGGTCAACGGTACAAAGGGCGATTCAATCTAAAATTAAGCAAGAGTTCGATTCGTGGTTAAGCCGGCCGTTTGCTTCACCTCGGCAGCGGGTCCAGCCAGCGGCCCCCGCGCAGTACTGCGGTCAAGGCCAAGTCTCCGGTGGTGACCAGCAGATCGGCCCTGAAGCCACGGGACAGCGCGCCGGCTTCCTCCGCCAGTCCCAGCGCCGCGGCCGGCACGGCGGAAGCGGAGGAGACGGCGGTTTCCAGCGGGACTCCGGCCGCCACTGTAGTACGTACGCAGTCCAGAAGCGTGGCCGTGCCGCCGGCCAACGCACCGCTGGCGGCCACCCTGGCAACGCCGCCGCTGACGCTCACATCATTGGCGCCCAGCACATACCCGCCGTCACCCAGTCCGGTGGCCGCCATCCCATCGGACACCAACACGATGTTGGCGCCATCCACCAGCTCGAAAACGGTCAGGACGGTCTCCGGGTCCAGGTGGATTCCATCGGAAATGAGTTCGACGGCGGCGCGCCCCGCGGAGGCGGCGCGCAAGCACGCTGCCGCAGCACCGGGGGAGCGGTGGTGCAGGGGCGGCATCGCGTTGAACAAGTGCGTGACGAGCGGCCGTCGGCGGTGCCGGTCGAAGCCGGCCTGCGCCAGGCCTGCCGCCGCGCGGACCAGCGAGGCAGCGGCCGTCGCGGCATCGGCGTCGGTATGCCCTAGCGACGGCGTCACGCCGAGCTCCGTGAGCAGATCAACGAGTTCGTCGGCGCCGTCCAACTCCGGGGCATAAGTCATCGAGACCAGGTGCCCGTCGGCGGCCTCGACCAGCCGGGCCGCGAAGCCGGTGTCCGGTGCGAGGAGATATTCGGTGTTCTGCGCGCCGCAGCGGGCTTGCGAGAGGAAGGGGCCCTCCGCGTGGACGCCGGCAAGCACACCCTCGCGGGACAGTTCCCCCAGCAGTCGGATGGCCGCCAGCATGTCGTCCAGGGAACCGGCCATGGCGCTGGCCACCACGGTGGTGGTGCCGCTGCGATGCAGGAAGCCGGCGGCGCGCCGGGCCCCCGCCTCGTCTGCGGAGGAGAAGTCGCCGCCGGAGGCTCCGTGGCAGTGGGTGTCGATCAGCCCGGGCAGCAACAGGCTCTCCGCCGGGAGGTCCACTTGACGCCAGCCGGTGGAGTCGAAGTGTGCGGCGGGGCCGGCATAGCGGATTCGGTCGCCCGCAAAGGCGACGACACCGTCGTCGAGCGTGGTTCCTGCCGAGACGATCCGGCCCCGGAGGTACTGCGGTTGCGGATCGGCCTGCCCGGAGGAGCTCATGGTCCGATTCTAGGCCGGGCGCCGTCCCGGCAGCCGATGGGGGACGCCGGCTCAGAACAGGCGCGACTCGGCGTCGTCCACGCCGCGCATTTCGTCGTAGTCCAGGGTCAGGCAGGCGATGCCGCGGTCGGTGGCGAGCACCCGGGCCTGCGGCTTGATCTGCTGCGCGGCGAAAATGCCCTTGACCGGGGCCAGCAGCGGATCGCGGTTGAGCAGTTCCAGGTAGCGGGTCAGCTGTTCCACGCCGTCGATGTCGCCGCGCCGCTTGAGCTCAACCGCCACGGTGCCGCCGTCGGCGTTGCGGGCAAGGATGTCCACCGGGCCGATCGCCGTCATGTATTCGCGCCGCACCAGCGTGTGGCCCGGCCCGAGGCGGTGGATCTGCTCGGCCAGCAGGCGCTGCAGATCGGCCTCCACACCGTCTTTGACCAGCCCCGGGTCCACGCCCAGGTCGTGGCTGTACTCGTGCAGGTGCTCGTGGATGTTGATCACCAGGCGGTCATCGCTCTTGGCATGCTGGACGTTCCAGACTTCCTGGACACCGGACTCGGCGTCCTCGGTCTCCGGTTCGGCAACGCGCAGCGTGGCCGGCGGGCTCATCCAGTTGAGCGGCTTATAGGAACCGCCGTCGGAATGGATCAGGACGGAACCGTCCGCTTTCACCATTAACAGGCGTGTGGCCAGCGGAAGGTGGGCGCGGAGGCGGCCGATGTAATCAACGGAGCAACGGGCAATGACAAGACGCACAGTAGGCCACTTTACCTTCTGCCGGGTGGGTGGTTCGGCCCGGGCCGCGGCGGTGGGGCAGAATGGATGGCATGCCCCGATCCAACCGTCCGCGCCGCCGTTCGGGGACGGGCAGCAGCAAGTGGACGCGGGAAAGAGAACTGGACCTGGACCGCGCCCGCGCCGGCATCCCCGAGCGCCAGAACGCCCCCGACGGCGAATGGAACGTCCGGCGGATCCCCGGCTCGAACGCCGCCAAGGACTATATCTGTCCGGGCTGCAACCGCACGATCGGCCCCGGAATCGAGCACCTGGTGGCCTGGCGCGCCGATTCCTTGTTCGGCGGCGAAACGGCGCTGGCCGAGCGACGGCACTGGCACCCGCGCTGCTGGCAGACCCGCAGTTTCCGTTACCGCTGAGCGGTGAATCAGGCGCGGTCCTGCCGCACGATAAAGACGTCCTTCAGCAGCAGCATCACCGATGCTGCGACCGGAATCGCCATCAGCGCGCCGAGTACGCCCAGCAGCGAACCGCCGGCAATCACGGCGATCACGGCCACGGCCCCGGGAACCGCAACAGCGCGCTGCATCACGCGCGGCGACACGAAATAGGCCTCGATTTGCAGGTAGGCAAAGTAGATGATGGCGAACAGCGCGGCCGTCTGCCAGCTCACGGTCAGGGCCACCAGCGAGACGAGCGCACCGGCAATGACGGCACCGATCAGCGGGATGAACGCCAGCAAGGCGACGACGAACGTCAGCAGGGTGGTGAACGGCACCTGGGCAATGGACATGGCGATGAAGGCCACCGTGGCGTTGATCAGTGCCACGCAGGCCTGACCAATCACGTAGCTGCCCACGCTGCTGCTGATCTCTTCGGACAGCCGCTGCACCTGCTGGCGCTTGGACCGTGGGGCCAGCCGATAGGCCCAAATCTTCAGCGCCGGAAGTGATGCCAGGAAGTACAGCGTGAGCACCAGCACGATCAGCGCCCCGAACGCACCTTGGAGGACGGCATTGCCGACGCCGAGGACACCGCCGAAGATGCCGGTGACGTTCTCGGAATTGGCAAAGAACTTCTCCAGTTCCACGTCAATGCGCTCTCGGACCTGGAACTGCTCATCGACGCTTTGGAAGAAGGCCGAGTTCAGGAAGTCGTCAACGTAGCGCGGGGCGTTGGCCACGATCTGGGTGGTCTGGTTGACGATGGTCGGGATCAGCGTGGAGATAAAGGCGGCGACCAACCCCGCCAGGATCAGCACCACAATGATGACGCCGGCCGGACGCGGGAGCCCCTTGCGCTCCAGCCAGCGGACGATCGGGTCGAGCCCCAGGGCAATGAACAGCGCCGCCGCAATCCAGGCCAGCAAGGCACCCACGTTGATGAGCACAAAGTAGAGCAGCAGGGCGAAACCGACGCCGACCGTTGCCATGAAACCGAAATGGATCGGATGCCGCGCGGGGGACATGTCTGCGCCGACCAGCTCGGAAGGCGCAGTCGGCGGATCCGACTCGGGCGGCATCTCGAATCGGACGCGGGGCCTGGCGCGGGGCATTGAGGCTCCGAGGCGCCCGAGGGCGCTCAGGACCGCACGCTGGCGTGCCGCCGTCACGGGCGCCGAGGTCCCAGGTTCGGCCGGTGAATCGGCGGCAGCCCGATAGTCTTCGGCATCCTGTCCGTTGCCCGCGCCGGGCAACGGACCGTCCCGGTGTTCGTTCACGCAGCACCCTCTCTTCCGCCTGCAGCCGCTGAAGCTACGGGCGGGCGCTTCTGTTGCGCGCTAGGCAACGGCGCAGGATACGGTCAATTCTGAGCGAAAGACTACCAGTGGTGGGGCGCTGCAGCGGAAGAAGTCAGGCAACAGGACGGCGTGGGCAGGCGGGGAATCCGGCTTCGAGCGGACCGCAAGACGGTTCGTTACCATAGGGTTATAAAGTTTAACCCGACGCCGGGCAACCGCCCCGGCCGTAAAGGCTTGGGCGGACCTGCGGCCCTTCCTTCCTGCACGATCGACGATTGGTATTTTTGTGCGCTTCAAGATTTCCGTGGCCCTGATGGTGATCGGGCTGTTGGCCATCGCGCTGGGCATCGCCCAACGCACCGTCTGGGCCCCGCCCGAGCGGGCATCCGCCAGCTACACGGCGGACGCCACCGCGCCGGTCACCGTGATTGAACCGGAAGTCTTTGGTGTCCACGAGGAAGAAGTGGACGTTTCGGTGGAGGCCGACGGCGACTTCCTGTTGGCCATCGGCCGTGCCGGCGACGTCGACGCATGGGTCGGGGAGGCAGCGCACACGTCCCTGACCGGCATCGAGGACGGCCAGCTGCAGGGGACCGTGACCGAGGGCGATGCCAAAGTGCCGAACCCGGCCGGATCCGACCTCTGGGTAAGCGAAGAGCAGGCCGAGGGCAGCATCGAGCACCGCTGGGTCGCTCCGGCCGACGGCGAGTGGTCCATCCTGCTGGCCTCCGACGGCAGCGCGCCGGCTCCGACCAACGTGACCGTCACATGGCCGAACGACACGTCCGTTCCGTGGTCGCTTGCCCTGATCATCCTGGGCGCCCTGCTCGTGGTGCTTGGCGTGGCGATGGCGGTTGTATCCCGCCGTCCGAACCGCCAGACCCCGGGCGATGACTCGCCGGGCAACGACTCGGGCCCGAGCGGCGGAACCGACAAGCGGACCGCCGCTGGTCCCGCCGCCGTGCCCGCCGGCCGCGCCGATGAAGCCGCACCAGCAAGGCCCGGCACTGAGAATCCGGAGGAGGGTTCGCGTTCGTCGGGCCGCCGTTCCTTGAGGGTCCGCCCCGCGCTCGGCCTGCGTGCCGCGGCTGCGGCGGGCACCGCCGTCGTGCTTGCCGCCGGCACAGTGCTGCCCGCCCAGGCAGCTCCGTCCCCCGATGCCGAGGAAGCAGGCGGCTTCCCGGTAGTGCTGGAGAGCCAGCTGACGCGGATCATGGATTCGGTGGCGGCGTCAGTATCGAATGCAGACAAGGCGCGGGACGCCGGCAAGCTGGAGCCGCGCGTCGGGGGAGCAGCGCTGACCGTCCGCGAGGCCAATTACACGGTGCGCGCCGAAAACGGCAAGGCCGCGGCTCCCGTCCCGGTGGCCGCCGGACCGATTCTGGCCTCGATGGTCACCACCAGTGCAGAGTGGCCGCGGACCGTGGTGACGGTGACCGAAGGCGAGGACAATCCGGTGCCGCAGGTAATCGTGCTGACACAGCAGGATCCCCGGTCGAACTACCGGATGGTGGGTGCGCTGCAGATGCTGCCGGGAACAACGTTCCCGCAGGTCTCCACCGAGAGCGGCGGGACGCCGGCCGTTCCGCTGGATGCCGAGGACGGCCTGCTCTACTCGCCGCAGACAGCCGTGAAGATGGTCGCCGAGAACCTGGACAGCGGAAAACACCAGAAAAAGATCGGCAAGAACACCTTCTCCGACCAGATCCAAAAGATCCAAAAGGACCAGGTCAAATCCAACAAGAGCGCGGACATCTCCTTCCGCCGCAGCGTCGACAACAAATCGCTGAGCGCGCTGCGCACGGCCGACGGCGGTGCCGTGGTGTTCGGCCACATCAAGTCGGTGACCAGGAGCGTGCCGGCCGAAGCCGGCGCCACCGTGGAACTTTCGCCCGAGTTTGCGGCGCTTGCCGGGGAGGACTCCACCACCGAAGGCGTGGACGTGACGTACAGCGAAGCCGTCTTCCTGCACGTGCCGCCGGCCGGCTCCGATGAGGAGCTCACCGTGGTCGGGGTGGCCCAGGGCCTGGTCGACGCCAAGCTGAAGTAGAGCCTGCCCGGCCGGGCAACCCGGCCGGGCAGCGTCGCTTGCCGCCCCGCAATTCCAGACGCCCGACGAGACGTATTAGTGTGATGTTATGACAACTCCAACTCCAGAGCAGGGCCCCGCGCCGTCATCCGTCAGCCTGCGCGGCGCCGTTGACCTGTCCGCACTGAAAAGGCCGCAGCAACCGGCTTCGGGTGCGCCGGCCGCGGCCGCCGGAGCGCCGGCAGCGGGCGACGGCGACACCGCAGGCTACATCGTCGAGGTCAACGAGCAGAGCTTCCAGGCGCTCGTCCAACTGTCCGCCCAGGTTCCCGTGATCGTGGAGCTGACCGCATCGTGGAGCGACCTGGCGCAGCAGTTGGCCTCCGCCATGGCCGAGGTGACCAACGAGTTTGCCGGCCGGTTTGTGCTGGCGCGGGTGGACGTCGACGCCAGCCCCGGCATCGCCCAGGCCTTCCAACTGCAGAGCGTGCCGGCCGCCGTCGCGCTCTTGAAGGGGCAGCCGATCCCGCTGTTTCAAGGCGCGGCCTCGGCCGACGAGCTGCGGCAGTTCGTCAACGAGTTGCTCAAGGTGGCACAGGCCAACGGCGTGACCGGCACGGCTCCCGGCGCGGCGGACGCTCCGGCTGAGGAAGAGAAGCCGCTGCCGCCGCTGCATCAGGAGGCATTCGATGCCATCGAGGCCGGCGACTACGCCCGGGCAGCGGCCGCGTACCAGAAGGCGCTGGCCGAACAGCCTGCCGACAACGAGGCCCGCACGGGGCTGTACCAGGTGCAGTTGCTGCAGCGGCTCCAGGGTGCCGATGCCAATGAGCTGCGCAGCGCCGCCGCCGACCAGCCCGACGACCTGCAAGCCCAGCTGGCCGTAGCCGATCTGGACGTGTCCGGCGGGCATGTCGAGGACGCCTTCGCGCGCCTGGTCGGCTTCATCAGCCGGCACTCCGGAGACGAACGGGAAACAGCCCGCGCGCGGCTGGTGGAACTGTTCGATGTGGTGGGCAGCTCCGACCCACGGGTCTCCAAGGCCCGCCAGGCCTTGGCGCGGGCGCTCTTCTAAATGGGGCAGGCTTCAGCCGGCGGCTTGTTCGAGCCGATGCGGCTGCGCGGACTGCAGTTGGCCCACCGCGGCTGGGTGGCCCCTATGTGCCAGTACTCGGTCCGCCGGGAGGATGCACCCGGAACACCGAACGACTGGCACCTGATGCACTTGGGCCAGTTCGCCGCCGGTGGCGCGGCATTGATCCTCACCGAGGCGACGGCGGTCAACGCCACAGGACGGATCAGTCCGCAGGACACCGGCATCTGGACCGACGCGCAGGCGCAGGAGTGGAGCCGGATCACGGAGTTCGTGCACCGCTACGGTTCGGCGGACACCAAGATCGGCGTCCAGTTGGCCCATGCCGGGCGCAAGGCATCGACCTACGCACCGTTTGCCCTGGAATCCGGTTCGGTGCCGCACGCCGAGGGCGGCTGGCAGAGCGTTGGTCCGACGACCGAGGCTTTCGGCCGCTACGCTGCGCCGGCGGCACTGGATCCGGCAGGCATCCGGCAGATCGTCTCCGATTTCCGCGACGCGGCGGTCCGTGCGGTCTGGGCGGGGTTTGACACGATCGAAATTCACGGCGCCCACGGCTATCTGTTGCACCAGTTCCTGTCCCCGCTGGTCAACACCCGCACCGATGAGTGGGGCGGGTCGGCCGCTAACCGCGCGCGTCTGCTGCTGGAGGTGGTGGACGCGGTCCGCGCCGTGATCCCCGAGGCCATGCCGCTGCTGCTGCGTGTCTCCGCCAGCGACTGGGCGGATGGCGGCCTGCTGCCGGAAGCGGTGGCCGATGTGGTGTCCCAGGCGGCCGCCCGCGGCGTGGATCTGGTGGACGTCTCCAGCGGCGGCGCGGTGCACGGCGTGAACATTCCGCTGGGCCCCGGCTACCAGGTGCCCTTCGCCGCCGCCATCCGCCGCCAGTCCGGCGTCCCGACCGGCGCCGTCGGGCTCATCACCACGCCGGCGGAGGCCGACTCGGTCATCAGGGAGGGGTCGGCCGACGCCGTGCTGCTGGCGCGGGCGGCACTGCGCCATCCGCACTGGTGGCAGCGCGCCGCCATCGAACTGGGCCACGACCTGGCCTGGGCGCCGCAGTACGAGCGGGCCGCTGTGACGGAGAATTATTAGTCCTTGCGGATGATGCCCGCGCGGAGGCCGCGTTGTTAACGTGGCAGTATGACCTCGCACCCATCACAGCTCCCGGCCCAGCAGCCGGACGACCAGAACCCCGGCCAGCCGCCTACGCCGGCCGGCGCTGCCCAGGCTCCCGCCTACGCTGCCCAAGCACCCGCCTACGGTACCCAAGCCCCCGTTCCCGCCCTGGCCGTGCGCGGCCTGGCCAAGCGCTTCGGCGAGAAGATCGCCGTCAACGGCGTCAACCTGGACGTGCCGGCCGGGTCCTTCTACGGACTGGTCGGGCCCAATGGGGCCGGCAAGACCACCTCGCTCTCCATGGCCACCGGGCTGCTCCGGCCCGACTACGGCCAGGTGTGGGTGCACGGGGTGGACGTCTGGGCCGAGCCGCTGAAAGCCAAGCGCCTGATGGGCGTGCTGCCCGACGGCGTGCGGCTGTTCGACCGGCTGACCGGCGAGCAGCTGGTCACCTACGCGGGCTTGCTGCGCGGCATGGACCGGGAGACGGTGACCGCGCGCGTGCCGGACCTGCTGCGGGCGATGGACCTGGCCAATGACGCCGGCACCCTGGTGGTGGACTATTCCGCCGGCATGACCAAGAAGATCGCGCTGGCCACGGCGTTGATCCATGCGCCCCGGCTGCTGGTGCTGGACGAACCGTTCGAGGCGGTAGACCCGGTCTCCGCGGCGAACATCCGCGACATCCTCCACGACTACGTGGCCTCCGGCGGAACGGTGATCGTTTCCAGCCACGTCATGGACTTGGTCCAGCGCATGTGCGACCACGTGGCGGTCATCGCCGGCGGCAATGTGCTGGCAGCCGGGACTGTGGACGAGGTTCGTGCCGGTGCCAGCCTGGAAGAGCGATTCGTCCAGCTGGTCGGCGGCCGGACCCAGGCGGAGGGGCTCGAGTGGTTGCGCACCTCGTAAGGCTGAAGCTGACGCTGCTGCGCAACGGCTTCAAACGGAGCCCGTGGCAGCTGGTCGGCGTGATCCTGGGCAGCCTGTACGCCATCGGCGTGCTGGCACTGCTGATCTCCGGACTGTTTTTCCTCAGCTACACCGAGCCGGAGATGGCGCGGATGGTGGTGGTGCTGGGCGGATCCGCGGCGTTCCTGGGCTGGGCGCTGATCCCGATGATGGCTACCGGCGTGGACATGACGCTGGACCCGGCCCGCTTCGTCACCTATGCCGTGCCCATGCGGCAATTGCTGCTGGGGCTCGCCATCGGAGGACTCGTGGGCATCCCGGGCGTGGTGACCTTGGTGGCAGCACTCGGGCACGCGGCCGCGTGGTGGCAGCACCCGGTAGCGCTCGTGGCCGCGGTGCTGTGCGCGGTGATCGCCACGCTCACCTGCGTGGTGCTTTCCCGCGTGACCACCTCGGCGTCCACCACGTTGGCCAGCTCGCGCCGGTTCAAGGACCTCAGCGGGGTGATCGGCATCATTCCGCTGGTGCTGCTGGGCCCGATCATGATCGGCATCACCGAGGGCTTCCGCAGCTCGCAGGACTTCCTGCCGGCGCTGACCGAGGGTCTGGCCTGGTCCCCGCTGGGCGCCGTCTGGGCCGTGCCGGGTGACCTGGCGCTGGGCAACTGGGGCGCCGCCGGGGCCAGGCTGCTCATAGCGGTGGCCTTCCTGGTCGTGATGGCCTGGCTGTGGAAGCTGAGCATGGCCCGCGCGCTGGTGACCCCGCCGTACAACTCGGTGTCACGCAAAACCGGCGGCAAGCTGGGCTGGTTCTCCCGGATGCCCGGCACGCCGGCAGGAGCGGTGGCGGCGCGGGCGCTGATCTACTGGTTCAAGGACCCGCGCTACGGCGCGTCGCTGGTGTCCATCCCACTCATTCCGGTGGCCCTCTTCTTCGGCCTCTCACAGACCGGCGACTTCACCTTCATGCTCTGGCTGGGCCCAATGATCGCCTTCCTGCTCTCCTTTGGCATTTCCGCCGATATCGCCTACGACAACACGGCGTTCGCGCTGCACGTCAGCACCGGCGTGAGCGGCCGGGACGACCGGATCGGGCGCGCCGTCGCCTGCGCGGTGATCGCCCTGCCGGCCACCGTCGTGCTGACCGTGCTGCCGTTCGTCTTCATCGGCGAATGGCACCTGCTGGCCCCCGTGTCCGGGGTCGCGCTCGGAGTGCTGCTGACCGGACTGGGCCTGTCCAGCGTGGTCTCGGCCCGGTACACCTACAACGTGCCGCTGCCCGGGGAGAGTCCGTTCAAGACCCCGCCCGGCTCGACCGCCCGGATGATGCTGGTCCAGCTCGGCGGCCTCGGCGTGCTGGTGCTGCTCTCGCTGCCGGAACTGGTGCTGGCGCTGATCGGCGTCTTTACCGGCGATGCGCTGTGGGGCTGGCTGGCCCTGCTGGTCGGCGTCGTGTTGGGCGCGGTGCTGCTGGTGGTCGGCGTCGTAGTGGGCGGCCGCTGGTACGACCGCCGCACGCCCGAACTCCTCCAGGCTGTGGCCAAAAACAAGTAGCAGCCCAACTCACCTGCTGCGGCAGGCGGAGGACGACGGCGGAGGTTGCCCTCCGCCGTCGTCCTACCTTTTTCAGGGGTTAAGATGGGTGGCATGAGTCTTCCCCCGGATCCTTTCGAAAACGACCCCCGCGCGCCGCAGACCCCGGGCGGGTCCACCGCGACGATCGAGCGTGAAGAACTCCGCGAAGAGGTCGAGCCAGGCGACCGCGAACGCTTTGCGCACTATGTCCGCAAGGAAAAAATCATGGAGTCGGCGCTGTCCGGCGAACCGGTGATCGCCCTGTGCGGTAAGGTCTGGGTGCCCGGTCGCGACCCGAACAAGTTCCCCGTCTGCCCCGACTGCAAGGCCATTTACGAAGGCCTGCGCCCCGGCGGCGACGATTCCGGCAAGAAGAAATAGCCGCTCCCACCACACCTGAAGCGGGCGCTTCCGGCGCCCGCCGCGCTTCCGCCTGCCTGCAAAGAAAGCTAGCCCTGGTTCCTTAATGACCGAATCCACTGCCGTCCGCGCGCCCGGCGCCATGTCGGCTGCCTACCGGCCGCTAACGCTGGGATTGCTGGCAGTGATCACGCTGGCGGCCTTCGAGGCAGTGGCGGTGGCGACGGCGATGCCGGTGGTGGCGGCGGATCTGGAGGGAAAGTCCGCCTACGGGCTGGCCTTCTCCATGTTCTTGACCGCCTCGCTGCTGGCCAGCGTGGTGGCCGGCGTCTGGTGCGACGCCAAGGGTCCCCGCCCGGCACTCGGCGCAGGGCTGGTGCTGATGGTGGCCGGCCTGGTGCTGTCCGGGGTGGCCGGAGAATTCTGGATTTTCACCGCCGGACGGGCCGTGGCCGGGCTGGGCGGCGGCCTCGCCATCGTGGCGGTCTACGTGATCATCGGGCAGGTCTATCCGCAGCGGATGCAGCCGGTGGTGTTCGGCTGGCTGGCCGCGGCCTGGGTGGTTCCCTCGCTGGTGGGGCCGCTGGCCGCCGGCGTGGTCGCGGAGTACATTTCCTGGCGCCTGGTGTTCTACGGCGTGGCGCCCATTTTCCTGCTGGCCGTGCTGGTGATCTGGCCGCGGATCCGGAGCGTGGGTGCGCCGGAGAACCCGACGACGGACCGGCGCGCCGGACGCCTGCAGGCGGTTCGCGGCCTGATGCTGGCCGGCGGCGTGTTCCTGGCCCAGTGGGCCCTGTTCGAAGCCGTCACCGGCGGGCCCGCCTGGCAGCTGGTGCTGTTGTATGCGCTGGCGGCCGGGGGAGTGGTGCTGGCCTTGGTGGCGCTGCCCAAGCTCATGCCTGCCGGCACGATGCGGCTGCGCCGTGGGCTGCCCAGCGTGATCGCCACCCGAGGGCTGATCAACCTGGCGTTTTTTGGCGCCGAAGCGTTCATCCCGCTGATGCTGGTGGCCGCGCACGGGATCTCGCCCGCCACGGCAGGCCTGGCCCTGACGGCCGGCGCGGTGGGCTGGAGTATCGGCTCGTGGGTGCAGGCGCGGGTGCAGACCGCGCGGCACCGGATGCTGGTGCTCGGCTCCGGCATCCTGACCGCCTGCATGGGGCTGATGGCGCTGGTCTCGGCGCCGTCGGTGCCGCTGGGGGCGCTTATTGGGGTCTGGGCGCTGGCCGGGTTCTCCATGGGGGTGGCGTTGTCCACCACCTCGGTGCTGGTGCTGCAGATGTCCGCTCCCGAAGAGCGCGGACGGAACTCCGCGTCACTGCAGCTGGCCGACCAGCTGGGCGGCGTGGTGGGAACCGCGGGAGCGGGAGCGCTGTTTTCGCTGCTGCGCGACCCGGACAACCCCGGCGCGATCGGCGTCTATGTGGTGATCTGGCTGGTGCTGGCCGCGGTGGCCGCCGGCGGCATTGCCACCGGGTGGCGCAGCGCGGAACGGACCGAAGACAGACAGGAACAACGGGAGGAGGCCACCGAATGAACAACGACACACTATTTGGCGCGGGACCAGTGCTGCCGCCGGCATACCCGGAACGGGCCGCGTGGGGCACGGCGCCCAAGCTGCGCCAATGGCAGGCCGAGGCCCTGCAGAAGTACTTCGAGATGGCGCCCCAGGACTTCCTCGCGGTGGCCACGCCCGGCGCCGGCAAGACAACGTTCGCGCTGCGCGTGGCCACCGAACTGGTGGACCGCGGGCTCATCAACCGGATCACCATCGTGGCACCGACCGACCACCTCAAGCGCCAGTGGGCGGACGCCGCCGCCCGGGTGGGGCTCGCCATCGACCCGAACTTCAAGAACTCCGACGGTTCGCACGGCCGCGACTTCATCGGCGTCGCCGTCACCTATGCGCAGGTGGCGATGAAACCGATGCTGCACCGGGCCAAGACCGAAGCCGCGAAGACGCTGGTGATCCTAGACGAAATCCACCACGGCGGCGACGCGCTCAGCTGGGGCGACGGCATCCGCGAGGCCTTCGAGCCGGCCGTCCGCCGGCTGGCGCTGACCGGCACCCCGTTCCGCTCCGACACCGCGGCCATTCCCTTCGTGGAGTACGCCGAAGACAAGGACGGCATCCGCCGCTCGCGGGCCGACTACACCTACGGCTACGGCAGCGCACTGCGCGATCACGTGGTGCGACCGGTGATGTTCATGGCCTACTCCGGCGAAATGCGCTGGCGGACCAGCTCGGGGGAAGAGTACGCAGCGTCGCTCGGCGAGGCAGCGGTGACCAAGGACATCACCGCGCAGGCGTGGCGGACGGCGTTGAATCCGCAGGGTCAGTGGATCCCGTCCGTGCTGGCCGCCGCCGACAAGCGGCTGACCGAGGTCCGCCGGGCCGTGCCCGACGCCGGCGGGCTAGTGATCGCCACCGACCACGACGACGCACGTGCCTACGCCGGCCAGCTGAAGAAGATCACCGGGGAATCCGCCACGGTCATCCTCTCCGACGACGCCGGGGCCTCCGAGAAGATCGAGTCCTTCTCCGCCGGCGATAGCCGCTGGATGGTTGCCGTGCGGATGGTCTCCGAAGGCGTGGACGTCCCGCGGCTTTCGGTCGGTGTCTACGCCACGTCCACGGCCACGCCGTTGTTCTTCGCCCAGGCCGTGGGCCGTTTTGTGCGTGCCCGGAAGCGCGGCGAAACGGCGTCGGTCTTCCTGCCGTCGGTGCCGAACCTGATGGAACTGGCCAACCAGATGGAGCTGGAACGCGACCACGCGCTGGACCGGCCGGACAAGGACAACGACGAAGGCTTCATTCCCGAAGAGGCGCTGATGGAGCAGGCCAACCGGGAAGACAAGGCCTCGGGGGAGCTGACCAAGCAGAAGTTCGAAGCACTGGACTCGCAGGCCTCCTTCGACCGGGTACTGTTCGACGGCGCCGAGTTCGGCACCGGGGGAGAGATCGGCAGCGAAGACGAACTGGACTTCCTGGGCATCCCCGGCCTGCTGGACGCCGAGCAAGTGGGCGTGCTGCTGCGCCAGCGCCAGCAGGAGCAGCAGACCCGCAAGCGCCAGCGGGCCGGAGGAACTGCCGCCGCTGAGCCGGCACCGGCCTTGGTGGACCACCGGCAGCTGACCGAATTGCGCAACCAACTGGCCAAGAACGTCTCCGCCTGGTCGGCCCGCTCGGGCATGCCGCACGGCCTGGTCCACTCGGAGCTGCGCAGGGTCTGCGGCGGCCCGGCCGTGGCCCAGGCCAACGAAGAGCAGCTGAACAAGCGGCTGAAGAAGCTCCAGGACTGGTTCATCGGCCGGAAATAGCCGCCCCCGGTGATCGACCAAAGGCGCTTGCGCCTGCGTGGAGATCCTCACGCCCCGCTGATCAACCAAAGGCGCTTGCGCCTGCGTGGAGATCCGCCTGCCCCCGGTGATCGACCAAAGGGGTGGGGTACACCGGGGTGGGCGTTATGAGGGTCTTTCCGCGATTTCCTTGAGCTTGGCCAGTGCCTTCGGCCAGGAGTCGTTGAACATCTCGGAGAACTCTTCATCGCTGTCGAGCTCCACGTTCACGGTTGTTACCCCGCCCGCTTCGCTGAAAGAGTAGTCCTCGTGGCCGCCGATGAACCGCTTCGCGAGGTCGCTCGTGGTGTCGTCCACGCCGCCGGCCACCTGGCCGAGATACTCGAGGGATAGGAACTCGTCCGGCCGATTCTCGACAACCTTGGCGATCATCCCGCCTTGGGAACCATCGTCATCAGGGCCAAGGAAACGGATGGTGCTGCCCTTTTCCCAGCTGCCCTCGTAGTAGGAACCCTCGTGAAACTCACCGGTCCATTCCCGATACGTTGCGTCGTCGAGCATGGTGGTCCAGACGCTGTGCACAGGCGCATTGATTTGAACTGAATAGTGCAGCTTTTCCATGCGCGATTGTAGCCCGGCCCTGGAACCGCCAACAAGGGTGCAGCGGAATCCCGGGCGCTGGGTCTCCACGCGAGGGGCCGGGGGTGGAACTCGGCGCAGGCGCAAGCGCCTTCGGCCGATCACCGGAGAGCTACTGGATGACGTCGATGCCGTTGTCGCTGAATTCGGCCAGCGTCTTCTCCACACGCTCCGCGTTAATGCCCGCCGACAACGCAAGGTTCACTGACGTGGCGTAACCGGCCTGGGCGGCATCGAGCGCGGTCTGCCGGACGCAGTAGTCGGTCGCCAGCCCGGCCACCACCACTTCATCCACCTCGTGGTCCCGCAGCCAGTCGTCCAGGCTGGGCATCTCGGTGTCTTCTTCGTCTTCGTCGCCCTCGCGCTCGCCGCTGGCTACTTCGTCAGCCGGTGCCAGCAGGCCGTCGAAACCGGAGTAGCCGGCGTCGAACTGGCCCTTGCGGAAGTAGGCGTCGATCCGGTCGGTGTCCAGGTCGGGGTGCAGGTCGGCCCCGCGCGTGCCTGCCACGCAGTGCCGAGGCCAGCTGTCTACGAAGTCCGGTTCGTCGGAGAAATGGCTGCCCGGTTCCACATGCCAGTCCTGCGTCGCCACCACCACGTCGTAGTCGTCCGGCCGGGTGTCCAAGTGCTCGCTGATGTCGGCGGCAGTCTTCGCGCCGCCGTCGACCGCCAAGGTGCCTCCTTCGCAGAAGTCGTTCTGGACGTCGACGATGATCAGTGCTCGGGTCATGACTGCTCCTCGAACTCGGTGGGAATGGCGGCCTCGCCGCGCTGCAGCCGGTGGACGGCGCCGGGCAGTTCGGCCATGGAGGCGGTGTGGCGTTCAGCGGCGCGGCGGACGCCTTCGGCGCCGGTCCAGCCGTCTGCCAGTTTGCCGTTGGTGACAAATTGCTGCAACAGCGGCCGGTCGTTGCCGTCGTCGAGAGGCCGATGGCCGATGCCGATCACCTCGGCAGTGGCGGCGCCCCGCTGGTTGAGCCGGCGCAGCGCATACTTGCGCCCGCCCATGGAAATCTTGTTCTTCGATGCCTTCGCCACCGAGACCTGCTCGCCGTCGGGGCCCTCGCGGCTGACCAGTTTGTAGACCATGCTGGCGGTGGGCGCGCCGGACCCGGTGACCAGCGCGGTGCCGACGCCATAGGAATCCACCGGCGCCGCGGCCAGCGAGGCGATGGCATATTCGTCCAGGTCCGAAGTAACGGTGATGCGGGTGTGGTGGTTGCCCAGATCATCCAGCAACTTGCGCACCCATTGCGCCTGGGCAATTAGGTCGCCCGAATCCAGCCGCACCCCGCCCAACTCGGGCCCTGCCAAGTCCACGGCCGTACGGACGGCGGTCTCGACGTCGTACGTGTCCGCCAGCAGGGTGGTCCCCACACCCAGCGAAGCCAGCTGCGCTTCGAACGCCTTCTGCTCGCTGTCATGCAGCAAGGTGAAGGAATGGGCGGCCGTGCCCACGGTCTTGACGCCGTACCGGTAGCCCGCTTCCAGGTTGGAGGTGCTGGAGAAGCCGCCAATCACCGCGGCGCGCGCTGCAGCGACGGCAGACTCCTCGTGCGTGCGCCGGGAGCCCATCTCGATGCAAGGCCGGCCGCCGGCCGCGCCGGTCATCCGGGACGCTGCCGAAGCGATGGCGCTGTCGTGGTTCAGCACGGACAGGATGAACGTCTCCAGCACGCAGGCTTCGGCGAAGCTTGATTCCACAATCATGATCGGCGAGTAGGGGAAGTACGCCTCGCCCTCGGCATACCCGTAGATGTCGCCGGAGAAACGGAAATCGGCCAGCCAGTCGATGGTCTTCGCGTCCACCACGTCCGTGCGGGCCAGGTAATCCAGCTGGTCCTCCGAAAAGGTGAAATGCTCGATGCCCTCCAGGACCCGGCCGGTGCCGGCCACCACTCCGTACCGGCGACCCTCGGGCAGCCGCCGGGCGAAGGCCTCGAAGACGGAGCGACGATGGGCCGCCCCGGAATGCAAGGCGGCCTGGAGCATGGTCAGCTCGTAGTGGTCGGTGTACAGGGAGGTGCTGGGGTGTCTCCAGCCAGCTGCAGTGTTCACATCCTCGACTCTAATCCTGTGTTCGCCGTCTGAGTACTTCAGGGCGGCCGGCAGGTCCTGAAGCGGCGCCTGCCTACAATGGAAGTCATGACCGTGAGCATGCTTCCCTCCTGCACAACCGTGCTGGACGCGGAAATCGAGACGTCCCGCCGCACGGAATCGTCTGAACTTACGGCCAAAGACGTCCCGTGGGTCGTCATCGTGTGGAACGATCCGGTTAACCTGATGAGCTACGTCAGCTATGTCTTCCAGAGCTACTTCGGCTATTCGGAGGCCAAAGCGCGCAAGCTGATGCTCGAAGTGCACCAGTTGGGCAAATCCGTGGTGGCCACGGGCAGCCGGGAGCAGGCCGAGCGGGACACCGTGGCCATGCATTCGTTCGGCCTGTGGGCCACCTACCAGAAGGCGGACCAGGCGTAGATGGCCAAGGCATTCAAGCGCACGCGCAAGGGGATCACCGGGCACCTTGAGCCGGCCGAGCGGGACCTGATCGGGAAGCTGTTTGGGGACGTGATCTCCATGCTGGAGATTGACCGGAAGGACGAGGATCCGCTGGCGGCGATGGTGGGCCTGGACCTCGACGCCGCCAAACCCCAGGATGCCGCTCTGTTGCGGCTGCTCCCCGACGCAGTGCAGAACGACGACGGCGAGGCGCTGGAGTTCCGCAGGCTCACGGAGCGCTCACTGCGCGAGGACAAGCTCGGTGCGCTGCGCGCCAGTGCGCTGCTGCTGGAACACACACCCATGCAACTGACCGACGAGCAGGCCCGGCTGTTCGCACGCGCCGCCAATGACGTCCGGCTGGTGCTGGCCGAGCGGCTGGACATCCACACGGATGAAGACGCGCAGGCGCTGCATGAGATCGACGACTGGTCCCAGGCCGAGGACCTGGAGACCTACCTGGCGTTGGTCTACAACTTCATGACCTGGCTCCAGGAAACGCTGATGCAGGCGCTCTTGGACGGATTGGAGCGCCATCGCGGCGACGAGCGCTAAAGCTCCGCGGCGCAGCGCAGGGAAGCCGCCGCCCGTGGCAGGGCTGTGAGATGGCTTACAGAAGCCGTACAGAAGTTCGCCCAACGGGCCGTTCACGTCTTATCCTCTAGTGAACATGAGCCCGGAAAGGCAGTGACACTCAAAGATGTTGATCCAACCCGCAGCTCCGATCGGCATCTTCGATTCCGGGGTGGGCGGGCTGACTGTTGCCCGCGCGGTCATCGACCAGCTGCCGAACGAATCCATTCTCTACGTGGGCGACACCGCGAACGGCCCCTACGGCCCGCTGCCGATCGCCGAGGTGCGAGCCAATGCCCTGGGCGTGATGGATGAACTGGTCGACGCCGGTGTGAAACTCTTGGTCATTGCCTGCAACTCGGCCTCCGCCGCCGTGCTGCGCGACGCCCGCGAGCGTTACACCGCCCGCTACGGCATCCCGGTGATCGAGGTGATCCAGCCGGCGGTCCGCAGCGCCGTCGCCTCCACCCGCAGCGGCCGGATCGGCGTGATCGGCACATCGGCCACCGTCGGCTCCCGCGCCTACGAGGACACCTTCGCCGCCGCGCCACACCTCGACGTGACCTCGGTGGCCTGTCCGCGATTCGTGGAATACGTGGAAGCCGGCGTCACCGCGGGGCAGGACCTGCTGTCCACCGCCGAAGAGTACCTGGAGCCGCTCAAGCGGGCGGACGTTGACACCCTGGTGCTCGGCTGCACGCACTATCCGCTGCTGACCGGCGTCATCTCCTATGTCATGGGCGACGGCGTCACGCTGGTGTCCAGCGCGGAAGAGACCGCCAAGGACGTCTACCGTTCACTGGTCTCCCACGACCTGCTCCGGCCGGAAGGAACACCAGGCCAGCACCACTTCGTTGCCACCGGCGATGCCGGGTCCTTCGAGGTGCTGGCCCGCCGGTTCCTGGGGCCGGAGGTGATTGCGGTGGAGCACGTGGACCACGTGGCCGCACACTATCCCACCGGCAGCATGGCCCGCATTACTCCGGAAATGGTTGCCGCCGCGCGCGCCGGCGCGTCGGCAACGCCCAGGATCTCGCCGTTTGCCGGCGCGGCACTGCAGCCCAACCAGGGGGAGCGGGCATGAACCTGACCATCATTGGCTGCAGCGGCTCTTTCCCCGGGCCGTCGTCCCCGGCGTCGTGCTATTTGGTGAGTGCCGACGACGGCGAACGCGTCTGGCGGATCCTGCTGGACCTGGGCAACGGCGCCCTGGGGACCGCCCAGCGTTACATGGAGCTGGAGGATATCGACGCGATCTTCTTGAGCCACCTGCACCCGGACCACTGCATGGACCTGTGCGGACTCCATGTGGCCGTGCGCTGGAATCCGGGCGGCTGGGCCAAGGGCCGCATTCCCGTGTGGGGACCGGCGGCCACCGCGGATCGCATGGCCACCGCCTACGGACTCGAGTTGGATCCCGGCATGACCGAGGAGTTCGACTTCCACCACTGGTCGGAACGGGAACCGGTGAAGCTGGGCCCGTTCACCATCACGCCCTACCCGGTGCGCCATCCCGTGGACGAGGCCTACGCCATCCGCGTCGAGGCGACCGAACCCACCCCCGACGGGCCGGTCACGCGGGTGCTGGCCTACTCCGGTGACACCGACAGCTGCCCCGAACTGGTCGAAGCAGCCACCGGCGCGGACATGTTCCTCTGCGAGGCCGCTTTCCACGAAGGCCGCGACGACGCGGTCGACGGCGTGCACCTCACCGGGAAACGCGCCGGCGCGGCCGCCACCGAAGCCCAGGTCCGGCGGCTGCTGCTGACCCACCTGCCGGTCTGGAACGATTCGGTGCGGACCGTCAGCGAGGCCCGCGAAACCTACCAGGGCGATTTAGCCGTGGCAGTGGCAGGAGTCAGCTACGTCGTCTGACTCGCGCAGTCAGAGCCGCGGACCCTGCATGCGGCAGCTTCGCCGACATGCCTCAGCCGCGCAGCCAGAGCCGCGGACCTTGCATGCCCCAGCCTTCGCCGTCGTGCCTTAGCTGCACAGCTCAGCTGCGACGCCTGCGCCATCCGGCCTGAACCACACAGCGGCCGGCGCGAGCCGATAGGCTGGTGCCATGACTGATGTTGATTCCAGCTCCGCCCTGCCCGCCGTCACTGCCCGAGCCGACGGCCGGACGCCGGAGCAGCTGCGCCCGATCAGCATCACCCGCGGCTGGTCCAACCAGGCCGAAGGCTCCGCGCTGATTGAATTCGGCAACACCCGCGTGCTGTGCACCGCCTCGCTGACCGCGGGCGTGCCGCGCTGGCTCAAGGGCGAGGGGCGGGGCTGGGTCACCGCCGAATACGCCATGCTTCCCCGGGCCACCAACACCCGTTCCGATCGCGAATCCGTCAAGGGCAAAATCGGCGGCCGCACGCATGAAATTTCCCGGCTGATCGGCCGCTCGCTTCGCTCGGTGATCGACACCAAGGCACTGGGGGAGAACACCATCGTGCTGGACTGCGATGTGCTGCAGGCCGACGGCGGCACCCGCACCGCGGCCATCACCGGCGCCTTTGTGGCCCTAGCCGATTCGTTGCACTGGGCCAAAGAGCAGAAACTGATTGCCCGGTCGGCCCGGCCCCTGACCGACACCGTGGCCGCCGTGAGCGTGGGAATCATCGACGGCGTCCCCATGCTGGACCTGCCCTATGTCGAAGACGTCCGCGCGGAAACCGACATGAACGTGGTGGTGACCGGGTCCGGCCAGTTCGTGGAAGTCCAGGGCACGGCCGAAGGCGCCCCGTTCGACCGCACCGAGCTCGACGCCCTGCTGGACTTGGCTCTGGCAGGCACTGCCCAGCTCTCCCAGATCCAGCGCGACACGCTGTCGGAGACGCTGGGAGAAGTCATCCGTGGCTGACGGCGAACCACGCCTCGTCCTGGCCACCCATAACCAAGGCAAGCTGCGCGAACTGCGCGAACTGCTCCGGGGCCAGATTCCCGGACTCGACGTGGACACTCAGGTGATCGACGCTGCAGCAGCCGGTGCGCCGGACGTCCCCGAAACCGGCCTGACCTTCGCGGAAAATTCCCTGCTGAAGGCGCGCGCGGTGGCCGAATCCACCGGTCTCGTGGCGGTGGCCGACGACTCGGGCTTGGCCGTGGACGTGCTCGGCGGTGCCCCCGGGATCTTCTCCGCACGCTGGGCCGGCAAACACGGCGACGACGAAGCCAACCTCCGCCTCCTGTTGGCCCAGCTGGCGGACATAGCGCCCGAGCACCGCGGTGCCGCATTCGTTTGCGCCGCGAGTGTTGTGTCGCCGCGGCTGGAGGCCGTCGAAGAGGGCCGCCTGGCGGGCGTCCTCCTGACCGAACCTCGCGGCTCCGGAGGTTTCGGCTACGACCCGATCCTGCAGCCGGCCGGCATGGACCGCAGCTGCGCGGAACTGCTGCCGGAGGAAAAGAACGCCATCAGCCACCGCGGCCAGGCATTCCGTGCGTTGCTGCCGCACCTAGTGGCGGCACTGAGCTAGGAAGCGCGGCATTCGGCCAGCCAAGCAACCCAGCTCCGCGCTTTCTGGCGTGGTCCGCCAAACCCGTCCACGGGCCACGCCACACCGTGGAAACAACCACCCCCACCGGCCACACCTACACCTCCACCGCACCACCCCTGCCCGGCACCACGACGCCCGGACCAACGCCGCCCCCACCCCGGCCCGGCGCGCCAGAGCTGGTCGCCGAAACCGGTACCATCGACGCGCCGGAAGGGGCGGAGGGCGAGGCGGCAGGAGTTCAAGCTCAAGGAGATCAGGCTGGGCGAGCGCGCGACGCTGAAGCCCGGCACCTGGCCGACCCCCGACGCCACGCGCGTCTGCAGCTCGCAAAGTGCCGCCGACGCGCACGGCTGAAGCGCCGCCGAATTCCCCACGCCAGGGTTGCAACCGACCGTGGCTAAGACCGGCTACTGTGGCTCCTTCCTGGTCGCCTCTGAGCGGTTGGTCAAACCGAGTCCGGTTCGGACTATGCGGGCGCGGTAAGGCACACTGGTAGGCGATGAGCATGATGACCCTTTCCTCCCTGTCAGGCCACCTCCCCGCACAAACCTCTGGCGATACCAGTGCACTCACCGGTGTAGCCGACTGGGCTGTCGGCTTGATGGAGACCATTGGTGCCCCTGGCGCCGGACTGGCCATCGCGCTAGAGAACCTTTTCCCGCCGCTGCCAAGTGAAGTGGTGCTCCCTCTGGCTGGCTTCACGGCGAGCCGCGGCAATTTCAGCCTCATCGAGGCGCTCATCTGGACCACGCTGGGCTCGGTCTTCGGCGCGTGGGCGCTGTACGGTCTGGGGGCTTGGCTGGGCCGGAGGCGTATGCGTGCCATCGCCGCAAAGCTGCCGCTGATTGATCTGGAGGACGTGGACAAGGTCGAGGCCTGGTTCAACCGACATGGCTACAAGGCTGTGTTCTTCGGGCGGATGATCCCCATTTTCCGGAGCCTAATCTCCATCCCCGCTGGCATCGAACGCATGCCGGTGGTCAAGTTCCTGCTGTTGACCACTGCCGGCAGCCTGATCTGGAACTCCATCTTTGTGTTCGCAGGCTTCTATTTGGGGGAGAACTGGCACATCGTGGAAGAGTATGCGGGCATTTTCCAAAGGATCGTCATCCTCGTCGTCGTTCTCGCGGTGCTCTACTGGGTCACCACCAGGATCCGTAAGATCCGGAACCACCGGAGCTAGTATCCACCGCTGAACGGGTCTGTCCCGGGTTACTGCTAGAGGTCCGAAACGGTTTTGCGGCGCAGCGGCTGACTCCCACGCACGTTTCCGAACTGGCCTGAGCGGCCTTCGCCTGCCGCCGCTGCGCATGGCACAATCACCCACACTGCCTTTCAGACTGTCCACCGCTGCCGCCCGCCATAGTCACGGGCCCTGCCGGTGCTGCTGCTCCGTTGTCAGCGTTGCCGGTTGCCGGAAGTCAATCGCTCGTCGACGGGCGTCTCCTGCCGCCGTGGCCCGCGCTATCCGGCAAGGCACCTTCACCGCGTGCATCCGTTAGGGCCCCCGCCGGCGCTGCCGCTCAGGATGCGCAGGCCTAACCGACAGTGCCCGCACTCAGCACCCCTGCTTGACAAGCACCTCCGAGGTTGTATGGTTAGTTACATCAGTAACTAACCCCTTTACCGAATAACCGGAAGAAGGGTTCTCATGGAAGGAGCGGCTGTGATCGACGATTCAAAGCCGATCTTCCTGCAGATTGCGGAGCTCATCGAGAACGACATCGTGGACGGGGTGCTGGCCGAAGAGGGCCAGGTGTCGTCCACAAATGAGTTCGCCGCTTTCTACCGGATCAATCCCGCGACTGCAGCAAAAGGAGTCAACCGCCTAGTGGACGACGGGATTCTGTACAAGAAGAGGGGAATCGGCATGTTCGTGGCAGCCGGCGCCCGCGCCCGATTAGTAGCCCAAAGGCGGGACGACTTCTTCAGGGAGTACGTCCAGCCGATGACCCGGGAGGCACGAAAACTGGGTATCAGCACCGAACAGCTGACAGAAATGCTCCACCGCACCGAGTCCACCAGCGACATGACAGAGGGAAGCGTGTCCCGATGAACAACCCGACCACACCCGCCGCCATAGAACTGCGGCAGGTGACCAAGACCTACCGCGATGCAAAGGCGCTGGACAACGTTAGCCTCCGCTTGGAAGGAAACCGGATTTACGGCCTGCTGGGCCGAAACGGCGCCGGCAAGACCACTTTGATGTCGGTGCTTACCGGCCAGGGCTTCCAGACCAGCGGTGAAGCGCTGGTCTTCGGCCAGCACCCCTACGAGAACGACGGCGTGTTGTCCCGGATCTGCTTCATCCGTGAATCGCAGAAGTACCCCGACGACTTCAACGCGCGGCAGGCTTTCAAATCCGCATCGTTGTTTTTCAAGCACTGGGACCAGGCTTTCGCCGACCAGCTGGTCGAGGAATTCCAACTGCCGCTCAAGCGACGGATCAAGAAGCTCTCACGCGGTCAGCTCTCCGCCGTCGGCGTGATCATCGGGCTGGCTTCTCGCGCGGAAATCACGTTCTTTGACGAACCGTATCTGGGGCTGGACGCCGTGGCCCGGCAGATCTTCTACGACCGGCTGGTCGAAGACTTTGCCGCGCACCCGCGGACCATCATCCTCTCCTCGCACTTGATCGATGAAGTGGCGAACCTGCTGGAGCACGTGGTCCTGATCGACCGCGGCCGGATCATCATGGATGCCGACGCCGAGGCCATTCGCGGCACGGCCGTCACCGTGGCGGGCAACGCCTCTGCCGTCCAATCGTTCGCGGCCGGCCGCGAGGTGCTGCACCGCGAGTCGCTCGGCTCGCTGGCTTCGTGGACCGTCGAAGGCCGGATGACGAATGCCGAGCGTGCCGAAGCAGCCGAACTAGGTCTGGAGCTGGCACCGGTGTCGCTCCAGCAGTTGGTGGTGCGCAAGACCATGACAGCAACCGATGCTGTCGTCGATACCGATTCCGAACTGGAGGTCCTTAAATGAACCGCGTCGTCAACGTTGCGCGCATGCAGTTGATCAACAAGTGGACCTTCCTAGGAATCCCCGCCGCAATCCTGGTGGGATCGTTTCTGGTCACCCTCGCCATCTGGGCGATGATCCCGGCCAGCGGCGAGACGTTCTACTCCGGGGCCTCGCAGGCCGTGATGTGGTATTTCTTCGCCTTGGGCATCCAGTCGCTAACCCTCACGTTCCCGTACTCGCAAGCCATGAGCGTGAGCCGAAGGACTTTTTACCTCGGCACCCTCGGGCTGTTCGCCACCGTGGCGCTGGCCATCAGTGTGCTCTACTACCTGCTGGGTTTGGTGGAAGTTGCCACCAACGGCTGGGGTTTCAACGGACAGCTTTACGCGCTGGACTGGATCGCCAACGATCACGCCGTGGTACAGATCCTGTTCTACTTCATCGCCATGGTGGCGCTCTTCATGATCGGTTTCTGGTTTGCCACCATCTACAAGCGCTGGCAGGCTACCGGGATGTTGGTCACATGGACCGCCATCGCTGTGGTCCTTATCGGACTGCTGGGCTTGACCAGCTGGCAAGGTTGGTGGCCGGTGGTGGGGCAGTGGTTCGTGGTCCAGACACCGCTGAGCGTTTCCGGCTGGGCGGCGCTGTTCTGTGCGGTTCTCGCCGGTGGTTCATACCTGACCCTGCGTCGCGCGACCCCCTGAGCTAAGCCCTGATCAAAGCTCAAATCATCAGCAGCACGGCGGCTCCGCTACACCAAGCGGGGCCGCCGTGCTGCGTGTTGGCGGACCGGAACCGTCCTGGCCATCAATTACGGTTGATCCGTGGCAATTGACTTCACGGCGATCGATTTCGAGACGGCAAACGGGTTCAGGGGCTCGCCATGCTCCGTCGGCTTGAGCAAGGTTCGTGGCGGCCGGATTGTTGAAGAGGCCTCGTGGCTGATGCGCCCGCCGGAGGGGTTTGACCATTTCGATCCGCGGAATGTCCAGATCCATGGCATTACTGCCCACATGGTTGCGGCAAAGCCTCGTTTCGGGGAACTGTTCGCCGACATGGCAGATTTCATCGGCACCGACGTGCTGGTCGCCCACAACGCTGCCTTCGACATGGGGGTTATCCGCTCGGCACTGGAAGTCTCTGAACTTTCAGGCCCGGCGTACGACTACGCCTGCACAGTCACCCTTTCGCGACGCAGCTATTCGCTGGTGTCCTATTCGCTCCCGTTCGTGGCAGAAGCCGCCGGCGTGCCGTTGCTGAACCACCACGACGCCGTGGCGGACGCCCGGGCCTGCGCCGGCATCATGATCGATATTGCCAGCCGGAATTCGGCCGGAAGCATTCCGGACCTGCTGACGGCGATGCAGATGCGCACCACACGCCTCGAGGCCTACATCCACGGAACAGCGGCTGTCTCGAAACCCACGCGGACGGCGCTGGAACGCCAGGAGCTGGGGTCCGCCGGGGGCGCGGCACCGTCTTCGGCCTGGACATACTGGCCGGACGAGGGCAGCAATCCCGAGCCGAACCAGGACGCCGACGACTCCCACCCGCTCTACAACCAGACCGTGGTCTTCACCGGTAACCTGGGCCTCTCCCGCCAAGAGGCTAAGAACCGCGCGGCGGAACTGGGTGCGCGACCGGCCAGCAACGTGACCCGCAAAACCACGGTGCTGGTGGTCGGAGACGGCTTCGTCGCCTCCGACCTCAAGAGCGGCCGGGTGACGGCCAAGGCGCACAAGGTGCTGCAGCTGCACGGCAAGGGCCAGCAGATCGAGGTGCTGTCCGAGGGAGAGTTCCTGCAGATGATCGGCGGACGCTGGCCCGCGCACAGCGCCTGACCGAAAGCACCAGGTGCACAGCGCCTGACTGGAAGCGGCCAGCGTCAGAGCCGCAGGCGGACCCCGGTGAGATCTTCGGACAGGTCGATCAGCCGGGAGGCGGCGTTGCGCTCGCGGGCATTTCGCTCCGGCGCAACGACGGCGGGGTTCCCGGTCAGTTGGAAGCGATCGTCGGGCCCCCAATAGTCGCCGTTGCGGACGCCGTCGCCAACCGTCGCCTGTACCAGCGGCCGCGCCCCCGCATCCTTGCCCTGCGCCACCAGGCCGAACAGCAGGCGCTGCCGGCGGGTGGACGGTTGTGAGAGCCGGAGACCGGGCCGGTCGGGCGTGAAGTACCTCCGGGCGTACCCCGGATGCGCCACCACGGACGAGACCGGCGAGTCCGCCGCCTCCAGCCGGTGGGCCAGCTCGAACCCGAAACTCATCACCGCGAGCTTGGACAAGGCGTAGGACCGGTAGCTGGAGTACCTCGCGGGCAGTGCTGCCCGGCGGAAGTCCGGGCGGACCCAGCGGTGGCTGACGCTGCCCACGTGCACCACGCGGCTGTGGCTGAGGATCAGCGCAGGCATCAGTCTGGCGATCAGTGCGAAGTGGCCCAGGTGGTTGGTGCCGAACTGCAGCTCGAAGCCGTCCTCGGTGAATTGCAGCTCCCGGGACCGGATCACGCCGGCATTGGCCAGCAGGGCGTCGATCCGCCCGAGGCCGGTCAATTCCTCGGCGGCCTGCCGGACCGAGTCCAGCCTGGCCAGGTCGAGCTGCTGGAAGCGCACGTCTGCTCCGGGGACCGCATTCCTGACCGCTTCCATGGCAGCGCGGCCGCGGGCCTCGTCGCGTGTGGCCATCACCACCGTCGCTCCGGCCGCGGCCAGCTGCTCGCTGGCGAAATAACCAAGCCCGGAACTGGCACCAGTGACGATGATGGTCTTGCCGTCCTGGCGGTGCAGGACCGCCGGGCCGCTGTCGTGGCGCATCGCTCAGCCCTGGGTCTGGGCCAGGAAGCGCTCGGCCATGCCGAGGATGACTTCTGGTCCCTCCAGGGCGGCCAGCCATTCGGCGGGCAGCGCAGCTTCGCCGTAGTGCGCGCCCAAAAGGCTACCGGCGAGACTGCCGGTCGCGGCGCTCTCGCCGTCGTGGTTGATCGCGGCGGCGACGCCCCTGCGGAAGTGTTGCTCCGGCGTCGCACTGTCCGCAGTAGCCAGGGCCGCGTACAGGGCGATGGATAGGGCTTCCTCGGCAGCCCGGCCTGCGCCGAGTGCCGCGGTCAGGTCGCTAGATGCCACCGGACCGTGGGCGGAGAGCTCGACGGCGGCCCGCAGCCGCCCGGCCAGTGCGGCGGCTCCGGCATCCTGCTCGGTGCGGGCAAGCATGGCCACCGCGGCCCCCGGCAGCGTGGCTTGTTCATGCACCAGCAGCCGGATCAACGTCGCCAAGGTGGCCGCGCTCCGGTGTGCCGCCGGATGGCCGTGCGTGAGTGCAGAGCCGTCGGTGGCCAGCCGCTGGACAGTCTGGTCGTCGACGAACGGCAGCAGTCCGAAGGGCGCGGAGCGCGTCACCGTGCTGCCGTCTCGAGCGTCCGGGCTGACCGGACGGGCCCGGGTTCCCATCTCGCCGGTGGCCAGTCCGGACAGGCAGGCCTCGGCCGGAGCGCGCCGCGCGTGCAGGACGGACTGGCCGTCGATCCAGCGCGGCTGCGGCGCCGGCGCGTTGTCCGGAAAGCGGCCTTCCTGCGTGGCGTACCAGCGGAGGTAGGCGAGCCAGAGGCATGCGGCTTCGTCCGCGGCGGTGCCGGCGTTGGCCCACTCCAAGGCCTCGGTCAATCCGTCGAGGCTGTACAGCGTCAGTTGCGTGTTATCGGTGAAATGCCCCGGCTCCGGCAGTTGCGAGAAGTCGCGCAGCCCGTCGGCCCCGAAGCGCCCGGTGATCTCGTCGAACGAGTCGAATTCAACTGCAGCGCCCAGCTGGTCTCCCAGCGCGCCGCCGAGCAGACAGCCGCGCACCCGCGAGGCATAGTCCGGGACAGCGTGGGGAGTGGGGTCGTCGGGCCGGGAACCGGGAAGCGGGGCGTCGGTAATCACGACTACCAGCTTAGGCGTGCACGTGGATTTTTCGCCCGACTGTGCTTCCCCGGAAGCGTTCAGGGTTTTCCCAGAACCCGGTGACAGAGTGGAGTAGTTTTGAGTCAATCGCCGGCGTCCCGCCGGCCCGGCAGAAGGACAGTATCCATGGCAGCAGCCCACCCGGCGGCATCGGCCCCAGCCGTCTCCGCCGCCCCACCCCGGCTCGGCGAAGGACGCAGCTACTCGGCCTGGATCGGTGCCGAGCTGGCAGGTTCGTTCTTGCTGTTTTTCGGTGCGCTGGGGATCGGCATGTTCAACCCGCAGGGCGCTTTCGGTGTCCCCTTCGGCTTCGGCTTTGCGGTTATTGCCGGCATGCTCGCCTTTGGCTACATCTCCGGCGGTCACTTCAATCCGGCCATCACGCTGGGCAGCGCGCTCGCGGGCCGCACGTCGTGGAAGTCGGTTCTGCCCTATGTGCTGGCGCAGCTGGTCGGCATGTCGCTGGCCGCCGTGGTGCTGTGGGTCATTATTGGCAGCCATCCGGCCGGCGCCCAGTCGGCCAGCGTCTTCGCTTCCATTGCCAACGGCTTCGCCAGCGGTGATGAGTTGGGCTTCTCGATGGCCGGCGTTTTCCTGGCCGAAACCATCGCGACCGGCCTGCTGGTGGCCGTCTACCTGGGCGTGACCTCGTCGCGCGAGCGGCTGCGCAGCGCACCCTTCGCCGTCGGCCTGGTCTTCGCCGTGCTCACCGCGGTGATGCTGCCCATCTCCAACGCCGGCCTGAACCCGGCCCGTTCCACCGCCGCGGTGTACTTCGCCGGTGCCGACGCGGCGGGCGAACTGTGGCTGTTCTGGGTGGCTCCGCTGCTCGGTGCCGTGATCGCCGGGCTGCTGTACCGCAGTGCCGAGATGGCGCCGGGATCGCGGAGGAAAACGGACGACGGCGGTGCCCCGGTTGTGTCTGCCGCCGCGCCTGTGGAGGGCGCGACCGCCGGGACAGCGGCCGGCAGGAGTGATGTTCCCGACGTCGCTGTGGAGGACCAGCCGGACGAGCCGGCGCCTGCGGACGACCAGGGCGCGGCGGAAGCCCGCGATTTCTTCGACCGCAAGCCGAACCGGCCCCGCCCGGACACCGAATAACCAAAAGCTGCAAGCACCACGGCACGTCCCGATTTCGGGACGTGCCGTGGCGCTTGTCCGAAACTGTCCTGACCGCCGGATAGTTTTGAAGCATGAGGTTATTGCACACGTCGGACTGGCATCTGGGCCGCTCATTCCATGGCGTCGGGATGTTGGAGGCGCAGCGCGCATTCGTCGACCAACTCCTGGAAACCGTGCGGGACGAGGACATCGATGCAGTGCTGATCGCCGGCGATGTGTACGACCGCGCTTTGCCTAGCGTGGATGTCGTCAACCTCTTTTCCGAAGCCCTGTCGCGCATCCGTGCCGCGGGAGCCACAGTCATCCTCACCAGCGGCAACCACGATTCGGCCACCCGGTTGGGCTTCGGATCAGGCATCCTGGCCCACGGCGGCGTCCATGTCCGCACCCGGCTGGACCAACTCGCGGACCCGGTAGAGCTGGACCTGGGCGGCGCCACGCTGGCCGTGTACGGCATTCCCTACCTCGAACCCAGGATGTGCGCGGAGGAGCTTGGGGCCGCGGCTCCCAGCCATTCCGCAGTGACACGAGCGGCCCTAAGCCGCATCCATGCTGACCTTGCACAACGGAAGGCCAACGGTCCCGTTCATTCCCTGGTCATGGCGCACACGTTCGCCAGCGGCGGTATCAGCTCGGACAGCGAGCGGGACCTGAGCATCGGGGGAGTGGGAGCGGTTCCGCTGGACCTGTTCGACGGTTTTGACTATGTGGCGCTGGGACACCTGCACGGACGCCAGATGCTGAGCGAAACGGTGCGCTATTCCGGCTCGCCCTTGGCGTATTCCTTCTCCGAGGCCGGGCATGAGAAGGGCGGCATCATTCTCGAGTTCATGGCGGCCGGGCTAAGTTCGGTGGAAAACGTTTCTTGGCCCGCCCGGCGCAGGCTCGCCGTGCTCAAGGGAAGCATGCGGGACCTGCTGGAATCTGCAGACCACGCTTGGGCTCAAGATGCCTATTGCCAGATCACCATCACGGACGACGAGCGGCCGCTGAAGGCCATGGAACGTCTGCGCGAACGGTTCCCGGACACCCTGGTGCTGAGCTTTGAGCCGGCCTCCGGACCGCGGCGGGACACCATGAGCTACAGCCAGCGCATCGCCAAGGCCCAGGACGACCTGCAGGTCTGCTGCGGATTCCTTGACCATGTGCGCTCCCGGCCGGCCGACGAAGCCGAACGGGCCCTGCTGGCGGACGCGCTGCAGGCTGTGCAGGCGGCGGAGGTATCGGCGTGAGGATCCACCGGCTGGAAATACAGGCCTTCGGCCCCTTCGCGGCCCGGGAAATTATCGACTTCGACGAGCTCAGCTCGCAGGGACTGTTCCTGCTCAACGGCCCGACCGGTGCCGGCAAGACCAGCATCCTGGACGCCATCTGTTTTGCCTTGTACGGATCCGTTCCCGGCGCGCGCCAGCAGGGCAAGCGGCTGCGCAGCGACCACGCCAAACCGGAGACGGAGCCCGAAGTCGTCTGCGAATTCTCCGCGCGCGGCCGCCGCTTCGAAGTGACCCGCAACCCGCAATGGGAACGTCCATCGCCCCGAGCGCGGTCCGGTTTCGTGACGGAGCAGGCGCATACCCTGCTGCGCGAGAAGGTCAACGGCACCTGGGTCCAGAAAAGCGGCCGCAACGATGAGGCGGCCGCGGAACTGCTGGCCGTCTTGGGCATGAGCTTGGAACAGTTCACCAAGGTAGTGCTGTTGCCGCAGGGCGACTTTGCTGCCTTCCTGCGGGCCGACGCCAAAGAGCGCCGGCCGCTGCTGCAGCGGCTGTTCGCGACCGACCGCTACGAGGCTGTGGAGCAAACGCTCGCGGAGGAGGCGGCCAAGGCGCGTTCGGCTTATCACGCCGCCGTCGCCGGAGCCGATCAACTCCTAGCGCGGGCAAGAGAGGAAGCGGCACGGCATCTGGCCGCCGAGGACATGCCGGACCAGTCCCTTCCTGCTGCGGACCTGCTCACCGGCTTTGAATCGTCTATCGCTTCCGCGGCCGCCTTCGTCCTGGACTCGGCCTCCCGCGGAGAGGAAGACCTGGTCCGGCTGCGGGACACCATCGGCCGCCGCGAACGGGCGCTGGCCGACCACGCGGCCTTGGCGGAGCTGGAGAAGCTCGGGGTGGAGCACCGCCACGCCGCGGACGACCATGCCGCGCTGACCGAAACGCTGGCGGCGCACCGCTCGGCGGAACTACTGGCCTCGCCGATCCGCCACCGCGACCAAGCCGCACTCGCCGCGGAACGCGCCGGAAAGGACTTCCTGGACCGGATCGACGCGGCAGAAGCCCATCCGCTCTATCCTGCGTTCCTCTCCAGCCGGCCGGAACCCGACCATGCCGGACAGGCATTGCTCGAAGAAGCGGCGGATCAGCTCTCCGCCGAGTTGGGGCGGATCCGGGCTCTGCTGCCCGAAGAGCAGCGGTTGCAGTCCGCCCGTTCCGATGTGCAGCGCTTGGAGTTCCAAACGGTGCAGTTGGCGCAGGACCTGGCTGCCGCCGCCACCGCACAAGAACAGCTCGCCGCAACCCGCCGCGACCTGCAGGATGAACTGGCCGAATTGGCAGCAACCGCGGACGACGTCGGCCTGCTCACCGAACGGCTGGAACAAGCCCAGCAAATTCGGGATGCTGTGGCCGAACATGCGGACTGTCTGGCCAAGACAGAAGCTGCCCGCGAGAGCCGCGATGCAGCCCACGCCCGGCAACTCCAGCTCAAGGAAGCCTGGTTGTCCCTTCTGGAACAGCGCTTGGACCAGGCCGCAGCCGAACTCGCTGCCACCCTTACCGAGGGAGAACCCTGCCCGGTCTGCGGCGGGACCGAGCATCCGCAACCGGCAGTGGCAGCCTCCGGCCAGCTGGTCACCCGCGAGCAGGAAGCGGCAGCCCGGGATAAACACGCGGCCGCAGAGGCACGCTTCTCCGAAGCCCGCGAGGCCTGCGCAACGCTGGAACAGCGGCTCTCCGCTCTGGCCTCGCGCGGCGGGGCGACCGACGCTGCCGAAGCGGCCGAAGCCGTGGCAACTGCCCGAGCAGGCCTGGACCAGGCGCTTGCCGTGCGGGATCGACGCGCGAAGCTGCAGGAGCGTGCCGCCGCCGCCACGCAGCAGCTCGAAGAAATCGGGCAGCAGCGCTCGGCCGTGGCAGTTGCCAAGGCCAGCGCCGATTCCGAGCTCAAGGCCTGCACGGAACGCCGCGACGAGCTGGAACGAAGGCTGCGCGCGGCGCTTCCGGACGGGAGCAGCCTGCACGAACACGTGGCCTCTTTGTCCCACCTCGACCAGCTTCTGGCAGACGCCTTGGGCATCCTGGCCCAGCACCGTCACTGCAGCAGCTCCTTGGAACAGGCGGAAGCCGATCTTGCCTTGGCGATCGGCCAATCCAACTTCGCCACTGAAGACGAGGTCCGGGTGTCTCTGCTGGCGCCGGCACAACTGCAGGAACTAGAGCGACGCCACACCGCCTTCATCGAAGCAGGCCAGCGGCTGCACGTGATGGAGTCCTCCGAACCCGTGATCCGGGCCCGCGCGGCCCTCGAGAACGGAGCAGCCGTGCCGGGGACCGAGGAACTGGACGCGGCCCGTGCGCAAGCCGAAGCACTAAACCGCAGTGTTCGAGAGCACCATGTGCGGCACGGCGTGCTGGCGGCCTCGCAGGAACAGTTGGCGGCGTACCGCCGGCGTTTCGATGAGGAACAAATCCGCCTCGCACCGATTACCGCACGCCACGAACTGCTGCAGTCGGTGGCGGACACGGTTAGGGGGCAGGGCGAGAATGAACGCAAAATGACGCTGACCACCTATGTCCTTGCCGCCCGGTTGGAACAGATCGCGGCTGCGGCTTCCGAGCGCTTGATCGCGATGACCGACGGGCGGTACACCCTGGTCCACGACGACTCCAAGTCCGGCAACAAGAAGTCCGGACTGGGCCTGCACGTCAGCGACGAATGGACCGGGCAGCGGCGCGACACCGCCACGCTCTCCGGCGGCGAATCCTTCATGGCCTCGCTATCACTCGCGCTGGGCCTGGCCGATGTAGTCCAGGCCGAAGCCGGTGGCGTGGATATTGAAACGCTTTTCGTCGACGAGGGATTCGGCAGCCTGGACGAGCAGGCGCTGGAACAGGTCATGGATGCACTGGAGGGACTGCGCGACGGCGGCCGGGTGATCGGCCTGGTCAGCCATGTGGCAGACATGAAGCAGCGGATCGGCGCTCAACTTCAAGTCACGAAGGGACGCCACGGCTCATCCGTTCGCACGGTACTCGGCGGCGTCGCCTGATCGCCGGTATGATAGTTGCGTTATCCGGGTTGTGCGCATCGGGAGGCGGGACGGTGCGCGGTTCGAACCAACGGAAAAAGCTATGACATCTCCTGATTCAGACGCGCCCGCGCGGCAACACGCCGCGACTGGCGCCCCCGCCGCTCGCCGCAAGCGACGCAATCCATTCGGTCGCTACGCCCGGCTGGCCCGCTTGGCGGGCACTTCCTTCCTGACCATCGGATTCCTGGCCAGGCTGCCGTTGGCGATGCTGACGGTCGGAGCGCTGACCCTGGTCACCGTGACCACCGGGTCCTACGCCTCGGGTGGCTTCGCCGCTGGGGCGGTGGGCATCGGTTCAGCCGCAGGGGCGCCGTTGTTTGGCTACCTGGCGGACCGAGCGGGGCAGCGGCCGGTGCTCCTGATCGCCGCCGGTGCGCACACCATCGCCATCATCTTGCTGCTGACGTGCGTCTACGTCGGCACCAGCGGGGCCGGAACCGCAGCCGTGCTGGCGGCATCATTCCTCGTCGGGGCCACGTGCCCGCAGGTGGGCTCGCTGGCCAGGGTGCGCTGGATGGCGATGACGCGCGGCGATAAGCCAGCGCTGGACACGGCACTGTCCTACGAAAGCACGGCGGATGAACTGACTTTTGTGCTGGGGCCGGCACTGGTCGGGCTGCTGGCCGCGCTGATTGCGCCGTGGCTGCCCTTCGTGCTGGGCGCCGCACTTACCCTCACGATGGTCACGGCCTTTGCCGTGCACCCCACGTACCGCACGGTGGTGCCGGTGACGCCCGAGCTGGTCAAGGCCCATCCGGAAGCGGCTGCGGCCGCCACCCCGGTGCGGATCAACTGGCCGTTGGTCGCCATCCCGGTGCTGGGCATGGTGGCCATGGGCACGTTCTTCGGTGCAACACAGAACGCACTCAGCGCCTTCGGCGGCACCTTCGGAGCGGCCGACGCGGCAGGTCTGCTGTACGCACTGCTGGGCCTGACGTCGGCCTTCGGCGCCCTTTCCGTTGCCTATTGGCCGGCACGATGGACGCATGCCGGGCGCTGGGTTGTCTGTGCCGCGCTGATGGCGGCGTTCTGCTGCCTACTGCTGCTTCCGGCCGACGTGCTGCCGATGATTTTCGTGCTGCTGCTGGTCGGCGTGCCCGTCGGACCCACCATGGTCACGATCTACGGCATCGGTAGCGAAGTTGCTCCGGACGAGCGCCTTGGAACGGTTATGACGCTGCTGGCCAGCGGCGTCGTCCTGGGCTCCGCGCTTGGTTCGGCTCTAGCCGGTGCACTGGCAGAAACCTCGGGTCATTCCGGTGCGTTTCTGGTCTCGATTGCCGCCGCGGGCATGCTCTTGGTGCTCGGCCTGGTTGCCGCCGCCGTCGTCCGTCGCCGGCGGGGCTGAGGCAGCTCAGCGCAGCTCTGCCTCGATGGTGGCAGCAGAGCGCTTCAAAGCCGCCGCGATCTCCTGGTCGGGAGTTTCAGTGCGGATATACACCACAGATATAGCCGCCGGCAGTTGGCCGGGAACGGAGACGGGCACCGCGACCGAGGAGACACCCGGGATGACCTCGTCGTGGCTGACGGCATAGCCGGTTTCCTTGGCCAGTTGGGCTTCAGGCCGGATCTGTTCTCCCGGTGCATGCTGCTCCCACTGTTCCCGGGTCAGCGCCGACTGAATGGCGATTCCCGGCGCGCCGGCGGCGAAGGAATGACGCGTGCCCGGATGCTGGACCAGCGCCGTTGTGTGCCGCGGCTCCACGGTGACCAGCGTGACGCAATCGTGCTGGTCCCAGACCGCGATAAAAGCGGTCATCATCAGGTCGTTAGCCAACGTGGTCAGCTCCGGCAGCGCCGCCGACTGCAGGTCGCGCGACACACCGCGTGCCAGCGCGGCCAGCCCTGGCCCCGCCTGCACACGTCCGGCCGAATCCCGCATCAACAGCGAATGGTCTTCAAGAGTGCGCAGGATCCGGTAGGCGATCGAGCGGTGCACTTCCAAAGCTTCGGACAGCTCAGCGATGGTCATCGGCGACTGCGCTTCGGCCAAGATCTCCAGCGCTCTAATGCCGCGCGACAGAGTCTGCGAGTGCGCCGGGGCGGGCTTGGTGGGAGTCTGGCTCATCGGACCATCCTAGGAAGAGTAACTGGGGAGCGCGTTTGTTGGAGACGGGCCACAGGGGTTGTGCCGCGCCTCACAACTCTATTGTTCTATATCAGGACGAAGTGTCCAACTATAGAACGGCGGCGTGGGCCCTCGGCACTCGTGAGGATGGCGGCGACGGGGGGGAGCGGGGGCAGGATGGCGGGGAAATGGCGTTACCCAATCGATATGGCTGCACTATGTGTGCCCTATCACTGTCCGGTAATATGGCTCCAGTCACATTACCGACCGTTCGGTAAATACCGTTCTGTGAACACAACGGAGAAAAATATGTCCACGTCAGAAGAGTTGGCAGGCAATCTCAGCCCAGCCACACGCCGCGAAGAGCGCAAGGTGCTCGCCGGCACCTTGGTTGGCACCACCATTGAGTGGTACGACTTCTTCATCTACGCCCAAGCCGCCGGACTGGTGCTGGCCTCCTTGTACTTTGCCCCGTTGTCGCAGGAGAGCGCCGGCCTGGCGCAAATCGTCTCTTGGGCTTCGCTAGGCATTAGCTTCCTGTTCCGTCCGCTCGGCGCCATCGTCGCAGGCCACCTCGGTGATCGTCTCGGCCGGAAGATGATGCTGGTCTTCACGCTGGTGCTCATGGGCGCCGCCACGGCGCTGATCGGCATTCTGCCGACCTACGCGCAGATCGGCATCTGGGCTCCCATCCTGCTGGTGTTCCTGCGCATCCTCCAAGGTTTCTCGGCTGGCGGTGAATGGGGCGGCGCTGCCCTGATGTCCGTTGAGCATGCCCCGGTGAACAAGCGCGGCTTCTTCGGTGCATACCCGCAGATCGGCGTTCCGTGCGGCATGATCCTTGCCACCGGCGTGATGTGGCTGCTCAGCACGATGCTGACAGAAGAAGATTTTATGAGCTGGGGCTGGCGCGTACCGTTCCTGTTCTCGATCGTGCTGATCCTCGTCGGCTACTTCATCCGCCGCTCGGTGGATGAGTCGCCGGTGTTCAAGGAGATGCAGGAGCGCAAGAAGGAATCCGCCGCTCCGCTGGGCCAGTTGTTCAAGCACAACTGGAAAGAAGTCATCCAGACCGCGCTCATATTTATTGCCAACAACGCAGCCGGTTACCTGCTGATCGCTTTCTTCGCTTCCTACGCCACCAAGCCGGTGGAGGCAGGCGGCCTGGGCATGGACCGTCCGTCCGTGCTGCTGGCAACCACGCTGGCGGCCTTCGGCTGGTTGATCTTCACCATGTACGGAGGCATTCTCTCCGACAAGATCGGCCGCATCCGGACTTTCCAGATCGGCTACGTCTGGGTGCTGCTGTGGCAGATTCCGATGTTCATGCTGATCGACACCGCAAGCATCGTGCTGATGGGCATTGCGATGTTCGTCCTGACCATCGGGCTGGGCCTGTCCTACGGTCCGCAGTCGGCTCTCTACGCCGAGATGTTCCCGGCCAACGTCCGCTACTCCGGCGTATCCATCGGCTACGCCATCGGCGCGATTCTGGGCGGCGCGTTCGCCCCGTTGATCGCCGAAGTGCTGCTCGGCGCGACCGGTACCACCATCTCGATCGGCATCTACATCATGGTGCTCTGCGTCATCTCGCTCACAGCGGTCTCCATGGTCAAGGAGACCAAGGGCAAGAACCTGCGGGTGGAGGACGCCCATCGGGAGTACCTGCAGCAGCATCCTGAGGCACGCGACTCCCAGTAGGGATTTCAAGGACTGCTCAAGCGGACCGCCGTCGGTAATAGTTACCGGCGGCGGTCCGCTGTTGTACTGGCTGCGGACAGCTCGCTACCGGGGGAGCGCGGCCAGCACCTCGTCGTCGCTGACCTGGTTGAAGTGCCGGTAGGCCTCGCCGACGGCCCGAAAGCCCCGCGGCTGACGCAGGCAGAAGACGGCATCGGCCAGTTTTTCAAGTTCTGCGCAGGTCTGCGGGGGCCCCACCGGGACGGCGACGACAATCTCGCGCGGCTTGCTTTGCCGGACAGCCTTGATCGCGGCCTTCATCGTCGCACCGGTCGCCAGGCCGTCGTCGCAAAGAATGGCGGTGCGGCCGCCGACCTCTGTCGTCCTTCCGTGAAGATACGCCTCCTGGCGCCGCCGCAGTTCGGCACGTTCGGTGGCTTGGACGGCCTGGAGGCGCTGCTCGCTGTAGTTGCGGCGGCGCAGTTCGGCCACAATGTGGTCCACCATCACGACGGCGGTGTGCCCGCCGTGGGCGGCCAGGGCGCCGAAGGCCACCTCCGGCTGGTCGGGAATTCCCAACTTGCGGACGATGAGGGCATCGAGGTCGACGGCGAGTTCTTTCGCCAAAACGGCCGCCACCGGAACGCCGCCACGAGCCAGTCCCAGTACGGTTACGTCGTCGCGCCCGCGGTAATCAGCCAATTCGGCCGCCAATTGATGTGCCGCATCGGACCGATCGACAAAAGGGGAAGGCGTCACGCTCAACAGTCCCACGGCGTCCAGTATCCTCTCCCTTACGCCAAGGGGCGAGGTACGGGGCGAACCGGGCGGGGGCTGTGCCAACCGAGCCGGGGGACGTGTCCGCCGGCAGCGGACTGCACGAGGCGGCCGGGGGTCGCAGGGCGTGGCGACTGCGATAGCCCCCAGCATCATAGTGGTTACCCCGGGTAAACGTTTTCAGCTCGATGGGTAGTTCTCCCCATCGCGGCCGCGCCACTACCCGGATAAGCTCGTGTCAACGGTCGGGCTCGGAACGGGGGCCCGCACCGCTTCGGCCGGACTTGGTCCGGGCGTGGAAGAGCCGGAGCCGCAGGATTCCCCCCAACGCCTGCAGCTCCGGCTCTTTCGTTTATCCAGGGGCCTAAGGCCTCGGGTTGGTTGTCTTCAACCGTCGTTGGCGCCGAATCCGTTGCGCCGATAGATCTCAGCGCGGTTGGCCTTCAGGTAGAAATCAGTGCCAGGTGCTGCCAGCGCTCGAGCCACGGAGAGTGGTCGGACGGGTTCACTTATATCCGCCTTCCCTCGCGCCCGCGCAATGGAAAGAGGGTCGTCCGGCAGTTAGCGAGGGGGAGCGCCGGACGGCTCCAAGGGCTTGGCCTGCGCGCGCCTTGTCTTGACGCGGCGTGGGCTGGACGGACAGATAGCTTCCCCGAACGGGTGGATGCCCCTGACGTGCACTAGGTCGGTCAGGGGCATCACCCGTTCGGATATCGAGAGGGGCGCTATTTCTTCAGGGCACCCGCATCTTCGACGAGCAAATCGTCGAACTTCTCAAGATCTTCGCTGAGACCTGCGTAGACTTCAGGCTTCTTCGACTTGAGGAAAGCGCCGTAGACGATGCCGCCGATGACCGCGAGCACGAGTATCCACGGCAGCACGACCACATAGGTTTCCTCGGAACCTGCGACGAGCGGGAACTGAACAATCGCCATGATGCTGAAAACCGCCAGTGCGATGAAGCCAATGCCTGGCGCGATCAGGGTCGTCCAGAGCCGCGGGTCGCGCTTCTTGCGGAAGTAGACGATGACTGAAAGGGCGGCGATCGCCTGCACGATGATGATCGAGAGTGTCGCGAAACCGAGACCCACCGGAACGAGTGTGAGGATCGACGGCAGATCCGGTAAAGCGAAACGGAAGATCGCCGCGATGACCAATGCAAAAATCAGGTTGGTCAGTAGCGCGCGCTGCGGCGCTCCCTTCGAGTTGGTCTTAGCCAGCCACCGCGGCAGCACACGTGCGCGACCGAGCGAGAAGAGGTAGCGTCCGGCCGAGTTATGGAATGCCAGCTGTGCGGCGAAGAGGCTGACCACGACGAGTACAAGGGCGATGACGACGAAGACTGGCCCAAGATGCTTGTCGATGAGCATCAGGGTGAGGTCGCCCGCCTCGAGATGCTCGAGTGCCGTCGCCTGCGCGATGTCGGGACCGATCGAACTGACGATCGCCCACGCGGCAAAGGCATGCATGAGGCCAATGATGATGATGGCGGCGTAGGTCGCTCTGGGAATGGTCTTGTGCGGATCCTTCGCTTCCTCACCGAAGAGTGCAGTCGCTTCAAAGCCAATAAACGCGGTGGCCGCGAGCAGCAGCCCGATCCACAGCGATCCGCCCGTAATGATTTCGGGGGTAAACACCGAAAAATTGAAGCCCTGCTGGAAGAGCACGGAGAAGCCGAACACGAAGACCATGATGATTTCGAGCACGAGCGCGACACCCAGAACGACGGCACTCACATGAATACCCGAGATAGCGAGCAGGAAAACGAGTACGAAGAGCACCGAACCGGTCCAGAACCAATCGAGCGTGAACGCCTCACCGAAGAGTTCGGGCATGACGACCATGCCGGCGAAGAAGCCGATGGTTCCAAGGGCGCCGGCCACGAAGGCGTTGTAACCGATCGTGGCAATGATTCCAGTGATGAGGCCCGCGGTCTTGCCCAGGCCTTTCACAGCGATCGCGTAGAAGCCACCAGCGTTGGTCAGTTCCTTCGTTATCTGCGCGTAGCCGATCGCAAAGAGCAGCAGGGCCGCTGCGACCAAAAGGATCGCAACGGGAACACCGCCGCCATTGCCCTGCGCGATCGCGAGCGGGAGCACAACAATGAGCACCGTGACTGGAGCCACTGCAGCGAGTACGAGAAAGACGATCGAACTTACTCCGAGCTGGTTGCGTGCCAACACCTCGGTCTGTTTTTCAGACAACAGGACTCCATTCGAATGCGTTGTGGTGAATATCGCCGTGCAGCAATCTAGCTCCCGGACTGATAGAGCCAGTTTGGACCGGAAACAGCGGTTCCGGCTTGTCAATCCGTGCATGAAGTTAGACAATGCGCGCCTTAGTGGGCCGGGCCGAGCGGTGGCTGCAGCCCTTTATGCAGGGAAGGACGAACGGCCTGTGTAGCCGAAGTCGGAGAGCAAGTTGACCCCGTTGACCGCCCGCGAGCGGTGTGAGGCCAGATAGCTGACCGTCCAGGCAATGTCTTCGGCTGACTGCAGCGGAAAGGACGGCTGGTCCATGGCCTCGTCGCCGAGGCCGCGCCGCGCCAGCGGTGTGTCGACAATGGACGGGCAGACACTGTTGACCCGGATCCCGTGCTCGTCGAAGAGTTCGACGGCGAGGGCGCGGGTCATCTGGACCAGAGCGCCTTTCGACGCGTTGTAAGCAAGCATGCCCGGCACCGCGACAAAACCGGAGTCAGAGCCGACCATCGTCACGCTGCTGCCCGCGGACTCCTTTAGGTATGGCAGGGCATGCTTGACCGCCAGGAAGGTGCCGACAACGTTGACGTCTAGTACTTCCCGGAAGCTCTTAGCCGTGACTTCCTCGCAGGCCGCTCCCATTTCGCCTTCGATGCCGGCGCAGGTGACGAGCGCGTCGAGACCGCCCAATTGCCCGGCCAGATCGGTCACCGCCCTGTCCACCTGTGGTTCTTCTGCGACATCCGCGCAGACTCCGGCCGCCCGTCCTGGTCCTGTGCTGCCGAGTTCGGCCAGCGCTGCATCCAGCCGGCCCGGATCGCGTCCCATGATGCCAACGTCGGAACCCGCCTGGACAAACAATTGCGCCACTGCCAGCCCGATTCCAGAGGAACCGCCGGTGATGAGGACGCGCCGGGGGAGCTGGTTCCCGGCTGATGGTGACAATGACATGCGTACTCCCGCTTTCCTCCACTCGTTGGGTGTCCTGCCGGCAGCTGTGCTGAGGTGGACACGAGTCAAAGTAATCACTGATTCCGGGCAATGGAAGAGCGGTACGAAATCTAGACTGTTAGTCTGTTTATTATACTTCTAGGAAATGATTCTCCTTTTCTTGAACTGCCGGTATAGTCGGCCAAACAACCCCCCATCCCGTCTGTGCGAGGAGTCCCATGACGCAGCTGACCCGTGATGAAGCCCTGGCCATCGCCAGAAACGCACTGCCGATGTTTGGCATTGGCACCGGCGCCGCCATCGACTTTGTCAAGCAGCGCGAGAACGTTGTTTTCCGCGTGACCGACGGCGGAGCCTCCTACGCTCTGAGAATCCACAGGCTCGGGCACCGAACTGACGATGAAATCCGGACCGAGTGCGGCTTCGTGGCGGCACTGCACCAGTTAGGCGTTGCCGTTTCGGATGTGGTGCGAACAGTTTCCGGCGGTCTTTTCGCCGAGGTTGGTGGCAGCGACGGGGAGGCCTACCAGATTGATGCCCAGCGCTGGGTGGACAACAGCAGCCCGCTGGGCGATGCAGGTGATGCTTGGATGGGGACCGGTGCGCTGACCGTCGGGGTTTTCTCACGGCTGGGGGAGATCTGTGCCCGGTTCCATAGCGCTTCCCGGCGGATAGGGAAGATCCCCGGCTATTCCCGGCCGGCGTGGGATGTGGACGGACTGACCGGACCCGGGGCTTTGTGGGGCGACCCGCGGCGGCTTGCCGGGACAGCTGAGGACCGCAGCCTGATCGATACCGCCGAAAAGCGCATCCGCGAGCGCCTGCTAAGCCTGGGAACTGCGCCCGAGTTCTATGGCGTTATCCATGCGGACTTCACGCCGGAGAACGTGCTGGCCGTCGGCAGCGACTTCGTTCTGATCGATTTCGATGACTTTGGCGAGGGCTGGTGGCTCTTCGATCTGGCGACCATCTTGTTCTGGTACCACCGGCATCCCCGGGCCGACGACTACCGGGACGCCCTACTGGACGGATACCGCAAAGTGGCCGAGATTCCGCAGCGGGCCCTCGAAGAATTGGATACCTTCGTCCTGGCAAGGGCGCTCACGTACCTTGGGTGGGCCGCCGATCGTCCTGGCGATGAAACGAGCAGTTTCCTCCGGGCCGAAGTCCTGCCGGTCGTCGTCGAGATGTGCCGCGGCTACACGGGCACAACGGAAAACGTGCAGCCAGAGGGACTGGCAGCGGGGGATCAGGCTTTGCTGGACCGTCGGGCTGCAACCATCGGGCGCTATTCCCCGCTGTTCTATGACCGGCCGCTGCACTTGGTCTCCGGGGAAGGGGCGTGGGTCGTCGACGCCGAGGGCAGGCGCTATCTTGATGCGTACAACAATGTCCCGCAGGTCGGCCACGCGAATCCGCGGGTGGCCGAGGCAGTGTGCGCGCAAATGAAGACGATCAACGTCCACACACGCTATCTCAGTGAGCCGATCGTGGACTATGCCGAGTTGCTCCTGGGTACCTTTGACGCCCCGCTCGACCGGGTGTACTTCACCAACAGCGGTTCCGAGTCAAACGAACTGGCACTGCGCATTGCCCGGAACGTGACTGGCCGCACCGGCATGATCGTAACGGACCACAGTTACCACGGCAATACCATCAGCCTGGCCTCGCTCACCACAGGCCTCATGGTTTCGGAACCGTTCGGTGACCACGTCAGGACCATCCACGTTCCTGACCTTGACAGGGAAGGCCCGGTCGGCGAATCCGGCTATGTGCTGCAGGCAGCCCTGGCCGCGGTCGATACCGCCATTGCCTCGCTGCAGGAGTCGGGCCACGGGGTCGCAGCGCTCCTTATTGAGCCGGCATTCTCCACCGAGGGGTTGCCTCGCGTGCCGGAGGGCTATCTTCAGGGCCTGAGTGAACGGGTCCGGGCCGCCGGAGGCCTGGTGATCGCGGACGAGGTGCAAACCGGCCTCGGGCGGTTGGGCGACGAATGGTGGGGCCATCAGGCCACGGGAATCAAGCCCGATGTGGTGACCCTAGGTAAGCCGTTGGGCAATGGTTACCCGCTGGGCGGAGTCGTCACCACCGAGCACATCCTCGAATCATTCAGCAGCACGAACATGTATTTCAATACATTTGCGGGCACACCAGCGGCAGCCGCTGCCGGCCACGCCGTGCTCAACGAGATCATTGACCGAGGGCTGGTTGCCCGTGCAGGCGAACTCGGTCGGCATGTAGCGGTGCGGCTGGGCGAGCTCGTCGAGCGCCATCCGAGGGCAGCAGCGGCCAAGGGGCGGGGCCTGTTCTTCGGACTGGCGCTCGTCGACAGCGCCGGAGAGCCCGACGGAGATCTGGCTAAGCAGATCGTCGAAGCTTCAGTGCGCGCCGGCATCCTGATCAGCCGGATCGGACCGAACGAGAACATTCTCAAGATCCGTCCGCCGCTGGTGATCGAACGGGACGAACTGGACCGGGTTATCGACGTTCTGGATGCCGCGTTGCTGGCCGAAGCCGGGCAGCCGGCGGCGCGGGTATGAGCGCCGCGGATCGGGAGTACACCACCATGGACCGCGCTCCCGGGCAGGGGACCGTACCGGAACTGCCAGAGCAGCCGCTTCCGCTGCGGAAGCGGCAACAACTTCGCACCCGCCAAGACTTGGTGCGCGCGACGATCGACATCATCGATGCTGCAGGCGCCAAAACCGCCACCATTGATCGAATCACGGCACGCGCCGGAACATCGAGGGCGACGTTGTATGCCCATTTTCCGGGCGGACGGACGGATCTGATGTCCGAGGCCTACAGGACCATCGGGCAGGATCTTATCGACGCTGCCGAGCGTGATGCCGCTGGCCAGGACGATTGGATCGAGAAGCTCTGCGCCTACCCGCGGGCGATGCTCGACTTGGCCGCCCGCCGTGAATTGAGCCTCTTCTACAACGTCTCCGGCCCCCAGCACTTCGGCATCGGCAGGCGGCGGGGCAGCGCGTCGAAGCATACGCTGGATACTTTTGTCCGCGAGCTTCGCAACGCGCAGGACAAGGGCGGCCTCCGCGCCGAACTCGACATAGAGGCCATTGCCGGCCTGCTGATCGGAGCCATTCGGGAAGCAGGCATCGATGCCTCCCGGGATCCGGGCACGGCCCCGCGGAACCTGGCGGCGTTCCGCCAGCTTCTGGAAGCCCTCGCGGGCCGCTAGAGGCAGGCGTCGTTCGTTCCGCATACTTCCTAACAGGCATGCCCCACATAGTTCGGGCCTGCCTGCTCCGTTCCTAGTTCTGGGGTTCCCACCAGCCCTGAGTCCGCCGCGGTGTCCTGCTCCTCGCCGGCGGCGTAGACCAGATCACCTTCGAGCCTTTGCTGGGTGCAGGCTCGAGTGCTAGCGGAGCCGCGGGCTGCTGCCGCTGCGGGAGGCGGCGCGGTCAGGTGCGCCGGTACGTGCTGGGCGGGACTCCGAAGGCACCGCGAAAGACCCGGCTGAAATGTGCGGCATCAGTGAAGCCCCAGCGGGTCGCGATGGCACCGACTGCGCGGTCGGCCTGTAGCGGATCGCGCAGGTCGCGGCGGCAGCGTTCCAGCCGGCGGGCGCGGATCCATCCGGCCACGGTGGTGCCGGCGTCGTGGAAGATGCTGTGCAAGTGCCGGGTGGAGATGAAATGGGCTGCGGCGATGGCTGCCGGTGACAGCTCCGGATCGCCCAGATTCGCTTCGATGTGCTGGCGGATCCGCGCGAGCAACTCGCCATGGTGGCCGCGCTGCGGCGGTCCGTCCCCGCTGTGCAGCTCGCTGTCGAACAGCGTTGCCAGAAGGTCTACGGCGTTATGGGCCAACCGATGGCCGCTGGGGCCCGAAAGCAGCTCAAGGTTGTCCGCCAGCTGCACCATGAACGGGCTGATCATCCGGCCGATGCCGGCATCCCCAGCCATCCGGACGGCCGTCAGTTCGGCTACCGAGTCCGGCGGCAGATCCAGCGCGTCGTGCGGGAACATCAACACCAGCGTGCGGAAGTCGTCGTCGAACTCCAAGGTGTAGGGCCGGTGGGTGTCGTAGACGGCCAGATCACCCGGACGCAGCGCTGCTTCGCGGTTGTCCTGGATCAGGATGCCGGTGCCGGACAGTTGCAGGTTGAGCTTGTAGTAGAGGCGGTCGGACCGAGTGATCAGCGCCGGCGTGCGCAGCACTTTATGGCTGTTCGCGGTCACCTCCACTACCGACAATTCGTCAAGGACGCGGGACCGCAGGCGGCCGCGGAAGCCGGTGGGAAAGTTGGTGCGGGCCTGCAGGGGCACAAAAGACTCGGAAATGAGCGTGTTCCACTCGGAGAACGAGTGAGCTTCGGCAACCTGCACGGCGGAAGGCGCTGAGCCGCGGAAATCGCTGGCGGTGCCGGATCGGCTGTGGGTGCTGCGTTCGGGAGAGGTGATCGTCACGGTGGCCCCTTCGCTTGGAACCTGGTTCAGGTGTGTCTTACGACACAGTCTCCACACCATAGCGCCTGCGCGGCCGCATTGTCATCTATTTTCCACAACCGGCGAAAAAAGAACCGGCTCAGGAATCTGCCGAGACCATTCGGAGCCAGGTATCCAGATGCTCGGTCAGCTGTTCGGGGGAGTGGTGGTCCGGGGTGAGGGAAGCGGTGATCTGCGCGCCCAGCAGGAAGGACATGAGTTGCCCTGCCAGTACGTCATCGCTGGCCTGCGTGTGGACTTCACCAGTTTCCCGCGCCTCGGCAAGGAAGCGCATGAAGTCCATCCGCCAGCGTTCCATCGAGTCGGCATGGAGTGCGGCCTTGTCCGGGTCGTTGAGCGCCTTTTGCCAGAACGGAATGACCAACCGGGCCTCGCTGATGGTCACGTCGGTCACAGGCAGGACCTCCAGGCAGTAGCGGCGCAAGGCGTCCAGGCCGCTGTGGCCGCGGATGGAGTCGGCCACCCGCCGGTTCGTCTGGTCGAAGACGTAGCCGAAGGCGAAAGCCAGCAGGTCGTCCTTGGTGGGGAAGTAGGGCTTGAGGGCGCCGTTGGCAAAGCCAGCTTCGGCGGCAATTTCCCGCATGGTGGCACCGTCGATGCCGTGCCGGGCGATGATCCGCCACGTAGCCTGGACCAGTTCGATCCTGCGTTGGTCGTGGTCGACAATCTTCGGCACCGGCGGCCTCCTGATAAAACGTGCGTAGAAAAAACCCTTGCCATGAATCCTACTGAGGGTTATTCTCTACGGACATAGAAAAAAGAACGTGGTGTCGCTCACAGCTACTATCCGGCCCGCGTTTCCCCAGCTGTTCGTGAAAGGCCCGCTATGACCACCGCTGCTGCCGCCACTGTTTCCTCCTATGCTCTGGCCTCCGCCGAAGAAATCACCGCCGTCCGCACCGTCCTGGCCGAGGCGGGGCTGGCGGGGGAGAACACCCGCTTCGCCTACCTCGGCCTGCTGGACCCGCCGCGCCGGGGCCGTGAAGCGCCGGCGGACCGGCGTTTCCGGGCCTTCCTGCTCGATGTCACGGGTGCCGCGCCCAAGGATGTGACCGTCTCCGTCACTTCCGGCAAGGTCCTGACGGTGGCCGAACTGGATACCTCGGTGACCGGCGAGTTGCCGGTGCTGGAGGAGGAGTTCGAGATTGTTGAAGCGATCCTCTCTACCGATGAGCGCTGGCTGAAAGCCATTGCCGAGCGCGGTCTGGAGATCGAGAAGGTGCGGGTCGCTCCGCTGTCGGCCGGCGTGTTCGAGTACCCGGAGGAGAAGGGCCGGCGGATCCTGCGCGGCTTGGCGTTCTACCAGAACTTCCCCGAGGACAGTGCCTGGGCGCACCCGATCGACGGGCTCGTGGCGTACGTGGACATCGTGAACAAGTCCGTGGACCAGGTGCTGGACTTCGGTGCCATGCCCGTTCCGGCCGAGCACGGCAACTACACGGATCCGGAACTCACCGGCGAGCTCCGCACCACGCAGAAGCCCATCGAGATCACCCAGCCCGAGGGACCCAGCTTCACGGTCACCGGCGGCAACCACATCGAGTGGGAGAAGTGGTCCTTCGACGTCGGCTTCGACGTCCGAGAGGGCGTGGTGCTGCACAACATCGGCTTCCAGGACGGCGACCGCACCCGCTCCATCATCAAGCGGGCATCCATCGCGGAAATGGTGGTGCCGTACGGCGACCCGTCGCCGGTGCGCTCCTGGCAGAACTACTTCGACACCGGCGAATACCTGGTGGGCCAGTACGCCAACTCGCTGGAACTGGGCTGCGACTGCCTGGGCGAGATCACCTACCTTTCGCCCGTGATCGCCGACGGGTTCGGCAACCCGCGCGAGATCCGCAACGGCATCTGCATGCACGAAGAGGACTACTCCATCCTGGCCAAGCACTCCGACCTGTGGACCGGGATCAACTACACCCGCCGCAACCGCCGCATGGTGGTCTCCTTCTTCACCACTATCGGCAACTACGACTACGGCTTCTACTGGTACCTCTACCTGGACGGCACCATCGAGTTCGAGGCCAAGGCCACCGGCATCGTGTTCACCAGCGCCTACCCGGGCAAGGGCTACGAGTACGCCTCCGAGATGGCCCCGGGCCTGGGCGCGCCGTACCACCAGCACCTGTTCAGCGCCCGGCTGGACATGGCGCTGGACGGCTTCACCAACCGGGTCGAGGAAGAGGAAGCGGTGCGGGTTCCCCTCGGCGAAGGCAACGAGCGAGGCAATGCCTTCAGCCGCCGCCGTACGGTGCTGAGGACCGAGTCCGAGGGTGTCCGCGAAGCCAACATGCCAGCCGGCCGGACCTGGCACATCTCCAACCCAGAAACCACCAACCGGTTGGGCGAGCCGGTGGCCTACAAGCTGATGCCCCAGGGTCAGCCCACGCTGCTGGCCGACCCGGAGTCGTCGGTGGCCAAGCGCGCCGCCTTCGCGGCCAAGGACCTGTGGGTCACCCAGTACGCCGAGGACGAGCGCTACCCGACCGGCGACTTCGTGAACCAGCACGCCGGTGGCGCCGGGCTGCCGGCCTACGTGGCGCAGGACCGCAATATTGATGGCGAGGACATCGTGCTCTGGCATACCTTCGGCCTGACCCACTACCCGCGCGTGGAGGACTGGCCCATTATGCCGGTAGACACGGCCGGATTCAGGCTCCGACCGGATGGTTTCTTCGACCGCAGCCCCGTGTTGGACGTGCCGGCGAGCACGCCTGCCGCCGGCGGGCACTGCCACCGCTAACCGGGGGGGTGTGGAGATGACCGCGGTCGCGCAGTTGAGATCCACGGCACAGCACGACGGCGGGGCGTGGCTTGCGCCGCTGGCCCGGCTGTGCGCCGTGGTCGCCTTCGTATCCATTGCCGCCCACCTCTGGATGGCTTGGCAGCACCTGGACGCCCCGTGGCAGAGCCTGCTGATGCTGGTCATGGCCGCCTTCTGCCTGCCCTGCGCGCTGAAAACCTGGCGCCACGGCGGGGCCCGCCCGGCCCGGATGTTGATGTTTGCGGCACTGGGCATGGCAGCCTTCCACACCCTGCTGCTGACGGGGGCCGGCTCCCATGCCGGCTCCCATGCCGACGGCCACGCCGGGCACGGGATCGCCACAGCCGCTGGGAGCACCTCGGTCGCTGGAGGCCACGCCGGGACCGCGTCGGGGACCGCAGCGCTGACGGCAGGCCTTCCGCACACCGAAATGCTGCTGGGCGTCATCCTGCTGGAACTCGCGGCGGCCATGTCGGCGGCCATCTATCTGCACCGACTGCGCCAGCGCCAGTAGAGCAAGCCTGCCTGACGTTGAGGCCTGCTTGGAGCGGGAAGGTCCCTCGCCGTTTGGCAGCGGGGTCCTCCCGGCGTATGAATGAGGGGTGACCCCAGACTCCGACTCCGCTCCAGAGAACCGTCCCGCTGCCGGCATTTCGGCCGGCTCCGACGACGCCGAGGCCGGCTTCGTGCCGGACCCCGGCCGCTGGCGGATCCTGACCGTGCTGCTGGTGGCCATCTTCATGTCGCTGGTCAGCGTCAGCATCGTTAATGTGGTGCTGCCGTCCATCCAAATCGGGCTCGGGGCCTCCGACTCGGACCTGCAGTGGGTGCTGTCCGGCTACGCCCTGACCTTCGGTGTGGTGCTGGTGGCCGCCGGCCGGGCGGGCGACATTCTGGGCCGTGGGCCGTTGTTCATCGCCGGCGTCGCGCTTTTCACCCTCTCCTCGGTGGCCGCCGGGCTGGCTCCCGACCCGCTCAGCCTGAACATCGCACGCTTTTTGCAAGGGCTGGGTTCCGGACTGCTGAATCCGCAGGCCGTGGGCATGATCCAGCAGTACTTCCGCGGGGCCGAACGCGGCCGGGCCTACGGCGCACTCGGCAGCGTGATTGGCATTTCGGTGGCCATCGGGCCGTTGCTCGGCGGGATGATTATTGAGCTCGTCGGTGTGCAGCAGGGGTGGCGCTGGACCTTCCTGGTGAATGTCCCGGTCGGGATCCTGGCCATCGTGCTCGCGCTGTTGTGGTTCAAGCCCCGACGCGCCGACGGCCGCTCCGAGGCAGCCAAAGCCGATCGCGACTTGGACCCCCTCGGCGCGGTGCTCCTGGGCCTGGCAGTGTTGGCGCTGCTGCTGCCGTTCGTGGAACGCGGGACCGGTCCCTGGATCTGGCTGCTGCTCCCCGGCGGCGCGGCGCTGCTGGCGTTATGGACATGGTGGGAACATGCGTACCGACGCCGCGGCCGGAGCCCGATGGTTGACCTGCGGATCTTCCGTACGCACAGCTTTTCGAATGGCTCCGTGATCGCCGGCCTGTACTTCATGGGTGTGACCAGCGTGTGGGTGCTGGTGGCGCTCTACATCCAGCAAGGTCTGGGCGGCACCGCGCTCGAGGCCGGGCTGATCGGCCTGCCCGCCGCCCTGCTCGGCGCGTATGCCTCGCACTGGTCCGGCAAGCGAGTGCTGGAGCAAGGGCGGCAGTCAATCGTCGTCGGAATCCTCTGCGCGTTGCTGGGGCTCGGCCTGACCATCGCCGTCATCCAACTGGAGGCAGCCGGCGTGCTCAGCATCTGGTGGATGCTGCTGACGTTGTCCTTCATCGGCATGGCGCAGGGATTGATCATTACTCCCAACCAGACGCTGACGCTGGCCGAGGTGCCGTTGGAGTATTCCGGCAGCGCGGGGGGAGTGCTGCAGACGTCGCAGCGGATCGGCACCGCCGTGGGCATCGCGGTGATCACTGCCGTCGCCTTTTCCGTCCAGGCTCGGGCGGGCTGGACCGCGGCGATCACCGCTGGACTCTGTGTCACTGCTGTCTCTGTCATGGCCACGCTGGTGATTGCCGTGTCCGATGCCCGCCGCGGCTCGCGTGCATCCACGCGGTCGGGCGGCAGCTGAATCAGCGCCGGCGGACTTCGATGTGTCCGTCGCGCACGCGCGTCTCGTAGGCCGGCTGCTCGGAAGTGGCAGGCCCTCTGACCACACTGCCGTCCGCCAGGCGGAACGTGCTGCCGTGCCAGGGGCAGGTGATGCACCCGTCGTCCACCGTGCCCTCGTCCAGCGGTCCGCCCATGTGGCTGCAGACGCTGTCCAGCGCCCGGAGGGTGCCGTCGCTGCCGTACAGGACCAGCGACAGGTCTCCAACCTGCACCAATTGCGGCGTGCCATCGGTCAGCTCGCTCGCGGCCAGCACACTGGTCCATTCGGCCGGCCCCGCCCGCCACGCAGTGCGGTTGACGTTGACCCCGCGCGAGTAGCTCAAGTGCCCGCCGAGGTAACCGCCGGACATGAGCAGACCGAACCCGCCCAAGGCGATCGCTTTGGCGACTCCGCGGCGGCCCAGGCGGCGGGCCACCAATGATGCCGTGAAGCAGACCAAGGCCGTCGCGTTGGCGGCGGCATGCACGACTCCCACCCGGCGGTCCTCGCCCTGGGTATCCGACCAGTCGTTGAGCCCGGCCCAGGCGGTGGGCGCTGCCGTCAGGATTCCGGCCGTGACCAGCAAGTCGGCGGCGGGCTCGGCGCGGCGGCCGCCCACCGTGTCGAGCAGCGTCGCCATGGTCCACGCGCCGATGGGCAGGTCGGTCATGAGCGGGTGCAGCGGATGCCCCAGATAGCTGCCGCTGAGGATGTTCCGGACCGGCCGCGGTTTGACAATCCGGCCCACCAGACCGGCCACCGGCTGGGCCACCTTGTCCAGCGCCTCGGTTTGTTCGATCCGTGCCATCAGCTTGTGCAGAGCAGACATGGACGTTCCTCTTCCCCATAAAGCGGTGGCCAACGGACAGCCCCGTTGGCCGCTGACCGGCCCCCAATAGGTGCCAGTGTTGCACCGGCGGGCGGAAGCGGCAAGGGTGCAAAACGCCGGTGGGCGGCCTCCGTACGGAAGCCGCCCACCGGCGTCGTTATTCAAGCGGGCCTGAAGGAACTAGACCTGGTTGCCGATCTTGAAGCCCTTCGACGCCTGGCCGCGGAAGGTGCCGTCCTCGTCGTCCTCACGGGTGAAGGAGAATCCGTCGGCGCCGATGGTCACCTCCATCTCGGAGTTGTCGGTGCGCTCGACGACTTCCTGCGGGTTGCCGTCAAGGTCCAGCACCAGGGAGGCCTCGGTGTACCAGGACGGGACCACCGGGTTGCCCCACCAGTCGCGGCGCTGGTTGTCGTGCACGTCCCAGGTGATAACGGGGTTGTCCGGATCGCCGGTGTAGTAGTCCTGGGTGTAGATCTCCACGCGGTGGCCGTCCGGATCCAGGATGTACAGGTAGAACGCGTTGGAGACGCCGTGGCGGCCCGGGCCGCGTTCGATCCGGTCGGACATGCGCAGCGCGCCCATCTTGTCGCAGATCTGGATGATGTTGTGCTTCTCATGCGTGGAGAAGGCAACGTGGTGCATGCGCGGGCCGTTGCCGCCGGTCAGGGCGGTATCGTGCACGGTGCCCTTGCGGTGCATCCAGGCGGCGTAGGTCACGCCGTCGGAGTCCTTGATGTCCTCGGTGACGCGGAAGCCCAGGTCCTCCAGGTACTTGCGGCCGCGCGGGACGTCCGGGGTGACCTGGTTGAAGTGGTCCAGGCGCACCAGTTCGCCGGCGGAGTAGAGGTCGTAGCGCATGTGCAGGCGCTCCACGTGGTCCACCTCGTGGAAGAACTCGTACGGGAAGCCCAGCGGATCCTCCACCCGCAGCGAGTCCCCGATGCCCTTGACGAAGCCTTCCTTGCGGCGCTCGGTCCGGCAGCCCAGCTCCTTGTAGTAGGCCTCGGCGCGGTCCACGTCCTCCGGGCTGCGGACCCGGTAGGCGAAGGCGGCGACGGCGGCGATCGGGCCCTTGCGCAGCACCAGGTTGTGGTGGATGAACTCTTCGAACGAGCGCAGGTAGATCGCCTCGTCGTCTTCGTGGGTCACGTGCAGGCCCAGCAGGTCCACGTAGAATGCACGGGACTTGGCCAGATCGGTGACCACGATCTCCATGTAGGCGCAGCGCAGGATGTCCGGGGCCGGGACGGAGGGCTTGGGGATTTCAATGCTCATAATTCTCTCCTTCGAGCGGTAGGGGTAAGGGTTAGGCGTCCGGGATGGCGGCGGCGTCCTCGGCCTTGCCAAAGACCGGGTTGTGCACCTCGCCGAGGTTGATGTGGACGGCCTGCTGGTCGGTGTAAAAATCGATGGAGCGGTAGCCGCCCTCATGGCCCAAGCCAGACGCCTTCACACCGCCGAAGGGGGTACGCAGGTCGCGGACGTTGTTGGAGTTCAGCCAGACCATGCCGGCCTCGACGTTCTGGGCGAAGTTGTGCGACCGCTTGAGGTCGTTCGTCCAGATGTAGGCGGCCAGTCCGTACTTGGTGTTGTTGGCCAGTTCCAGGGCCTCCTCGTCCGTGTCGAACGGGGTGATGGCCACGACCGGCCCGAAGATTTCCTCCTGGAAGATCCGGGCGTCCGGGGCCACGTCGGCGAAGACGGTCGGCTGGATGAAGTTGCCCTCCGGGAATTCGGCGGGGCGGCCGCCACCGGCGGTCAGGCGGGCCTCCTGCTTGCCGATCTCCACGTAGGACATGACCTTGTCGAAGTGCTCCGGGTGGACCAGGGCGCCGACCTCTGTGGTTTCCTCGTGCGGCAGGCCGACCTTGACCCGCTTGGCCTGGGCAGAGTAGCGCTCGACGAATTCGTCGTAGATGCTCCGCTGGACCAGGATGCGTGAGCCGGCGGTGCAGCGCTCGCCATTGAGGGAAAAGACGCCGAAGATGGTCGCGTCGATGGCGGCCTCCAGATCGGCATCCTCAAAGACGACGGCGGGGGACTTGCCGCCCAGCTCCATGGACAGGCCCTTCAGGTACGGGGCCGCGTTGGCGAAGATGATCTGGCCGGTGCGGGATTCGCCGGTGAAGGAGATCAGCGGGACATCCGGGTGCTTGACCAGGGAGTCGCCGGCGAAGCCTTCTTCGCCGTAGCCGTGGACGATGTTGAAGACGCCCTCGGGCAGGCCGGCTTCCTCGAAGATCCCCGGCCACAGGGAGGCGGACAGCGGGGTGAACTCGGCCGGCTTCAGGACCACGGTGTTGCCGGTGGCCAGCGCGGGTCCCAGCTTCCAGGACTCGAGCATGAACGGGGTGTTCCACGGCGTGATCAGGCCGGCGACGCCGATGGGCTTGCGGTTGACGTAGTTGGCCTGGCGGCCGGGGACCTTGAAGGCGTCGTCGTGCTGGGCAACGATCAGGTCGGCGAAGAAGCGGAAGTTCTCCGCCGCGCGCTGGGCCTGCCCCAGGGCCTGCTTGATCGGCAGCCCGGTGTCGAAGCACTCCATTTCGGCCAGCTCCTGGCCGCGGGACTCGACGATGTCGGCGATCTTGTGCAGCACCCGGGAGCGCTGGCGCGGAAGCATGGTCGGCCAGGGACCGTTCTCGAAAGCGTCCTTGGCGGCGGCGACGGCCGCGGCGACGTCGGCGACCTTGCCGGAGGCAGCCTTGATGTACGGCTTGTTGGTGACCGGGTCCAGCACGTCGAAGGTGTCGCCGTCGATGGAGTCGACGAGCTTGCCGCCGATGTAGTGCTGCAGGTGGGTGGGCAGGTTGTCCGGAACAAAGTGCTCGGCCATGATGGTCCTTTCCATTGGGGTTGAGGTCTCGGGTAGTCGGTTGGGTTTAGAGCGGCGAGGGCGGCATGCCGTCCGCGGCCAGGTAGGCGTTGAGCGTGTTGGTCCGGTGCGCCCGGGCCGCCTTTTCCACCTCGCCGGTGCTGGCACCGGCGTCGATCAAATCCAGCAGCTGCTCGTGTTCCTCCACGGAGGAGCGGGCACGGCCGGGGATGTGGCTGAAGCTGGAGGCCCGCATCGCGTTGAGCCGGTTCCAGCCCCGGTGGACCAGGTCCAGGATGTGCGGATTGGGGCAGCGCTCGTACAACACGGCGTGGAACCTGTCGTTGAGCTGGGTGAAGCGGGGCGGGTCGAAGTCCTCCAGGCAGCGGCGCAACTCGGCGTTGATCGCACGCGCTTCGGCCATGTCCACCGCGGAGAGCAGCGGAGCGGCCAAAGCCGTGGCGGCTCCCTCGATCACCGCCAGCGTCTCCATCGTGTGCAGGTACAACTCGGCGTCAACGGCAGCGACCGTCGCCCCGATGTTGCGCTCAAAGGTCACCAGACCCTCGGCCTCCAGCCGGCGGATCGCCTCGCGCACCGGCACCGTGCTGCAGCCCAGTTCCGCGGCGATGGTGCCGAGGACCAGCCGGTAGCCGGGCACCAGCTCGCCCTTGGCGATCCGCTCGTGCAGCAGCTCGTAGGCCTGCTCCGATTTGCTGGGGGCCAGCGTGGTCACTTCGGCTGCTCCGCGACCCATGCGTCGTAACGGGTGCGCCACTCGGCGTTCATCGGGAACAGGCCCTCGATCTTGTGGCCTTCTTTGACCATTTCGAAGACAAACGTGTCCTGGCGTTCCTGCTCCACGACCTCGTCGGCGATCTCTGCGGCCAGTGCCGGCGGGATGACCAGAATGCCGTTATCGTCAGCCACAATGATGTCGCCGGGCTGGATGGTGGTGCCGCCGCAGGCGACGGTGACGTCGGTGTCCCACGGGACGTGCTTGCGGCCGAGGACCGCCGGATGGGCGCCGTTGTAGAACGTGGGGATCTCCAGTGCCGCCACCTCGGACAGGTCGCGGACGCCGCCGTCGGTAATGATGGCTTCCGCGCCGCGCACCTGGGTGCGCAGGGCCAGGATGTCGCCGAGCGTGCCCGAGCCCTTCTCGCCACGGGCCTCCATGACCAGGATCTCGCCGGGGTTGATGGCGTCGATGATGCGCTTCTGGGCGTTGTAGCCGCCGCCGTGGGACTTGAACAGGTCCTCGCGGTTGGGTACGTAGCGCAGCGTGCGCGCGGTGCCGATGACCTTTCGGCCGGGCTTGGTGGCCAGCAGGCCGTCAACGCTGACGTTGTTCAGCCCGCGCTTGCGCAGCGCGCCGGAGATGGTGGCCGTGGCGACCGAGAGCAGCTTGGCCTTGACATCGTCGGTCAGCGCGGACTTGCCGGTGACCGCCGGGGCCAGGCCGGCGGCCTCTTCGCTGCCGAAGGCATCGATACGGTCCTGATCGGTGATTTTGGGGGTGTTGCCGAAGGAGGCAAATTCCGCTTCGCCCTGGGTAACGGTGGTGGACAGGCGGCCGGTGCTCAGGCCGGCGGCTTCGTCCGATACCTCCACCTCGACGACGTCGCCCGGCACGATCACGGAGGATCCGGCCGGGGTGCCGGTGAGGATGACGTCGCCCGGGTGCAGGGTCATCAGCTGGGACAGGTCGGCCACAATCCGGGCGAAGGAGAAGATCAAGCCGGCGGTGGTGTCGTCCTGGACAACCTCGCCGTTGACCCAGGTGCGGATCCGCAGCGCGTCCGGGTTGACCGATGAAGCCGGCAGCAGGGCCGGGCCGATCGGGGTGAAGCCGTCGCCGGACTTGGAGCGGATGTTGGAGCCCTTGTCCGCGTACTTGATGTCGTAGACGCCCAGATCGTTGCTGGCGGTCACCTGGCCCACGTAATTCCAGGCTTCCTCGACGGAGACCCGGCGGGCGGGCTTGCCGATGATCAAGGCAATTTCGCCCTCGAAGGCCAGCAGCTCCGTGTTGGCGGGACGCTCCACGGTGCCGCCCGAAAGGGCCAGCGAGGAGGAGGCCTTCATGAAGTAGGAAGGGTTCGCGGGAACCCGTCCGCGCTGTGCCGCCCGGGAACTGTAGGAGAGGTGTACGGCCAGCACCTTGCCGGCATTCTCCAGGGTCTTGCTATCCACCGCCTGCAGCGTGGCGGCGGACTGGGTGACGTTGCCTTCGGACAAAGCATCCTCCTGTGAAGTACGAAATCGTATACGATCCATCATCGCTTGTGGCGGAAGCCACGTCAAGGGGTGGCGAATCATTTCTCGAACGATCGGTCGCGGAGTTGGAACGTGCGACCACTGGCTTCGCCGTATGTGCGTGCCTGTCTGCCGGATCCGCGGCGGGAGGGGTGATCCTTGGCCAGGGAATATCTACTCACCCCATGGTTCGGTGGGAAGGCTCACTATCTGCATGCCTTGTATCTCCTGGGGAACAGCCTAGAGTGGATGCATACGCATGGATTTGCATGCGTACCGCTCAAGGAAGTGATTGTGTAATGAAGGCTTGGCAGTTTACAGAAACCGACGCACCTCTCTCGCTCAATGAAGTTGTTGCACCGGAACCTGCTGCGAATGAAGTTGTCCTCGACGTTAAAGCCGCTGGGCTGTGCCACAGCGATGTCGGGTTCATTGATGGCACGTTAACAGCACTGCTTCCGTTCCGGCCGATCACGCTCGGCCATGAGATAGCTGGTATTGTCTCAGCCGTCGGTGCGGATGTCACCACTTTTTCGGTGGGTGACCGGGCCGTTATTCCCGCCGCGATCGAAGGACCCGGTACTTCGCTTGACGGGGGCTTTGCCGAGAAGGTGAAGGCGCCCGCACGGCTGGTGGCACCGTTGCCCGACGGCGTCCCATTTGACCAGGCAGCGGCCGCAACGGATGCCGGTATGACCTCCTACCACGCCATGATGGTTCAGGGCGGGCTCAAGCCGGGGATGAAGGTCGGGGTTATTGGCCTGGGTGGTCTGGGATCCCTCGGAGCGCAGACCGCGATCGCCAATGGCGCAGAACTTTACGTGGCCGAAATCAATGAGAAGGTGCACGCGATGGCACTCGAAATTGGTGCCACAGCAGTAGCCAAGGACATCCGGGACTTTGCCGATAAGGAGTTGGACCTCGTGGTCGACTTTGCCGGCTTCGGCACTACTACCGCCGGCGCGGTTGACATCGTTCGTCGCGGCGGACGCGTCGTCCAAGTCGGGCTCGGACGGAGCGAGGGCACCATCAACCTCCAGCAGCTCACGCTGAACGAGGTGGAGCTGGTCGGTTCTCAGGCAGGAACGCTGCAGGACTGCGCCGACGTGCTTCAGTTGATGGCAGACGGTAAACTTTCGGCCCATATCAGCCAGATTTCCTTCGACGAAATCGGAGAGGGCATCGACAAGTTGGCTCGCGGTGAGGTTATTGGCCGGCTGGTCGCTTTGATCGACTGATCCAGCGAAGTCTCCGGACTCCTAGCCACTCACACAAGGCACCTCCAGCCCCAGCTGGGAGTGCCTTCGTGGCCTGAACGCGTGGTTCAGCCCACGCTGGGAGCGCGGTTCGGCGGCGCGGGGATGGCCAGATTCCCTGTGGTATTGCCGCCGGTACGATCTTCGGGCGAACCGGCGGAGGGCGTACCGGCCGTCGGTAGACCGGTTGCGGGGGATGCGACCGCCGCGGACGCGGGGGCAACGATGCCGGTTCCACCGGCTGCGTCGACGCCAAGCGAGGGCGAAAACAAGGCTGACTGCTCGGGCAGCAGCGGGGCTTCCGCCAGGTTCCGAAGGCGCACCGCCACCTCGTGCGCGGTGGGACGCGCGTCCGGGTTGCGGCTGGTCATCTGGGTCAGCAGATCTTTCCAGTGGTCGGGGAGCCAGTCCGGCACCTCCGGGTCGCGCAGCAGCCGGGCCAGTGCGGCCTCCATCGGCGTGCCGGAAAAGGCCTTCTCGCGGGTAAGGCATTCGAGCAGGACCAGTGCCAGCGAATACACATCGCTGGCTCCGGTGACCAGGTGGCCCAAGGCCTGTTCCGGGCTGAGGTAGTTGGCGGTTCCGATGGTTGCGCCCTGGGCGGTGGCCATGCTGGCTTCGACCATCCGGGCGATGCCGAAATCGGACAACTTGGGGTGGTGGCGGGTGTCTTCGGCGTGGCCGTTCGCCAGCAGGATGTTGGCGGGCTTCACGTCGCGGTGAATCACGCCTTGGTTGTGGATGTAGTTCAGTGCGTCGGCCAGATCTGCGCCAATCTGCGCTGTTTCCACGGAGGTGAGCGGACGGTCACGCAATCTGCGCCGGAGGTCGGCTCCTTCTATCAGTTCCATCACCAGGAAACTGGTGGTGGCGCCGTCGTCGGCGGTGTGCAGGCCGGCATCCAGCAAGGTGACCAGACCGGGGTGGTTCAGCGTGGCCAGCAGCAGCGTTTCGGTGTGCTGCCGCCGGTACTCGTCGTCATCGGGCGTCGTCGGAGCAAACATCTTGACGGCCACGTCGCGGCCCAAGGATTCATCCAGTGCCCGGTACACGGACGCTGCCCCTCCGGTGCCGATGAGCTCCCGTGTCCTGTAGCGCCCGCCCAGGGTTGTCTCCATCAAGCCTCCACGCCCCAGGATTTTGCCGTCGTCGGCAAGTGTACCGACGATCAGTCTGCTTCGCGTCTATGGTTGCACGCTAAAAGGGTTATCCGGCGAGGAATTCGATGGCGGCGGTCTTAAAGGTGCGGGAAGTCACCGCATTGGCGTGCGTCCGGGCCGGCAGCCACATCAGCTCGGCCGACTCCGCAAGCGCGGCCAGCTCCGGTGCAGTGGTCGCCAGGTCGTCCCTGTCACCGGCCACCAGCAGGACCGGCATTTTCGGCACGGCCTCGGCGGGCACGAACGGTTCCGTCTTGATCGCTTCGATCATGGTCATCAGCGCGAAGATGTCGTTGGACGGCACCAGCTTGGCCATCCGCAGCAATTCAGCGGTGTTGACGTCGTCGATCGGCGTTCCGTCGGCCAGGAAGCGCTGGGCGGCATGCAGGTCGAAGTCGGCCAGCGGGTCAGCGCTGCCCGGGCCGCCGAGCACCATCCGCCGGACCAGTTCCGGCTGCGTGGCGCCGAATTCCCAGGCCAGCCGCGCGCCCAAGGAGTAGCCGATCAGGTCCACCCCGGTGTCGCCGTCGTCCTCTTTCAAAAGCCGGACCTTGGCGTCCTGGATCAGCTGCAGCAGGTCGGCGCGGATCCGGCTGGGTGCGTAGGCATCCATTTCTTCGGGCGCCGTGCTTTGGCCGTGGCCGGGAAGGTCCACCGTCACCACCCGCCGGCCGGCCTGGGTCAGCGCCGTGATCCAGCCGGCGTCCTCCCAATTGAGCTTGGCGGAGGAGGCGAAACCGTGAAGCAGGATCACTGGCCGGCGGGGTCCTATGGTGCCCTCGGCGGCCTCGTGCACCTGCACGTGCAGCTGTGGGTCGACGCCTTCAACGGTATGCACCCGGTGGGTTCCCATGTTTAGTCCTCGTCGTCGAGCGCCGCGGTCAAGCGGACGCGGCGCTTGGGCGCTTCTTCCTTCGGTACAGTGCCCACAATACCGGCGGTGTCGTCGGGGACCTCGAAGACGATCAGCGGTTCGCCCACCTTGATGGTGTCGCCGGGTCCGCCGTAGATTTTCACTACTTTGCCGGCCTGCGGCGAGGGCAGCTCAACGGCGGACTTGGTGGTCTCCACCTCCACCAGCGGGTGGTTGCGCTCGATCTGTTCGCCCTCGGCGACCAGCCACTCCAGCACGGTCGCCTCAATCAGGCCTTCGCCCAGATCGGGCAGGGGGAACGAAATTTCAGCCACGGCGATACTCCAATACTCGCTGGATCCCGAACAGGATGCGGTCAATGTTGGGCACGTACTCGTCTTCCAAGTCTCCTGAAGGGTACGGTACGTCGAATCCGGTCACCCGCTCAACGGGTGCCCGCAAGCTGCCGAAGCAGCGCTCGGTGATCAGCGCCGCCACTTCGGCGCCCAGGCCGGAGGTCAGCGGCGCTTCGTGCACGACGACGGCGCGCCGCGTCTTGGCCACGGACGCCGCCAAACCTTCGGCGTCGATGGGCTTGAGCCAGCGCAGGTCCAGCACTTCGACGTCGATGCCGTCTTCGGCGGCAAGTTCGGCCACCTGCAGGCAGCGGGCCACCATGGCGCCCCAGGCCACCAGCGTCAGGTGCTTGCCTTCGCGGACAATCCGGGAGCCCTCGGGGGAGTAGCCCTCGGCGCGGGTGTCCACCGGCCCCTTCTGCCAGTAGCGGGACTTCGGCTCCATGAAGATCACCGGGTCCGGCCGCGTCGCGGCGTGCTTGAGCAGGTGGTACGCCTCGTTCGGGCTGGACGGCGAGACCACCTTCAGGCCGGGTACATGGGCGAACAGTGATTCCAGCGACTCGCCGTGGTGCTCCGGGGCGCGGATCCCGCCGAAGCTGGGTACCCGCAGAGTGATGGGCATCGGCATGGTGCCGCGGCTGCGGTAGTTCATTCGGCCCACCTGGCAGACAATCTGGTTGATCGCCGGGTAGGCGAAGCCGTCGAACTGCACCTCGGGGATGGGGTGGTAGCCGGCCATGGCCAGGCCCACCGACATGCCCAGGATGCCCGATTCGGCCAGCGGAGTGTCAAAAACCCGGTCCTCGCCGAACTGCTTCTGCAAGCCATCGGTGATCCGGAAGACGCCGCCGAGCAGTCCGACGTCCTCGCCCAGTACCAGTGCCTTGGGGTTCTCCTCCAGTACCTCCGCCAGGGCACGGTTCAGTGCCTGCTGCATGGAGAGGGTCTCGACGGCGGCGACCAGGCCGGGCTCCACCACGTCAACGGATGCCTGCTGGGCATCGGTTGCGGAGGTGTTGTCGATGGCGGCTTCGAGGTCGCTGAGTGTGGTGTGCTCAGACATGCTCGGACTCCTCTCGCCAGGCGCGTGCCTGGGCCTTCAAGGCGTGGGTGGGTTCCTGGTAGACAAATTCGAACATTTCCGTGCCCGGCCGGGAGCCAAGTTCTCCCACGCCGTTCCGGATCCGTTCCTCTTCGGCCTGGGCAGCCTCAAGGGCTTCGGCGAAAAAGTCTTCGCCGGCGACGCCCTCGGTCAGCAGCCGGCGGCGCATCCGGGCCAGCGGATCCTCGCCGCCGTCGGCGCGTTCCTCGGTCAGCGTGCGGTAGCGGCCGGGATCGTCACTGGTGGAGTGCGGGCCGCGGCGGTAGGTCATGGCTTCCACGATGGCCGGCCCGTTGCCGGAGCGGGCGTGGGCCAGGGCGGCAGCCGTGGCCTGGTGGACGGCCACCACGTCGTTGCCGTCCACCTGGAGGGACGGCATGGCGTATCCGGCGGCGCGGGCGGCCACCGAGCCGCCGGCCACCTGGCGCTCGGTCGGCACCGAGATGGCGAAGCCGTTGTTCTGGATGAAGAACACCACCGGTGCCTTCATGACGGCGGCGAAGTTCATGGCTTCATGCACGTCGCCCTGCGAGCTGGCGCCGTCGCCGAAGTAGGTGATGGCCACGCCGAGCTCGCCGGCGGGGGTGCCGGAAAGCGTCTGGCCGTGGGCCCAGCCGACGGCGTGCAAGACGGAACCGGCCACCACGGCCTGGATCGGCGCGAACCGGGCGGCCTGCGGATCATAGAGTCCGCCGTGCCAGCTGGCCTTGTGGGTGGACATGTACTCGACCATGTCCACGCCCACGGTCCGGGCCACACCCATTTCCCGGTAGGTGGGAAAGACGAAGTCCCGCGCCATGTCCAGCGCGTAGCCGCTGCCGACCTGCGCGGCTTCCTGGCCCAGTTCCGGCGCGTAGCCGGGAATCAGGCCCTGGCGCTGCCAGCGGATGGCTGATTCGTCCAGGTGGCGCACCGCCATCATCAGCCGGTAGAGCTCCTTGAGGTCTTCGGCGGACAGGTCGGGCTGGGCCGACGGGTCCAGGGCAAGAGTGTCGCTCATGCCTGCTCCTCCACGTAGTTTCGGTGCCGCTGACCCACCGCTCACGCGAGGGCCGACGGCGTCGGTTGCTTACCGTGACGATAGTCACCGAGGAGGAGGTGCGCAATATGCAACTAATTCACCGCACAAGATGCACAGTTCGCCCGTTGTTATGCGCGCATCCGTGGACAAACTGTAAGCAGGTTCAGGGTAGGCGGAAACTTTTTGCAGAGTTTCTGCGGGCGTTGATTTTTGCCGCTGCGGCGATGCCGGCAATGAGTACCAAGGTGGAGAGCAGCTGGATGCCCGTGGTGGGGGAGAAGAAGCCCAGCACCAGGATGATGGCCAGCAGGGCCAGGCCGATGTAGGTGACGGCCGGGAAGCCGCGCATGCGGAACGGCAGTTCGGTGCCGTCCCGGTCTGCCCTCCGGCGCAGCACCAGTTGGGACAGCAGTACCATCGCCCAGACCACCAGGCAGGTGGAGCCGACCACGTTCAGCAGCACCGGCAGGACCCTTTCCGGGAAGACCAGTTCCAGTACGGTGGCAATGAATCCGAACGCGACCGAGGCCAGGACTGCCCGGACCGGAACCCGCCTGCGGCTGAGGCGGCGAAGGGCGCCGGGAGCCTCGTCCCGCTCCGAGAGGGAGAAGATCATCCGGGAAGCGCCGTACAAGTTGGCGTTCAGAGCAGAGAGCAGGGCAATCGCCGCTACCAGCGTGATGGCGGCATCCGCCCCTGGGATCTGCGCGGCCGACAGCACCGCGGCAAAGGGCGATGCCAGCGCCTCCGAATCCCACGGCACCGTCAGGGCGATCACCAACACGGAACCGAAGTAGAACACCAGGATGCGCCAGACGACGGTGCGGATGGCTTTGGCGACGCTGGTGCCCGGGTTTTCCGTTTCCGCGGCGGCAACGGCCACGATCTCGGTGCCGCCAAAGGCGAAGATCACCACCAGCAGCCCGGCGCCGATTCCGGCAATTCCATGCGGGGCGAAGCCGTCACCGCCGAAGATCACGCCCAGCCCGGGGGACGGAACATTCGGCAGCCAGCCGAAGAGCAAGGCGGCGCCGACGGCGAGGAAAGCCAGGATGGCGATGACCTTGAAGATGGCGAACCAGAACTCGAATTCACCGTAGTTCCGCACGCCGAACAAATTGACCACGGTGAAAATCACCATGAACACAAGTGCCAGCAGCCAGACCGGCAACACCGGCCAAACCGTGGCCAAGAGTCCGGCGGCGCCGACCGCCTCGGCGGCGATGACCACTACCAGCTGCAGCCACCACAGCCAGCCGATGGTGGCGCCGGCGGTACGGCCCAGCGCTTTCTCCGCGTAGGTAGAGAAGGCGCCGCTGCTGGGGTTGGCCGCCGCCATCTCGCCCAACGCCCACATCACGATGATCACCAGCGTGCCGGCCAGCAGATAGGAAACCAGCACGGCCGGTCCGGCAGCCTGGATGCCTGCTCCGGAGCCGAGAAAGAGGCCGGCACCAATGGCGCTGCCAAGACCCATCATGATCAGCTGGCGCTGCTTCATGGCGTGGCCGAGACCTGCGGGCGCCGGGCCGGTGGTCTCGCGGTGGTGGGTAGTGGCGGGTCGCGGTCGCGGCATCGACTGTCCTGTTGTTTGGGGAAATCAGCCCTTAGGCTGACAATTTGTCTAGCTGTTTCCGCAATTGGCGGTTACCGAACGTGAAGGGACGCCCAGCGTCATGCAGATCGACTCTCTCGATGCCGACATCGTCACGCTGTTCACGGAGGACCCGCGGATGTCCGTACTGGAAGCCTCGCGGGTACTGAAAGTAGCGCGTGCCACAGTACAGGCCCGGTTGGACAAGATGCAACGCGCCGGCGTGACCTCGGGCTGGGGACCCCGGCTATCTCCCGAAGCGCTGGGCTATATTGTGCGCGCCTATTGTTCCTTCGTGATCCGGCAGGAATCCGGCCACGACGCCGTGGCGGCGGCGCTCGCCGACATTCCGGAAGTGTTGGAACTGCATACCGTCTCCGGTGAAAGCGACCTGCTGGCCTGTGTGGTTGCCCGGTCGAACGCCGATTTGCAGCGCGTGCTCGATCAGGTGATGGCGACCAACACGGTGCTGCGCTCTTCCTCCGTGATCGTGCTCAACAGCCACTTCCAGGAGCGGACGCTTCCGTTGGTCAAAGCTGCTGCGGATCCCCGCTGACCTCGGTGCTGCGGCTGTTGCCGTCCTCGTGAATTTCGACGTCGGGAATCACCGCCGCTCGGCCGAGCCCGGCAGTGATTCCGGCGATGGCTGCGACGACAGCAGGCAATGCTCCCGTATTCGGAGCGAGGCCGGCAAAAACTGCCCAGCTGAACCCGCCTATGCCGGCCGTGAAGACCAAAACGTGGATCCATTGCTGCCGAACCGGGCGCAGCAGCAAGCTGAGTACCAAGGCGAACGGTGCGCCCAGGAGTGCGGCAAATAAGAAGCTGACCATCAGCACCAGGCCCCAAAAGCTCAGGGCGGCCGAGCTGGGCGAGATCACCGTATCGATAATGCTTAGAACCAGGGAAAAGACGAACCACGAGCCGAATGCCAGCAGCCAGCCCTTGAAGAATGCGTACCGATTGAGCACCACCCGGTGGTTCGCCGGACGGGGCTTAGCGCCGTAGCGGCGACGCAGGATCTCGTTGTTGTCCGACCACTCAAACCGACGGCGCTGCTCCCCTGGCTGCATGGCTGAAGCCTAGTGCCCGATGTCCGTGCTTTCACCTGGAGCCCGAGACTGTCGCGCCGCCGGGGCACTCGCGTCACATTTCGCTCCCAACGGGATGTGATGAGGTCAAAATGACCATAACGCGCTATGATCTGTTCTAGTCATTGTGACTTTTACTCAGATTCCGCGAGGAGGCAGCCATGCCGGTCTATTCGGCCAACGTGTCCGAGCGCGCGCAGCAGCCCCCGGAGCTGGCCATCTCCACCGTCATCTTCGCCCTCCGTCCGGACCCGGAGGCCGGCGTCCCCACGTTGTGGTTGCCGCTGGTTCGCCGTACCCGCCAGCCGTTCCGCGACCTCTGGGCGTTGCCCGGCGGTCCGCTGAGCCCCGACGAATCGCTGCAGGATGCGGCGGCACGGAACCTGGAGGAGACCACGGGGCTGCAGCCGAGTTATCTGGAGCAGCTTTACGCTTTCGGCGGCCTGGACCGGTCACCGGTCCAGCGGGTGGTCTCGATTGTCTACTGGGCACTGGTAAAGCCGGACGAGGCGGCGCTGGCCCGCGAAACAGAGAATGTCCGCTGGGTGCGCGCCGATGACCTTGGCCAGCTGGCGTTCGACCACAACCGGATCGTGGAGTACGCGCTCTGGCGGCTGCGCAACAAGGTTGAATACAGCTCCATCGCCTACGCCTTCCTGGGCTCCACGTTCACCTTGGCCCAGGTCCGCGAAGTGTATGAGGCCGTACTGGGCAAGCAGCTGGATCCGGCCAACTTCCGCCGCCAGCTGCGTGCCACGCCGGAGATTGAACCCACCGACGAGTATCTGCAAGGCGGCAGGCACCGGCCGCCCCGGCTCTACCGCTACACCGGCAATGCCGCCCAGCTCCGCGGCAGCCCACCCGCCTAGCCTGCCCCACCGATTCCCAGACTTGACCAACTGCTCAGAACAACGGAGAACACCATGCCCTCGGTCAACAGCACCATCCAGCTGATCACCCGCGAGGAAGCGCAGGCCGCCGGCTCGGGCGCGCCCGCATCCACCTGCACGCCCGGTCTGGCCAAAGGACCGTGGTCCTTCGACACCGCGTCGGCGAGCGGCGCGTGGGCGCCGTCGTACGGGCCGGGCGCGTCGTTGGCCGACCCGGCCCCGGCCGCCACCCCGCGGCAGGGCGAGATTCCGGCCGAATACCGGCTGGCCAGCGACGCCGAGCTGGACGCGCGGATCCTCGCCGCCAAGGACAAGCTCGGCGACAAGCTGGTGATCCTGGGCCACTTCTACCAGCGCGATGAAGTGGTCAAGTACGCCGACTTCGTGGGCGATTCCTTCCAGCTGGCCCGGGCCGCCAAGGAGAAGCCGGAGGCGGAGGTCATCGTGTTCTGCGGCGTGCACTTCATGGCCGAAACCGCGGACATGCTTTCCGGCCCCGACCAGGCGGTGATCCTGCCGAACCTGGCGGCCGGCTGCTCGATGGCGGACATGGCGGACATCGATTCGGTGCAGGCATGCTGGGACCAGCTCGCCGGTGTGCTCGGCACCGGGCCGGACGCGGACGGCAAGGTCCCGGTCATTCCGGTCACGTACATGAACTCGTCGGCCGCGCTCAAGGGGTTCTGCGGCGAGAACGGCGGGATCGTCTGCACCTCCTCAAACGCCGAGACGGTGTTGGAGTGGGCCTTCGAGCGCGCCCACCGCGTGCTCTTCTTCCCGGACCAGCACCTGGGCCGCAATACCGCCAAGGCCATGGGCGTGCCGCTGGAGCAGATGCCCATGTGGAACCCGCGCCAGGTGCTCGGCGGCAACGACGAAGACACGCTGCTCGACTCGCGCGTGATCCTTTGGCACGGCTTCTGCTCGGTGCACAAGCGCTTCACGGTGGACCAGATCGAGAAGGCCCGCGCCGACCACCCGGGCGTCCGCGTGATCGTGCACCCCGAATGCCCGATGCCGGTGGTGGATGCCGCGGACGAGGCCGGCTCCACCGACTACATCCGCAAGGCGGTGGCCGCGGCTACCGAACCGACGGTTTTCGCCATTGGCACCGAGATCAACATGGTCAACCGGCTGGCCGCCGAGTACCCACAGCACACCATCTTCTGCCTGGACCCGGTGATCTGCCCGTGCTCCACCATGTACCGGATCCACCCGGGCTACCTGGCCTGGGTGCTCGAGGCGTATGCCGGCAACGGGGAGCTGCCCGGCGGCGAGGTGCTCAACCGGATCACCGTGCCCAATTCCGTGGCCGTCCCCGCCCGCGTGGCGCTGGAACGGATGCTGGCAGCCAAGCCGTGAACGGGAAACCGGCCCGGCGCATCGCGCTGGTGGGGTCCGGCATCGCCGGGCTCTACGCCGCCGCGCTCGCCGCGGAACGTGCGGACACAGCCGTCACGCTGATCACCAAGGGCGCGCTCGCCGAGTCCAACACCTGGCACGCCCAGGGCGGCATCACCGCGGTGACTGCACAGGGAATTGCGGCGGGGGATTCCGTGGCGGCGCACCTGGCGGACACGCTCACCGCGGGCGCGCAGCTGAACGACGACGGCGCCGTCCGCCTTTTGTGCGAAGGCGCGGCGCGGGAGATCGCCACCTTGGAAGACTGGGGTGTGGCCTTCGACCGGCACGGCGGCGGATTCTCGCTCGGACTGGAGGGCGCGCACTCGGCGGCGCGGATCCTGCACGCCGGCGGCGACCGAACCGGTGCCGGCATCGCCGAAGTCCTGATCCGGGTGGCCCGCCGCCTGGCCGAAGCCGGCCGGTTGGAGATCCTCGAACACACCATGGTGCGGCGGCTGCTGATGGGCGGCAGCCGCGTCACCGGGGTGGAAGTGATAGATGTGCGGACCGAAGCTGAAGGTGCGGTGCCCGCGCAGCTGGACGCCGACGTCGTCATTCTGGCAACCGGCGGGGCGGGGCAGCTGTTCCCGGCCACCACCAACCCGGCCACGGCAACCGGCGACGGTGTGGCGCTGGCCTGGGAAGCCGGGGCGGTGCTGGCCGATCTGGAGTTCCTCCAGTTCCACCCCACCCTGCTGGACCCGGCGGCCACCGGCGGCAGTCCGTTCATGATCTCGGAGGCGGTGCGCGGCGAAGGGGCCGTGCTGGTGGATGCGGCGGGGGAGCGGTTCATGCCGGCGCTGCACCCGGCCGCCGAACTAGCGCCAAGGGATGTGGTCTCGCGTTGCATCCACCAGCAGCTGAGCCTGCAGGAGGAACGCGGCCTGGTGCCGCAGGTCTTCCTGGACGCCACCGGTGTGGAGCGGAACAAGGGCTCCGGCTTCCTGGCCGCGCGGTTCCCGCTGATCGATGCCACGGTTCGCTCGCTCGGCTTCGACTGGGCCAGCCAGCCGCTGCCGGTGCGTCCGGCCTCGCATTACTGGATGGGCGGCGTGCAAACCGACGCCGACGGGCGGTCCTCGGTGCCCGGGCTCTTCGCGGTGGGCGAGGTGGCCTGCACCGGAGTGCACGGCGCCAACCGGCTGGCCTCGAACTCGCTGCTGGAAGGGCTGGTCTTCGCCCGCCGCGCGGTCGCCGCACTGGACCGGCCGGACAGGACGCCGGCGTTCGCCGCGGTGCCGCTCGATGTTGGTGTCCCGACCGGTCCAGCAGGGGGTGCAGCCGGGGGCCATCGTGCCGGTACCGCTCCGGCCGCCGGAACCACGCCGTGCACGCGGCACCAGATCCAGACCGTGATGGCGGCCGCCGCCGGCGTGGTCCGCAACGGTGAGGCGCTGCAGGAGGCGGCGCGGCAGCTGGCGCAGTGGCATCTGCCCGCCACCGGTGCCGCCTCGACCGAGGACGCGGCCCTGCTGACGGTGGCCCGGCTGGTGGTGGCGGCCGCCGCCGCGCGGCGGAACAGCATCGGCGCGCACTTCCGCAGCGACCACCGCCGGGCGCCGGCGCACCGTGCCCGGCTGGCCTTCGTGAACGCCCGCACGGTTGCTGCGCACAACTCCTTCCCAACGTCCCAGCGAATCCTGCAGGAGCAGCCATGAACCCTATCCAGCCGATCGACGGCACCGCCCTGGAACGGATTGTCGCCGGGGCGCTCGCCGAGGATGCGCCGTGGGGCGACATCACGTCCGCCACGCTGATCCCTGCGGGCGCCACGGCCACCGCCGAGCTCGCGGCCCGCGAAGCAGGCTTCTTCTCCGGCGGGCCGGTGCTGGCCGAGGTGTTCCGCCAAGTGGACCCGTCCGTGCAGGTGGAGCTGAAGGCCGAGGACGGTGCCGCTTTCGACGCCGGAGACGTCCTGGCGGTACTGTCCGGTAACGCCCGGGCAATCCTGCTGGGCGAGCGCGTGGCACTGAACCTGCTGCAGCGGCTGAGCGGGATCGCCACCCAGACGGCGGCCTTCGTCCGGGAAGCGGCCGGTACCGGGGCCCGGGTGGTGGACACGCGCAAGACCACGCCGGGGCTGCGGGCGCTGGAGCGCTACGCGGTGCGCTGCGGCGGCGGGCACAACCACCGCTATTCGCTCTCCGACGCGGTGATGGCCAAGGACAACCACCTAGCCGTTCTCACCGCGGACGGCACCCGTGACCTGACCGAGGCGCTGCGGGCGGCGAAGGCCAAGCTGCCGCACACCGTGCACTTCGAGGTGGAGGTGGACCGGGCCGAGCAGATCGAGCCGGTGCTCGCCGCGGGCGTGGACACCATCATGCTGGACAACTTCGGCCTGGACGGGCTCCGCGCCGGCGTCCGGCAGGTGGCCGGCCGGGCGCTGGTCGAGGCCAGCGGCAATGTCCGGCTGGAGACCGTGGCCGCGATCGCACGGACCGGGGTGGACATCATCTCCTCCGGCGCGCTGACCCACAGCGTCCGGTCGCTGGACCTGGGCCTGGACATCCGCATTGCCGCGAGTCCCGCGGCCGGCGAGGGACCGTCGTCGTGATTTATCTGGATGCCGCGGCGACGGCGCCGGTGCGCCGCGAAGTACTGGAGGCCATGTGGCCGGCGCTGACGCAGGACTTTGGCAACCCGTCCAGCCACCACACCGTGGGAGAGGCGGCCCTGCGGGCGCTGGACTATGCCCGCGGCAAGGCGGCGGCGGTGCTGGGCTGCCGGCCCGGGGAGATCATTTTCACGTCCGGCGGGACCGAGTCCAATAATCTGGCGATCAAGGGGATCGCGCTCGCCGGCCCGCGCGGCAGGCACATCGTCACCAGCGCGGTGGAGCATCCGTCGGTGCTGGAGGCGGTGGACTACCTCGTCCGGTTCCACGGTTTCGAGGCCACGCGCGTACCGGTGGATGCCGCGGGCACGGTCCGCGTGGACGCATTGGAAGCAGCGCTCCGCGAGGACACCTCGCTCTGCACGGTGATGTACGCGAACAACGAGGTGGGCACCATCCAGCCGATTGCCCGGATCGGTGCGCTTTGCCGGGCCGCGGGCGTGCCGTTCCACACCGACGCCGTGCAGGCCGCCGGCTGGCTGGACCTGGACATCTCGGCTCTGGGCGTGGACGCGCTCAGCGTGTCCGGCCACAAGCTGGGCGCGCCCAAGGGCTGCGGCCTGCTCTATGTTGCCGGCCGGATTCCGCTGGAACCGGTGCTGCACGGCGGGGGACAGGAACGCGGCCGGCGGTCCGGCACCGAGAACGTTGCCGGCGCGGTCGCCGTGGCCACGGCGCTGTCGCTGGCGGACGGCGACCGGGCGGCCGACGTGCAACGGCTCACCGGCTACCGCGACTACCTGATTGACACCGTGCTGCGCGAACTGCCGGGGACGGTGCTGACTGGGCACCGGACCGAACGGCTGCCGGCCAGTGCCTCCTTCTGCTTCCCCGGAACGTCCGGCGAGGCGGTGCTGCTGGAGCTGGAACGCCGCGGCGTGGTCTGCTCCAGCGGTTCCGCCTGCGCGGCCGGCTCCGACGAGGCCTCGGCGGTGCTGCTGGCAATGGGCATCGACCAGGCCGTGGCACAGACCGCGGTGCGGCTGACCTTTACCGCCGGCGTGAAGGAATCCGAGATCGCGCTGGCAGCCCGTTCCGTCGTCGCCGCGGTGAAAGAGGTCCAGGCGCTGCGGCGCTGAGACGGGCCGGCGGACGGGGGAATTGAACCCCCGACCTGGATGGGACACGGCGTGGTGCCCTACCCGCCGGTCCACGCACTGGCTACGGTAGGAACCTGACGGAGGGGGAGCGGGCCATGAGGACAGGGAATCTACTGGGCCGTGGTGCTGCTGCGGCCCTGTGCTTGGCGCTGGTTTCCGGCTGCAATCTGCTGCCAACCAACGACGGCGGTGCCTCGGCCAGCGCGGGTGCCTCACCGGCGGCGGCTGGCGGTTCCACCGGTACCACGGCACCTCTCGGGAAAGCGCCCGTGCGTCAAGCCACCATCGACGGCTGGAAGGTCTATACCGACCCCGACCGTGTGCTCAGCTTCGAGATACCCGGCGATTGGGTGGTGCAGAGGCAGGTTAAGCCCAACCAGCCCTCGGACAACGGACTGCATCTGGATATCCGCGACTCTTCCGGCAAGCTGGCCGCCCAACTACACACCCGGCTGAAGCTGCCGAAGGCCAGCTGCAGCGCGGGCGGCCTGACCGAACTGCGGGTGCTGCTCAGCGAACCGGCCAAGGTGCCCGCCGTGGCATCCGCTGACACCGTCGAGCCGCTGTTCGTTTACCGGACGCTGCTGGGCTACAAGTACTTCGGCTCCTACGGGCTGACCGATAAGCCGGCCGGCAATGGCTTCCAGGCCTGCACGGTGGAAAACACCGTCAACGGGCCGAAATCCGTGGGCACCTACTCCTTTGGCACTGCCGTGCGGCACGGCACGCCGGCGCCGGGCGAAAAGACCGGCCTGCTGGACACGTACGGGCTGATCGCGGAGGCGGAGCGCTTCATCACCACCAAGCGCTTCAAGACGGTGCAACAGGTCATCCTGACCTTGCAGATCTCCGGCGACGCGCCGGCCTGAACCGTCGCGGCCGGGAAGGTCCGCGCACACCCGGCGCCACTTGGGCAAGCATAAGGCCCGGTTGCTGCCGCGTTCGCGGAAGCAACCGGGCCTTATGGACGCAGCTGCGGGTCGCTGGGAGCCGGCAGCCCATGAATGTGGCGCCGGGTGTACACCGCGCCGTGATTCCCGCCCGCGTTGGGTCAGTCGGTCGTCAGGCCGGAGCGCAGCTTGTCTGTCAGCCCCTGGAGTTGGCCGAACTCGTCCTCGGTCAGCAGGGGCGCCAGCATGGAGTGCAGGTGCTTCACGTGCTCGCGGCCGATTTCCTTCTGCAGCGCTCGGCCTTCGTCGGTCAGCGAGATCTCGATGCCCCGCTGGTCGTTTTGGGCCGTGCGGCGAAGAACCAGGCCTTTCTTTTCCAGCCGGTCCACCATTCTGCTCAGGCTCGGCTGGCTAATCAGCAGCGCCTCATTCAGCTCGTTCAGCCGGCTCCAGCCGCCCGGGCACAAACTCAGATTGAAGAGCACGTCGTACTCCCGCATGGCGAGCTTCTTGAACTCGGGCAGTTGCTGCATCCTGCGCATCACCGCCACCTGGGTGCGGAACAGCGATTCCCAGGCCTCCGCCGTCGTCCTGATGTCAGGGCCGGAGGAATCAAGCATTGCTGACCGCCCCGCTGGCTGCCAGCTTGGCGTCGCGCGCGGCCTTTCGGCTGGCGTGCGTGGGCGCGTCCGGCACATGTGCCGGCTTGCGGGCGGCGAACTCCTTCTTCAGCACCGGCAGCACCTCTTCACCGAACAGGTCCAGCTGCTCCAGCACGGTCTTCAGCGGCAAACCGGCGTGGTCGATCAGGAACAACTGGCGCTGGTAATCGCCGAAGTAGTCGGCGAAGGCCAGGGTCTTCTCGATCACCTGCTCGGGGCTGCCCACGGTCAGCGGGGTCTGCGCGGTGAAGTCCTCCAGCGACGGGCCGTGGCCGTAAACCGGGGCGTTGTCGAAGTACGGGCGGAATTCGTTGACCGCGTCCTGCGAGTTCTTGCGCATGAAAAACTGCCCGCCCAGGCCCACAATGGCCTGGTCGGCGGTGCCGTGTCCGTAGTGCTCGTAGCGCTCCCGGTACAGGCCGATGAGCTGCATGTAATGCTCCTTCGGCCAGAAGATGTTGTTGGCGAAGAAACCGTCGCCGTAGTAGGCAGCCAGTTCAGCTACCTGCGGGGTGCGGATGGAGCCGTGCCACACGAAGGGTGCGACGCCGTCCAGCGGCTGCGGCGTGGAGGTGTAGTTGTGCAGCGGCGTGCGGTGCTTGCCTTGCCAATTGACCACTTCTTCATCCCAGAGCTTGCGCAGCAGAGCGTAGTTCTCCACGGTCAGCTCCAGCGAGTCCTGGATGTTCTTGCCGAACCAGGGGTACACCGGGGCAGTGTTGCCGCGGCCCAGAACCAGGTCCACGCGGCCGTCGGCCAGCTGCTGGAGCATGGCGAAGTCCTCGGCGATCTTCACCGGGTCGTTGGTGGTGATCAGCGTGGTGGCGGTGGAGAGCGTGATCCGCTCGGTCTGCGCGGCGATGTAGGCCAGCAGGGTGGTGGGTGAGGATGAGAAGAACGGCGGGTTGTGGTGCTCGCCGATGGCATAGACGTCCATGCCGATTTCTTCGACCTTCTTGGCAATGGCCACCGACGCCTTGATCCGCTCGCGCTCGGTGGGCATGCGGTTAGTGGTCGGGTCCAGGGTAACGTCGCTGACGCTGAATACGCCGAGTTCCATGATGATGTACCTCTCGTGATGCTTGCTTCCGGAATCAGTTTACATGCATTTGCATTCACTGTCTTCAGCGTCGGCGTCTCACATAATCATTCCCCGTGTTGGTGTGGGACTGATCACCCCGGGGCGACGGCCAAAACGGGCGGCATGACCGCTGTCTTTGCCAGGCGGCGGTGCCATGGCGGGCGGGAGGGCCCTATCACAATCTGGGAGGGCGCTTTACGCTGAAATCATGGGGCAGGCCGGAAGGCCCTCCTTCCGTCTAGCTGGTATGGACGGCTGGAAACCATGGAGGTTCACAACGTGAAAGCTTTGGCGAAGACCGTGAAGCTGCCGCTCGCCGCGATCGTCGCGGCTACGTTCCTGCTGACTTCCTGCGCGCGAAGCGGTGAAGAGACGGGGGATGGGCCTGAAGCGGGAGGCGCAGGAGGATTCGAGAGCGGCTCATTGATCGGCGTTGCCCTGTCCAGCGACAACGCGGGCGCCGAATCGTCGATCACAAAGGAAATCAAAGAATCAAACTTCGAACCGGAAGTCCAAGTTGCCGCGGACACAGCCGAGCAGCAGCAACAGATTAATTCCCTGCTGGAAGGCAGTCCGGAAGTGCTCATAGTGGACGCTGTGGATCCGGCAGGCTTGGTGGAGCCGTTGGAGGCCGCCCAAGAGGCGAAGATCCCCGTCGTCGCCCTCGATTCCCTGGTTACCGGCACCGATGCGGTGGAGTACATAGTGACTGCCGATGCTTTCAAGACCGGGGAGGTTCAGGCGCAGGCGCTGCTCGAGGGGCTGGCCGCACAAAAGGACCAAGGCCCGTACAACGTTGAGCTCTTCAGTGGACCCGCGGACGACGGCGCGGCCAGACTTGCGTTCGACGGAGCCATGACTGTCCTCCAACCCAAGATCGACGACGGCACGGTGGCTGTGGTGTCCGGGCAGACTGATTTTGAGGCAACAGCGAGTGAAAATCCGGATGCTGCTGCAGAACGGCTCGCCGCGATGCTGGATGAAAGCCTCGCATCCGACGATCTGCACGGCGTTCTGGCGGGGAGCGACGCCACCGCCGAGGCACTCATGGCCGCGGCCGAAGACGCCGGGAAAGAAGCCCCTGTGGTGGTCGGCAGCGGCTCCTCGCCGGAAGCCGTGAAATCAATCATGGCTGACGGGCAGTATGCGACCACCTATGCCGATACCGAGGCCCTGGCGATTCAGGTCGTTTCGCTGGTTTCGGGTCTTTCCCAAGATGACGCGCCGGACGCTGACGACGAGGATTCGTACGACAACGGGCAAACGACTGTGGGTGCGTACCTGGTCGAACCCAAGCTGGTGACTAAGGAGACCGCCCCGAAAGTCTTTGCGCAGAACAAAGAGCTGTTGCAGCTGGTCCAATAGCTAGCGCTCCGGTCCGCTTCCGGCGTCGAACCTTTCCTCGTAGATCTGCTGGGCCTCGCCGATCAATGCCTCGTCGAGGCGGGCAACCTCCTCGACGTCTGTTAGCAACGGCTCACAATCGGGTCCCCGGGCGACCACGCGCCCCCTGGCCACCCAGCCGTGCCTCTTCGGGTTCTCATCCTTCAGGTGCCTGTACTGGCAGAGCTGCCGGGCCAGCCAGTCCCTCAGTGGACGGGTCCACCATGGCTCGGGCTGCAGGGGATTGACGGAGAGGCCTGGAAGTTCCAGCCCGCTTTCGGTGTCCAGACTGCCTTTGTTCCGGTCCGCTTCGTAGCCTTCCGAATACCGGATGTAGAGTTCCGGTTCGCCATCAAGCACGCCCAGGAGTTCATCCATCGATCCCAGCGTCGGGCACTCTGCCGGCCGGGTGCGCTCCATGCCGTCAGGCGTCCTCTCGACCAGGGTTCTCGAGCCGGAAAAAGTTCGACTGTTGCCCGTCAGAGCGTTCTTCTTGATAGATGAAGTTCAACTGGCGCTCGTCAAAGGTTTTGAACCACGCGTCCCAACTGACGTGCTGCAGGTTGTCGCTGTCGCCGCCGAAGTCGAAACGCAGTACGCCCAGATGTTCGTCATGCTCGGTGCCGCTCACCGTTGCCGGCGTCGCATCTCTGGCTTCGGCCCATTGCTTGATCACCTCGTGATGGGTCGTCACCAAGCTACGGCCTTGCCGCTCGGGTTCATCATCGGCAGAGGTCACTTCCTGTGAGTACTTCAACGAATCCGAGCTCTCAGGGCCGGTGCGAACCTTGCCGCCGTCGGGGCCCGCTCCGACGGCGGCGCCGTCATCGGCATCTCGATCGGCAGATCCGGCTCCCTCGCCGCTTGCCCCGCCTTCCTCCGAATGAGCAGAACGCAGCAGTGCGTCGAGGAGTTCGTCCTTCCGCATACTCGAGGTTGCGTCGATGCCGGCGTCCTTCGCATGCTGGCGCAGGTCGTCGACGTTCATGTCCCGCAGTTCCGACTCGCTGATGCCGGGAGTGTTCGGCGTCTGGTTTCCAGCTTTGTCAGCCATTGGAGTTCCTTTCCGTGAATTGCCCGGGTTCGTTGCACCGCCTTCCAGTATAGTAAGCAAGCTTTGCATCGGAAGCGATAGCTGCATTCGGGAACGCCCCCGGGGTTACGAAGACAACGATGACGCTGTTACCTTGGGAGCGTCCGAGCAGGCTCAAATGTCAGGAGGATCAATGAACGACGCACCGAGCCATGACCAGTTGCCTCTCCCGGATTTCGACCACATTCCGCAAGGCACGCTGCCCACCAGAATTACCGGGCTGGCCCAAGAGCAAGTCGACCAACTGCTGGTCTACGAGCGGGAGCACGGTAACCGGCTCCCGGTGGTTCAGGTTCTTGAGCAGCGGATGGAAGCCCTCCGCAATGGTGCTGAACCTTCCGGCACGGCTGTACCGGATATGCCCGAGGTCAGCGGCGGGCGTTCGGGGTCAGCGGTCTCGCCGGAGACCAGCGGTCCGAACGTCGTTCCGCCCTTCCACGGCAATCCGGCCCACCAGTCGCAGCCGGAGAAGTAGGCCGGCCCGAGCCCCGGATCGGCAGCTGGCCAAAATGGGTCCGGGGCTGCACTCACCCTTCCAGGGCCTTCGCATCGCTCAACTGGCGGCGCATTGCGCCCAGGATCCGGTCCAGGTTGACCACCACATAGCCGGCTGCCGTGGCCGGGGTATCCGGAGCGACTGAGCCGGCCAGATCCCGGGCCAGCTGCTGCTGGGCCGCTTCGGCGTCGTCAAGCTTTTCTTGCAGGTCGTCGGCGGCCAGGCTGCGGACCGCGGCGGCCGTGGCCGTCAGCGCATCGGACATGGGTTTCAGTACCGGCTCGGGGATACGCAGGTGATCGTCCCAGATCACCACGCCGAGCACGTCGGTGATGTCCTGGGTGTGGAACGCCGCGCGTTCCAGTGCGCGCAGATTCGTCCAGTCGGCCTCCAGATCCCTATCGTGGAACCGGCGCCGCGGGTTCGCCTTGCGGCTGCGGTCGGCGGTCTGCACGGCTTGCCGCACCTGCTCGCCCAGCCGGACGATGTTCTCTCCGTTGGTGGCCCACTCGTCGCGTTCCGGAGGCCAGTCTTCCAGCAGTGCTTCGGCCATGTCCTCCAGTTGGCCCGCCAGATCGGACTGCAATTGCTGCAGGCTGCGGCCCACGGCGCTGAAGTTCAGCGGCGGGAACAGCAGGAAGTTCACGCTAATGCCGACGAGGACTCCCACCGCCATCTGCACGGCATAGGCGAGCGAATAGTCACCGGCATCGGAGCCGCCCACCAGCAGCACGAACAGCGCGGCCATCGGAACCCAGTCCCTCCCGGCGCCGAGCCGCGGCAGCCCGGCGACCAGAACACCCAGGAACACCAGCAGCCCCACGGTCAGGACGTGCACGCCGACGGTGAGCAGCAGGAGCCAAGCCAACCCGATGCCCAGCAGCAGTCCGGCCAGCGTCTGCAGGGACGACTTGACGGAGTCCGCCACGGTGGAATACATGCTGATCAGCGCACCCAGCGGGGCGTAGTAGGGGTAGTCGGCCACCTCACCGGGCAGTTGCAGGGCGATGAACCAGGCGATGGCGCACGCCAAAGCCGTCTTGAACGCCAGCTGGATCCGCTGCCAGCCGCCGATCTGCTGGCCGTACTTTCGCACGGGCGCTGGGAGCCGGTCCACGAACCGGGCGATGGCGCGGGCCAGCCGGCCGGGCGTGCCGGCTTGCGCGACGTCGAGTTCTGTCATGTTGCGCGGTACCTCCAAGGCTCGGGGGCACCCGCCGGGGTCAGCGCCCGGCCGGAACCAGTTCTGCCTCGAGTGTATGGCGCTTAATCGTTCGGCGCTCGTGCCGGCCTTCCACCAGCCGGTACAGCACGGGCACCAGCACAAGCGTCAAAGCGGTGGAGGAGACCAGGCCGCCGATCACCACCACGGCCAGCGGCTGCGAAATAAAGCCGCCCTCGCCGGTCAGTCCCAGCGCCATCGGGGTGAGCGCGCAGATGGTGGCCAGCGCGGTCATCAGGATGGGCCGCAGCCGGCGCCGCGCACCGTGCGTGATGGCGTCCGCCACGTTCATGCCGGGCTGCCCATCATGCGGGCGCCGGTACTGGTTGATCAGGTCGATCAGCACAATCGCATTTGTCACCACGATGCCTACCAGCATCAGCATGCCGATCAGCGATGGCAGCCCCAGCGGGATCTGCGTGAGGACCAGCAGCCCGATCGCTCCGGTGGCGGCGAACGGAATGGAGACCAGCAGGATCAGCGGCTGCACCAAGGACTTGAACGTCGCCACCATGATCACGTAGACAATGGCGACGGCGGCCAGCAGCGCCCAGCCCAGCTGCGCGAAGGATTCGGCCTGCTGGGTGGCTGCGCCGCCCAGTTTCGCCGTGACACCGGCCGGCAGATCGGTGCCGTCCAAGACCGCTGCCACCTCGCCGCTGAGCCCACCCAGGTTGTCTCCCTCCGGGGTGACGGAGACGACGGCGGTGCGTTCGCCGCCGCTGGCACTGATCGACGTCGGCACGTTCGTTTCCTTCACCGTGGCCAGATCGGTCAGCGGCACCGGTCCGGCGGCCGTCGGCACCTCGACGTCGCGCAGTTCGTCGATGCTGGCGAAGTCGCTGCCTTCGCCAATGAGCACGGGGAAGTCGGTGGTGCCGATCCGCACGGTGCCGCCGGGCAGCGGGCTGATCGTTGAGGCCACCTGGCCGGCGACCTGTTCCTCGTCCAGGCCGGCGGCCACGGCCTTGGCCCGGTCCACGGACACCTGCACCACGGGTTCGGCCGCGGACAGGTTGCTGGAGGCCTCCGCGGCTCCCGGCAGATCCCGCAGCCGTTCCACCAGCAGGTCGGAGGCGTCCTGCAACTGGCCCGGTTCGCTGGCCGAGATCTCCACGTCCACGGTGCTCGAGGTGCCGAAGCCGCCGCCCTGCGTGCCCAGCGTGAACGTCGCGTCACCGGGCAAATCCTCGACGGCGGAGCGCACCTTGTCGCGCAGCGCCGCCTGATCGATGCCTTCTTCCGTGATCACGGTGTACTGGGCCACCGAGGCGCCCGCGGAAAGAAACGTGCCCACACTGCCGCCGGCATTGCCCATGGTGACCTGGACGTCCTGGATGCCATCCATACCGGCCAGCAGTTCCTCCACCGGAACCGATGCCTCGTCGGTGGACTCCAGGCTGGTCCCGGCCGGCATCTTCAGGCGCAGGCTGAAGCTGTTCTGGCCGCTGTCGCTCAGCAGGTTGGTCTGCATCAGCGGGACCATGGCAGCGGTGCCGGCCAGCACCAGCAGGGCCGCCACGGAAGTGACCACCGGGTGCCGCTGCGTGCCCGCGAGCACCGGCAGGTAGCCACGCTGCAGCAGGGACCGCCGTTCCTTCTCCGAAGCCGCTTCGCGCACCGCCAGCGCGTCGGCGCGTGACTGGGGCTGCGGCGACTTCACGAACCAGTAAGCCAGCACCGGCACGATCGTCAGCGACACCGCCAGCGAGGCGAGCAACGCCAGCGCCGTGGTGACGGCGAAGGGACGGAACAGTTCCCCGGCCAAGTCGCCGACGAACGCGATCGGCAGGAAGACCGCCACCGTGGTCAGCGTGGAAGCGGTGATGGCGCCGGCGACTTCGCGCACCGCCGCCATGATGGCGTCGCGTTTGGCTTCGCCGTAGTTCAGGTGCCGCCTGATGTTTTCGACCACCACAATCGAGTCATCCACCACGCGGCCGATGGCGATGGTCAACGCGCCGAGGGTGAGGATGTTCAGCGAGTAGCCCAGCGCGTTCAGGCCGATGAACGTGGCCAGCAGCGACAGCGGGATGGATATCGCGGTGATCAGCGTGGCGCGCACGGAGAGCAGGAAGACCAGGATGATCAACACCGCGAAGCCCAGCCCCAGCAGGCCCTCGGTGGTCAGGTCCTTGATGGACTTTTCGATGAACGGTGCCTGGTCGAACACGGTAGTGATCTGCGCGCCGTTGCCTAGCTCCGCCTCCAGTTCCGGCAGCATCTCCTGGACGGCGTGCGAGATGGCCACCGTGTCGCCGTCCGGGGTCTTGGTGATGGCCAGGGCCAGCGTCAGTTCCCCGTTGGTCCGCGTGATCGAGGTTTGCTCGTCGTCGGCGATGGACACCTTGGCCACCTCGCCGATGGTGGCGGGATCTGCCGCGGCGGCATCCGGTTGCTGGCCGGGCTCTGCCGGGCCGGGCACGGTGTCCGGGACCGGAACCTGGCCCTCGTCCGCCGAGTTGCCCGGCGGAGCCGGCTGGCCCTCGCCCGGGAACTGTCCCGGTCCCTGCCCCGCCCCGGGTGCGGAAGGAGCGGAAGGCTGCTCCGCCGTCGTTGTTTCAGCGGGGGAGAGTGGCAGGTTCTCGATGGCTTCCAGGCTGTCCAGCGGGCTGCCGATCTGCACCGAGAGGCTCTTGCCGTCCTGCTGCACGGCCCCGGCGGGGACCAGCCCGCCGCTGCTGGCGAGGCTGTCCACCAGGGCGGAAACGCCGACTCCGGCCTCCGCCATGGCATCGTCGTCCGGCAGGATGGCGATGTGCCGGCCGGGGCCGCCGGAGACTTCGGCGCCGCGCACGCCGGCGATGTTCTGCAACCGAGGCACGGTCAGCCGGTTCAGCTCGGTGCTCAGCTCGCTCAGGTCCACATCGGAGGAGACCGCCATGAAGACGATCGGGAAATCGTCGATGCTGCCGGCCAAGGAGAGCGGCGAGACGTCGTCGGGCAGCTGCTGGCGGACGTTGGAAATGGCGCGGTCCACCTGGCTGCGGGCACGGTCCAGATTGGTGCCGTAGACGAACGTGAGGTTGACGGTGGAGAACCCCGTGCGCGACACCGCCGAAGACGATTCCAGGCCCTCCACGGCCGTGAGCGCGCGCTCCAGCGGTTCGCTGACCTGCTTGTCCACCACTTCCGGGGACGCGCCGGGCATGGAACTGACCACGGTGACCCGCGGAAACTCCAGCGAGGGGATGAGTTCCTGTTTCAGCGAGCCCATGGTGATCACGCCGAAAACGGCAACACAGACCGTAATCAGCGCGATCAGCGCCCGGTTCGCCAGGGACAGCGTTGCCAGCTTGTGCATGGGAGAAGCTTAGTTTGTCAGGCTTGGGCCGCCGAAACGGACCCGGTGTCAGGCGAGCTCGAGCACCTTGTTGGTGTCCGCGGTGATCTCGGCCAGCAGCGACCGGTTCTCGTTCAGCTTGGCGCCGTAGCCGGGGATCATTTCCTTCAGCTTGGGCTCCCAGCCCTTGAACTCCAGCGGGAAGCAGCGTTCCAGCAGGCTGATCATGATCGGCGCCGCGGTGGAAGCGCCGGGGGAGGCACCCAACAGGGCGGAAATGCTGCCGTCGGCGGAAGCGATCATCTCGGTGCCGAACTGCAGGGCGCCGCCCTTCTTCGGGTCCTTCTTGATGACCTGGACCCGCTGGCCGGCGGTGATCAGTTCCCACTGGTCGCCCGCAACCTCCGGGTGGAAAGCACGCAGGGCCTTGTTCTTGCCTTCGCGGGTCTTGAGCACCTCGGTGACCAGGTACTTGACCAGGCCGAAGTTGTCCTTGGCCACGGCCAGCATGGGGATCAGGTTGGACGGGCGCACGGACAACGGCAGGTCCAGCAGCGATCCGGTCTTGAGGAACTTCGGCGAGAATCCGCCGTACGGACCGAAGAGCAGGGAGCGCTTGCCGTTGACGAAGCGTGTGTCCAGGTGCGGCACGGACATGGGCGGCGCGCCCACGGAAGCCTGTCCGTACACCTTGGCGTTGTGGGCGGCAATGACGGTTTCGTCCGTGCAGCGCAGGAACTGGCCGGACACCGGGAAACCGCCGAAGCCCTTGGACTCCGGGATGCCAGAGCGCTGCAGCAGGTGCAGCGCGCCGCCGCCTGCGCCGATGAATACGAAGCGGGCGTTGACCTTGGTCTTTTCGCCGGTAGCGTTGTTCTTGACTTCCAGCGTCCAGCGGCCGTCCGTGTTGCGGGAGACGTCCAGCACGCGGTGGCCGTAGTTCAGTTCCACTCCGTTGGCGACCAGGTAGCTGGCCAGCTTGCGGGTCAGCGAGCCGAAGTCCACATCGGTGCCGCCGGTGACGCGGGATGCTGCCACCCGCTGCTGATCGTCGCGGCCACCCATGATCAGCGGCGTCCACTCGTTGAGGGTGGCATGGTCTTCGGTGAACTCGATCTGTTCAAACAGCGGTTCGTTCTTCAGCGCCTCATAGCGGCGCTTGAGGTAGTTCGCGTGGTCATCGCCCCAGACAAAGCTCATGTGCGGCAGCGGGTTGACGAATTCCTTGGGCGAGGAGATGTGGCCCTCGCGGATCATGTGCGACCAGAACTGGCGCGAAACATGGAACTTCTCGTTGATGCCCACGGCCTTGGCGGTGGGAACGGATCCGTCAGCGGAAGCGGGCGTGTAGTTCAGCTCGCAGAGCGCGGCGTGCCCGGTTCCGGCGTTGTTCCAGGGGTCCGAGGCTTCCATGCCAACCTCGTCCAGGTTCTCGAACAGGCTGATGCTCCAGTCCGGCTGGAGCTGCTTGATGAAGGAGCCGAGGGTGGTGCTCATAATGCCGCCGCCAATCAGCGCGACGTCGACGTTGTTGGATGATCCCGAGGGGGTGTTTGCAGTCAACTTCAATCTCCAATAGCAGCTTTGCCAGCATTCAGAAGCCTAGCGCGATGCCACAGCGAGACTAAAATTTGTCGTCTCCGTTGTGACCCAATAGACAGACGCAGCGGGGGGTGCTGTAGTAATGCAGCGGTGAAACTGCACGGCGGCCGCTGCGGCAGCAGCGTCATCCCAGTTTAGGCCGGGCCCAGCTGAATCAGGTTGTAGACCTCGTCCAGCATCGGGCTGGCCGGGTATCTCTCCACCCGGGGCCCCATGGCCAGCGCCGAAATCGGGAACGCCAGCGGCACGGCGGGGACCGCGCGGGCCAACTGCTCGTTGATGCTGTGGTACGCCTCCACGCGGTCTTCGCCCTCCGGCAGGGTCTTGGCCCGGGCAATCTTGCTGCGGATCTGCGCGCTGTCATAGCCGAACTCCAGCGACTTGCTGCCGAAAAGCGGGCCCACGAAGTTGTCCGGGTCGCGGTAGCTGCCGCTGATGCCCGCCAGATGCAGGGCATGGTCGTCCGTGCCTTGGACCGCTTCCAGATAGCCCTCGTCCCACGGAACCGGCATCGGCTTGATATTGATTCCGACGGCGGTGAGCTGGCGGCTCAGCTCCGCGTACACCTTTTCGGGAGTGGGCAGGTAGGCCCGCGTCACATCGAGCGGATAGTAGAAGGTGAGTTCACCGCCGTCGTACCCGGCCTCCGCCAGCAGTTGTCGCGAACGCTCCGGGTTGTACTCGTAAGACGGGATGGTCTCGTTGGTCACGCCCAGGCTGCGCGGGATGAATTGCAGGGCCTCGGTGGTGCCTTGCAGGTAGAAACTGTCGATCAGCGTCTTCCGGTCGATGGCATGGGCGATGGCCTGGCGCATAGTGATGTCTTTCAGCCCGTCGGCAGCCTGGTTCATGCCCAGGTACGCCACCGAGAACGGGTCGCGCTGGAGGACCTGCATGCCGGCCCGGACCAGATCAGCGTAGGTGGCCGGGGTGACCAGATCGTAGCCGTCGATGTCCCCGGCCTGCAGCGCCCGGAGCCGGGCGGCCGGATGCGGCAGCGCCTTGAACACCACGGTGCGCACGTCGCCGGCCGCTCCCCAGTACCCGTCGTAGGCGGAGAGCGCCACGCGGTCCTGGTCCCAGTTGGCGAAGGCGAACGGCCCGGTGCCCACCGGCGCCAGTCCGTAGCGGGAGACCTTGTTGCCGTTGCGTTCCTCGGTCAACCGGTCGGCCTTTCCGGCCTTGAGTGCGGCGGGCGAGGAGATGGCGAAGGCCGGCATGGCCAGCGATGCCACCAGCCCGGTGAACCGGCGTGTCAGGTTCAGCTGGACCTCCATCGGTCCCACCACTTCACAGCTTTCGTAGAGCGATTCGCCCTCGTCCCCGGCCAGCGCCCCGAAGACCGACCGAAAAGCCAGCCCGCCTTCCACCGGCTGGGCGTCCTCCGGGAGCCGATACCAACGTTCGAAGTTAATGCGGACCGCTTCGGCGTTGAACGCGGTGCCGTCGTGGAAGGTGACTCCTTCGCGCAGCCGGAAGCGATAGGAGCGGCCGTCATCAAACTCGGTCCATTCGACGGCCAGCCGCGGGGCCGGCACACCGGTCGCCGGATCCACGCCGATCAGAGTTTCCAGCATCTGCCGGGTCACCCGGTATGACTCGGTATCCACCGCCAGTGCGGGGTCCAGGGTCACCGGCGTGGCGGCGATCCCCATGGAGAAGGTGGTGTCCGCAGGTGTTGCCGTCGGCGGGGCGGCCGTCGTCGAGGACGGCGCGGGCGGGCTGGCTTCCGAGGTGCAGCCGGCGAGCAACACCGCCGCTGCCGCTGCGCCGGCCTGCAGCACGGTGCGGCGCGCGGGAAGTGGTGTCACGCTTCGGGCTCCTCGGGCAGGCGGGAATGATCCTCAAGTCTAATCGACGCCGGTCCGGCACCCGGAGCCGCGAATTCCCGATGAGAGGTAGACCACATCCGGCTCTCGATGGGGCAGGATGGAATCATGACCGAACATGCCGACGACGCAGCGCTGCTCGAGGTCCGGGATCTGGCCGTTGCGTTCCGCACGACTTACGGGGAAGTCGCCGCAGTGGAGGGCGCCTCGTTGCGCCTGGAACAGGGCCAGACGCTGGCGATCGTGGGTGAATCAGGGTCGGGAAAGTCGACCACGGCCATGTCCCTGATCGGCCTGCTGCCGGGCAACGGCCGGGTGACCGCCGGGAGCATCCGCTTCGACGGCCAGGAGCTGGTCGGGCTGCCGGAGCACCGGATGCGGGCCATCCGCGGACGCCAGATCGGCTTGGTCCCGCAGGATCCGATGTCCAACCTGAACCCGGTCACCAAGATCGGTACGCAGGTGGCGGAGACTCTGCTGGTGCACGGGATGGCAACCAGGCGTGACGTGGACCGGAAGGTCGTGGAGGTGCTGGAGGCGGCCGGACTGCCCAACGCCAAGGAACGCGCCAAGCAGTACCCGCATGAGTTTTCCGGCGGCATGCGCCAGCGCGCCCTGATCGCCATTGGTCTGGCCTGCCAGCCGCGGCTGCTGATCGCCGACGAGCCGACCTCTGCACTGGATGTCACAGTGCAGCGCACCATCCTGGACCAGATCGAATCAATGACCCAGGAATTGGGCACGGCCGTGCTGCTGATTACCCACGATCTGGGACTGGCTGCCGAACGCGCCACCGAACTGGTGGTGATGCACCGAGGCACGGTGGTGGAGGCCGGGCCGGCGCGGCAGTTGCTGGAGGACCCGCAGCACCCGTACACCCAGTCGTTGGTGAAGGCGGCGCCCAGCGTGGCGGCCGTGCGCCTGTTGCCGGGCGCTTATCCCTCCAGCCCCCCGGCGCGGGCGGAACGTGCAGAAAAGGTGTTCCAAAACCACGACGCCGGGGCCCCCTCCCATGGGATGGCTCGGCTGGGGGAGCGCGCCGCGGAATGGCCGGTTGCCGAAGCGCCCACCGCTGACTCTCCGGCGGGCGGGGCCAGGACCACGGACAACATCGTGGAGCTGCGCGACCTGACCAAGGTGTACAAGATCCGCGGCCAGGCCGAGGATTTCTACGCCGCAAAGAACGTCACCCTGGATGTTCCGCGCGGACAGACCGTCGCGATCGTCGGAGAATCGGGCTCCGGTAAAACCACTACGGCACGGATGCTCCTGAAGCTGATCGAACCGACCAGCGGCACCATGTCCTTCGACGGCATGGATGTGGCCACCCTGTCCAAGCCGCAGCTGCGGGAATTCCGGCAGCGGGTGCAACCGGTGTTCCAGGATCCTTATTCGTCGCTGAACCCGATGTTCACCGTCGAAAAGATCGTGGACGAGCCGCTGTCCACCTATAAACGCGGCAACGCCAAGGAACGCGCTGCCCGGGTGCGTGAACTGATGGACCAAGTCGCCCTGCCGCAGAGCATGCTGCGCCGCTACCCATCCGAGCTCTCCGGCGGACAGCGCCAGCGCGTCGCGATCGCTCGGGCGTTGGCACTGAAGCCGGACCTGATTATCTGCGACGAGCCGGTGTCGGCCTTGGATGTGCTGGTCCAAGCCCAGATCCTGAAGCTGCTCGGCGACCTTCAGTCGGAGCTGGGGCTGAGCTACCTCTTCATCTCGCATGATCTGGCCGTCGTGCGGTTGATCTCCGACTTCGTCTGTGTGATGAAGGACGGCGAACTCGTGGAGGCGGCCAGCTCGGAGGAGGTCTTCACCAATCCGCGGCACCCGTATACCCGGCGCCTGCTGGCCTCCATCCCGAGCAACGAACTGGACATCGAGGCGGAGGATCCGGAGATTGCGTCCTGAGCCAGCCGGGCCCGGTTCCAATCCGGAGCCTGAAGATCACCGCCCGGAAGGTTTTGGCTTCCGGACCGGCGTGAGGAGCGCCGCCGTCGCCACCGGTTTCGCCGTCTTCGTGCTGGTGATCGGAACTGTGCTGGTGGCCTTCGGCGTGATCATCTTCATGGGCGAGGGCCAGTGGGGCGCCGTCTGGCTGCTGGTGGTGCTGGAACTGTTCTTCATCGCGGGCTTTGCGGCCATGCTGCACATGGCCCGCCAGCGGCGCCGCAACGGCGGGAAGCCACCGGCGACGCTGGCCGGCTGAACCCACACAGCCGCTGCCCAGCGGAGACGTCTTGGTGGCTACTTGGCCCGGGTCTTCGGATCCAGGGCTTCGCGCAGCGATTCGCCCAGCAGCGTGAAACCCAGCGCCGTGATGGCGATGCAGAGGCCGGGCAGGAAGGCCAGTTGCGGGGCGATGCCGAGTTCGGCCTGGGCGTAGGTCAGCATCCGGCCCCATTCGGCGGTTTGCGGCCGCCCGCCGCCCAAGCCCAGGAAGGAAAGGGCGGCGGCGTCGATCACGGCCGTGGCCAGCGTCAGCGTGGCCTGCACAATCACCGGGCCCAGGCTGTTGGGCAGCTGGTGGTTCATGATGATGGCGCCTCGGCTGAGGCCCAGTGTCTGCGCCGCCAGCATGTATTCGGCGCTGCGCTGCGAAATCATCGACGAGCGCAGCAGCCGAGCGAAGATGGGCACCTGCGCCACGCCGATAGCGATCATGATCGCGAAGGCCCCCTGGCCCAGGATGGCCGCAATCGACACCGCCAGCAGCAGGTTCGGCACGGAGAGCAGGATGTCCACGGCACGCATGATCACGTTGTCGATCTTGCCGCCCAAGCCGCCGGCGATGACGCCCAGGAGCATGCCGCCGGCCAGTCCGATGGCCGTTGACATGACACCGATGACCAGCGAGGCTTGCGCACCCCAGATCAGCTTGCTCAGAAGGTCGCCGCCGAAGCGGTCCAGACCCAGCGGGAAGCCGTCCACCTCGCCGAAGCCCGGGATGTGGGTGGGCGTGATGTAGGTGCGGCCGGGCAGCTCTTCGCCGCCGTAGCGGGCCAGCAGCGGGGCCAAGAGGGCCACGAGCAGGAACAGCCCCACGATGGCGGCTCCGGCGATGGCCTGGGGGTTCTTGCGCAGCCGCCGGAAGGCGTCCTTCCAGAGGCTGGTGCCGCCCGTGTCCCGGATGACGGGCACCGGTGCGGCAACGTCGGTATCGCCGCCGGGCCGGGGAGGAAGTGTTGTGCTCATCAGACACGCACCCTCGGGTCGATGACGCTGTAGGAAACGTCCACCAGCAGGTTGATCAGTGAATAGATCAAGGCAATGAAAATAATGAACCCCTGCAGTACTGGATAGTCCAGATTGAAGATGGCGTCGCGCAAGAACCTGCCGATCCCGCTGAAGGCGAAGACCGTCTCGGTCAGCACCGCGCCGGAGACCAGCAGCCCCAGTTGAAGCCCAATCGTGGTGGTCACCGGCAGCATGGCATTGCGCAGGATAAAGCGGTTGCGAATGGTTTTCTCCTGCAGCCCCTTGGCTCGGGCAGTGCGGACGTAGTCGGCGTTCTGGACCTCCAACACGGAGGCCCGGGTAATGCGGACAATGATGGCCAGCGGAATGGTTCCCAGCGCGACGGCGGGCAGGACCAGATGCATAAACGCGTCCCAGGCCGCGTCCCATTCGCGGGTGAGGATGCCGTCCAACACGTAGAAGTCGGTCACGTGCGTCGCGTCGATGCGCGGATTCTGCCGCCCGTCGGTGGGGAACCAGGGCAGCTTGATGGCGAACATCCATTTGAGGATGAAGGCCAGGAAGAAGACCGGAACGGTGATGCCAATCAGCGACAGGACCACCGAGGAATGGTCCGGCCATTTCCCATAGTTCTTGGCTGCCTGATACCCCAGCGGAATCCCGATTCCGACGGCGAAGATCAATGCCACGATGGTCAGTTCGAGTGTTGCCGGAAACCGGGTGCCGAATTCTTCAAGAACCGGCCGGCCGGTCAGGATCGAGGTGCCGAAATCGCCTCGCAGGAGCTTGCCCATATAGACGAAGTACTGTTCGATCAGCGGCCGGTCAAAGCCGTAGAGCTCGTTGATCCGTGCCACGGCATCGGGTGTGGCACGGTCGCCCAACAATGCGGTGGCCGGGCCGCCGGGCAGGCTGCGCACCCACAGGAAGAGCAGCAGCGAGAGCCCGATGAGCGTCGGGATGAGCTGCGCGATGCGTTTGCCAATGACTCTGAGCACAGTATCCTTCCGGCGGAAGCGGCGCCTCGTCCTGTTGCCGTGGGGTGGAAAAGCCGGGACCCGCACTGGGCGGGCCCCGGCGGCGGGAGTTACTCGGTCAGTTTGATCGCGTTGAAGACCTCGTCATTGACCGGGCTGGCCGGGTAGGACTCCACCCGCGGCGCGAAGGCCAGTGACGGGGCCGGGTGCGCCAGCGGGATGGCCGGGACGTACTCGGCGATGTCCGCGTTGATCTCCTCGTACAGCGGCGTCTGCTCTTCTACCTTGCTGGTGCCGCGGGCCTCGGCCAGCTTGTCGAACAGTTCCTTGTTTTCGAACCCGAATTCCGGCTTCTCCTGTCCGAAGAACACGCCGACAAAGTTGTCGGTGTCGTTGTAGTCGCCGGTCCAGCCCAGCAGGTGGATGCCGTGGTCCTCGCTGGCCTGGACCTTGTCCAGGTAGTCCGGCGCCCACTTGTCCGGCTGCGCCTTAATGGTGATGCCGACTTCCTCCAGTTGGGCGCTCAGGTTGGTGAACACCTGCTCCGGCGTCGGCATGTACGGCCGCGAGACGCCCGTCGGGTAGTTGAACTGCAGCTCCAGTCCGTCTGCGTAGCCGGCCTCGGCCAGCAGCTCCTTCGCCTTCGCCGGGTCATAGGGGTAGGTCGTAACGTCCTCGTTGTAGCCGTTGACCATGTCCGGCACAAACTGCGAGGCAACCTTGGTTCCCTCGGGCAGCGTCTGCTTGACCAGCGCGTCCTTGTCGATCGCGTGGGAGAGCGCCTGGCGGACCTTGAGGTCGGAGAGCGCCTTCACCTTCTGGTTGATCCCCAGGTAGAGGATGGTGAAAGGATCGCGCGGAACGATCTTGAAGCCGGCGTCCGCCAGCGCCTGGGTGTCGGCGGGCGCGACCAGGTCGTAGCCGTCGATCTGACCGGCTTCCAGGGCCTGGCGGCGGGCGTTCGGGTCGTCGATGATCCGGAAGATGATCTTGTCGATCTGTCCGCGGTCGCCCCAGTAGCCGTCGAAGTAGGAGAGCTCCAGCGACTGGCCGGCCTCCCAGCTGTCGAACTTGAACGGTCCGGTGCCCACCGGATGTCCCTCGGCGTATTCGCTCAGTACCGGAGCCTCGGCCGAGCCGCCCACTTCATCGGCCTTGAACTCTTCCATCGCTGCCGGGCTCTGCATCGCGAAGGCGGGCAGCGACAATGCGGCGATGAACCCGGCGAACGGCTTGGCCAGCTTCACGGTGACTTCGGTGTCGCTGGCTGCTTCACAGGAGTCGTAGACGGCGGTCTCGGGGGAGTCGGAGTAGCCCTTGAAGAGCGAGCCGTAGTAGTAGCTGACCGCCTGGGACTGCTGGACGCCGGTGAAGTTGTACCAGCGGTCGAAGTTGAAGCACACCGCTTCGGCGTTGAAATCGGTGTCGTCGTGGAACTTCACGCCTTCCTTCAGCTGGAAGGTGTAGGACAGGCCGTCGTCGGACGCTTCCCAGGATTCGGCCAGCAGCGGTGCCGGATCGGCCGTACCGGGCTCCACGCCCACCAGGCCTTCAAAGATCTGCCGGCTCACGCGGAACGATTCGCCGTCGCTCGCGTAGGCCGGATCCAGCGATTTCGGATCAGAGGATGCGGCGAAAACGAACGTCGAGTTGACGCCGCCTTCGCTCTCGGCGTCCGTTCCGCCGCCGCGCTCGCTTGCGGCACAGCCGGACAAAATGAGTGCGCCGGCGGCAAGGCCGGCTATAGCGGCTGCGGTGCGCCGGCCTCGGCGCGGGCCACCTGAAGTGGTTCCAGTGAATGACATGGACTGCTCCTCGTGGACGTGAGGTGGGGCGCCGACCGTGTGTGCGGCGACCGGCGGAGCCGCGCTATGGCACGGCTGCACTTGATGAGAGCTTAGTCACATGAAAGATCGAAAGCATCGGTTTCACGTTCGGGTGCGGGACAAAAGCATCACAATTTGGTGACAGCACCCCATCAAGCACGACGGCGGTGCGCGCCTGCCGCCGGCAGGTCGCCGCGCGGGGCGGGCGCCGGAAAGGCCGCGGCGTTAACCCGAAGAGCCCCGCAGCGTCTGGGCTGCAGGGCTCTTACCGGCGGTGCGCAAGGCGGGACTTGAACCCGCACGTCCGAAGACACTGGAACCTAAATCCAGCGCGTCTACCAATTCCGCCACTCGCGCATGTTGCTCCCGGCCTGAGGCCGACCGACGAGGAACAGCAATTAGTCTACCGGCATCCAGCCAGGCCTTCGGCAGGGTCGTGCCGTCCGAAAGACGGGCCTAGTTATCCAGGCCGAGGTCGCGGCGCAATTTCGCCACGTGCCCGGTAGCGCGAACGTTGTACTGGGCCAGAGCCACCTTGCCCTCGGGGTCCACCACAATGGTGGACCGGATCAGGCCCTCGTAGACCTTGCCGTAGTTCTTCTTTTCTCCCCAGGCCGCATACGCCTCCGCCACGCTATGGTCTTCATCGGAGAGCAGGGGGAAATTCAGTTGCTCATTGTCGACGAATTTCACCAGCTTGGGAAGCGGGTCGGGGGAGATGCCCAGCACCGCGTAACCGGCGCTCTTTAAGGAGTCGAGGCTGTCGCGGAAGTCACAGGCCTCCTTCGTGCAGCCCGGTGTTGACGCGGCCGGGTAGAAGTAGACCACAACGTTTTGGCCACGATAGTCGGCCAGTGACACGGTGTTGCCCGCCGAGTCCTGCAGCTTAAATTCCGGTGCGATGTCGCCGGTGGACAGTCGATCGGCCATGAGGCAGCTCCTTAGCGATTTAGGGTTTCAGCACCAGCATAGCCAAGTCGCCCGCTGACAGCCCGGGCAACGTACGTATACTTGAGGGCATGCCGGATTTGAAGAATTGGCCGATGCCACGGTTGCTCTCCACCGCCGCGCGGCTGGTGGAGCATGAGTGGAACGACAAACTGGCTGGCCTCGGACTGACCCACGCTGGTGTCATAGCCCTTGAGGTGCTGGCCGCCGACGGCGAGATGACCCAGGCGCAATTGGCGAACCGCGTGCGCGTACAGGCTCAGACCATGGGTAAGACGCTCGGCCGGCTCGAAGTCCACGGGCATATCGTCCGGGCCCGCAGCGAGGTGGACCGACGGCGGCAGATCGTACAGATCAGCGACGAGGGGCACCTGGCGCTTAAGCAGGCCGCAGAACTGGAACGGCTGCTCAGCAGCGGCAACGGCGACCAGATGGACGAGCTGAAGGAACGGCTTACCGTCATTATCCGCAGGCTGGGCAACACCCGTTTTGGCATCGGCGCGGGCGAACCCATCGACATCGTCGAACTCGACAGCTTCGAGGACGGCGACTGACCCGACCCTTCACCGGCGCGGACTAGGCCGTCGCCAGCGGCGGCCCTGGCCTTTTCCAGCGGGACGCTTTACCATCTGGACGCTGACGCCCTCAAGTAGGTCCGGAACCCGGCAAGATCCGCCACCACATCGGCGGCAGATTCCCCTCCGTGCGTGATGCCTGCAGACTGGCCGGCATAGACCGGAGCCTGGGCCACGTCTGCATTACGGCGTGCAGCATCGACTGTCTCCGTGATCGACGGCGATGCAGCCACCTCGCCCTGTAGTGCTTCGAGGTCTTCGGCCCAACGATCGCTGAACCGGTTGCGCAGCGCGCGGCCGCCGAACTCGGCGGGCCACGGAAGTTGCTGGGCGATGTCGAAAGCCCGGGTGTAGACCGTGTCATCCGTGCCGGCGGCGGCGATGGCTTCTTTGACCTTGGCGTGGCTGATGGATTCCGTGCAGGCCGCGAACCGAGTGCCGATCCACGCACCCTGCGCGCCGGCCGCCAGCACAGCCGCCACCCCTCGCGCCGTGGCGATCCCGCCGGCCGCCAGTACCGGCTTGTCCGTCTGGTCCAGCGCCAACTGCAGCAGCGGCAGGGTCGCCACTTCATTGCGGCCGTGCCCGCCGCCTTCGCTGCCACGGACCACGACGACGTCGATGTCCCCTTCCAGCGCACGCCGAAGATCCGCGGCGTTTCCCACCTGCATGGCCACCAACGAACCGGCATCGCGGGCCATCGACGCGGCCGCGCCGGGATCTCCGAAGCTGACACAGACCAGGTCCGGACGGTGTTCCAGCACCACGCGCAGCGGCTCCAGCGATTCCTCCAGCACCCACGCCATCAGTCCCGCACCCCACGGATTGCCCGGGGCAGCAGCCAGGGCCAGTTCACGCTCCAGCCAGTCGGTGGCCACGCCGCCGCCGATGCCCACCATGCCCAGTCCTCCGGCCGACGACACTGCCGCAGCCAGGCGGCCGCCGGCGGCCCCGGCCATCGGGGCGTTGAGCAGCGGTTGGGTCAGGCCAAGGCGGCCGCAAAGATCACCGGAAGCTGGGGACGGATTCACGGTTTGAGCATACCCCTGCACCGCTGGGGGTCGGCGGCCCATGGCAGCCGGAATGCTTCGGCTGGTCTTACTGGGAGAGTGAGGGACAGATCTCCAGGATCTGGTCGCCGGCGGCCTCATTCTCGGCGTCAGGGTTTTCGATGTTGTCGGACACTGCCTGCAGCGGTGCCTCCAACGGCTCGGCGACCCGCTCGGACAGGCTGCGATACTTGTCGGCGGCCTCGGCGAGGTAGGACTTCACGCTCTCGTCGTCTGGTTCGCTCATCGCGAAGGCCTGCACCCCGGTCGCCATCTCCACCGTGATCGCCTTGATCTCCTCGCAGGAGTCGTCGACGGTCATTCGTCCAGCCGAGCAGGCAGCCGCACCGGTTGCCAGAGCAATCAGCACTACGGCGGCGGATAGTTTCTTCACGGGTCCCCTTGGAATAGGCGTCTATGGCACCTTGAACCAAGCCTAGGCGTGAAGACCTGCAGCGGGCACGACTGGCGGCGGAAGGACGGTTCGGCCGCCCTGTTGCTGCCTCAGGACAAAAAGAAACCCCGTCCGACGAAGCGTTTCGCTTAGTCGGACGGGGTTTGTCTGTGCACCCCCCGGGACTCGAACCCGGAACCCATTGATTAAGAGTCAATTGCTCTGCCAATTGAGCTAGAGGTGCATCTGTTCCCGAAGGTTTAGCAGCGGTTTCCCTCTGCTTTTTCCCTCGCAACGACATGTAACTCTAGCAGGACATTTCCGCGAAAGTGAAATCGAGCGGGCCTTTGTAGCCTACTTCACAGGAACGGACAGCATCCGGTCATTGCCGGTGCCGTTGGTCAGCACCCAGAGCCCTCCGTCCGGAGCGGCAGCAACGTCGCGCAGCCGGCCGTATGTGCCTTCATAAAACGCCTCGGGCTCTCCGGCCTCGGTGCCGTTCAGCTGCACCTTCCACAGCCGCTGGCCGCGCAGCGCCGCGGTCCATGCCGTTCCGTCCACCAGGGCCATACCGCTGGGGGAAGCCTCCGCAGGGAACGGCCAGACCACCTTGGCGTCGATGAAGCGATCGTCGCCCGGGGCGCCGGTCACCTCCGGCCAGCCGTAGTTGCCGCCGGCTTCGATCAGGTTCAGTTCATCGTCCCGGTCCGGCCCGAACTCGGTGGCCCACAGCCTGCCGTCCTCGTCCCAGGCCAGTCCCTGCACATTGCGGTGCCCGTAGCTGTATACCGGGCTGTCGCCGAACGGGTTGCCGGGCGCTGGGTCGCCGTCGGGCGTGACGCGAAGGATCTTGCCACCGAGCGAGGAGCGGTCCTGGGACCGGGAGGAGACCGCGGCGTCGCCGGTGGCGATGTAGAGGTAGCCGTCCGGGCCGAACTTGATTCTGCCTCCGTTGTGGTTCCCGGCTTTGGGGATTCCGGTGACAACCTCCCGCCCGTCGCTCAGCTGGCCGTCTTTCCAACGGTAGCTGACCACCCGGTTATCCTCTGGCGAGGTGAGATAGACGTAAAGCCGGGCATCGGCGTCGAAATCCGGGCTGGGCTCCAGCCCCAGCAGACCCCCTTCGCCGGTGGTTTCCAGCGGGGACTCCACCGGTACGGAGGACACCGTTTCGCCGTCCACCACGTGCTTGATCAGGCCGGTATCGTTCTCCGAAATGAGGGCGCTGCCGTCGGGCAGCACCGCGATGGACCACGGCTCGTCCAGCCCCGAAGCGGCCGTGCCCACCTCCGGGGCGGACGCGTCGCTGCCGCCGGTGTTCGGCGCGCCGCTGACGCCGCCGGTACACCCGGCCAAGACGGTGGCCAGCGCCACGGCCAGCCCCAGCCCGGCGTAGCGCAGCGGCTTGACGCGATCTCTTCTGTCGGCGTCCACGCGTTATCCCCTTCGCCGGTCGGGCCCATCTCCGTTCTCAGCCGCGACCGACGGCTCGATGACCGCTTCGCCCGCATAGCCGAGCCATTCGGTTTCATCGTAGAGCGGTTCGGCCGTGGGCGGCGACTGCTCGGCTGCCGCGTCCTCGACCTCGGCTGGCGGCGGTTCCTCGGCCCCGGCGCCCTGTGCCGTGGTGGTGCCGCTGGCGCCCGGGGAGTCCGGCATCGTCTCTTCCACCACCAGGTCTTCGTCGCTTGCCGTGCCGCTGACCTCTTCCTCATACATGACGTCCGCGACGTGTGCCTGGCTCGCCGGGGTGGCCCCGGCGGTCGCCTCCGCGCCCTGTGCCGGCGGTGGGCTGGCAGCGGTGGGTTCGGCTCCGCCGTCGTCCTCTCGATGGCTGGTGGTGGCCGGCTGCCGGGCTCGGGTGAGTTCAGGCCCGGCCGCGGGCCCTCGATCAGCCGCCGGCACGTGGCCCGCCAGGGGATTCTGGCCGGCGGCACCGGCAGGGCCGTGCGTGAGAATGGTCGGCGAGTGGGCCAGGGCTGCGGCCTCAGTGGAGCTGGAGTTCCGGGAGAACAGCCACCACACCAGGGCGGCAACGATCATGACGACGACGATCCCGATGACCCATATCCAGTCCATGGACTTCACCTTCCAGCTGATGGTTATGGTGCAACTGGTCCCGACGTTACGTGCGGGGGAGAGCGGTGTCCATAGAGCCGGCGGCCCGGTCCGGAGGGCTGGGCCCGGCGGGTTATTGCCGGGACGAATACCCCGAAGGGGAGTGGGCCAGCCGCCCGGAATTTTCGCGGGGCTACGCGCGGAAGATCAGCTCCGCCATGAAGCGGTGGAAGTCGGGCTGGTCCTCGGACTGGTCGATGGTGCGCCCCTCACCCGGCAGCTTGCCTTCGGCCTGCACGCCGAAGCGGAACGTCTGGCCCGTGCTGGTGCCCACTTCGTACTCGCCGCCGCCCAACTGGACGGCGTGCGACAGGTTGGTCATGTTGATGGCCACGGGAATCCCGCCGGCGGTCAGGCCGGTGCCGTCGAACGGGGCGACGACCAGTTCCTGCGGCCGCCAACGGTAGCCGATCACGTAGCAGTGCCCGGAGCCGCCGCCCGGTGCTCCCTGCGCGTTGTCTTGACGGCTGCTGCCGAAGACCAGGTTGTAGTCGCCGTAGTTGGGAATCTGGGAATCAAAGATGGCGCTGAGCGCGTCCTTGAGTTCGTCGCTGGTGGGCATAGGGGCCTTCGGGTCTGCGTGGATGGGCTGGGCGGCGGCGGAAGCGAGCATTCCTCCCGGCCAGCATAGGGGCCGGACCCACAAAAAAGCGCCTGGCCCGTGTGGTGCCCGGCGCTCGATTGCGGTGGTGGGTAAGTCAGACGGCGTCGACTGCTTTCACCGGCATGGCCGCGTGATCGGTCTCCCACGCGTGGCTGCGCGGCACCGGCCCTTGGTCGCGGCGAACAACGACGGCGAGGCGCGCCAGGACGGCGGCCATCCCCATTACGATCAGGGCTGTTGAGACTGTCATGCCTCTATTGTCGACTGCCCAGACCGTCAAGTTCAATCTAACGTTACTAAGCACACTATGTAGGATCGCTTTATGGACATCAGACGGCTCCAGATTCTGCGGGAACTAGGCGACCGGGGGTCCGTCGTCGCCACGGCGGCTGCGATGAAGGTCACAGCGTCGGCGGTGTCCCAGCAGCTCAAGGTGCTGCAGGAGGAAGTGGGCGTCACGCTGGTGGAAAAGGCCGGCAGGGGAGTACGCCTGACCGAGGCCGGACTGGCGATGGCAGCGGCTGCCTCGGACGTGTCTGCCGCCATGGAGCGGGCGCAGGCCACCGTGGACGGCTACCGCAGCGGCTGGCAGAACCAGATCCGAGCCGCGTTCTTTCCCAGCGCGGCGGAAATGTTCCTGCCGGGCTTGATGTACCGGCTGCAGGAGATCGAGGGGCTGCACTTCGAGCCCTGCATGGAAGACCCCTCCGTGGACGGCTTTTTGCGGCTGGCCGCCGACTATGACCTGGTGCTGGCGCACAGCCAGCAGGGCGTGGAGGCCTTTGAACAGAGCGGCATCACCGTGCTGCCCTTGCTGGATGAGCCGCTGGATGTGGCTATGCCCGCCGGGCATCCATTGGCCGAATTGGACGCCCTCAAGCCCGAGGATGTGGTGGCCTATCCGTGGATCGGCGTGCCCCCGGGCTTTCCCTTTGAACAGGTGTTGCGGCAGATCGAAGCACGGACCGGCAGGCTGGCCAAGCGGACCACCCGCTACGCGGACCTGCGCGTCATGGAGGCCATGGTCGCGGCCGGCCACGGGCTGGCCATCGTGCCGCGCTTCACTTCGCGGAAGGCGCAGACGGCCCGCGGCTTTGTGATGCGGCCGCTGGAGGGAATCCGCGCCAGCCGAAGCATCGTGGTGTTGGCTCGCAGCGATGTAGCCGAACGTCGCAGCGTGCACCGGGTCATCGGCATGCTGCAGCAGGAAGCTGCGGCGATAGCCAGCCAGCAGGGCTGAGGGCGGACCAGATGGAGACGGCTGTCCACGGGGTGCTGCTGGCGGCCGGCGCCGGGCGGCGGCTGGGCCGCGGGCCGAAAGCACTGCTGGCCGGCTCCGACGGCATTCCGCTGGTCCGGAAGGTCGCGGAGGTGCTCCGGCAAGGCGGCTGCGCCAGCGTGGCGGTGGTCCTGGGCGCCGGCGCGGCCGAGGTGCAGAGGGCCGCGGGCCTGGCCGGCTGCGCGGTCCTGGTCAACGAGCGGTGGAGCGAAGGCATGGCCGGTTCCTTCCGGCTCGGCGTGCAGAGCGCGCAGACGGAGCAACCGGTGCTCGTGGCGCTGGTGGACCAGCCCGGTATCAGCCCGGAACTGGTGGCCCGCCTGATCCACACGGCTCAGCCGGGGCGGATCACCGCCGCCGGCTACCGCCGCCCGGACGGAAAGCTGCGCCGCGGGCATCCGGTGCTGTTCGCGCCCGGCTTGGCAGCGCAGGCGGCGGAGCCGGCAACGGGCGACGCCGGTGCGCGTCCCTTCTTGTCGGCGCACCCCGAGCTGGTGGACCTGGTGGACTGCTCGGATCTGTCCGACGGCGGGGACATCGATACGCCGCCGGACCTCGGCCGGCTCGGTTAGTGCCCGAGCGGCTGGATCTTGATGCGGCCGCAAGCGGCCTACTCGATCACGGGGGAGTGCGGGCCGCGCCCGGCCTTACACCATCACCGGGCGGGTCAGTACTCCACTTTGTCCGGAAGGCGGTCCCAGAGCCGGAACGGTGCCAGGTAGTCGGTCGTTTCGTAGCCGTCGCGGACCACGGGCATAAGCTGCTTATCGCCCTCGGGACCGAAGTAGTCGTAGAACAAGGCATCATCGAAACCGGAGCTGGCGGCGTCGTCGCGGTCCGCGGCGTAAACAACCCGCTCGATCCGCGCCCACAGCGCTGCGGCCAGACACATGGGACACGGTTCGCAGCTGGAATACAGCACCGCGCCGCTCAGATTGAACCCGGTTTCCGCGGCAGCACGGCGGATCGCCACCACTTCCGCGTGCGCCGTCGGATCGTTGGTCGCGGTCACTCGATTTACCCCGTCGAAGACTTTTCCGTCCCGCGTGACCACGGTGGCGCCGAAGGGGCCGCCGGACTTGCCGACGTTCTCCACGGCGATTTCAACGGCGCGGGCCAAGTACTCGTTGCTTCCGGCATTCATGGGCGCAGACTAACAGGCGAACGTGGCCAACACCACAGATGGGGCCGCGCCGGCGGCGCCACGGCAGCGGCGGTAAGGCACCGCCGTCGTAATATGCCCTGAAGACTGCGGCGCAGGTCATAGAATCAAACCCATGAGCGCGGACGTAACCCCTGATATCAAGCCCCGTAGCCGGGTAGTCACCGATGGCATCCACGCCGCTCCGGCGCGCGGAATGTTCCGAGCAGTGGGGATGGGGGACGACGACTTTGCCAAGCCGCAGATCGGCGTCGCCAGTTCCTGGAACGAGATCACCCCCTGCAACCTGTCCCTGAACCGTCTGGCCCAGGGCGCAAAGGAAGGCGTGCACGCCGGCGGCGGCTTCCCGATGCAGTTCGGCACCATCTCCGTCTCCGACGGCATTTCGATGGGCCACGAAGGCATGCACTTCTCGCTGGTCTCCCGCGAGGTCATCGCGGACTCGGTGGAAACCGTCATGCAGGCGGAGCGGATCGACGGTTCGGTGCTGCTGGCCGGCTGCGACAAGTCCCTGCCCGGCATGCTGATGGCCGCGGCCCGGCTGGACCTGGCCGCCGTCTTCCTCTACGCCGGCTCCATCATGCCCGGCTTCGTGAAGCTCGAGGACGGGTCCGAAAAGCAGGTCACCCTGATCGACGCCTTCGAGGCAGTCGGCGCCTGTGCCGCGGGGAAGATGAGCCGCGGCGACCTGGACCGGATCGAACGCGCTATCTGCCCCGGCGAAGGCGCCTGCGGCGGCATGTACACGGCGAACACGATGGCGTGCATCGGCGAAGCCCTGGGCATGTCGCTGCCCGGCTCGGCCGCGCCGCCCTCGGCGGACCGCCGCCGCGACGTCTTCGCGCACAAGTCCGGCGAGGCAGTGGTGAACCTGCTCCGCAAGGGCATCACGGCCCGCGACATCATGACCAAGAAGGCGTTCGAGAACGCCATCGCGGTGACCATGGCCTTCGGCGGCTCCACCAACGCCGTGCTGCACCTGCTGGCGATCGCCCGCGAGGCGGAGGTGGACCTGACGCTCGAGGACTTCAACCGGATCGGGGACAAGATCCCGCACCTGGGCGACCTGAAGCCGTTCGGCCGCTACGTCATGACCGATGTGGACCAGATCGGTGGCGTCCCCGTGATCATGCGCGCGCTGCTCGACGCCGGTTTGCTGCACGGCGACTGCCTCACCGTCACCGGCAAGACCGTGGCCGAGAACCTGGCGGAGATCAACCCGCCGGATGTCGACGGCAAGATCCTGCGCGCGCTGGACAACCCGATCCACAAGACCGGCGGCATCACCATCCTGCACGGCTCCATGGCACCCGAGGGCGCCGTGGTCAAGAGCGCCGGATTCGACGCCGACGTCTTCGAAGGCACCGCCCGCGTGTTCGAACGCGAGCAGGGCGCCCTGGACGCGCTGGACAACGGCCAGATCAAGGCCGGCGACGTGGTGGTGATCCGCTACGAAGGCCCCAAGGGCGGTCCGGGCATGCGCGAAATGCTGGCCATCACCGGCGCGATCAAGGGCGCCGGGCTGGGCAAGGACGTGCTGCTGCTCACCGACGGCCGGTTCTCCGGTGGCACCACCGGGCTCTGCATCGGGCACGTGGCGCCGGAAGCGGTCGACGGCGGCCCAATCGCCTTCGTGCGCGACGGCGACCGGATCCGGGTGGACATCGCGGCCCGCAGCTTCGACCTGCTGGTGGACAAGGCCGAGCTGGAAACCCGCAGGGTGGGCTGGGAGCCGCTGGCTCCCAAGTTCACCACCGGCGTGCTGGCCAAGTACGCCAAGCTGGTGAACTCCGCCTCCACCGGCGCCTACTGCGGCTAACCGACGGCAGCTCAGCGGCAGTACAGCGCCTAGGCGGCCGTACTGCGGCTGAACCACGACGGCGGGTGCGCGCCCTGCGCGGGTCGCGCACCGCCGTCGTAGGTCAGGCAAGTCCATGTTTTGGACGCAATTGCCCAAATAGTGAGACGCTGATGTCTCAGGTTGACACTGGTATCCGCGTGGCAGAAACTGAAGCCATGCAAAGCGTATCCGTGGTCGTCCTTATCAAGCGCGTGGCGTAAACGCCCGTCTGGTTCGACCACGTCACGCGCTAAACCCCATCGGAGCCAACCGGCTCGACGGGGTTTTTTTATTTGCAGAAGAGCACAGGGCCTTCTTCCGCTCGCGGAGGACGGCAAGCACATCAGAGAACGAAAGATCCGCAAAGGAAATCCGATGACTAAGGGATCGCCAATCAGCCCCTCGCTGATGGCCAACAAGGCGCCGGCCGCGGCCGACGCCGTCAGGACCAAAGATGTAGCTGCCTCTGTCTCTTCCGTCGTGGACGGCCTCAGCCCGGTAGTCGGGCCGAACAACATCGTGCCGCCCACGGAAATGACCGGCTCACAAGCCGTTGTCCGTTCGCTGGAAGAACTGGGCGTCGATGACGTCTTCGGGTTGCCAGGCGGGGCCATCCTCCCCACCTACGATCCGCTCATGGATTCGGCCAAGATCAACCACATCTTGGTCCGTCATGAACAGGGTGCAGGCCACGCCGCACAGGGTTATGCCATGGTCACCGGCCGCGCCGGCGTCTGCATTGCCACCTCCGGCCCGGGCGCCACCAACCTGGTCACCGCCATTGCCGACGCGCACATGGATTCGGTGCCGATGGTGGCGATCACCGGGCAGGTGTCCTCGGCCGTGATCGGCTCGGACGCGTTCCAGGAAGCGGACATCGTCGGCATCACCATGCCGGTCACCAAGCACTCCTACCTGGTCACCAAGGCGCAGGAGATTCCGCGCGTGCTGGCCGAAGCGTTCCACATTGCCACCACCGGCCGCCCCGGCCCGGTGCTGGTGGACATCGCCAAGGACGCCCAGCAGGCCATGATGACCTTCTCCTGGCCGCCGAAGATCGACCTCCCCGGCTACCGCACGGTGGTGCGCGGGCATTCCAAGCAGGTTCGCGAGGCGGCCAAGCTGATCGCCGCGGCCGAGCGCCCGGTGTTCTACGTGGGCGGCGGCGTGATCAAGGCCCACGCCGCCCACGAGCTGCGCGAGCTGGCCGAGCTGGTGGGCGCCCCGGTGGCCACCACGCTGATGGCCCGCGGCGTGTTCCCGGATTCGCACCCGCAACATGTGGGCATGCCCGGCATGCACGGCTCCGTCTCCGCGGTGACCGCACTGCAGCAGGCCGACCTGTTGATCACGCTGGGCGCCCGCTTCGACGACCGTGTCACCGGCGTGCTGAGCACCTTCGCGCCGGGCGCCAAGGTGATCCACGCGGACATCGACCCGGCGGAAATCTCCAAGAACCGCACGGCGGATGTGCCGATCGTCGGCTCCGTCAAGGAGATCATTCCGGAACTGGCCGACGCCTGCCGCGAGCGGTTCGCCGCCGAAGGCACGCCCGACCTCTCCGCGTGGTGGGCCATGCTGAACCGGCTCCGCGAGACCTACCCGCTGGGCTTCGCCGAGCCCGACGATGGACTGGTGGCCCCGCAGCAGGTGATCCAGCGGATCGGCGAGCTGACCGGGCCGGAAGCCGTCTACGTTGCCGGCGTGGGCCAGCACCAGATGTGGAGCGCCCAGTTCATCAAGTACGAGCGCCCGCACGCCTGGCTGAACTCCGGTGGCCTGGGCACCATGGGCTACTCGGTGCCGGCCGCGATGGGCGCCAAGGTGGGCAACCCGGACCGAGTGGTCTGGGCGATCGACGGCGACGGCTGCTTCCAGATGACCAACCAGGAACTGGCCACCTGCCGGCTGAACAACATCCCGATCAAGGTGGCGGTGATCAACAACTCCTCGCTGGGCATGGTCCGCCAGTGGCAGACCCTGTTCTATGACGGCCGGTACTCCAATACCGACCTGAACACCGGCCACGACACCGTGCGGGTGCCGGACTTCGTCAAGATGGCCGACGCCTACGACTGCGTGGGCCTGCGCTGCGAACGGGTGGAAGACATCGACGCCACTATCGAACAGGCGCTGGCGATCAACGACCGTCCGGTAGTGATCGACTTCGTCGTCAGCCCCAACGCGATGGTGTGGCCGATGGTCCCCTCCGGCGTGAGCAACGACCTCATCCAGATTGCCCGCGACATGACCCCCGAATGGGAAGAGGAGGACTAGGCATGGCCCGCCATACCCTTTCAGTGCTGGTGGAGGACGTCCCGGGTGTGCTGACCCGCGTCGCCAGCCTCTTCGCCCGCCGGGCGTTCAACATCCATTCTTTGGCCGTCGGCCCCACGGAAGCAGACGGGTTTTCCCGCATCACCGTGGTGGTCGAGGCCGAGGGCGATCTGCTGGAGCAGGTCACCAAACAACTGAACAAGCTCGTCAACGTCATCAAGATCGTCGAGCTGGTTCCCGAAACTTCCGTGCAACGCGACCACATCCTGGTCAAGGTCCGCGCGGATGCCGCAACACGGCTGCAGGTAACCCAGGCAGCAGATCTGTTCCGTGCCTCCGTGGTCGACGTGTCCACCGACTCGTTGGTTGTGGAGGCCACCGGCACCGCCGATAAGCTCGAGGCCCTGCTTGCAGTGCTGGAGCCGTTTGGCATCCGCGAAATAGTCCAATCCGGAACGCTGGCCATTGGCCGCGGCTCCCGCTCCATGAGCGACCGCGCGCTGCGTTCCGCCTGATTCCTTTCCACGAAACCCCCAACAGGAGAAACCCAAAGTGACTGAGCTGTATTACGACGACGACGCCGACCTCTCGATCATCCAGGGCCGCAAGGTCGCTGTCATCGGTTACGGCAGCCAGGGCCATGCCCACGCCCTGAGCCTGCGCGATTCCGGCGTGGACGTCCGCGTTGGCCTGGCCGAGGGCTCCAAGTCCCGTGCCAAGGCCGAGGCCGAGGGCCTCAAGGTCCTCTCCGTCGCCGACGCGGCCGCCGAGGCCGACGTGATCATGATCCTCACCCCGGACCAGGTCCAGGCCAAGGTCTACGCCGACTCCATCGCGGACAAGCTCGAAGAGGGCAACGCCCTGTTCTTCGGCCACGGCTTCAACATCCGCTTCGGCTTCATCCAGCCGCCCGCCAACGTCGACGTCGCCCTGGTTGCCCCGAAGGGCCCGGGCCACATCGTGCGCCGCGAATTCGAAGCCGGCCGCGGTGTGCCGGACCTGATCGCCATCGAGCAGGACTTCACCGGCGGCGCCAAGGCGCTGGCACTGTCCTACGCCAAGGGCATCGGCGGCACCCGCGCCGGCGTCATCGAGACCACCTTCACCGAAGAGACCGAGACCGATCTGTTCGGCGAGCAGGCAGTGCTCTGCGGCGGCGCCTCGCAGCTGGTGCAGTACGGTTTCGAGACCCTGACCGAGGCCGGCTACAAGCCGGAGATCGCCTACTTCGAGGTGCTGCACGAGCTGAAGCTGATCGTCGACCTGATGGTCGAGGGCGGCATCGCCAAGCAGCGCTGGTCGGTTTCCGACACCGCCGAGTTCGGTGACTACGTCTCCGGCCCCCGTGTGATCACCCCGGAGGTGAAGGAAAACATGAAGGCCGTCCTCGCCGACATCCAGAACGGTTCCTTCGCGAAGCGCTTCATGGACGATCAGGCCAACGGCGGCAAGGAGTTCCTGGAACTGCGCCAGAAGGGTGAGGACCACCCGATCGAGGCCACCGGCCGCGAACTGCGCAAGCTGTTCTCGTGGATCAAGTCCGACGATGACTACACCGAGGGCGTCGCGGCCCGTTAGTCCCGTGCCACGGCCGGCGCCCGCAGTGGGCGCCGGCCGTCACTTTTTGCCCTCCCGTTGCTCCGGCGGGAGGCGCCGGGCCCGGCGGGCGCCGGTAACAACTGGGGGACAGGGCGGCAGGCGTTCTAGACTGGACCCACCCCCATCGATACGCACGGCCATCACCATGCATGCAGCGAAGGAACAACCCCTGTGGAAAAACCAGTAGTTCTCCTTGCCGAGGAACTCTCCCCAGCTACCATCGAAGCCCTCGGGCCTGACTTCGAGATCCGCCAGACCGATGGAGCCGACAGGTCCCAGCTGCTGACCGCGATTGCCGACGTCGACGCCATCCTGGTCCGCTCCGCCACCAAGGTGGACGCCGAAGCCATTGCCGCGGCCAAGAACCTGAAGATCATCGCCCGCGCCGGCGTGGGCCTGGACAACGTGGACATCAAGGCCGCCACCCAGGCCGGTGTCATGGTCGTGAACGCCCCGACCTCCAACATCATCTCTGCCGCGGAACTGACCGTCGGCCACATCCTGGGCCTGGCCCGGCACATCCCGGCCGCCAACGCCTCGCTGAAGGACGGCGAGTGGAAGCGCTCCAAGTACACCGGTACCGAGCTCTACGAGAAAAAGATCGGCATCATCGGACTGGGCCGCATCGGCGCGCTGATCGCCGCCCGGATGCAGGCTTTCGAGACGCAGATCCTGGCCTATGACCCGTACGTGACCAGCGCCCGCGCCGCCCAGCTGGGTGTGCAGCTGGTCAGCCTGGACGAGCTGCTGGAGCAGTCGGATTTCATCACCATCCACATGCCGAAGACCGCCGAGACCGTGGGCATGATCGGCGCGGAGGCCTTCGAGAAGATGAAGGACACCGCGTACGTGGTCAACGTGGCCCGCGGCGGCCTGGTTGACGAATCCGACCTCTACGACGCGCTGAAGGAAGGCAAGATCGCCGGCGCCGCCATCGACGTCTTCGTCAACGAGCCCAGCACCGACCTGCCGTTCTTCGAACTGGGCAACGTGGTGGTCACCCCGCACCTGGGCGCCTCCACCGTGGAAGCCCAGGAAAAGGCCGGCATCTCCGTGGCCAAGTCGGTGCGCCTGGCGCTGGCCGGCGAGCTGGTGCCCGACGCCGTGAACGTGGCTGGCGGCGTGATCGCCCCGGACGTCCGCCCGGGCATCCCGCTGATCGAAAAGCTCGGCCGCATCTTCACGGCGCTGACCCACGATTCGGTGACCCAGATCGACGTCGAGGTCGCCGGCGAAATCGCCGAGCTGGACGTCAAGGCGCTGGAACTGGCCGCGCTCAAGGGCGTGTTCAAGGACGTCGTCTCGGAGCAGGTCTCGTATGTCAATGCCCCGGTGCTGGCCGAGCAGCGCGGCATCAACACCCGCCTGATCACCACCACCGAGTCCGAAGAGTACCGCAACGTGCTCACCATCCGCGGCGCCCTGTCGGACGGTTCGCAGATCTCCGTTTCCGGAACGCTGACCGGCCCGAAGCAGATCCAAAAGATCGTGGCCATCAACGGCTACGAGGTGGAAATGCCGATCAGCGAGCACGTCATCGTGTTCCTCTACGAGGACCGTCCCGGCGTCATCGGCACGCTCGGCCGGTTGCTGGGCGAGCAGGACATCAACATCGCCGGCATGCAGGTTGCCCGCAGTGAGGACAGCAAGCAGGCGCTGGCCGTGCTGACCGTGGACAGCGCCCTGCCGCAGGACCTGCTGGACCAGCTCAGCGCCGAGATCGGCGCCGTCGTCGCGCGCGAAGTGGACCTGCAGGACTGACGTTTCCGGCGCAGTTAAGCCCGCCCGGTCCTCGCTGCCGCGTAGGGCACGGGCGGGTTGGGCCATACGCGCATGTCGATTCCTCGACTGCGCGCACCTCATGAGAACCTTAATGCCGGGTCAATTCGACCCTTGGCCTCTTTGCCGCCGTATGGAGTGATTTTTTGGAAATCCGGTTCAACGCTGCGTCGCGCTTCATGCGCAGCCGCTCGCTCGTACTCACGGTTGCCGTCCTCATTGCGGCGATGGTTCTCTCCATTTTCGTGCAGGGCCGGGCACAGGCATCGCTGACTCGCGTGGTCGATGAAAACACCCGCGGCGTGTACGACATCTTGGTCCTTCCCGGCGGCACCGCGGGGGACGAACTGCGCCAGCCTGACTTCCTCTCCGGCACCGGCGGCATCGCCGCGTCGGACCTCGACCAGGTCCGCGGGATCGACGGCGTTTCCGTCGCTGCGCCGATTTCGCTGGTGTCCAAGGTGGTCCAGGACATCGAGTTCCCGCAGCTGAAGGCCACGGACTACGTCGGCTATAACCCGAACATCGAGCAGTACCTGAAGGCGCAGGGCATCAAGGACGCCGTGCCGGAAGCCGAGTGGCCGGAGCCGGACTCCGTCTTCAACGAGGAAGCGACCAACTACCGGATCACCGCCAAGGCCGTCAGCTCCGACGGCCTGAGCGACACCGTCTTGTTCGAAACCGCCGCCGAAGGCTCGCTGGGCCAGGCGAAGCTGAAAGAACTGGACGTTCCCGGCGGCACCAGCCTGCGCACCGTTGCCCCCAAGGGCGAGACCGGAATCAAGTTCCCGGATCCGGCCGGCGGCAGCATGCACGGGGATTTTGACACCACCATTGCGCTGCCGATGCTGCCGCAGATCACGGAGACCGTGGTCGCCGTGGATCCGGCCGCCGAATCCGCGCTGCTGGGCGAGGCCGGCGACTTCCTGGCCCCGCTCAAGCAGGCGCCGGAGGCCACGGACCGCAGCGCCCAGGAACTGGGCCAGTATTTCTCATCGCAGTTCGGCATGGGCATGTTCTCCGAGGGCGGCGAAGGCGCCGCTATCGACGGGCACCCGTTCCAATTCTGGAGCCCGTTCTTCGTGCAGTACCAGAACGCGGTGGAAGCCGGCACGCTGGACGACGAGTCGCAGGTCATCCCCATGGTGGTCCGCTCGGGCACCGACCTGGACCTGACCTACTCGGTCAAGATCGAAGAACTGGACGACTCCGGCAACACCGTCAAGGAAGTCGGCACCGTCAGCAAGGAGCTGGGGGAGGGCTACCTGCCCTTCGCGTCCAGCAAGCCGTTCCAGCTGCGCTGGCCCGGCGGCGAGGATTACAACTACCTGCTCGGCTCCGGCGGCGTCCAGATGGTCGCCGGCCTGCACCAGCCCCCGGTGTGGACCACTGACTTCATGTCCAACCCGGATTACGCGCTCGGCGAGGCCGCCAGCAACGGCAGCGCCGAACAGACCGCCACGCCCCAAGGCTGGATTCAGGTCAACAAGCTGCCGGAGAAGACCCTGCAGTGGCAGCTGGAACCGGACCAGAGCCAGCGCGCTCCGGTGGAAGAGCAGTCCTACCGCAGCACCGTGGACTCCGGCACCGAATCCGCCACTCCGCTGCCCTTCGTCTACGGCACCTTTGACGCCGCCGCCGTGCGTGAGGCCGCCGGCGATGTGAACTACCTGCCGCTGGGCGGTTATGACCCGACGCCGGTGACCGTCACCCACGATGCCGAGGGCAAAAAGATCGACGAAACGGTGATGAAGCCGGGCCTCAGCGGCGCCGGCCTGGCCGTGCAGTCCGCCGGTGCCATCACCGACTTCGCCGGGCTTGCAGCGGTGCGCGGCACCAGCGCGGACGAGGCCGTGATCGACGCAGTCCGGGTCCGCGTGAACGCCGGCGGTTCATGGGCGGACGCCGAAGACCAGATCAACACCGTCGCCGCCGCCATCGAGGACCTTGGACTGCAGACCCAGGTGGTAGCCGGTTCGGCCCGGGAAGACGTATCCATCTACGTTCCCGACTACCACAAGGACGCTTCCGGCACGGTCAGCGATCTCGGCACCGTACAGCAGTCCTGGGTCCGCCAGGGCGCTGCCGGCGAAGTCCACGGCGCCCTGAGTGCATCCAGCGCGGCGCTGTTGGCCCTCACCGTCGGCGGCGCTGCCCTGTTGACCGCCGCCAGTTCAGTGGCCTTCACCCGTTCCCGCCGGACCGAAGCCGTGACGCTGCGGGCCATGGGCTGGAACAGGCGCCGCATCCGCTCCTGGTTCCTGAACGAACTGCTGGTGGGCGGCGTGGCCGTGCTCGCGGTGGCGATCATTGCCAGCGCCGTCAGCCGCAGCGCCGTGACCTTGTGGGTGTCGCTCATCGCGCTGGTGGTCTACGTTGGCTCCGCGTTCATCTCGGCCGCCATGCTCAAGCCGCATCCGCAGACGGATACCGAACCGTCCGGTGCCGCCGGCGTGCCGTCCGTGAAGACGCCGCTGCAGTTCGCCGCCCGGCAACTGAGCACCAATCGGTTCAACACCGTGGCCATTGCCTTGGCCGTGGCCGTCCTTGGCGCCGCGGCTGGAGCGCTGGTCGCCGTGCTGGCCGACATCCCGCGTGCGGCCGGCAGTACCGCGCTTGGGTCGCTGGCCGCCTCGCAGCTGAGTGGACTCAACATCGCGCTGGCGCTGCTCGGCGTCGTTACTGCGCTGCTGCTGGCGCTGATGACCACCCGGTTTGAAGCCCAGCGGAAGCGCGAACAGTTCGCCATCCTCGGCGCCATGGGCTGGACGCCCACGCTGCTGCTGCAGGCCCGCCGCGGCGAGGCCGGCATCACCGCGGCCGTCGCCCTGCCGCTGGCGATCATCGGCGCCGTCGTGACCGCCCTGTTTATTGCACCTCACACTGCGGTGTGGGCCGCTGCCGCTGGCATTGTGGCCGTGCTCCTCTGGTTTGTTTTGATGACAAGGACCCGGAAATGATTGAAGAAGCCCTGACCCGCGCTGCCATCAAGGAGCGCACCGCGGACCACGCCATGCCGGTGGAGCTGCGAGGCATCACCATCCGCTACGACGGCGGCGCCGAACCTCTGGTGATCGCCGAGGACTTCGACCTCGGCCTCGAAGCCGGGACCATGCACTGCCTGGCCGGCCGCAGCGGCTCCGGCAAGACCAGCATCCTCACCGTAGCTGCCGGGCTCCAGCAACCCACCTCCGGCGAGGTGTTCTGGCAGGGCGATGCCCTCAGCACCATGGACGACGACGAGATCTCCGACCGCCGCCGCGCCCTGATCGGCTACGTGGACCAGGGCGGCGCGCTGATCGACGGCATGAGCGCCTTGGAGAACGTGCTGCTGCCGGCCGTGCCCGACGGCCAGGTCGAAGAACGCACCGAGATGGCCAAGGACCTGCTGGACCTGGTCGGCCTGGGCCGCCGCATGCGGCACCGCCCCGGCCAGCTCTCCGGCGGCGAACGCCAGCGCGTCGCCATCGCCCGCGCCCTGATCCTGGGCACCAAGGTCCTGGTGGTGGATGAGCCCACCGCCAACCTGGACCGCGAACAGGCCAACAAGATCATCCACATCCTGAAGGACACCACCCAGGACGGCATCGCCGTGCTCGTCGCCTCCCACGACCAAGAGCTGATCAAGGCCGCCGACAGCAGCACCAAGATGAACTAACGCCGGCCTGCGGGCCCAAGAGCTCGCAGGGCGTGGTTTCGGCCGCGCCGGCCGTTGCCGCAGGACCGCCGATTTTGTCGCCTCAGACCCGCCGGCTTAGAGGCCGCATTTCTGGCGTCGACCGTAGCTGTGCTGCCCTAGGCGAAGCAGACAGCCCCTGATCTCGGCTCCAGCTCAGGGGCTGGCGTCCAGATCACCGCCGCACTTCCCCTGACCGCGACTCGGGGTCAGGGGCTGGCGTCCAGATCACCGGTTACCCCTCTCTGTCAGCCTGAAATGAGACGAATTCCGTTTCATGAGGGCTGATGGAGAAATGTAGGAAATGACCAAATCAACTCGTCGTGGCCCGTTTCGGACTCTGGTTGAGACCATCGCCCCGCCGAGGTCCAGCCCACAACGTCGTTTGCAACCGGCACCTACGACGGCTACCACGTCGCCGTCGGCCAGTCCGGCCGGCGGGGGATCCTGTTCTATTTAAGGGGTGGCCGCTGCCAGCTACTTCCTGTAGACGGCGGTCGCACCGCGGGTAGTCACTTCGAGCAGGCCGCCTTGGAAATACTGGCGGTTGACATGGCCGCGCTTCAACGGCACGTAGCCCCAGGAGCCCCGGATCCCGTCCGTTGTGGGGTAGCCGAGCTTTCCGTTAACCCCGCCAAGCTTCTTGTAGCCATAGGCGTGAAGGACCTTGTGCGCCCCCGTTCTCGGGGACCAGTAGATGTCCCCGTCCGTGAAGCGCTGGACCGACCCACCGCCCTTGCGGATACGGACCTCTGCGGATGTCGGAAAGTTCAGCCATTGCCGGCCTCCCGTACGAAGGTAGGCGTCGCGGATGACGGACTTGAGCGCATAGGCTCCCGAAGCGCTCCAGACAATGGACCCGCCCTTGTAGGCCTTAATCGCACCCGTGTTGCCCGGGTTGAACTTCACCAGGCCGGTGGCAGCACCCAGCCAGACATTCTTGGCCCGGACAGCGCTGATTGCCTTCTTGATCTGTGCCGGCGTGGCTGTGGTAGGGCTGCTGGCGGCGGCAAGTATGGCTGACTGCTTTACGACAGTACGCGGCACCGAGGTATCTGCGGCTGCGTGGGCCGGAAAGGCCAGTCCAGCCAACAGGACCGGAACAGCCAGGGCTGCTCCTACAACCTTCCGGACCGCATGGATACGTGTTTTAGCTTTCAACGTTCCCCCAGACTGAGACCGGCACTTTGCTAATGCTAACCCCCTATCAAGGGCACTTCTGACAGGAAAGCGCACTACGGCAACCGAACGAATGAACACAAGCCTGATGTAAAGAAACCCCCGCCTGCCGTATTAGCTAACGGGGGATTCCCTGTGTCTGCAGTTGCTGCGGCCCGCCGTTCGGACGGTCCGAACCGAACGTACGCGCGAGGCGACAGAGAAGCCCCTTCCGTTGACTTGAAGGCCCGTCGCCCTACCACTCAGGGGTGGCAGGCCTACTGTGCGTCCAGCTCGGCCAGCAGATCCTTGGCCAATGCCTCCCAGGCAACCGCGGAGATCACTGGATCTTCGGACAGGCTGGCTGCCACTCGATCGAGATCAGAAGGAAGGTCCAGGTCCCAAGTGGAACCGTCACGGGCGTAAATCTGATAGCCCCCGTGCTCTCCGTCGTCCCAGTAGAACGGCACATACGGCGTCCGGACCCTCTCATCGAGTTGGGTCAGAACAATGTACGGGTCCACGGTAGGTACTCCGAGATCGAACACCTTGCCGCCGGCCGGGAACGTGTCCCTGTGCTCCCAGCGCTGCCAGGCGCGCTTAAACACGAACTCCAGCCCAAGTTTCAGTGGCTTGGACATCTTCTTACGCTCGGCATTCATGATTCCCCCGGTGAGTGAAGTTGGCTGTACCGATCCCATGCGTCCCGGGCTTGAGTTCTTCGAATGCTCCTGAGCGCGTCGTGCTCCTGTCGTGCCAGGATGAGACTGCAGGGGGCTTCCCAACGTTTACCCAACGAAAACGACGAAAGCCAACGGAAACTAACGGAACGTACACCCGGTAAGGATCCGCGTATTGACGCAGAACCACGGGCAAGACGGAACCCAACGAAAACCGTTGAAAATGTCCGCCCGATAATCCGCAGTTCGTTCTAGCTGACTATCCGATCAATGCGGCACTTCTGTCCGGAGCTTCCGATGAGCCATGGCACCAACGTGCCGCAGGTTCCGGCAGCCGTCGTTCCCAGCGGCCCTTCTGTGGATAGAGCACGACGGCGGGGTGCCTCGCCTGATTCGGCCGCAGCCGGGCGCGACTCGCTAAGCCTGAGCTGCTGGAGGCCTACCTCGCAGCGCACGGCAGCAGCGCATGGCAGCGCGCATTTCGACAACCGCCGAACGCAGAGGGTAATTTCATAAGGTGACCTCCTCTGAGCCCAAGACCCCGTACTACATCACCACGGCCATCACGTACCCCAACGGCGTGCCGCACATCGGCCATGCCTACGAGTACATCGCCACGGACGCGATGGCCCGCTTCAAGCGGTTGGACGGCTACGATGTGATGTTCCTGACCGGAACCGACGAGCACGGCATGAAGATCGCCCAGACGGCGGCCAAGGAGGGCATCACGCCCAAGGAACTGGTGGACCGGAACACGGCGGCCTACAAGTCCGCCCACCAGGTCCTGGAGATCTCCTACGACCGGTTCATCCGCACCACCGACGCGGACCACTACGAGGCCTCCCAGGCCATCTGGAAGAAGATGGAAGACGCCGGGGACATTTACCTGGGTAAGTACGAGGGCTGGTACTCGGTTCGCGACGAGGCCTACTACGCCGAGGACGAGACCGAGCTCCGCGAGGACGGCAAGCGCTACTCCATCCAGACGGACACCGAGCTGACCTGGACCGAGGAGGAGAGCTACTTCTTCCGGCTCTCCCAGTACCAGGACAAACTGCTCAAGCTCTATGAAGAGCAGCCCAGCTTCGGCGCTCCCCGCAGCCGCTTCAACGAAGTCATCAGCTTCGTCAAGAGCGGACTGGAGGACCTGTCCATCTCCCGCACCACGTTCGACTGGGGCGTCCCGGTTCCGGGCAATGACAAGCACGTCATGTACGTCTGGGTGGACGCGCTGACCAACTACCTCACCGGCGTCGGCTACCCGGACATGGAGGCCGAGTCCTTCAAGAAGTACTGGCCGGCCGATGTCCACGTCATCGGCAAGGACATCTCCCGCTTCCACGCCGTGTACTGGCCCGCCTTCCTGATGTCCGCCGGGCTGGAACTGCCCAAGCGCGTGATGATCCACGGTTTCCTGAACAACAACGGCGTCAAGATGTCCAAGTCCTTGGGCAACGTGGTGGCCCCGGCCGATTGGGTCGCCCAGTACGGCCTGGACCAGGTGCGCTTCTTCCTGCTGCGCGAGGTCCCCTTCGGCGCCGACGGTTCCTACAGCCACGACGCGGTGGTGGGCCGGATGAACGCTGACCTGGCCAACAACCTGGGCAACCTGGCCCAGCGTTCGCTGTCCATGGTGGCCAAGAACTGCGAGGGCAAGGTCCCGCAGCCCGCCACCTTGGCGCCCGAGGACCACGAGTTGCTGGCCCGCGCCGAGCGCCTGCTGGAGAAGTCGCGCGCGGCCTACGAAGTACAGGACTTCCACGGCTCGCTCGAAGCCATCTGGACCGTGCTCGGCGACACCAACGCGTACTTCGCCGAACAGGCCCCCTGGGTGCTGCGCAAAACGGACGTGCAGCGGATGAACACGGTGCTCTACGTGACGCTGGAGGTGCTGCGGATTGTCTCCATCCTGGTCCAGCCGGTCATGCCCACGTCCGCGGGCAAGCTGCTGGATGTGCTGGGACAGCACGACGACGGCGCCCGCGACTTCGCTGCCATCGGCACGGCTTTGGTGCCGGGAACCTCGCTGCCGGCTCCCACGCCGATCTTCCCGAAGTACGAGGAACCGGCCGCCGGCTAACTCTGGTCCGCGAGGAAACGCTGGGCCGCGGTGCTGTTCATCATCCGCTCCACGCGTTTCTGCTGAGCCACCGCCTGCGCCTCCAGTTCCTGGAAGCGGAGTGCGTCCAATCGTGGATCCATGGGCGCCAGCGCAGCCAGAACTTGCCACATGCACTGCTTGCCGCGCAGCGCGGAGAGCAGCGACTCCAGCTCCAGTTGGGTCCCTACGCCGCCTGACGCACGCGTCGGATTGAGCGGGTTCACTCTGCTGATGACTGCACCGCCCATCGCGCCGAGCCGCTTAAGCTTGTTGCGCCCGTGGCCGAAGCCGCGGTGCAGTGCCTTCAGTTCTTTGCGCTCTGCGGCCACTTCCTGCCGCAGCTTCCGGAACTCGGCTTCCTGGGGTGTGCCCGCCCAGGCCTGGCGGACGGCGTCGAACAACGCCACGCCGGCCGCCGAGCCCAGCAGGTGGTAGTCCAGATACGACGCGATGTCCTTGCGGTTCAGCGTGCCTGTGGACAGTTTGTCAGCGGCCATGGCCTTCCTTCCTGCTGCCTGTCATCTCCAGCGGACGGATTCCGCCGTCGTTGTTAGTGCTGTCCTTACCCACAAAAGTGCGCACTCATTCGCCCAGTTCCTCCGGGTGGCGGAACTTGGTCTTCCTGCCGTAGGCGCCCCGGTTCCATAGCCAGGTGATCACCCACAGCACCAAACCGAGGCCGATCATCAGGCCGGCGATCTGGTACTCAATGGGATCCTGCGCCCACGGCCCCACCAGGAAGAGGCAGGTGAACATGCCCAGGTAGGGCAGAACCGTCGGGGTCCGGAAGTGCTTGCGGTCCACCGGGTTCCGGCGCAGCACCAGCACGGCCAGGTTCACGATCGTGAAGACCCCCAGCAGCAGCAGCGCGGTGGTGCCGCCGAGGGCGGTCACGGTCTCGCCGCCCATCACATTCGTGACCACGAAAATCAGGACGAAGGCAATGAGCGTGGTGAAAATGATCGAGGCCCACGGGGAGCGGCGGTTCGGGTGCACCTTGCCCAGGAAATGCGGCAGAACGTCCTGGCGGGCCATGCCGTAGAGCAGGCGGCTGGCCATCAGCATGTTGATCAGCGCGGTGTTGGCCACCGCGAACATGGACAGGAACGGGTAAATGACGTCCACCGGCAGGCCCGGCGCGCCGACCTGCACGACTTCCAGAAGCGGCGTCGGGCTCTCCGACAGTTGCCCGATCGGCACAATGGCCACCGCGGTGATCGATACCAGCAGGTACACAATCACCGTGATGCCAAGGCCGGTGAGCATGACTTTGGGGAAGATCCGGGACGGGTCCTTGGTTTCTTCGGCCATGTTGACCGAGTCCTCGAAGCCTACGAAGGAGAAGAAGGCCAGCGAGGTGGCGGCGGTGATGGCGAGGAAAACGCTTTTGTCATCGGAGGTTTCGAAGACCATGACCCGGCTGAAGTCCACATTGCCCTGGCTCATCGCCCAGAATCCGATGAAGATCACGATCAGCAGGCCGGTGAACTCCACCAGGGTCAGCACCACGTTGAACTTCACCGATTCGCTGACGCCGCGGAAGTTGATCACGGCCAGCACCGCCATGAAGATGATCGCCACCCAGGTCACCCCGGCCTGGTTCCAGTCCAGGTTGAAGCCGGCAATGAAGTTCTCGCCGAGGAACTTGGCTGCCGTGGAGGCGGACGTGATGCCGGAACTGAGCACGGCGAAGGTCACCAAGAAGGTGAGGAAATGGATCCCGAAAGCCTTGTGCGTGTACAGCGCGGCGCCCGCCGCCTGCGGGTACTTCGTCACCAACTCCAGATAGGAGAACGCGGTGATGGTGGCCACGACGAACGCCAGCAGCAGGGGTGCCCAGGCCGCACCGCCCACCTCGCCGGCCACCTGCCCGGTCAGGGCATACACGCCGGTTCCCAGGATGTCGCCCACGATGAAGAGCAGCAGAAGTTTGGTGCCGATGGCCCTCTTTAGCTCCGGCTGCTTTTCAGTTGCGATGGATTCGCTCACGATCGACCTCCGTCCACGCGGCGCTTGTCACTGGTCTATCGGCCAACGTAGCACTCGTCACAGACGATGTCTGCGCCGCAGACCCGCGCGGGGGAGGAGCACGCCCAGATTGCTGTTCCCTAGGCCGGCGGTCGCCCAATCGGTAGAGTGTCGGCTACTCCACGGCGGAAGGACGTCCCGATGACTTACAAGACGCTGTCGCTCGCCAGTCTGCGTCCTGCCACGGGCGCGGCCGTCTTCCATGGCTCCGAACACGGCGCGCACGCGTCCTTCTTCGTCAACTCCCGCGGCGCCGAGCGCCACCGCCACCCGTATGAAGAGATCTTTGTACTGCTCGACGGCGAGATCGACTTCACCATCGACGGCGAGTCCGGCCACGCGACGTCCGAGACCGTGATCGTCATCCCCGCCCATACCTGGCATGAGTTCACGTCCACCACCGCCGACGGCGTGCAGATGGTCAATATCCATCCCGTCGCCCAGATGCAGACCGAATGGGCAAGGTGAGCCCGGAGCGCCGGCCACTACGCGGCACGCAGCCTGCCGCCAACCACTAGTCAGCAGGCGCCCTTCCCAAGCGTGAGAAGGGCGCCTGCTGACTCTTCGATGAGGCGACCGACGGCGGGGATGGCGGATGCCGGCCCCCGGTTACACCGTCGCCAAGCCCTCCACGGGGGAGAGGCGCGCGGCGCGGCGGGCCGGCATTACGGAGGCCAGCAGTCCGGCCACTACCGCGACGGCCAGCACGGCCAGCAGCTGCAGCCACGGAACATCCGGCACCACTGTGGCGAACGCCCCCAGCGCTGACTGCGCGCCGAGCCAGCCGTACACCGCACCCAAGACCGCGCCGATCAGCGCGGCGACGCCGGCGATCAGCACCGCCTCCAGCGCCAGCATGCCGCGCAGCTGCGACTTGGTGAGTCCCAGCGCCCGGAGCAGCGAGGACTCCTGCGTGCGCTCCAGCACGGAGAGCGAGAGCGTGTTGGCCACACCAACCAGCGCGATCAGCACGGCCACGGCCAGCAGCCCGGTGACCACCAGCAGCAGCACGTCGATCACCTGGTTGAACGCGGCCCGCTCCACCGCGGCGCCGGAGATCTGGTACTCGTTTACCTCCAGCCCGGCGGCCAGTTGGCTGCGCAGGTCAAGCAGTGCCCAGGAGTCCAAGTCGCGGTCCACCGAGACCCACAGCTGCGGCAAGGACGGGTAGTAGTCCTCGCTGTCCGCGGCCGGCAGCTCCGGCCGCCGATCTCCGCGGCCACGGCGGAGGAGATCAGCGGCGGCAGCGTCCGGCTGTCCGCCTCCACCACGGTCAGCTCCTTGGAGCCGTGGCTGCCGGTGACGGTCAGGGTCTTCAGCTCGGAGCCCTGCGGCATCAGCACGGTGTTCCCGTGTAGTACCAGCGTCTTGTCCTGCAGCAGGTCCAGCTGCTCCGGCGCCAGCTGATACACCCCGGTGCGCGACCCGTGCACCTCGGCGTAACCGCCGTTCGTGACCAATCCGGCGGCCGCAACGCCGTCGTAATTCAAAGCGGTGGCCGCCGCCGCTGCATCCAGCGGCTGCCCCTCCAAAGTGAGGTCGCCAACGGACAGGTCCACCGGGTACTCCGCGCCCAACTGGCCGTTGAAGGCCGTGCGCGAGGTCTGCGCGCCGGTCATCATCATCGCCACCAGCGTCACGCCGATCAGCAGCGCCGTGGCGGTAGCGGACGTGCGGCCGGGGTTGCGCACGGCGTTGACCGCCGCCAGCTTCCCCGAGACGCCGGCTGGCTTCGCCAGCGTGCCGACGGCGGTGACCAGCGGCGGAATGAACAGCGTGGCACACATCAGCAGCCCGATGAAGGACAGCATGCCGCCCGGCAGCGCGATCAGCAGATCCGCCGACACCGCGCCCAACGCCAGCACGACGGCGCCGCCCACCGCGAGCGCGACGCCCACCGCGAGCCGGACCTTGCCCTTGCTGTTGCCGGCGCGGGCCTCGTCCGCCGGGCGCAGGGCGGCGAGCGGGGCAACGCGGGTGGCGGCGCGGGCCGGAGCCAGCGCGGCCAGCACCGTCATCAGGATGCCCGCTAGCAGGCCGATGATGACGGCGGACGGCGGCACGGCCAGCGTGGCGAACTCGGTGTCGGGCTGCCCCTGGAGCACGGCGATGATGCCGGCCATCAGGCCCACCGCGCCGAGCACGCCCAGCACCGAGGCGGTAATGCCCACCAGCACGGCCTCGGCCAGCACGGACTGGCGGATCTGCCGGCGGTCCGCCCCGATGCAGCGCAGCAGGGCCAGTTCGCGGGTCCGCTGGGCGATCAGCACCGAGAAGGTGTTGGCCACCACCAGGGCAGAGACCAGCAGCGCCACCAGCGCGAACGCCAACAGGACAATGGTCAGCTGGTCGGCGCCGCCGGTCAGGCCTGCCACCACTGCCTTGGTCTGTTCGGCGGCGGTGTTCACGGAGGCCTCCGGGAACCCGGCGGCGGCCAGCGCGGCGGCCACTGCTTCCTTGACGGCGGCGGGATCGGCGCCCGCGGCCAGATCCAGCTGGATGTTGCGCAGCCATCGGGAGTCCGCGCCGGCCAGCTGCTGCTGCAGGGCGTCACCGGCGAATAGCTGCGGCTGGCCCATCATGAACGGGTCCTTGGACGGCTTGACGATGCCGGCGACCGTCAGAGCGGTCCCGGCGGCAGTCACGTCCTCGGCGGCGACCATGCCGGCGGCCGGAGCCAGTTCCAGCTTGTCGCCCACGGACAGTCCCTGTTTCTCCGCGGTTGCGGCGTCCACAGCCACCTCGCCGTCGCCGGGGAGCGCACCGTCCAGCAGCTCCAGGTTTTCCAGCCCGGCCGGCGCGGTGTTCTGCAAGGCGCCGTAGCTGGCACCGGCGGCGGAGCCGAAAGCGATGGACGCCTGCTGGTGCGCGTACACCTCGCCCACACCCGTAGCTGCGGTCACGGCATCGAGCGCGGAGGTATCCAGCTGCTTGTCCGGGCCCTCCGAAACCACCAGGTCGGCGTTGCGGAAAGTGGCGCCGATGCTGTTGCCCAGCGACGCTTCCGTGGAGGCGTTGACCATCAGCGTGGCGGTCAGGAAACCCACCGCCATCACCACGGCAAGCCCGACGGCGATGAACCGCCGCGCGTGCTGCCGCAGCTGTGCAAGTGCTACCTGCAACATGGCCTACGCCCCCAGCTTGGCCAGCGCGGCCAGAATTGTGTCGGTGTCCGGGCGGTCCAGCTCGCCGACCAGGGCGCCGTCGTTCATCAGCACCACACGGTCCGCGTAGGAGGCGGCCACAGGATCGTGCGTGACCATGATGATGGACTGGCCCATCTCCTGGCAGGACCGGCGCAGCAACGAAAGCACTTCGGCGCCCACCTTCGAGTCAAGGTTGCCGGTGGGTTCGTCGCCGAACACCACATCCGGGCGGGTCAGCAGCGCCCGGGCCACGGCCACCCGCTGCTGCTGTCCGCCGGACAGCTCGTGCGGGCGGTGTGCCAGCCGGTCGGTCAGGCCCAGCGTCTTGGTGACATAGCCGAACCATTCCTTGTCCACCGTGCCATTGGCCAGCGAGATGGGCAGCGTGATGTTCTGCTCCGCGGTCAGCGTGGGCACCAGATTGAACGCCTGGAACACGAAGCCCACGCGCTCCCGGCGCAGTTTGGTCAGCTGGGAGTCGTTGAGTCCGGTGATTTCGGTGCCGCCGATCCAGATGTTGCCCGAATCGGCGGTGTCCAGCCCGGCCAGGCAGTGCATCAGGGTGGACTTGCCGGATCCGGACGGGCCCATGATCGCGGTGAACTTGCCGGCGTCGAAACGGGCGTCCACATCCTTGAGGGCGTGCACACGAGTATCGCCGGTGCCGTAGGTCTTGTTCAGGCCGCGCGTCGCTGCGGCCGAGGCGGCGCCGTCCGCGGCGGCGCCGGCGAGTGATTGCTCAGTTCTTGTGGTCATACCCCAACGGTATGGAATCGGCACCCCGGAGCGGATCCGCCGCCGGGCTGGTATTCGCGGCCGCCCCGCTCATACCCAGGGTGGAGAAGCATGGTCCGGTGAGCCTGTCAGGAGGGACCACCCGGCAGCGCCCGGCGGCAACCGGCACCCACCGGCGCTCGGCTGCCACCGGGCGGCAATCCGGCGGCAACCGGGAACCCGGCGGCAACCGGGAACCGGGCGGCAACCGGCAGCCGGTGCGTCCGGCAGTGGCCGTCGGCACACCCCCGGCGCCAAAGCGTCAGGGCAGGGTATATCGGTGAGGGCACCGGTCATGGAGGGTGCCCTCACCGATATACCCTGCCCTCGCTGGAAGGGGCCCAAAGAGCGGCGGCCGAAAACCGGCCCTGCGGTTCGAAGAGCAGACCGGCCAGGACTGCAAGATCGGGCTCGGGACACGCCGCAAGTGGTGAAACCTTTTGCTCAGGACAGAGCGGCGTGGAATATGGAGGCATGAAGCTTGCCCGGATTGCCGCCCTGCCCCTTGTCTCCCTGCTGGTTTTGACCGGCTGTGCCCCGAAGGCCGAGCCTGCCCGCCCACTGACTTCGGCCACGGCGACGCCCACACCCACCACCGGTGTGGAGACGGGGGACATGCCGGCCGCGCTGGCCAAACTGGCTACCGCGATTTACGAGGGCGGCGACCTGGAGGCCAACAAGCGAACCGCAACTGCGCTCGCGGACCGCAAACCGCTGGACACCAAGATCACCGTGAAGGCGGCCACCGGCAAGTGGAACAAGCAGAAGATGGCCGTCCTGACTTCGGGCAAGGACGTGACCCTCGCCGTCGACAAGGACGGCACCTGGACCGCAGTGGGTGGGTGGTGGCCGTCGCTGGACATGAAGAAACCCGTTCTGGGCGGCAAGCGCCACGTCCTGGTCATCGGCTCCGACGCCCAGAAGAGTAAGGGCGAGAAAGTTCGCGAAGCCCGAGCCGATGCCCTTCAGGTGGTCGGTGTGGACGGCAGGGGCGGCGGCGGAATTCTGGGCATTCCGCGTGACCTCTGGGTGAATATGCCAGGCGGCCGGCACGCGAAAATCAACGCGGCCATGATGCAGGGTGGGCCCGAGGCGCAGCAGAAGGTCGTAACGGACGTGACAGGCCTGAAGATGGAGGGCTACATTCTGACCGGTTTCAGGGGCTTCGAAAACCTGGTCGATGAAATAGGCGGAGTTCCCGTCGACGCCCCCGTCCCGGTGCTTGACGTCAAGGCGGGAAAGAGCAAGCTCGACGGCGAGACCGCGCTGGACTTCGCCCGGGAACGAAAGACGCTGCCGGGTGGCGACTTCGACCGCTCAGCGCACCAGGGCGTCCTGCTGCTCGGATTCGCCGCCCTGGCAAAGATGAACGGTCCGGCCGGGCTCGTCGACCTGCTCTCCGCCGCCGATCCACTGGTGGAGACCAACCTGACTGCGGAGCAGGCGCTGACCCTCGGCGCCTGGGCCTACAAGGCGGATCCGCGCAAGGTCGGCGGCGAAGTGCCCGAGCCCCCATTCGGGTACAGCGCAGACGGCCAGTTCATGCTGCCCCTGGATGCGAAGACACGCCAGATCTTCGACTCCTTCGCAGACGGCAACCTGTAGCTCGGCGCACGCGATCGGTTCCCGGACGGGGGGCCGTAGCGCGACGAGGATCTATACGCCGCACGGGATTCGCGTCCCGGGATCCGCGTCCGGGATACCGGCGCTACGGTGCAACAACCCCGGTTTCGTAGGCGATCAGGACGGCCTGCACCCGGTCGCGGGCGTTGAGCTTGGCCAGGATGTGACCCACGTGGGTCTTCACCGTCGCCTCGGACAGGAACAGCTGCCCGGCGATCTCCGGGTTGGACAGACCCTCCGCGATCAGCGTAAACACTTCGCGCTCCCGGGGCGTCAGCGACTCGACGGCCGCGTGACTGCGGCTGGCCGCCGGGCTCGGAACACGCAGTAGCGGTGCCACGTGTTCCAGCAGCCGCCGGGTGGTGGACGGCGCGATCACCGCGTCGCCCCGGTACACCGTGCGGATGGCCCCCAGCAGTTCCTCCGGCGGCGCGTCCTTTAGCAGGAACCCGCTGGCTCCGGCCTGGATGGCGGCCAGCGCGTACTCATCCAGGTCGAACGTGGTTAGCACCACCACTTTCAGCTCCGCCCGGTCCGAACCGGCCGGCTGCGCGGCGGCGGTGTCCAGCAGCCGGGTGGTCGCCTCGATCCCGTCCATACCCGGCATCCTCACATCCATCAGCACGACGTCGGCGCGCACCTTCCCGAGCGCGCTCACGGCTTCGCGCCCATCGCCTGCCTCGGCCACCACCTCCAAGTCCGGCTGGGAGTTGATCAGCATCTTGAAGCCGCCGCGGACCAGTTGCTGGTCGTCAACGAGCGCAACGCGGATAGGGGAGTCGGTCATCGGGATCTTTCTGGGTCGGGCTGGGGAACAAGTTGGGCTTGGGGAACAAGTGGTGTTTGGACAGTTGGGAGTCGGGGTGAGGCCGCACCGAAGTTCATCCTTCGCCGGCGGGGCGGGTTGCAAGCGAAGCGTCCGGCCTCAGGCTTCGGTGTACGGGATAAAGGCCCAGACCCGGAATCCGCCGCCGGTACGGGGTGCGGCTTCGACCGTTCCATCGTAGAGCGCCAGCCGTTCGGCCATCCCGGTGAGGCCCTGCTGGCTCCCCGCAGTGGCCGGATCCGCGGCGGCGCCCCGGCCGTCGTCGTTGATCTGCAGTTCCAGGCCGCGGACGGTCCAGTCCAGGCGCACGTGCGCGGAGGCCTCCGGCCCGGCGTGCTTGAGGACGTTGGTCAGGCCTTCCTGCACCACCCGGTACGCAGTCAGTTCGGCACCCGCCGGCATCAAGCGCCTCGGCTCGCCAAAATGTTCCAGCTGCACGTCCAGTCCGGAGCGGCGGACGGTGTCCACCAGGGTCTCCACGTCGGCCAGCGTCGGCAAGGGCCGGGTGGACGCGATTTCGTCACCGCGCAGCACCCCCAGCAGCCGGCGCATGTCCTGCAGCGACGTGCGCCCGGTTTCCGCGATGGTTGCCAGGGTGCCAGTGGCAATCGCGGGGTCCTGCGCGCTGGCGTACCGGGCGCCGTCGGCCTGCGTGATGATAACGGAGAGCGAATGCGCCACGATGTCATGCATCTCGCGGGCGATGTGGCTGCGCTCGTCCGCGGCGGCCAGGTCGCGCTCCTGCTGCCGTTCCACCTCCAGCCTGCGGGCCCGATCTTCCAGCGCCTGGACGGTCAGCCGGCGGTTGCGCACCAGGTCTCCAAAGGCCAAGCTGACCAGCACGACGGCGTCGATCGCCACCAGCGCGACGAGGTAGAGCGGGGCGGTGCCGGCGGTGAGCGGAACAGTGATCATGTAGCGCACCACATACATGGCACCGCCCAGCAGCCCCAAGGCCAGCCCGCCAAGGCTGGCCCACCGCGGCCCGTAGGCGGCCAGTGAATAGACGGCGAGCAGCACGAAGATGTGCGCGGGAAGTGGCTCTCCGATGAAAGCCACGTTCAGCAGGGCCGCCGCAGCCGTCGCCAGGCCGAATTGCCAGGCATGCGTGCGGCGCCACGCGAGAGGCACAACCAGGATGGCCGAGAGTGCGAAAGCCGCAAGATTGGCCATCGCCAAATACGGCAGTACAAACACCACCAGCGCTGCCAGCATCAGGATGAGATCCACCTTGCCGGTGTTGGCCTGTAGCCAGCGGTAGATATTGTGGTGCACGCGCATGATCCACAACTCTAGGATGTCCGCGCCGGCCACCGCGTCATGCCCCGGGTTGAGATTCATGCGGGCCAGATGGGCGAGCCCCTGGGCACCAACTCCAGACCGACCGATCGGCACTCGCCGCGGAGTTCACATATTGGGACGGTTTGCCCAGAATGTGGACGCCCTCCCTAAAATGATTCCATGAGCGCAGCAACGAAGGCATTCTCCCTGGCAGTCATCCCCGGCGACGGCATCGGTCCGGAGGTCGTGGCGGAGGCGGTGAAGGTCCTCGAGGCGGCAACTGCCGGCGGCGATGCCACCTTCGAGCTGACTGAGTACCCGCTGGGCGCCGAGCACTGGCTGGCCACCGGCGAGACCCTGCCCGAGGAAACGCTGGAGCAGCTCCGCAAGCATGACGCCATTTTGTTCGGCGCCGTCGGTGCCGCCCCCGGCGACACCCGCATCCCGTCCGGCGTCATCGAACGGGAGATGCTGCTGAAGCTGCGCTTCTCGCTGGACCACTACGTGAACCTGCGCCCGGCCAAGCTGCTGCCCGGGGTGGCCAGCCCGCTGGCGAACCCCGGCGAGGTGGACTTCGTCGTCGTCCGCGAGGGCACCGAAGGCCCGTACGTGGGCAACGGCGGTGCGCTGCGGGTGGGCACGCCGCACGAAATTGCCACCGAGGTCTCGGTCAACACCGCCCACGGGGTGGAGCGCGTGGTCCGCGACGCCTTCCGCCGCGCCTCCGCCCGCCGCAAGAAGCTCACGCTGGTTCACAAGCACAATGTGCTGGTCCACGCTGGCCACCTGTGGCGCCGCACCGTGGAGGCCGTCGGCACGGAGTTCCCGGACGTCGCCGTCGACTACCTGCACATCGACGCGGCCACCATCTTCATGGTCACCGACCCGGCGCGCTTCGACGTGATCGTCACCGACAACCTGTTCGGCGACATCATCACCGACCTGGCCGCGGCGATCACCGGCGGCATCGGCCTGGCGGCGTCGGGCAATATCAACATGGACCGCACCGCGCCGTCGATGTTCGAACCGGTCCACGGCTCGGCCCCGGACATCGCCGGCCAGCAGAAGGCCGACCCCACGGCGGCCATCCTGTCCGTGGCGCTGCTGCTGGAGCACCTGGGCCTGGCGGACGCCGCCGCCCGCGTGCAAAAGGCGGTGGAGGACGACGTCGCAGCCCGGGGGAGCGCCTCCCGCACCACCGCGCAAATCGGCGATGCCATCAGCGCCGCTTTGGCAGTAGGCTAGTTAGCGGTTACTAACCAAAACCCTTTATTGACGCACAAGGGCGTGCCCTCACCGCGGAGGAACCCATGACTGAAACCCTCGAATTCACCCAGCAGCTCTCGGAGCGTCCGAAGAGTGCCGAGGAGCGCGCCGCCATTTTGGCGAACCCGGGCTTCGGCAAACACTTCACGGACCACACCGCAGTGGTCGACTACAAGGTCGGCGCTGACGGCAGCGGCGGCTGGTCGAATGCGCGGATCGAGCCCTACGGGCCCATCATGATGGATCCGGCCGCCGCGGTGCTGCACTACGGCCAGGAGATTTTCGAGGGCCTGAAGGCCTACCAGCACGACGACGGATCCGTCTGGACCTTCCGTGCAGAGGCGAACGCCGCCCGGCTCAACACCTCGGCCCGCCGCCTGGCGCTTCCGGAGCTGCCCGAAGAAACCTTCATCGAGTCGCTGCGCCAGCTGGTCGGCGCGGACAAGGCCTGGGTTCCCACCGGCGACGGCGAGGCGCTGTACCTGCGCCCGTTCATGATCGCCACCGAAGCGTTCCTGGGTGTGCGCCCTGCCAACGAGGTGTCCTACCGCGTGATCGCCTCGCCGGCAGGCAACTACTTCGGCGGCGAGCTCAAGCCGGTGTCCATCTGGCTCTCCGACCGCTACTCCCGCGCCGGCGAAGGCGGCACCGGCGAGGCCAAATGCGGCGGCAACTACGCCGCGTCGTTGGCCGCCCAGCTTGAAGCCGAAGCCAACGGCTGCCAGCAGGTGCTCTTCCTGGACAAGTTCAACGACAACGCCATAGAGGAACTCGGCGGGATGAACGTGTTCTTCGTCTTCAAGGACGGCAGCCTGGTCACGCCGGAACTCAACGGCCACATCCTGCACGGTGTCACCCGCTCCTCGGTGATCGAGCTGGCCAAGGACCGCGGCCTGGATGTGCAGGAACGCAAGATCACCATCGACGAATGGCGCGAGGGCGTGGCCGCCGGCGACATCACCGAAGCCTTCGCCTGCGGCACCGCCGCCGTGATCACCCCGATCGGCGAGCTGAAGGCCGACGGCTGGTCCATCGCGTCTCCGAGCGCCGGTTCCGGCGAAGTGGCGATGTCCATCCGGCAGGAATTGCTCGGCATCCAGACCGGCGCGGTGGAGGACTCGCGCGGCTGGCTCACCCGCTTGGCCTAAGCCGGCTCACCCCGCCTTCCGGCTGAGCCCCGCCATCCAGCCGGGCTCAGCCTTCCGGCGGCGCCCCGCCATCAGTGCGGCTACCGTTTCCGGGCAGCGGCTTTGCGCTCGGCCGCCTTGCGGGCCTTCTTCGAAACCGGCTTCAGCGCCTTGCGCTCCGCCTCTTCGGCGGCAATCCGGTTCTTCCGGGCATCCACCAGGTCGTTCCATAGCGCGGAGGCGAAGCTGCCGCCGTCGCGCTCGTAGACCTCATACGGGAAGGACGCGAAGATTCCCGCCGGCGAGGCGGCCCCCGGAAGCTCCTTCCCGCTCTTCAGCGCATAGGCGTCGCCGAGTGCCCACGTCTCCGACAGGTAGCGGGCCAGGTTCTCGCGAATGAACGCATTGGCGTCCGCGGCGTCCGCAGCCTGCTCCAGCAAGGTCTGGAGGCGTGAAGCCAGCAGGCCCGATGCCGCATCGGAGACATCGGCACCGCGTTCCGCCGCGGCCTCAAGCTCGGCGGTGAATTCGTTGACCGCGGCTTCCCAGTCGGTCGTCTCGCGGTTCTTCTGCCAGGTGGGGAACCAGACGATGTCCCCGTTCGCATGGTTATGAATGTGCTGCATCCCGCTATTGCGTTCGGCCGCCGCGTGGTCATGTTCGGCCTCGTCGTACTCGGCCAGCAGTTCCGCCAGGGACAAGGTGTTCTTGGTTTCCGCCATGGGAATTCTTCCTATCGTGCAGCAGCAATGGTTCCATCAGGGCAACCCCGCTGCGCGCGAACTAATTCCGCCGTGAACCCTGCCACTCGCGCCAATGCCCGTAGTTAGACGACGCTCCCGTCGATCTCCAGCGTGGGCAGGCGCTCGGCATGCGCTGCCAGCCAGCTCCGCGCTTCGGCCTCGTCGTCGAAGTACCGGGAATAGCCGTCATCGGCGAAAATCCGCAGGAAAAAGTTCCCCAGCACACGGTCCACCGGCCCATTGCCGAGTACCGCCACGGCGACAGAGGGCGTGAAGGTATGCGCGATCATCCGCACCTCCGCGGTCGCCCAGCGCACGCCGGCCATCCTCAGCAGCACCACCACCCGCCGCTCGCCGACCAAGTCGAAGAGGCGGTCAACTACCTGTTGCGCCAGTTCGGCGCTGACACTGAGACCGCGATGGAGCGTCAGCACCAGCAGCCCGTCGTCGTCCAGTTGCACATCGTAGGTTGAGTGAACTTCCTCCAGCACTGATCCCCCCGTCCGGCCGGTGATGTGCGCATCCTCCGGCCATCGTCGCGCCGCGGTGAGCGGCCCGTGCAGGTCACCAGCCTATGCGACCGATGTCACATTTCCGCACGATCTGGCGTGAATATGAATCGATTCCTTCATATTGCGCGAATATTACGACGGCGGTCCGCGCCTTCCCCTAAGCAGTTCTGCGGCGTTGGGCCGGGGAATGCGAGGATGGCTCTGTGACCGCTGAACAGAATTCCGCCCTCGTCCGCAGCAGCGACCTGACCCGGTACCGGTTGGCCCCCAACCCGGGACCCATGAGCCTGGACGGCACGCAGTCGTACTTGATTGCGGCGCCGGAAAGCAGGGGAGTAGTCGTGGTGGACCCGGGGCCGCTGGACGAGGAGCATCTGGCCGAACTGGCGGCAGCCGGTGACGTGGAGCTTGTCCTGATCACCCACCACCACATTGACCACACGGAGGCGAGCGAGCGTTTCCATGACCTGACCGGTGCCCCCGTGCGGGCGCTGGACGCGGCGCTCTGCTTCGGGGGTGGACCGCTGAGCGACGGCGAGGTAATCCGGGCTGCCGGCGTCGACATCCGCGTTTTGGCCACCCCGGGGCACACGGCCGATTCGGTTAGCTTCCATCTGCCTGCCGACGGCCCGCACGGCTCGGTCCTCACCGGCGACACCATCTTGGGGCGCGGGACCACCATCATTGCCTACCCGGACGGTCGGCTCGGCCCATACCTGGACTCACTTGCCCGGCTGGAGGTCCTCGGCCCGGCCAAGGTGTTGCCGGCCCACGGCGGAACCCTGCCGGACCTCTCCGCGATCTGCCGCGAATACGCCAGCCACCGCCAGATGCGATTGGATCAGATCCGCGCCGCCCTCGAGCAACTCGGCGCCGACGCCAGCGTCGACGACGTGACCGACCATGTCTACACCGACATCGACGCCGCCGTCCGGCTCGCCGCCGAAGCCTCCGTAGCGGCCCAGTTGGAGTACTTGCGCGGCTGACCACCTCTTTCGGCTTGGTATCCATGCACCGGCAGCCAGTAGGCTGAACCCATGCGTATAGCCCGGTTTGTCCTCGATTCTGACCCCCAGTACGGCATCGTCGAAGGCGAGGAGGGCAGCGAGCAAGTAACCGTCATCGCCGGCGACCCGTTCTTCAGCGGCGTCCAGCCCACCGGCGCCCGGCACAAGCTCGAGGACGTCCGCCTGCTCGCCCCGATCATCCCGCGCAGCAAGGTGATCGGCATCGGCCGCAACTACGCCGAACACATCAAGGAAATGGGCAACGAGACCCCGGCCGCACCGCTGATGTTCCTCAAGCCCAACACGTCCGTGATCGGCCCGAACGAGCCGATGGTGCTGCCGGAGTTCTCCGACGAGGTCTCCTACGAAGCCGAACTCTGCGTGATTATCGGGCGGATCTGCAAGGACGTCCCGGTGGAGCGCGTGGACGATGTCATCTTCGGCTACACCTGCGGCAATGACCTCACCGCACGCGATGCGCAGCGCACCGACAACCAGTGGGCCCGCGCCAAGGGCTTCGACGGTTCGGCCCCGCTCGGTCCGTGGATTGAAACAGAACTGGACACCGAAGACCTGGCCATCCGGGGCCGGCTCGACGGCGAACTGAAACAGGACGGCAACACGTCGCAGATGATCTGGGGCGTCAAGGAACTAGTCTCCTACGCCTCCCAGGCTTTCACCCTGTTGCCCGGCGACGTGATCATGACCGGCACCCCCTCCGGCGTCGGCACCATCGAAGCCGGCCAGCGCTACGAGGTGGAGATCGAGGGTATCGGAACGCTCTCGAACACGGCCCGCCGGTAGTCGCTGTGCTGCCTTTTCGACGCCATTCAAAGTACGACGGCGGGTGGCAGTCCTGAGGGGACAACGAGCCGTTGGCCGTGCGATAGGCGAGGCGATGAAATCAGCAGCCCGAAGGGGAAACAGTCGATCTCATCGCCGTTCGTTCATTGCCTTTGCGCTCGGCTCGCTTGCCACGTTCTCGGTCGCGGCCAGGGCAACCCATCACTGGGGCGGTCCACTGTGGCTGGCAGGGACGTTCCTTGCAATCGGCATCCTGCTCGCCCTGTATTACTTGTACCGACAGCTATCTCGGTGGCGGCGGGAGAAGAACCACCGCTGATGAAAAAGCGGGGCCGCGTCTGTCGCAGGCCCCGCTTGATCGATTTACCTACGGACGGCCGATGCCGCGGTAATTCCAACCTGCAGCGCGCCATGTTGCAGGATCGAGGACATTGCGTCCATCGAGGATGTTCTGCTCGTCAACCAGGCTGCCGGTTTCGACTGGATCCATGCCCCTGTACTGATCCCACTCGGTCAGCAGGACGAGCGCATGGGCAGCGTAAACGGCCTTCTTCAGGTCGGGCTCATAGCTCAGTTCAGGGAACCGCAGCTTCGCGTTGTCCAGCGCTTCCGGGTCAGTGACGGTCACCGTGGCGCCTTGCAGCTGCAACTGGGCAGCCACGGACAGTGCGGGGGAATCGCGTACGTCGTCGGAATTGGGCTTGAAGGCCGCGCCAAGGACGGTGATGCGCTTGCCGATGAGAGATCCGCCAATGAGATCCCGGGTCAATTCCACCACGCGTGAGCGACGGCGCATGTTGATGTCATCTACTTCGCGGAGGAAGGTCAGTGCCTGGTCTGCGCCGAGTTCGCCGGCACGGGCCATGAACGCCCGAATGTCCTTCGGCAGGCAGCCACCGCCAAAACCGACGCCGGCATTCAAGAACTTGCGGCCGATGCGGTCGTCCATTCCAATCGCGTCTGCAAGTGCGGTGACGTCGGCGCCGGTTGCCTCACAGATTTCCGCCATCGCGTTGATGAAGGAAATCTTGGTGGCGAGGAAGGAGTTCGCGGCGGTCTTCACGAGCTCTGCCGTTGCGTAATCGACGACCAGCCGAGGGGTGTTGTCTGCCAGAGGAGTGGCGTACACCTCGTCGAGGGCTGAGGTAGCGGCCACGCCGGCGGGGCCTTCCGGGACGCCGTACACAAAACGGTCCGGCGTTAGCGTGTCCTTGACCGCGTGGCCCTCACGCAGGAACTCGGGGTTCCATGCCAAGACCGCACCGGGAGCGCCAGCGGCAACGGTTTCGGCCAGCCGCTCTGCAGTGCCGACCGGAACGGTCGACTTGCCGACTGCTATGTCGCCTTCATGCAAATAGGGGATGAGCTCGGTAAAGGCCGAATCAACATAGGTGAGGTCCGCGGCATACTCACCCTTGCGTTGGGGGGTGCCGACGCAGACGAAATGGACCTGCGCACCTTCGGCCGCCGCCATGTCGGTGCTGAAGCTCAAACGCCCCGTCTCCTGAACCTCGGTTAGGAGCTCTGGCAACCCGGGTTCGAAGAACGGAGCCCGGCCCGCCTGCAGGTCCGTGATTTTGCGCTCGTCAACGTCGATGCCTACAACGTCGTGGCCCAACTTGGCCATGGAAGCAGCGTGCACGGCACCGAGGTAGCCGCAGCCGATGACAGAAATACGCATAGGGGATCCTTTGAAATGAGACTGGAAAAATCGAGATCTATTGACAAGTATCCGGGGTCCATGCTGACGGTGGCAAAACGTGTAATCAACCGTGTCGCGTTCGGAAGACTAAACTGGGAGCCATCATGACTAATGCTGCTGCCATTCCCACTGTCGACGACGAAACCCCTGTCCGCGTGCGCTTCTGCCCGTCTCCCACGGGCACCCCGCACGTGGGCCTGATCCGTACCGCGCTGTTCAACTGGGCCTACGCCCGGCACACCGGTGGCACCATGGTGTTCCGGATCGAGGACACCGATGCCGCCCGCGACAGTGAGGAAAGCTACCAACAGTTGCTAGAGGCCATGAAGTGGCTGGGCATTGACTGGGATGAGGGTGTTGAAGTCGGGGGCCCGCACGGACCCTACCGGCAGTCCCAGCGGGGTGACATCTACCAGGGAGTGATCGCCAAGCTCAAAGAGGGCGGCCATGTTTACGAGTCCTATTCCACCCCGGAAGAGGTCGAGGAGCGGCACCGTGCCGCAGGCCGCGACATCAAGCTCGGCTACGACAACTTCGACCGGCACCTGACGCCGGAGCAGGTCGCTGCCTTCCAGGCAGAAGGCCGCGAGCCGGTGCTGCGGGTGCGGATGCCGGACGAAGACATCACCTTCAACGACCTGGTCCGCGGCGAAATCACCTTCAAGGCCGGCAGCGTGCCCGACTTCGTGGTGGTCCGGGCGAACGGCAAGCCCCTCTACACGCTGGTCAATCCGGTCGATGACGCGCTGATGGGCATCACCCATGTGCTGCGTGGGGAAGATTTGCTCTCTTCGACGCCTCGTCAGATCGCGCTCTACCGGGCACTGGTGGACATCGGCGTTGCCCGCTACATGCCGCTGTTCGGCCACTTGCCCTACGTGATGGGTGAAGGCAACAAGAAGCTTTCCAAACGTGATCCGGAATCCAACCTCTTCCTGCACCGCGAACGCGGCTTCATCCGCGAGGGGCTGCTGAACTACCTGTCGCTGCTGGGGTGGTCGCTGTCCGCCGACGAGGACATCTTTACCGTTGACCAGTTGGTGGAGAACTTCGATATCCACGACGTGCTCGCCAATCCTGCCCGGTTCGACCTGAAGAAGGCCGAAGCCATCAACGGCTCGCACGTCCGACTGCTGGAACCGGGTGACTTCAAGCTCCGGTTGGTTCCCTACCTGCAGCACGCCGGCCTGGTCGGCGAGGTGCTGACCGAACGCGAGCAGATGATCCTGGCAGATGCAGCCCCGCTGGTTCAGGAGCGCATCACGCTGCTGGGCGAAGCGCCGGAGATGCTCGCTTTCCTGTTCAAGAACGACGACCAGATCGACGTCGCCCAAGACGCCCGCAAGGGGCTGCCGGAGAATCTCACCGAGGCGCTGGATGCCGCGCTGGCGGCGCTGGAGCCGGTTGAGGAGTGGACGGCGGAGAACATCCAGGCGGCGCTGCGTGCGGCCCTGGTCGATGGCCTGGGACTCAAGCCCAGGCTGGCTTTCGGCCCGGTCCGGACAGCTGTTTCGGGCCGGCGCATCTCTCCGCCGTTGTTCGAGTCCATGGTGATCCTCGGCAAGGAGTCCTCGCTGGCACGGCTGAAATCGTTCCGCGGCTAAGCGTGAATCGGAGCAGCGTGCGGTCCAGCCGTCCGTTTGCTGCTCGTTTTGCACTTTCGAGCAGGCATCCGGTAAAGTAATTACTCGTGCTGAGGCGCTAAGGAATGGGCAAAAGCCCGGTTCCATCGGCTCCGAAAGTGCCATTGGGATATGGTGTAATTGGCAACACAACGGTTTCTGGTACCGTCATTCTAGGTTCGAGTCCTGGTATCCCAGCGCTACAGCCTCCGCTTTGCGGGGGCTGGATTGTGCGGAGGCAAACTCCAAACAAACCTACGGCCCCATCGTATAGCGGCCTAGTACGCCGCCCTCTCACGGCGGTAACGCGGGTTCGAATCCCGCTGGGGTCACTGTCCGTGCAGGACAAGGCGGCACCGGCCTTCAACAGTGCAAGCTATGCGGCCCCATCGTATAGCGGCCTAGTACGCCGCCCTCTCACGGCGGTAACGCGGGTTCGAATCCCGCTGGGGTCACCTACAGCCGGTCCCGGACATCACGTCCGGGGCCGGTTTTGGTTTGCCGGGAGACGTGCGTCTCGCAGCGGCCATGGTCCGCACGGTTAATCGCTCCTGCTGGCATGATGGGGAGCGTGACCAGCATGTTGCCCGAGGGCCAGGACAGGGGAGCGGCGGAAGCGGTCGCGCTCTTGGAAGAAAGCCGCAGCACGCTGGAGGCGATGAACTTGCCACTGAGCGTGCCGGGCGCCGTCGAGGCACGCGTCGCGATCCGGGCCGCGGTGGCCCAGCTTGATGACTATATTTTGCCCCGCTACCGCAGGCTGGAAGCGCCGCTGCTCGCTGTAGTGGGAGGCTCGACCGGCGCCGGAAAGTCGACCTTGGTGAACGCGCTGGCCGGTTATCCGGCCACGCACGCGGGCGCCATTCGGCCAACCACGCGCCGGCCCGTCTTGCTGCATCATCCGAGCGACGGGGTCTGGTTTAGCGACCAGCGGATCCTGCCTGGCCTCAGTCGGATCACCGGAACACCGGCACAAGCCGCGACCGAGGCGCACGCCGGCGGGGCGGAACTGGCAGCCGAGCCGGCGGGAACCTCGCTGGTGTTGTTGGCGGATCAAAGCATCCCTGCCGGCATCGCGGTGCTCGACGCGCCGGATATCGATTCGATCTCCGACGACAACCGACGATTGGCCGGACAACTGCTGGCGGCTGCGGACTTATGGATTTTTGTCACGACGGCCAACCGTTACGCGGATGCCGTGCCGTGGGCGCTGCTGTTGGACGCCGCACGGCGGGACATCGAAGTCGCGGTTGTCCTGGACAGGGTGCCGGCGGACGTTGAGGTGGAGGTCCGCACCGACCTGGCCGGGCTGCTGCAGAGACAGGGGCTCGCTACCGCCAAACTGTTCGTCATCCATGAGGCCACGCTGGACGGCCAGGGCATGCTGCCGGCTGGTGCCGCGGACCCGATCCGAGCTTGGCTCGAGGAACTCGCCGCTGATGCTTCCAGCCGTGCCGATATTGCCCGTCGCACGCTCGGCGGGGCCGTGCGCTCCCTGGCCCTCACCGTCCGGGCCGGCGCCGTCGCCGCGGACGATCAGTATGCCGCCGCCCAGAGGCTGCGCAGGATCGTCGAGAGCGCCTACGAAGCAGCGACGGTTCAAGCTCTCGCGGCGACGCAGGACGGGACGCTTCTGCGCGGCGAGGTGTTGGCCCGGTGGCAGGACTTTGTCGGTACCGGAGAATTTTTCCGCGGCATCGAGAGCGGAATCGGCCGGCTGCGGGACCGGATCGGCGCGTTCTTCTCCGGCAAGCCAGCCCCCTCGGTGGTAGTCGAGGAGGCCATCGAGTCCGGGCTGCAAGCCGTCGTCGTCGAGGCCGCGGCCAAGGGGGCGGAGCAAGCCGACACTGGATGGCGGGTGGATCCGGCAGGAGAGGGCCTGCTCGGAGGCGACGACCTGTCCACCCCCAGCACCGGTTTCTCGGAGGAAGTGGCGCGGGAAATCCGGGCATGGCAGGCGGACCTGCTGGAACTGATCCGCAGCGAGGGCGAGGACAAGCGGTTCACCGCACGCATGCTCTCCTTCGGAGTCAATGGGCTCGGAGTGGCCCTGATGGTGGTGATTTTCGCGGCGACCGGCGGACTGACAGGTTTGGAAATCGGCGTTGCCGGTGGAACGGCCGTAGTAGGCCAGAAGCTGCTCGAAGCCGTCTTCGGTGAGGACGCCGTCCGCCGGCTGGCACGTAAAGCGCGTTCCCAGCTCGAGGAGCGCACACGCAGGCTGATGCACGCTGAAGCGGAGCGCTTCCTCTCCAGGATCCCGCCGCAGGAGCAACAAGCCGAGGCGATGCGCTCACTGGCGGAAAAATTGCACGCTGTGGGAGCAAAAACGGATACGGAGGCACCGGAGTGAGCCGGCACCGGGGGAAACCCGAAGCCTCCGTGTTGGAGGCACGGCTGGAGGCCTTGAATTCGGCTGCCAAACTTGCCGATGGCGTGCTGCCGAAAGCGGAATTTGCGCCGATCAACGACGTCTTGGAACGTGCCAGTGCTCGTCGCTCCCTGTCTGCTGAACATACCGTCGTCGGGTTTTTCGGCGCGACGGGCAGCGGCAAGTCCTCCCTGTTTAACGCCGTATCCGGAACCCATCACGCCACTGTGGCTGCACGTCGTCCGACCACATCGGAAACACTGGCCGGCATTTGGGGAACGGCCGGCAGCGAGCCGTTGCTCGATTGGCTGCAGGTAGCCCAGCGGCACCATGTTGCTGATGAGTCGCTGGGCGGACACGGCGGACTGATCCTGCTGGACCTGCCGGACTTCGATTCCACCGCCGTCGAGCACCACCAAATTGTGCAACGGCTCGCGGGGCAAGTGGACGTCCTGGTCTGGGTCCTGGATCCGCAGAAATATGCCGATGCCGCCGTGCACCACGGATTCCTGCGGCCGCTGGCATCCCACGGGGCGGTGACTCTGATGGTGCTGAACCAGGTAGACCGGTTGGCCGATAACCAACTGCAACCGGTCCTGGCATCGCTCAAGGACATCCTGGTCCAGGACGGGCTGGGCCGGGCAGACGTCTATCCCGTCTCCGCCCGGACGAGCGCCGGCGTCGACGAGCTTAGGGCTGCCATTACGGCCTTCGCCGACCAGCGGCAGGCCGCAACAAACCGGCTCATCGCCGATGTCCGCGATGCAGCCCACGCGCTTGAGAAGGACCTCGGTTCGGAACCGACCGGCGTCAGCAAGCCAGCCCGAGCGGAACTGGCCGAGCAGCTCGCCCAGGCGGCGGGCGTTGATGCAATCTGCGACGCCGTCGCAACGTCCTACCGTCGCCAGTCGCATGCCCGGACGGGATGGCCGTTGGTCCGCTGGCTGGGGAAGCTGCGCCGGGATCCGCTCAAACGGCTTAACCTGGACCGCAAAGACGTCAGCCCGATGCTCAATCGCTCCTCAATGCCGGCGCCGGGCCCGGCGCAGCAGGCGCAGGCCGACAAGGCTGTCCGACAGTTCGCCGATCGAGCCGGCGAAGGAGCCAGCGCCCCGTGGCGCGCGGCCATCCGCCGGGCCGCACGGTCCGCAGAGGACACACTCCCCGACGACTTGGACCAAGCCTTGGCGCGCACCGACCTGCGCTCTGACCGGGCGTCCTGGTGGTGGCCCGTGTTCGGCGTAATTCAATGGTGCGCCTTGGCGGCCGCCTTGGCCGGAGCGCTCTGGCTTCTGGGCATCGCGGCGCTGGGGTACTTCCAGTTCCCGGTGCCGGAGACACCAAGGGTTGAGGGCTTCCCCGTGCCCACCATGTTGCTGGCCGCCGGGATCCTCGCCGGGGTGCTGCTGGCGCTGGCATCCGGCCTGATATCGCGCCTCGTCGCCAGATCAAGGGCAGCGAAGGCACGACGGCGGTTGCGTGCCTCCGTGGCGCAGGTGGCGGAAGAGCGGATCGTCCAGCCGGTCGAGCAGGCGGTCGCACGGTACAAGGAATTCCGGCAGGCGGTAGCGACGGCGGCCGGAGAATGACGCTGCCGGAAAGCCTGGGTGACCCGTGCGAAATGCGGCGCGGGCCGGTGATGACAAGGGAGAATGCACAGATTGGCCGATGAACTGATGATCAATGACCTGGATGAGGGATCCCTGCTGGACCGGATCTTTCCGCGCCTTGGCCCGGCCGACGTCCCGGTCGGCCCCGGCGACGATGCTGCCGTTATCGACGCACCGGATGCCCGGACGGTCATTTCGATCGACACCTTGGTCCAGGACCAGGACTTCCGGCTCGAGTGGCCCTCGGGATACCGGACGACCGGCTACGACGTCGGTTGGAAATCCGTGGCGCAAAACCTCTCGGACATCAACGCCATGGGGGCCGTGCCCACCTCTCTTGTCATCAGCCTCACCCTGCCTGGTTCGACGCCGGTGGCGTGGGTTGAGGACCTGGCCGACGGTGTGGCCGAGGCGATCCGGAAACTTGGCGCGGACCGGTGCTCCGTCGTCGGCGGCGATCTGGGCCGGGGCGATGCGCTGGTCGTCACGGCCGCAGTCACCGGCGATCTCGAAGGCCGCCGTCCGGTGCTTCGCAGCGGTGCGCGCGCCGGCGACATCGTGGCCGTGGCCGGGACGCTGGGGAAGGCAGCGGCTGGATTGCGCCTGCTCGACAGCAAGCACCCTGCCGGCGCAGCAACGGCATCGCTGCAGGCGCTGGCTGGCATCCAGTCCCGGCCTCAGCCTCCACTGCAGGCCGGCCCGGCGGCCGCCAAGGCAGGCGCCACCGCCATGATGGACATTTCGGACGGCCTGCTCCGTGACGCTGCCCGGCTGGCCCGCGCTAGCTCCGTCTCGGTTGATCTGTTCGCGGCACGGCTGCGGGTCTTTGCGGAGCCGCTCGGCGAGGCAGCGGCCCTGCTGGGAGTCGACCCGATGGAATGGGTGCTCGGCGGCGGAGAGGACCATGGCCTGCTGTGCGCGTTCCCGGCTGCGGAGGCCCTACCGGAGGGTTTCGTGGCCGTGGGCGCGGTCCGGGAAAGCGGAGCGGCTCCGGCGACGCTGGACGGCGCCGCCGTGCAGGCCATGGGGTGGGACCACTTCGGCGGTTGAGCAGCTGTTCAGTCGTTGGCCTTTCGTAGGGCCTCGGTGAGTTGTGCGGCAGCGTTGCAGACTACCTCGGCATGCAGCCGGCCGGGTTGCCGGGTGAGCCGCTCGATCGGGCCGGAAATGGAAACAGCGGCGATGACGCGCCCCGATGGTCCGCGGACCGGCGCGGAGACCGACGCCACCCCCGGCTCGCGTTCGCCAAGGCTTTGGCCCCAGCCGCGGCGGCGCACGCCGGCGAGGACGGTCGGGGTGAAACGCGCGCCATGCAGGCCTTCCAGCAGTCGTTCGTGGTCTTCCCACGCCAACAGGACCTGGGCGGCGGAGCCGGCCTTCATGGAAAGCTGCGTCCCCACCGGGATGGTGTCCCGCAGGCCAATCGGCCGCTCCGCAGAGGCCACGCAGACACGTGCATCGCCCTGCCGGCGGAAGACCTGTGCGCTTTCGCCGGTGGCGTCGCGAAGATTCATCAGGACCGGGCCCGCCGCCGCAATGAGGCGGTCTTCGCCGGCAGCTGCGGCCAGCTCCACCAGCCGGCTGCCCAACACGAACCTGCCCTGCATGTCCCGGCTAACCAGCCGGTGGTGCACCAAGGCCAAGGCGAGCCGATGAGCGGTTGGCCGGGCCAGCCCGGTGGCGGCCACTAACTGGGCCAGGGAAGTAGGGCCGGCCTCGAGGGTATCGAGCACCATGGCCGCTTTGTCGATGACGCCGACACCACTAGGATTGTCCATAGAATGATACTGACATCTCACTATTTGAGATGCAAGTCGTTTCAGTGGCGGGATCCGAGCCCGTACTGGAAGAGTTGAATCACACACTTGAAGCAGGTCTCCCGCTGGGAGGCACCACCTGCGTTGGTAATGATGGAGGGATCTGGCCATGGCCGGTACTACTGCGGGCAGGACGCTCGCTGAAAAGGTCTGGGAGGCGCACGTGGTGCGCCGCGGCGACGGGGAAGGCGCAGCGCGCCAGCCCGACCTCCTCTTCATCGACCTTCACCTGGTGCACGAAGTCACGTCCCCACAGGCCTTCGAGGGCCTGCGGTTGGCGGGGCGCAAGCTGCGTCGACCCGATCTGACCATCGCCACCGAGGACCACAACACTCCCACGCTGGACATCGACAAGCCGATTGCCGACCTGACCAGCCGGACCCAGATCGAGACGCTGCGCACCAATTGCCGGGAATTCGGCGTCCGCCTGCACTCGCTCGGGGACGCCGAGCAGGGGATTGTGCACGTGGTGGGTCCCCAGCTTGGGCTCACCCAGCCGGGCATGACTGTGGTGTGCGGCGACTCCCATACCTCCACGCACGGGGCGTTCGGCGCACTGGCCTTCGGCATCGGGACCTCCGAGGTCGAACACGTCATGGCCACCCAGACGCTTTCGCTGAAGCCGTTCAAGACGATGGCCATCAATGTCGAGGGCACGCTGCGTCCCGGGGTCACGGCCAAGGACATCATCCTGGCCGTCATCGCCAAGATCGGCACCGGCGGCGGGCAGGGCTATGTGCTGGAATACCGTGGCTCCGCCATCCGCGCGCTGAGCATGGAAGCGCGGATGACCATCTGCAACATGTCCATCGAAGCGGGCGCCCGGGCCGGCATGGTGGCCCCGGACCAGACCACCTTCGAATATCTCAAGGGCCGTCCGCACGCCCCGGAAGGCGCCGACTGGGACGCCGCCGTCGAGTATTGGCAGACGCTGCGCACCGAGGATGACGCCGAATTCGACGCCGAAGTCTTCCTGGACGCCAACACCCTGGAGCCTTTCGTCACCTGGGGCACCAACCCCGGGCAGGGTGTTCCGCTGTCCGAGGCGGTGCCGTCGCCTGACGACTTTGCCGACGAGAACGCCAAGGCTGCGGCGGAACGTGCCTTGGCCTACATGGGACTCGAAGCCGGCACCCCGATGAAGGACATCCCGGTGGACACCGTCTTCCTGGGCTCCTGCACCAACAGCCGGATCGAGGACCTGCGCATTGCCGCGGACATCATCCGCGGGCGGCAGAAGGCACCGAACGTGCGCATGATGGTGGTTCCCGGCTCGGCGCGCGTCCGGCTCGAAGCCGAAGCCGAAGGGCTGGACCAGGTCTTCAAGGAGTTCGGTGCGGAGTGGCGGTTCGCCGGTTGCTCCATGTGCCTGGGCATGAACCCGGACCAGCTGGCTCCGGGGGAGCGCTGCGCCTCCACCTCCAACCGCAACTTCGAAGGCCGGCAAGGCAAGGGCGGACGGACGCATCTGGTGTCGCCGGTCGTTGCTGCCGCCACTGCGGTGCGCGGCACGCTGAGCTCGCCCTCGGATTTGGACCCAGCCACTGACGACGCCGCCACGCGGTCTGCTGCCTAAGGAGCCTGAAGCACCATGGAGAAGTTCACCACCCATACCGGCATCGGCGTTCCCCTGCGGCAGTCCAACGTGGACACCGACCAGATCATCCCGGCGGTGTACCTCAAACGGATCACCCGGACCGGCTTCGAAGATGCCCTGTTCGCCGGCTGGCGCAAGAACGACGATTTCATCCTGAACCAAGAGCCGTTCAACCGCGGATCCGTCCTGGTGGCCGGCCCCGACTTCGGCACCGGTTCCTCGCGCGAGCACGCTGTCTGGGCCCTGAAGGACTACGGTTTCCGCGTAGTGCTCTCGTCCCGGTTTGCCGACATCTTCCGCGGGAATTCCGGCAAGCAGGGCCTGCTGGCGGCCGAGGTGGCCCAGGATGACATCGAGCTGATCTGGAAGGAACTCGAGAACCACCCGGGCACCGAAGTAACCGTAGACCTGGATGCGAAAACCGTCATCTGCGGAACCATCACCGCTCCGTTCGAGATCGACGACTACACCCGCTGGCGGTTGCTCGAAGGCCTGGACGACATCGGCCTGACTCTCCACCATGAGGCGGAAATCACCTCCTACGAGGCCACCCGGCCATCGTGGAAGCCGAAAACGCTTCCCGTGAAAGTCTGACCGCAGGCATCCTGCACCGGATCGGCGCCCTCGGGGGAACTGGAACAGTTCCCCCGAGGGCGCCGATTTGCGTGAATGGCCCCATTATGTAGTCATCGGCCGGCGCACAGAAAGGCACGGGACGCGCGGTCCGTTTATTTCGGAATGGTCACGGATTGCCAATATGCTTAGCTGAGCCCTAGGCCCAGTCCGGCGTTAAACTAGTTTGAGGAAACAGGTATTCATGGCAAGTGTTTTGACCATTCGTGGTGGCGTACCCCTGGCGGGAAAGGTCCCCGTCCGTGGTGCCAAGAACCTGGTTCCCAAAGCGATGGTCGCCTCCTTGCTCGGCAGCGATGCCTCGGTCCTCCGGAATGTGCCCGAGATCAGGGACGTGGAGATCGTCACCAGCCTGCTGCGCCTGCACGGCGTGGAGGTCTCCAAAGACCCGGTGACCGGTGACCTGACGCTGGATCCCACGAACGTCAAGACCGCCCAGATGAAGGACATCGACGCGCACGCCGGTGATTCCCGCATCCCGATCCTCTTCTGCGGCCCCCTGATCCACGCCATCGGCGAGGCTTTCATCCCCGATCTGGGCGGCTGCCGGATCGGCGACCGTCCCATCGACTACCACCTCGACGTGCTCCGCCAGTTCGGTGCCATCGTGGACAAGCGGCCCGGTGGCATCTCCATCTCGGCCCCCAGGGGATTGAAGGGTGCAAAGCTGACGCTGCCGTATCCCAGCGTTGGGGCCACCGAACAGGTTCTCCTGACCGCGACCCGGGCCGAGGGCATCACGGAGCTCAGCGGGGCAGCCATCGAGCCGGAGATCATGGATCTGATCGCCGTGCTGCAGAAGATGGGCGCCATCATCTCCGTCCAGACGGACCGCGTCATCCGGATTGAGGGTGTGCCGGAACTAATTGGTTTCAACCACCGTGCTCTGCCCGACCGCAACGAGGCGGCCTCCTGGGCATCGGCGGCGCTGGTCACGCAGGGGGACATCTATGTTGAAGGCGCCAACCAGGGCGATCTCACCGCTTTCCTGAACACCTACCGCAAGATCGGTGGGGCCTTCGATATCGACGACGACGGCATCCGGTTCTACCACCCCGGCGGGAGCCTGTCACCGCTGGTGCTCGAGACCGACGTCCACCCCGGCTTCATGACGGACTGGCAGCAGCCTCTGGTGGTTGCCCTGACCCAGGCCGAGGGCGTCTCGATTGTGCACGAGACGGTCTACGAGAACCGTTTCGGCTTTACCGAAGCATTGATCCGGATGGGGGCGAACATCCAGGTGCACCGCGAATGCCTCGGCAGCATTCCGTGCCGGTTCGGGCAGCGGAATTTCCTGCATTCCGCCGTCATCTCCGGGCCCACGCAGCTCTCCGGCGCGGAAATCGACATCCCCGACCTCCGCGGCGGGTTCAGCCACTTGATCGCCGCACTGGCGGCCAATGGAACCTCCCGGGTCACCGGCATCGAACTCATCAATCGCGGCTACGAGCACTTCCAGTCAAAGCTGGAAGGCCTCGGCGCGGATTTCGACGTCGAGTAGGCAGCTATGGGCGCAGCTACCAAAGAGCGTGTGGTCATCGGTATCCTGGCCGGCGCAGTCCGGCCGGTCTTGAACCTGGTCTTGCGGCGCAACTGGACGGGAACCGAAAATTTTCCCAGTAACCAGGGAATCATCGTCTGCCCGAACCACAACACGGAGATTGATCCGCTGGTGGTCGGCCACTATGTCTACAACCAGGGCATCCTTCCGCATTTTCTGGCCAAGGCCTCGCTGTTCAAGATACCGGTGGTGGGGCAGCTGTTGGCCGCGGCCCGCCAGATTCCGGTCGAACGAAGCAGCTCGGGCGCCAACCGCTCCTTGGACATCTCCCGCGACGTGCTGGATGAGGGCGGCGCCGTCATCATCTATCCGGAAGGCACGCTGACGCGTGACCCGAATCTGTGGCCCATGCGCGGGCACACCGGGGCCGCCCGGCTCGCCTTGCAGACCGGAGCGCCTGTCATCCCGGTGGCACATTGGGGCGCCAACGACTTGCTGCCCCGTTATGCCAAGAAACCGAGTCTTTTCCCGCGCAAGACGGCCCATGTTGTGGCCGGTGCACCGGTCGACCTGTCGGAGTTCGGCGGGATGCCGATCACCAAGACGGTGCTCGACGCCGCAACGAATAGGATTATGGACAGCATCACTGCGCTGCTGGCCGAGATGCGTGGCGAAGAACCCCCTGCTGTGCGCTGGGATCCTTCTGCCCACGGGCAGAAATCGACCGGCCGGGACTTCGGCGTCGGACCCGCGGTGCACACGGAAGAATTACCGCCAGAGGAGAAGTTGTGACCGAACGCCCCGACCTGCCTGCAACCATTGCAGTGCTCGGAGCAGGAAGCTGGGGCACTACCTTTGCCAAGGTAGTTGCTGACGCACATCCCGAGGTCGAAGTTCGGCTGTGGGCGCGGCGCCCCGAGGTGGCGGAGGAAATCAATACCCAACACCGGAATGCAAAGTACCTCAAGGACATCGTCCTGCCGGAGAACGTTGTTGCTTCCGCGAATGTGTCAGACGTCGTCGTGGACGCACCGCTGGTAGTGCTGGCCGTGCCGGCCCAGACCCTCCGGCCGCAGCTGGCTTCCTGGAAACCGTTGCTGGATCCGGAGGCGGTCGTGGTTTCGCTCATGAAGGGGTTGGAGCGTGGCAGCGATGCACGCATGAGCGAAGTGATCAAGGAAGAGCTGGGGCTGTCCGACGACCGCGTGGCAGTTATTTCCGGCCCCAATTTAGCCATGGAGATCGCGCGCAAGGAACCAACAGCGTCCGTGGTGGCCTGCACTGATGAAGACGTGGCGCAGTGGATCGCCAGGCTCTGCACTGCCGCTTATTTCCGCCCGTATACCAATCCCGACGTCACGGGCGTTGAGATCGGCGGAATCGTCAAAAACGTCATTGCCTTGTGCGTGGGGATTTGCGACGGCAAGGGCATGGGCGACAACACCAAAGCCACGGTGATCACGCGCGGACTCGCGGAAACCACCCGGCTCACCCTCGCGTTGGGCGGAGACGTGCAGACCATGGCCGGGCTGGCCGGGCTGGGCGACCTCGTCGCCACGTGCTCGTCGCCGCTGTCCCGCAACCATACCGCCGGCCGCCTGCTGGGCGAGGGGCTGACGCTTGATGAAGTGTCCGAACAGATGACCCAGACTGCCGAAGGCATCAAGTCCGGCCGTGCGGTGTTGGATCTGGCCACTAAGCTCGGTGTCGACATGCCGATTACCGGGGCCGTGGTGGCCGTCCTCGAGGGGGAGATCGCCGTCGAGGAACTGGCTCCACGGCTTCTGGCCCGTGAACTCAAGTCCGAAGGTGAGCTGCAGTGAACCACGAATCCAGCCCGGCCGCGCCGGTGCAAACATCCGGCCGCAAGCCCCGCGTCGCGGTACTTTTCGGCGGACGCTCCAGTGAGCATTCGGTCAGCTGCGTCACGGCCGCCGGTGTTCTGGGTGCCATCGACAAGGACAAGTACGACGTCGTCCCCATCGGTATTGCGCGCAACGGCCAGTGGGTGCAGGTCGCCGACGATCCGGCCCAATGGTCGCTGGCCTCGGGATCCATGCCGGAGATCACCGCGTCCGCAGAACCGGTTATGTTGGCCAGCCGCGACACCGCTCCGGAGCTGGTCGTGGCGCCGGCTGCGCAGGTTCCGCAGAGCCTGGGCAACGTTGACGTGGTGCTGCCACTGCTGCATGGTCCGTTCGGTGAAGATGGGACGCTGCAGGGGCTGCTGGAGATGGCTGACGTGCGCTATGTCGGCGCCGGCGTGCTGGCCTCGGCGGTAGGCATGGACAAACACTTCATGAAAGTCGTCTTCGAATCTGCGGGCCTTACCGTGGGCCCCTACGTGGTCATCACCGACCGCCAGTGGCAGCAGGACGCCGAAGCTGCGCTCCAGCGGGCGGCCTCGCTTCGGTTCCCGGTCTTCGTCAAGCCCGCCCGCGCCGGGTCCTCGATGGGGATTAGCCGCGTGACCGAACCGACGGGGCTGCGGTCCGCTATCGAAGCGGCCCGCGAACACGACCCCAAGGTGGTGGTGGAGGCTGGGATCAACGGTCGGGAAATCGAAGTCGCCGTGCTTCAGGGCCGCGGCACCGAACCGACCCGCGCCAGCCTGCCCGGCGAGATTGCGGTACAGCCTGGCGAGCACCAGTTCTACGACTTCGAAGCGAAATACATCGACGGGGCGGCCGCGGCGCTGAGCTGTCCGGCAGATCTGCCGGCGGACGCCACCGAAAAGGTTCGGGAGCTTGCGGCCCTGGCGTTTGACGCACTCGGGGGAGAGGGCCTATCGCGGGTGGATTTCTTCTACACCCCCGACGGCGAACTGATCATCAACGAGATAAATACCATGCCGGGCTTCACGCCCATCAGCATGTACCCGCAGATGTGGGCCAAGTCCGGACTGCCCTACACCGAACTGATCGACGAACTGCTGTACCTGGCGCTCAACCGCAAGACAGGACTCCGCTAGCCGTCGAAGGCGCATAAGTTGGTGGTCGACCGAAGGCGCTTGCGCCTGCGTGGAAACCTACAGCGGACCTACAACGTGTCCGAGATGCTCAGGCACTTGCGTTCCTGCGGAATCTCCGAGGCAGCCGCGGACAGATCCATCAGTACGGAACTCTCCGCCACGTCGTCGGGCTTGAAAATCAGTTCCGTGGCCGGCGTGCGCCCATACGTCGTCGCCGTCCAGTAGCCGTTCTCGCCCTCGCGCAGCACCCAATCCACGTCATTGACGGAGACACACTGATCCGTCGTCGGACCCGGCACCTGCACGCCGCAGCGAAGGATCACTTGGGACGGGTCGCCCCAAGCGGCGGTGGCCTGGCTGCTGGTCTCGCGGCGCGGGAAGTCGGCCACGTATTGGGGCAGGATCACCATCATCGGAGCGCAGCCGGGATTGGCGGCATCCGGTGCCGCTTCCACAGTGACCACTGGCGAACAAGCTGAGATCAAAGGAATAGTTGCCAGCCCTAGCAGCCCAACAAAGGCACGGCGTGGCGAAGTCAAGCGAGGCATATGTCCTAGTTTACGGTTGACGCAGGCAATGAGGCTAAAATAAACAGGTTGCCTAAAGCTGGAAGGTCATACTGTGACTGAAAACCCACACTTCCCGGAGTACGATTCCGGCCGCCGAATGCGCCAACGCCGAAAAAAGAACCGCCCGGTATTGGTAACGATGCTTACTCTTTTGGGCCTGGTACTTGTCGCAGCGATCGTCGCTGGTATGTATGTCATGAACCTCGCGAACACCTTCAACTCAAAGTCGCAGACCATTGAAAAGGCCTTTCCGGCACCCGAAAAGCGTCCGCAGAAAAACGACGACGGGTCAATGAACATCCTGCTGATGGGCTCCGACAGTCGTAACGGCAGTGACGAGAATCTAGTCGAAAGCTCCGATGGCAGCCGGTCGGACACCATGATGCTGATGCACATTCCGGGCAATAGGGAATCTGTGTACATCATGTCCATCATGCGGGACACCTGGACCGAGATCCCCGGTTACGGCGAGCACAAAATCAATGCGGCAGCCGCTTTCGGGGGAGTGCCTCTGACGGTCGAAACGGTGGAAGGTCTCTTCGATACCCGTGTAGACCATGTAGCCATCATTGACTTCTCCGGATTTAAAGCTTTGACCGATGCTTTGGATGGCGTCAAGATCAACAACCCCATCGCGTTCCAGTCCAGTGGCTCGATGGGTGAAGCCTTCCCGCAGGGCGTGCAGACTCTCAATGGCGAATCGGCACTTAAATTTGTCCGTGAGCGCAAGGCCTTCAGCGACGGCGATTACCAGCGGGTGAAGAACCAGCAGCTGTTCGTCAAGGCCATCATGTCCCGCTTCCTGACTGCCGATACCCTGACCAATCCGGGACGGATTTCTGACGTCGTCAGCGACTTCTCGCCGTATATCAGCGTTGACTCCGGGTTTGATGCCGGAACCGCCGGATCCCTCGGCGTCAGCCTCCGGAATATTCGAACGCCGGATGTGCACATGTTTACACTGCCCACCAACGGCACCGGAACGTCCGCGGATGGACAGTCGATCGTGGTCAAGGACGAAGAAGCGATCGCTGAGATCACCGAGGCTCTGAAGTCCGATTCGATGCACGATTATTGGGCGACCTCCGAAGCAACAAGTTAGGATCCGGAGTGAAACTTGCGACTACCTCGGCGGCAGTGTTGCTTGTCGCCCTCTTGCTGTCGGGAGGAGCCACGACGGCGGCTACCGCGTCGGACCTCACCGTGGCGCTACCCATCGTTCAGAACCAGCCGGTGACGAATGAGCCAGTCGTGCCGGAAGCGCCAGAGCCTGTGACCCCAAGACCGTCAGCAGCGCCGAGTCCAGAACCCACAGTGGAACCAGAGCCAGCACCCGAACCGGCCCCCCAAGACCCGAAGCCCGTTGAGACTCCGCCGGCGGAACAAGACCCCGCCCCAGTCCAGGAGACAGATCCCGGACCCGCTATCGATCCGGTCACGGGATACTACATCGATCCCGTCTACGGCTTGCCCATCCACCCCTCCACCGGATACTTGATGCACCCGGCCACCGGGCTGTTGTACGTGCCGAACACGGACTACCTCATGGATCCCGTCACCGGGGAGTACTTTGACCGGTACACCCTCCTCCCGGTGGAAGGTACCAAGCCTCCCGAGCCCAAACCAGAGAAATCCGAGAAGCCCAAAAAAGACAAGGTGACCGAGTCTGATGCCAGCATGGAGCCGACGTCGGAACCTACTCCGTCTTCAACGGCGGACGCAGCGGCGCTCGGGAACGGTCCGCCGCTGGCCGGGCAGGAGGAAAGGGCCTCTAGTGTAGGTACATCCCCCCTTGTGCGCGCCGGCGTCGCGGCGGGCTTGATCGCCATCGGCTTTCTGTACTACATCCGGCTGCGTAGCGGCCGCAAACCAACACTGCAACAAGGCGCCCGTCCGGGTGCCTAGTCCTGTCACTGCACACCCAGTCTTAAATTTTTAGGGGGAGCTCTACGTGCGGATCATGCTCTTGACCCATTCATACACACCGGAAGTGAGCCCGCCGCAGCGCCGTTGGTCCCAGTTCATTACACATTTCCGTCAGCGCGGCTGGGAGGTGGATGTGGTTACGCCGATCGCCCACTTGCCCGAAGGCCGCCGGACTCTTCCCAAGGACCAGGCGGGCCGGGCCTTCCGTCGGCATACCGGTGCGCACGGCGAACGGATCCGCAGGGTGCCCTTTTTGCCGCACCGGGCCACCCGGCTGGGCAGGCTTGCCAACCATGCGTTTTCCGCAGCATGCAGCATTCCTGCTGCCATCATGGGACCCAGACCTGACGTACTCATTGTGACGGTCCCGAGCCTGCCCATTCTTGGCGCTGCCTACGTGATCGGCAAACTGTTGAAGGCCCCGTTGGTAGTGGACATGCGGGACGCTTGGCCGGACATCGCCCGCGACGCCCGCCTCGTCCAGGGAAGCGCCAAGAGCCTTGTCGAGAAGGCCATCGTCGCCATCCAGGACCGTGCGGATCTAGTTGTCACTGTGACGTACGGCTTCGCCGAGACGCTTCGTGAACGCGGTTTAAAGAACGTGGCCACAGTCACCAATGGAGTGGATTTGGAGTTCATCGAGGAACTGCCACCTCGCTCAACAGAACCGTCCCGCCTGGAAGTGGTCTACCTCGGCAATCACGGGGAGAGCCAGCGGTTGGAAGTGGTGGTCCGCGCTGCCGCCTTGCTGGGGGACAAGGTCCAACTCACCATGGTGGGGCACGGTGTTGAGCGCAACCACCTGATGAATCTGGCCACCGAGCTGGACGCCCCGGTAGAGTTCCATCCACCTGCGAACCGGACCGCGGTGATGGAGTACTACCGCCGCGCGGACACGTGCGTAGTGTCTCTTCGCGATGACTGGAAGTCTTTTGAAACCACCATCCCCTCTAAGACCTTTGAAGTATTGGCTCTCGGCCGGCATGTTACGGGTATTGTCCTCGGCGAGGCCAAGCAGATCCTGGAGGACTCCGGTACCGGCGACGTTGTTCCGGCGCAGCCGGAGGCCGTAGCACAACTGTGGCGGGACCTGTTGGATGACCGCTCGCGTCTGCTAACCAACGGCTCCGGCCGCGATTGGTTGCGGAACAACGCCAACGTTCCCACGCTGGCGGCCTCTTACATGGAACTGCTCGAAAGTGTAGCCGCGCCAACCGTGGACGCAACAACCGCGACGCTGGGCGCCCGATGACCGTTTGGCAGTTGCTGGGCAATGCCCGCTTGGCTGCGGCCACGGTCCGCCAGCACCTTGGCGACGATCCGATAGTCCTCGCGCTTCAGATCTCACGACGGCTGCCAGCCCGGCTTGTGCAGCCGCTGGCCCGGCGGGCCGCCCGTACCCACGGCAGGGGCGTGCTGCCGCCACTGGGAGCCTATGTCGCCGGCGATCTTGACGTTGCCCGCAACATGCTCCAGTCGGCTGCCCGCACCGGGGCTTCCGGCCTTCGCGCCCGGCGACTGGCGGACGTAGCCACTGCTGCCGGTATGACGGACGTGGCTGACAACCTGCTGCGGAATGTGGCTTCCGGTACCGCCGGTCGCAGCGGTACCGTGGCCAGGCGCCGCTGGTACGACGGCGACATGGCCGGGGCGGTAGCCGCGCTGGGCAGCGGTGCCCACCGGGAACAGCGCCAGCGGCACCAGTTGGCCAGCGAGCTGAAGGCCTTCACCGGATGGACACCCCAGTTGGCGCCGGTGGATGATTACGTACCAGAAGCCCGGACGGTGCTGCATCTGCTGACCAACTCCCTGCCGCATACTGGCAGCGGTTATGCACAGCGTTCGCATTCTCTGCTTAAAGCTCAGCGCGAGCTTGGTTGGAAGGTTCACGCGGTTACCCGAACGGGCTATCCAGTACAGGTGGGACGTCTTTGCGCGCAGGAAAAAGACGTGCTCGACGGCGTGGTGTACCACCGGGACCTGCCCGCCACTTTGGCGTCTGGTTTCGACGGACGCCTCCAGCAGCAGACGGATCGCTTGCTGGCTCTCGCCCTGGATATCCGGCCCGCCGTTCTGCACACGACCACCCATTTCGTAAACGGTCTGGTGACCGCCGCAGTCGCGGGCGCGCTGGGAATCCCGTGGGTCTATGAGGCCCGTGGTCAACTGGCGGATACCTGGGCTTCCACCCGCGCGCCCGAGGCACGGAGCAGCCAGCGCTACACACTGTTCCGTGAGCGCGAAACTGCCGTAATGCACCAGGCAGACGCAGTGGCCACACTCGGGGCGACCATGAAAGGGGATATTCTGAGTCAAGGCCTAAGCTCGGAGAAGGTGCTGCTTCTGCCCAACGCGGTCGGAGATAGTTTCCTCACCGAGCCTCACAAGCCGCGCGAAGCCAGGCGCCGGCTGGGTCTGCCCCAAGACGGGACATTCATCGGGACAGTCAGCAGCCTTGTTGACTACGAAGGCCTGGACGATTTGCTCAGGGCCTTTGCCCTGTTGGCCGGTGACTATCCAGACCTCAAGTGCCTGATCGTCGGGGATGGCGTCGCTGCGCCCAGGCTCAAGAGTCTTGCGGCGGAGTTGGGTGTCTCGGCACGGGTCCTGTTCCCTGGGCGGGTCCCCCGGGCCACGGCTCATTTGTACCACCAAGCATTGGATGTCTTTGTTGTGCCACGAAAGGATCTCGAGGTGACACGTAACGTCACTCCGCTCAAGCCGGTAGAGGCCATGGCCTCTGCCCGTCCAGTGGCTTCCAGCGACTTGCCGGCCCTGCGCGAGATCGTCTCGGCCGACAGATCCGGACTATTGTTCAGGGCTGGTGACCCCGCGGATCAGGCCGCTGTTGTCGGGAAACTGGTGGCGGATGCCTCCTTGCGTTTAGAGCTGGGACTGATGGGACGGACGCATGTCTTAGCAGAACGTACCTGGGCAGCCAACGCGGCGGCTCTCAACCGCCTCTATTCCGACCTCGTAGGTGATCGACGACAGTGACTGAAACCAGACCGCGGGCGATGAATTCCGCGCCCGCTGAAGAGACGATCACCGTTCCGGTGAGTCTGAAAAAACTGCACCGGATCGGTGCACGCCCAGACTTCACTGATTATCTGGTCCAACTCTGGGACCGGCGGCAATTCATCATCTTTGACGCACAAGCGCGCGTGCAATCCGCCAATGACAAGGACAAGCTGGGCAGCTTGTGGCTGATCCTCACTCCGCTGTTCAATGGGCTGACGTACTACTTTATCTTCGGCATGTTGCTGGGGACAGGCCGTGGCATTGATAACTTCGTAGGTTATCTTGTGATCGGCATTTTCACTTTCCAAGTCTCCGGCACAGCCGTCCTGCAGGGCGCCCGCAGCCTGGTCGCCAATGAATCCGTGATCAAGGCATTCACCTTCCCGCGTGCTGCTCTGCCGATCGCCGTGAACCTGCGGGAATTACTCTCAGCGATTCCGTCCACCATCGTTATGCTGCTCATCGTGATCATTGCTGCACCAGTGGAGGAGATTACGTGGCGCTGGCTCTTGATCATTCCAGCTATTCTCCTCCAGCATCTTTTCAACCTCGGTATCGGCATGCTGCTGGCTCCGTTTCTCTACAAAGTCCACGACATCGGAAACTTGCTTTCTTTCCTGACGCGCTTGTGGATGTACGGCTCCGCAGTTTTCTACAGTTTGGACCGCTTTAAGGACTACCCGGCCTTGGTTAAGGTTCTTGAGGCGAACCCCTTGTACATCGTGATCGACATCATCCGGGATTCGGTCTTGTATGCCACCACTCCAAGCTGGCAGAGCTGGGCGGCGTTGACAGCATGGGCGCTGGGTCTGTTGTCGATCGGATTCTTTGTTTTTTGGCGTCAGGAGGAATCTTATGGCCGTGTCAGCTAGCGGGGTCCGTTGGGATGCCGAGGCGTCCGTCGTGGTCGACCAAGTGGACGTTCACTACCGAACGAAACGGGACGCGTCGCCGGGCGGGCCCTCGGACCCGGGACTTCTAGGCAGCATCCGACGTCGAATGAATCCCTCCGGAATCGCTGTCAAACACGCACTGCACCAAGTCAGCTTCGTGGGCTACAAGGGCGATTCCATTGGAATCGTGGGCCGCAACGGATCTGGAAAGAGCACTCTGATGCGCGTTCTGGCGGGCCTGACACTGCCAACCGGCGGTGCGGTTTATGCCCAGAGCCAGCCGGTGCTACTCGGTGTGAACGCAGCCCTTATCGCTTCTCTCTCCGGCGCGCAGAACATTCGTCTCGGTTGTTTGGCAATGGGCATGCGTGATGACGAAGTGGATGGCAAGTTTGCGAGCATCGTCGAGATGTCCGGGCTAGAGGACGAGATCGACCACCCGATGAACACCTACTCCTCGGGCATGGGGGCCAGGCTGCGTTTCGCCATCGCTTGTGCAGTGGACCCCGAGATTCTGCTCGTGGACGAGGCGTTGAATACTGGCGACGCACAGTTCAAGCAGCGTTCCAAGCAGCGCATGGATGTTATTCGTGAGCAGGCCGGCACGGTTTTCCTTGTCAGCCACAGTCTGGGAACGATCAAAGACAACTGCAACCGTTGCATTTGGTTGGACAAGGGCGATTTTGTGATGGACGGCACCCCCGAGGACGTGACCAAGGAATATCACGACTTTGTCTGGCGCATGACCCAGGGCAACAAGGATTACGGTATGCGGATTCGCAATGAAATCATGGCCAGTCGTCCCCGCCTCCAGGTCGAGCTGCTCGAAAGCGGCTGGCGGAGCGCCAAAGCGGACAGCAAATGACGACGAACTCAGGTGTGGTGTCCGTGAGGCGTGCACTCTGGCATGTTCGGCACGGCGGACTGGCGGCCTTACGACAGCATTTGCTGCGCCAAGACCCTGCGGGGACTGGTCCTCGGATGCTGCCCACCTTATCGAGGGTCGTGCTCGACCCAATCCGTCGAGGTCGTCCTAAGCTAGAACCCGCGGATCGAGTAACCGTAAATCCAGCCAATCCCGCCGTGCATGTCGGCGTCATTTTGGACGAGTTCTCCTTGGCCGGATTCGAATGGGAATGGCACTGCACGCCCTTGCGGCCTGGACTGAGCCAGGCTGAAGTAACTGATCTTGGGCTGGACCTGGTGCTGATCGAATCGGCGTGGGCCGCGAACGGCGGAGCATGGCGCCAGAAACTGTTGGGTAGCAGTGGACCATCCCCGCAGATTCGAGAACTCATCGCGGTCGCGAAGGCCTTGGAACTTCCGGTCGTGCTGTGGAACAAGGAAGACCCCCCGCACTACCAAGACTTCCTTCCGTTGGCCCAACTCTGCGATTACGTCTTCACCACCGACGAGAATATGTTGGCGCAGTATCGCAAGGATCTGGGGCACTCCAATGTGTCCTGTATGCCGTTCGCTGCTCAGCCGAAGATTCATAATCCAGTACGGCCAAGGCACGGTTGGCAGGCGCGCGACGTAGCCTTCGCTGGAATGTATTTTGCGCACAAGTACCCGGAGCGGCGCGAGCAGATGGACATCATTCTTCCCGGTGCCGCTGAGGCCTGCAGCGGGCGGAACTTCAGGTTCGACATCTTCTCTCGCCAGCTGGGGGCAAAGTCTGAGTATCAGTTTCCGAAGCCCCTGGATAAATTTGTCGTTGGATCCCTGAGCTATCGGCAGATGCTTACCGCGTACAAGGCGTACAAGGTCTTCCTAAACGTCAACTCTGTCGTGGACTCGGCCACTATGTGTTCTCGGCGGATCTTTGAGATGACAGCTGCCGGTGCCACCGTGGTGACTACGCCAAGTCCCGCAGTAGACCGTTTTTTTCCTCAGGGAGAATTGCCGGTAGTTCGAAGCCGCGAGGAAGCAGCCAATGCCATTCGCACACTGCTCAAGAACCGAGAATTTGCGGAGCGGTTGGTCCACCGAGCGCAGCGCCGTATCTGGTCCGGACACACTTACCGCGACCGGGCTGAGCAGATCCTGCGCGCTGTCCGTCCGGAATTGGCGGCCAGAACAGCTGAACCTACGGTTTCCGTATTGGCGTCCAGTATCCGTCCCGCCCAAATGGATCATGTCATCGAGGGCGTTGCCTCGCAGCGAGGAATCACGACCCAATTGATCTATGGTGCGCATGGTTTTTCCGTAGATAAAGACCAGTTCCAGCGGAAGTGCCGTGCAGCAGGAATCACGGATGCCATCGCGGTGGAGCTTCCCGCCGACTTAACCTTGGGGGAGTGCCTGAACACTCTTGCGGGCCTCGCGTCCGGAGAGTTTGCCGCGAAGTGGGATGACGACGACCTCTACGGCCCGTGGTATATGTTCGACCAATTGCAGGCGCTTAACTACGCCGACGCTGATGTGGTAGGAAAAAGGGCGCACTACATGCACCTGCAGGGTCCCAACGTTACAGTGTTGCGAAATTCACAATTTGAACATCGATACTCCCACTTTGTCGCAGGTCCATCGCTAGTGGGCCGATTAGCAACATTTCTTGAGCACCCTTTTCCAGCAGTTAACCGAGGCGAGGACACGTCCTTCCTGCGAAGTGTTCTAGAATCGGGAGGAAAGATTTACGCTTCAGACCGTTTCAACTACTGCCAGGTGCGTGCCGCAGACCACACAAAGCACACTTGGCAGGCTACGGCCAACGAGTTGCTCGCATCGTCTGCCATCAAGTTTTTCGGAAATCCCGTGGAACAGATCTTTTTGTAGGGGGTCCATTTTGGTGAGGGAAACCTTTGACCTGGTCGTCGTCGGCTTGGGGTACATCGGCCTGCCAACAGCGGCGACCTTTGCCAGCAAGGGCAAGTACGTCGCCGGCGTCGACGTAAACCAGTCCACAGTGGATGCCGTGAATCGCGGGGAAGTTCCGTTCGTTGAACCCGACTTGGCGGTGGTGGTGTCCGGTGCGGTCAGCTTGGGCAACCTTAAAGCTTTGACCACGATTCCTGCCGCCGACGCCTTCATCGTGTGCGTCCCGACGCCCGTACGGGACGACAAAGACGTCGACCTCTCGTACCTGCGCAGTGCGGCGGAACAGCTCGCTCCTGTGCTGCGCGGTGGGGAACTGGTCATTCTGGAATCCACTTCGCCGCCCGGTACCACCGAACGCATTGGCGAATTCCTGGTCAGCGCTCGGCCGGACCTGAGCCTCACCCCGGAGCCCGGCAAGCAGCAGGTTCATTTGGCACACTCGCCCGAGCGTGTACTGCCCGGCCGGATCATGATTGAAATCGTGACGAATGACCGCGTGGTCGGCGGTCTCACGCCTGAAGCGTCCGTGATGGCCCAAGAGCTGTACAGTGTCATTTGCCAGGGCCAGATCCACTTGACCGATGCCAAGACCGCGGAAATGACCAAACTCGCGGAAAACTCGTTTCGAGACCTGAACATCGCCTTCGCCAACGAATTGGCGCTCATGTGCGGCAGCGCGGGGGTGGATGTCTGGCGCCTGATCGAACTGGCCAATCGTCATCCCCGCGTCGATATTCTGAATCCAGGTCCCGGAGTAGGTGGCCATTGCATTGCAGTGGACCCGTGGTTCCTAGTGGGTGCTTTCCCTGAGCAGTCTGGACTGACCCGGGCTGCCCGCGAGCTGAACGATTCCATGCCCCGGCACGTGGCTGAGCGCGCTCTAGCCACAGTTGCAGACATTGCAGAGCCGACGATTGTTATGCTCGGTCTCGCCTTCAAGGCCAATGTCGACGACACGCGTGAGTCGCCGGCCGTTGACGTGGTCCATATGATCTCTCAGGCCGCTCCTGCCGCAGATTTGATCGCGGTTGACCCGCATGTCGAGACCCTCCCCAGGAGTCTTGCAGGGCTCGGCAATCTACGGTTGGCTGATCTTGACGTGGCGCTGGACGGGGCAGACCTAGTGGTCTTGCTAGTCGACCACGATGAGTTTAAATTTCTCGACCAAGACCGGCTGATAGGTAAGTCGGTTATCGACACCCGCGGTGCCTGGCGGCAGCCCGACGCCTTGGAAGCCGAATTGGCAACCTTGTCAGCGGCTGTCCTCGCCAAGTAGGAAATGTCGATGACAGGCACAGGCGTAGGCTTCAGCGTCCACGAGAAGGTTTTGCAGTGGCAGCTTGAAGCCGACTTATCGACTGCAACCATCCAGCAACCCCGCCGGACCTCCAAAGGGACTTTGACGGTCTTGGTGGATGCCCGTGCCGCGGACGCGCGTGCTACCGCGTTGACCATCGCCTCCATCTTCTCGGGCAGCGTGCAGCGCTCCTTTCTCCAGGTGCTGATGCCGAACTCCGCGGACTCGGTATTGCTGGAGCAGTGGTTAGCGTCGGAATCTGACGTCCATTTCGTCCGTAGCGTAAAAGATGTCGTAGCTGGGGATCAGTACTTGCTGGTCTGCCCAGCGGGCGTGGTGCTCGGGACTTATTCGATTGAGGCCGCCGTGGAAGCGGCAAATGAAACTGGTGCCAGCCTGCTGCGCGCACTCGTAGACGGCGCGTCTGGCACATTGGAACTCTGGAAATCTGCGGCGCTTGGCTCTCCTGTTTCCCTGACCGGAGCAGAGCAAGCCATCAGGAATCAGGGCGGCGAGCGGTGGATTTCGGGTGCCAGCCTCGGTGCCCACGCCTGTTACCGCCCCGCGCCCAAACAGTTCCTCCGCAAAGGCAGAGCTGGCACGTTCGATGTGCATGTGGTCGTCAAGGACCTAAAAGATCCGGCGACACGGCTCGACTATGAGCATCAAGTGCGCCGGCTTGAAGCGGAACTGGCCCGGGTCAAGCGCCATCAGTGGCAGGCCGCTACCCGCGACGCTTCGCCGGGCACGGCCCGAACGCCCCTCCACGCACTCCGGAAGGGACCCAGGTACCTCGCCTCGCGGGCTGCCGCTCGGCTCCGATACCTCAATGCGGGGATGAAATAGCGGTGGTGATTGCTAATACTTTGGCTGGCAGCTTTGACTTTTCGCTTCCCGAACTGGCCCGCGGGCTGAGGCTCGCTCCAAAGGCCTTTGAGTGGGCGTTCGAAGATATTACAGATCCGCGAAGCATTGCGTCCGCTTCTGCAGCGCAACAACGATGGCACGACAATTTTGTACTCGGGGCGCCTTCAGTAGCCCAGGCACGCCAGTGGCTGCCCCTGCTCACCCTGTCCGGCAAAGCGCACCGTGTCCATCTGGTGCTGCGGAATGACGGCGAAGCGCCTCAGGCGCCGTCACGGCCCACAGTCACGCAGTTGCGCGCCGGACTGATGGTCTCGGCCTCGGCAATGCCGGAAGGATACGCCGCCGTTACCGTGGCCGCGGACAAGTGGGTCGACGTCCACCGTGCGGTAACCGCAGCGCTGATGCACCTGGAACAAGGCCGTCCCGGTTCAGTGCTCCGCGGCCTGCGGGTAGGTATCACGGATCCAGCCCACGCTGCCTGGGCTGCCGGCGATCCATTGGCCCTGTCGCTATGCCCAGACCTACTCGAACCCGCCGACGAGGACATCTTCCCGGTGGACTTGGTAGTGGCGAACAACAAACTCGAAATCGCTTCCGTTCGTAAACCCGCCGGGTTCGTCCTGCCCGGCGAGGGGCTGGCGGATCACAGTGGATGGTCCATGGCGCTGCCGCCGGTGGATGTGCGTTGTGTGTCTCCGCGCGGCTTCAACCCTTATCCGGAGCACGGCACAGTGCGAGCGAGCTTTGATCCACGGGGTGGCATGAGCTTCACCGACACTGATTCCACCGCTAGCGCTGGACAAGTTGCCTCACTCGGCCCGGGAGAGCCGCTCAACACACGCACCATTGGTGCCTTGCGCCACTACAGGTATGTCGATGTCGCCGCGCTCCTCCGCGCCACGGACCAACGGGCCGCCGCCGTCGTACTTTCAAGCTTGGCCACGGCTGGCGTTCCGCTTCTGACGGCGGGCGACACTGCTGCCTTGCGCTTGCTCGGCCCCGACCTCACTGCTGCCATTGTGGCGTTCGACGCCCAGGACACACCGCTGCTGCGCGAATCCAAGTCGATTGACATGCGGCGGCTGGCGTTGGGACTGTTCGAACCGGCCGCCCGCTGGAACCACTGGGCGGCCACGGCGGGAATGCCCTCGCTTGAGCCCGAGACGATCAGCGTAGTACTGGCCACCCGTCGGGCCGATCGCCTCCGTGAAGCGGTCCAGCAGATCGAGCGGCAGGACTGGCCAGCCGTGGAAATCGTGCTGGTGCTGCATGGCATCGAACTTCCCGATGCCGACCTTGAGCAGCTGCGCAATTATTGCTCGCGTGATCTGGTCGTGCGGAAGGCCGGATCCGAGATGGTCTTGGGGGAGGTGCTGAACCTCGGCGTCCGAGCCGCCAGCGGCGAGTTCATCGCCAAGATGGATGACGACGACTGGTATGGGCGGCATCATCTGCGGGACTTGGTCCACGCGCGCCGCTACTCCGGCGCCGTGCTGACCGGCAGCCAGGTCGAGTTCGTTTACCTGGAGGATCTGGACATCCTGACCAGGCGTCCCTCAGAGGGAGAGCGCTACTCGGACCACGTGGCCGGCGGCACCATGTTGATTTCCAAGAGTGACTTGGCCGACGTCGGCGGCTGGCGGCTCGTGCACCGGGCGGTGGACCGCTGCCTGCTGCAAGCCGTGGATGCCGCCGGCGGCAGCATCTACCGCAGCCACGGCCAGAACTACGTGATGCACCGGTACAGCGATTCGCCGGGCCACGGAGGGCACACATGGGCTCCGGAGATGGAGACTTTCCTTCAGAATTCCAGCGAGCAGTGGGACGGGTTTGTCCTTCCGCCGCAGATCGACGCCGAGGACATCCGCTACCGTCCTCCTGGCCGCCAGACCGAGCTGTCCAGCATCTTCAGCACGCAAGCGCCAGGCCTGCGAACCAGCATCTCAGCAACGGGAGAGCACAAATGACGGCTCCGGCAACCAGACGTCAAGGACGCCGCCAGCGCATTGCGCGGCTGGCCGTGCCCATGGCCGGCCTGCTGGTGCTGGCAGCCGCTGTTCTCGTGCTACTCGGGCTGATTCTCGACTCCGTGGCCATGCTTCTGCTGGCAGTAATGCTGCTGGTGCTGCTGGTCGGAGCCGGCATCGCCATCTCCTACCGCCGTCTGGCACAGATCTCGATCTCCACCAGGGAAATTTCCCGGCAGTCTTCCCGCTATCTGCGCTCGGCCGGAATGGAACCAGATTCTCTCGCTACCTTCCCCCAGTTCGGTGCCTTGGGATGGTTTCAAGAGCACAGCCCGCTGACGACGACGCAAATTCTGCAACGCCTAACCCGGATGCGGTCGATCCAGGGCCGAGACCTCCTGAGCCTGAAGGCAACCAGGGGGCGCTGGAATTGGTCTTCGCTGGAACGCGCGCTGGAAAGTCATAGGCTCGGCGGTAAAGCACGCTTGGATGTCGAACGGCACCTTCTGGCTGCAGCAGGACTTCCACTAGCCCAACTCGCGGACCTATGTTTTCGTCAGAGCGTTAGCCCTTTGGACCAGCTCAACGCGTGCACGATGTACCAGCTGGTACTCCGGGCTCGGGGCACGGAGCCTTTCGCGGGAAGTGGCCGTGCAGGGTTCCTATTAGAAGCCCTGGCCGAGACGGGACGGTATTCGGAAGCCGAACGTCTGTTGCGGCTCTTCAAACCCGAGGACGACCGTCAGCATGATATGGCACTCTTCCGTGCCAACTTCCGCAACCCGTTCCGGCGCGCCGACATGGATTTCGACGAGTGGTTGGAATCCATCAACGCCGTCTACCGCGCTGAAGGCTTGGCTGAGCTGCGACTGGTTCCGGGAGAGGGGGAACCGTTTCTGCGTTTAGGCACGACGGATGCTCCCGCCGTCGAAAATGGCCCGCTGGTGAGCATCCTGATGCCAGTCTTCAGGCCGGACGATTACACCGAATTGGCCGTCCGCTCGGCGCTGGGGCAGACCTACCAGAAAATCGAGATCATCATCGTCGACGACGGATCCGGCGAAGAATACAAGCACCAGCTGGCGCGCTGGGCGGCCCTGGACCCCCGCATCACAGTGGTGCACAACCCGGTAAACTCCGGGGCGTACACATCCCGCAACATGGCCTTCCAACGGGCCAGGGGCGAGTTCGTCACGGTTTTCGACGGCGATGACTGGCAGCACCCGCAAAAGATTGAGCGCTTGGTGGCCGCGGCAGCGGAACAGAGCGATCACCGACTCGTCTCCGCGCCGTGGGCCCGGGTTAGCCCCCAGCTGTACTTCCACTACCGCGGCTGGCGTGGCGCCTTCATTACCCCTGCCCACGTCTCCACTATGTTTCCAACGGCCGTTATCCGCGAAAAGCTCGGCTACTGGGACACAGTCCGCAAGGCCGCCGACGGCGAATTTATCTTGCGTTACAAGCTCATAGTCAATCCCGAGGACGCACTGGAGATTAGCGAAGCACCGCTCACGCTTTCTCTGGTCACCGACTCCAATCTTTCGGTCGAAGACTTCCGCCTCGGCTTCCGCGTCCCGGACCGGAGCGCCTACCGCGAATACTACGGTCGCTGGCACCAGCAGATCGAGGCCGGGAAGCACAACGGCTACCTGCCCTTCCCGCTGCTGGAAAGGGCCTTCGCCGCCCCCGGCAAGTACCTGCCCGTCCCTGTCCGCAGCAGGGAAATTGACGTTCTATTCGTCGGGGATTTCAGTTCCGGTGGCGAAGAGTCCTCGCTGCTGCTTCGGCATGTAGAAGCAGCGCGGGGTCTAGGCCTCACGGTGGGCGTCCAGCACAAATACAGTCTGGGACGCGATGCGTCCTTTGGTCCCGCGTTCACCGACCGCTTCTTGGAAGCCTTTCGCAGTGGAGAATTGCAGCGGGTTGAGATCACGGACGTTGTGGCAGTCAAACTAGTCCTAATTTATGATCCGACTGGATTCCAGTTCCACAGCGCATTGCTTTCCAACGTCGGGGCAGAGCAGGTGGCAATCCTTATCCAACGCGCCCCTGAATCTGATACGGGGCACCATTACGAGGTAACAGCGGTGGCCGAAAACGTGCATAAGGCATTCGGTCGCCATCCGGTATGGCTTCCACTTACGAGTGCAGTTTTTACTCGCGTTCAACCGCTGGTTCCAGAGGCAATGCTGGCGGCACAAGGATGGAATGAGCTCCGGTCAACGCTTGTCAACGGCGGGGACGAGTGGCCGTCCATTGATAGGATTGTCCGGTTTGCTGGTTTGCGAGAAGCACATCATGAGGGGATCAATGCGGGGGAATAAGCTTGATTGGGACGAGCGGAATGCCGTTGCCATCCGCTACATCGACCATGCCAAGGCGATTGACCATACCGCCAACGAGGACCTTGAGTACGTGGTTTCTTCGCGGGAGGACAACGGACTCCCCATGTGCGCACTTTATACGCCGAGCGCGTCCGAAACCTTGGTCGTTTCCTTCCACGGGTCGCTGCAGCGTTCCAAATACCAGCTTCCCCGCTTTGAGTGGCGCAACACGCTGGGCGAATTGGACGCTGGCAAACTGTTGATCGCCGATACGACGTTGGAGCTCAATGAGACGATGCCGCTGGGTTGGTACATCGGCACTGCCCACCAGAACTTGAGTGACGACGTCGCCGCTATGATCCGCCAGATCGCGGCCGACGGAGGCTACACCCGCGTCATACTCGCGGGCTCCAGCGGCGGTGGCTACGCCTCGCTGGCCGTCTCCCGCAGGCTCCCCGGAACAGTTGCAGTGTGCTTTTCACCGCAAACCCGAGTTGGTGACTATTACAAATGGGTGTACAAGGCCCTAATCCGAGCCGCGTTCCCGGACTTCGAATCGATTGACGCCGTCGAGGCGCAGTTCCCCGAGTGGGTGAACCTCCGTCGCCTCTACGCGGAGCAGGACATCGATAACTTTGTGCGCTACGTTCAGAACTCCAACGACATCCGGCATGTGCAAGCACACTACACTCCGTTCGCCGAGGCTAGGGGAGTCGACCCTGCCACCGGCGGTGTCGATGCATCTGGACGCGTGCGTCTGCTGCTGGAGTCAATGCAGCAGGGGCACCAGCCGCCGTCCCGCGGGCGTTTCCTCCGGCACATCAGAGATGCGCACGAAGATTTCTTTGGCTGCGCGATTGGACGAGGGGATTAGTGAAGATGTTCGTTAGCGTGCGGACACCATCTAGAGCCGTCCCTTCCGAATACCTGGCTGGGCTCCGTAACCTTCGTTTGACTGAGCATGACGTGGCAGATTCTATAAATCCAGGCGGGAACGATACCGGTGAGGCCTTGGGCGACACGTCCGTGGACAGAATTCCGAGCTGTGCTCTCGGCCACCTCCGGCTCTAGTAGCCTTTTGTGTTTCCCTCGCCACCTATGGCGCCTTACTAGATTGCAGGGTTTATGAAGTTCAAGATTGTCAATTACCGGGCCGATCGGATCAGCGGTTGGGTATACGAGCCGGACGCCGATCAGGGAAACGCGGTCTTGGACGTCGTGGTCAACGGGGAGACAGTCTCCGCCCTCACGTGCAACATCTTCCGCGACGAACTCCCGGCTGAGGAGTTCAGCACCCGAAATGTGGGTTTCCTGGGCAACTTGCCTCCGCAGTTCTGGACCGGTGAAGAGCACGACGTCGCTCTCATCCACCGCGGGACAGGCGATGTCCTCACGCAGAAGAGGATCAGTACAGTTGATTCCCGGATCGCGGGCACGGAAGGTCTCAGCGCTGACTTCATGGTCACCCCGCGGGGACAAGTTGCCGGGTGGGCAAGTGCTGAAGCCCGTCCCGCATATGCCAGAGTGACCGTGGACGGCAAGGTCATCGACGAAGCGCGAACCGACCGACGCGTCCTTCCTTGGAAACGCGAGACGGTGAAGTTCAACGGACCCGTCGGTTTTCTGCACGGGGCTCAGATTCCTTCTGAGTTCTTCGACGGTCAAGTACACCGCGTCCAGATCTTCGCTGGCGGAGAGCCGCACGCTCCCGTGTCCGTCTTGGATCAGACACTGGAACTTGCCGCAGAGCATAGCGGCGCCGCAGCGCGCGAAGTTCAGCGACTTCTTCACGGTGCGCCCGACACCTCCTCGACTTGGCTCAAGGACGCACAGATTCATCCCGAGATCCGTGTTGCGGATGTGGCACTGACGGAATGTTATGCCTCGATCACCTTGACGGGCCAGACGCAGCACCGGCGGCTGGTGCTGCGCCTGGGGGAGGCAGAAGTGATCCTCCACGCGCTCACCGAGCCGAATGGAGGTGATCCCGAGGCCGAGGGGACACGGCGTTATGCCAACGAGATCCCCCTTGAGGGACGGTTCACTGATTCCATGCAACTGTTCACGCCCGGAGCCGAATTCGGCAACACCTTTGACCTCCGTTTGGGAGATGCTGCTGGTCGCAGGCCCGCGGGGCTGCCCGAGAGCATCGTTCAGGACGACGGCGGGGAGTTCCTGCTCTCAGAGACTATTCTCGACGGCGGGGTGTTCACCGGGTGGGCATTCCACACGGCCGGTCTCGATTTCCCCGTGGAGCTCGTTCTGCGAGAAGTCACTGAGACGGAAGAGACGGACCTCCACCGGTCCTCGGCTGTCTTGAAGAACGAGCACGCCAAACTGAAGCATGGCATCCGCAAAGCGGGATACGCGCTGGCGTTGCCTTCCTCAGTTCTTGAGCACCGTACGGCACATCTGCGCCTTGTTGCCTTCCATCCGCAGGGGGAGCGGCTGCTCTGGGAAGACCGCTCGTTCTTGGCATCCGACAGTTTCTTACTAGCTCAGGCGCTGCAGGCGTCATCCTCAATCTACGCAACTGAGCTTCTCAGCAACGCAAGGCGAGCTGACCGACAGGATTTTGTTGAATCTTTTCTAGGGACGTACAAGCAGGCCCGAGCCGACATCAGCCTGGAAGAGCTTGAAGCGGTGATCGTCTCCCAGAAGCAGAGCGCCGGCGACGTGCTGGAGCCTGCGCGAGGGGCGATCTGGTACTGGGTTGAGGAGCTTCGCGTCAATCCAGGCCGGCTCCAGTGGTTCACCACTAACGCGATCCGTAATCGCAATGGCGGAGCCCGCGATACCCTCGCCTATGCTGCCTCCAAAGGCCGCTTCGATTTTGGCCAGCTCCACGGGATTCTCGAGTCCTATCGCGCACAGCTCTTCCGAGAGTCTGCTGCCGGGATGTTGCGAGAGAAGCATTGGAAATCCGGTGTGCTCGCCATGGCTCGGTTCCTCTTTGCCGCTCCTCGCGATGAGACGGACCAGCTCGATGCTCTTACCCTCTACTCCATGCTCGAAGAATGGCGTGGACTGGAGGACATCACCGGCGCAGATCGCGCCTTCTACGGAGACCTCCTACGGTGGCGCGGCGAGTTCGAGGAATCCGCCCGGGTGCTCACAGCGGAAGATCCCGATATCGAGCATGACTACTCGCAGAACCTCTTGGCGCTCAACGCGATCAATCCCAACGTGGTGGCGGGGATGCCCAGTTGCACCGAACTTTGGCTGGCCAGCTTCAACGAACTGCTTGAAGAAGATGGCGTTGCCCCAATCTCGATGCACGGAGACGGCGTCAGCTTCTACAATGTCACCACGGACCTGGCCCCAATCACTGAGGATCAGGACGCCCCTCTGGTGACAGTGATCATGCCGATCTACGAACCCAGCGCCGCAACCAACAGCGCGGTGGATTCCCTATTGCGGCAGACCTGGCGCAAGCTCGAGATCATAATGATCGATGACTGCTCACCCGAGCAGGATGCCGACGGCTACCCCACTCCGTACCGGCAGCAACTGCAGGAGCTCGCTGCACGTGACCCCCGCATCCGCCTGGTGCTCAATGAGGTGAACCGTGGCTCCTACTCCGTACGCAATGAAGCATTAGATCTCGCCACTGGTGATCTGATCACGGTCGCCGATAAGGACGACTGGCACCACCCCCAGCAAATCGAGCTGCAGGTTCGCGATTTTTTGGCAGCCCCCGAGCGCTTGGCGAATATGACCAATTGGGTGCGCGTGAACGAACAGCTCACTCTGGTGCTGCGCTCCGCCACGGGACGGGTGGTCTACCCCTCCATGGCCTCCTTGATGTTCCGACGCGATCCAGTTCTGAAGGACCTCGGCTACTGGGACACCGTCCGTAAATCCGGGGACTCAGAGTTCAAGAGCCGTATCGAGAACTACTACGGCATCACCGTGGAGCCGGTCACCAAAGCGCCCCTGGCTTTCGCTCTCATGGATGGTGCGAACCTGACTCGTGATGACATGGGTGTGGGCTACCTCGCTCCGGAACGCCGGGCCTACCTTCGTGGCTATAAGAGTTGGCATCGTGAGATTCGGGAATCCGGCGCATCACCCTATATGCCGAAGTCAATGGAAGAGCGTCGCTTCGTCGCCCCGACGGCTTACCTGCCAGGAGCCCGCCCGGGAGGGCCCGCCCAATATGACGTTGTCTTTGCCTCGGAGTTCGGCTTCCTCGCCGGCAACTCCACTTCGCTCTTCAATGAGATCTCGGTCTGTCTGGACGCTGGCCTCCGGGTCGGAGTGATCCCGTTCCAGAACGGCCTGATCCCCTCGGCTGCCAAACGGCAATTCAGCCGTAAGATCGATGACCTGGTGCTTACTGGTCAGGTGGACCGGCTGTCCCTGGACACCGCAGCTGAGACTGATCTTCTCGTGGTGCGGTGGCCCACTGCGCTGCAGGTGGCGCCGGAGGTCGCCGCTAGATTGAAGCCAAAGACGGCGGTCATCGTCTCCAATCACCCGCCGTTCGAACCGAGCGGAGAGCGGCGCAGCTATGACATCGGCGTTGTCACCCGCAATATAGAGGGGCTTTTCGGCGTGCGGCCGCTCTGGGCCCCGCAGAGTGAGCAGATCGGGGCTATGATCGCGCCACTCATGCCCGCCTCAGACCTGACAAGCTTCTCGTGGAAGGGCATCATCGAACTCAAAGAGCAGGCTAGCCACAACCGTTACCGGGCGGGCAGGCCAACCATTGGACGGCATGCGCGCGATGACGTCGCAAAGTGGCCCTCCGACCGACAGGTTTTCAAGCAGGTCTATCCGGCTGACGGCTCCGCGAATGTCTGCATACTTGGCGGCGCCAAGGTGCCTGTGCGGAAGGGCTTCCTCCCACGGAAACCGCCCTCTTGGGAGATCTATGCATTCAACGAGATCAGTGTGGAAGAGTACCTGTCAGAGAAGATCGACTTCTTCGTCTACTTCCACAGTGATGGCTGGCTTGAGGCCTTCGGCATGGCCATCCTCGAAGCTATGAGCTATGGGGTGGTCTGTGTTCTGCCACGACACTTTGAACCAGTGTTCAAAGATGCAGCGGTCTATGCGGAGCCGGACCAGGTCAAGGATGTAGTCAACGAATTGTGGGATTCGCAGCGCTATGCACAACAGCAGCAGCGCGCGGTCCGGTTCATCGAGCAGGAATGTACTCCGGAGGCCTATTTGAAGCGTTTGTCCGGTCTAGGCGTGGAGGTCGAGCAGAATGAAGGCTAAGAAGACATCGATCAAGCATCTCGACAGCGTCCCACGCCATCACTGGAAGGGGCCGGCAGACCTCGATGTCCAGGATCGGGGTCTCTACACTGAACACTTCGAGGGTGAGCAGTTTGATTTCATCTTCGCCCCCAAGCCTGAGACTGGGCGCCTCATTGTGTTCTTCTCGGGAGACGCCAGACGGAGCACGTTCGAGCCGCCAGTATTCCAGCGTTGGAGTTGGGCTTCCAAGTTCCCTGCTAGCTGCTTGTACTTCTCGGACCCGGCGCTCTACCACCACAACAACCTCGGGCTCGCCTGGTATGCAGGCAACAGCCAAGGCGACTACCTGGCGCACATTGCCGAGGTAGTGACCTCGGTAGCGGACACTATGGGCGTTGGTGAGGATCAGGTCTTCTCCTATGGGTCCAGCGGGGGAGGATTCGCTGCGCTGCGCTTCGCGCGCTACTACCGGGGGCTCCGGGTGATCGCGATCAACCCGCAGACGGACCTGTGGAAGTATCCAGTCAAGTGGACCAACCGCATGTCGAGGGTCTGCTACGGCGCAGATGATCTTGGGGGAGTGGCGCAAGATCAGCAGTATAAGTTCACAGCCCTTGTTCCCGAAGTAACGGCAGGATCACGGAGTATCTTCCTCGCTCAGAATGTGCAGGACACTGACCACTATGAGAACCACTTCATACCCTTTAAAAAATATGTAGAGTCCTTGGGCGATGTAGAGAAGCTCACCTACCACGAGTTCTTTGATGAATCTGGTCACGCCGGAGCAGAAAACCAAGAGACGTTTGACGAGATCCTGACCCAGTTGAAGTAAGCCTCTGTCTGAGTGCTATCGAGGCCTACCCGGCTTGGAGCCGGCCCCGCATAGTGGGAACGATGGTCGCTCGCCGCGATCGCGTCTTAATCCGAGCGTGCCTTAGAGTAGAGCGTAGGTCCGCCTCGGCGGCAAATAGTTGGTGACGCTGATCTTATTGAGGGGCTTTAATCTTGAATCAGGCAGAAACTTTGACGGTGAAACTCACGTTGGTTAATCTCACCGGGGTGAACGACCCAAAGTGGTTGACCAGCTTTAGGTCAACATCCAGTGCTTGGAACGAGAAAACCATGTCAAGCATGGCCGACCTGCAAGTCGCGCTCGAAGCAGAGGATGGTCGCCACACGGTAGTTATGTATACCGCTCCCGTCTCCCATCTGGTTGGGAGTTTGCAACGAGGCGTCATGCTCACTGATGCCCTCGTGGAATGGCAGAATTTTTCGTCTAGGCTAATTGAACTTCACGAAAGATACTGGGACCGGATGACGGTAGTCGTTCTTCCGGAGACGCTGCAAGAATTGGAAATTTTAGGGCACCGAATCAGCGAATCTACGGGCATCTCATTGTCAGGTGTAAGCGAACTTGGACAAACCATGCCGGTTGCTGAGAGGGACGAGTCCGAGTCGGGTCTGCGACTCGTTGCGATGCATCTGCTGGCCTTAGATCGACCTCGGAAAATCTTCAACCAACTTGAGGCGCTGACTCTTCCTACAAGGGAGGCACCCTACGTTCCGGATGTCCTGGCTGAGTTTCTGGATTCCAGGGCATCTCTCCTCGATGCGAGTTCAGAAACCAAGGACTTGCGAAAGAAGCTCCGCGAACAGCGGGCGGAGCTGATCAGCGTTCAGAAAGAAAACTCGATCGTTGTTAAGCAACTCCACCGTACTCAGGAAGAGCTTGAGCGACGAATTTTAGCTAATCGCGAACTGCAAGAAAAGCTTCGGGGGCTCCGCCGTGGACGCGATTACCGTAAGGGAAAAATCCTGGAGCTCGAGAAACAACTCGACGAAAAGCAGGCGAAGAACGATTGGCTCAGGACCGTGCGTGACGAGCATCGTGATAGGGCACGTCAGCTCCGAGCTGAGCGTCGTCAACTAGACCTAAAAGTTCAAAAGCTCGAGGCTGAGCGAAACAGGATTCTCGACTCGCGATCGTGGAAATACACAAAGCTGTTCCGCAAGGCTGGCGCGATCGGGTCCCAGGGCTAAGGGCAGCACTTGCCAATGCGCTGGGACAGACCTCGCCACTAGGCCACAGTCTGTCGAAACGAAGGAAGATTTCAGGCAGGTAGATACATGCGCGATTACAATCTGGAAGCTATAGACGGAACTATCCTCTACATCGGCGCAGGCCTGTGCCCTGAACTGAACGACGTCATCGCTTCGCCCGCTGACCGAATCGTACTCGTAGAACCAAAGGGGGATCAGGCGCAGTATTTGCGTCTACGAACCGCGAATGACCGAAGAGTGGAAGTACTGCATACGGCCGCAGGAACGGGACGGGGCCAGTCGTCGCTTCGGTCCTTCCCCATTTCCGAAATGGACTGTCTCGAGGGAACTACACCAAATAGGACCCGGTTCCCAGGGCTGGTAGAAATTTCCTCAGAGGTAGTGCCAGTCGCCGACCTGGGTGAATTAGTCCGATCGCGCTGTACCACCTCAGGACTGAATCTTCTTATCTTGGATGCTGCGGGCTTGGAAGCAACACTGGCCCCAGCGCTTGCGACAGTGGGAGACCTTGAACTCGTAGTCCTGGTTCGCATTCCTTCAATCTGGCAGGATGCAGGGCTATCGTTGCCATGGTCTGAGGTCATCGACCGCCTCAAGTCAGTGGGTTACTACGTAGCTGATTGCGATTCGGATAAGGCGTGGGACTCTATAGTTTTTTCGCGTCAGGTTGAGACTGACATATCAGTTATGTTTCGGGAGAAACAGGGGAAACTAATTGACAAGTGGACTTCATACCTCGACCGATATAGCGAAACGCTCGCTCCTCGTCTTCACAGCGTTAGACGATTGCTGGAGATTGGGGTGCAGAACGGCGGTTCAATGGATGTCTGGTGCCAGGCATTCGTAAACTTGGATGTAGCCGTTGGTGTAGATATTGATGAGAAGTGTGGTGGCCTGGTTTATGGGGACCACCGTGTCAACATAGTTGTGGGGGCTGCCGAGAACGCTAAAACAGTCAATCGGATTTTAGACATATCTCCAGAATATGACCTAATTATTGACGACGGATCACATGTTTCCAGCCATGTCATACAAAACTTTCTTGCATACTTTCCAATGCTGGTCGGTGGGGGCCTGTATATTGTCGAAGACGTCCATACCAGTTACTGGGAAAAATTCGGGGGAGGACTTTCCAGTCGGGAAAGTCAGATGGCGTTCTTCAAGTCCCTAACGGATGTAATTAACCACGAACACTGGGCTGACTTAGCTGAAATACTAGCAGTGTTGCCTGAAGAATCTCGAGAGACAATTCGGCCAGATTTTGAGATACCAGAAGCACTTTCTAAGATTTCCGAAATTAGATTCATGAATTCTATGGTGTTTATATATAAAGGTAACCACAAAAGTGAACTTGGCGCGAGAATTGTTCGTGGAACAGAAGCAAGCGTGACGGATTTGGCTTGGCATAAACGCGTCGGCGAAGGTGCTTATGTGACAGACATGAAGCACAAAGCGGTCTGGTAATCCGGATTGAGTAAAGATAGTGGAGTATTTGTGAACAGCGCAAAAAGTGTTAAATCAGGTTCGGTAGAGCGTGCGAACCGCGCTTTCCGTGAAAATGACTACGAACTCGCACTTCGTCTTTACGAGCAGGCGATCTCAGAATATCCCGAGATGTCCGAGGTGCTGAGCGCCAACGTGAAGCTGACACACACGCGCCTCGGCATGGACGTCAACGGCAGAGAAAGTCCACACGCCGCCAAACTGCGTGACGCACCAAAAGAGGAGTCCCTCGGCGACGAACCAGGGCGGCCGCTCATCGCGCCTCGTTACCGAGGCGCGGCTCGTAGCGGCATTTCAGTTCCAGTGACGGTTATAGTTCCCATTTACAATGCGCTGGATGATGCGAAAGCTTGTTTAGAGCGCCTCAATCTGTATACGGCCCAAGACGTCCATATCCTTCTGATCGACGACGCAAGTCCTGATCCTCGAGTGCAAGACTGGTTGCGGGGTCTCAAACAGGATGGACGGCTGAAGGTTGTCTTCAATGAAAAAAACCAAGGCTTTACGCGAACGGTCAATCGTGGTCTGGAATTGGCGGAAGGACGCGACGTTGTCATACTCAATTCGGACGCGAGGGTAACGCCACGTTGGCTGGAAGGTCTTCGAGAGCCGATTCTCAGAGATGACAGGGTCGGCACGGTAACTCCCATGTCCGACCGAGCTGGTGCATTTTCGGCACCCAAGATTGGAAACGACAACGACCTGCCTCTGGGTGTGTCCGAAGCTGAGTATGCGGTGTCGTTTCGTCGCAGCAGCGGTGGTCACTATCCCGTGGTCCCGACCGGAAACGGATTCTGCATGTATATCCGGCGGGCTTGTCTCGATGCGGTGGGTGCGTTCGACGTCGATGCCTTCCCTCGGGGATACGGTGAAGAGAACGACTTCTGCATGCGCGCTGGACGCAGCGGTTGGAGAAACGTCATAGACGACCGTACCTACGTATTCCACTCTCGGAGCAAGAGCTTTGGGGATGAGAAGGACGTACTTATGTCGGCGGGTCGTTCGGTGATCAATTCGCGATATCCCGACTACTCCCTAGCCGTCAAAATGTTTCGGACGGATCCCCTGATACTGGATGCTAGGGCACGGGCCCTGCAAGCGCTTGAGGCTTGCCGTTCAAGCGCAGTAGCCCCCCGTGTCCTCTTCGTGACTTCAACGAAGACTGGAGGTACGCCTCAGACAAACGGCGACCTCATGCGAGGATTGTCGGACACGGTGGAACCCTGGCACATGCGGTGCGATTCTAAGCGCATCTTTCTCTACAAGGTCACCCAGAACGGTTCAGAACTGGTTGAAAAGCACAAGCTGACCGATCCTGTTGATCCTTTAACCCATCGGAGCCGCGAGTATGACGAAGTAGTAGCGGATTGGTTATACACATACGACTTTGCGGTCGTTCACATACGGCATCTCGCTTGGCACTCGCTGAGCTTGCCTCGACTAGCCAAGGCGTCTGGCGCCAAAACAATACTTTCATTCCATGACTACTACGCGTTGTGTCCAACAGTGAAGCTTGTGGAGGGGGATGGCAGTTTCTGCGCAGCTGATTGCGCGGTAGGAAGACTTCCTTGTACGCCCTCGTCTCTTTGGCCGCTAGACGGCATGCCACCCCTGCGCAATTCGTGGGTGCTCGAATGGCGACGAATGTTTCGGGAAGCAGCAGCTCCGTGTGACGCGTTTGTCACAACATCCGAGAGCGCTAGAGAACTGATTACAGAGGTCCTCGCCTTAGACGAAGGGACGCCTTTTCACGTAATTCCCCACGGCCGTGACTTCCCGAGGATGCGGGAGCCGGATAAACGATCGTCTAATAAATCCTTGAAAACTATGCGGATATTGTTGCCCGGCAATATCGACGTGGCGAAGGGCGGACAGCTCCTAAAGGAAGTCTGTGAGCTCGACACGGAAGGAAGACTCGAGTTTCACATCCTCGGCAAGTGTGAAGTTGACGTGCCGACTGCAAAAGTCCAGGTTCATGGGCAGTACCAACGAGATGAATTTGTTGACCGTGCTCTGCGCATCAAGCCGGATGTTGGTGTTGTGCTCTCTATCTGGGATGAAACTTGGTGTCACACCTTGACCGAACTTTGGGCGGCAGGACTTCCCGTAGCGGCTCTTGACTACCCGACGGTTGCATCTCGTGTTGAGGCTGCAGGGGGCGGATGGATATCGGAAAGGACCAACTCGCAAGCGCTCTATGAGCTGCTCATTGGTCTGGCGAACGAGCCCCTCCGGATAGCCGAGGCTTCAGCCAATGTGGCCGACTGGCAACAGACGGACGGCATTCTCAACAATGTAAATTTGATGAGTGCACGATATCTGAACGTCTACAAGGGCCTCGAACCCTCATCCCCGCTTATTGGAGTAGTCTCCCCGGCGAATGACTCTTTGACACGAGCCCCAGGCTCTACGCACGTAAGGGTATGGGAGAAGACCAAGAACGCACTAGATCGTCGGCTTACGTTCCTACGACTGTCCCCTGAGCTTTTTGTGAAGGCCGTTGAGAAGGGATATGTTTCTGATGCCATTATCCAGCGGAACGCTCTGTCGGGACCGCTCGTAGAACAAGTCGTCGATCTAGTTGAAGCGGGTCAACTTCGCTTCACCTATGATCTTGACGATGATCTCTTGGATGTGCCCGCTGAGAAGGATCCAACCGGCTCGTACCGCGACTATCGGGCGTCTGTAGAGTCACTTCTAAGGGCTGCGCAACGTGTTCTCGCTTCAACTCCGACACTTGTCAAGGTTTTAAGCCGGTACTCGACACAAGTGGAGCTGGAAGAGAACTCGCTTAATGCGCGTACCTGGCTAAAACCGGAGATGAAGCCAGGAGATCGCAAAGCCGGCACGTTGACTAAATTCTTGTACTTTGGGAGCCAGACGCATGCTGAAGACTTTGCACTTATCTCTCCGATCTTCGACCATTTCTATGACACCGGCCATCAGTTCAAGGTCAAGGTTCTAGGAGGTTTCGCGCGGGGGAGTGTCGCTAAGCCATGGCTCGAGCACTTAGAGATTCCCAACGACTCGCGAGACTACCCGGCCTTTGTAGAGTTTCTTAAGCGAGAGTCCAAGGATTGCGCGTGGGCACTTGCGCCGTTGTCCCGAGGGCGCTTCAATCAGAGCAAGTCTCCTCTGAAACTCATGGAGTATGCAGCACTCGGACTCCCCGTCATGGCGTCCAGATTCGGCCCATACGAGGGGTTTGGAAGGTATTCCTCGGTCGTGGAGCTGGGTGACGCGGCTTGGGCTGCCGCCATAGGCGCGGCGCTGGATGGCTCCGTCGTATCCGCAGTTGAAGCTGGGGATGGCGCACGCGCCTTGGTCAGCGATTCACTATTCAACGCCGTCGAATTTGACAGTAAACTCGTTTCGCAGCAGTGAATAGAGCCCTGCCCGATCTCCCGCACGTGCCCTCAGTAGCCGCGAGGAGAGACGGTACTCTGGTGCCCGGCTGCCGGCGGTTCCCTTGAAAGGAAGGATCGCAGCCTGTGCCTGAATCTGGTCTAGTCATGGGACCTAGTTGATGCTTCAAGAAACGTATTTTGTCCTGAGATTACGACTCCGCGCGCCGAACTAGTAAGTCTCAACGGCGGCCTGTCGATCTTCGAAGTCTCTGTTGTTCATACGGTGTGGCCGGTCAAGCTTGTCCGAAGAAAATTTTTCCATTAACGCAGATCAAGATGGCAATGAAAAATAGCGAGGGAGAAACTGCGAGTCGGTTCAATAGAATGATAATTCGGAGCTGGGATGGGAGCCAGCCTTGACCGCAATATCGAGTATTCTTGGACTGCTGACTCTAAGGCGGCAGTTCAGGCATCCGAGTGGTTCCCGAGATGGCGGTTGTCGTGATCGGAGCTGCATTGAGTGATCATCTCTCGCTTGTGAGATAGTTTGCTATATGAATTCATCCCTGACTTCGGCGAACGTCGCACTTAGGCTTGGAAGGCTTGAAGAGGCCGTATACCTATATGGCCTGGCACGCAGGGAGGTCCCTGCGTTGGCGCCCCACGTCGACTTCAATCTTCGAGGGATCAGCAGAAGACTCATGGGAGCTGAGCGTGCGAACACCGTCGTAGCTCATTCAGGGGCGTATTCCCCGACGATCGGCTTACCTACCGACAAAGTTGTTGTCCTCGTGCTGGCAAAGGAGCTCACGAAGGCGGCGCAGCTTGGGCGTCTCCTGTCGCGCCGTGCGGAACATGCCATCGGGCTTGTGCTGTTGCTTGGTGATTCCGAGCAAGGTCTTGGTGACCTACTTGGCCGATTGCAAGCTCGGCGCTCGCTCGTAGTATCCGAGGATACATTCCCTGGGCGTGATTGGCTACGTAAGGCTCACATGGCGATGCAGGGAAGTGGTGTGGACGCGGTGCGCGCCAATACTGGTCGTGCGGGGTCCGGACTACCTTGGCGAGATACTTTTGCGTCCCCTCGGTTGCTCCTAGAAGCGTTGGAAACCAACTCTTACGGTGATGCGCTCGCCATACAGTCCGACGATTTCGTGTTGGCGGACACTTCATGGGAGGCATCACAAGATTTGCATTACGCCCATAGCTTGGGACAAATTCACCATGTACGGTCCTCGGAGATAGACGCTGGAAATGGGGATCCTTGGTATACACGAAATATCTGTGTAGTTATGCCCTGCATTGATACCGCTCGGGCAGAAAGAACCGCTGAACTACTCAGGAAAAGGGCCGGAGTTGAAGCCGATATAGTTGTCGCGATCGATGATATTCGGCAAGGGTTCATTCGGACCCTCAATGCAGTGGCGAATCGAAGCAGGGCGAAGTACATCGTGTACGTAGCCGAGGATGCAGTACCGGGCCACGAATGGTTGAGCAAAGCTTACTCACGGGTTGAACGTGGGAGCTTCAAACTGCTGGGATTCAACTGCGGCAAGTGGCATGGACGAATTGCTTCTTTCGGCATGGTGAATAGAGCTTGGGCATACTCGATGTACGGTGACAAAATCCTGTATGAAGGTTACACATCGCATCGTGCAGATAACGAGATCACAGCGATCGCTCGGACGAAGAATCAATTCATATACGCGCCGGAGTGTCTGCTGGTCGAGTACGATGCTGCTAAAGATTTTCTTTCATCTGAGCGTGCCGCTGGTAATTCCCATTGGTCGGATAGAGTCTTATTCCGTGAGCGGTTCGCCACAGGATTCGACCACTTGGTTGACGCAAATGAGCTCGCATCCATTGGCCACGAGTACTTGTCTGTTAAGCAATTGAAAGAGGATGCTCCGCCGTTAGATTTTTCGTAAGGCTGTGCGGTTGCGACACGCTCTCCGAGAGCGGACAGGCCAGGCTAGCGAATGTGTTCACCCAGGACGATCCCACCGACGAAACCAGCGCGGCATGGGGAGTCAAGGAGTTCCTGCGGATGATGCTAAAACATCCGAAATCGAGGACCTGCCGGCGGCCCGGGACTTCTTTTCCCGCCGGGTCGCCGCGGCCGGCATGCCTGAGACCACCGGGCTGTGGGCGGCGGTGAACAAATGGTGGCCGGTTAACTGATTGCGGGTTCCGGAACCCGGAAAACTATCGGGCACGTATCATGTTGATCAGTGCTGACCGAACGGCGGCATGAACGTTCATCTCAGCGGGCTGGAATCACCACGAACCGCGAAGAGCCCTTTAGGCTGTGCTGCTGAGACGGCTACGTTACTTCAACCGATTCTGACATATCATAAGATGAGACACTCCATTAGAAAAAGGAAAGGCTTTGTATGTCTATACTCTCCTTAGTCCGACTTTGCTTCCTCCCGGATCGGGCCTGCTTGTGAGCGGCTATTTTGAACGTCTTGATGACGAAGGACGGACAGTTTATGGTTGGGCATATTTGCCCGGCGACTCTAAGGCACAAAATACGACCGTAAGGGTCCTCGTAAATGGGGTTGAAGTTGGAAAAGGTCACCCCATTCGGTCGCGTCAAGATCTAACTCATATTACCGATGAGCTGACGGCATTTGAAATCAAGTGCAGCGTCCCTCTTAGAGCTATGGACGTGCTGTCGGACCGGGTAGTAATTGAGGCTACTAACCATGTTCAGACTGATACGCTGCGCTTGACACCTGCCATGAAAAGTAATCTGCAAATCCGACTCATTAAGGAGCTAATTGAAACGACTCCGGAATTTGATGCTTCATCATTGACTCCCTCGGTCATAAGTGCCAATAGAGACAGCTTGAGAAGTATCATGCACCGCGCTACCCAAGGTGAGGTATCGTCTGTTGAGTTACCTGTCGGTCTGATCTCTAGCGATCTCACGGCTCAATTAGGTAGGAACGGTCAGCTCTTTCTGACCGGAGGCTCTAATGGCCTCTTAGGACTGTACGGCTCGGAACCCACTGGGCCTAACAGCCGTCGCGACGACATAGCTAAGCGATGGAAGCTATTGTTCGATGAAAGGCGGGTTCGCCTTGAAGCGTTGGCTATTAGATACGTGCAGACAATCATACCAGAAAAGTTGACAGTTCTTTCTGACATGGCGCCTGTTGAAATTACCGGGCCAACGCAACTACTGCAAAATATCGAACATAATCAGTTTGAAAATGAATCTTATTGCAGCTCTCTTGCGGCATTCAAGAATTGGACGAAGGCTGAGCTGCCTTATAGCTCGAACGATACTCATTTTTCACCTGAAGGCGCCCGCGGCTGTTTCAATGCGCTAGTTGAGTCGATTGATCCATCGATTCTGCCCCTTACGGAAGCTGTTCAGTTTACCGAACCAAGGTATTCTACGGGGGATCTGTCAAACAGGTTCTTTGGAGTTCCTATTTTGACTCGAAATATGTGGCCTGCGACGGAGTCCGCTGAACTGTCGGGTTGTGAGATCCAACTGGTTGACGCCTATGATCCCCCGAGTGGCCATAATGGAAAACGGCGAGTTTGGAAGAATAGTTCGGCCCCAAGTCCCTTCCGTATTCTCGCATTCGGGAACTCGTTCTTTGATGACGGACGCGATGCCAGTCGGTTATCTTGGTGGTTTTCGAGGTATTTTAGTGAATTTCGCTTTGAATGGACAACCGACTTTGATTTCGAAATAATCGAGCAGTATAGACCCGACGTCGTTGTTGGTCAAACTGTTGAGCGATTTCTCACGCGTGTTCCCGACGCGTGAGATCTAAATGTAGAGATTATGGTTTTCGTCGGAGGTCCCGACCACGGGACATCTCGCGCTAGGCGCCAGACACCAGGCACTCGGCACCAGCCGCGGCGACGCCAGTGGGATCGTGACATTCTGGCTGGAACCGGGATGGGGGCATCCGATGCCGGCCACGTGTTGGATAGCCATTTGTGATCCCTTCGGCGGTGCGGGACGATTCCGGCCCCGAGCTGCCGGACGTGCGGCAGTGAGCGGGTGACGGTGGCCGCGGTGTCCGCGGCCACGAGGTGCCGGCCCTTGAGCCCGGCTACGCCCCCAGCCTCCGCTCGCTGCTGGACCATCTGGCCACGCTGACCCGCAACGGCACCGACGAGAAGCTCCCCGGCGTTCCGACCCTGGCCGTGCCCACTCCGCTCCAGTGCCGGGCCTTCGACCTCATCGGCCAGCCCGTCCCGCTCACCCTCGGAGGAGAGTAGACAGAACACACCAACCCGGACAACGTGCAATCCCCGCCACACGGTGAGGATTGCACGCGTCCGGACCCGCGTAACTGGGTCTTCGCGGTTCGTGGGGAACGGCCTGCTGTAGCTGAGTGTTCATGCTGCCGTCCGGGCCGCACTGGTCAATAGGATATGCGATCGGTAGTTTCCCGCGTTTCGATAGCCGCGGCCGACGCGTTTCCTGGCTTTTATGCTGACGTTGTTTGATTCGACCTTCGCTGTTGTTGCGCCGGTGACAACGAGGACCTCGATCTCTTTCCACCATCGGCAGACGGTGCGCCAGAGCCGGCTTGTCTCCGGCTGCCCGGCCCGCTCGACCAGCTGCTGCAGTCTGTCCTTGGCAGCCGTCGCATCGGCGAGGGAACCGGTCCGTAACAGGACACGCAGTTGCTCTTTGACTTCCCACGCGGCCTGCAGCTTGCCGGTCGGATCGTCGACGTCAAACACGGTCTGCAACCGGTTCCGTGCCCGGTCGGAGAGCTTCTCATCTGCCTTCAGCAACAGCATGCGGTTGGCCCAGACCGGATCCTTGGCCCGGCCGCGCCGGCCCTTCGTCTCCTGCGTCAGGCGTTGGCGCACCTCGGTGAGCATGTTGTTCCCCAGCATCACCAAATGGAAGTGGTCCACGCTGACAGCCGTCCGGGGCAACCACATCCGCAGCGCTTTCCGGAACGCGGCCGACGGGTCGATGGCCACCACTTGCACGCCCAGTCTCCACTCAAGCGGCCGGGCCATCAGCCACTCACCAACGCCCTTGTGATCGCGGCCGTCGACCACACCCAGAACCTGTCCGGTGTCCAGGTCCACGATCGTGGTCATCCACGGCTCGTACCTGGTCCAGGTCTTTGATTTCGGGTCCTGGAAATAGCGGACGGACCGGAAGCGGTGTTCGTCGATGCCCAGGTACCTTGGCCTAAGCTGGTTCACATCCGGCAAGGTCGTCGCCGCTGCATTAATCGCTTCCTGAACCAGCCACCACGAGACCCCGAAGGCGCGAGCCGCTTCGAACACCGCCCGGGAGGAATCAATGACCGCGGAGACCAGCGACTCCTTCAACCGGCGAGTGGAGCGCGCAAATGGCGGAACCTGGTCCGTGGCTTCACTGAAGGACTTGCGTTCACAGGCCGGCTCTTCGCATTTCCAGAGCACCTGCACCGGTCCCGCGACCGGAATATCCCGCAGGCGCTGCAGACGTCTGGCCTTCCGTCTGGCCGAGATGGTGCCGCAATCAGGGCAGCCGGGCGGCAGCTCGGATTCGACCGTGATCCGGCGCTGGCCGAGGGGCAGGACTTCGGTGTTGATGACTCTGAAATCGGGCAGGTTGAAGATCACGGTGGCAGCGTCGACTGCCACCCGGGTAGGCTCGTTCAAGGGCTCGTGGTTCCTGTTCAGGGTGAATGCTTAGACACACTCATCCCAACAGGGCCACGGGCCCTTCTGCTATCTATGACACGCGGTCAATTCCCCACGAACCGCGAAGATCCGCGTAACTTCGGACTAGGCGGTCCTGTTGCTGCTGCTGGGCTGGGTGAGCCTCAGCTTTTCGAATACCTTCCCGACAGCGAGTGAAACGGAGGGGCAACTCACGTCCCATGACATCTCATTCTTGGGACGGTTGAAATCTACCTTCGAGCCCAAGACGACTTCGAGTTCCAAGTCCTTGGCTCTATGTATCAGGACGTCGTCCTTGAGGTAAAAATTCCGTGGACCCAAAATGAGATTGACACTCCCTGGTCGTTGAAAGGCCGCCAAGTACATTTGGCTTCCAACACACCCAGCTAGAGACACTGATTCGGTTGCCATCCTAACTTGATCCAGTATTGGCAGGGCCTCAGGGCAGATAATCTCGTAGCCTGCTTCTGCAAATAGGCTCTCCACCTCGGCTTCGTTCCTTAACCGCCTGTCCCCGATATTCTTTCTAGAGAGAAAGATTCTTCGACTCTGGTTAGACACGCCACTCATCGCTGACATTCGATCCCAGACCTGAGATTGGAATTTTGTTATCCACCTGTGAGTCCGCATAGAAGCATCTGGAACGATCAATGATTCAATAACGTCATGGGGAGATGCGTAGACAATGCGCTCTTCCGGAACTCCTGCCAAGCGCAGCAAGGTCTTCGTGTATTCGTAAAGCGAATCCTCGTAAACAACAAATTTTACCGTCGCTAATAATTCTTGGCTAAGCGCATCGAGCGCCCACAACCTCGTTAGACCTTCCAGGAGCGTGTGTCCGAAGTGTCGATTCACAGCTCCCAAAAAAAAGTAGATTCCCTCCAAATACTTTGGCTCCGGAACTCTTTTCAGAAATATTTCGTCGTCTCGTCGTTCGAGCCGATCAATCGATAGTTCTTGGTTTCCGTCCGTTACGCCGTAGGATGCCGGAATCATTTCCCCGTTGCTAGTGAGGATCAGTTGTCCGCCCAGAAGTCCTTCGGCCGTTCTGCCTCTAACGACTCCGCCCATGACGTGGGCGTGACGGAGCAACCAAATTGAAGGAGCCTCGATCGGTTCCGGTGTTTCGACCCAGTAATCTGGTTGCATGACCCTTGCAGCACGTAAGGGATCTCCAATCGGCACCGACAAACACTTGATTAAACTTGATGGCGGCGTAGGGTCGACAATTCTCCCGTGTGATTCAACGGCCAGCCGAACAACATTCGGTCCGTCAAAGGATCGTGGCGTGATGCAGCCGTCGTGTGCGACTCCAGAAGGCGTTACTCCCGATGCGGAAAGACTTGCTACGAGGGAACCCTCTAGTAACGCGACGTTGTTTTGGACCAATATTCTTCTCTCCAATTACGTTACGCCTGAAAGCGTCTGGACCGTCTCATCATCCATCTTAGTTTGATGGTCGAGGATCAGCTAAATGAAACAACCCATCGAAACAGTTAAAAAGGACCAACATTCAGCCCCTTGGCTTCCCGCCCCCAGTCGCCTGTGGCTTTTATTGGTCTTACTTGCCATCTCCACGTATCCGTGAGACAACGGGTGCCTATCCGACTAGGTAATCTTTGAGCCGATCTGAGGACGATCTGAGAGCGAATCCAGTACCCCTGATTTTGGAGAGGTCAAAAGTACTGTGTTCTGGACGGGAAGCAGTCCTTTTGCCTGCGAAGTATTCCGCCGTAGTCACTCCAATGACATTCTTGGGGTCGCCGCCAGACAGATCATAGATCCTCCGCGCCACCGCAGCCCAGGATTCTCTGTCACCGTCGTTGCTCAGGTTGTAAACACCAAAGGGGGCGTTGGTGTTCAGCAAATGATGGATCCCCGCAGCCAAGTCATCAGTGAAGGTCAATCTGCCATACTGATCGTTGACCACGGAAGGTTCGATGCCTCGTTCTGCCAAGGACGCCATAGTGCGCACAAAATTGCTGCCATCGCCAATGACCCAGCTGGTCCGGACAATATAGTGGCGAGGCACAACAGATACTACGGCATCGCCTGCGGCCTTGGTCTGGCCGTAGACTCCGAGCGGACTGAACGGTTCGTCCTCGCCGTGAACCTCCTTGGTTCCGTCGAACACGTAATCGCTGGAGACATGGACCAAGGTGATGTCATAGCGTGAGGCTACCTTGGCTAGCTCCGTGACCGCGCTGACATTGATTTTCCAGGCGGCGCGGCGGCCTTCAGGGGTCTCCGCATTGTCGACCGCCGTGTACGCTGCGGCGTTAATGATGGTCGAGTAGTTGCGCCAATTCCGCTTGGTGTAGGACGCGGGGGAGGCGAGGTCGAACTCTGATTTGGAGGCAAATTCGACATTCGTGGCATCGGCGTACTCTGCCCGCAGGGCCTTGCCGAGCTGCCCGTCTGCGCCGAGGACCAAGATCTTTTTCGGCGGCATGGGGGAGACCTCAGCCAGCCGCGGGTGGGCCTTGTCCTTCTCGGACAGCTCGGCCTGGGCCAGGGGGATGGGCCAGTCGATAGCAGCGGTTTCGTCCGCCAGATTGAGGAAGGTGTACTGGCCTTGAGCGTCGGCGCTCCAATGGTCGTTCACGAGGTAGGTGTAGGCGGTGCCGTCCACCAGCGTCTGAAAGGCATTGCCGACGCCGCGCGGAACGAAGATCGCCTTTGACGGATCGAGCTCCGCAGTGAAGACCGCGCCGAAGCTTGAACCTTCGCGCAGATCCACCCAGGCGCCAAAGATTCGACCCGTGGCCACGGAGATGAACTTATCCCATGGTTCGGCGTGGATGCCGCGGGTGGTGCCGGCTTTTTCATTGAAGGAGATGTTGTTCTGCACGGGGGAGAAGTCCGGCAGGCCAAGGGCTAGCATTTTCTCCCGCTGCCAGTTTTCCTTGAACCAGCCTCGGTTGTCCCCGTGCACCGGGAGGTCGAATAACAGCATCCCCGGAATCGGCGTCTTAACTGTACTGAGGGTCTTTGAGAATTCCGTGCTCATCAGTTACTGGCCCTGCTCCTTGTACTTGGCTTCGGTCGCGGATTTCTGCGGCCGCCACCAAGCCTCGTTGTCGATGTACCACTTGATGGTGTTGGCCAGGCCCTCCTCGAAGTTGGAGTAATCCGGAGTCCAGTCCAGTTCGGTGCGCAGTTTGGCGGGGTCAATGGCATAGCGCAGGTCGTGCCCGGGGCGGTCCACCACATGCTCGTAGGCATCGCGCTGCTGGCCCATGCCTTCCAGGATCAGTTCCACGACGTCCTTGTTGTTCTTCTCCCCGTCCGCTCCGATCAGGTAGGTTTCCCCGATCCGGCCCTTTTCCAGAATGGTCAGGACGGCCGAGGAATGGTCATTCGCGTGGATCCAGTCCCGGACGTTTTCGCCCTTGCCGTACAGCTTTGGCCTGACGCCGTCGATGACATTGGTGATCTGGCGCGGAATAAACTTTTCTACGTGCTGGTAGGGGCCGTAGTTGTTGGAGCAATTGCTGATGGTCGCCTGCACCCCAAAGGACCGGACCCAGGCGCGGACCAGCAGGTCGGAGCCAGCCTTCGTGGACGAGTAGGGGCTGGAGGGGTTGTACGGGGTGGACTCGGTGAACCGTTCCGGGTCATTGAGCTCCAGGTCCCCGTAGACCTCATCGGTGGAGATGTGGTGAAAGCGCACGCCGTGCCGGCGGACGGCCTCGAGCAGGGTGAAGGTGCCGATGATGTTGGTGTCCAGAAAAGGCTTTGGGTCGTGCAGGGAATTGTCGTTGTGCGACTCGGCCGCGTAATGGATGACGGCGTCAGCCTCGGCCACCAGCGGATCCACCACCGCGCTATCCGCAATGTCACCGCGCACCAGTCGGAAGCGGGCCGCAGGCAGGTTCGCGAGGGAGGCCTCGTTGCCGGCGTAGGTCAGCTTGTCTAACACAGTCACACTGGCGTCGGTGTTTTCCATCACGTAGTGCACGAAGTTCGATCCGATAAACCCGGCGCCGCCGGTCACTAACAATTTCTTCATGTCGCGAATTCCTCACTGCAAGCCTTCAGCGCCTGCGCATCTAATTAAGAGTTAACGAGCCCTGATCCAGCAAAGTCCGGCAATCTGCGGCCCACTCCTAGGAGTTCGGCCACCGCTGCGACTGACCGTTCTGCCGCCATTCCGTCCCCGTAGGGGTTGACTGCTTCAGCCATGGAATCGTAGTGATCAGCGTCCTCCAACAACCGGCTTACCTCGGCGACGATCCTGTCCTCGTCGGTCCCGATGAGCAGGACTGCCCCTGCGTCGACCGCCTCCGGCCTTTCCGTATTTTCCCGCATCACCAGGACCGGCTTGCCCAAACTAGGTGCCTCTTCTTGGACGCCCCCAGAATCTGTCAGGACTACGTGGGCCAACGACAGCAGCCGGGTGAACTCCGGATAATCCAGCGGCTCGGTCACTAAGATGTTTCCAACGCCTTGCAGGGCCGGCAGGACTGCGTCTCTTACCAGAGGGTTTTTGTGGACGGGCAGAACCAGCACCATGTCGGGATAGATGGCGGCGACCCTGGCTAAAGCGCGTCCGACCCCACGCATGGCATCGCCTTGGTTCTCGCGCCGGTGAGTCGTGACTAACAGGATGTCGCGGCCTTCGGTCGCTAGCCGCTCAAGGTGCGGGTCAGTGAAGGCGACGCGTCGGGCCACGGTCTCGAAGAGAGCATCAATGACGGTATTCCCTGTGATAACGATGTCTCCAGCAGACACATTTTCGACCAGCAGGTTGGTCTTGGACACAGGGGTCGGCGCAAGGTGGAGGCTGGCTATCTGAGAAGTGATTTTCCGATTCGCCTCTTCGGGGAACGGAGACAGTAGATTGCCGCTGCGCAGGCCAGCTTCCACATGAATCACCGGAATACCGCGGTTGAAAGCGGCGATAGCCGCCGCGGTGGACGTAGTGGTGTCGCCCTGGACTAGGACCGCGTCTGGGGCGGACTTAGCGAACAGCGCATCCAGACCATGAACTGTTCGGCTGAGGATTCCGTTCAGGGACTGACCGGGCTGAATGATGTCCAAGTCATGGTCCGGGGTGATGCCGAACAAGTTGTTAACCTGGTCCAGCATCTCGCGGTGTTGACCGGTCACAGTCACTACGCAAAGGAAGCGGTCATCCTCCTGCAGCGCCTTGACAATCGGAGCCATCTTAATGGCCTCAGGGCGGGTGCCATATATCGGCATGACGGTGTGCAAAAATCTCCCCAGTCGATTAGATGCTGCAGCTCTGTATGCGTCGGCAGAACTTGCTGTCAGGTGGCCGATTCTCAGTGTCCGAGAGCACGGCCGCTCCTTCACAGCATAATGAGCGCAGCGAGCAAAACAGGAATGGCGACCACAACGGCCACGGCAAGAAGCGCTGCGATCCGCCGCTTCTTGCGATACGCGCGGTCCGCGTCGTCCGAAATTCTTGGAGAGGAAGCTTTGGCACCGTGCGAACGGCCGACTCTCGATCCCGTCTGGCTGCCCATGTGGCGGGCTGCGGGCAGCTCAACATATGAGTCACTCACGGACTCGCCTCCCCACTCAATCGTGATAGTTCCCCCAACACTATAAGAGGTTTTTCTCAGAGCATTCGATGGTGCAAAGTCGCGAACACGCCCTGGTGGCACCAGCCGCAAGGCCCGAATCGTAGGAGTCTGATTTTTCGAATAGACTCAACTCCGTTCTTTGGACACGCCAGCGCAGCAGCAAATCAAAAGAAGGAGACACATGCGGGGGATCATTCTTGCTGGCGGGACTGGATCACGGCTGCATCCCATAACACAGGGCATCAGTAAGCAACTGATGCCGGTTTATGACAAGCCGATGATCTACTACCCGCTATCCACACTGATCTTGGCAGGCATCAGAGATGTCCTGATTATCACAACCCCGCACGACGTTGAGCCTTTCCAGCGCTTGCTGGGTGACGGATCCCAGTTCGGCATTTCGTTGACCTACACGGTCCAGCCGCAGCCTGACGGTTTGGCACAGGCGTTCATTCTGGGCGAGGAGCACATTGGTTCCGAACCGACTGCCCTGGTTCTCGGGGACAATATCTTCTACGGTCCTGGCATGGGCGCCAAACTTCACCGGTTTTCGAGCATCGATGGCGCAGCGGTCTTTGGCTACTGGGTAGCAGATCCCAGCGCATACGGAGTCGTGGAGTTCGACACCTTCGGGACAGCAATCAGCTTGGAAGAAAAGCCGCTCGTTCCGAAAAGCAACTATGCGGTTCCCGGACTCTACTTCTATGACAACGACGTCGTGGAGATTGCCAAGTCGCTGCGCCCCTCTGCCAGAGGCGAGCTTGAGGTCACGGACCTGAACCGAATCTATATGGAGCGCGGCAAACTTGCTGTTGAAGTTCTGCCGCGCGGAACCGCATGGCTCGATACGGGCACCTTTGATTCGCTGTTCGAAGCATCGGCATTCATTCGGACTCTGGAGTACCGACAGGGGCTGAAAGTAGGTTCTCCCGAGGAAGTAGCCTGGCGTCAGGGATTCCTGACCGACGAAGAGCTCCGGCAGCGTGCTGAGCCCTTGGTCAAGAGTGGATACGGCCGTTATTTGCTTGAGCTGCTCGAACAGCCTGCACTCCAGCACTGATCAAGCTCGCGTCTTAAGTTCGAGCTCAATCGTATGGTCGTTTCTGAAAGATGGGATGCCAGTTCCGAAGAAGCAACTGCGGTAGGCTCAGTTAACGCCGGAGAACTGAGGACGATCGTTGGCGGGCATCGCCGGCGCATGCAGATGGGATCACGTTGCAGACGAAGATTGCTGCCAATGCCGAAGCGCTGCGCCGCTGGCTATCAAAAGCCGAAGTGGTACTTGGGAACCACAGCGACCGCCTGAACGCCATTAACATCTTCCCGGTGGCCGACGGCGATACCGGGACCAACCTCTATTTGACCATCCGGGCGGCGGCTAAATCCGCCTCTGAGAACCCCACGTCCGACGTCGGTGAACTCTTGGCCGCTGCAGGCCAGGCCGCCATGGAGGAAGCACGCGGAAACTCGGGCACCTTGTTGTCTGTTTTCCTGGCTGCCCTGGCCGAACCGCTGCGTGGGACCACCCGGCTGACCGGACCGCTGCTGGCCGCGGCCCTTCAGCGCGCCGAAATCCGCTGCTGGTCTGCGCTGAGCGAGCCGGTTGAGGGAACCATGCTCTCCGTCATCGCGGCGGTGTCGCGGACGGCCTCGGCCGTGCACGGCGCCCATAACGACGACAGCAACCATGGATTGGCGGCAACGCTGGAAGCGGTCGTGGAGGAGGCTGTCGCCGCCGTGGTCAGGACCGAGGCCCAGCTCGGCGCCCTGGAATCGGCCCATATTGTCGACGCCGGGGCGGTGGGCTTCCTGCTCATCATGGACACCCTGCGTGCCAGCGCCCTGGGCCAGGGGCTGCAGCCTGAACTGCTGGACGGATTGCACGGCTTCAACGTGCAGGATCCGCATTTGCATCTGGACCACGTCGACGAAGGCGTCGAAGTGATGTGCACCATCAACCTCAGCCCCTTGGACGCCGCAACGCTGCGCCTGAAGCTGGACGAGCTGGGCGATTCGGTCATCATGAGTGCGGTGACCGAAGTCGAAGGCGGGTACCGCTGGCGCGTCCACGCCCACGTGCCGGATGGCGATGCGGCCCTGGAACTCATCCGCGAACTGGGTGAGCCGATGAATGTCACCATGACGGAACTGGCCGGCCCACCGGAGCACACCCATGGCGGCTGACCTGCCCGATGAACTGAGTGTTCCGCTGGAGCGGCGGCTCGGCAAGCGTTCGGCGACAGCACTCGAAAAGCACCTGGGCATCACCCTGACCGGGGAACTGCTCAATTACTTTCCGCGGCGATATCTGAAGCGCGGCGAACTGACCATGATCGCCGAGCTGCCGCGTGATGAGGACGCCAGCCTGGTGGCCCGGGTCCTGAAGTGCACGTCCCGCCGGATGCGTGCCCGCCGCGGCTCACTGACCGAAGTCGTGGTGACCGACAACTCCTCGGACATCAGCCTCACCTTCTTTAACGGCTACCAGGCCGAACGCGAGCTGAAGCCGGGCACCCTCGCTATGTTCTCCGGCAAGGTGACCTCCTACCGGGGCAGCCTCACGCTGACCAACCCGGACTATCAACTGCTCGAGGACGCCTTCGACTTCGACGCCGAGGAAGCCTTGCGTCCGGTACCGATGTACCCGGCCACGGCAAAACTCGGCAGCTGGCGGATCAAGGCCGCGGTGGATGCGTTGCTGGACATCGCGGACCTCACCCGCTTGGGGGACCCCATCCCGCCGGACATCGCCATCCGCGACGGCCTGCTCTCCCTGGCCGAGGCCTATGAACAGATCCACCGGCCCGCCTCGATGGAGGCAGCCGGCGCGGCCCGGGACCGCTTCCGGTACCAGGAGGCGCTGGTCCTGCAGGCGGCGCTGGGGCGGAAGCGGGCCATCGCGGCGGCGGAGCAGGCCACCGCGCGTCCGGGACGGACCGGTGGCATCGCCGACAAGTTCGACGCCCGGTTGCCCTTCGAGCTCACCAACGGGCAACGCGACGTCGGACAGACCATCGCCGCCGAGCTGGCAGGCCATGCGCCGATGAACCGGTTGCTGCAGGGAGAAGTCGGTTCCGGAAAGACCCTGGTCGCCCTCCGGGCGATGCTTCAGGTGGTTGATTCCGGCGGCCAGGCGGCGCTGCTCGCGCCGACCGAGGTCTTGGCCAGCCAGCACTACGAGTCGATCAGCCGGACGCTCGGCCCACTGGCACAGGGCGGCATGCTCGGCGGCGACGCCGACGGCACCAAGGTGGTGCTGCTGACCGGATCGATGACCGGAACCGCCAAGCGCAGGGCGCTGCTGGACGTAGCGACCGGAGAAGCGGGGATCGTCGTTGGCACGCATGCGCTGCTGTCCGAGACCGTGCAGTTCCTGGACCTGGGACTGGTGGTGGTGGACGAGCAGCACCGGTTTGGTGTGGAGCAGCGGGACAAACTGCGCAGCCGCGCCGACACGCCGCCGCACCTGCTGGTCATGACCGCCACGCCCATTCCCCGAACCGTGGCGATGACGGTCTTCGGGGACCTGGAGACGTCGGTGTTGACCGAACTGCCCGCCGGGCGGGCACCGATCACCACCCACATGGTGGCACTGCAGGAACACCCTGCGTGGGAGGACCGAATCTGGCAGCGCGCCCGCGAAGAGGTCGACGCCGGCCGGCAGGTCTACGTTGTCTGCCCCAAGATCGGCGACGACGAGCTCGAGGAAGCGGATCCGCCGGACGATCTGCAGCAGGAGCAACAGCGGCCGATGGCTTCGGTGGCCGCAATCATCGAGCACATCAGCAGCCTGCCGGTGCTATCGGGCGTGCGGATTGGGATGCTGCACGGGCGGATGGAGTCCGAGCAGAAGGCCGCCGCCATGGCGGAGTTCAACGACGGCGCCCTGGACATCCTGGTATCGACCACGGTGATCGAGGTCGGCGTCGACGTGCACAATGCCACCATGATGGTGATCCTGGACGCGGACCGTTTCGGGATCTCGCAGCTCCATCAGCTCCGCGGCCGGGTGGGCCGAGGCGGTCTTCCCGGTACCTGCCTGTTGGTGACGCAGCTGGAACCTGGCCACCCCAGCCGGGAGCGGCTGCAGGCCGTCGCCGCCACCACCGACGGGTTCGAACTGTCCCAGGCCGACCTGCAGCTGCGGCGTGAAGGGGACATCCTCGGAGCCTCGCAATCGGGAGGCAAATCGACCCTGAAGCTCCTGCGCGTGATCAAGGACGAGGCGGTCATCGCCCGGGCCCGCGAAGATGCCACCGCCATCTTGCAGCATGACTCCACGCTGTCCCGATATCCGGAGCTGGCGGAGGCCATCGAGCTTTACCTTAACCCGGAACGTGAGGCCTTCCTTGAACGCGGGTAGCCGGTGAGCCGGATCGTGGCCGGCGTGGCCGGGGGACTGACCCTGGCTAACGTACCGGGCGACAACACGAGGCCGACGACGGACCGGGTAAAGGAGGCGCTGTTCTCCCGGCTGGAGTCCTACGACGTCATAGCCGGCGCGCGTGTGCTGGACCTTTTCGCCGGTTCCGGTGCGCTGGGAGTGGAAACGGCCAGCCGTGGCGCCGCCACAGTCGATTTGGTCGAAGCAGCAGATAAGGCCGCCGCGGTGTGCCGGCGAAACGCCGATTTGGTCAACCAGAAGCTGGGCCGGAAGACGGCCACCGTTCACCGCATGAAAGCGGAACGTTTTCTCGACGACCTGCCGGCGGGACAGCATTGGGACCTGGTGCTGATGGATCCGCCCTATCCGCTGGGGGAGGACGCGCTCAGCGCTGTCCTTGGCTCTCTGTCCGCCTACCTGGCCGACGGCGCGGTGGTCGTCGTCGAGCGCTCTTCGCGTTCCCCCGAACCCGCGTGGCCGGAAGGGCTGGAGCGGTTTGCGGTCAAGAAGTACGGCGAAACCCAGCTATGGTTCGCCGAGCCGGTGATGGAGCCCTCAGCCCCCGGCGAATGACTCAAGCTCGAGACCGGTGAGCACAGCCGCGGGGTGCGGACCGGCGGACAGGAGCGCGTCGGTCCACGCCGGCGACCAGCCGTCACGGCGGGCGGCGAGCACGATGTTGCCGGCCCTGGTGCCGGTGAACATGCCGGTCTCGGCGAGGGCAGCGACGGACCCGGCGGCCGAGGCCAGCTCCCTGGCCTGCAGTTTCGCGAACGCTAGCGGCGGATCATCGCCCACATTGACCAGCAGCACACCGTCGGGTTCCAGCACGTCCAGCAACTCTTCGTAAAAGCCGGAGGTCGTGAGGTGTTCCGGGGCGTCGTCGCCGGCAAAGACGTCCAACACGATGACGTCGAACGCTCCTTCTATATCGCCGAAAGCTACTTCATGCCGCGCATCGCCGAAGTGCACCTCGAGATCGGTACCTTCGGGCATGGGCAGGTGCTCGAGGACGAAGTCCAGCAGTTCCCGCTCCAACTCCACGGCCACCTGTTCGGAACCGGGGCGGGTGGCCTGCACATACCGGGCCAGCGTCAGGGCGCCGGCTCCCAGATGGAGGAACCGCAGCGGGACTCCGCTCGGGCCCGCGAGGTCGACGACGTTGGCAATCCTGCGCAGGTATTCGTAGAACACGTCGTCGGGATGCCGCAGATTGACGTGCGATTGCTCCGCGCCGCCGATGCTGAGGACATAGGACCCCGGAATGCGGTCGTCCTTCTCGATGCTGGCGTGCAGGCCGCTGCCGCCGAGATAACGTTCCGCCACGGCTCAGGTGCCTTTCTGCAGGGAGGCGAGGCGCCGGGCGGCGTCCTGCAGGACCTCGGTCTTCTTGCAGAAGGCGAAGCGCAGCAGCGAACGGGTCCGCCGGGCGCCGTCGGGGTGGCAGAACACCGGCACCGGGATGGCCGCAACACCGATCTGCTCCGGCATCCGCCGGGCCAGCTCCAGGGAGTCGGCAAAGCCCAGCGGAGCGGTGTCCACGTTGACGAAGTAGGTGCCCTGCGGCGTGAAGACGTCAAAGCCCGCTTCCCGCAGGCCGTCGCTGAGCAGGTCGCGCTTGGCCTTCAGGTCTGAGGCGACGCCGCTGTAGAAGGAGTCAGGCAGTCCGAGCCCCAGTGCCACGGCATCCTGGAACGGAGCGCCCGAGCTGTACGTGAGGAACTGCTTGACCGTCCGCACCGCCGCCACCAGATCCGCCGGGCCGGAGAGCCAGCCGACCTTCCAGCCGGTGAAGGAAAACGTCTTTCCGGCCGAGGAGATGGTGAGTGTCCGCTCCGCCGCGCCCGGCAGCGTCGCGATCGGGATGTGCGGGACATCGAAGGTGAGGTGTTCGTAGACCTCGTCGGTGACGATCAGCGCATCGTAGCGGTGGGCCAGCTCGACGATCCGGGTCAGCGCTTCCCGCGAGAAGACGCTGCCCATGGGGTTGTGCGGGTTGTTGACCACCACCATGCGGGTGCGCTCCGAGAAGGCTGCTTCAAGTGCGTCGAGGTCGGGCTGAAAGTCCGGAGCCAGCAGCGGCGCGGTGGTATGCCGGGCGCCGCTCAATCCGATGACCGCGCCGTAGGCGTCATAAAAGGGTTCGAAGGTCAGGACTTCGTCGCCCGGTCCGGTCAGCGCCAGCAGGGTGGCTGCCAGAGCTTCCGTTGCTCCGGTGGTGACAATGATTTCAGTTTCCGGGTCTGGGGTCAGGCCGTAGAACCGTTCCTGATGATGTGCGACGGCGGTGCGCAGTGTGAGCGTCCCTTTCCCCGGCGCGTACTGGTTGGCGCCGTTGCGGATGGCGTCCATCGCGGCGGCAGCGATTTCGGCCGGCCCGTCCTCGTCCGGGAAGCCTTGTCCCAGATTGATGGCACCGGTTCGGGCCGCCAGCGTGGTCATCTCTTCGAAAATGGTCACACCGAGCCCGCCGTCGTCGCCGAGGAGGTTCGAACCTGCCGCGGTCCGCTGCCATGGGGCAGCAACGTCGTCCCGGCGTCCGTGGACGAGTTGCCTCATTGCTGTGCTCATGACTCCCAGTATTACCACCTCGCATGGTGCCCGGCCTGCCCGATCGACTAGATTCAACTCTATGCGCCGTGCTGTCTGCCCAGGATCCTACGACCCGCTCCACAAAGGCCACGTGGAAATCATTGCCCGTGCCGCGAGCATGTATGACGAGGTCATCGTTGCCGTCTCAACCAACTACGCCAAAAAGTACCGCTTCAGCCTCGATGAGCGGCTGACCATGGCCCGCGAAACGCTGTCCTACCTCCGCGGTGTGAGCGTCGAACCGATGGGCGACGGCCTGCTCGCTGAATACTGCCGCAGCCACGGTGCCGGTGTCATCGTCAAGGGTCTGCGTTCGTCGCAGGACTACCACTATGAGCTGCCGATGGCCCACATGAACAGGCATCTGGCCGGCATCGAGACGGTGTTTCTCGCCGCAGAGAACAGCTATACGCATGTGTCCTCAACGCTAATCAAAGAAGTTGCGTCGCTGGGTGGAGACATTTCCGAGTTTGTCCCGAAGGCCGTCCTGACGCGTTTTCGCACGGGGGAGTAGGCAAGGTAATTCGGCCAGTAATTACTACCCCGGTAGTTGCTTCAGCTAATCTCTTACCCATGTCTCATGCTCAAGTTGTTGTGCGCAAAGCCGTAATACCTGCCGCCGGTCTGGGAACCAGGTTCCTGCCGGCCACGAAGGCAATGCCGAAGGAAATGCTGCCGGTCGTCGACAAACCGGCCATCCAGTACGTCGTCGAAGAAGCGGCGCGTGCCGGCTTGAAGGATGTCCTGATGATCACCGGGCGCAACAAGCGATCCTTAGAGGATCACTTCGACCGCGTGCCCTTTGTTGAGGAGATGCTGGAGGCCAAGGGCGACCACGCCAAGCTAGCCGCCGTGCGTGAGTCCTCCGAGCTGGCGGATATCCACTACGTTCGCCAGGGCGATCCCAAGGGGCTCGGCCATGCGGTGCTCCGCGCCAAGCAGCATGTAGGGAACGAGCCCTTCGCCGTCCTGCTGGGCGATGACCTCATTGACGAGCGCGACGAGCTGCTCTCGGAGATGATCGCTGTGCAGCAGGCGACCGGAGGATCCGTCATTGCCCTGATGGAGGTCGACCCGGAGCAAATTAGCGCCTATGGTTGCGCGGACGTCAGCGCGGTTGAGGGCGCTGCACACGTGAAGGTCCACGGCCTGGTGGAGAAGCCGGCCACCGCCGACGCGCCGTCGAACCTGGCCGTGATCGGCCGTTACGTACTGCATCCGGCTGTCTTCGACGTCCTGGAGCAGACCGCGCCGGGCCGCGGCGGCGAAATTCAACTGACCGACGCGCTGCAGACCCTGGCCAAGTCCGAGGAGGACGGCGGCGGCGTGTATGCCGTGGTCTTTAAGGGACGGCGCTACGACACCGGTGACAAGCTCAGCTACATCAAGGCTGTGGTGTCACTGGCAACGGAACGCGAAGACCTGGGGCAGGACTTGCGACCCTGGATTCTTGAGTTGGCTTCGCAGATCCAAGCCGAGGATCAGGTCCTCATCACGGCCGACATCTAGATCCGGCTGGCACAAACCGGTCGTACCCAGGCGGATGCCAGCGCGACGGATTCTTCGGTGAACCGTCGCAGCCATTCGCCCGGGCCGGCGTCGGGCTTGGACGCGACAAGGTTGATGTCCTCATCCGAACACTGGCCGATGTAGGCGGAGGCCCGGGTGACGTGGTACCGGGAAGTCACCACTGTCACGCTGTCCCAGCCGTTGTCTTCCGCCAAGCGGGCGATACTTCGGGCTTCACCGCGGGTGGTGTCCACGTCCGGAGTAAAGCAGATGAGGTCGTAGGGGACGAGCGACGGCTGGTCACAGAGCCTATCCGCATGGATGTTGCCGGGGTTTCCGGTGGAGGAGAGCACGAGTACAGGGGCGATGCCTTGATCCATCAAGGCAAGTCCCACTGGGAGACGTTCGCTGCTGGCCCCGGCGAGGACAACCACGGCATCGGCGGGGCGCACAGGCTCAATGCTCGGGTTGTAGAAGAGGGCGTAGCACGCCGCCAGCCAGATCATCAGGATGGCCGTGAGCGCGGCGATCACGGCGATCATTGCCATCAGGGCTCGCCGTGGGATCAGGGCACTGCGTGAAGAGGACACGTCTTTACGCTACCGTCGCCTGAGGTGATGTGGTCTCGCAAGGCGGGCTCCGCCGTCGTTATCCCAGACACAGCGCCGCCGGTTTGGGCCAGCGCCGCATCCAAGCTAAGATGATACGTCGGTCGTATGTTCCTTTAGGAGTTTTCAGTACATTGGTCTTGAACCATGATCAAAGTTCGTCCCTGACCCTTGCGGTCAAGGACCTCGGGCGTAGCCCGGGCAGCATGCGGACTCTTGAAGAACATATAGCTGCGCCGGAGGATTTCGGGGCAGCGCTCATTGGCGTTCAGCAAGGCTCCGATATGGAGCTGGACCTGAGGCTTGAGGCCGTGCACGAGGGAATCCTGGTTTCCGGCACTGTGTCCGTGGCTGTCACGGGCGAGTGCGGGCGCTGCCTGGATCCCATCGCGTACGACCTTGACGTCAAAGTGCAGGAACTCTTCTACTACGAGGATGCTGAACTCCTCGGGGAAGAAGAGCAGGACGAACAGCGGCGGGTCGAGCGCGATTTGATCGATCTCGAGCCGGTGCTGAGGGACGCAGTGGTGACCGCCCTGCCGTTCCAGCCGGTGTGCCGGGAAGACTGCCAAGGCTTGTGCCCAGAATGCGGGATGCGCCTTGAAGAGGATCCGGGTCACCATCATGAGGTAGTGGATCCTCGCTGGGCAGCCCTAGCTGGGCTAGCCGGCTCGGCCGCCGACGAGGCGCCGAAAAGTAAAGAGTCAGACGAGAGAGAAGAGAGTTAGCCGTGGCTGTTCCCAAGCGGAAGATGTCCCGCTCGAATACGCGCGCCCGCCGGTCCCAGTGGAAGGCCACCGCGCCCAACCTGGTCAAGACCGTTGAGAACGGCCGTGTCACCTACAGCCTGCCGCACCAGGCAAAGGTTGTCACCGACTCGGCAGGCACCGCGCTGTTCCTTGAGTACAAGGGCCGCAAGGTAGCCGACGCGTAATAACGTCCGGTATGCCTTCAACTGAAGAGCTTTTGGAGCGTCTCGGTGTCGATCTCGACGCCGAGACGCTCCGTCTCGCTTTAACCCATCGTTCTTACGCCTACGAACACGGCGGCCTACCCACGAACGAGCGCCTGGAGTTTCTGGGCGATTCGATCCTAGGTTTCTCCGTGACCGACGCGCTGTACAGGGACAACCCGGACCTGCCCGAGGGCGAATTGGCCAAGCGGCGATCCGCCGTGGTGTCCACCCGTGCGTTGGCCGGAATTGCCCGCTCGCTTGACGTGGGGCAGCATGTGCTGCTCGGGCAAGGCGAAAAGCTGACCAACGGCGCGGACAAGTCCTCGATTTTGGCTGACACCATGGAAGCCCTGTTCGGTGCCACCTACCTGTGCCACGGTATTGAAACCGCACGCCAGTTAGTGATGCGCCTGATCGGGCCGCTGCTGGCGGACGCCGAAGCCCTTGGCGCCGGGACCGACTGGAAGACCAGCATTCAGGAACTGGCTGCAGCCCGGAAAATGGGCAACGTGACGTACCGCGTGGAGGGCTCCGGCCCGGACCACGCGAGGACGTTCGAGGCCACGCTCCTGATCGGCACCGCCGAATTTGGCCGCGGGGCCGGCCACTCTAAGAAGGAAGCCGAACAGGAAGCTGCCGCCTCGACATGGCGGAACCTGCGCGGCTCCTTGCCCGAACCTGTGACGGGCAGCGCCGGATCAGATGCCTGAGTTGCCTGAGGTGGAGGTTGTCCGCCGCGGGCTGGCCCAGTGGGTCCGCGGCCGGACCATCTCCGGCGTAGAGGTCGTTGATGAACGCTCCATTCGCCGGCACGCACTCGGCGCCGACGACCTCCGAGGGAACTTGGTCGGCGCGCACGTTGCCGACGTCGTCCGGCGCGGCAAGTTCCTCTGGATGCCGCTGCTGGAGGCGGAGGCAGCCGGCGTAGGAAGTGGATCCGACGGCGACGCCGGGGCTGAGCCCAAGCTCGCCCTGATGGCGCACCTTGGCATGAGCGGACAGTTGCTGGTCGAGGACAGCGCACAGCCGGACGAGAAGCACCTCAAAGTGCGGCTGACGCTGAGCCCGGCCAATGACGCCGACGGTTCTCCCATGCCGGCCGAGCTGCGGTTCGTCGACCAGCGGATCTTCGGCGGCATGTTTCTTGCGGACCTTGTACACACCTTTGATGGTCAGGCCGGTGGCGAGTCCGAGATCGGCTTTCCGCTGATCCCGGCCGAAGCCTCACATATCGCCCGCGATCCGCTGGATCCGGCCTTCTCTTTTGACGCCTTTTTCCAGCGTATGCGCTCGCGCAAAACCGGCATCAAGCGTGCCATTCTTGACCAAGCACTGGTCTCTGGCATCGGGAATATCTATGCCGATGAAGCACTGTGGACTGCCAAGTTGCACTTCGCCCGCCCCACCGACACCTTGCGCCGCTGGGAAGCCGGACGCCTGATTGGCGCCTGCCAGGACGTGATGCAGCGCGCGCTGGACGCTGGCGGCACCAGCTTCGATTCCCTTTACGTGAACGTCAATGGTGCCTCTGGGTACTTCGAACGGTCGCTGAATGCCTACGGCCGCGAAGGCGAACCCTGCCGCCGTTGCAGTGAACTCGGGCTATCCACCAAGATTCGCCGAGATACCTTCATGAACAGGTCGTCCTACACCTGCCCGGTCTGCCAACCCAGGCCCCGCAACGGCCGCTGGTGAGGTCGCGGTTCGCCAGCGAGATTTGCCTTGAGATGGGTGCAGACAATGCCAGACCATGGCCAATAACGAGTAACAGGAATATTCTGTTTCACGGTTAACCCTTTTACCGAGTTTCAGAGGAAATCATGGACCGTCGAAAATTTCTGACAGTGCCGCTGGCGGCCATGGCTGCGCCGGGAGCACTTCTCGCTGCAAATGCCGCTCCCGGCCAAGCAGCAACGCGGGCGCTTAAGGGCATAGGCCATGGTGGTAAGGACGCACTTGCGCTGAAGCAGATTAAAAGCCTCAAAGTAGATTGGTACTACACCTGGGGCTCCAAGTACACCGTTACCACCAACCCGGCGTTTGTGCCGATGGTCAAAGACCGCAAACGGCTGCTGGAGCAAGACGCCATTGGTTATGTAACCAAGCAATTGCCCGTGACAAAAACCAAGCATCTCCTAGGTTTCAATGAACCCGATCACCGCGCCCAGGCGAACATGTCCGTCGACGAGGCCATAAGGCTGTGGCCGAGACTCCAAAGGACAGGTCTGAGACTGGGATCTCCAGCGACAGTCAATCCAACCAGCCGATGGCTCTCGGAATTCATGTCGAAGGCGAGGAAGGCAGGGCTGCGCGTAGACTTCATGACCATGCACTGCTACGCATGGCCTAACGCCGAGAGTTTCTTAGGCAAGGTCAAAGCGCTGCATGAAAAATACGGGAAGCCAATCTGGGTGACAGAATATGCTGTAGCGGACTGGTCAGCCACAAAATCCAAGCCGAGCCGTTACAGCAGGGCCGAGACCGAGGACTTCATGAGAGCCACCGTTGCTGGCATGCGGGCCATGCCCTACGTCGAGCGCTTCGCCTGGAAAACCCGGTCCGCCTTTGACCCGATCATGGGTTCTTCGGCGCTCTATCACACGAATGGGTCGCTGACCTCAACCGGCAGGTTGTACGCGTCCCTCTAGAAGAGGTGGCGATAAGGGGCTGCGGTGGACTCGTCCATCGCAGCCCTTCCTCTCGTCAGTGAGCTGTTAGATGTTCAGCCACAGAGCATCCAGCGGAGTCTTTCTCTGTTTTCATGGTCTGGTTTAGGCGATGGCGAGGCGCACCCAGACGAGCCGATTTTCGAAAAGGTCTTTCCTCAAACCGCTTCCGCGCACTATGTTGATTACTCGCGGTGAAGTAGCGGCACTGGCAGCTCTCTGAACCGCAAATTGGGGATTCGTCCCGCTAGCTGCGGGACGGCGCGTTGGGGATCATAATTTGTCACCAGATTCATGATTGTTCGCCCCGGGCCGTATGGGACCGGCCGGCGGCGCTATTACTGAATTATGCACATCGTCCCGGGCAAGCTTCTTGCTACATCCGGGACAGGCACCGCTTTCGGAACCGTTCAGCAGGAACGAACTGCAGAATGTGGACCGTCGTCTCGACTAGGCGATGTCTCCGCAGGGACGAGGCTCGCATGGGTTGTGTGGTGTGCATCGGCGATTGGGGGAATCGTTTTGGAAGCTCGCCGACCAGTTGTTATCGCACGCCGTTCAATCCTCGGTCTGCTTGGCGGATCTGCCGTCGCGGGTATTGTGAGCATCCTCGATCCTTTGCCAGCCGGGGCCCAAATACAGGCAGTTGCGCCGGGCGACGTACCCGCAGCTCTGGCTGCGGCCGAATACCGCAAGGTGATGGACTCCACCCAGGGCCTGAAAGGAGGACGCTGCTTCATCACGCGAATCTCGGATACCTCGTGGGAAGTTGGCTACCAGATGGACCGGGTCCGTTGGGCGGTCTACACGCTGAAGGCGCCAGAAGTGCCGGGTCCTAGGGCCAGCTACGACCGAGTTCCCCAGCTGCATACGGCATACGTGCGGATGCCGCGGTCCCGCCACCGGTGCAAGGACAAAAAGCGTTGGAAGCACTCGAAGGCGTGGAAGATCCAGTCCAGCTATGGCTACCTCCGTGCTCTCCCCGGAGCGCCGTCGGCCGCATATACCCTCCCACCCGGATCCCGCAGCGTCTGCTTGCACACAGCGTCCCACGTCGCCAATGGACTGGTCCGCGTCCGCCTAACTGACGAACGGGGCAAATCCGTCACGGTCACCGGAGCGACGAGGGGCCGCGACTTGATGGAGGCCGGCGTGGTCTCCCGGGCGTCGCTGGCATCCGGCGCCGTAACCGCCGGCTCACGCTATGTGGACACGCATGAGCCCGGCACCCAGAATGGGAGGGAGCAGGTCAAGATGCTCGCGGAAAATCTGGACCCCGCCAGAAAATACACGCTCAAGGTGTGGCCCGTAAACGTCAAGCTTAAAGGCCGGACCAACAAGTATGCCGGCGTCTTCGGGGCATCAGTGGAGACGCAGAAGCCGAACAGCGGAACCACCTGGGTCACGGTGGAAAGGATGGGTACGGCCACCCGTTCTCACTCCGCTCACGAATACGCACTGAACGTTGAAATAGGCGGTAGGAACGCGTTCATCGGCGGCGTCCACGGTTATGATGCCCCGGTGTCCCTGGCTGTTTACGTGGACGGCCAGCGGAAGAGGGACATCCCCATCGGGAAAACCTATGCCGGTACGTCCATTCGGCTTGAGCGGAGAACGCGGCTGGAGCACCCGGGGGTGAGGAATACTGGCAAGGCCGCCGACGCACTCGTCAGATACTCCGTGGGCAGGTCGGGACTGAACGTTTCCCGCACGGTCAGATGGGCGGTGAAGGGCACCTATATACGGCCGTATTTTGTTATGTGGCCCACAAGCCTGGAACGTGTCACTTGGATTGGCGCGACCCGCAATTGGGATGCGGACCGCAACTTGGGGAAGGGGGCCGCGGCTCACTTGGGCTTCCAAAAGTCTTTGACCTGTGTGGCTTGGCACCCCGGATCGAATCACATCGGCGTGTGTGACTATTCACTCGATTCCGTCGCGGGATGGGAATGGGGAACGGCGACGAATCCACAGGTCTACTACGAGGACCGCTCACACGGAATTAAGAAGCTCTACGTTTGCCCGCTACCTTCGGGCGAGGAGCGCCCGTTCAAGCCAGGGGAGACCTTCCTCGCCGAGTCGACCTACCGGATGGGGCGCGTTCCCAGCGCGGACAATCTGTTGACCCGTGGGTGACGGCCGACGGGTCCCGGTCCGAAGAAACCGGACCGGGGACCCGCAGCGAGCTAACGACGGACGGAGGAGGTGGGATTCGACGTCTTCGACACCGTTGTATACCCAGCCCTGGACCCGGTGACCTTTACGGTGAGCTTCTTGCCCCGCTGACTGCTGGTGGGCTTGAACGAAGACTGGGTCGCCTTCTTGACTGCCTTACCGTTGGCGTACCACTGGTAGGAGAACTTGGTTCCGACCGTCCACGTTCCACGTTTCGCTGTCAGGGGCTTGCCGATCTTGGCAGTTCCGCTGATCTTTGGCTTGGCCGTCGCTAGAGTTCCCTTGGAGACCTTCATGGTCTTGGCGGAAGTCCGTACCGATTCCGTGTAACCGAGCAAGGTGCCGGTAGTACGAACCTGAATTCGGGTACTGGCATCGGAGGCCGTCAACTTGTACTTGGATTTGGTGGCGCCCTTTATGGACTTGCCGTTGCGCAACCACTGGTGCTCCACCTTTGCGCCGGAGGTCCAAGTGCCCTTCCACGCGGTTAGTGTCTTGCCGACTTTGGTGACGCCAGCAATTTTCGGGGTCGATGCCCTCAAAGCGGCCTTGGCGACGGCTGCTGTGGCTGCTGAATCTTTCCACGCCGTCGTGTAGCCCGGTTTGGTGCCGATGACTCGCACCAGGATTCTTTTGCCCGCATCCGTCGGTGTCAACCGGTAGTTCGTTGCGGTGGCACCCGCAATGGTCTTGCCGTCACGGAGCCACTTGTACTTCAACGTGGCCCCCTCGGTCCAAGCGCCCGGGTTCACAGTCAGAGTTTCGCCGGTTTTTGCGGTGCCCGAGATTGTCGGGACAGGACCGGTCAGGTCGCCAGCCAGTACCGGTGCGGTGGGAGCGGATTCCAGCATCACCGGGGTGTAGCCGGGCTTTTCGCCGGATATGTAGACACTGAAGACAGACCCAAGATCATCTTCGCGGAGGCGGTACTCATCGTGTTCCAAGAGCGGGCTTCCGTCGCGATACCACGTGTGAACCAGCGTCGTGCCCCGGGGCCAAACACCCGAGTCGACGGTTAGCCGCTGCCCTACCTTGGCGGTGCCCAAGATGACGGGGGTCGGGACGTCGAAAGTTCCGGGCTGAATGATCTGGGCATCGGACAGGACACTGGCACCCAGATAGCCGGCTTTGGTGCCCGACACCCTGACGGCGACAGAGGAACCGACGTCTTCGGCGGAGAGGGTATAACGCGTGGCGGTCGCCCCAGAGATGGCCGCGTCGTCGCGGAACCACTGGTAAGAAAGCGCGGTTCCCGTGGTCCAGGTGCCCGGATCAACGGACAGCGTGCTGTCCACAACGGGAGCCCCGCTGACGGTCACGGTGCCGCTGGTGATGCTCGGCACCAGTGAGCCGAGGGAGGCCAGGGCGCTCACGAGTCCTGCACCGTATTCCCCGTAGTATCCGGTGATTGGCCGCGCGGTCTGTTTAAGTGCGGTTTCAATCTCTGCTGGTGTCAGGGTCGGCTTGGCCGATTTCAGCAGTGCCGCGATACCGGCTACGTGCGGGGCGGCCATGGATGTCCCCTGCATGGATCCGTATCCTTCGGCTTCAGGGACCGTGGAACCGGTGTTGACGGTGGAGAGAATGCTGCCGCGGGCATAGTTTGCGTCCCCGCCGGGGGCGGTCACGTCGACGGCCGAACCGTAGTTGGTGTAGTAGGAGGGGTTGCCGGTGGGGCCGGAGGCTGCCACGGTGATCACGTTCTCACAGCCGGCCGGGCTGTAATACGCTGCTGGGCTGCGGTCGTTGCCGGCTGACACCACGACTGTCGTTCCCTGCTCAACGGCAAAGTTAATAGCGCTCTGCATGCTGTAACCGCAGAAGGATTCGCCTCCCAAGCTCATGTTGACAACATCGGCCTTGATCGGGTTGGACGGCACACCGTAGACGCTTCCGCCAGCTGCCCACCGGACCCCATCGGCGGCGTCGGATAGGTAGCCGCCGCAGGTGCCGAGGGCACGGATGGGCATGATCTTCGTGTCATAGGCGACACCGGCGATGCCCTTGCCGTTGCCGGCAATCGCACCGATTGTCCCTGCGACGTGGGTGCCGTGCCAGGACGAGGAACTGGAGTCGCTGGGACACCAGTCGCCTTCATCCTGGGGATTGGGGTCGCGGCCGTCTCCGTCACGGGATAGGCCGTAAGAGGAGATCATGTCGTAACCCGGGACCAAATTTTCGTTCAGGTCGCTGTGGTTGGTAATGCCGGTGTCGATGACCGCAACGACGGTGTCCTTGCCTGTGCTTCGCTCCCAAGTTTCGGGCAGGGCAATGCCGGCAGTGGTGTTTTGGTAGGACCACAGGTCGGTGAAGTGCGGGTCGTCGGGGACAAGGGTCGGGTGGAGCAGCACGTCCTGCTCCGCGTATTCGACGTCCTCGCGCCCGCTCAGGGCCTGGACGAGGTCACCGGCGTCGTCGCTGGTGAGCTCGCGGTCGACCTGGATGACTCTGGCTCCGTCGCCTGTTCTATGCAGTTCCTTAATATCTGCGTCGACGGTGTCGCCCGCCGCCGCGTACGCCTCGTTGCGGTCCTCGGAACTGGCGCGGGTGGGGTCGCGGAACTTGACGATGAACCGGTCCCCGCCGTCGCTAGCCGGGGTTTCCTGCACCGGGACAGAATCTTTCGGGTCATCGGCCGCTGCCGCGTTTGAGATCGGCAGGATGGGCCCGAGCAGGATTGCGACGGCGGAGGCCGCAGCTATCACCCCGGGGAATCGAAGGCGGAAGAATTCGGGCATGTGGATCCTATGGATGGAGGGCACGCGATAGTTGCACGTGCCCGGTGCCCGATGAGGATCTTGGGGCGGGGGAGGAATTTCCAGCCCCTTGCCGGGCCGCCGCTTGCGCCGGTGCCTGCGGTTGGTTTTGTGGGTCAGTTTCTGAATGGTGTTCTCTGTCTGCTTCTATCGGCCGTGGGCGTTCTGCCGTTACCCGGAACAGCAATTTGTGGACACTTACCTTTTTTCGGGCATGAAAGCTTCGACTAGGCTGAAACGGTTAGCTACAGGGGACCCAGGGGAGAGCCGCATTGCCGTCTGAAAAGCCGTATACCGTGGGACGCCGCACGGCACTGGGCTTCGTTGCCGGGGTGGCTCTGCCGCGGGTGGTCTCTTATACCGCTACTGAGCAACCTGAAACGCCTAGCCGGGTGGCAGGCGCGCCGTTCGAGGCCGCGCTTGCCGAGGGCATCGAGCAGGCCGATACCGCTAGGGTTAGACGCCCGTGGATCGGTGCTCGAATTCGCGGTGAATCCGAACAGGACTACGCCGGCGCAAACTACTTCAAGCCGACGCAGGAGCTGGAGTCCGAGCTTAACGCGGCCTTCGACGTCGTGTCCTATTACCGGGCGGTCGGTGCAGACACGGCCAAGTCCTACGCTGCCGAGGTAGTGCCGGAACTGGCGCGCGACAAGACGCGGAAGCTCATGTACGCGCTCGAAATCTGGAAAGAGAACGACTCCTTCGTCAAGGAATTCGACTCGAAGAGCGGAATCTATCCGGATCTGGTCCGGTTGTTCCAGGCCATCATCGACGGCGGGTACATGGAGCGCGTCTACCTTGCCCCGTTCCACGAGGGCAACGGCGCGGACAGCTACCCCTGGCAGATGTACCGCGACACAAACGCCAACAGCCCGGAAAAGTTCAAGCAGGCGTTCCAGCGAATCGTGAAACTGGCCCGATCCATGGGCGTGAAATGCAAATTCATCCAGTGGTACCTAACCAGTAACGGCGGCGAAGGCGATTCGCAGAACCTGGCCGAAGGGTACGTGGGGGACGAATGGGTCGACTTGGTAGGGGTCTCCTACTACAACCGCTCCAAGGCGAAGGGCTACAGCGAGACCTGGACGCCAGTGGGAGCGGAGCTGCGACGTTTCGTCAGCCAGATCGAGGCCATCTCGGCCCGCAAGATATGGATCTGCGAGTCCGGTTGCGCGGCCAGCAACCAAGGCGAGGATAAGGGTCAGTGGTATGCCGATCTGATCCGACTGGTCGCCTCCCCGGAGCTGCCCCGGATAGAGGCGGCGATCCTGTTCCTGATCGACGCTGATTCAACGGATATGCGGCTGGAAAATGCGGAGCAAAAGCGTCTGGTGGGTCAGGCCATCAATGACGCCGCACGGGTGACCCGCTTCGATGCCCCCTCGGATTTCAACCGCAACCTGCTGCCGCCGGCGGTCTCGGTGCCGGCGTCGACGGCCACATGGTCCCTGGCCGGCGACGGTTCCACGTTCGAGATCACAACCAACGCCCCGTCCGATATGGACCGTGGAACCACCAGCCTGCGGGTGACGAAGCCGAAGTCCACCGGTTCGTCCGAGAATGAGTTTGCGGTTTATCGCGATGCTCGGTCCGGCGAGCTGGACTTCGAACTCGGAAAGCCCCATGTTTTCACCTTCAAGGCCCGCGCCTCCTTCGACGGGTTCCGGCTCAGCGCAGGCATGCGCCAGCCCGACGGCGATGCCCTGTTCGCCGGCGACCGTTCGCTGCTGCTCGGCACGGTTTGGCAGACGTTCATCGTCCAGTTCGCCAACACCTTCGACGACCAGGGCGCGTGGCGTTTCCCCTTGTTCCGGTACGGGAACAACCCCCAAGCCGGGTGGTTCGAAGTCACGGACCTGAAAATTGCCCGTGGCACCTATCCGAGCCCGAACGTCGACAAAGCGCTCCGGAAGCGGGCCCGAAGCACCCCGGACGCTGGCACCATTCGCTGGTCCTGCGAACACGGGGACCTGTACCGGGTGACGCTGTCCGGCAACCGGACCCTCGCGCTGCCTTCGGGCCTGCCTCATGACGGCCAGGAACTGACGCTGCGGGTCAAGCAGGACCGTGCGGGAAAACGCCGCTTAAAACTGGACTCCGGGTTCCGAAAGTCCTCGGTGGCTCTGACACTGGCAGAGGGGCCGAACGCCACGAGCCTACTGACCTTTCAGTACGACGCCGATGCCCGCAAATGGGGTCTGGTCAACATGGTCCGTTGGGACTGAGCTGACGCGCACCGAGGCAGGCGAGCGAAGCCAGACTACGCTGGCAGCTCCGCCAGCACGGCGTCCGAGTACTTCGGCCAGGCGTCTGCGGCCCAGGGGCCGAAATCGCGATCGGTGAGCGCGACGCAGGCGGCACCGGCGTCGGGATCCACCCAGAGGAAGGTGCCGGACTGGCCGAAGTGACCGAAAGTGTTCGGCGAGCTGTTCGCACCGGTCCAGTGCGGGTCCTTGTGGTCGCGGATCTCGAAGCCGAGGCCCCAGTCGTTGTCCTGCTGGCGTCCGAAGCCGGGCAGCACCCCGGACAGACCGGGATAGGCCAGCTGAGTTGCTTCCTCCAGCGTGGACCGGGCCAGCAGCGAGGGGTTCTGCAGTTCGGCGGCGAAGCGGGACAGGTCTGCGGCGGTGGAGGTGGCGCCGGCGGCGGGCGAGCCGTCTAGGCTGGTGTCCGCCATGCCGAGCGGCGCCAGCACGCCTTCCCGGAGGTACTCGGCGAAACTCATGCCGGTGGCGGATTCCAACGATTCACCGAGGACCTCGAAGCCGGCGTTGGAGTAAAGCCGTCGGGCTCCCGGGGTAAAGCGGATGGTGCGGTCGCCGAAGTCGTAGCCGGCGCAGTGGGCCAGCAGGTGACGCACCGTGGCGCCCTCCGGACCTGCAGTCTGGTCGAGTTCCAGCGCGCCTTCTTCGACAGCCATCAGCACGGCATAGGCACTGAGGAGTTTGGTGACCGAGGCCAACGGGAAGCGGCGTTGCTGGTCGCCGTGTGCGGCCAGGATAGTGCCGTCCGCGCCGATGACGGCGGTGGCCGCGTTGTCCACCGGCCACGACTCGATCAGCTTGACGCTCTCCACAGTTACTCCTCGCTTGCCGTTCGGCGGTAGTGGGCTGCCAGCCGGCGTAGCCCGTCCTCGATGCTGACTTCCGGTGTCCAGTCGAGCACTTCGCGCGTGCGGCGCTGGTCGAACCAATGCGCCGTGGACAGCTGCTCGGCCAGGAACCGGGTCATGGGCGGCTCGTCCTTGACCAGTCCGCGCTTTCCGGCAGCGGTCCACGCGCGTTCGATCGCGGCACCGGCGCCCCGGGCCAGCCAGCCCGGAACCGACCAACCGGGCGCCTTCACGCCCGCGGCTTCGCAAATACCAGCAATCAGTTCGCCGACCGGCCGGGGTTGGCCGTTGGTGACCACCAGTGCCTGGCCATGTGCCTGGTCCATCCGTTCGAGCGCCCGGACGATTGCCGCGGCGGCGTTGTCGATGTACGTGGTGTCGATCAAGGCGGCGCCATTGTCCAGCAGGGGCAGACGGCCGGCCTGGGCCCGTGCCACCACACGCTCCACCAACTGCGTATCGCCCGGGCCCCACACAACGTGCGGGCGGATGGCGGCCACCCGGAAGCCGGGGGAGTCCTCGGCGAGGGCAAGAAGCTCGGCGGCGGCCTTCGACCGGGCGTAGTTGCCGCGGGCCCGCTCCGGATCAGCGGTCCCGGCTCCCGCTCCGGCGATCGCTTCGCCGAAATGCGCCACGGACGGGGAGGAAACGAACACCACGTCGCGCACTCCGGCGGATTTGGCCGCGGCCAGCAGGGTGCGGGTGCCCTCGATGTTGGTGGCCACGAACTCGCTCCACTCACCGGTGAAGGAGACCTTCGCCGCCAAGTGGATGACTGCATGCACGCCCTCTACGGCCCGGGCGACGGCGTCTGGATCGGTCAACGAACCCAGCACCGTCTCGGCACCGGGGCCGATGTCGGCCGGACGGCGCTGGAAGGTCCGGACCCGGTGGCCCTGCTCCAGCAGCAGCCGCGCAACGGCACCGCCGAGCATGCCGCTGGCCCCGGTGACGAGGACCGTTTTGGTCTCCACGCTGCTCATGGTTTGGTGATCCGTCCGCCCGCCAGCGACTTGGCCGCCCAATCGGCCAGCCCGGCCCGGTCGATCTTGGAGTTGTGCCGGATGTCGGTGGGCAGTTCGGGCACCACCAGCACCGCCGCCAGATCCAAACCAGTAGAGCGTGCAACGGCGGCGCGCACCTGCTCGCCGAGTGCGTGCGGCGCGGTTCCTGGCCTGGTGGCCGGCGGAAGCGTTTCCACCACCGCAACGGGGACCTGGGCGCCCGACGGACCGACGCCGACGACGGCAGCCAGCTGGACGCCGTCGTGCGTTTCCGCGGCCTGCTCGGCGGCCACAGGAGTGGCGACGCCGGCAGCAGTAGTGATGATGTGCGCGAGCCGGCCCTCCACCCAGAGCCGCCTCTCGGCGTCGAGATGGCCCACGTCGCCGGTGCGGTGCCAGCCGGGCACGGACGCGCTGTGCCGTTGGGTGACCCAGAGGCGGTCGTAACGGTCCTTCACATGCGGGGCGCTGACCAGGATCTCCCCGGTGACGCCGGGGTCGGTGGTCGGCTGATCGGCAACGCTGCCATCCGGAGCCACCGCGGCGATGGCCACCTTGGCTCCGGACACCGGGGTGCCGACGCAGACGCCGTTGCCGGAACCGGCGGCGTGGATGCCGTCCAGGCTAATGTCCGTGACGGGGAGGGCCTCGGTCATCCCGTACGGCGTGTGCAGGGTTGCGGACGGTACCAGCGACTGAACCTTGGCCAGCAGGGGTTCCGGAATCGGGGCCCCGGCAGAGAGCAACAGCTTCACCTCAGACAGCGCCCCCCGGTGTTCGTGGGTCAGTCCGTCGGCCGTGGCCATGACGTTGGTCAGCGCGGCCGGCGAGGCGAACACGGCCGTGGCGTTCACGGCGGCGGCGGCGTCGGCCAAGGCGGCTGCGCTGAGCGTCTTCGGTGCCGTGACGTCCATGTCCGGAGTGACCGACGTGGCGCCGAGGGCCGGGCCCAGCAGGGCGAACGGCGCGAAGCCGGCCACCAGCGACGTGCCGGCCTCCAGCCCGTAGGTGTCCTTCAGCGTGTCCCGCATGGCTGCCAGTTGACGGTGCGTGTAGACCACGCCTTTGGCCGGACCGGTGGAGCCGGACGTGAAAAGGATGGCGGCGTCGTCGTCGGGATTAGGGGAGGCTTTCGCGGTGCCTGTCTCCCCGCGGGTCTCCGAGCCAGCCGCGGCGGCTTCCACCAGTTCGGGCACAGAGTGGGCGATCCCGTAGAGCTTGCGCTTCGCCTCGCCCAGCTCGGTGACGCTGATGCGCTGGCCGGGCCAGTTAAACAGCCGGGCGGCAACGAAGGCGCGTTCAATGCCGACAATGAACTGAGGGCCGGCGCCCTTGATGGCGCGGCTGAGCCCGGCCGGGCCGAGCCCGGCGTCGGCCACGACGATGACGGCGCCGAGCTTCAAGCAGGCGTAGATCAGGCTGGTCAGTTCGATGCCGGGCGGTACCAGCAGGTTGATCCGGTCGCCGGCCTTGACGCCGATGCCGGCGAGTCCGTCCGCCAGCAGGTCCACCTGCCCGGCGAGTTCGGCCCAGGTCAGCGTCCGCGGACCGGCGCCGGGGGCGGCCAGCGGCGCCATGTCGACGACGGCGGGGGAGTTGTCGGTGCGGCGTTCGTTGAGCTCGGCGAGCATCGGGCGGAAGGCCCGCGCGTGGGTCTCCACGCGCTCGCTGGCGCTCGCTTGCGTCGGGGCGTTTTCCACGGATCTCCGCGCAGGCCTGGCGGCCTTTGGTCGATCACCGGTGGCGGTCAGCCAGGTGAAGAGGGGGGTGGCGATGTCGCGGTCTTCGGGGAGCAGGTGGCCGGCGCCTTCGAAGCGGTGCACGTTGGCCTGCGGCAGCCGGTCCATCAGATCGCGCAGGTAGCGGTCGGAGAAGACCGGGTCCTTGGGGCCCCACATGATCAGCGCCGGAACGTCCAGCGTGCGGATGCCCTCCGCCACCTCGGTTAGTGTGTTCCAGCTGGGCGTGCTCTCGTCGGCCGGGATGTCCGCCACGAAGTGGCCCACCCCAGTGCGCCGGGCAGCGTGCCGGTAGGGTGCCATGAACGCGTCCTTAACGTCCTTTTCCAAAGGAGGATGCGCCAACGCGTGCGTGACGCGCAGGAAGGCGGCCGACGTCGTCGTACCCCATTGATGGACGGCCGGGTGCAGGGCGAGTTTCAGCGGGGCGGGAAGGCCGAAGCCGGCGGGATGGACGGCGGTGTTGGTCAGCACGACGCCGGCGAGCTGGCTGCGGTGCCGGGTGGCCCAGCCCAGCGAGATCGCGCCGCCCCAGTCGTGCCCGACGGTGACGACGGGACCGGTGATGCCGAGTTCGGCGGTCAGGTCGCCCAAATCCGTGATCCGGTCTTCCAGCCGGCGGAAACGCCCGGTGCGCTCGGAGAACCCCATGTCCAGCTGATCGACGGCGACCACGCGCCACGGGGCCACGGCGTCGCCGGCCGCGGCCAGCAGGGTGCGCCAGAGGTAGGACCAGGTCGGGTTGCCGTGCACGCACAGCAGGGTGCCGGCTGGCTCTACGCCGCGTTCGGCCAACTGCGGGCCGTTGTCCAGAACGTGCCAGGTGTGGGCACTGCCGGCCGGATCCACCGCGGCGGTGGAGGGGACTCGGACGCGGCGGGACCAGGCCGGGTCGACTCCGGGCCAGAGGGGGGTGTCTACCACGCAATCTCCATCATGGTGGTGTTCAGGCCGGAGCCAACTCCCATGCAGAGCACCCGATCGCCGCTGTTCAGGGTCTGCGACTCCTGGGCCAGCGTCATCGGCAGCGAGGCCGGCCCCACATTGCCCCACTTCGGGAAAGTGATCGGCACACGCTCGCGGACCAGATTGACGGCCTTGATGATCGCGTTGGTGTACGAGGTGGAGACCTGGTGCGTGACGTACCGGTCCATCGCCGTCCAGTTCCAACCGTCGCGGTGGGCTTCGTGCCAGGCGTTGACCACCAGTTCCAGCCCGTTGTCCAACAGGCCCTTGGTGTCCGTGAACATGCCGGCCGGCCCGCCGACGCAGAGTTCGTGATGCTCAGTGCCGGCACGGGAGACGCCGCCGAGGATCCGGTGTGATTCGGGGTGGATGTCAGCGGGGCCGATCACGGCGGCGGCTGCCCCCGAGCCCAATGTCAGCGTGGCGAATTCGCGCAGGTAGTCGGCGCGGGTGGAATCCGGATGGTTCAGGCGTTCAAAGGTGGTTTCCTGGGTGGGCTGGGCATCCTCGCCCGCGACGATCAACGCATATTTAATCTGGCCGGCATCGATCATGTTGGCGGCCAGCGTGATGCCGTTGACGAAGCCCAGGCAGGCATTGGCCAGGTCGAAATTCATGGCCGACGACGGCAGTCCCAGCCCGTGGTGGATCTTCACCGCCACTGACGGTTCCAGGTTCTTGCGCGTCACGGACGTATTGATCAGCAGGCCGATCTGGTCCGGCTCCACACCGGCTTCGGCCAGGGCCTTGGCGCCGGCTTCGATGGCGGCGTCGTCGAAGGATGATCCGGGCGACCACCAGCGGCGCTCAGCCACGCCGGCAACACGTTCCAGCAGCTTCCGGGAGAGCTTCAGGCGCTTCAGGCTGGGGGCGAGGCGCTCATCGAACTCAGCGGAAGTGACGGCTACCGGAGCCTCTACGCTAGAGACGGCCAGCAATGCCGCGTTGTGATGTCGAAACGTCGCGTTACCGATCAATATCCAGCCTTTATTCGTCTGTCGGGGACGGTCACCTGTACACGGAGAATCCGGCATGGGCACCCGAAGTCTTAACTATGCACCCCGGGCCGACGTTCCGCACATACGGACAAAGGCATTGGTTTGTGGCAAATGTCTCTGCTACTGCTCCCCGACGCGTTTCTGACCACGCTTTAAGGTATTTCTTGACCCCGAAGCGTGTTCCCATCGCCCGCTCTGATTGACCTGCAGAGGCAGGAGAATCTTCGGGCGATTTCTTGTTCAAGCGCCGGTCTGCAATAAAAAGAGCACACCGCGGGAGATTGCACCCCTATCCGGGCACGGCCCCGGACTTAGTTCTCCATGGCCGAGGCACAAGGCCGGCCACCACGAGCTAGGTACTACGCCTGTTTTGTCCAGCGGTACAAGCCCGTGGTGCCGGGGAATACGCGGTGGACACGGTAGATTGTTGCAAGGAAATGTCCGCCGCGGGAGACACATCGTGCATCTTAAATCTCTGACTGTGCGGGGCTTTAAGTCTTTTGCGTCGGCGACGACCTTCGACTTCGAGCCCGGCGTCACCGCTGTTGTCGGTCCGAACGGGTCGGGCAAATCCAATGTGGTGGACGCCCTCGCATGGGTGATGGGGGAGCAGGGGGCCAAAACCCTGCGCGGCGGCAAGATGGAGGACGTCATCTTCGCCGGCACCGCGGGCCGGCCGCCGTTGGGCCGCGCGCATGTGTCGCTGACCATCGACAATAGCGACGGCGCCCTGCCGATCGAGTACTCCGAAGTCACCATTTCCCGCACCCTGTTCCGTACCGGCGGCTCCGAATACGCCATCAACGGCAGCAGCTGCCGGCTGCTGGACATCCAGGAACTGCTCTCCGACTCCGGCCTCGGCCGGGAGATGCACGTGATCGTCGGCCAGGGCCAGCTGGACAAGGTCCTGCATGCCACCCCGGAGGACCGCCGCGGCTTCGTGGAAGAAGCCGCAGGCATTCTCAAGCACCGCCGGCGCAAGGAAAAGACGGTCCGCAAGCTGGAGTCCATGCAGGCGAACCTGCAGCGGCTCACCGACCTCACCGGCGAAATCCGCCGCCAGCTGACACCGCTGGGCAAGCAGGCCGAAGTGGCCCGCCGGGCCCAGCAGGTGCAGTTCGAAGTCCGCGATGCCCGTGCCCGGCTGCTCGCGGACGAGCTGGTGGAACTCAGCACCTCGCTGGAGCAAGAGGTGGCGGACGAGGCTGCGATGAAGTCCCGGCAGGCCGAGGTGGAGAAGACTCTGGCGTCAGGCCGCGGCCGGCTGGCCGAACTGGAGCGGCTGGCGGCCGAGGCCACGCCCAAACTCAACGCCGCGCGGGACAGCTGGTACCAGCTCTCGTCCACCCGGGAACGCTTCCGCGCCCTCGCCAGCCTTGCCAATGAACGACGGCGGCTGCTCGGCTCCGCCGACCAGGAACCGGACGGCGGACGGGATCCGGAGATCCTGGAGCAGCAGGCGGCCGAAGTCCGCGAGGAGCAGGCCGAGCTGGAGTTCGAGCTTGAGGACCGCCGTGAGGTATTGGACGATGCGATCGAAGCGCGAGCCGCTGCAGAGCGGGCGGCGCAGGACGAAGAGAAGCGGCTGACCAACATCCTGCGCGCCGCCGCCGACCGCCGCGAAGGGTTGGCCAAGCTGGCCGGCCAGGTGGGGGCGGCACGCTCGCGGGTGGAGTCTGCGGAGGCGGAGCTGGGCCGGCTCCGCACGTCGATCACCGAGGGCGAGCAACGCCGCTGCCACGCCCAGGCCGAGTTCACGGCGCTCGAATCCCAGGCGGCCGGGGTGGAAGAAGGCGAAGAAGGCCTGGACGCCGCATATGAGGAGGCCAGCGACGAACTGGCCGAGATCGAAGCGGAGCTGGAGCAGCTGCGGGCCGACGAACGCGAGGCCGAACGGGAACGCGATGCGCTGGCCGCCCGCAAGGAAGCCCTTGAAGTCGGGCTGAACCGGCGGGACGGCAGCGAGACGCTGCTGGCCTCCGGCACCGACGGCGTGCTCGCCCCGTTGGCGGACCTCATCACCGTGGAGCCCGGCTACGAGGCTGCCATTGCCGCGGCACTGGGGCCGCTGGCGGAAGCCGTTGCCGTCGCCGACCCGGACGCCGCTGTCCGGGCGCTGGAACTGATGAAGGCCGACGACGCCGGCCAAGTGGACCTCCTCATCGCCGGCTCGGTGGTCGATCCGGTGGCCGACGGGTCTCTACTCGGCGCTGGCGCGCCTCCATCGACCACCGGCGCGCCTCCATCGACCACCGGCGCGAGCGAACGCGCGGAAACCCCGGATCTCCACGCAGGCGCAAGCGCCTTTGGTCGATCACCGGGGGCGATTCCGGCGATCACTTTGGTCCAGGCCAAGCAGGGCGTCGACGGTGCCGTCCGCGCGCTGCTGGCCGCCGTCGTCGTGGTTGAAGACCTCCAGGCCGCCGCCCGCGTTATCGCAGCCGACGCCGCGCTGACCGCCGTCACCCGGGAGGGCGACATCTTCACGTCGTGCTCCGCGCGGGGCGGATCCGCGGGCGGCCCCAGCCTGCTGGAGGTCCAGGCAGCCGTGGACGAGACCGCGCAGCGGCTAGAGGCTGCGACGGCCCGGAGCGAACGGGCTAAGTTCGCGATCGCCGGCGCAACCTCGCGCCGGGACGAAGCCAAGCTGCGCGCCGACGCGGCCCTGGAGCAGCTGCACGAATCCGACGCGCGGCTGGCCGCCGTCGCCGAACGGCTGGGACAGCTCGGCTCCGCGCTGCGTTCCGCTACCGGCGAGAGCGAGCGGCTGGCCAAGCTGGTGGCGGCAGCCGAGGCCAACATCGTGACCGAGCAGCAGAAGCTGGCCGAAATCACCGAACGTCTCGGCGCGGCACAGGCCGCGGAAGACGCCCCGGCTGAAGCCGAACCGTCCACCGACAAGCGGGATGCGCTCGCCGCCGCGGCAACCCACGCACGCCAGGTGGAAATGGAAGCGCGGCTGGCGCTGCGATCGGGCGAGGAACAATTGACGGCCATCGGCAACCGGGCGGCTTCGTTGGAACGCGCGGCCGCGACCGAACGCCACGCCCGGGCACAGGCTGCGGAGCGCGCCCGCAAGCGCCGGCTGCAGGCAGCCAAGGCCGCCGCCGTGGCACAGGGGGCCCAGCAGGCGCTGGCCTGGCTGGACGTCTCGGTGGACCTGGCCGAACGTGAACGCGACGAGGCCGAAGAGGTGCGCGCTGCCTGGGAGGCCGAGCTTTCCACTGTTCGCTCGTCCACCGATGCGCTCGCCGCAGAGATGCGCGAACTGACGGACACCGTGCACCGCGACGAACTGGCCCGGGCCCAGCAGCGGCTGAAAATCGAGGCGCTGCAGGCCCGATCCATCGAAGAGCTGGGCCTGACGCCGGACCACCTGATTGCCGAGTACGGGCCGGACCAGCCGGTGCCGGTCGCCACCGCGGCGTCGAACGACAAATGGGCCGCGCTGCGCGCCGCGGTGGACGAGGAAGGCAACGCCGTGGTCGAGGGCGTTCCGTTCGTCCGCGAGGAGCAGCAGAAGCGGCTCAAGAAGGCCGAACGGGACCTGGCCGCGTTGGGCAAGGTCAATCCGCTGGCGCTGGAGGAGTTCGCCGCGCTGGAGGAACGCCACCAGTTCCTGAGCACCCAGCTGGAGGACCTTAAGGCCACCCGCAAGGACCTGCTGGACATCATCAAGGAAGTGGACGAGCGCGTGGAACAGGTCTTCACCGAGGCCTACCGCGACACCGCCGTGCAGTTCGAGCGGGTGTTCGGCCGCCTGTTCCCGGGCGGCGAGGGCCGGCTGGTGCTCACCGATCCGGAGGACATGCTCAACACGGGCATTGAGGTGGAGGCCCGGCCGGCCGGCAAGAAGATCAAGCGCTTGTCCCTGCTCTCCGGCGGCGAGCGCTCGCTAACCGCAGTGGCCCTGCTGGTGGCGATCTTCAAGGCCCGCCCGTCGCCGTTCTACGTGATGGACGAGGTCGAAGCCGCGCTGGACGACACCAACCTGGGCCGGCTGATCACCATCTTCGAGGAGCTGCGCGAATCCAGCCAGCTGATTGTGATCACGCACCAGAAGCGCACCATGGAAGTGGCCGATGCTCTGTACGGCGTGACCATGCGCGGCGACGGCGTGACCACCGTGATCTCGCAGCGGCTCGAGCATGCCAAGGCATTGGTGGACTGAGGCAGGAAGGCGGGCGATGGTGAAGATTCCGGGAGAAACGGCGCAGCAGCTGACCATCGACGGTTGCCGGCTGCGCGTGCGGACCGTCGGCACCGGCCCGGATGTGTTCGTGCTGGTGCACGGGATCGGCGTTTCCGCCCGCTACTTTGAACCCCTCGCAACCGAACTGGCCCGGCACGGCACCGTGCACCTGGTCGACCTGCCCGGCCACGGCGGGCTGCCCAAGCCGGACCGGGCCCTCGACCTGGTGGACCTCGCCCGGTTGGTCCACGGCACACTGTCGCGGCTGGGGATCGGTCCGGCAGTACTGGTGGGCCACTCGATGGGCTGCCAAGTGGTCACGGAGCTGGCCCTGCTGCATCCGGAGGCAGCCAGCGCCTTGGTGCTGCTGGCGCCGACTGCCAACCGGCGCGAGCGTACCGCCTGGCAGCAGGGCCTGCGGCTGTTCCAGGACGGGTTCCGCGAACCGCTGGCCGTGGACGCGATTGAAGCGACCGACTACCTGCGCTGCGGTCCGCGCTGGTACCTCACCTTGTTGCCGGCGATGCTCGGCCACCGGCTGGAGGACCGGATCGCCGGCGTGCGGGTGCCGGTGCGGATCGTCCGCGGCCGCCGGGACCCGGTCGTGCCGCTGCCCTGGTGCCGGGAGCTGGCCGATGCCCTGCCGGGGACCACGGTGGACAACATCGACGGCGAGGGACACGTGATGATGTTCCGCTCACCCGGGCCCGTGGCGCAGCTCTGCTTGGCTCCGGCCGGACCCCGCGGGGATGCCGCCGTCGGCGACCGGCCATGAACCGATGGCTCCGCGTGCTGCGGCTAGCAGGGGGCTGGCTGCTGGACTACGCCTACATTGCCCGGCAACAGGTCCGCGGAGCCCTCGCCCAAGCCGACCCGGCACACTATTTGGAGGACGCCGCGCCCGGGGCGAGCCCCGTCGTCGTTATTCCGGGCATTTACGAGTCCTGGAAATTCATGCGCCCGCTGGTTGAGCACGTCCACGCCCGCGGCCACCCCGTGCACGTGGTCGAGCCGCTGGGCTACAACGCCGGCAGCATCGCGCGGATGGCCGGCATCGTGGGCGACTACCTGCGCCGGCACGAGCTGGAGAACGTGACCATTATTGCGCACAGCAAGGGCGGGCTGATCGGCAAATTTGTGATGACGACGGCGGAGTCCGCCGGGCGCGTGCAGCAAATGGTGGCGATCGCGACCCCGTTTTCAGGTTCCCGCTACGCCACCTTCGCGGTGACCCCGATGGTGCGGGCGTTTTCGCCGAAGAACCGCGTGCTGCGGCAGCTGCTGGCAAACCTAGACGTCAATCACCGGATCGTGTCCGTCTACAGCGCGTTCGACCCGCACATTCCCGGCGGCTGCCGGCTGGAAGGCGGCGTGAACATCCGGCTGGAAAGCACCGGGCACTTCAAAATCATTGCCGAGGACCGCGTCCGCGACATCATCGACCAGGTGCTGGCCGGAGCGACGCCGACCTAGCCCGGGGCAGTTGGCCCATTGTCCGCCCGGCCCTCCGTTGTTAGTGTCGAAACCAACGACCACTGCAGACGGATACCGGGCAGCGGCATTGCCATGCTGACTGCCCGAGGCAAAGGAGGCAGGCATGACGATAAGCCGAACAAGCCGCTGGGATCGAGGTGCACGATGGGATCGGTAGTTGTTTTCGCCCCGTCGCCCGGACTGACCGTGACGGTGGAGGACGTGGACGGCAGCCCCGACATCCACCTGCACGCCGGCGGGCAAGGCGTCTGGCAGGCGCGGATGCTGACCGGGCTGGGCGCCTCAGTCACCATGTGCGCCGTCTTCTCCGGCGAAACCGGCAGCGTGATCCGGCATCTGATCGAGGATGAAGGCGTCGAGGTGATCCCGGTGGAGGGGCAGGGCAGCAGCGGGGCTTACATCCACGACCGGCGGGCCGGCGAACGGGAAGTGGTGGCCGAGAACCCGGGTGAAAAGCTGACCCGCCACGACCTGGACGAACTCTACGGGCAGACCCTGAAGGCGGGCATGGACGCCGGCACCGTCATCCTCAGCGGGGCGGTCCGCGAGGACGCCATACCGTCCGACGTCTACCGCAGACTCGCTGCCGACCTGCGCACCGCGGGCTGCCGGGTGATCGTTGACCTGACCGGGGAACGGCTCACCGCAGCGCTCGCCGGCGGCGTCAGCGTGGTCAAGATTGCCGACGACGAACTCACGACCAGCGGGCGCGCCTCCTCGGACGAGCCCGAGGCGATCATCGAGGCCATGCACGCCCTGCGCGAGGACGGTGCCGGCACGGTGATTGTCACCCGGGCGCATTTGCCGTCGCTGATGCTGCACGAAGGCGAGATCAGCGAGATCCGTGTGCCGGAGATGCAGAGCGTGGACACCCACGGCGCCGGGGATTCGCTGACCGCGGGCGTTGCCGCCACGCTGGCCGACGGCGGGAGCATGCACGAGGCGGTGGTGCTGGGCACTGCCGCCGGCGCCCTGAACGTCACCCGCCATGGCCTCGGCACCGGCGAGGAGGGCGCCATCCGCAACCTGACCAAGCTGGTGACGGTCTCGGCGTATGGTGCCGAGGAGCCGTCCGCGGCCCAACAGGCCAGCCCGGACGAACTGGCCCGAAAGGTGTGGAAGCAATGAAGACGCCCAATATGGTGCTGATCACCAACGACGACGGCATCGACTCCCCGGGGTTGCATGCCTTGGCCGCCGGCGCCTTGGCGGCCGGACTCAACGTGACCATCGCAGCCCCGGTCACGGAAGCCAGCGGCAGCAGCGCGTCCATTACGGCACGGGAAGACGAGGGCCGCATCCGGGTAGAAGAGCGGACGCTGGAGGGGCTTGAGTCCGTGCCGGCATTTGCCGTGCACGGCACCCCCGGTTTCATCTCGATGATCGCCACGCACGGTGCCTTCGGCGACCGGCCGGACCTGGTGCTCTCCGGCGTGAACCGGGGCGCGAACGTGGGCCGGGTGATCCTGCACTCGGGCACCGTCGGCGCCGCGCTGACCGCCGGCGTGAACGGCGGACGCGGCTTGGCTGTTTCCCTCGACACCGGGCTGAATCCGGCCCATTTGAACTGGGAAACAGCTGCCCTGCTGGCCACCGGGTTGCTGCCGTACCTGATGGACCAGCGGGTGGGCACCGTCCTGAACCTCAACGTGCCGAACATGAACGGAACCGAGCTGCCCGAAATTCGGACCGCAACGCTGGCCGAGTTCGGCATTGTCCAAACCACGGTGGCCGAGCGCGGCGAAGACCATCTCCGGCTGGCGATTGCGGACAGCCAGGAGCTGGCCCCGCCGGAGAGCGATTTCGCCCTGCTGGCCGCCGGCTTCGCCACGGTCACTGGCATCCAGCCGGTCACCGAAAGCCACCTGCCTGACTTCGCTGCAGCCATGGACCGGCGTCCTTCCTGAAAATCCAGTTCCCGGACAGCGCGGAACAAGTTGGAGGCTGCATGGCCGGCATCGACCGGACTGCCGAACCAAGGGGGACACGGACCCCATAGGAAATGCTGGCTCAGGCGGCCCAGGGCATCAAGCACAGCGATCTGTTGGCGGTGGCCCAGAAGTGCCGCCCCGAGACGTTGCGCCAGATGCACTGGGCCAACGCGAAGCTCAAAGAGTCTTCGACCCAGATCCTGATCAGCTGAGCCCTGATCTGAGCCCTGATCAGCTGAGCGAGGATCAGACCAGCTGCCGGGGGATGCTCCGCTGCCAGTTTTGCGAGTAGACGCGGGGGTTGCCCTTGTCCTCGTCCAGCTCGTACGCATCCAGCTGCGCGTTCACCACAAAATCCGTCGGCGTGGAGGTCAGCACCGTACGGGTCTGCACCTCGATCCGCCAGTCGCCGCGTTCGTAGCGGCGGATGGTCTGGGTCTCGCCGCGGACCGAATTTACGTCGTTCCCGCGGGAGCTGTACCACTCGTTGCTCACCCGCCGGATCTCCGTGCCGGTGTCGTCGATCCGGAACCGGCCCTGGTCGTTGATGATCTCCACCGTTGACGTGCCGGTCTCCAGATCGCGGATGGTCCGCCAGTGATGCTTGCCCGGGTTCAGCAGCGTGGTGGCCAGCTCCGGGGCCGCTTCCGGCTCCGCGAAGGGGCGCAGCTCGCCGTCGTCGGCCCGCGGCTTGCGCACCGGGACGTCCAAGGTGCCGCCGGAGAAGATGGTGACCGTCGCCGGTTCCGGCGCCGGCCACACCAGCGGCCAGTACGACGTCGAGACCGACAGCCGCAGCCGGTGTCCGGCCGGGAACGACTGGGCCAGTCCGTTGAGCGGGATCTCGATCCGGTAGCGCTCGCCGGGTTCCATCGGCTGCGGGTGCTCGCTGCCGTCGCGGTGCGTCAGGTTGAGCAGGCCATAGGTGACCCGCGTGGCCTCCCCATTCGGCGCCACATCGGAGAGCCGGACCACCAGCTGGGCGACGGGCTTGTCCGAGGCCACCTCAAACGTGGCGACCGGCCGGCCGAAGACTTCAAGATCGCTCTCCAGCGGTTCCGTCTCGTAGACCAGCGAGCCGCCGTCCTCTTCGCGCTGGTCGGAGGGCAGGTCGGGCAGTGCGGCGTAGGACGCCCACTTGCCGGCGAACATGCCGACGCTCAGCGGCGAGAGCAGATCGACACCGCCGCTCGGCTCCACCGGGGAACCTTCCGGGAACAAGCCATAACGGCCCAATTGCCAGCGCTGGTTCTCGATGTTCGGCGACGGCCAGGACGGTTCGGCAACCCAGTGGCCGGGCCGGTCGTCATAGGAGGGTTCGGGGGAGACCGCATCCTGCATCCAGGCCCGGACCATCGGCTCTTCCATCAAGCCGGTGTCCTTGTCCTTCAGCCAGTGGTCCCACCAGCGCACCGCTTCCTGCAGGAAGCCGATGGCCGGACCGGGCACGCCCAAGTGCGGGTACTTGTGCCCCCAGGGGCCGATCAGTCCTTGGCGCGGCACGTCCAGGTTCTCCATCAGGCGGAAAATGGCGTTGGTGTAGCCGTCCGCCCAGCCACCCACGGCCATGACCGGGATCTTCACCTGCGAGTAGTCCTCACAGACCGACGCCGGCTTCCAATACTCGCCGCGGGTCTGGTGTTCCAGCCAGGTCTCCAGCCAGAGGCCGCTGCCGGAGAGCCGCTCGTGCCACATCTCTCGCCATTTGTCGCCGACTATTTCCGGGTCCGGCGGCAGGCTGTTGAAGGCAAACATCACGGTGGCCTCGGAGAGGTTGTCGGCCAGCAGGCAGCCGCCCATGTAGTGCATGTTGTCCACGTACAGGTCGTCCGTGGCCGAGGCGCTGATGATCGCCTTCAGTGCCGGAGGCTGGCGGGCGGCCATCTGCAGGCTGTTGAATCCGCCCCAAGAGATGCCCATCATGCCCACCTTGCCGTCGCACCACGGCTGGTCGGCCAGCCAAGCAATCACGTCTTCGGCGTCTTCGTGTTCCTGCGGCCGGTATTCGTCAGTCATCACGCCGTCGGAATCGCCGCTGCCGCGCATATCCACCCGGACGCTGATGTAGCCGTGGCCGGCCATGTAGGGATGGTTCAGTTCGTCACGGCCGCGGGAGTTGTCCCGTTTGCGGTACGGAATGTACTCGAGGATGGCCGGCACCGGAAGCTGCTCGGCACCCTCCGGCATCCAGATCCGTGCCGCCAGCCGGGCGCCGTCGCGCATGGGAATGAAGACGTTTTCGATGGCACGGACTTTGTGCGGAAAGTTTTCGATGGTTTTCATGCAGTGCTCAGTGCTCCTTTCGGCGGCGGTGTGCACCGGGTGCGCGCGTGTGCCGGGTGTGGACTGCACCGGGTGCGCGCGTGTGCCGGGCCGCGAGGCTGCGGCCCGGCACAGGTCAGGGGGACTAGGCGGCGGGGACGGGCTCGAATTCGAACGGCAGCGATTCGACCGCTGCGTTATAGCGCTCCACTAGCTGGTCCCGGTCATCGGCGCCCAGATACAGGATGCCGATGACGTAGCGGTAGCTGTCCTGGTTGGGCAGTTCGGACAGCCGGTCTCCCACCTGCGCCTGCAGGGTGAAATTGGCGTGCGGGATCTGTTTGGCCAGCCGGGCTATGTCCTGTTCGTCCGGGACGCGGGTCACGATGGCGTCTTCGTCGTGGAAGACCATGCACTGGGAGGCGACGGCGAATGCACCCTTGCGGTGCGGCATGGACGGTTCGACGCCCAGCGCAATGTCGATGGCGACTTGGTGGTTGGATACCCCGTCCACCTTGGCGAAGAGATCGCTGTGCGACTGGGAAATGCGGGTGTTGACCTCGATCAGCCAGAGCTGGTCCTCGGCTTGGTCCCACATGAATTCCGCGTTAAAGCATCCGTTGTCGAAACCAACATGCCGCAGGTACCGCTCGGCCAGGTCGATCATGCGCTGCTGCACGGCCTCCGGGACGCTGTTCGCCGGGTAGTCCAGCCGTTCAAAGCTGGTTCCGGCTGCGTCCTTGTGCATGTCGAAGATCCCGTGGGCGTTGTATGAGCCGCGGAACATGGTGCCTTCTGGGGCGGCCTGGGTTCCGGAAACAAACTGTTCGGCCAGACAGGTGTTGCCGCCGGCGTTCTGCAATTCCGGCGGCAGGTCCACCATCTTCAGGACCTCGTTGAAGGCGTCGCCGACCTGTTCGATCTCCGCCCGGATCTGCCCGATGGCGTGATTGAAATCTTCTTCGCTGCGGATCTCGAATCCGAGGTTGGACGAGTGCGCCTTCACCGGCTTGACCCAGAAGGGGAACGGAATGTCGATCTGCTGCAAGGCGCCGTCGTCGAAAGGATCAAAGGAAGCAAACTGCGGAACTACCTCGGGTATGGACGCCTGCTGCTCCAGCCGGCTCCAATACTTGTGCTCACACTTGAGCACGCTCTCCAGTGTCGGCGCGGCGATGCCGTATTCCTTGGCCAGGATGGGGCCGATGACGCTGGTGGGGAAGTCCCAGTGCGAGACGATCGCGTCCACACTGCCGTCGAATTCCCGCAACTGCTGCCGCGCTGCCTCCAGCAGGCCGTGGAAATCGATGTCCTGCGCGCCGACCAGTCGGTCGTAGTCCAGCAGGCTGTGGAAAGTGTAGTTCTCGGCTCCGCGAACAGTCTGCAGTTCGCCAGCCTGGAAATCTGTCAGTCCCAGAATAAAAACGTTCTTCAAATTAGTGCCTCCCGTTGTTGGTGGTGACCCTCATGGACCGGTGCAAGGTGCACAGGCACGGAAAGGATCGGTTGGTCGGGTGGGATATTTCGACCCAACCACGCCCCAGATAGGCCGTCAAGGCACCAACCGGGCCAGCAGGGTGGGGCTGGACCAGTCGGCCGCCGCCGTCGAGCGGTCAGGCAGGGCCACTGTGATTTGCGGCATGATGGGGACATGGCGCAGAAACAGGCACCGTCGGAGCAGCCCATGAGCGACTTCGCGAAGGGCTTTGACTATCCGATGTATGTGGTCACCGCGGCGGGCAGTGGCGGCGAGCGGTCCGGCTGCCTGGTCGGTTTCGCCACGCAGTGCAGCCTGAAGCCGGCTCGGTTCCTGGTCTGCATCTCGCAGCAGAACCACACTCATCCCGTGGCGTTGGAGGCCGGCGTCCTCGCGGTGCATGTGCTGGCGCGCCGCCAGCGGGCGCTCGCAGAACTTTTCGGCGAAACCACCGGTGACGAGGTGGATAAGTTCTCCCGCTGCGACTGGGAACCGGGCCCGGAGGACGTTCCGCTGCTGGCGGACGCGGCACGAGTCATGGTGGGCCGGGTCGAGAAAAAGGTCGACATGGGCGACCACACCGGCTTCTTGCTGTCCCCGCTTCAGACGCGCGGGGGCGGGGCCACCGACCTTCTGTCCTTCAGCGACGTCAAGGATTTCGACGCCGGCCACCCCGCCTAGGATCCGAGGGCGGCGTCGAAACCTTGACGGCGGTTACTGCTGGGCCAGCCGCCCGCGGACCATCTCGCTGACAGCCTTGCCGTCGTAGCGACCGGCAACCTTCTCGGTGACCGGCTTCATCACCGATCCCATCTGCCGCATGGACAGTTCCACGCCGTCGGCCTTGAGGCCGGCGATGGTGCTGTCCACGATCTCCGCCACCTCGGCTTCGCTCAACGGCTTGGGCAGGTAGGCTTCAATGATTTCAGCTTCCGCGCTCTCCGCGGCGGCCCGCTCCGATTCGCCCGCCTCGGTGTAGATCCGGGCAGTATCCCGGCGCTTGGCCGCTTCCTTCTGCAGCAGGGCAGTGGTCTGGGCATCGTCCAGCTCCACCGGGGCCTTGCCCGACTTTTCCTTGGTGGTGATCTCGCCCAGCACATTGCGGACGGTGGTCAGCGCCGTCTTGTTCCCGGCCTTCATATGGGCGACGACGTCGGCCTGCAGCTGCTCTTTCAAAGTCACGTCAGTTCCTCGCTTAGGTGTTGTTGTGGTCAGTAGTGAAATCACGTGCTGGAATCAGGTGGTGGCGTAGCGGGCGACGAAGTTGCGCAGGATTCGCTGCGGGACCGACACCGTTTTGTTGCGCACCTGCTCCATCACGGCCTCGGCTTGGTCCGGTGGAAAGTAGCCTGCGTCCCGGTAGATCCAGATCCGGGTCAGCAGGCCTTCGGTGTCCAGTTCCGCGTGGAACTGGGTGGCATAGAGGTTGTCCTGGATCCGGAACATTTGGTACGGGCAATGCTCGGATTCGGCCAAGTGGACGGCGCCCGCGGGCAACATGGAACAGGCTTCCTTGTGTCCGACGAACGCGCTGAATTCCCGCGGCAGGCCGGCGAGCAGGGGATCGGCGGTGCCGTCGTCGGTCAGCACCACCCGGGCTGCGCCAATCGGCTCACCGTATTTCCGGTCCACCACTCCACCGCGGTGCCGGCCCAGCGTGCCCACGCCGTAGCAAGCCCCCAGGAACGGGAAATCGCGGGCCACGACGGTGTCCAGCAGTTGCTGCAGTTCCGCTTCCACCCGCAGCTGGGCTGCCGACTTGGTCGCGTCGTCGTCGCTGGATGTGAACGGGCTGCCGCCCAGGATGATGCCGCTGTAGTCGTTCAGATCGATGGCCGGCATTGGCCCGGCTTCCAGTCGAACCCGGCGCAGTTGCTCCGGCTCCAGACCGCTGAACCGGGCGAAGGCCGCATATTCCTCATCGGCCGCGGTGTCGTCGGCCCGCGTGGCCAGCAACAGGAACGGCTTCATGCGTTGATCGTACAGTCGCCGCGGCGTCCGCCGGTACGGCCGTTGGCGCGGTCGCGTGATGCGGCAGGCCGTATCTGCCGCCGCCGGCGGTCAGGCGGGCTCCCACGGTTTGCCCCAGCTCTTCGGTTTGGCCGAGGGAAAGCGGCGCCAGAGCTCGTGGAAGCGTGACACTGCTTCCTTGGCCGCCGCCTGTTCAAGGGCGTCAAGCCGGCCATAGAGGAAGGTGTCCTCGCCTTCGCGGGCTGCCTTGGCCGCCAAGCGGCGCAGCAGTTGCCGTGCCACCACGGCATCTTGGTGATCGCCCAACACACTTTGGATTTCGTGGGCTGCTTGGCCCAAGCCAGCGACGTCGACGGGGGAGAGCATGGCGGCCGCTTCGGCGGCATAGCGCAGCCCTTTGGCCCGTTTACGGGCCTCATGCAGCGTTTCTTCGGCCAGTTCCGTGCCCTCCGGGGCGGCGAGGGCGGAGCTGGCTGCCGCACGCAGGCGCTTGAACTGCCGGCCCACCAGCCGGGGCACGACCTGCCGGGCGGGTTCGGAGGCCAGTGGGGCCAGTTGCGGGTGGTCCAGCCAATCCTCGATGTCCGTGATCAGCCGGCGGTAGCGCTTGCCGTTGAGTGCCAGCATCACCTGTCGGTGTCCGGCGTCCAGCCGTTCCGCCAGCTCGGCGTTCAGCCGGCGGGCGGCAGGTGCTGTGCCGGGAGCGGCCGGCAATACCGCCCGGTTGTCCTGTCCGTGGCCCGGGGCCTCGCCGTCGGTCTGGTCCTCGAGGGCGGCAGCCAGCAACCGCCCCAGGCGTTCGGCCTGCACCTCGGCGTCCCTGGCGGCAGCCAGTTCGCCGGCGAGCCACTTCAGCTCGGCCTGCAGCCGGTCCGGCGGCGGGTCCAACAGCTTGCGGTAGGCCTTCAAGACCGAGCGCATCCGGCGGGTCGCGGTGCGCATCTGGTGCACGGCATCCGGGGCTTTCCGCCGGGCGGGGCCTGCCAGTTTAGCCAGTTGAAGAAAATGCCCGCGGACAGCATGCAGCAGCAACTCGCCGGCCGGGCCCTCGAGACCCGGCTCGGCGTGCGGTGGCGGAGGCGATGGGCCCCGCTCCTGACCGGTGGAGGCGCCGTGCTCGTGACCTGCGGGGGCAGCCTCAGGGCCGCCCTGATCGCCGCCGTTGGTGGACATGCCCGCAGTGTACCGCTGACGGTAAACGGACCTCCGGTGCGGCTGCACGACGGATGCTGGCGGCCGGTAGGCTAGACCCCGTGGACGCAACCATCATCATTTACGTAGTCATCGCCATCGCCGTCATCGGCCTCGTGGCAACGCTGTTGCTGCGCGGGCGCAGGACTCCGCCGGGCACCTACACCACCACTCGGGACGCCAACGACCCGGCCGCACCGCCGGCCGGGGGCGGCACCGACACACTGGAAGCGCCCCGCGCACCGACAGGCAAGGCACCGCCCATCGGGGTGCCCACCGAAGTGGAACCGCTGCCGGCCGACGTCGAAATTCCGGAGGACGCCGCAGCACTGGAGACCATCCCGGTGGAGACGCCGGCGCCGGTGCAGGGCCGTCTGGTCCGGTTGCGCGCCCGGCTGATCAAGTCCAACACCGCGCTGGGCAAGGGGCTGCTGGCGCTGCTCGCGAGCGACAAAATCGACGACGACGTCTGGGACGAAATCGAAGAGACCCTGCTGCTGGCCGACCTCGGCACGGAGCCGACGCTGGAACTGGTGGATGCGCTCAAGGAACGGGTGAAGGTCGAGGGCAGCCGGAACCCGGAGCAGGTCAAGGCCATGTTGCGCGAGGAACTAATCAAGCTCGTGGACCCGTCCATGGACCGATCGCTGGCCGTGATGCGCCACGCCGACCGCCCCGCGGTGATGATGGTGGTGGGCGTCAACGGCGTCGGCAAGACCACCACGGTGGGCAAGCTGGCCCGCGTGCTGGTGGCCGAGGACAAGGACGTGCTCCTGGGCGCCGCGGATACCTTCCGTGCGGCCGCGGCCGAGCAGCTCGCCACCTGGGGCTCGCGCGTGGGCGTTCCCACGGTGAAGTCCGACGTCGATGGTGCGGACCCAGCCTCCGTCGCCTTTGAGGCGGTCAAAGCCGGCATCGAACAGGAAGTCGACGTGGTCATGGTTGACACCGCCGGACGCCTGCAGAACAAGGTGGGCCTGATGGACGAACTCGGCAAGGTCAAGCGAGTAATCGAAAAGCAGGCCACGGTCGATGAAGTCTTGCTGGTACTGGACGCCACCACGGGCCAGAACGGACTGAACCAGGCCAAGGTCTTCGCGGAGGTCGTCAACATCACCGGCATCGTGCTGACCAAGCTCGACGGCACCGCCAAGGGCGGCATTGTCGTCGCCATCCAGCGCAGCCTGGGCGTGCCGGTGAAGCTGGTGGGCCTGGGCGAAGGCGCCGACGACCTGGCCCCGTTCGACACCGAAGACTTCGTCGACGCGCTGCTGAACTAGACGCCTCGCGGCGCTGCAAGAACGGAGCTGCAAGAAACGGCGCTCCAGGAGACAGCCCTGCAAGATTTGGCGCTGCAAGACAACGAGAAGGATCCCTCCTGCCGGTGTTACCCCGGCAGGAGGGATCTTCGTTTAAGCTGCAGCTGAGCGCGAGCCGATCCCCGGGCTCGTAGACCGGGCGCCGGCTTCGGCGGGCATGGTGGGGATTCGCAGTGCGATCAGCAGACCCCAGAGCACCGCGGCGATGGCCAGCAGCGTGACGTCCACGCTGCCCCCTGTCTCCGGACCGAGCAGCCAGCTGATGCCGAGCGAGACGCCGCTGAAGCTCAGAACCGTCCGCAGGAGAGAACGCGCCGGCGGCCAGAGAGCATGCAGCAGACTCGTCGCGGCCAGCGTCAGTCCAAGGGCACCTTGGACCGGCCAGTGATCGATGCCCATCGTCCAGTATTCGGGCTCTGATCCTGTGGTGCGGGAAAAATCGAGCGCGTACCAGGCGTAGGCCGCCCAGAAGGGGAGGGCCAGCACGGCCAGTACCAGCAGCGGCCAGTCCACCGACAGCACCAGCTTCTCGTATTGGACTCCGGCCCGTCGGGCGGACCACAGCAGGCCAAGGGACATGGCGCCGAGCACCCCGGCCATCACCACCGGGCCGACGCTGAAGCCGAGCAAGGCAGCCAAGAGGAGCGCCGCCGTCGTGAGCCAGAGCAGGGCGAGGACCGGCCCGATGTCCCGCGGCCGGAACGCCACCCAGCCGAAAGGCAAGGCCACCGCGAAGGTGATGAGGACGCCCCAGCTTGTCTCCAGCGCCGCAACCTCGGCGAAGAAAGAATCCTCAACGAACATGGTCGACAGATCGATGAGCCCAAAACCGGGCAGTATCGCCCAAAACAGCACGGCCAACACCGCGAAAATACGTCCCCCAACGGTCATGGGTCAGACAATAGCGGCGGACACGGTCCTTGACTACAGACGGTCGTCTGGCCCAGAGACGGCGATTGCTGGTGGCGTTGCCAGATGACGCGGGTCAGTCCATGATGCGGGTCAGTCCGCCGCAGCTTCCTTGACGGGTTTCAGCAGCGTCTCGCGGCCGAACACCAGCCAGAGCAGCGCGGAGGCCAGCATAACCGCTCCGGTGACGCCGAAGGCCCAGGCATAGTTGAGCCGGTCGGCCAGCATGCCGGCGAGCACCGGGCCGATGATGGCCCCGGCGTCGGTGCCCATCTGGAAGACGGCCAGCACCTTGCCACCGGTGCGGTCAGTGCCGATGATGTCCCCCACGGCAGCCTGTTGCGCCGGCCCCAGCAGCCCGGATCCGAAGCCGGCGATCACCGAGGCCGCCACGAACGCCGGGACGGAATCGATGAATCCGATGGCTGCGATGGCAAGCCCGGCAACGGTGAGCCCGGCGACCACCAGCGGGCGGCGGCCGACGGTATCCGCGAGGCGGCCGGAGAAGGTCAGGGCCATCGCATTGCCGACGGCGAAGACGGCCAACGCCAGGCCTGCGGTCGCCGGACCGGCACCCAGCACCGCTGCCGCGAAGAGCGGAATCAATGCCATCCGGACGCCGAAGGTGGCCCAGCCATTGGCGAAAGCGGAGACGACGGCGGCGCGATAGCCGGGATCGGACAGCGCCTCGCGCAGCTCCATCGCAACCGGCGCCGGTCCGTCTTCGGCGGTCCTGGGCGCGGGCTTCTTCAGCAGGACGGCGACGACGGCGGCCGCCACGAGCAGGGCCAGGGCATAGACCACGAAGGGCATCCGGAGCCCGAACCCGGCCAGCAGGCCGCCGACCACCGGTCCCAGGATGCCGCCCATGAGGAAGGTGCCCGCGTAGAGACTGGAGACCCGGCCGCGTCCGTTCGGCGGGGCCAGCCGCAGGATCAGCGCCATGGCCGAAACGGTGAACATGGTGGAGCCCAAACCGCCGAGGCCACGGAAGATCAGCAGCTGCCAATAGTCCTGCGCCATCGCGCACGCGCCGGTTGAAGCGGCCACAATCAGCAGCCCGGTGAGGTAGACCCGGCGTTCGCCCCAGCGGCCTACCAGCGCGCCACCAACGGGCGCGAACACCAGCCGGGTTAGGGCAAACACGCTGACGATGACGCTGGCGGCCGCCACCCCGACGTCGAAACTGGCGGCGAACTGCGGCAGCACCGGCGCCACCAACCCGTACCCGAGCGCGATCACAAAAGCCGCCGCCACCAGGACCTTGATATCCCGCGGCAGCGGAGTCTGCGCCTCCCTGCCCGGTCGTTGCAGACCGGGCAGGCGGACATGGCGCTCCGTGCGGCGTGAAACTGGCATGTCATCAAGCCTAGCCCGGTTGGATCGGTGTCAATTGTGGCAGTGGCCGGGGCTACAGGCCCACGCCGAACGACCGGGCGGGCATCGCCGTCGTTCGTTCATGTAGTCAGGCCGCGCCGCGCCCAAAGTGCCACGCGCGCCCCTGGAGGCGGGCACCGCCGTCGTGCGCTTGCCGCCGCCGTAACACTGCCGAAACACGCCGGACAAGCCGGTTTTACCTGGGCGGGTTTCTTGTAACGCGCCTGCAATGCACGGTCTGATTTGCCGAAACACGCCGTCGTCAGGCTTGAGTCAGCGGCGGGAAGCTACCTGCCGAAGACGAGAGGACGTGAAGATGGATCTGTCAGCAGGTCACGTCTGGGTAATGATTTCGGCAGCCTTGGTGCTGCTCATGACGCCGGGATTGGCGTTCTTCTACGGCGGCATGACGCGGGCTAAATCGGCCCTGAACATGATGATGATGAGTTTTTCCGCCATCGCGCTGGTGGCGGTCGTCTGGGTGCTGTGGGGCTACTCCATGAGCAGTGGCGAGGGCGTGGCTCAGCTCTTCGGCAATCCGCTCGCCGCCTTCGGCCTCGAGCCGCTGCTCAATACCGAAGACCTGATCGGTGTAGGCTACGGCGCTACGTTCGCGATCATCACGGTGGCGCTTATTTCGGGCGCCATCGCCGACCGGGCGAAGTTCGGCGCGTGGGTGGTCTTCGTACCGGTCTGGGTCACGCTGGTTTACTGCCCGCTGGCCTTCATGGTCTGGGGCGGGGGACTGCTCGGCGCTGAAGGGGTCCTGGGCGCCTGGGCCGGAGATGCGATCGATTTCGCCGGCGGCACTGTGGTGCACATCAACGCGGGCGTGGCCGGCCTGATCCTGGCCCTGATCCTGGGCAAGCGCAAGGGCTTCGGCAAGGACCCGGCCCAGCGCCCGCACAACATTCCGCTGGTGATGCTTGGCGCCGCTCTGCTGTGGTTCGGCTGGTTCGGTTTCAACGGGGGTGCGGCTGCAACGGCCGAGGAAGCCGGCCTGATCTGGGTCAACACCATGGCCGCTCCGGCCGCCGCGATGCTGGGCTGGCTGGTGATCGAGCGCGTCCGCGACGGCCGCCCCACCTCGCTGGGGGCAGCATCCGGCGTGGTTGCAGGCCTGGTGGCCATCACTCCGGCCTGCGCGAACGTGTCCCCGCTGGGCGCCGTTGGCCTGGGCCTGGTGGCCGGCGTGCTGGCGGCGCTGGCGGTCGGGCTGAAGTACCGGTTCGGCTATGACGACTCGCTGGATGTGGTGGGGGTCCACCTGGTGGCTGGCCTGGTCGGCACGCTGGCGCTGGGCTTCATCGCCTTGCCGGTCGAGGGTGTCGGCGGCGGCCTCTTCTACGGCGGCGGCGTCGCCCAACTGTGGGCACAAACCGTGGCGGCGGCAGTCTCCGTGGTGTTCTGCGCGGTGCTCACCGTCCTCATCGGCCTGGCGATCCACAAGACCATCGGCTTCCGGGTGAGCGAAGAGCAAGAGGTCACCGGCGTGGACCTGACCCAGCACGCCGAATCCGCCTACGAGTTCGGCGGCCTGGGCACCGGCGGCACATTCATCCCGCACCCGGCTACCGATCGCAGCGCGCATAACGCGGGCGTCGGATCCGCCATCAAGGAAGAGGTCAACGCATGAAACTGGTGACAGCGATCATTCGGCCACAAAAGCTCGACGCCGTCCGCAACAGTCTGGAAAGCTACGGCGTCCAGGGACTGACCATCAGCGAGGCAAGCGGATACGGCCGGCAGCGCGGCCACACCGAGGTCTACCGCGGCGCGGAATACACCGTGGATCTGCTGCCCAAGATCCGCATCGAAGTGCTGGTCACGGACGAACAGGCCGACGACATCGTTGATGTCCTCGTTGCCACGGCCAACACCGGACATGCCGGCGACGGGAAGGTCTGGTTGGTGGACGTCCAAGAAGCCGTGCGAGTGCGCACCGGCGAACGTGGTGAGGCAGCCATCTAGGTCGCGTATTCTCCGGCTCGCGCTCCAAGCCCGGTTGCTTTGGCCGCCCCTGTGGTGGCCGGGCAGCCGGGTTTTGCTGTGTGCGCATGCTGCCGTTTGGTGGGGTTGCCAGCCATCGCGTGACGAATCAGTTGGGCGACCTGTCCTACACGGGCGCGTCTTGTCCTACACAGGGGACGGTCTTGTCCTACACAGGGGGGCCATGTCCTACACAGGGCTCCCCGCCTCCGCAACCCGTCCTGTCCTACACATGGCCGCTCCCCGCCTCCGCAACCCGTGCTGTCCTACACATGGCCGCTCCCCGCCTCTGCAACCCGTGCTGTCCTACACATGGCCGGTCCCCGCCTCCGCAAGCCGTGCTGTCCTACACGGCCGGTCCCCGCCTCCGCAAGCCGTGCTGTCCTACACGGCCGCTCCCCGCCTCCGCAAGCCGTGCTGCCCTACACAGGGCCGTGACAGCCGGCGTTTGTGCACATACGTCGAACACCCGTTCTACCCCGACCTTGCGCTGCGTAGCGTTGAAGTATGGCAACGGAACCGTTGGACGAGGCGCAGGAGCCGGAGGAACACTCCGGCTCCTTCGCCTCGCCCTCGGACTCAGCATCGCTGCCTTCTTCCGACCCCGGGGCCCTGTCCTCCCAAGAACCCTCCGATGGCGATTCCAGTTCCAACGACGGCGCCGCTCTCGGGCCTACCGAATCCGACGCCACCACTGGCTCAACTGAAACTACCGCGGCATTTGCTGCCGGAACTGGCGCAGCCGAACAGGAAGATGCTGCCGTGGTTGAGTCGCCGGCGGTGCGGGAGTTGTGGGAGGAGGACTGGCGGGAGCTGGAACCGGCGGAACTGGCCGGGCTGCTCGCCGGCACCGACCCCGATACCCTGGACGACTGGTCCGTACTCGAATACCTCAAAGCCGTCCGCAAGCACGAGGCCTGGACCCAGTCCCGCCGCACCCGCGGCATGCACCGGATCGCCGTGCTCCGGCCCGCCACCGGCGCCGATGCCGGGGCGCCGGACGGGATCTGCCGGCACGCCGGCCAGGAACTCGCGCCCATCCTCGCCGTGCCGCGCCGGCAGGCGGCCGCGGAACTGGCCGACGCGCACCAGATCGCCACCCACCTGCCCGCCACCCTCGCCGCCCTGGACCGCGGCGCCATCGACCTGCCCCGGGCCGCGGCGATCGCCCGCAAAGGCGCCGACCTGCCGCCGGAGACGCTGGCCGAGTACGAGAACACGGTCCTGCCCGGCGCCGGGGCCATCACCCTCGAATCCGTCCAGGCCCGCGCCCGCACTGCCCGCGACCGGCTGCACCCGCAACCCCTCCAGACCCGGCACCGGGAGGCGATGGAACGGCGCACCGTCCAATACCTCCCGCAGGAGGACGGCATGGCCGAACTGTTCATCCGCACCTCCGCGGACAAAGCCCTGCTCGCCTACAACCTGATGCAGGCGCACGCCAGGAAACTGCAGACCGCCGAGGAGACCCGCACCCTCGGCCAGCTCCGCGCCGACGTCTTCACCGACATGCTCCTGCGCTACCCCGCCCACGCCTACCAACCCGCCACCGCCACAGCCGGTGCCGACGCCGGTGCCGGCGACGACGCCGCACCCGGGAACGGCCCCCTGGATGCCGCGGCAACCGCCGGCGGCAGCCCTGCAGGGCAACCGCCAGGGCACCTGTCATCCGACACGGCAGCAGCCCCAGCCGACGGCCCCGCAGTCTCCGGTACCCCCGAACCGCCCGGGCCGGCCGGCCCGGCACCCTGTAACTGCGCGAACGCCACCGCCTCGGTGGCCGTCACCGCACCATTGGAGACCTTGCTCCGGCTCGCCGGGAAACCCGGCGAGCTCACCGGCTACGGCCTCATCCCGCCGGAGATGACCCGCAACCTCAGCGCGCTGGCCAGATCATGGCTTATCGTGCTCACCGACGACTACGGCCACGCCATCGCCGCCGCCAAAGACCTGCGGACCCCGCCCGAATGGCTCAAACGCCTCGTCCGGCTACGCGACCGGCACTGCCGCGAATTCGGCTGCACCGTCCCCGCCGACCAATGCGAGATCGACCACACCATCGCCTGGGAAGACGGCGGCAAAACCGTCCTCGAAAACCTCAGCGCCCGCTGCAAACCCGGCCACAAAACCAAACACCACGGCGGCGGCACCGTCAGCCAGGACACCGACGGCACCCTGCACTTCACCACCCGCTCCGGACACACCCACACCACCACCCCCGACCAGGGCTGGGCCCTCACCCACCCCACAGCCGAAGATCAGGCCGATACTCCAGCCGGGAACGGGCAGGGCGAACCACCCCACGACGAAACCCCTCCGCCCTTCTGATGGAAGGGGTGCGGCGCTGCCCACTCCGGTCGCTGCCTATCAGGGGAGCGGGTTGTCGTTTCGGGACGTGTCCCAGATTGCAGGACCGCTGCTGCCAGCCTCGTACTCTTCCAGCGGCACCACGTCCTTTTCCCAAGCCTTGAGTACTGGTTCGACGATCCGCCAGCAGTCCTCGGCGATGTCTCCGCGGACAGACAACAGGGGGTCGCCGTGCAGCACGCCTTCCAAGACTTCGCCGTAGGGCAGGAGGTCGGCCGCGTGTAGATCTGCCTCCAGGACCGCCCGGTCCAGCGTGAAGAGGTCACTCGGGCCGTTGACATCGATCTCCAGTTGAAGAGTTTCGGGCCCAAGGCCGATCCGCAATCGCGTAGGCGAGTCGATGCCCTTGAATCCCACAGGCAAGTGATTGACCGGCTTGAAGGTGATGATGACTTCCTTCTTCGGCTGGGCCAACGCCTTGCCTGAGCGCAGGATGAACGGCACGCCCGACCAGCGGCTGTTGTTGATGGAAACCTCAACTTCAGCAAGAGTTTCTGTCTTCCGCGAGGGGTCCACGCCATGTTCTGCGGTGTAGTCGGGTATGTCGCGTTCGCCGATGCGGCCTGAGGTATAGCGGGCCCGACGGGTGCTCTTGGCGAAATCGGGGTCAACGCTGCTAGCTCGCATCACACTGCCAATGTGGTCGCGCAGGTCTCGCTCGTTGAGGGTGGCCGGCGGGTTCAAAGCCGTTAGCGCCATGACCTGCAACAAGTGGCTTTGGATCATGTCCCGCAGGGCGCCGGCGCCGTCGTAGTAGCGGGCGCGCCCTTCCAGGGCCAAAGATTCGTCGTAGAAAATCTCCACTTTGGCCACGTGTTCATTGCTGAGCAACGGTTCCAATAGGCGGTTGGCGAAGCGCAGGCCCAGAATGTTGAAGACCGTCGCCTTGCCCAGGAAGTGGTCCACCCGGTGGATATGGTCCTCCGGTACTAATTTCAGCAACGTCTTGTTCAGCAACTCGGCCGAGGCGAGGCTCGTGCCGAAGGGCTTCTCCAGCACTAGACGCGTCCCCTCCGGCACATCCTCAGGCCGGAGCACTTCGCACACTTTCTGGCTGACGGCCGGCGGCAAAGCGAAGAACACGGCCACCGGGGCGTCCAGCACCGCCAGCAGTTTGGCCACAGTGCCTTCGGCCGTCACGTCCACCGAGTAGTACTGGGTGTGCTGTTGGATATCGAGCAGTTGCTGCCGTCCGCCGTCGTTCGCGGCACCAGCGCAGGAATCGAAGGCGCCGCTGACGCGTTGCTGCCAGCGCGCTGCGTCCCAGTCATCCGAGCCGGCACCCACAAGTTTCAGCCCGTTGGTTTTGCCCTGAGCAATCAGCTTGCCCAGCCCCGGCAGTAGCAGCCTGCCGGTCAGATCTCCGGAGGCCCCCAGGATGAGCAGTGTCCGGATCTGCATCGGCCCGCTGGCATAGGTGGAGGAAGCGTCCTCGGTCTGGGTCTGTTCAGTGCTCACGATTCCCACCTTGCCACGGCGGCGACGCGGAGGGAACGGAGCGGACGGAGCGGACGGAGCGGAGGGAACACTGCGGTGGCGGTTGCGGGAAAGGCGGTCCTGGCAACCAGCGTGGTTTCAGCGTCCGCAGTAAGGGAGTCAAATGGGGGCGCGACTGATGCCACCGCCAGTTGATACCCTTAAGAGCTGAACTCCGGCGTGGCCCGGGGATTTGAACCAGATCGACGAAAGTAGACACGGCGCGTGTTCAATTCACTCTCTGACCGGTTGACCTCAACCTTCAAGAATCTGCGCGGCAAGGGACGCCTGTCCGAGGCCGACGTCGATGCCACCGTGCGCGAGATCCGGCGTGCCCTGCTTGACGCCGACGTCGCCGTGCCCGTGGTGCGCGAGTTCACCGCCCATGTGAAGGAACGCGCTCTCGGCGAGGAAGTCTCGGGCGCCCTCAACCCGGGCCAGCAGGTCGTCAAGATCGTCAACGACGAACTGGTCAACATCCTCGGCGGCGAGACCCGCCGCATCAAGCTGGCCAAGAACCCGCCGACCGTGATCATGCTCGCCGGCCTGCAGGGTGCCGGTAAGACCACGCTGGCGGGCAAGCTGTCCAAGTGGCTCAAGGGCCAGGGCCACAGCCCGCTGCTGGTTGCCGCTGACCTGCAGCGCCCCAACGCCGTGACCCAGCTTCAGGTCAACGGCCAGCGCGCCGGCGTCCCCGTCTTCGCCCCGCACCCTGGCGTGCAGTCCGAGTTCGATTCGGTGACCGGCGATCCGGTGGCCGTGGCCCGCGACGGCATTGCCGAAGCGCGGCAGAAGCTGTACGACGTGGTCATCGTGGACACCGCCGGCCGGTTGGGCGTCGACGCCGAGATGATGCAGCAGGCCGCGGACATCCGCGCCGCCATCAACCCGGACGAAGTCCTCTTCGTGATCGACGCAATGATCGGTCAGGACGCGGTCAATACCGCGCAGGCGTTCAACGAAGGCGTCAACTTCACCGGCGTCGTCCTTTCCAAGCTCGACGGCGATGCCCGCGGCGGTGCGGCGCTCTCCGTCGCGTCGGTGACCGGCAAGCCCGTAATGTTCGCGTCCACCGGCGAGAACCTGGACGACTTCGAGATCTTCCACCCGGACCGGATGGCCAACCGCATCCTGGACATGGGCGATATCCTCACGCTGATCGAGCAGGCGGAGAAGTCCTGGGACAAGGGCGAAGCCGAGCGGATGGCGCAGAAGTTCGCCGACCAGGAAGACTTCACGCTGGACGACTTCCTCGCCCAGATGCAGCAGATCCGCAAAATGGGCTCAATGAAGAAGATGCTCATGATGATGCCCGGCGCCGCCAACATGCGCCAGCAGCTGGAGAACTTCGACGAGCGCGAGATCGACCGCGTGGAGGCGATCGTCCGCTCGATGACCCCGCACGAGCGTGTTGCCCCGAAGATCCTCAACGGTTCCCGCCGCGCCCGCATCGCCAAGGGTTCCGGCGTCCACGTCTCCGAGGTCAACGGCCTGCTGGAGCGCTTCGGCCAGGCCCAGAAGATGATGAAGAAGATGGCGCAGGGCGGCGGCATCCCGGGCATGCCCGGCGTGGCCGGACCCGGCGGATTCGGCGGCGCACGCAAGAAGCAGCAGGCCGCCAAGGGCAAGAAGAAGGCCCGCTCCGGCAACCCGGCCAAGGCAGCCCAAGAGCTGCGCGAGGCCGAGGAGCGGCGTAAGAACAAGGCAGCGGTTCCGGCCGGAAGTGCCTTCGGCGCACCGCAGGACGGACAGGATTTTGATCCGTCGGCGCTGAACCTGCCCAAGGGCTTCGAAAAGTTCCTCGGCAAGTAGTCCGGCCCAGATTCCACCTGCAGTAGTGAGTGCCCCGTTGGCGAGTCCGACGGGGCACTTCGCATGAAGGGGGAAGGTAAGCTGGGTTGCTGAATCGTTAAGGCAGCGACGACGAGGGTCGTTGGCCCCACCGGCGAGGCAGCGCAGCGAAGGAGTTTTGTGGCAGAGCAGGCACACAGCGGCGTGGACCGCCCGGCCGGAAGGCGGCAGGCCGCCGTCGTGGTCATCGTACGCAGCGTCGGCGGGTCCGTGGTGCTGCTGAACGGTGCCGACGGCCCCGCGCTGCCGGCTGCTACGGTCCGGCCCGGCGAAGACCCGCGGTCCGCTGCGTCCCGCGTGCTCGCCGAATCATCCTTGCCGGTGCCGCCGGGGCGCATCCTGGCTCTCGACTACCTGCCGGTGGCTGTGGCAGCGGCCGAAGCCATCACCTTTGTGTACGACGGCGGAACGTACGACGGCGGTGAGCTCGCCGCGGGTGCCGGGGGACAGGCCGTCTTCCTCCCGGTGGAGCAGGCCGAAGCGGTGTTGGACAGCGCACAGTCCGCCCAATTGGCAGCAGGACTCCGCGCCCACGAACTTCTCACCGTGGTGGAACTGCGCAACGGGCAGGTGCTGCCCACAGCGCAGGCGCGCGTGCCGGAACGCGAGTTGGCGCCGCAGGTCTGGGAACCCGAGCCAGCGGACGGCTCCAAAGGAACCGTCGGGTCCGGCGTTTAGTATTTCTCCCATGGCATTCGGCAGCGGAGAGCGGGTGGTGTTTGTCCACGGCACGGACAGCTTCGGTGCCGCGGCCTGGCCGCATCAGCACCGGCTGGCCGGACGTTACGACTGCCTGTTCCTCCGCCGCCACGGGTTTGACCTGCAGGCCGACCCGCTGCCGACCGACTTTGATGAAGACGCCCGAATTGTCGGCCGGCATCTCGGCGCCGGTGCCCACGTGGTGGCACACGCACAGGGCGCCGTCGCTGCCATGATGGCCGCCGTGGAGCACCCGGACAAGGTGCATTCGCTGACCCTGTTTGAGCCGGCTTGCCTATCCTTAACCGCAGACTTGCCCGCCACGCGTGCCTACCGCCAACGGCTGGAGCCGTTGTTCGCAGCTCGCGGTGAGCTGACCGACGAGGAGTACCAGCGCGAGTTCGTCCGGCTGGTGGTCGGGGCCGAAGCGCTGCCGCTGGCCACCGCGGCCGACCGGGCGCAGGCTAAGCGGGCCCGGCTGCAGGCGCCGCCGTGGATCGCGCCGCTGCACATTGTCCCGGGACTGCCCACGCTGGTGGTCACCGGCGGTTGGGAGCCGCTGTATGAGGAGGTGGCCCACTACCTGGCGGGCACCGGCGCCATCCACCGCCACGCCGGCGGGCACCACCGTCCGCAGGATTCGGACGAAGGCCATGCACTGCTGGAGGCCTTCCTGGCCCGCAAGGCGCTGCCGGACTGACCCGAGGATTTCCGCCAGTCGCTGTACAGCCGGACCGACCAGAGGTTGCTAGCGTTGAGCCTATGAGCGAAACAGGCTGGGAACCGGCGTCCGGACAATTGTGGTGGCCGTGGCCGCTGGACGAGGCCGGAGTGGCGGCACTGCAGCAGCAATTCACCGACCGATCCCTGCTGGGTGCCTTCGCCGGGGGAGTTCCGCAGCCCGGCGACAGTGTGGTGTCCGTGCTGCTGGCCGTGAACCCGGAACAGCGCGCGGCAGTCCTGGATACCGCAGGCAAGGCGGTGCCGGGCCCGGACGTCGCGGCCCTGGTCCGCGGGCTCTCCGCCGATCTGGGGGCGGCCGTGGAGATTGACGGCATCGAATACGAGGCGCCGGCACCGGAAGCCGCGCTGGAACTGGACGCCGTGCCCGAACCCGACGACGCCGAAGAGCTCGAAGCGCCGGACGCCGCCGAGCTGCGCACGGTACTGGTGGGAAAGTTCCGGCGCGAGGATCTGATCATGTTCGGTGCCCTCAACGGCGTGGAAGTCCACGTGCTGGAGTCGGGGAAGAAAAGCCCCGACGGGCCCGCAGCGGGACAGCGGGTCGTGTTGGTTCACGGCGAGGCGGCGCCAGGGCTCTACAACTGGCCGGCCTCCGCCAAACCCATCGTGGCCTTGATGGACTTGGACGGATTCCGCGCGGTCGAGGCATGGCTGCCCGGCACCCGGCGCGACCCGGACACCAGTTTCTGGCACGCCTGGGAGGGGCCGGCCAAGCCGTTCCCGTCGGCTTCCCGCGCCGATGCCGAAGCGCTGCGGCTGCTTGGCCGGATTGTGCATCCTGAAGGACCCGATCCGCGGCGGCTCAGCGAAGTCCTCGGACTGGAACCGGGCGCCGTTCAAGGACTTCAGGAGTTGATGGCCTCACCGGACGAGCCGGGAATCCTGGCCCGCGCCGGCCAGCTCCTGGAACTGCCGCCGGTCGCCGCACGGCTGGCCGAAGGATCGCTGCAGCCTGACCGGGTCCCCGGAATGGAGACCCTCCCGGTCCAATCCATCGGCAAGGCACTGCTTGAACTGGCCAGTACCCCCGCCGAAGGGAGGGGGCCGCTGGCCGCCTGGCAGCGCGCCGTCGTCGCACGCCCCGGCATGCTGGCCGGAAGCGCCGCCGCGGCGGCCACCGGTGCCGCGCTGCTGTTCCGGGCCGCGGGCCGCCGGCCGGCCAGCGCCCGGTTGCTGCGCGCCGGCGCGCTGGGGCTGGTGCTGCAGGCCGCCGGGGATGTTGCGTTGGGCAGCTACCTGGCCTACCGTCGGCGCCGCTGATCCACCCCGGCCAGTCGTTCGACGGCGTCGAGTCCCGCCTCGGTGCCGGGCCAATGCGCGCGCAGCGTATCCGGTCCCGCCGACCGGACCATCGCGCGCAGCAGCCAAGCGGCCACCAGCACGTCGTCGGCGTAGCCGAGCACCGGGACAAAATCGGGAACCAAGTCGATGGGCGAGGCCAGATAGGCCAGGAGCAGGAGCGGAAGCAGCCGCGTCCGGGCCCGCAGCTCTGGGTCAGCCGCCAGCCGGCGCAAGAGGCGGAGCAGATCGGGCAACAGGCGCAAGGCGTCCCGCTTGCCGATGGTGTCCGGATGGCGCCGCGCGTACCCCCACAAGGCCAGCAGCATCAGGGCATACAGCAGGGCCAGCCCGCCGGCCACGGCGAGGACCGGTTCCCACCATTGCATCGCGGCATCCTGACTCGTAGTGACTCTTAGGCATCAGGTTACCGGCCGGCGGCGGAGCGGCAGGCCCTTTAGACCCCAGAACGGGGGACTGGAATAAACGTGAAGCTTCAAGTATTATATTTACATGAACATTCAAGTAAACCCCCAGGACCTGCTCTCCGCCGACCTCAGCATGGGCACCGTGATGCTCAAGGTGGGGGACATGAAGAACATGACCAACTACTACCAGCAGGCGCTGGGGCTGGATCCTGTCTCCGAGGGACTCGGCGGGGTTTTCCTGGGCCGCGGCACCACGCCGCTGCTCCATTTGGCACCGGCCACCGGGCTGCAGTTGCCGTCCCGCGGCGAAGCCGGCCTGTTCCACACCGCCTTCCTGTTCGAGAACCAGTCGGACCTGGCAGCCACCGTGGCCACCGCGGCCCAGACCGATCCCTCCCGCTTCACGGGCAGCGCCGACCACCTGGTCAGCGAGGCGTTTTACTTCACCGACCCGGAGGGCAACGGCATTGAGCTCTACTGGGACCGCCCGCGCGACCAGTGGTCGTGGAACGAGACCGCCGAGGGCAAGGAAGTCCACATGGACAGCCTGGCCCTGAACCCCCAGACCTACCTGCAGAGCCACCTGACCGAGGAATCACTGGCCAGCCAGCGCCAGTCGGGCGCCGGCATCGGCCACGTGCACCTGCAGGTCGGCGACACCCACACGGCCGGAGAGTTCTACGTGAAAACCCTCGGCTTCGAGCGCACCGCCGGCTGGCATGGCCAGGCGCTGTTCGTCGCGGCCGGCGGCTACCACCACCACATGGCCATGAACGTCTGGAACAGCCGCGGCGCAGGTCCGCGCAAGGACACCCTGGGCCTGGGCGAAGTGCTGATCCACGTGCCGACCGACGACGAAGTGGGCGCCCTGGCGGAACGGCTGACCAGCGCCGGCATCTCCCATCACCACACCGGCGCCGAGCTGCGCTTCGAGGACCCGTGGCGCAACCAGCTGCGCATCGCCGTCGGCTAGGCGGAAACCCGCCCGATGCGGCTAGGCTGAAATGGAACCATTCGGTCTAGCCGCGGAAGGGCTTGCACATGTCCGGAACCACCGAAATCTTCGTTGCCACACACGATGCCGCCGTCCGGCGCGCCGCAGAACTCGAGGCCAGCGTCGAATCCCGCGGAACCGACGGGCCCATGGCCGCGGTGGGGGATGCCCCCAGCCTCCGCCTCAATGGCATCACCGACCTGGAGGTTGAGATCCTCGGCGGCCTGGCCGCCAAGGCGGTCGGAGCCGCCGACGGCGAGTCGCTGGACATGGCCGACGTCTCCAGCGACTACCTGATGGTGGCCTCGGATGCCATGGTCCAGTCGCTGGCTGAACTCTTGACCCACACCGACGACGCCGGTGCCTCCTTGATCCCGGAGGTCGCCTCGCTGTGGGCAGCCGAAGAGGACATGCCGTTCAGCGGCGAGATCGCCGAGGACCACGTCCGCCGGATCGCGCAGCTGGCGTCGCACGCCGAGCAGGCCGAACGCCACCAGCTCTACGTCTGGTCCAGCACCGCCGAAGCCTAGCCTCAAACCCGGCACCGCCGTCGAGTCGCGCGGATTGGTTCCTATCTGGCACAATAGACAGGTACTCGATCTGCGCGGCCCCTCTCTCCGTGTATGCATCTTGTCCTTTGAACCCCAACCATGGCCCGCCCCACGGGAGCAGACATACGGGTTCGCCCATTTTCAGAACCAGGAGTGACCACAACAGTGGCCGTAAAGATTCGCCTTAAGCGCTTCGGTAAGAAGTTCTCTGCCCATTACCGCGTCGTTGTCATGGATTCCAAAGCCAAGCGCGACGGCCGTGCCATCGAAGAGATCGGGCAGTACCACCCGACCGAAGAGCCCTCGTTCATCGAGATCAACTCCGAGCGCGCCCAGTACTGGCTCGGTGTCGGCGCCCAGCCGACCGAACAGGCTGCAGTCCTGCTCAAGATCACCGGCGATTGGCAGAAGTTCAAGGGTATTGAGGGCCAGGAAGGCACTCTCAAGACCAAGGAAGCCAAGGAAGCCTTCGTGGCTCCCGAAAAGAGCTCCGTAATCATCCCCGAGGCCATCACCCCGAAGGCCAAGAAGGAAGAAGCTGCCGAGGCTCCGGCCGAGGAAGCTGCAGACGAAGCCGAAAAGGCTGAGTAATGCTGGCCGAAGCGCTCGATCATCTGGTCCGCGGGATCGTTGACAGTCCCGAGGACGTCAAGGTCACGCAGAAGAACAACCGCCGCGGTGACATCATCGAGGTGCGTGTTCACCCGGAGGATCTGGGCCGCGTCATCGGCCGCCAGGGCCGCACCGCCCGCGCACTGCGCACCGTGGTGAACGCCTTGGCCGATGAGCAGGTCCGCGTCGACGTGGTGGATACCGACCGCCGACGCTGATCCGGATCGGCGCTGCCCGGCTTCAGGCCAGGCACCCATTCCATAACCTCCGGCCCCTGTACCAGCTAATGGTCCAGGGGCCGGACGTTTTTCACCCGACGGACGTTTATCCAAGGAGTCTGCATGCAGCTACAAGTTGCCCGGATCGGCAAGCCGCACGGCATTCGGGGCGAGGTCACCGTACAGGTGCTGACCGATGCTCCGGCCGATCGCTTCGTGCCCGACGTCGAACTGACAGTGGAGCCGGCGCGGCTCGGGCCGCTGACCGTGAGCAGCGCCCGCTGGAACAAGGACATCCTGCTGCTGGGCTTCCATGAAGTCTCCGACCGCAACGGTGCCGAGGAACTCCGCGGCGCCAAGCTCTTTATTGATACCGACGACGTCGAGGATGACGACGATGCCTGGTACGAACACGAACTGGTCGGCCTCGACGTGCGCGTGGCGGACGAGGTGGTCGGCAAGGTGTCCGGACTGAACACCATGCCCGCCCAGGACCTGCTGGTGGTGGAAAACGTCGACGGCCAGGAAGTGCTGGTGCCGTTCGTCGAAGCCATCGTGCCGGAGGTCGACGTGGAGGCCGGTTTCATCCGGCTCACGCCGCCGGCCGGTCTGTTTGAGCTGAACGCGCCCGATGCGCAAGAAACCCCCGACGACGGCGAGGGGGAGCGCTAGGTGCGCATCGACGTCGTCAGCATCTTCCCGGAGTATCTGGCCGCGCTGGACCTGTCGCTGATTGGCAAAGCGCGGCAGGACGGACTCCTGCAGCTGAAGGTGCACGACCTGCGCGACTTCACGACCGACCGCCACCGTACCGTTGACGACACCCCTTACGGCGGCGGCGCCGGCATGGTCATGAAGCCGGAGCCCTGGGCCCGGGCCCTCGAATCCCTGGTCGCCACCCCGGTGGTCGACACGCCGGTGGTTAACACCCCGGTGGTCGACTCCCCGGTGGTCGACCAAGTGAGCGCCAGCGAACGCGTGGAGACCCCCGTGCAGCCCGCCGCCGCCCGCCCGATCCTGATCGTCCCCTCGCCCGCCGGAGAGGTGTTCAACCAGGCCCTTGCCTACGAACTCGCCACCGAGGATCACTTGGTCTTCGCCTGCGGCCGGTACGAAGGCATCGACGAGCGTGTCCTCGAATGGGCCGCTGAACACTTCCGCGTTCGGCCGGTCAGCCTCGGCGACTACGTGCTCAACGGGGGAGAAGTGGCCGTGCTGGCCATGGTGGAAGCCATCGGCCGGCTGGTGCCGGGCGTCGTCGGCAATCCCGAGTCTCTGGTGGAAGAGTCGCACTCGGACGGGCTGCTGGAGTACCCCGTCTACACCAAACCGTCGGATTGGCGCGGCCGCGGCATTCCGGAGGTGTTGCTGAGCGGCAACCATGCCAAAATTGCCCGTCACCGCCGCGACGAACAACTGCGCCGCACCGCGGAACGCCGCCCGGACCTGATCCTGGCGCTGGATCCGGAGACGCTGGACAAGGCGGACCGCGCCACCCTCAGCTCGCTCGGCTACGTCATCACCCCCACGCAGGTCCAGCCGGCTAAGCCGAAGTCAAGGGCTGCCGCCGAGGCGACCCAGCACACCCCCTGATCTCGAAGCTAGGGGGATATCTGCCCACCACGTCTGGGATTGTTGCCCCCGGCCTCGGAGCCTGCCGCCGACCTCGGAGCCTGCTCCCGACCTCGCAGGTGTCCCGGCCTTCGCAGGTGTCCCGACCTCGGAGCCTGCCCCCGACCTCGCAGCCGGGGCCGGATGTCGGAGCCGGGGGCGGGATTCGGGACGGGATGTCGGCGGAATTAGAGCTTCGGCCGCGCAATGTGGCAAAATGGAGGATTGTGTCCGCTGGGCGCGATCCTGCCACAGGGGGAGCGCTGCCAACAGCTGGATTCGCCGGCCGCCGATTCCCGGACGGGCCGGTTCTTGAATTTCGGTAGCGACTGTTGCAGGCTCCGCCCTGACCGTCGCGCCGTAACCAAAGTGAATGACCTGTGGCGTTCACCAGGAGTGAGAAATGCATATCCTCGACTCTGTCGACGCAGCATCGCTGCGCGACGTTCCTGAGTTCCGCGCCGGCGATACCGTCAAGGTGCACGTGAACATCATCGAAGGCAAGACCGCCCGTATCCAGGTTTTCCAAGGTTACGTGATGGGCCGCCAGGGCCATGGTGTCCGCGAGACCTTCACCGTCCGCAAGGTTTCCTTCGGCGTGGGCGTGGAGCGTACCTTCCCGGTACACTCCCCGATCATCGACCACGTCGAGGTCGTGACCAAGGGTGACGTTCGCCGCGCCAAGCTGTACTACATGCGCAAGCGCCACGGCAAGGCTGCCCGCATCAAGGAGAAGCGCGACTTCGGCACCGCCAAGTAAAGCTGCTCACCAGCAGCTTCTTGACTTAAGCAGTGCAGCAAATCTCTGGTTCCCCGGACGCTTCCGGGGAACCGCCAAGACGCCGGTCCGGACTCCCGGGCTGGCGTTTTGTGTTGGCCATCGTGGTCTGCGCGGTGGTGCTCAGCGCCATCGTGCGGGCCACGCTGGTGGACGTGTATTACATCCCCTCCGGTTCCATGGAGCCGTTGCTGGAGACCGGCGACCGTGTGCTGGTCTCGCGCACCGATTACCACTTCGGTGACATTCGGCGCGGCGACCTGGTGGTCTTCGATGGCCGCGGCTCGTTCGCGCCCTTCAACAGCGGCAACTCCCCGTTCGTGGACCTCCTGCAGCAGGCCGGCCAGTGGCTGGGCGTTGCCGGCAGCGACACCATCTACGTCAAGCGCGTGATCGGGCTGCCGGGGGATACCGTCGAATGCTGCGGCCCGGACGGCCGCCTGCAGGTCAACGGCGAAGCGGTGCAGGAGGACTACATTTTCGACGGCGACGCGCCCAGCCAGATGGAGTTCTCCGTTCAGGTACCCAAAGATAGATTGTGGTTGATGGGGGACCACCGCTCCGCCTCGGCCGATTCCCGTGCCCTCCTCGGTGCGCCCGGCGGGGGCATGGTTCCAGTTGAGCGGGTCATCGGCCGGCCGCTGAGCATCATCTGGCCGCTGGACCGGGCGGCCGGGTTGGACCGGATACAGTTGGGTTCCCAGCCGGCGGACCAGCCCGCGGAGAATTGAGGATAGTGAGAATGGACCAGGACGACCCGAAGGACACTGGCGGGTACCAGCCGGACGCCTCCGGGCCGCAGAAGCGCGAACGCAAAAACCGCGAACGCAAGAAGGCCGGACAGAACTCCCTGTTGTCGTGGCTGAAGGAGATCGCCACGATCGTCGCGGTCGCCGTCGTCCTTTCTTTCCTGATTAAGACTTTCCTCTTCCGCGCCTTCTTCATTCCGTCTACCTCGATGGAGGAGACACTGGAGGTGGACGACCGGATTTTCGTCAACCTGTTGGTGCCGCAGCCTTTTGAGCTCACCCGCGGCGACGTGGTGGTCTTCCAGGACGACCTCAGCTGGCTGCCCCCCAATGGGAAGCACGACGCCGGCAACTGGTTCCAGCAGTTCCTCACCTTCGTGGGCTTGATGCCCGATGCCTCGCAGCAGCACCTGGTCAAGCGTGTCATCGGCCTGGGCGGCGACCAGGTGGTCTGCTGCGACGTCGACGGCCGGATCTCGGTCAACGGCGAGCCGCTGGACGAGGACCCCTACCTGGCGCCCGGCTCGGACAACACGCGGACCCCCTTCGACGTGACCGTGCCCGAGGGTAAAATCTGGGTCATGGGCGACAACCGGAATCATTCCGCGGACTCGCGCGAACATCAGGACGAAGCCTCGAATGGCTTCGTGGCCGTGGAATCCGTCGAGGGCAAGGCCAGCGTCATCGCCTGGCCGCTGGACCGGCTGGGCTTCCTGGGCAACTACCCGGAAGTGTTCGACGGCGTCCCGGCACCTTCCGCGGCGACCGGCACCGAACCGCCCGCCATCACCCGTCAGAACGAGTCCCCGTGACAAGCAAAGCCCCCACGCTGCGATTTGAGCGTTCGTTCGTCGAGGCCGGACACCGATTGGTCGCCGGCGCGGACGAAGTGGGCCGCGGTGCACTTGCCGGTCCGGTCAGCGTAGGCATGGTGGCCATCGACGCGACCTCGGCCAAACAGATCCGCGGCGTGCGCGACAGCAAGCTGCTGACCCCGGCCGAGCGAGTGGCCTTGGTACCCAAGATCCAGAAATGGGCGCTGGCCTACGGCGTGGGCCACGCCAGCGCGGCGGAGATCGACGCACTGGGCCTGATGGCGGCCATGCGGCTCGCCGGCGCCCGTGCCTGGGCACAGGTAGTCGCCACCGCCCGCCCGGACATCGTGATTTTGGACGGCAACCACGACTGGCTTTCCGCCGGGGAGCCGTCATTGTTCGACGACGCCGCCCAGCCGGGCTGTGACGCCCCGGTCCTCACACGGATCAAAGCGGACCTGCAGTGCCTGAGTGTGGCCGCCGCCAGCGTGCTGGCAAAGGTTGAGCGCGATGCCATGATGACCGGCTACGCGACCGACTATCCGGAGTACGCCTGGGAAATCAACAAGGGCTACGCCACCGCCGCACATCGCGCGGCCCTGCTGGGCATCGGCCCATCCGATCTGCACCGCAGGAGCTGGCGGCTGACCCCGGAGCAGCCGCTGATGCCCGCGGTTGATATCGCTAACTAAACACCGCCAGTCAATCTGGGGCAGGATGGATACATGAGCGCCGAAGACCTTGAGAACTATGAAACCGACATGGAGCTGCAGCTCTACCGGGAGTACCGCGATGTCGCCGGCCTTTTCAGCTACGTCGTGGAGACTGAGCGCCGCTTCTACCTGGCCAACCACGTTGACCTACAGGCACGATCGGCCGACGGCGAGGTCTACTTCGACCTGACCCTGCAGGACGCGTGGGTTTGGGACGTCTACCGCTCCGCCCGGTTCGTTAAGTCCGTCCGCGTGATCACGTTCAAGGACGTCAACGTGGAGGAACTGACCAAGAACGACGACCTCACCCTGCCCAAGGACGGCCTCGGCGGCTGATCATCCTTCCCGGCGGCCGGTCGGCCGGGGGCGGCATCATGCCGCCCCAGGCTTACGCGCCTCCTACGCCGTCCAGAGTGATGTACGTTTTGCGGACGGTGGCGTGGACTTCCCAGGTTCCTTTCCAGCCCGAGGGCATCACGACGGTGTCCCCTGCACGCGCTTCAACGGGTTGTTGTCCTTCTGCGGTGATGGTTACCGATCCGGCAAGGATTTGGCAGACCTCGTGGTAGCCGTCCCGGACCGCGGTGAACAGGCCGGGGGAGCATTCCCAAACGCCCACGTTGAGGCGGTCTGCGCTCCAGAGCTCCCGGCTGGCTTCGTGCTGGTTTGCGGTGACTGCCGTGGGCTTGGGCGCGGGAGCTCCCAGCTCGGCGTGAGGTGCAGCCGGAAGGTGAATAGTGTCAATAGGCATGGTGTTCCTTTCTCAGGTGAAATACTGGACTGTTTGAGCATGGCCGGGTCACGAGCAGGGCGGTCAAAGCCCTGCTCGTGACCCGGCCGCGCGGGCATGGTTCCCGCTGCGCGTGCCGGTGGCCGCTAACAGGCCAAGGGGAAGAGTTTCAGGCGCGACCGGAGACGAGGTCCGCGGCCTTGGCGATCGGGGAAGTCGTCGCGCGGCCCTTGTTTTCCGACATGTCCGCGGCATGGTACGCCGCGTACATGGCTTGGACAGCTATCCAGCGCAGCGGTTCTATTTCCCATTGACGGACCCTGCGGTTGACCCAGGGCATGGTGGTCAGTTCGCTCTCCGAGTCCAGGACCAAGTCCCGCAGCGTCCGTCCAGCCAAGTTGGTGGCGGTCACGCCGGTGCCCACGTACCCGCCGGCCCAGCCGATGCCGGTTTCCCGGTCCAGGCCGACGGTGGCCTTCCAGTCCCGGGGGACACCCAGCACGCCCGCCCAGGCATGGTCTATGCGGGCGCCGCGCGTGGCCGGGAACATGTCGTGCAGGATCGCGGCCAGGTTCTGGATGGTCTCGGGCTGGGTGGCCCCGTCTGTGTCCGTCTTGGAGCCAAACCGGTAGGGGACACCGCGTCCGCCGAGCGCGATCCGGTTATCGGCCGTGCGCTGGGCGTACATGTAGGCGTGCGCCATGTCGCCCACCGTGTCGAACTGATTCCATCCGATCTCCGCCCAGATGTCGTCTGCGAGGGGTTCGGTGGCAACCATGGACGAGTTCATCGGCAGCCATTCGCGGTGCGTCCCCTTCAGGTTTGCGGTGAAGCCCTCCGTCGCCCGCAGAATGTACTCGGCCTGCACGTTGCCCTTCTCCGTTCGCGCCAGGCGGGGGCTGATCTCGGTGACGGTGGTGTCCTCGTAGATGCGCACGCCGAGGGCTTCCACCCTCTCCGCCAGGCCGCGCACCAGCTTCGCGGGATGGATCCGGGCGGCATGCGGCTGGTGGATGGCGCCGAGGGCGCGGTCGATCCGGACCCGTTCATTGCTTTCAGCCGCGCCCAGCAGGCGGACGCCGGCCTCCGGCCACTCGGCTTCAGCCGCCGCTAGGGCCTTGAGCCGTGCCAGTTGGGCCGGATTACGGGCCACATTCAGCTCCCCACCCTTGCGGATATCGGCGTCGATGCCCTCCGCACGGGCGACGGCGATGACCTCATCCACCGTCTCGTTCAGCAGCGTCTGGAACCGGCCCACCAGCGCGCGGCCATGCGCCTTGACGTACTGGCCGCGGCCGCCGGTGATGCTGTTGGTCAACCAGCCGCCGTTGCGGCCCGAGGCGCCGAAGCCGGCAAAGCGGCTCTCGAGCACGACGACGTTCAGCTCTGGCCGGGCCTTCTTGAGGTAGTACGCCGTCCACAGCCCGGTGTAGCCTGCGCCGACGATGGCGACATCCGCCGTCGTGTCGCCGGCCAGGGCCGGCCGGGGCGCGGGCAGCCCGTCCTCGGCAAACCAGAAGGAGACGTTGCCGTTGACCGTCGAGGCCGTCTCGTTGATCAGTTTTTTGCTCATGGTGGGTTTCCTAGGTCGTGGAGACGAGGTCAGAGTCTTCGAGCAGCACGCCGTCCCGGGCGGACCAGTAGACAAGACCGCAGGCCAGGGTGTGCTGCGCGTCACTTCCCTAGAGTAATGGAGGCGATCCCCCTGTCCCTCCCGTGCCTCCGGTGAGCCACCACCGCTATGATCATCCGCGCGAACTGTCCGCTTCAGCCCTGATCGCGACTCGTTGCGGACAATAACGAAGTCCATGCCGTCCGCGCCATCTTGCCCTCCACAGGATGCCGACTGGGATGGCTATCCACATCCTGGGTTTCGTAAACATTTCTTCTGGTGCCCTCCAGCAGGCTGGAGGCATGAGAGCGAAGGATGAACTCGGGCGGCGCGGCGAAGAGATGGCCGCCGCCTATCTATCCGGTGCCGGCCAGCGTGTGATCGACCGCAACTGGCGCAGCCCGGACGGCGAGCTGGACCTGATCACCGTGGACGGGGCGTCCATCGTGGTCTCCGAGGTGAAGACGCGGCGCAGCACCGACTACGGCCACCCCTTCGAAGCCATCACAAGCGCCAAGATCCGGCGGCTGCAGTCGTTGGGACACCAATGGCTGCGCGACCACGGCATGGCCGGTACCGCCATGCGGGTGGACGCTGTCGCGGTGCTCTACGGACAGGCCCGCTGGCCCGTAATCGAGTACCTGAAGGACGTCGGCTGATGGGCCTCGGGCGGACGTTCTCCGTCGCGCTGGTGGGCTTGAACGGCCACATCGTGGAGGTCGAGGCGGACATCGGCCAGACACTGCCGGCGTTTGTGCTCTTGGGCTTGCCGGATGCGTCCCTGTCCGAAGCGAAGGAGCGGATCAAGGCCGCGGCGAAGAACGCCGGTGTCCCGCTCAGTCGGCGGAAGATCACTGTCAATTTGGTCCCGGCCTCGCTGCCGAAAAAGGGCTCCGGCTTTGATTTAGCCATCGTGCTGGCAGCCCTTCAGGCAGCGGGTGACATCCGCCCCGCCGGCCGTACGGTGTTCCTGGCCGAGCTCGGGCTGGACGGGCGGCTCCGTCCGGTGAGCGGGGTCCTGCCCGCTGTCATGGCAGCGGTGGACGCGGGCTATTCGCAGGTGGCCGTCGCTGCGGCCAATGCCGATGAGGCCGCTCTGGTGCCGGGCGCGGAAGTGCGCAGCTTCGAGACGCTGGCCGAGGTGCTCCTGGCCTTCGGAGCAGACCTTGACCGGCTCAACCTCGAAGCATCGGGACCGCGGTGGGAACCCACGGCGGCTGCCACCGCCCCTGCCGGTCGTGCACCGGATCTGGCAGACGTGGCGGGACAACACGACGCCCGCATGGCATTGGAAGTGGCCGCCGCGGGCGGGCACCACCTGCTGCTGGTCGGCCCGCCCGGCGCTGGGAAGACCATGCTTGCAGAACGGCTGCCCGGTATCCTGCCCGACCTCCCCGACCATCACGCCATGGAGGTCACCGCCATCCACTCCCTGAGCGCCACAGCGGCGCCGCTCACCGAACTGATCCGGCGCCCGCCCTATGAGAGCCCCCACCACACAGCCACCGCCGTCTCCATCATCGGCGGCGGTTCCGGCCTGCCCCGACCGGGCGCCGCCTCAAGGGCCCACCGGGGCGTGCTTTTCATGGACGAAGCGCCGGAGTATGACCGGCAGGTCCTCGACGCCCTGCGGCAGCCGCTGGAAAGCGGAAAGCTGGTGGTTCACCGGGCCGCCGGAAGTGCCGCCTACCCCGCACGCTTCCAACTGGTGATGGCCGCCAATCCTTGTCCGTGCGGGCTCTCCGGAGGCAAGGGACTGGACTGTACCTGCACTGCCGAGCAGAAGCGCCGCTACTTTGGCAAGCTCTCCAATCCCTTGACCGACCGCATCGACCTGCAATTGACCTTGCAGCGGCTGACGGTCGGAATGATGGCCGCCGGAACCAGCCGGGAGAGCAGCGCGGTCGTCGCCGACCGGGTCGCTGCCGCCCGGACGGCCCAGCAGGAGCGGCTGCGCCCGTGGGGGATCGGGCTGAATTCGGAGATCAGCGGGGAACTGCTCACCGGCAAGCTGCGGCTTTCGCCGGCTGTCACCCGCGATCTGGACCGTGCCATGGAGAGGGCGGTGCTGACCGGGCGCGGCTATACCCGGGTCCTGCGCGTGGCTTGGACCCTCGCGGACCTAGCCGGCTTGGACAGGCCGGACCGGGACGCAGTCAGCACCGCGCTGACCCTCCGCCAACAGGTCAAGGCGGCCTGAGCATGCCTTCCCCACCCGCGTCGGCCAGCTACGAGGAGATGACCAGAATGACGCAACTGCCCTCCGATGACGAGCGCCTGGCCCGGGCGGCCCTGTCCCGGCTGATGGAGCCGTCGGACTGGATTGGACTGGCCCTGGTTGCCGTCGCCGGTCCGTTCGACGCCTTGCGCATCGCCACCGGGCAGATGAGCGCCGGTCACAGTTTGCAGGCCGAGCTGCTCAGGACCTTGGATCGACAGCCAACGACGGACACCACGCAGCCGCTGTCCGATGCCCTGGAACGCTGGGCACCGCGGGTCAAGGATCTGGCGCCGGAACGCGATCTCGCTGTCGTGGGCAGAATCGGTGGGGCGCTGCTCATTCCCGGAGATGCCGTCTGGCCGGCAGCCCTGGCCGACCTCGGGCTGGGAGAACCGCTCTGCCTCTGGGCACGGGGCAGGTTCACCGACGGGATTCCGGCGGTCGGAGCATCGGTTGCCGTCGTCGGCTCCCGTGACAGCACCAACTACGGCAACCAAGTAACCGGCGACATCAGCAGTGGACTTGTGCAGCGGGGCTACTGTGTCATCTCCGGCGGTGCCTACGGAATTGACGCCCAGGCTCATCGATCCGCACTTGCCGCGGAGGTGGACCACGTCTCGACCATGGCAGTCATGGCCGGCGGTCTCGACCGCTACTACCCGGCAGGTAACGAGGAACTGCTCCGGGCCATTGCCAGCCGGGGCATCCTGCTGGCCGAGGTGCCGCCCGGTGCCGCGCCTACGCGTTGGAGGTTTTTGCAACGAAATCGGTTAATCGCCGCGCTGGCGGCGGCCACCATTGTTGTGGAAGCGCGTTGGCGCTCTGGTGCTTTGAACACTGCGCACCACGCCGCTGGCCTTGGCCGGGGCGTGGGTGCGGTTCCTGGATCCGTCTACAGCGCCAACTCGGCCGGTACGCACCGGTTGCTGCGCGACGGCAGCGCAACGGCCATCACCGACGCGGCTGAAGCGGCCGAACTCGCTGGACCGGTTGGAGCCGACATGGAGCCGGGAACCCAGGAAACGTTGGCGGACCACGACGGTCTCGGCGTCGAAGACTTGCTGCTGCTCGACGCCCTCCCGATGCGCCGCGGAAGCACCGTGGACAAGCTCGCCACCGTCGCCGGAATTCCGGTCCGCACGGTGCTGGCCGGCCTCGGCCGACTGGAGGCGGCAGGTCTCGCCATGCAGGATGCCGGCGGCTGGCGGCGCGCAAAAAGGGGCTGATGGCCGGAGAGCGATATCTGAGGGAGGTGACGATGTAGGCGAAGACGACGCTTTCGGGGCGGCACGGACACGGACAGGACAGAAAGATCGGTGCCATGCCGTGCGCCTGCTTGAGTTCGTCTGGCCCGGCCAGCAAAGTGAAGGGATGAGCTCTGCAGATATACCCGAAGCGCAGGGCGCACCCGCACTCCCGGAGGCTTTTGACACGGCACTCGATGGCTTTGCCCGCTATCTAGGGGCTGAACGTGCCCGCTCCGAACACACCGTCCGGGCCTATCTGGCCGACGTCAGGCACCTGCTCGGCTACGCCGCAGAGTCCGGAGCCGCGACGCTATCAGACATCACCCTCGGGACCCTGCGCTCTTGGCTCGGTGCGATGAACGGTGCCGGCATGGCCAGGTCTACGCTGGCCCGGCGCACTGCGACGGCCCGCAGTTTCATGGCCTGGGCGCTGCGGGAGGAGTTCATCCGCACCGACCCATCGCTGCGGTTGAAGGCACCCAAGCGCAACGGCTCGCTGCCGACCGTGCTGCGGCCGGCACAGGTGGACGAGTTGTTCCGAACCCTCGCGGAGGAAGCAGCTGAGGGCCAGCCGCTGCCGCTCCGCGACCGGGCGATGATCGAGTTGCTCTACGCCACCGGGATCCGCGTCAGTGAATTGGCCGGCCTCGACATCGACGACGTGGACAACGAACGGCGGACCATCCGGGTACTGGGCAAAGGCAACAAGGAGCGCACCGTACCGTTTGGACTGCCGGCCGCCGTCGCCATGGACGACTGGCTGCGCCGCGGCCGCCCCAAACTGGCCGGCGCGGAGAGCGGCCCGGCCGTGTTTTTGGGACAGCGGGGTAAACGGGTGGACCCGCGGCAAGTGCGCTCCGTGGCGGCCAGGCTTTTCGCCTTGCTGGGCGACACCTCGGCCACCGGACCACACGCGCTGCGGCACAGCGCTGCCACCCACCTGCTGGACGGGGGAGCGGACCTCCGCGCCGTGCAGGAAATTCTGGGACACAGCACCCTGGCGACCACGCAGCTGTACACCCACGTCTCGGTGGACCGGTTGCGGCGCAGCTACCAGCAGGCGCACCCGCGGGCGTAGGCCCCGGGTAGCCGGAGCCCTGGGCGGCCGGAGCCAACGGTAGCGGAAACGGCGATTCGGGAACAGGAGTCCACTGGCCCGGAACAGGCCTGGATGGGCCTATTCCGCGACACGCAATGGCACATAGGTAGTTACACTGGCGGATTGCGCCGCCGTACGGCACAATGAGGATCGAAAGCGTCGGAAACAGCAGTACTGACAAGTTCCATCTGTCTCAAGGCTGAAGGTCGTTGGGGAAGACGTACCTACAGCAAATGGAGGATGGGATGTCTGTTGTGATGACTCGTGGCGTGCTGTTTGTGCATTCAGCACCTTCGGCATTGTGCCCTCATATCGAGTGGGCCGTTGGATCTGTCGTGGACAAGCGAACGGATCTGGACTGGACCGCTCAGCCGGCCGCGCCCGGAATGTACCGGGCCGAGCTGTCGTGGGTCGGGCCCCAAGGGACCGGTGCCATGCTGGCTTCTGCCCTGCGCGGCTGGGCGCACCTGCGCTATGAAGTGGCCGAAGAACCGAGCCCCGGCGTCGACGGCGGCCGCTGGTCGCACACGCCCGAACTCGGGATTTTCCACGCAATGACTGACGTCCACGGCAACGTCATGGTGAGCGAAGACCGCATCCGCTACGCCTACGAAGCCGGTGCCGGCGATCCCGCCGCTGTCTATCACGAACTGTCCCTCGCCCTGGGCGAGGCGTGGGACGAAGAACTCGAGCCGTTCCGCCATGCAGCCGAAGGCGCCCCCGTGCGCTGGCTGCACCAGGTCGGCTAGCCGCGGGCTTTCGAACCCTCCTCCAGCCACGCAAAAGGGAGGGCGACCGGTAAACACCGGCCGCCCTCCCTTTCGTGCTGCCCGCGGGCGGCACTCAATCAGGCGTTGCGATCAGACGTTGCGGAATACGACGACGGCGTTGTGCCCGCCGAAGCCGAAGGAGTTGTTCAACGCAATGATGTCGCCCTGCGGCAGGTCGCGGGCGGAGGTGACCACGTCCAGCGGAATTTCCGGATCCTGGTTTTCCAGGTTGATCGTCACCGGTGCGCGGCGTTCGTAGACGGCCATCACGGTCATCACGGACTCCACGGCGCCCGAGGCTCCGAGCAGGTGGCCGGTCTGGGACTTGGTGGCGGAGACGGACACGTTGGACACATGGTCGCCCAGCGCGGCCTTCAGCGCGGTGTACTCCGGCTTGTCGCCCACCGGGGTGGACGTGGCGTGGGCGTTGACGTGCACCACGTCGGTTGCCTGCGCCCGGGCGTCGAACAGGGCAGCCTTCAGCGCCCGGGTGGCGCCCAGTCCCTCGGGGTCCGGCGCCGTGATGTGGTAGGCATCGGCGGTGACGCCGGAGCCGGCGAGTTCGGCGTAGATGCGGGCGCCGCGGGCCAGGGCATGTTCCTCGGCCTCCAGCACCAGTGCGCCGGCGCCTTCGCCCATGACAAAGCCGTCGCGGTCCAGGTCATAGGGGCGCGAAGCACGCTCGGGGTCGTCGTTGCGCTTGGACAGCGCCTGCATGGCGCTGAAGGCGGCAATCGGCATCGGGTGGATCGCGGCTTCGGCGCCGCCGGTCATCACGACGTCGGCCTTGCCGGCGCGGATCAGTTCGATGCCCATGGACATGGCCTCGGTGCCGGAAGCACAGGCGGAGACGGGGGTGTGCGCGCCGGCGCGGGCGCCCAAGTCCATGCTCACGGCGGCCGCGGGACCGTTGGGCATCAGCATCGGAACGGTCATCGGCAGCACGCGGCGCGGCCCGCGGTCACGCAGCGTGTCCCAGGCATCCAGCAGCGTCCAGACGCCGCCGATGCCGGTAGCGAAGGCCACGGCCAGCCGGTCGTGGTCCACCTCTTCGATGCCGGAATCCTTCCAGGCTTCGCGCGACGCGACGACGGCGAACTGGGTGGAGGGATCCATGCGCTTGGCTTCGACCCGGGTCAGAACTTCGTCGGGACGGTTGCTGGCCTTGGCGGCGAACGTCACCGGCAGCTCGTATTTGGCCACCCAATCATCTTCGAGGGTATGGGCCCCGGAAACGCCCTTGAGGGCATTCCGCCACATCGTGGGGACGTCGCCGCCAATCGGGGTGGTGGCGCCGAGGCCGGTGATGACTACTTTGCGTGCCATTGATTCAGTCTCTCAATAGTGATTGGGCGATAAATCTGGTGCGGCGGCCGGACTGGGGGATCACCCGCCGGCCGCCGAATCCCGGGCGGGCCCGGGCAGCGAGGAACTAAGCCTGGGCGTTGACGATGAAGTTGACAGCGTCGCCAACGGTCTTGAGGTTCTTGACCTCTTCGTCCGGGATGCGCACGCCGAACTTTTCCTCGGCGTTGACCACAATGGTCATCATGGAGATGGAGTCGATGTCCAGATCGTCGGTGAAGGACTTGTCCAGCTCGACAGCCTCCGGGGCCAGGCCGGTCTCTTCGTTGACGATCTCGGCCAGACCGGCCAGGATTTCTTCGTTGCTAGCCATGGTGGCTCCTTTTCTTGTGCTGCCGGACGGTGTCCGGACGGGGTTTCAAGCCGCGTTTTGCGGCCTGGTTCTGGTTGGAATGTGGGGGAGGCCCGACTACCGCAAGGCAGTCTACGGCAGGACGATGACCTGCGCGCCGAACACCAGGCCGGCACCGAAGCCGATCTGCAGCGCTAGTCCTCCGGACAGCGCGGGGTTCTCCTGCAGCAGGCGGTGCGTTGCCAGCGGGATCGAGGCTGCAGAGGTGTTGCCGGCGTCGGCGATGTCGCGGGCCACGACCACGCTCTCGGGCAGCTTCAGCTGCTTGACCATCTCGTCGATGATGCGCATGTTCGCCTGGTGCGGTACGAAGGCGGCCAGGTCTTCCGGCTGCAGGCCGGCCGCGGCCAGGGCCTGCTTGGCCACCTTGGCCATTTCCCACACGGCCCAGCGGAACACGGACGGCCCGTCCTGGCGCAGTGTCGGCCAGAGCTTGGTGTCCTTTTCGTCAAAGGTGTCCGAGACGGCGGACAGCGAGCCGGCGGCCTCGGCGGCCAGCGACAGTTCGCGCACCGAATTGAGCGAGTGGGTCATGCTGATGGTGTCCCACTTGCTGCCGTCGGAGCCCCACACCGGCTTGCTGATGCCCGGGAAGTCGGACGGGCCCACCACGACGGCGCCGGCGCCGTCACCCAGCAGGAAGGAGATGGTCCGCTCGGTGTTGTCGATGACGTCGGAGAGCTTCTCGGCGCCGACCACCAGTACATAGTCGGCGGTGCCGGAACGCACCAGGGCGTCGGCCTGGGCGATGCCGTAGCAGTAGCCCGCGCACGCGGCGGAGATGTCGAAGGCGGGGGCAGGGGTGGCGCCCACCCGGTCCGCCAGTGCAGCGGCGGCGGACGGCGTGGCGTACGGATGCGAGACGGTGGAGACGATCACGGCCCCGAGCTGGTCGCCGGTGATGCCGGCCTGGGCCATCGCGTCCTTGGCGGCGCCTTCGGCCATGTCCAGCACGGAGGTGTTGGCGTTGGCCCGGTGGCGGGTGACAATTCCGGTCCGCTGGCGGATCCATTCGTCGGAGGAATCGATCCACTCGCAGACGTCGTCGTTGGTTACGATGACGTCGGGACGGAAGGCGCCGATTCCCAGCACGCGAGAGAAGTCGCGGAGCGGGGTCTGTTGGATGACGGGGGTGCTCACTTCTCGGATTCTCCAGACATGCTGTTCAGGACGGGGGTCTGTACGGTGTGTTCGGCGATGAAGGCCCGGGCGGCATCCAGATCCTCCGGCGACTTCAGCGACATGGTGGCTACGCCCTTCATGCCGCGTTTGGCCAGCCCGGCGAGGGTTCCGGCCGGGGGCAGTTCCAGCAGTCCTGTGACGCCGACGGACAGCATCTTCTCCATGCACTTGTCCCAGCGAACCGGGCGCGAGACCTGGGCGATCAGGCTGTCCAGGTTCTCCTCGCCGCCGACGACGGGTTCGCCGTCGTAATTGGAGAGCAGGGTCAGCGCCGGCATCGCCGGTCTCAGCTGCGGGCGCAGGTTCTCCAAGGCGATGACCGCGGGAGCCATGTGTTCGGTGTGGAAGGCGCCGGCCACCTTCAGCGGGATGACCCGCGCCTTGGCCGGCGGGTTCGCGGCGAACGCCTGAAGCTGCTCCAACGTGCCGGCGGCGACCGTCTGGCCGCCGCCGTTGGCGTTGGCCGGGGTCAGGCCCGCGGCCTCGATGGCGGCCAGCACTTCGTCCGGATCGCCGCCGAGCACGGCGCTCATGCCGGTGGGGGTCTGCGCCGCGGCACGGGCCATCGCATTGGCCCGCTCGCGCACAAAGTTCATCGCATCGTTCTCGGTCAGCGCGCCGGACACCGCGGAAGCGGTGATTTCCCCGACCGAGTGTCCCGCGACGACGGTGGACAGGTCCAGTGCCTCCTCCGCGGTGAGCGCGCGGGCGGCCAGCAGGCCGGCGGCGACGATCAGCGGCTGGGCGACGGCGGTGTCCTTGATGGTCTCCTCATCGGACACGGTGCCGTGGGAGAGCAGGTCCAGCTGCGCGATGTCGCTGAGCAGCCCGAGGTGTTCGGCCACGCCGGGTACTTCAAGCCAGGGGCTGAGGAATCCGGGCGTCTGGGAGCCCTGGCCTGGGCAGACTATTGCAAGCACGTATTCAAGCTTTCCAAAGAGGAGATGGTTTCCACGGTGTTTCGGCACACGAAGCTCGCCGGACCGCTTTGTAGGAAGTCTACAAGGTAGTGCCGCTTGCCGCTGGCTACGGCCGGGACGGCGCGCGCTCCTTCGGGCCCCGCGCGGGAGCAATCAGCCGGCCCACGCCGAGCGCCGTCTGGAGCACGAAGGCCTCCCGGGGCAGCAGCGGATCCCAGCCGGTCACGTCGCAGACCCGGCGCAGCCGGTAGCGCACCGTGTTGGCGTGGACGAACAGCTCGCGGGCGGTGGCTTCCAGCGAATGGCCCAGGGACAGGTAGCTGGAGAGCGTTTCTACCAGCCCGTTGCCGGCGTTGACCAGCGGAACGTAGATGTACTTATAGAGGTCCCGGCGGGCAATATCGTCGCCGGACATCACCCGTTCCGGCCACAGGTCGTTGGCCGCCACCGGCCGCGGCGCCGCGGGCCAGGCCTTCGCGGCGCTGAGCCCGGCGAACGCGGCCTGCGCCGAGCTGCTGGCGTCCACCAGCGAGCGGGCCTCGGGTCCGTAGACCACGGGGCCGGGGCCGAAGAGGTCGGCCAGCCGGACGAAGGCGGTATCCTGCTCCGTCACACCGCCCAGCACCAGGATCAGCCGGTCGCCCTGGATGCCCACCAGCGTGTCCGCGGCATAACGTGAGCTGGCGCGGCGCAGCTCGGTCACGAAGCTGGGGCCCGGTTCGCCCGGGGAGCCGCCCACCATCACGGTGATCGGGCCGGAGGTCTTCCAACCGACCGCGGCAATCCTAGAGCGCAACGCATCGGAGCTTTCGCCGCGAAGGATGGCATCCACCACCAGCGCCTCCAGCCGGGTGTCCCACGAGCCGCGGGCCTCGGCGGCGCGGGCATAGACGTCGGCGGCGGCGAAGGCCACTTCTCGCGAGTAGCGCAGCACGGCTTCGCGCAGCTGGGCCTCGTCGCTGCCAACGGCCAGGTCCGGGACTTCGTCCTCCACCGCTTCGACCACTACGCGGATCAGCTGCAGGGCGCGCTGCAGGCTGATGGAGCGGGTCAGCTCGGTGGGCGCGGTGCCGAAGACGTCGTTCATCACCCACGCGGGGGAGGTGGGCCGCTCGTACCAGGTGACAAAGGACGCGATGCCCTTCTGCGCCACCAGGCCCAGCGCGGACCGTTCATCCGGGCGCAGTCCGCGGTACCAGGGCAGGTCCGAGTCCAGCCGCTTCAACGTGGCGGTGGCCAAGGCGCCGATTTTGGACCGCAGCCGGTCCAGTGTTTCCGGGTTGCCGGTGGCCGCGCGGTCGGCCTTCCGCCCAGCGCTGGCGCGCCGGCGCGGGGGTGTTGGTGACGAGGCCGGCTTATTCTCGGCTGACTTTTCGGCGGACGCCTCGGCCGACACCTTGGCTGACTTCTCGGCTGACACCTCGGCTGACACCTTGGCTGACTTCTCGGCGGACTCTTCGGCGGTCTGCTGGGCGGCAGCCGCGGCCGCCGTGGCCTGCTGTGCTGCCGGCTGCGCAGCGGCTTTGGCGGTGTCAGTCCGGGCTTGGGGCATGCAATGAGCATACGCACTCGCCGGTGCAAGCTCCATTCGGTCTTTTGTGTGGTTCCTACTAAAACAGGCGGCGGACCCGGCCGTAAGAGGCTGGGTCCGCCGCCTGGATAGTGGCGTTTTGCTGGGTCTAGGATTCGCCTCCGGCGTTGCCCGATGTGCCGGCGTTGACGTCCATCAGCCGGTACTTCTCGAACGCCTCCTTGGCCATATTCGCGTCGACCTCGCCGCGCCGGGCCAGCATCTGCAGCGCCCGGACCACGATCGAGTGGCTGTCGATCTTGAAGAAGCGACGGGCAGCGGCGCGGGTGTCGGAGAATCCGAAGCCGTCGGCGCCGAGCGTGGCGAACTCGTTGGGCAGGTACTGCCGGATCTGGTCCGGCACCGCCGCCATGTAGTCGCTGACCGCCACGATCGGGCCGGTGGCACCCTCGAGCTGCTGGGCGACGAACGGCTTGCGCGGCTCCGATCCGGGGTTTAGGAAGGCTTCTTCCTCGGCGGCCAGGCCGTCGCGGCGCAGCTCGTTCCAGCTGGTCACGGACCAGACATCGGCGGAAACGCCCCAGTCATCGGCGAGCATTTGCTGGGCTTCCAGCGCCCACGGGACCGCCACGCCGGAGGCCAGCAGCTGGGTGCGCGGCCCGTCGATCTTGGCCGGAGCCAGCAGGTAGATGCCCTTGACCACGCCCTCGACGTCCAGTTCCTCGGGTTCCGCGGGCTGGACGATCGGCTCGTTGTACACGGTCAGGTAGTACATCACGTTGGGATCCGGGTGGTTCCCGCCGTACATGCGCTCTAGGCCGGAGCGCATGATGTGCCCGATTTCGTAGCCGTAGGCCGGGTCGTAGGTGACCACGGCCGGATTCGTCGAGGCCAGGATCGGCGACTGCCCGTCGGCGTGCTGCAGGCCTTCGCCGGTCAGGGTGGTGCGTCCCGCGGTGGCGCCGATCACGAAGCCGCGTGCCATCTGGTCCGCGGCGGCCCAGAAGAAGTCGCCGGTGCGCTGGAAGCCGAACATCGAATAGAAGATGTAGATCGGCACCAGGGCCTCGCCGTGCGTGGCGTAGGAAGACCCGACGGCGGTGAAGGCGGCGGTGGAGCCGGCCTCGTTGATGCCGGTGTGCAGGATCTGGCCCTGCGGGGACTCCTTGTATGCCAGGACCAGGTCGCGGTCCACGGACAGGTAGTTCTGGCCCTTGGGGTTGTAGATCTTGGCGGTCGGGAAGAACGAGTCCATGCCGAAGGTCCGGGCCTCGTCCGGAATGATCGGCACCACGCGGGCACCGAACTCCTTGTCCCGCATCAGGTCCTTCAGCAGCCGGACGAACGCCATGGTGGTGGCGGCCTGCTGCTTGCCGGAGCCGCGCTTGGCCACCTCGTAGGCCTTGTCGCCGGGCAGGTGCAGCTGCTTGTGCTCGGTCCGGCGTTCCGGCACGGCGCCGCCGAGGGCGGCGCGGCGTTCCATCATGTACTTGATTTCCGGGGCGTCGGCGCCGGGGTGGTAGTACGGCGGCCGGTACGGATCGGCTTCGAGCTGCTCGTCGCTGATCGGGATGCGCAGGTGGTCGCGGAAGTCCTTCAGGTCCTGCAGGGTCAGCTTCTTCATCTGGTGGGTCGCGTTGCGGCCCTCGAAGTGCGTGCCCAGGCCGTAGCCCTTGACCGTCTGGGCCAGGACCACCGTGGGCTTGCCCTTGAACTTGGTCGCGGCATCGTAGGCGGCGTAGACCTTGTGGTAGTCGTGGCCGCCGCGCTTGAGGTTCCAGATCTGCTCGTCGGTCATGTCCGCAACCATTTCCTTGGTCTGCGGAGTCTTGCCGAAGAAGTGCTCGCGGACGAACCCGCCGGACTCGGCCTTGTACGTCTGGTAGTCGCCGTCGAGCGTGGAGTTCATGATGTCCACCAGCGCGCCGTCGCGGTCCTTGTCCAGCAGTTCGTCCCACTCGCGGCCCCAGGTCACCTTGATCACGTGCCAGCCGGCGCCGCGGAAGAAGGCCTCAAGCTCCTGCATGATCTTGCCGTTGCCGCGCACCGGTCCGTCCAGGCGCTGCAGGTTGCAGTTGATCACGAAGGTGAGGTTGTCCAGCTTTTCGTTGGCTGCGAGCTGCAGGAAGCCGCGCGACTCCGGCTCGTCCATCTCGCCGTCGCCCAGGAACGCCCAGACATGCTGGTCCGAGGTGTCCTTGATGCCGCGGTTGTGCACGTAGCGGTTCAGCTGCGCCTGGTAAATGGCGTTGGCCGGGCCGATGCCCATCGAGACGGTGGGGAATTCCCAGAACTCGGGCATGGAGCGCGGGTGCGGGTAGGACGGCAGGGCGTGGCCCTCGCGGGACTTTTCCTGCCGGAAGCCGTCCAGGTCTTCCTCGGTCAGCCGGCCTTCCATGAATGCGCGCGCGTACATGCCGGGGGAGGCGTGGCCCTGGAAGAAGATCTGGTCGCCGCCGCCGGGGTGGTCCTTGCCGCGGAAGAAGTGGTTGTAGCCCACTTCGTAGAGGGTGGCCGCGCCGGCGTAGGTGGAGATGTGCCCGCCCACGCCGATGTCCGGGCGCTGGGCGCGGTGCACCAGCATGGCCGCGTTCCAGCGCATCCATGCGCGGTAGCGGCGTTCGGTCTCCTCGTCGCCCGGGAACTCCGGTTCCTGGTCCACCGGAATAGTATTCACGTAGTCGGTGGTGGTCACCATCGGCACGCCAACGCTCTGCGCACCTGCACGCTGCAGGAGGGAGCGGACAATGTATTGGGCACGTTCGGTGCCCCGGGAATCCACTAGATCGTCGAAGGACTCAATCCATTCGGCGGTTTCATCGGGATCGCGATCCGACAGCTGGCTTGTCAGCCCGCTCAGGATGTGCGAGGTATCTTCTCCTGCGCTCACGTCCAACCTCTCATACGTGCAGATTGTGTCTGCGCTTTACGTGGCATAGCGACCCGGCGCAAGGTCCGGCCGGGAGGATATTCTTCACTGCCACTCTAACTGTTCACCGCATTACAGCGCAGCCGAAGCCCCGCATGCCAGTTATTACGACGACGGCGGGCGGCCACCGCCGTCGGCCGCCTCCCCTCCGCCCAGCCAAGGGCGGGAGCACCGCCGCCGACCCGGCCCGCCCAAGCCGGGCGCAGCACCGTCGACCCACCCCGCCCAGGCCGGGCGCACCGCCGTCGTACTTGTTCTGGGTCCCCCTTAAAAGAGGGGCGCGCCGGGACAAAATTCCGCACCGTCTTGCGGGTGGCTTGAAGCGATGGCGATTAGGGTGTTGGCTTGTAACTAGCAACACGCTCACCTGTGACCGGTGAGCGGATCAATACGTTCCATACAGGAGGAGCACAGTGGGCGAGGCCGAAGCCGCCGCGGTAGAGAATGTGGCAGGCAATTTGGGTTTCAAAGACGGAGACCTGATCCAGGAATTCGGCTACGACGAGGACGTGGACTTCGATCTACGCGACGACATCGAGGACCTCACCGGCTCCGAGCTGCTCACCGAGGACGACCACGACGTGGTTGACGCGGCGATCCTGTGGTGGCGCGACGGCGACGGGGACCTGGTAGACACGCTGGTCGATGCGCAGACAACGCTCGCCCCGAGCGGCGTGGTGTGGCTCCTGACGCCGAAGTCGGGCCGCGACGGCTACGTGCCGGCATCCGACATCCAGGAAGCGGCACCGACCGCCGGCCTGCACGTGACCACTTCCGCCGGCGTGTCCAGCGACTGGTCCGCGAACCGGCTGGTCAGTAAGCGGACCAACAAGTGAGCGTGGCTGCACCGCAAGTGGGCCAGCCCGCGCCCGATTTCGAGCTGGTCAACCAGTTCGGCGAACCCATCCGGCTGTCCGCGCTGCGCGGCGGCAACGTGGTGGTGGTGTTCTACCCGTTTGCATTCTCCGGCATCTGCACCGGCGAGCTGTGCGAGCTGCGCGACGATCTTGCCGTCTTCCGCAGCGAAAACGCCCGCGTCATTGCGGTCTCGGTGGACCACAAGTTCGCGCTGCGTGCCTTCGCCGAGCAGGAGGGCTACGAGTTCGACCTGCTGGCCGATTTCTGGCCGCACGGCGAGGTGGCCAAGGCCTACGGCGTGTTCGACGAGGAATCCGGCATGGCGCTGCGCGGCACCTTCATCATCGACGCCGAAGGCATCCTGCGGCACGAGATCCGTAATCCGCGCGGCCAGGCCCGCGATATCCAGGAATACCACCGCGTGCTGAAAGAGCTCTAGCCGCCATGGAGCTGCTGGCGCCGGCGCTCGAGCTGCTGGCCGGACGCCGTCTGGCCGTCTTGACCGGCGCCGGCCTCAGCACCGATTCCGGCATCCCGGACTACCGCGGCCCCACCTCGGTGCCGCGGACCCCGATGACGTACCAGCAGTTCGTGGGCGATGAGGAACTCCGCCGCCGCTATTGGGCCCGCAATCACGTGGGCTGGCGGCACATGCACCACGCCACGCCCAACCCCGGCCACTACGCGCTGGCCGCGATGGAAAGCAACGGCGTGGTGGGCGGCCTGATCACGCAGAACGTGGACCGGTTGCACGAAGACGCCGGCAGCGTGAACGTGATCGACCTGCACGGCCGCTTCGACCAGGTCATCTGCCTGAACTGCGGCGACGTCACCACCCGCTCCTCGCTGGCGCGCCGGTTGGAGGAGCTCAACCCCGCCTACGCCGCCAGCGGGGATGCCGGCGATGTGGCCCCGGACGCCGATGCCGACGTCGCCCATACCGCCCATTTCGTGGTGGCGGATTGCCTGGTCTGCGGCGGCATGCTCAAACCGGACTTCGTCTACTTCGGCGAAAACGTACCCAAAGACCGGGTGGCCGCCGCCTACGCCATGGTGGATGACGGCGATGCGCTGCTGGTGGCAGGGTCCTCGCTGACGGTGATGAGCGGCCTGCGCTTTGTCCGGCACGCCGCCAAGCAGGGCAAACCGGTGGTGATCATCAACCGCGGCGCCACCCGCGGGGACAACCTGGCCGACCTGAAGCTGGAAACCGGCGTCTCCGAAGCGCTGGGCTACCTGGCCGCGGAGTTGCCCGGCCTGCTCCAGCAGCCCGCCTGAACCGCCCTCCACGTCGCCTGAACTACTCCCGGAACGCACGACGGCGGTGCCTCGAGACTGTGTCCTGGCCCACCTGAGCAGCAAGTCAGGTTTATCGTCCTATCGTGGTGATTGCCACGGAAGTTTAGTTGGCGTTCACGGCCAGTTATCCGGTAGAGTAAATCCTCGTGATGTTGCGGCGGATAACGCTCCGCGGTCCCGTTTTCGACATCGCAACGGGTCTTTAGCTCAGCTGGTAGAGCGCCACGTTTACACCGTGGATGTCATCGGTTCGATCCCGGTAGGACCCACGTTCAACCCCGTGTTTCCCAGGCGAGACTGCCTGGAAAACACGGGGTTTCTTCGTTTCCTTGGGCGCCTCTCCGTTCCCCTCCCAGCCGTGCCGTAGATGCGGGATCGTTCAATCCTGAGCAGATCTTTGGCTGCGACCTCCCAGTTCAGGTGTAACGTATGTCTCCCGGCGACGACTACATGGGGGTAGGAAAAACCGGATTGATGAGGTGACGGCCCCGGCCTCTGTGGGGGAGGGGCGGGGCTGTTCCTCATGGCTATGGGCTGTGCCGGATGAAGTATTCGTCCGTGTGCAGCATCCGGCGGCGATTGAACCTGTTCTCGCGTATCCAGACCACGCCCAGGCCCGCAGCCGTACCCTCCACGCGGCCCCGGTAGTAGACCACGTCGTTTTGCCCGGCTTCAACGTGGTCTCCCCGATGGAACTGGGAAAGATCGGCCAGCCACACCGGCCGGTCGGCAAGATCCTCGTCCCGCTGGTGCTTTTGTGACATGAAGGCCTCCTTGGAAGTGCATTCTTCCATCGTGCAAGTACAACGTTGCAACGGCGTTTCCAGGACGTTATTTCGAGGCAACGGCCCCTATCTCTGCGGCGGCCGAGCGGCGCGCGAGCGGCGGCCGGGGATGTATGGACAATCGAGGCTTTAATCCGGCAGCTGAACAGGAGCAGTAGTCGCAGGCCGGCAAGCGGTTAAAAGGGAAAGGCACTGTCCCGGGGAGGGACAGTGCCTTTCGGGCAGCCGTTAGATGGGGGATCAACGGGACTGCCAGGGGATCGGCGGTGCAGCACTTGGAGATGGGGGCTCCAAGGCGTTCAAAGGCAACCGCCTCGGGTTAGTCTGCCATGGCGATGGGCATTTCTCAACCACAATCATTGATCTTCCCAACGTGTCGTTCTGAGCGCGTAGTTGCGCGCGAAAACGCGGCGCGGCGAAGGCTCGTTGCGCTTCCGGAGAGCCACCTCGAAGGCTTGTATTGCGCATACCCTGAGCCAAGACTGTGCCGACGTTGCGTCATGCAATAACGGTTAAGCAACGGCCCTTGCGAACCCTCCACAACCACCTCCCTGTCTGTAAGGCTGTACCGATCATGCTGGTTTAAGTTGGGGGCAACAATGGATAGATTCTGCCGCGGAGCAGGCCACACCTTCATCCACCCGCGCACCGCCACGTCCAGACACTGTGCGTATTGCGGCACCCACCGCTGGCCGTGGTCGGTGCAGGACCCGGTCCAGATGACCCGGCGGGACCCGATGGAGGAAAACGCACTGCTCGCGGCAACCCATCACAATGTCATCAGCCCAGAGGCGCCTTTGGCCATGCCGCTCGACGTCGAAGCGGGCGAGGACAGTGCCGGCGCCGCTGCCGGCCCGGGTGCTCCCGCCGGGGAAGCTGTCGGTGATGATGCCATCGACGCCTGGCTGCGCTTCCGCCCCTCCGCCACATCGGGCGAATGAGCGCAAGGTAACGCCGGCCCGCTTAGCCGGTGCAGCCGGTCGCGACTAGGCTTGTTGAGGAACCTCGGCCCGCTCGGGCTGTTCGCTGACGTCCCTGCCCGCGGGGACCGCCCACACATGGAGATTCAATGAGCGCACACATCGGTGTGACAGGTCTGGCCGTCATGGGTGCCAACCTGGCACGGAACTTTGCCCGCAACGGCTATACGGTCGCCCTGCACAACCGCTCGGTGGCCAAGACGGACGCGCTGCTGCAGGCGCACGGTGACGAGGGCGAATTCATCCGCACCGAATCTCTGCAGGAACTGGTGGACAACCTGCAGAAGCCGCGCCGCGTGCTCATCATGGTCAAGGCCGGCAAGCCGGTGGATTCGGTGATCGAGCAGCTGGTCCCGCTGCTGGAAGAAGGCGACATCGTCATCGACGCCGGCAACTCGCACTACGAGGACACCCGCCGCCGCGAAGCTTCGCTGGCCGAGAAGGGCCTGCACTTCGTGGGCATCGGCGTCTCCGGCGGCGAGGAGGGCGCTCTGCTCGGCCCGTCCATCATGCCCGGCGGCTCGCGCCAGTCCTATGACTCCCTCGGTCCCATGCTGGAAAAGATCTCTGCCAAGTACGACGGCGAACCCTGCTGCCGCTGGATCGGCACCGACGGCGCGGGTCACTTCGTGAAGATGGTGCACAACGGCATCGAATACGCGGACATGCAGGTGATTGGCGAGGCCTACGACCTGCTTCGCACCGGAGCAGGCCTGGAGCCGCAGCAGCAGGCCGAGATCTTCACCGCCTGGAACAAGACCGAGCTCTCGTCCTTCCTGATCGAAATCACCGCAGAGGTCCTGGCCCATACCGACGCCAAGACCGGAAAGCCGTTCGTCGACGTCGTCGTCGACTCCGCCGGCCAGAAGGGCACCGGCCGCTGGACCGTTGTCTCGGCGCTGGAGCTCGGCTCCCCGGTCTCCGGCATCGCCGAGTCCGTCTTCGCCCGCGGCCTGTCCTCGCAGCGCGGCCAGCGCGCCATCGCCCAAGACGTCCTGACCGGGCACGAAGAGGCCGTCGAGGTGCCGCAGAGCTTCGTCGAGGATGTGCGCCAGGCACTGTTCGCCTCCAAGCTGGTCAGCTACGCCCAGGGCATCGATATGCTCGGCTCCGCCGCCGGCGAGTACGGCTGGGAGCTGAAGCTGGACGAGATCGCCTCGCTCTGGCGCGCCGGCTGCATCATCCGCGCCGAACTGCTGGATGACATCATGAAGGCCTACGCCGGCGATTCCAAGCCGGAGAACCTGCTCTTCGCACCCGCCTTCGCGGAAGCCATCGGCGCTGCCGTCCCGGCCTGGCGCCGCGTGGTGGCCACCGCCGTCCAGCTGGGCATCCCAGTGCCGGTGTTCTCCTCCTCGCTGGCCTACTACGACGGCCTGCGCCGCAAGCGCCTGCCCGCCGCCCTCACCCAAGGCCTGCGCGACCTCTTCGGCGCGCACACCTACGCCCGCACCGACGCCGAAGGCACCTTCCACACCCTCTGGAGCGGCGACAAGTCCGAGGTGGAAGCCGTCGACACGCACTAAGTAGGGGGCAACCGACCAAGGTCGCCCCTAATCGTCGATCGACCAAGGTTGCTTTGCAACCGCGTGGAGATCCTCAGCCCCGAATGCCCCGCAACTGCTCAAGCAGTTGCGGGGCATTCGCGCTATTACCCCACGTCCGAACGCATGCGCTCCCTCGGGTGCGGGCACAGATGATCTTCTTCGAGCGACGGACCTCCCGGCCATCTTTAGACAGGATGCCGGTAGCTGCGGCGCCCATGGAACCAATCGGTTGGTGGGCGCATAGCCATCGGGCCGCGACGTTCGAACTTCGCCAGAGCCGCTGATCAGTTATTCAGAGCCTTGAGAATCGGACGTTCCAGGTACGGAGCCAGGGTTCGCGCGTACGTAGCAGTGATGTGGGAGGCATCGAAGTAGGTGACCACTGAACCGACAACGGCAGGGCACGAACCGTCGGCGCAGAAGTATCGGTCCATGTCCACGGTTTGGATCTTCGAGTGGTCCATTTCCAGGGCTGCCGTGGTGATGGGGTCCATCCAATGCCATTCATCCCTCGTGCCCGAACATTCCTGCGCATTGCCGGGGTTCTCGGCGAGGCAGTCCGGAATCGAATCGATGGTGTTGCCCGGGTAGGGCGGATCCTTGATCACTAGAACGTTGGCGCCGCTGTCCGCCCAGCGGGACAGGTATTCCCGGTAGCCTTCAACGGCAGCTTCTTCAGTGCTGTCCCACGACTCGCCCAGGACTGGAACGGACTGGCGTTCCGACGTGATGACCAGGTCGAACGCATCGCCCGAAGTCTCATCCAGCACCCACTCTCCGTAGGCGCTGCAATTGGCCGTTTTCTCCTTAGAGCCCAACTGCAGAGGCACCGATGTCGGATTGCACCTTGAGACCAGGTACGTGGAGATGGTCCAATCGTTCCGTTCGGCCAAGACCTGCAGCGCAGGTAGCCAATGCCCGGCATGCGAGTTTCCGACGAGCGCGACCTTGGTCGGTCCGTCCCCGTATGTGCACACAGGGCGGCCAGTAAACGGTTGGTTCGACCAGCAGTTATCGGCGTAGGCATCGGACTTGTCGTCTTTAGCCAGCGAAGGCTCCGGTACCACCGGCGCCTGAGGGTCGGGCACACACTCGTCAAAGCCCTTGGCGATGGCGGCGGCACCGAAGCACGGATGGCCATTGCTCACCATGGCAGCGAGCTGCTGTTCCGCCTGAGACGTTCGGTGGTTAACCTCCACCAACTGGGCGGCGCCCACCGCCGTGAGCAGCACCATGCCCACTGCCGCGAACCGGTAAGTGGGCGCGAGTCCTTGCCGGCTGGACGGGAACCGGAAGCGGTCCTCAATGAAGGTCTTGCTTAGTCCAGCCAACACCAGCGTGGCAGTCAGGATCAGTGTCTTGTCCAGCCAGCCCAGTTCACCGCCACTGGCGTATGGCAGGAGGACGATCAAGGGCCAGTGCCAGAGGTATACCGAGTAGGAAACGTTACCGAGCCACTGAACCGGGCGGTTCCGCATCAACGCAGTGGGCGAGAGCCCGCCCTCGGCACCCGCGAAAATCACCAGCGCCGTACCCACCACGGGCAGCAGGGCGGTGTACCCCGGGAACGGGGTGGAGCCCGTGTAGAGCGCTCCCGCAGAGACGATTGCCGCAACACCGATCCACGCCAAGGCTGCCCGTGCGGCGTGAGGCACGCGTTGTGCCAACGCGGGCGAAGCCAGAGCCACGAGGCCGCCAACGCCCAGTTCCCACATACGTGTGGGAGTGATGAAATACGCGCTGCCGGGTTCAGAAGCGGTGGCGGTGATGGAGTACATCAGGGAAAGGACCACGACGGCGGCGACTGCGCCGAAGAGCAAGCGCCGTGCGTCCAGCCTTCGTTTGCCCGCGAACCAGAACACCGCGAATACCAGGACCGGCCAAAAGAGGTAGAACTGCTCCTCTAGGGACAAGGACCAGAAATGCTGCGTAGGAGTAGGAGCGTCTTCAGCCGCCAGATAGTCCACCGAGCTACCGGCCAACATCCAGTTCTGCACATAAAGGGCCGAGGAGATGATCTCCTTGGCGATCGCCTCCCACTGCGTAGGTGGTGCCAGCAACCGCGAAGCGACAGCCGTAGCAGCCAAGACGACGAATGATGCGGGCAGGAGACGCCGGATCCGACGACCCCAGAAAGCGGCCAGGCTGTGCCAGTCCATCGGCGGCCTTTTGACCAAGTGGGACGTGATCAAGAAGCCGGAAATGACGAAGAAGACGTCTACTCCGACAAACCCGCCGGTCAACCGTTCGGGCCACAGATGGTAGATGACCACTAGAGCCACGGCTATCGCCCTGAGTCCCTGGATATCCAGACGAATTTTCGTGCTGGCTTTCGTCGCTGATATGGCGGTCTGAGGAAGTGCAGCTACAGCGATGGTCATGCTCCTGGAACGGGGTAGGTCAAATTTGCAACGACTAGTCTATCGAATCGCTACATTTCCCTTGCGGCGGAGCAAGAGGCCCCACCTGCCGCTGCAAGGCTTGAAGGGCCGGAAATGAGGATGACCCGGGACAACCGACGAGGTTGTCCCGGGTCATTCGGTGAAGCCCGTCAGACGAGGTTGTTCCGGTTACCGCTAGATGGACGGTAGCCGGGATGTATTCACGCGAATCCTGATCCGGTCGAAACGTGCCCGTCGATGACGTCCGCTAAGCGCTTTCCTGTAGCTAATGAATAGGTCCTTGAATTCCCGGGCACAGCGACTCTTCTTCACCCCGAAGTCCGACCCTCCGCGTCTTGGACGAACCTTTCGAGGGCACTCTTATGTTTAAGCCGCGGCCAGCGCGGGCCTCCACCGAGTTGGCCGCTGCGCCAGCAGTAGGCTGAAAAAACACCGGCGGGGCGGGAGATCGAAACAGGCTGAGAAAAAGGTGGCCCCGGGGCAACCTGATCGGTTGTCCCGGGGCCAGCCGGTGAAACGGTGTTCTGAAGTTCTAGCTAGCGCTTCGAGGGACGGTAGCCTGCATTGATGGCTGCACCATGGCTGGCGAAGCACTCTTCTGGGTTGGTCCGGTTGTAGAAGCCGCCACCCGGAACGTGGTAGATCATCGAGCTGGCATTGCCCTTAATCGGGTAGCCAGCTGGGCAGCCCCAACCGGTGCCGGCTACGCGGCTGGGCTTCTTGCCGGACGTGATGGTCAGCCACTGGTTCTTCGTGGCCGTACGCGTATAGCTCGACGACGGGAGGCGGTACTTCACGGTTGTCGTGACTTTGTACTTGCCCGCTTTAAGGGAAGCTGACTTCTTGTTCTTTGCCAGCGTCTTGTTGCCCAGCTTGACCGTCAGGGTCTTGGCAACGACCTTCACACCCTTGGCAGCAGAAACGTTCGGCTTGATGGTCGCCCTGCCGTTGTACGGAACTTTCTTGCCGGCGATTGACTTCACTGCCAGGGCGTTGCGAACGACCAAATTTTGGGTCTTGTTAGTGCTCTTGGAGGAGGAGTAGACCCGCTGGCCGTCCTCCATTACGTACTTCTTGTACTTGACGGTGGTCTTTACCGAGTACTTGCCTGCTTTGAGCTTCGCCTTGGTCTTGTTCTTGACCACCGTCTTGTTGCCCTGCTTGACCGTCATGACCTTGGAGGTGACGGTGACCCAGCCGGTTGCGGACACCGCCGGCTTCACAGTTGCCGTTCCCTTGACGGGCGCCACCGGGTTAGCGATCTTCTTGATGCCCAGGCTCGTCTTGGGCGCAGGAGTCGGAACCGTTTCAGATGTGTCCGATACGGACGTTGTGGCTGGCAACGGCGCCGCGTGGGCGGCGGTAACCGATCCAAAGAAGAGCGAGGCTGCGGCTGCTGAGACCGCGATGCCCCGCATGAACGATGCGAGTTTCAATTTCCCCAACTTTCCCGGGTCCATGCCCGGTTAATAGTTTGACCCGTCAATCCTATGTCAGGTCAAACAACAACGCGCGCGCACGCTGCAGCAGCAAGGACGTGTCCGCCATGGCACCGTCTCAGCCCGGGTGACCCTAGAGTGCAGCGCTACAGCAGTTCGGCGCGCAGTTGCGCAGCTGACTTGGGGGAGAGCAGGCCTGGCGGGACGTCGAAGACAGTGACGGCGCCGAACTGGCCCTGCTGGTTCAGCCGGTGAACTGCCCGGGCGTACGCCACCAGGACGCTGGCGGTGAACTCCGGGTTGCTCTCCAGGGTGAGGCCGTATTCGATGACCTGGGCGTGTTCGTTGCTGGTGTTGCCGCTGCGGATGGTCATGCCGCCGTGCGGCATGGCGCTGTGGTCGCGGGCCAGTTCTTCGGCGGTGATGAAGTGGACTTCGGTATCGTACTGGTCAAAGTAGTGCGGCATGGTCACGATGGCCTCGCGGACCGCCGCGGGGTCGGCGCCGTCGGCCAGCACCACGAAGCATTCGCGGGTGTGCTTCTGCCGCGTTTCCAACTGTGGGCGGCTGCCGTTGCGGACCTGCTCGATGGCGGCCTCGGACGGCAGGGTGTATTGGACGCCGGCGGCCACACCGGGCACCCGACGGATGGCGTCGGAATGTCCCTGACTGAGGCCGCGGCCCCAGAAAGTGTAGGTGTCGCCGTCGGGCAGCAGGGCTTCGCCGTAGACCCGGTTGATCGAGAACATCCCGGGGTCCCAGCCAGCCGAAATCAGCGCGGTTTTCCGCGCAGCCCGCGCCGGGGCATCGACCGTCTCGAAGTATTCCGGGATGCGGGCATGCGTGTCGAAGCTGTCTACCGTGTTGAATCGGGCGGCCATGATCGGTCCCTGCTGCGGGAGGTCTTCCTTGGAGCCGCCGCACAGGATCAGCACATCGATGCGGTCCTCGTACTCGGCGAGGTCATCCATGGCGTACACGGAGGTCTCGGCTCGCAGCGTGGCAACCTCCGCTGGATTCCGGCGCGTGAAGACCCCCTCTAGCTGCATGTCGGGGTTCTTGGCTACCGCGGCTTCGACGCCGCGGCCCAGGTTTCCGTAGCCAGCAATACCAATTCGAATCGATTCACCCAAGGGTCTGTCCTCTCGTCAGGTTCAACGGTTTGTCAGGCCGTGGGTGTTAGATCCACATCGCCGGATCGATGTACTCGGCCGGGTCCACGGCGGGCTTGGTTTCGCGCTGCGGATCCCGGTGCCGGAAGGTGGCCGGAATGCCCGTGACAATGGATTCCGGCGGGGCGTCTTTGACGACCACGGCGTTGGCCCCGATGGCGCTGTCCGCGCCGATGACAACGGGTCCCAGCACCTTGGCGCCGGCGCCGATAACCACGCGGTCGCCGATGGTGGGATGGCGCTTGACCTTGGCCAGCGAGCGGCCGCCGAGGGTGACGCCGTGGTAAATCATCACGTCCTCGCCGATCTCCGCGGTTTCGCCGATCACCACGCCCATGCCGTGGTCGATGAAGAACCGGCGGCCGATGGTCGCACCGGGGTGGATCTCGATGCCGGTCAGGAAACGTCCGGCCTGCGAGATCAGCCGGGCCGGCAGCCGCAGCGACGGGTTGGCCCACATTTTATGGGTCAGTCGGTGGATCCAGATGGCGTGCAATCCGGAGTAGGCCAGGAAATTCTCCACGCGGCCCCGGGCCGCCGGGTCGTGCGACCGGGCGGCCTCGAGGTCTTCACGCAGTCGCGCTAGGAAACCCATGTGCTCTTTCTGATCGGACATCGCGCCGTGGGCGGCCCGGAAATCGGACGCCGCCCGCCTGGCGCAGGGAAGCTGGTTAGCCGCGGATGTCGTCGTACAGGAGCGTGGAAATGTAGCGCTCACCGAAGTCGGGCACCACGGCCACGACCAGCTTACCGGCGTTCTCCGGCCGCTTCGCCACTTCCAGCGCGGCCCAGACTGCAGCGCCGGAGGAGATGCCGCCGAGGATGCCTTCCTTGATGCCCAGATCGCGCGCGACGGCGACGGAGGCCGACGTCGGGGCGTCCAGCACTTCGTCGTAGATGCTGGTGTCCAGCACCTCCGGAATGAAGTTGGCGCCGAGGCCCTGGATCTTGTGCGGACCGGGGTTGCCGCCGGTGAGGATGGCAGAGTCTTCCGGCTCGACGGCGATGATCTGGACGCTGGGCTTGCGCTCCTTGAGCAGGCCGCCCGCGCCGGTGATAGTGCCGCCGGTGCCGATGCCGGCCACCAGGATGTCCACCTGGCCGTCGGTGTCGGCCCAGATTTCCTCGCCGGTGGTGGTGCGGTGGATCAGCGGGTTGGCCTCGTTGGCGAACTGCTGCGCCCAGATGGAGTTCTCGGTGTTGGCCACGATTTCCTTGGCCTTCTCCACGGCACCGCGCATGCCCTCGGAACCCGGGGTCAGCACAATCTCGGCACCGAAGGCGCGCAGCATCACGCGGCGTTCGGTGGACATGGTCTCCGGCATGGTCAGGATGACCTTGTAGCCGCGGGCGGCGCCGACCATGGCCAGCGCGATGCCGGTGTTGCCGGATGTGCCCTCCACAATGGTGCCGCCCGGCTTCAGGGCTCCGGCCTTTTCGGCGGCGTCAACGATGGCCACACCGATCCGGTCCTTTACCGAGTTGGCCGGGTTGTAGAACTCCAGCTTCACGGCGACCTGGGCCGGCAGGCCTTCGGTGAGCCGGTTCAGGCGCACCAGCGGGGTGCGTCCCACAACCTGGGTGACGTCGTCGTAAATCGGTGCCATGTGTGTTCCTGCCTTCTGGCCCGCGGGCCGCTACAGCGATGGGAGTAACAAAACTTCTTTCAGCCTAGTCAGCGCCTTGATCAGGCTGCTATGCGGTGAGCCATTCGGCGTAATATTTTCGGGCCTTGGCCAGCTTGGGATTGATGATCACCTGGCAGTAGCCGGCCTGTGGATACTTGGCGTAGAAGTTCTGGTGGTATTCCTCCGCCGGATAGAACTCCGGCAGCCGGACCACCTCGGTCACGATCGGGTCCCGCCAGTCCGCCTGCGCTCGTTCAATCGCTGAAACGAAGGTCTGCTTCTGCTCGTCGTCGATGTAGAACATCGACGAGCGGTACTGCGTGCCGACGTCGTAACTTTGGCGGTTCAACGTGGTGGGGTCGTGCGAGGCGAAGAACATGCCCAGGATGACGTCCTCGGGCACCACCGTCTCGTCGAAGGTGACGGCGACGACCTCGGCATGACCGGTGGTTCCGGAGCAGACCGCCTCATAGGACGGGTTCTTCACAGCGCCGCCGGTATAGCCGGAAACCACTTCCGTCACGCCGCGGGTCATATTGTAGACCGCGTCCAGGCACCAGAAGCAGCCACCGCCAAGCACAAAAGTCTTCATGGGTTAAACAATGTCATGGACCCCTCGAATGTTCCCGGGGCGGGAAGTCTTACGCTTAGGGCGTGTGGGCGGCTCCGCGGCGGATGGGGTAGAAAAGGACTTATGGTCGACGACGAACTGCTCCGCACCGGGGACACCGAAGCCCCCGCGGGATCCACACCTTCAGCGGGAACCGACACCCCAGCGGGCACTGAAAACCCTGCGGGAACTGAAAACCCTGCGGGCGCGGAAGCCGCCGCGCCGGACGAAGCGCAGCCGACGACGCCGGTCCTTGGCGACGTGCTGCTGGCCATCGAGGAACTGTGGCCCGAATCGCTGGCCGAGCAGTGGGACGCCGTGGGCCCCGTCGTCGGACGGCCGTCGGCCGACGTGCGGAAGATCCTGTTCGCCGTGGATCCCACGGCCGACGTAATCACCGAAGCTATCGAGTGGGGCGCCGACCTGCTGGTCACCCACCACCCGCTGCTGCTGAAGCCGGTCAATTCGGTGGCAACCTCCAGCTTTAAGGGCGACGCAGTGCACCGGCTGATCGAGAATGGCTGCGCCCTGGTCACGGTGCATACCAACGGGGACAGCGCCGTGGGAGGCGTTTCCGACGTGCTGGCCGATGCCCTCGGCCTGCAGGACGTGCGGCCGCTGTCGCCCGCCGACAACGGTCTGCCGGAAGAAGGCATCGGACGGGTCGGGGAGCTGGCCGAAGCCAGGACCCTGGGCGAGTTCGCCGAGCAAGTCTTCAGCATCCTGCCGGCCGTCGCCGGGGGAGTGAAGGTGGCCGGCGACCGCAACGGAATCATCCGCAGCGTGGCCGTCTGCGGCGGCGCCGGCGACTCGCTGTTCGACCAGGTCCGGGCGTCCCGCGCGGATGTTTATGTCACGGCAGATCTGCGCCATCATCCGGCCTCGGAGGCACGCGAAGGCACTGTCGACGGCCGGCCCTACCTGATCGACGTCTCGCATTTCGGCAGCGAATGGCTCTGGCTGACCCCTGCATCCATGGCGCTGGACAACGTCCTGACCGATCAGGGCTACACCGTGGAAGTCAAAGTCAGCATCACCAACACCGACCCGTGGGATTTCGTCCTCACACCGGGCTAACAGCGCCGCGTCCGGACTGTAGGCTAGGACGAGGCTGAACTGCAATGGTTCCGCAGCGTTTTGAAAGGACGTACATGGCGAAGGCACCGGCTTCCGAGCAACTGAGGCTGCTCGACCTGCAGGCACTCGATGGCAAGCTCACTCAATTGAGCCGCCGCGCTGCAGCCACTGCCAAAAACGCCGAGATCGACGCGCTGGTGGAGAAGTTGGCCGCCGCGGACTCGTCGCTGGTCGCCCTGAACACTGAGATCGCGGACACCGAGCGTGAATTGAAGCGCGCCGAAGCGGACGTGGAGACCGTCGAATCGCGGATTGAACGCGACCAGAAGCGCCTCGACAGCGGGTCGGGCTCGCCCAAGGACCTCACCGCGCTGCAGCATGAACTGGTATCGCTGAACAAGCGCCGCAGCGACCTGGAAGACGTTGAGCTGGAAGTCATGGAGCGACTGGAGACGCTTCGGACCCGTCAAGCCGAGCACCAGCAGGCCAACGATCGGTTGCGCGAGGAATTGTCCGGCCTGGAGCGTACCCGCGACGATGAGCTTGCCGGGATCGAAAACGAACGCGGCACGGTGTCGGCGGACCGCAAGGAACTGGCCGCCAGTTTCGAGCCGGCCCTGCTGGCCGTCTACGAAAAGACCCTGGCCCACCGCGGCATCGGCGCCGCCCGCCTGTTCCACGGCAAGTCCGAAGGCTCTGGCATGCAGCTCAGCGCCGGCGATCTCGCCGACATCCGCAAGGCCGCCGCCGACGACATCGTCTTCTGCCCCGACTCCGGCTGCATCCTTATCCGCTCGGAGGAGTGGGACAGCTAGCCTGCCTCAACGGGCGTGGTCTCGCCCAGGGGCCGGCCTCATTTACTTACTGATTGTTCGACGGCGGGAGCCAGCCCAGGTTTCCGAGCTTGCCCTCGATAACGCGCCGCAGGACCGCATACCCCGCCGCATTCAGGTGCGCACCGTTGCTGGAGAGACTGGGCGGCTTGTTCCCCCTAGCCTGTTCCATCAGGTCCTCCGCCGTCGGCCGGACGCCTGTCATCTCCCAGATCCCTCGGTGCGTCAGCACGCGGTCCAGATCCAGGTACCGCGGACCGTACCGTTTCTTCAGGGCATCATTGACACGGTAGACGCGCCGTCGCACGGGCGACGATGCGTGCGTCCCGGTATTGACGAAATGTCCCCAGACCAGCACGTGTCCGCCGGCGGCGGAAAGCCACTCGTACGCCGCATGGGTCCAGTCGATGACGGTGTCCGGGTCGGTCGTTGCATGGTGTCTGCCGGTGAGGTTGTTCTTGCCAATGCTCAGGTGGCTGATGCCGCCCCGGAACTCATCGCCCTCGGCGGGAATAAACGGTGTTCCGTCAGGGATCCGCGTGCGAGGGCCGGGCTGGCTCCGGCGGAAGCTGTAGCCAGGGTGTGCGCCGAGGGCCTTGAATAGCTTCCCTTCGATGCCCGCGAGGGTGCCCGCAGCGCTGAACGGCGCAGAACTCTGGGCGCTCATTGACGGTGAGGACAGGAGGACGGTGCCGGAGGACGGGATGACGCCGGCGTCAACGCGCGCCGGCCGGGACCCCAGCCGGGCGAGGATCTGTTCAGCGGTCTGCCCGCCGACGCCTCCATTGAAGTACGTCATCCCGTAGGCAGAGGCCAGGAGCGCCAGATCGCGGGACATTCCTGCAGCGGTCGAGGAACCCCAGCAGGCCATCTCCGGCGTGTCGGAGCGGGCAGGGGAGGCCGTCGTCAGCGCCCCCGGATTGCCTGGGATGTCGGCAGCTACCGCACAGGGGACCGCGGCCAGGAGCAGGCCCAGTACGGCTCGGCGCCGGACGGGGTGCTGAATCGAGGACACTATGCCTCCCCTCCGGTCACGCCAGCAGTGGCAATGCCCCCTGTCGCCGATGAATGGCGCCTTCGAGCGCACGCCCAATATAAGCCTTAAGGACAAAGCGTATAAGCCTTAAGGACAAAGCGGATAAAGGCGCGGGCGGGGCGGGTCAGCGCACCATCAGGCGGGACAGCCTCCGTTTGATCTTCCGCCTGATCCGCCGCTGTAGTTCCCTCGGCCGAACCGACCCCAATCCTCGGCGCCGCAGGGGTGCGGGGTTGCGCATGGTGGCGGCGCTGGCGGAGGTGCCGCCTGCGTCGGCGGGGCAGATGTGCACGGTTTTGCCGGTGGGCAGGGTGTAGAGTCCGCCGGCGCAGCTGAGACTGACGGCGGCGTGGTAGGTTCCCGGCGGCAGCGCGGAGATGTCCACGCCGGCACCCTTGCGGGTGCCGAAGTGCGCGCCGGAGTAGTCGCTCAGCGCGTCGCCAAAGACGTTCGGGTCCCCGCGGAAGCCTCCGGCGGCCAGGGCGAAGGCGTGGGCGCCGGCGGGTCCGTGCAGCACCAGGTAGTAGCGGGCGGCTTTGCTGTCGGGGATTTCCACCCCGCGGACGGCGAAGTCGCCGTCCAAGTGGACACGCTGCCCGCGCGCCCAGCTGGTGCGCAGCCGGAAGTATGCCTCCTGCGGCGCGGTGCCGAGGACCGGCCGCACATCCAGCACGGCGCCGCCGGGACGGGTGCGGAAGCGGTACAGCCGTCCGTCCCGCTGTGATTCGGTGCTCAGCGGCGTGCTCGAGGCCAGCGGTTGCTCGGCCTCCCGGCCCGGGACGGCCAGCCGCAGCCGCAGCTCGTACGTCCCCGCCGGCAGCCCGGCCAGATCGATGCCGCGTTTGCCCGGGGACGTGAATTTCGCCAGTTTGTAGTCGCAGGCGGCTTCCGCGTAGTACCTGAACGAGATCGCCGGATCGCTGGCGCCGACCAGCTCGTGCTCCTGCCGGATCCCACTGCCGGAGAGGACAAGCGTGGCGGCCAGCGAGGCGCGGCTCCTGACGGCATGCCCGCGCAGGAACCCCACGCCCTCCGGGAACAACACCGAACCGGCCAGCCGCACGCCGGTGAGATCGGCGACGGCCGCGTCGGTTTCCCGCTGCCGCGCCAGCACCTCGCTGCGCAACTGGGCCGGCATCCGATTGCCGTTGCGCACCGTGCCGAACCGCGGCGGGGTGTTGTCGGCCACCGCGGCCATAATGGAGAGCATCAGCGGCAAGTTGTAGCGGATTTCCCCGGCATGGTCCCAGACCAGGTCCGAGTCCGTCTCGATGTAGTTGAAGTTCGGGTACTTGGCGAACAGCGGGAGCGCCCGGCCGGTCTGCGCGGCGTGGGACTGGTCCTGCAGCGAGCTGAAGAGGTAGATGTTCTTGTCCGTGCCCTGGTCCGCGGCAACGGCGTCCGGAATCAGCGCGTCGAGTACTTCCTGTTCCAGGTCCCCGCCGTCCCCGGTCATGTGCGCAAAGGTCTTGGGTCGGTTCCGGCGGGTGTGCGTGCCTACGTAGACCTGCGGGGCGCAGGCGATGATATTGCCGAAGTTGTACTTGATCCCGTAGTACAGCGCCGGGAAACCGCCCTTGGAGATTCCCGCGAGCGTGCATTCGTTCCTGCTCAGGCCCAGCCGCTGCAGCTCCGCGTCGATCAGCGCGATCACTGCCTGTTCGACGGCGAAGTCCATGTCCCGGCACAGCGTGTAGGCGGGCTGCGGCCCGAACTTGTCCTTGATCCACAGCCAGTTGGCCTGGTTCTGCTGCGTGGACTGACCGTCGAAGTCGTAGGTGTCCCGCGGCCGGAGCCCCGTGAACATCACGATCAGGTGGCGCCGGTCCTGCTTGGCTTCGCGCGTCTTGTATTCCACCAGGACGCCGTTGTGCAGAAAGTCCTGTTCGCGTTGGGGCATGCCTGCGAAGCTACTGGGCCCGGATGAACGCCGGGGAAACACTCGCCAACCATGCGGAGCGAAGCCGACGTTACCGCCGGGCCAGCCGACGCCTGATCCGGCGCCTGATCGCCGCCGGCGCCAGACGGACGATCCCGCTCCGGAACGACGCCGGTCCGGGTGCTGTGTCGTGCATGGTGGCGGTGGCGCCGGCGGCGTCGGCGGGGCGGATCTGCACGGTTTTGCCGGTGGGGAAGGTGTAGAGTCCACCGGCGCAGCTGAGGCTGACGGCGGCGTGGTAGGTTCCCGGCGGCAGCGCGGAGATGTCCACGCCGGCGCCCTTGCGGGTGCCGAAGTGCGCGCCGGAGTAGTCGCTCAGCCCGTCGCCGAAGACGTTCGCGTCCCCGCGGAAGCCGCCGGCGGCCAGGGCGAAGGCGTGGGTGCCGGCGGTCCCGTGCAGCACCAGGTAGTAGCGGGCGGCTTTGCTGTCGGGGATTTCCACCCCGCGGACGGCGAAGTCGCCGTCCAGGTGCAAGCGCTGCCCGCGCGCCCAGCTGGTGCCCAGCCGGAAATATGCCTCCTGCGGCGCGGTGCCGAGCACCGGCCGTACATCCAGCACGGCGCCGCCGGGCCGGGTGCGGAAGCGGTAGAGCCGTCCGTCCCGCTGTGATTCGGTGTTCAGCGGTGTGCTCGAGGCCAGCGGCTGCTCGGCCTCCCGGCCCGGGACGGCCAGCCGCAGCCGGAGCTCGTACGTCCCCGCCGGCAGCCCGGCCAGATCGATGCCCTGATGCTTGCGCGAGGAAAACCGAGCGAGGCGGTAATTGCAGTAGGCCTGCTGGAAGTATCGGAAGGAGATGCCCGTGTCCTCGTTCCCGCCCAGCGCAAACTCGTGTCGGGAGGCTTTCCCGGCGAGCACCAGCGAGCTGGCCAAATCCGCCCACTGCCCGGTGGCATGCCCGCGAAGGAACCCCACTCCCTCCGGGAAGAACACCGAACCGGCCAGCCGCGCGCGGGTCAGATTGGCGACGGCGGCGCCGGCCTCCCGCTGCCGCGCCAGCACCTCGCTGCATAGCTGCGGTCCCATCGGGTTGCCGTTGCGCACCGTGCCGTAGCGAGGCGCAACGTTCTCTGCGAGCGCGTAGAGCGTGGCCAGGATCAGCGGCACGTTGTAGCGGGTCACATCCGTGTGTTCGTTGACCAGGTCCGAATCGGTCTCGATGTAATTGAAGTTCGGATACTTGGCGAACATCGGCAGCGCGGGCACAATCTGCGCCGCGTGGAACTGGTCCCGCGGAGAGCTGAACAGGTAAATGTTCTTCTCCGTCTGTGCATCGGCTGCCACCGCGTCGGGCAGCAGCCGGTCCAGCGCCTGCAGCTTGGCCTGCCCGCCGCCGCCGGTCAGATGCGCATAGATCTTGGGCCGGTTCGCGCGGGTATGCGTGCCGACGTAGATCTGCGGGGCGCTGGCCAGGATATTGCCGAAGTCGTACTTGATGCCAAGATACAGCGCAGCGAACCCGCCCTTGGAGAAACCCGCCAGCGTGCATTCTTTTCGGCTCAGCCCCAGCCGCTCCAGCTCGGCATCGATCAACGCGACCACCGCCTGCTCAATGGAGAAGTCCATATTCCGGCACAGGTAGTACGCGTGCTGCCCGTCGAACTTGTCCTTGATCCAGAGCCAGTGCGCCTGGCTGTCGCTGGAAGCCCTGCCATCAAACTCGTAGCTGTCCAACCGCCCGACGCCCGCAAACATGACGATCAGGTGGCGCCGATCCAGCTTAGCCGCGCGCCGCTTGTACTGCGCCAGCACGCCACTGTGGACAAAATCTAGCTCTCGTTCGGACATGCGCCCCCAACGCCTCCATCACTGCTTCAAGTACTCGGACGCACCGAAACTACGTGGCCTGGGTGAACGTCAGGCAAACTCGCGGCGGCACCGACACTGGCACCGGCATCGAACCGCGGCCCGGTGATCGACCAAGGGCCCCCAATCAAGCAATCCGGTGATCGACTAAGGGCCGCCATGTCCGCGTGGAGATTTACTCGCCCAGAACAATATTCAGCGCGTGCGCCTTGCGGGCCGTGCCGTCCACTAGTTCCGCCTGCCAAACTTCCTGCGCCGCCTTCAGCAGCGCGGCCGGCGTCTCGGGCGCCTTGCCGCGGCGGGTCAGCAGATGCCGGGCCAGCTCGCCACGGGTGTGCTTGGCAAAGTGTGAAACGACCGTGCGCTTGCCGTTCCGCTCCTGGAAAACGTTGACCACCACGGTCCGGGCCGGCTCCGGCGTCCATGCCGCGGCGTAGGTGCTGGAACGGCAGTCCACCAGCAGGTGCCCCTCCGCGTGCGCGTCCAGTGCCTTGGGCAGCCGCTTCTTCCAGTACGAGGCCAGCTTCCCGGTTTCCGGCAGCCCCACGGACATGGACAGCCGGTAGGCCGGGATGCTGTCCGCGAAACCGATTGCACCCCAGAGCGCTGAAATTACGACGACGGCGGCGTCCGCCTTGCGCTTCTGCGTGGCCGTCATGGTGCGGTAACCGAGCGCGTCGTACAGCACGCCGGAGTACACGGTGTGCGCCGGGGCGGACGGTTCGTCGTGCAGCCGGGTATTGCGCTCCACCTCTGCAGCCAACGATGCGCCGACGCCCAGCTGCGCTAAAGCGTCCGGGCGCTGGCTGATGTGGGCGAGGGCGGCCAGTACTTCCTCCCGTGCAGGATTCAGCTCCGGGAACTGTAGTTCGTGCAGATCGAAGGGATGTCCCTTGGCGGCAGCGGTCTTTCCTTCGGAAGGCGGAAGCAGAATCAGCACCGTAGCAGCCTACCGTCGGACTGCACTGCCGCACGAAAGGCTGGAGCACCGCCGTCGTCATGCTGGGAAACCGACAGATGCTGGGCAGATTACTGGCGGCGGGGGAGCAGGCCGTATCCTGAAGGCGGGACGGGTTGGCTGGGCGATCGCGTCGGACGGGTCTGCGAAGATTCGTCTGCCGAGGAAAGTCCGGGCTCCGCAGGGCAGGGTGGTGGGTAACGCCCACTCGGGGAAACCCGCAGGCAAGTGCCACAGAAAATAGACCGCCAGGGCTGCCTCGTGCAGCACCTGGTAAGGGTGAAACGGCGGTGTAAGAGACCACCAGCGCGCCGGGCGACCGGGGCGGCTAGGTAAACCCCACCCGGAGCAAGGCCAGACAGGGCACGATCGAGGGCTGCTCGCCCGAGTGTCCGGGTAGGCCGCTTGAGGGCACCGGCAACGGTGTTCCTAGATGGATGATCGCCATCCGGCGGCGGGCAACTGCCGCAGGTGACAGAACCCGGCTTATAGGCCAACCCGTCCCATTTCTTCCTAACGATTCTGATGCCGGGCTGAGCTCGCGGGAGAAATGTTGGGCTCAGCGGTATCTGCCGCGCTCTGAGGGTTCCGGTCCCGCCGTAAGCAAGCTCCGCCCATACCGGGACGTACCTTCGTAGACCTCTCAAAGCCTTAGCTTGCGGTTCCGCCTAACGATGGACTAATCCGAGACGATGGTCACAGACAGAGACAATGACTACTTCATGTCTGACGCGCAGGTTGATACTAAACTTCGCGGGTGCCGACAGCGACCGCCTGGCCGGCGAACTTCTAGGTTGCGGGATCAGCTTGAGAAAAACCATCCGATTCGGGCGTAGGGCGCTGGTGCCGCTTCTGCTGGTCGCACTCCTGTCGATAGGGCAGGCGCCAGCAACTGCTGCCTCGACCGGTTCGATCAGGGTCATTGTCACCGCGCCTCACGGGATTAGCGCCGGGGACGTATCTGTGGACGTCTACGCAGCCACCGACCCGGACGGCAGGATAAACCTAGGTAGCGGGGGCGGCTACGACCCAGATGCCAATGAGTATTACTGGACGATGAAGGGTCTAAAGCCAGGCTCTTACAAAGTCAAGGTTAAAGGCGAGAAATCAGGTGCCTTGGACGCTTGGTACGGCGGGGAAACCTTTGCGACCGCCGCCACCGTGAAAGTATCCTCCGGCCAAGTCGTGGACGGTCTTCAATTTTCACTGGTCAGGGGCGCGACGCTGGCCGGCACGGTTACCGCACCGGCCGGCGTAGGAACTGAGGGGGCTCCGGTTGAGGTTTACTCCGCCGGCTCATCCCGAACCCCCGTGGCCCGCGATTTCATCGAGGGCGGGAAATTCAAGGTTTACGGCCTGAGTGCCGGCACTTACAAGCTTAAGTTTTCCGGTGACCCGGATTACGGCAGCCACGACACCTGGTACGGCGGAGCATCCAGCTTCGCTACGGCAAAGACGATCATCCTGAAGGCTGCGCAGGACGTCACCGGTCTGAAGACCGCTGTTCCCGAGATGGCATCGATCGTCGGCAAAGTGACCGCACCCAAGGGCAAGAATCGGAAAAAGATTCGTGTTCATCTCTTCCACGCCACCGGCATGGACCAGTACGGTTCGTACGAGGCGGCCGTTGATGCCGCTGCTGACGGAACCTTCCGCTTCAGGCATGTCACGGCGGGCAAGTACAAGGTCAAGTTCTATGGGACGCCTGCCGAACTGGTCAGCCAGTGGTACGGCGGCACCAGCCACGGCAATGCCAAGACCATCAGTGTGGGCAAGAGCGGCGTCGTCAGCGGGATCAACGCCTCGCTGATCCGCGCGTCCACCGCCAGCGGGAAGATTATTGCACCCAAGGGCGTCAAACTCGAGGGCACCATGGTAACCGTCGACACACGGCCAAAAGGCCACGAAGGCGTCATCATGCAGCACTTCACCGCCACCACCTACAAGCTGAAGACACTGCAGGCCGGCCGCTACAAGATCTCCTTTATGGCGACGGACAGCAAGGGCCGGCTGTACGCGGGAAGCAAGAGTTTCACGGTCGGGAAGTCCGCCGACAAGACCGGCCAGAACGTCACTCTGCAGCGCTATTACGCGCCGGTGTCAGCTCCGTACTCCGTGAAGATCACTGGAACCGCCAAAGTGGGCTCCAAGCTCAGTCTCACCAAGACTGACTGGTACCCAAAGCCTGTGAAGCTCTCCTACCAGTGGTACCGTTCCGGCAAGCCGATCAAGGATGCGGTCAAATCTGCCTACACCCTCACGAAACCGGATGTCGGCAAGACTGTCAAACTAAAAGTCACCGGCTCGAAAAGTGGTTGGGCAAGCGTCTACAAGACTTCTAATTTCGTGAAGGTTAAACGCTGAACGCCTCTTGGCTGGCATCTGCAGGATGAGGAGCTCACGTCCCTGCAGCTGGCAGCCGACCAGGGAAGGATGAGTTCACGTTCAGCATCCCATAGAGCCGCCTCGTCGACTGCTGCTGTCATGAGCAGTTGAGTTCTTGCGGCTGAAAGGGCAATTGGGGTGACACCGCCGCCCATGGGAGCGGCCTCGCCGGGTTGGGGTGGCCGTCGGGGCCGCTTCGACTGCCGAACTCCGCCGCGGGTCCGTTAGATGGCGAGCCACCTCCCGCGCAGCTAACATTCCGCAGGCCGAGGACGACAGTGGCGGATACAGTCTCCGCTGGTCCGCCAGCATCTCTCTTTCCTCAGGGGAATAATGAACCGCCTTTCGTCCTCCTCTCTGCGCCCTATGCTGCGCGTCGGCCTGACATCAGCGTTGCTGACAGGCTTGCTGGCCTCGGCCCTGCCGGCAGCGGCTTTCGGCGACGTCAGGCAGACGAACCAGTCCACCGGAGCGCCGGCGCCGACGGATTCCACCCTGGAAAGCAGTGCAGACACCAGCGAGAGCCCCGTCCCCATCGAGACGCCCGCCGAAGCTCCTGAACCTCAGCCAACGTCAACGAACCAGAGTCCAGCACCCTCGACTCCTGCGGACCAGTCCAGCGGAGCGTCAGAGGAACCTGGAGATCCCGCAGTTCCGACGCAGCCCGAGCTGTCCCCACAAACCGAAACTGCAGAAGAGGCGCCGGACGAGAAGAGTTCGCCCTCACGGATGCGGAAGAGTGCCGCCCAAGAATCGCCAGAGACGAGCAGTCCTGAGGAGGAGCCTCCGCATGTGGCAGCGGGGCAGGCTGCGATCAGCAAAAAGGCTGCGGACTTGAAGCTCACCGCAGTCAATGATTTCCGCTGCGCGCTCAGGGACAACGGCTGCGTCCGCACCTACACCGATGCGGCCGGCAAAACGAAGGTAGCGATCTACTGGACCGCTGCCTCGGGTGCTTATGCGGTGGACCTCAAGCACTCCATCTACAAGACCTACCGTGACGCGAAGTTCGAAAACGGCAAGTACGGCTATCCCGTCGCCGACATAAAGGTTCGCTCCGATAAGAGCGCCACACAACGCTTCCAGGGCGGGACAATCAGCTACACGCCTGCGCACATCATTGCTGGCAAAAAGGCCATCGACGCGAAGGCGAAAAAGCTGAAGCTGGTTGCTGTTGGCAATCTCAACTGCCGCCTGATGGCTAACGGATGTGTCCAGACCTACGCACCATCGGCGCAGAGCGTTAAGCGCGTCGCCATCTATTGGACGGCCAAAACCGGGGCACGCAGCATGGACCTTCAGCACCAGATCTACAAGAAGTTCAAGGCATCTGGATTCGAGCGGGGAACCTTGGGCTACCCGACCTCGGATATGAACTGCGGCCTCAAGGGCAAGGGATGCGTGCAGACTTTCCAGAAGGGAACCATCGCGTACTCATCCTCGACGGGTGCACGGATTCTGACGGCGCAGATGAACTACAGCTGGAAAGCCCGCGGCAGCCAGAACGGCAAGCTGGGCTACCCGATGCTGGACGCAGTGAAGCGCAGCGGCAAGACCACCCAGGTGTTCCAGGGCGGCTCCCTGGTCGCGGCCCGCGTAGGCGCCGTGATGTACCCAAAGAATGAATGCTGGGCGATCGGCGCAGGCAAGACCCGCTATGCCCACAGCTGGGCCAACCGCATCTCTTTCACCATCGCCGAGAAGTACGGAACTTCAAAGGCGAGCTTCGTTAATTGCGTGCGGATCGGTTCCATCTACAAGCAGGAGTGGAAGACAGGCAAGGCCACCGTGGGACTCAAGGGGTTCAAGCGCCCGGGCGTGGCATCCGGCCACACCAAGTACCGCTGGTCCCCGCAAGGCAGTTTCACGGTTCACGAAGCCTTCGGCGAGGGCAACCCCGGCACCGATCTCAAATACAAGAAGCTGAACAAGAAATCCAGATGGTCCGGCACTCCCGGGTCCTCCTACAACAAGTACTACGAATCCGGCTCCTTAAGGTACGAACGGTGGCCGGACGAGAACATGTGGTTCTTCATGCGGCTTCCCACTGGCGACTACCGCCAAGGCGCGGTGATCGACTACAACAGGGGACCGGGGCAAAAGATCAAGCAGGGGGCAGGCTTCGCCATCTTCCTGCATGCCAACCCCGTTCCGACCGCGGGCTGCATCGCACTGGACCTGAAAAACGTTGTCCGTTACTTGAAGACGGCAGACCCCGGCGACCGAATTGTCATGGGCGTCCGCAAAGATATCTTCAAAGCCTGACCGGTTCAGCCGGTGACGTCGATGCTTCTCCAAAATGGGGAACGCCGCCGTCCTTTGTTTAGATCCCTCTCTGGCAAAGTCGAGCGGAGAACGGGGATGGTCCGATTAACGTGAGGTAGTTCACCTGAAGGCGTACGTCGATGCTTCCAGCAGTCCCTAGAATGGATAGCGGGTCGGCGTGACTGACGTCGCTTGGCAACGAGCGACTAAATCGCGCAGATCTCTAAGCTTCCCGCCGGCAGTCGGCGGTGGCGTGCCGTCGGAACCGGATAGATTGTCCGGTGAAAGCGGCGTCGTCGTGAAAATCCACGGCGGTGACAACCGGGCTCGAGGGAGAACCCGGCTGATGTAGGAAGGTAATTCTGTGAACCAGATGTCAGAGTCGGCCCTAGACGCGTGGAGCAACCGCCAGGCCCTTGCCGAAGCGATGATCCCGATGATCGGCCGGTTGTACCGAGAAAACAACGTGGTCACCTCCATCCACGGGCGCAGCCTGATTAACCAGTCCGTGGTGGGCATCCTCAAGGCGCACCGCTTCGCCCGCCAAATCGACGACGCCGAACTGCCGCTGGAAGAAACGTTCCCGGTGGTGCAGGCGCTGAGTGAGCTGGAACTCGGCGCAGGTTCAGTCGATTTGGCCCGCCTGCTGGTGAAGTTCAAGAATGAGGCTGACGGCACGGACCTGAAGGACTTCGTCCGTGCAGAGCTGGCGGATATTGTCGGCAAGAGCGGTGCGGACGAGCGCACCAGCACCGATGTGGTGCTCTACGGCTTCGGCCGGATCGGACGCCTGCTGGCCCGCATCCTGGTGGGCCATGCCGGTGGCGGCCACGGGCTGCGCCTGCGCGCCGTGGTGGTCCGCAAGGGCAGCGACGACGACCTGATCAAGCGAGCCAGCCTGCTGCGCCGCGACTCCGTGCACGGCCCGTTCGACGGCACCATCTCCGTGGATGAAGAGAACAACACCATCCAGGCCAACGGCACGTTGATCCAGTTCATCTACTCCAATGACCCGGCGTCGGTGGACTACACCCAGTACGGCATCAACGACGCCATCGTGGTGGACAACACCGGCAAGTGGCGCGATGAAGCCGGTTTGTCCCAGCACCTGCAGTGCCCGGGCGTCTCGCGTGTGGTGCTGACCGCACCCGGCAAGGGCGGCCTGAAGAACATCGTGCACGGCGTGAACCACTCGGACATCACGGACGACGACAAGATCGTTTCCGCAGCCTCCTGCACCACCAACGCCATCACCCCGGTGCTTAAAGCCCTCAACGACAAGTACGGCATCGCGCACGGCCACGTGGAGACGGTCCACTCCTACACGAACGACCAGAACCTGATCGACAACTTCCACAAGGGCACGCGCCGCGGCCGTTCGGCAGCGCTGAACATGGTGCTGACCGAGACCGGCGCCGCCAAGGCCGTGGCCAAGGCCCTGCCGGAGCTTGAGGGCAAGCTGACCGGCAACGCCATCCGCGTTCCCACCCCGGACGTTTCGATGGCCATCCTGAACCTGAACCTGGAGCAGGACGCCACCAAGGAAGGCCTGAACGAGTACCTGCGCGGCATGTCGCTGAACTCGGACCTGCGCAAGCAGATTGATTACGTCAACTCGCCGGAAATCGTCTCCACCGACTTCGTCGGCTCGCGCCGCGCCGGCGTGGTGGACGGTCTGGCGACCATCGCCAACGGCAAGAACGCCGTGCTCTACGTCTGGTACGACAACGAGTTCGGTTACAGCTGCCAGGTGGTCCGCGTGCTGGAAGAGATCGCCGGTGTCAACCCGAAGATCTTCCCGGCCGTGATGGAGCCGGTGGCGGAAACCGTCTAATGCGGCTGATCCAGCAATAACGACGACGGAGGCCGGCGGCAGTGAATGCCGCCGGCCTTTGCTATGGCTTTAGCCGGACGGCGTTCCTACAATGGCGGCATGGTAGAGATGACGCGGTGGGAACAGGCACAGGCCAATCACAAGGAAGCCGAGCGACTGCTGCATGCGGCGGAGGATGCCTATGCCCGCGGCAGCGTGCCGGCGAAGCGCATCGACGAGCTCAAGCGGCTGCGCGATATTACGCTGGAGGACTTGCGCCGCTGCGAGAAAGACCACAGGTCGGGCCTCACCGATAGCTGAACAAGGATCAGTGGCCGAACGGATCCGGATCAACGCCCGGCAGCCAGGTGTTGCCGGGGACGCCCCAGCCTTCTTTCCTGATGTTTTTGCGGGCGCGCTTGCTCCACCGGTCATTGAGCCGGTCAATGTACAGCTTGCCGTCCAGATGGTCGTATTCGTGCTGCATCACGCGGGCGAACCAACCCGTTGCCTCGAAGTCCACCGGAGTGCCGTCCGCGTCGAAACCGCGGACCCGGGCCCACTCTGCCCGCTTCAGCGGGTAGCTGTGGCCCGGGACGGACAAGCAGCCCTCGTTTTCCTCGTCAGGGTCCGGTTCCGCGCCGGAGACCTTGCCGAGCATCAGCGTCGGGTTGACCAGCACGCCCCGCGGCGGGACGTCGTCGTCATTGACAAATTCGTAGGTGAAGATGCGCAGACCAACGCCCACTTGCGGAGCAGCCAGGCCCACCCCATTCGCTTCGTCCATCGTCTCGAACATGTCCGCTATTAAGGCCCGGAGTTCGTCGTCGAACGCCTCTACCTCGACGGCGCGGCGGTGCAGCACCGGTTCTCCGGTGACGGTGACGGGGCGGACGGTCATTTTTCTCCTTCACTCAGGATGAAGCGTTCTCCGGCGTGGCACCGCCACCTCGACGGCGCTGTGGGAACACTACCGCTACAGCGGGACATGCAAAGAGCCGTCCCGACGTGCGGGACGGCTCTTCCTGCCGGCTGATGCCGGACCTTCGGGGTGAGTAACGGGGATTGAACCCGCGACCTCCTGGACCACAACCAGGCGCTCTGCCAGCTGAGCTATACCCACCATGTGCCAACTTGTTCCTCCCGACGGGCCCCGCTCAAGCGGTTCCTGCCGGTCTCCAACCAGTAAGGCAACGCAGACTAGTTTACATGCTTTTCATCTGGCCTTTGCCACTTTAGGCCATTCCCGGCGTGAAAGTGGCATAGCTAACATTCTAGTCGGCTCGGGCGGCACTAATGCCGGCCGCGATCTTCTTGGCGGTGGCGGAATCCGGGCCGGGGGAGGGGACGAAGACAGCTTCGCGATAGTACCGGAGTTCGTTGATGGAGTCTTTGATGTCTCCCAGCGCGCGGTGTCCGCCGCTCTTGGCCGGGGACTGGAAATAGGCGCGGGTGAACCAGCGGCGGGACAACTCCTTGATGGTGGAGACATCAATGATCCGGTAATGCAAATGGTCAATGACGCGCGGCATGTCCCGGGCCAGGAAAGTCCGGTCCGTGCCGACGGAGTTGCCCGCCAGCTGCGCCTTGCGCGGCTCCGGAACCCACTGGGTGATGTACTCCATCACTTTGTCCTCGGCTTCCGCCATGCTCATGCCGTGCGGGAGTTCGTCCAGCAGCTTGGACGTGGTGTGCATGGTTCGAACGAAGTCGTTCATCTGCGCCAAGGACTCTGCGCTGGGCTTGATGACAACATCGACTCCTTCGCCCAAAACGTTGAGTTCCGAGTCGGTGACCAGGACGGCAACCTCGATCAGCGCATCCGCCTCGAGGTCCAGCCCGGTCATTTCGCAGTCGATCCAGACAATATGTTCGTTAGAGATTGGCACCCGTCAAATGTATCGCGTCCTGGTCTTGGCTCACGGGACGAGTTCGCACGGACTGGCGAGGTGCCCGGTGCTAACATGCAGAAAGCACCATCAGCAGCTGCCTGCTGATGTGTCCGCCAGACCGTTTTGAGGCGTGCGGACCACCGCCGAGACGATGACCGCACCGGACCAGGTGTACCGACCCCGGAGTGATTGGACCGCCGAGACGATGACCGCCCAAAGACCTACGACCGAGCCCTCCCTTCCTCGGGACGGGAGCGACGTTAAGGAGCGGTCCGGCCTGAGCATCGTCGAGGGCACCGTCGGTTCCTTCATGATGTTTTTCGGTTCGCTGGGGGTCGGCTGGTTGGCCTCGGTGTCCGAACTGCGCCGCTGGCCGCTGTTGATCTTTCTTCGCGTGGAACTGGTCGGGGTGATCCTCTCGGTGATCCTGCTGGCACTGGGCGGCATGATCCTGGTTCGCGCGTGGCTGCGGTTGGGGCAGCAGTTCACCGTCTGGGGTGCCGAAGCGCGTCGGGCCACCCTAACCGCCATCGTCGCCTGGGGTGCGCCGTTGGCGCTGAGCATCCCACTGTTCAGCCGCGATGTTTACGCCTACATCGCGCAGGGCAAGGTCATGGTCAACAACCTCAATCCCTATGTGGACGGGTATGACCAGTTGCAGAATTACCTGCAGACCGGTGCCGACGATCTCTGGGCGCGCAGCCCAACGCCCTACGGCCCGATTTTCCTGTGGTTGGAAGAGTTCATCGTCTGGCTGAGCGGCGGGCACCCGGAATACTCCATCGTCATGTTCCGGATCCTCGCCATCGCCGGCGCCGCGATGTGCGTCTACTACGGCCCCAAACTCGCGGAACTGCACGGGATCAATCCGAACCGTGCGCTTTGGTTGGCCTGCGCCAACCCGCTGTTCCTGACCACCTTCATAGCCAGCATCCACAACGATGCCCTGATGCTGGGACTCGCCCTTGCCGGCCTCTATTACGCGGCGACCCGGCGGGTTTTGCTGGGCATCCTGCTGGTCACGCTCTCCATAGCTATTAAGCCGATCACGCTGATCTTTTTGCCGTTCATCGGGCTACTGTGGGCGGGCAAGGGCGCCAGCTGGCCACGCAAGTTCGGCTATTGGGCCCTGACCGCCGGCCTTTCCTTCGGCCTGCTAGCGGTGTTGGGTGTGATTAACGGTCTCGGCTTCGGCTGGGTTGGAGCGCTCAGCCAGCAAGGTGCCGGCCTGATGATCTGGTACGCACCGGTCGGACTGCTCGGGATCCTGCTGGGGCTGATCTCCGGCGGACTGGGGTTCGACGGCGCTGCAGTGCAATCAGCTGTTTACACAGCCGGAAAAGTCGTGGCCGTGCTGATAGTGCTCTACACCATGTTCCGCGGCAGCTACGATCGAATCGTCCGTCGGTTGGCGCTGGCACTGGCCGCAGTGGTGTTGCTGGGCCCGATGATCCAACCGTGGTACATCGTCTGGCTGCTCCCGCTCTTCGCCGCGACCGGCATCCGGAACGACTGGCAGGTTCGAACGGTCTACGCGGTGACCTCGTTCCTGATGATCTACGCGATCACGGACCAACTGGATATCTTCCCGTACATCGAGTTCGACCTCGACATGGCCCGGCTTCTTGCCTGCATCGTGGCGGTCGCCTTCGCCTTGTACCTGGTGTTCCTGGACCCGAAAACCCGCAAACTCTTCCGCAAGAAATACGCCGACGCAGACGACCAGCGCCTCTTCTGAGGCCCTGATCTGCTCCCGGCAGCTACCTAGGAGACCGTAGGCCCCATGACCAACGACGCCGAACACATCATCGCCGCAGACTTTGACGTCACCGACTGGGTTCCCGAACCGTACGAAGTCGAAGGGACCAACTCCGACCTAAGCCGGATACTCGTGACCAAGGTTTTTGACGGTTTAATCACAGGCACCAGCCGGGCCGAGTTGCTCATGGCCGGCAACGCCACCGGTGCCGGATACGTCGCGTCCGAAGTCTTCACCGGATCCGTGGACGGCCGTGAAGGCACCATGGTGATCCAACACTGGGGCCTCGCCGAGGGCGAAGCTGCGGCCAGCGACGGCCACATCATCCCAGGTTCCGGCACGGGTGCCCTCGAAGGAATTGTGGGAAAAGCCATCTACGTTCAGGACGCAGCAGGGCAGCACAGCTTGGAACTGCGCGTGTTCTTCCGGAATGATGAGCCTTGACCCGTGCCGGAGGCTGTCAGACCGATCTGACCGATCTACTACACTCAGTAGAGGCGCGGTGGGGCAAGCCCTGCCGCGATTAGTGTTTTATTTTGACTGACCTGTAAGGGACATTGGCATGAGCCTTGCCGAGGAAGCGGCGCAGTACAATCTTGAGCGGGTCGGGCAAAGACCTCCCTTGCGCGAGTATCTGGCCGAAGTCTGGCGTCGCCGTGAGCTAACGACGTCCATGGCAAAGTATCGGATTCAGGCCGGCAACGAGGAAAACCGTTTAGGCATGGCCTGGGTCGCTCTCAAGCCGACCATGAACGCGTTGATCTACGGACTCGTCTTCGGTCTGCTTCAGGGCGACCGGCGGCCCGAGAACGTGGTTGCCTATATTGTCATCGGTGTATTCCTCTTCGAGTTCTTCGCCAGCTCCTTTTCAAATGGCGCAGATTCGATCATGAGGAACAAGGCGCTGGTGCAGACCCTGGCCTTCCCCCGTATTACCCTCCCGCTCGCGGCTGTCATTCAGCAGCTCATGAACCTGGTGCCGATCCTAGCTGTCATGGCATTGATCGTCCTCCTGACCGGGAACCCATTGGCGTGGAGTTGGCTGGAGATCATCCCGCTTGTGGTCCTGATGACCATGTTCAACACGGGTGTCGCGCTGATTGCGGCGAGGCTGACCGTACACCTAACGGATATCAAGGAAATCATTCCGATCATCACCCGTGTGCTGTTTTACACGTCCGGAGTGTTCTTCCAGGTGGACCGGATCTTGGGCAAGTTCCCGTGGCTAGTCGCTGTCTTCGACTACCACCCGTTGTATGAGTTCCTGTCGCTGGCGCGTGCCGCCATGCTCCCGAATTACACTGTTGACCCCGTTTATTGGATCTATGCAAGCATGTGGAGCGTTGGTCTTCTGGTGATTGGGGTGGTCTTCTTCTGGAAGGCCGAGGAGCGCTACGGCAGGATCTACTGAGGAAGGGCGGAACCATGGCTGAAACGTCACACGGTGCCAAACCCGTAGTCATCGCGGACTCCGTCCACGTGGAGTACAAAGCGCACGCTTCGGGCAAAGGCCTCAAAGAGAGTACACGCAAGATTTTGACGCCGCATAAGGCCCTTCGCACAGTTCATGCCCTCAGGGGCGTGACCTTCAAGGCATATGAGAACGAGTCAATTGGCATCATCGGTTCCAACGGCTCCGGCAAGTCGACGTTGATGCGGGCCATCGTGGGGTTAACACCAACCACGAGGGGTGCCATCTACGCCTCTTCCCGGCCCAGCATGTTGGGCGTCGGGGCTGCGTTGATGCCGAAGCTTTCGGGTGAAAAGAACATCATCCTGGGCGGTCTAGCGTTGGGATTCACCAAAGCTGAAATGGCCGAACTCAAGGACGAAATCATCGCCTTCGCGGAACTCGAGCAGTTCATCGACCTGCCCATGGGCACGTATTCCTCTGGCATGCAGGCACGCCTCAAGTTCGCCATCGCTGCTTCAAAACAGCACGACATTCTGATCGTCGACGAAGCGCTTGCAGTCGGGGACCAGCGCTTCCGGCAGCGCAGTGAAGCCCGCATCAGGGAGATGCGCGAGAATGCGGGAACTGTGTTCCTCGTCTCGCATTCTATGAAGTCGATCAAGGACACCTGCAGTCGCGTGCTCTGGATCGAAAAGGGCGAACTCCGCATGGACGGTGATCCGACGCAAGTGATCAGGGCTTACCAGAAGTTGCGGAATCAATGAGTCGGACTCTGACGCCGATACCGGGCACTCCGGGCGTCTCGTACATCATGCCCATTCTGAACGAGGCGAGTCATGTTGCAGACGCGGTGGTCAGCGTCCTCGGGCAGCGCTACGAAGGACCCAAAGAGGTGGTCCTTGCCCTGGGTCCGTCGACGGATGGAACGAACGAAATAGTTGAGGAACTGCAACGCCGGGAACAGAGGATAAAGGCCGTCGATTCGCCGACTGGCAGGACGCCCAGCGGGCTAAACCTGGCTATCGAAGCATCCCAGTATCCGATCGTCGTCCGCGTCGATGCCCACACAGAACTGGAGCCTGACTACACGGCCAAAGGCGTCGAAGCTCTTCTCCGCACGGGAGCCGCCGACGTCGGCGGGTTAATGGATGCAAAGGGACGGTCGCCCTTTCAGCGAGCCGTGGCAAGTGCCTATCATTCTCCGCTTGGCCTCGGGGGAGCGGCTTACCACAGCGGGGCTCCGGAAGGTCCGGCTGAATCCGCATACTTGGGGGTTTTCCGCCGTGAAGCACTCGAGGCCGTAGGCGGTTACGACGAGACGTTTTGGCGCGGGCAGGATTGGGATTTGTGCCTGCGGCTCCGGGAAGCGGGCTTCGAGGTATGGTTCGATCCGCAACTCAGGGTTACCTACTGGCCACGCGCTGATTGGGACAAGCTAGTACGGCAGTTCTATGCGGCGGGAATTTGGAGAGCGGAGCTGGCTCGCCGTCACAGATCGGGCAAGTCGATACGGCATTTCATGCCACCGCTGTTGGTGGGAGGATTGGCAGCCGGCGCAGCAGCAGCAATCGCCAGATTCGGTGGGCCGACCCACAATTGGCCGCGGTGGCTGAAGGGCGCAGCGTCGGCGGCATCCCTTTTCCCTGTGCTGTACGGCGCAGGCGTAGTTGGTGCCTCGGCGACGATGCGAGGGGACTTGGGCCCCGCCGAAAGAATCCGCCTGCTTGCAGTGTTGCCCAGCATCCACATCAGCTGGGGGTTGGGGTACGTTCGGGGACGGCTCCTAGGCGCAGCCGGCACTGTAGACACCAGCCGGAGGAATTTTTGACTGACACCACCCGCCCGGCCCGTCCCACGCTCGAGCAGCTGCGCGCCGTCGCCCAGCCGCCGGAGGTGCGCAGCCGCAAGAACGCCGAGCACTGGACCGCCGAGCTGTACCTGCGGCACATCTCCATCTATCTGACGAGTGTGCTGGTGCGCACGCCCATCAGTGCCAATGGTGTGACAGGTCTGATGATCCTCTCCGGCTGGGCCATCTCCGCTTGCCTACTCATCCCGGGCATCTTGGGTCCGCTGCTGGCCGTGTTCTTTTCCCAGCTGCAGCTGTACTTCGACTGCAGCGACGGGGAAGTTGCTCGCTGGCGCGGAACTCAGAGCCCCAAGGGCATCTTCCTGGACAAGATCGGCCACTACACCACTGAGGGCCTGATCCCCATCGCCCTGGGACTGCGTTGCTTGGGGGACTTTGGGCTACTTGGCCGCGATCCGGGACAGGGATTCTTGTATCTCTTCCTCGGAGCGGTGTTGGCGTTCCTGATCGTGCTGAACAAAGCCCAGAACGAAATGGTTCACGCCTCGCGTGCGCTGGCCGGACTGGACAAGCTTCCCGATACAGCTGAAGCCAAAGCAGTCCCCACCAGCTCAGTGGTGGGAAGACTCCGGCGGCTGGCCCGTTTTCTGCCTTTCCACCGGGTGCTGCACTCGGTAGAAATGAGCTTGCTGATCTTGGCCGCCTCAGTGGTTTCATTGATTGCCGGCCAAGCGGTGCTGGGGGAGCGCTGGCTGCTCTACGTGATGGTGCCGGCCGTGCTTTTCGTCAACATCGGTCACTTCGTGGCCATTATGGCGTCCCCTAGGTTGCGGAAGTGAGCGCCACGGTGCCGAACAACCGTACGACGGCGACCGGCGACTCCGCGGTGTTGCCCACCGTTGGCGTCGTCATCCTGACGCAGGGCACGCGGCCAGAGGAGCTGCAGCGCGGCTTTGCCTCGCTGCAAGCCCAGCGTGGGGTCAGCCTGGACGTAGTCGTCGTCGGCAACGGCTGGAAGCCCGAAGGACTGCCCACGGGTTATAAGACCCTGCATCTGGAGGAGAACCTGGGGATCCCGGCAGGGCGCAACGCGGGCGTGCCGGAAGTTTCGGGGGAGTACCTTTTCTTCCTCGACGACGACGCCTGGCTGCCTGACGAGGACTTCCTGCTCTCCTGTGCGCAACTCTTCCGGGCCCGGCCAGATATCGGCATGATCCAGCCCCGGATCGAAGACCCCGAGGACCCCGACGCGCCGCAGCGCTGGATTCCGCGGCTGCGCAAGGGCAGCGCCTATGCGTCCAGCAACGTGTTTTCCGTCGTCGAGATGGCCATTGCTATGCGCCGCGACGTGTTCGATCGCACCGGTGGTTGGCCGTCCACATTCTGGTACGCCCATGAGGGAATCGAATTCGCCTGGCGCGTCTGGGACACGGGCTTCGGCACCTGGTACGCCGGGGACCTCCGGGCTGGACACCCAGTCATCGATCCACGCCGGCACGAGGAATTCTTCCGGCTTAACGCCCGCAACCGGGTCTGGCTGGCCCGGCGTAATCTGCGCTGGCCATTCAGTTGGGCCTACATAGGCTCCTGGACGTTGGTCCAGATCCTCCGGTCACGGCGCGACCTCGGGCAGCTCAAGCCCTGGTTCGCCGGCTGGCGTGCCGGCTGGCAGCAGGACCCATGGGGACCGGGGGAGAACAGACGAAAGCTGAAGTGGTCCACCATAATCCGGATGGGTGCTTCAGGCCGCTGGCCTGTGATCTAGGCGACGCGGCTGGGCAAGCGGCTCGGGCTTATCGAATCGCTAGCCTAAACTAGGAGCAGGTTAATCGAAGGTTAAATTTAGGGTGCGAGGTGTAGGCGTGGGCAAGACAGTCCTCACATACGGGACGTTCGATCTGTTCCACGTTGGTCATCTCAACGTGCTCAGGCGCTTGAGCGAGCTTGGGGACCGCCTGATCGTCGGTGTATCAACCGATAGATTCAACGCAGTCAAAGGCAAGAAGCCCGTGGTTCCGTTTGAGCAACGGATCGAGATCGTGCGCGCCATCCGCTACGTTGATCTGGCCATCCCGGAGGATAACTGGGAGCAGAAACGCCAGGACATCGACCAGTACGGCGTCGATGTCTTTGGCATCGGTGAAGACTGGCGTGGCAAGTTTGACGACTTGGATGACAAGGTTGAGGTTGTCTATCTGCCGCGAACCAGCGGCATCTCGACCACGGAGATGAAGCGGATCTTGAGCGCCTTCGACGAACGCCACGTTGAGGAACTAAAGCGCACTTTGGACAGCATCAGCCAGATCGTCAAAGAGCTGAGCTGAACGGGGCCTTCACTCGCGGCAGGCCACCTAGCCCTCTCGGGACATAGCCAGCCCCACTAGCTCCTAGGATTCCTCCATCACACTGCACGGTGTTGATAGGTCAAGATGACCCGGCTGGTGTAGTTGGGTCCGCGCCGCACATCGTAAGGGGCTGCGGAAGCCGCTTGGGTGCCAGCAACAAGGCCGGCTGCCAATGTTGTGACAATTCCCATCACGGTAAGGATTCGGCGTAAACGCATAGCTTCCCCCTCTGCTATGCGACCGCCGCGCGGAACTGCGCTGCGACCGAGTCCTGTCCCACGAGTCTGACTGCCTTCAAGGCGGTCCTAAAGTACGCCAAAAAGAAAAACGTCGGCCTGGTTTTGGCTCCCACCGGGAATTGCCTTGCCAAGTACCGGGAGCGGAACGGCGTGGACCTGGCCAAGTCGGCGCGCGCCAACGGGCAGTATGTGATTAACCACAGCATTAACCACCCCAAGAACTTCGACAAGCTCAGTTGCGCCGCCGTCGCTCGGGAGCTGAGGCTCCCGGCGTCGTGACCAACTTTGGTCGACCGCCGTACGGCAAACTGGGCGGTTCGGTCCGCTGCGGCTACCAGAAAGTTGGGATGAAGCCGTGGAACTGGACCGGCTACACCAAGGACGCGCAGGGGAAGCCCAAGGCGCAGGTGGTCTCCGCCGCGGCGAAGTTGGCCAAGCCGGGAGCCACCATCATGATGCACATGGGGTGGAAAGCCTTCAACCCGGACGCCATCGCCAGGATCAAGGCCAAACTGGAGGACCGGGGGCTAAGGGTTTGCCGGGCCTACCGCGGGTTGGACAACCGCGGCGCCATCATCACCAGTCCAACGAAACTTCCGCAACGGCTGCCTTGCTGAGCCCTGACTTCAGTCTGCCGCGGTCGGGACCGCGGCAGACCGAGCCGTGGCTACAGGCTCCGCCAGTCCCGGACGAACGGACCGTAGCCGTTGCCCCAAGGCTTTTCCGTGTCCCGCCAGTTGACGATTCTCGGGTCCGGGTTCTCGCCGATTAGTGCGGAGTGGTTCCAATCGTCGGGCAGGACGGCGCGGTCGGCTCCGACCACCGCATTGAGGGCCTCGCCGAAGTCCATTTCATAGTTGAGCAGCAGCGTGGTCACGCGGCGGGCGAGCCCGGCGTTCCGAGCCGCTTCAAGGTCCAGGACGAAGACTGAAGCGTCAAAGACCCGGAAGTCGAACAGGTGGGCGGCGTGGGTCACCGCGATCATCTCCATGGCTTTGCGGTGGTCCTTGCCGTGCCTGCCCGAGATGGAGCGCAACAGCGCGAAGCCGCTCTGCCGGCCCTTGCGGTGCTCGTCCCGAGCCGCCAGCGGACGGTCCTGGAGCGGCAGGGCGGCCATCTTGGCCAGATCCCCGCGCACCAGGGTCGCCGCGTTGAGGAAGACCGCGCGCTTCGCGCTGCCCAGGATCTCCGGAACCAAGGCCAATAACAGTTCCCGATGCTTCAGCTTTGAGTTCTCGCGGACCAGGGGATCGTCGCGCAGCGCCTTGGCGGACAACCACACGACCTCGAGGCGGGGATCCAACCCTTCGACGGCGGCGCGAATCTCGGCCGGGACGTCGTCTTCCATCATCCAGACGCGCACCTTCCCGGCCGTGTGCTCCACGACGGAGCGCAGCAGCTTGGGCAGATGCGGGGCGCTGGCCTTGCCGTGGTCCAGCACGACGTCGGTGCAGCCGTCCTGGGTGGGGCCCGCGGCAGGTGAGGCGGTGGACGCAAGCCGCGCCACGTCGTCGTCGTTTACTACGGCTGCCGGGACGCGGGCCAGGAACTCGTCCGCCTCGGCCATGGCGGGCGCGCAGACCTCGGCCCACGCCCGGTAGACGTCCTCCTTGGCCGCTCCGGAGGTGATCAGCGGCATGACCACTGCCAGTTTGTCCAGGATGCCGGTGCGGATGGCGTCGAAGTCTGCCTGGGAAGTGTCGATCAGCCCGCCAAAGCGCACGTCGGAGCGGTTCTTCGGCTTGAACTCGACCTCGCAGCCCACGGAGCGTGCCGGCAGGAAGCAGTGCAGCCGCGAGGTGCTGATGTTCTTGTAGTCGGTGTGGTAGCCGTTGATCCAGGTCCGGGCCGTCTCGAGCTTCTGCGCGAACGGCATCTCCCGCATGCCCTTCTGGGTCTGCAGCAGGATGTCGCCGGGACCGGTCTGCGGCGCGTCCACGAACGCTGTCTTGGACCGCTCGTCCCGGCCGTCCCGCCGGAAAACGGTGTCCACCGTGGTGGTGATGCAGCCGGAGAAGAACGCGGGGACACCCGCGGCGCGCAGCAGGGCCACGGTCTGCCAGTCGCGGCAGCCCACCGGGCCGTGCTCCTTCAAATAGGCGATGGCCTCCGGGGTGAGCATTGCGGGCTTGTTCACATGGAAGGAGACGAAGATCGGCCGGATGTTCGGGTGGAACGGGAAGTTGAAGTGCTGACCGAAGGTGTGGTGCATGTACCAGCCGAAGGCCAGCATCCACGTGTTCTTCGGGATGTCCTGCAACGGGCTGCTGTCCCGGTGGGTCTCGACGACGGCGACCGTCGCGGCCGGCCCATCGATGCGACGCTCGTCCTTGACCTGGGACTGAATGTCCTCCAGGAAGCCCACCAACTTCGGATCGCCGACGAACTTGAGGTTGGCGTGGCGGACCAGATGGCCCATGGAGGCCAGCGTCTGGATGTAGTCGCCGACGTTTCGGGACCAGGCGTCCGGTTGCTGGTAGCTGAGCACGCCGAACGTGACGTCCGCGGCCGGGACCTCGATGGGCTGGCGTCGCTGGCCCTCCGGGAACCAGGTCTGCAGCCGCTCGAACTCCCGGCGGACGTGGCCAGTGTGCGACGGTGCTGCGTCACTGAGGCCGAAGGAGGCCAACGTGCGCGCCGAGTCCAGCTCGCCGCGGGCGAATGCCTTCTGCGCCACGTGCAGCAGGGCCAGCGCCGACCACTCCACATGCGCGTCGTCCGCGAGCAATCGGTCCAAAACCTTCGCTGCCGTCTCCGGCGCCTGCGAGAAGGCGGCCGCGAAGTATTCATCCGGACAAAGGGCGATGATCCGGTCGTCGCCCAGCAGCTCGAACTGCCCCCACGCCATCTCCGGCCCAGAAATCTCCAGCAGGGACATGCCTTGCAGGGCATGCACGAAGTCGTGGCTGGCACCGGCGTCGCGCAGACTGTAGCTCGCCGCGAGGACCAGTTGGGCGCCGCCCGCCGCGATGTTTTGCCGGGCGTCAGCGATGAATTCCGGCACCAGGGTGCCGCCGCCCGAGACCGCGGTGATTAGCGACGGCGAGGCGGCCGCCGCTGGCTGCTTGGTTTTCGCCCACGCCTCGGGCGCCGTCAGCGGAACCGCTGGCGCTTGAGGTTTGCCCGCCACGGTCGAGACCGTGGGCAGGATGGCCCGCGCGGCCGGCTGGAGGGTCGTCTTCAGATGGCGTTTGCCGGTCCGCAGGACACGGCCGGCAAGGGAATCTCGGTTAGTCAAAGTCTTGTCCTTGGCTGCAGCGGGGGGGGGCGTCAGCCCCCCAGTCTACTGGCAACCCAAAGCGCTACATGACACGGCGCATTGCCTTACCGGGCGGAACCTGACTCAAGCTATAGAGTTGTGCCGGGTCATATGGGCCCTGAAATATGTCACCTGATCCCGCGAGGGGGAACCACCGTTGGCAGCGTTTGAACCCAGCAAGGCCAGCGTGGCCGCGGACGGCCTGTTGACGCTGTCCGGCACGGTCCGCCCCATTCGGGAGCAGTCCAACGGCGACTACTCCTTCATCCTGACGGTCCGCGGAACCCAGTCCGAACGCGAGTACCCCGCACGAGCCACTGAGGGAACCGACGGTACTGCGCAGGTGAGCTGCACGGTCCCGCTGGCGGACCTAAAGACGGCGCCCGGGGAGTTCGTGGACCTCTATTTCCAGTCCCGCCATGACTCCGGCGCGGTGCGGACCCGGGTGAGCTGGAACCTGCAGTCGCTGCGCTGGCTGCCCTACCCAACGAAATTCGGCAACATCAGCTTCAAGCGGAAGGCTGTGTGAGCACCGTGAACACGACGGACTCAATCGACCGGGCGGAAGCTGCGCTGCCCGAGGGCAGGTACTTCATGGTCCTTTGGGGCCTCCCGGAAAGCTTCGGCGGCATGACCACCATGTGCCTGCACCGGGCGGGCGCCTTTACCCGCTTCGGCGGGCGGGCGGCCTCGATCATCACCTTCGAGCCGGAGCCCAGCTACGAGGCACTGACAGGCCGGCTCCGCGAGCAGGGGAAGCTCGCACCCGAGACCCAGGTGGTCAACGTCTTCCAGCACTACCGGCATGCCGACCTGTCGACGCTTTCCGCCCTTAACGTGCCGGCCGTCCCCGATGACCAAGGCTCAGCCGGGGATCCCGAAGTGGTGCTCGACCCCTCCGGGCAGGTCTTCATGCGCACCTTCATGCGGCCGGACGGAACCACGGTGGCCCACCGCCGGTACTACCGCGAGGACGGGACCGAGTTCCTGCGCGACGAGGCCCCGATCGATGCCTCGGGCAAGGCACTCGGACGCTACATCACGCTGCTCAACGGCGTGGGCCAGGCCGTCGGCCGCTGGCGTTCGGCCGGCGACTTCTACCGCCACTGGATGAAGGAGCTGGCTGCCGGGGAGCGTGCCGCATTCATCGTGGACAGCGGCTTTGCGGCCCGCGTCGTGGCTCCGCTGAACGAGCAGAACATCATCAAGATGGCGGTCATTCACAACAGCCACATCATTGCCGGCGGAGATCCATTCATCGGCAAACTAGCCCCGGGCCGCAAGCAGATCTTTGAAGACAGCGCTGCATGGGATGGGCTGGTCTTCCTCACTCGGAAGCACCGCCAGGATTACGAGGACCGGTTCGGGCGGGCGGCCAACCTGTTCACCGTGTCCAACCCCAAGCCCCGCGCCGATGATCTGCCCCCTTTCGAGCGGCGGGACCGAAACCGCGGTGTCATGGTGGTGCGCCTGGAAAACCAGAAAAACGTCGCGCACGCTGTGGAGGTCATGGCACTGGTGCACCAAGAGTTGCCCCAGGTCGTTCTGGACGTTTACGGCACCGGCTCGCTGCAGGAGGAGGTGCAGGCCAAGATCTCGGAACTGGCGCTGACCGACGTAGTACGGCTCCACGGGCACACGCCGAATGCCGCCCAGCAGTTTGAGACGGCCGGCTTCTCCCTGTTGACTAGCCGCAATGAGGGCCAGCCGCTGGCGCTGATGGAGAGCCTGGGCCGCGGCTGCCCGCCGGTGTCCTACGACATCCGCTACGGTCCCAGCGACGTGATTGAGGACAGTGTCAACGGCTTCCTCGTACCGGCCCAGGACATCGCCGCCGCGGCGGAACGTGTAATTAAGCTCTGTACCGACCCTGAGTTGGCTCGCGCCATGGGCCAGGCCGCCTGGGAGAGCAGCGAGCAGTTCTCAGATCCGGCGGTAGTCGGACAATGGGCCGACGTGTTGGAGCAGGCGTGGCGTCAGGTGCCGGATCGGGTGGCATTGTCCCGCACGGAGTTCACCCTTGAGGAGCTGGGCCTGCCCGCCACCGGCGGACTGGAAATCCACGGCGAACTCACGTGGCGCCAGAGCTCCGGCCCCGCCGTCGAGGAAATACTGCGGGCGCACTTGGTGATTGGGCGCCGTGCAGCGGGCAGCCCGGCGTTCATTCCTGCCGAGGTGCTGGAGCGGGCGCCCGGCAGGCTGCGGCTGCACGCGTCGGTAACGGATGCGCAGCTTGATGAAGGGGTCTCCGAGGAGAACGGCTTCTTGGACATCTTCTTGCAGGTGGAGGGCAACAACGTGCTGCGCACGTTCAGGATCGGCTACCCGGGCGCGTCCTCGTGGCGGCCCTACGCTACCCAGCACGGTTCGCTCAGCCTGCAGCACGCGTAGTCGCCAGCCGCGCCATCTCGGTCGGAGGCGCGACCGGCCTTAGCGCCGGCCGGGCTTCGTTGAGCTCAGAGCGTTCCAGGCGCCGCGCGGGTCCACCAGCGGACGCGTCATCAGGACCACGGGCCGCGATACCGCGAGGGCGCTGAACAACAGCGCGGCACCAATGACGAACAGGGTACGAACGGTCGGGCTGCCGGCGTCTAGCAGCGAGGATGCCCCCACTACGGTGAGCAGGGGCAGATGCAGCAGGTACGGGTACATGGTGTGCTGGCCCGCTCGGGCGGTCCAGGCCCCAGGGCGCTTAGGCGCCCCGGGCCGTCCGGGCAGCATCAGCATGAAACCCGTCGCCATCGCCGTCCCCACGGCTAGGACGATCAGGCGCCAGACCATGCCCTCGAGGTCGCCCACGTCGAGCGCCTCGTAGCCCTTGTTGCCGAGGAACGGCGGGCGCCAGAAGTCCTTTTTGAGCAAGAGGGCAGCGGCGGCCCCGAGACCGACGACCGCTGCTCCCGCAGCCCTGAGCCGCCAGTCCTGGCGCCACTCTGAGACCCTATCCACTATCCATGGGCCGGCCAGGAAGAGCGGAAGGAAGACTAGGATGCGCGAGAGCGAGAGGAAACCATCGATCGCCGGGCTCAGGCCGGCCAACAAGGCCACGACGACGGCGATCGGGACGGCGAACCGCAGTCCGCGGAACCAGGGCGCCAGCAGCCGCCAGCCGGCCAGGGCCACCAGGAACCAGAGGCCGAAGGTCTGTGAGGTGAATTTCCAGCTCGGTTGATCTCCGTCGATCATGTAGTTCGTCAGGAAGGCGATCAGCTGGAAGATCACGTACGGAACCAGCAGCTGCCAGAAGACCTTGGACAGCGTCTTGCCGTCGGCCTGCGCCCTGCGGGCCCCCCAACCGGCCAGCAGGATCAGGACCGGGATATGGAACATGTAGACGAAGTTGGAGACGACCAGGGCCAGTCCGCTCTCGGCGCGCAGCATTCCCACCCCATGGCCGACGACCACCAGGACGATTGCGGCCCACCGGGCCTGGTCGATCCAGGTTTGGCGGATGCCCTGCTGGGCGGGGGCTAGGGCAATCTCAGCGCTCAAGCGATCGGTCCTTCAAGGAGTCAGGGGCAAAACGCAGTCCAGTCTACCGGGGAGGTCGGATGGCTTGGTTGCGCGTCCGTGGTGCGTTGGCTCGTCGGCCCGGCGGGGACCTTACGGCGAAACAGAACGGGTCGCGGGATCCGGGGGCAGCGCCTGCGCATCCTTCTTTGCTTGGCCTCCCTCTAGCGCCACGAGAATGGGGCGGCGGAGGTACGGGGCCAAAGTGCGGGCATAGGTCGCCGTGATGTGCGAGCCGTCGCGGTAGGCGACGATGGAGCCGATCACGGCAGGGCACACATCGTCGGCACAGAAGTACCGGTCCAGATTGACCGCAGTGATGCCCGGGGCGCCCAGCTCACGGACCGCACGGTCCAAGGGGTCCATCCAATACCAACTCTTCGGCGTGCCCGCGCAAGCGGAGGGCTGATCCGGGTGGGCAGCCAAGCAGTCCGGGATCGAGCTGATCGTAGTGCCGGGGAAGGGGGAGTCTTTGAGCGCCAGGACCTTGGTCCCGGACGCCGCCCATTCGGACAGATAGGTCTTATAGCCCTCGACGGCAGGCTCCTCGGTAGTCTTCCAGCTCTCGCCGTCGACGGTCACAGACTGGCGTGCAGACGTGATCACCAGGTCGAACTTCCCGCCTTTGGTCTGCTCCATCACCCACCGCCCGTACGCGAGACAGTTGCGCGTCCGCTCCGCATTGTTGAAATCGAGTGGAACGGAGGTCAGATTGCAGCGGGTGATCAGGTAAGTGGACAAGGTCCAGCCGTTTTTCCGGGCCAGTACCTGGAGCGCGGGGAGCCACTGGGCCGCGTGCGAGTTGCCCACCAGCGCCACTTTGGTTTTCCCGTTCCCGTAGGTGCACACCGGCCGGTCGGTGAAGGCACGCGAAGACCAGCAGCCGTCCGCGTAGGCATCGGGAAGATCATCTTTGGCGAGCGCAGGCTCCGGGACCATGCGCGGCGGCGACTTGGGCTTGCATTCCCCGGCCTCGCGGGCCATGGCGGCGGCGCCGATGCACGGGTCCCGGCTGGTCTCTACGGACGCCAGCTCTTCCTGCGCCACCTGATTGCGGTGGCCGACTTCGGCGAGCTGCAGGCCGCCTAATGCCGTGACGGCCGCCATGCCCACGGCAGCGAAGCGGTACGTCGGCAGCAGGCGCCGGGTGGGGAGCCTGGAGCGGAACCTGTCCTCGACGAAGACTTTGGTCAGCGCGGCCAGACCGAGCGACAGGACCAGGATGGTCACCCTGCCGAACGAGTCAAGCGCAGCTCCGGTGGCGAACGGCACCAGCACGATGAGCGGCCAGTGCCACAGGTACACCGAGTAGGAGACGTCACCGAGCCACTGCACGGGCTTCAGCCGCAGGACTCCGGTAGGGGAGTACACCCGGCGCGAGCCGGCGAGGATAATCAGGGCCGTCCCGAGCACCGGCAGCAGGGCAGCATAGCCGGGGAACTGCGTCTCCTGGGTGAACGTCACCCCGGCGGTGACGACGGCGGCTATGCCAGCCCATGCCATCAGCGCCGTTACCGGTCCGGACAGCCGGGTGGCCGCCAGCGGCACGATCGTGGCGACCAAGCCGCCCACAGCGAGCTCCCAGATCCGGGTGGGCGTGATGAAGTAGGCCCGACCGGCGTCGTCAGCGGTGGCCAGGATGGAGACGGCCAGGGAGACTGCGATCACGGCCGTGATGGCAACGCGGGCCACGAGACTAACGGTGAGCTTCCAAGTACCGGCCAACCAGACGACTGCCAAGATCACCAGCGGCCAGAAAAGGTAGAACTGTTCCTCAAGCGAGAGCGACCAAAAATGTTGCGTGGGCGTCGGCGCATTGTCGGCCGCCAGATAATCCACCGCGCTGTCGGCGAGCACCCAGTTCTGCACGTACAGGGCAGACGCCATGATCTGCCGCGCGATCACTTCCCATTGTGTGGGCACCACGAACAGCCGGACGGCCACAGCAGTTACTGCAAGAACCAGGAACGACGCCGGCAGCAGCCGCCGGATCCGACGGCCCCAGAATTCGGTCAGATCCCGTACCGTCCGCGGATTACGAGCAATGAGATGGGCAGTCATCAGGAACCCGGAGATGACGAAGAAGACATCCACGCCGATATAGCCGCCGGTCAGTTGTCCTGGCCAGAGGTGGTAGATCAGGACCAGTGAGACTGCCAGCGCGCGCAGTCCTTGGATGTCCTCCCGGAATCCGGTGGCATCCGGTGCTGTGCTGCGCGGGGCTGGCTGACCTTTCGTGCTGGCTCCTGACGGTAGAAATTCCCCAATTTCCGTCTGCGGGCCAGTGTACCCAGCGCCTCAGGATCAGGGAACCGCCTGATCTGCAGTAGCGATCTCAGCGTGTGAGAAGCGCGCTCAGCCTTCCAACGCGCGGTCCACGGCGTCCAAGAACCGGCGCGTGCTGCCGCCGGGGGAGGTGTCCCCGAAGTGATGACGAATCAGATCCAGCTGAGCTTGGCCAACCGGCCGGGACAGCAAGTCGGCCATGATCAGTGGCGCAAGCCCCGCGTCTTCCGCCTTCAGAAGAGGCACGGTGCCTGCTATGCCATGGGGATCCACGGCGGCGGCCGGATCGACGGGTTGGGTGAGCAGGAGTGGCTTTCGCCGAGGGAGCCAGTCCATGGCCATAGCAGAGAGGTCACAGACGCATACATCGGCCTGCGCCATGGCTACGGTGAAATCCGGGCGCCGGTCCACGTAGTGCCCGGCGCCGGGCGACCGCTTCTCTGCGTCGTCGATCAGGGCGCCGATTTCCTTGGCTGCCGTCCGGTGCGCCGGCATCCGCACGCCGGTGCGCGGATGCGGCCGGAAAATCAGCCGGTAACGCGGGTCGGCCAGGATGGCCTTCACCATCTCGACTCCGTGCGATGCCAATGAGCCATATGCCATGGCCGGGCGGTCGCCTTCCCACGTGGGGGCGTAGAGCACCGTGGTGCGGTCGCGGCCGTCAGTCCCGTTGCGCTCGCCGCGGTCGGCGTCCACTGTTTTGGACGCCGCTGATTTGGACGCCGCGCTGTCCAGTTGTGGCCGGCCGATCTCGACCAGCTTGGCCGGGTCCATACGCCGAACGCTGCCCAGAATGCGCTCGCGGGAGGCTGGGCCCGCGATGAACGCGTAGTCGTAGGCCTTGAGCTGGTTGGAGGCCATGGAGATCTTGTCACTCTCGCCGTGGCTGAGATGGACATGGACCTGCCCGGTCAGCCGTAGGACCGTGAAGTTGTCTCTGTTGTTGTTGACGTAGAAGACCAAGCGCACGCCCTTGTCCTGGATGAACTTCTCCACTTGGTCGATTCCTTGGGTCAGGAAGACCGGGAGCGGTGAGTCCTTGAGCAGTTCGGCGGCCGTGGTAGGCCGGTGCACCAGCAGGGCCACCCGGTGCGTGCGGGCGAGCCGTGCCAGCGGAGCGAACCATTGCCTGAGCTGGTAGGCGCTGGAAGGTTCGTCCGCAAAGTAGACCACGCAATCGAAACGCGCGGGGCCGGCGGAGTTCGCCGAGGCCAGCTGTGCCCGGACGGTCCTCCCCACCACGGCGTTGGTGGCCTGGTTCCCGACGAACTTGAGCGCGCGGCGGGCGGTGGCGGTGAATGGCACGAAGCACTCCTGTGGCGGGTCGGAAGCTTACAGCCTATCGAAACCGCCAAACGCGGCACGGACTGTCCTTCCAGCGTCCTGTCAGGCTTGGGTTGCTAAACTATATCGACTCTTGCCGCGGCGACGAGGACGAATTATTGTTTGCCGCTCCGCGGTGGCCTATGTTGCCGGATGAAAGGACCCGATGATCGCCGGATTGCGCGGAACTCTCGCCCGGGTTTTGCCGCAGCCAGCCGTCCAGGGACTCTTCGACCTTCGCCACGGCAGAACGTCCTTCCAGCGCCGCGCCGCCGATGTCTGGCGCTCGGCGCAGACCCGTCCGGCTCGGGCCGGTGTAGACGCCGACGTCGTTCCGGCTTCTTTCCGCGGACGGACGGTCCTGGCTAGACCTGTGCGCCGTTTCTCCGCGCGGGATGCAGCCGCTTCCAACCGGCAACTGGTTGCCGCGGCGGCGCGCCAAGCCGGCATTGAATTCTGCGCAGAAACCACGAGCCCGCACGGCGGAACCAGAATCAGCGTGGCGCCGGCGGACCTTCCGGTCCTGCTGGACGCGGTGCGCCAGGCCGCCGCCGGGCGGCCCGTCTATGTCGCCGCAGACGGCCGCCGGCCGCAGCTCGCGCGCAACGCCGTCGTCGGTGCCCCGCGGGAGGCGACCGTCTTCGAGTATGCGGCGGCGGACGGGCTGGTGCTGGCCGGCAAGCGCCTCGGCTGCACGGTGTCCGCGCTGCAGGCCGCGGGTGGGGCCGGCCGCCCTATGACGGAGTTCACAGAGCCGGTGGACCTCGTTTATACATGGGTGGATGGGTCCGATGGCGAGTGGAGACGTGCTCGGGACGCTGCCTGGGCCGGCATTCACCCCGGTGAACTGAACCAGTTCGCTGGCAATGAGGAACGGTTCCGCACCCACGACGAACTGCGATACTCGCTGCGCTCGGTGGACTACTTCGCCCCCTGGGCCAACCACATCTACCTCCTCACTGCGGGGCAGGTGCCGGAATGGCTGGACACGACCAACCCGCGGATCACCGTGGTGGACCACAGGGACGTCTTTGTCGACGCCGGCGCACTGCCCACGTTCAACTCGCATGCCATCGAGGCGCAATTACACCGCATTCCTGGGCTGAGCGAACATTTCCTGTACCTGAACGACGATGTGTTCTTCGGCCGGCCGGTGGCGCCGGAGCTGTTCTTCCACGGCAACGGCATCGCCAAGTTCTTCTTCTCCGAGCAGCGTGTGGGGGACGGTCCGGCCGGACCTGGGGATCTGCCGGTGGACAGCGCCGCGAAACGCAACCGGACACTGATCGAGCAGAAGTTCGGCAAGAGCCCCGTCCACAAGTTCAAGCACGCCGCCCACGCGCAGCGCGTCAGCACCCTGCGGCTGCTCGAACAGGACTTCCAAACGGCCCACTCGGCGACCACTCATGCGCGCTTCCGCACGCCTTCGGACATCTCGATTCCTTCGTCGCTGGCGCACTACTACGGCTACGGCATCGGGGCCGCCGTTCCCGGGGAGATCGCCTACCGCTATTGCGACATCGGTGAATCCGCCGCCCAAGCCAAACTGCTGCGGCTGCTGCGGGACCGGGACGCCGACGTCTTCTGTCTTAACGAAGTCGGCGCGGCCGTCATAGATCTCCATGATCAGGAAAAGATGGTCCAGCGGTTCCTCCAGTCCTATTACCCGATCCCCAGCTCTTTCGAAGTAGGAATGTAATGCCGAATCCTCAATCGGTCCTGATGCGGGCCAAGGTAAAGACCGAGCGGATCCTAGACCCACGCTCCTCCGCTACGCGCCGCGAACTGCACCGACTGACGGTCGGCCAGTTCGGCCCGGAACTCCGCGTAGCCTTTACGCTTGCACCGGAACTGGAGCCCCGCGCACTGTGGGCCAGCATCGGCGACGACGCGGTGCGGCTGGCAGCCGTCGAAGCGCTCCCCGGGGCAGAGACGCGGGAGGGGCTGGACTACAGAGCCTCGGTAGGGTTTGATTCGCTAGCCACCCAAGCGCCATTCTCTTCGTACGGGGAAGAGGGTGCAGTGCTTCGGCTGTTCGTCGAGGTCGAGGCGGAGGCAGCTAAACTGCCCAGATATAGCCGGCACATTCGGCCGGCGGCTGAGGCAGTGGAAGCAGGGAAGACGAACGGCGCCGTCGTCGTTGGTGCCGCGGCCGGCGAACCGGACCAGGATTTCGCGGACTTCCGGGCCGCGGTGGAAGCCGGCACCATTGGACCCGCGCTTCGCTACCGGGCCTGGATTCCGCTCGGCAGGTTCCTGGAGACAGCGGTCGGACAGCTCAATCCAGTCAGCTCAGGGGACACGACGCTTTCAACGTACGTGAACCGGCGAGGTTACCTCAGCCTTGCGGTCAACCGCCCGCTGAAGCCCTACAACGTCGTCTATGTTAAAAAGTTGTCCGTGGCCGGCGGTGTGTTGGAAATTGCCGGGCGCCTGGTTACGCGGCACGGGGACGCAGTCCGAGCGCAGTTGGTGCTGCTGGGCCGCCAGAGCGGACGGCGCTACCCAGCGATCGCAAACATTGCCCTGAATGCCGATGCCACGTCGCGTAAGTACGGCCTGCGCGAGTACACGTTGGACGCGACGCTGGATTTCGCCGGTATCGCGACCGAGCAGCTAGCCGAGGAAGACATTCTCGACCTTTGGCTGGAGGTCTGGGATCGCGGCGCTGATCAGCCGCACAAGGCGCGCATCGGCAAGACCCGTTTCGTCACGCGGAAGCTCAGCAAGGCGGGCTGGCAGAAACGCGGGGCTAAGACCCTGTGCATCACCCCTTACTACACGTTCAAGGCGAAGAACACGTCTCTCCATGTGGAGGTCCTTGATTCAGCGGCATTCGGCTACTTGCAACGCCGAACCCGGATGCCGTTCAGGAATCACCGAGGCCTCACCGGCAAGCCTGTTTGGTTGGTGGGGGAGAGGCCCTACAAGGCGCAGGACACAGGACTTGCCTTCTTCCGCTACCTGCGGCGGAACCATCCGGAAATAGATGCCTACTACGTCATCGATCCAGCATCACCCGAGGCCCGCAACCTTGAGGGACTTGGCCACGTTGTTGACTACCGCTCCAAGCAGCATGTCGAGGTGGCGCTGAAGGCGGAGCGGTTCATCGGCTCGCACCATCCAGACTTCCTCTATCCCACGCGGCTGCCACAGTTCCGCCGCGCCGTCGGCGGAGTCAAAGTGTTCCTGCAGCACGGAGTCATGGGGACTAAATGGATGGTGCCCAACTACGGCAAAAAAGTCCGCGGCTTCGAAACGGACCTCTTCCTGGTCAGTTCCGAGCGGGAAAAGGAATACATTGTCAGCGACTTCGGGTATGCACCCAAAGATGTGAAAGTCACCGGGCTGTCGCGCTTTGACGCGCTGTTCGCTGACGATGTCGAGGTCAAGCGCAACCAGATTCTGGTGATCCCCACGTGGCGGGACTGGCTGGCTGATCCGGCACTGTTTCCGGATTCCGAGTACTACCACGCCTGGAAGGACTTCCTGAACGATCCGCGGCTGCGGCAGCTGACCGAGGAGTACAACGCGGAGATTGTCTTCTCGCTGCATCCCAACATGCAGAAGTTCAGGCATCATTTCGAGGACGCACCGGTCCGGGTCATCTCGCAGGGTGAGGTGGACGTGCAGTATCTGCTCAAAGAAAGCGCCCTGCTGGTGACCGACTATTCCAGCGTCGGCTTCGACTTCAGTTTCCTGGAGAAGCCAGTGCTTTACTACCAGTTTGACCGGGAACGTTTCTTGGGCCCACAGGGGTCGCACCTGGACTTGGATGAAGAGTTGCCGGGCCGGATTGCCTTCGACCGGGGGCATCTATTGTCCCATCTGGAAGAGGCGCTCGACGCCGGCTGCGCTATGCCTGCCGACGACGTGCGCCGTGCCCGGCGGTTCCTTGCGTACCGAGACCAGGAGAATTGCCGGCGCATTTTCGATGCCGTCCGCAGCGCCAAGCCCGCTGAACCGAGGGTTCGCCGGATGGTGGATCCGGAGATTTTCGAGCGGTCAATGGGGCGGTTCCGCCGTAGCCGGTACTACTTCCCGGCCATGAAGCGGATGTTCAAGCTGGTGTCCAGGACCTCCGTGGATGAGGACCTAATCGTCTTCGAAAGCGGCCTGGGGAAGCAGTATGCGGACAGCCCCCGTTACATCTACGAGGAACTCCTTCGCCGCGGCGATACGCGCCACAAGGTCTGGGTCTATGACAAGAAGCTGCCGACGACGGACGCGCACACACGTGTCATCAAGCGGCTCTCGCCGGAGTACTACTGGTACTTGGCTAAGGCCAAGTATTGGGTGAACAACCAGAACTTCCCGCATTACCTGCGCCGTCGCAGGGATGCCGTGTTCATCCAGACTTGGCACGGCACCCCGCTGAAGCGAATGCTCCATGACATGGACGAGGTCCACGGTCGGACGGACGACTACATCCAACGGGTGTCGCAAGCCGTCAAGCAATGGAGTGTTCTGCTGTCTCCTAGCCCCTACGCGACCGCGGCTTTCCGCAGCGCCTTCCGCTATCAAGGGAGGGTGCTGGAGGAGGGCTATCCGCGCAACGATGTCCTGGCCCTCGGGAAGGGCACGGACGCCGGCTTGGCCATCCGCGAGAAGCTCGGTATCCCCGCCGACCGGACGGTGGTCCTGTACGCACCGACCTTCCGGGACGACCAGGGCGCCGGGACCGGACGCTTCAGCTTTGACTTGCCCTTGGACTTGGAGAACTTCCATAAGCGGTTCGGCCATGACACGGTGTTGTTGCTCCGCACACATGTGCTGGTGAGCAGCCGGCTGGAGATCCCCGAGAGCGCCAGCGAGAGCGTCTACGACGTTTCGGCCTACCCGGAGATCCAGGAATTGCACTTGGCCAGCGACATTCTCATCACCGACTACTCCTCGGTGTTCTTCGACTTTGCCATTCTGCAGCGTCCGATTGTCTTCTTCGCGTACGACCTAGAACGGTACCGTGATACCTTGCGCGGCTTCTACCTGGACTACGACACGGAGCTTCCCGGCCCAGTGGTCCAGACCGAAGAAGCGCTCTTCGCTGCCATCGACGAAGCTAAGACGCCTGACCCCCAGCGCCAGGCCGAACTGGAAGCCTTCGCATCAAAGTACGCACCGAATGACGATGGCAATGCTGCCCGCCGGGTGGTGGACCAGCTCCTCTAAGGAACTCGAAAAACGCGAGGGCGACGGCAGCTGCCGTCGCCCTCGCGTTTTTCGGCGTTACAGCCGACCGACCGACTTGCGCGGTTGCAAGCCGCCGTTGACGAACCGCGTGCCGTCGTAGCGCCACATAGACCCGGTTTTCTTGGTGCCGAGTAGGTCTACTTTCCGGTCCGAATTGAAGTCGCCGGGTCCGACAATCCGGTTGTACGTGTTCCAGCCGCTGGAGCCGATTCTCCGTTCTGCGGCGAACGAGCCCGAGGAGTTCGTCTTCCGCCCCGCGAGGAGCCACAGCGTGCCGTCCGGTTTTCGGGCCACTATGTCGGCGGTGCCGTCGCCGTCGTAGTCGCCGACCGCGGTGAGGTAGCTGTACCGCTGCCACCCTGCAGCAACGGTTGACGCCTTTCCATGTCGGCCATCGCCCGGACCCGCGTACAGTTGCACCGAGCCGTCGGGACGGACCGCCAGCAAATCGTTGCGGCCGTCCCGGTTCAGGTCCCCGACGCCCAGGATGCGCGAGAACTGGTTCCAGCCGCCGTTGCCGATCTTGACGCGGCGCTTGTAGCCATGGTCGCTCCCCTTGACTTTGCCGGTACCTGCGTAGAACCAGAGCGTACCGTTTTTTTGTCGGGCTACCAGATCGTTCTTGCCGTCCCCGTTGTAGTCGCCGACGCCGATCACAGAGCTGTAGATGTGCCAGCCGTAGCCGATCCGGACCCGGGCACCGTAGCCGCCCTTGCCGTTGCCGGCCGCGAACCACAGCTGCCCGTTGGACTTGCGGCCGATCAGATCCGCCTTGCCGTCCCCGTTGAAGTCTCCCGGAGTGATGATCTCGCTGTAGTGGTCCCAGATGGCTGTTCCGGTGGCCACCCGAGGCTTCATGCCCGAAGAGTCTTTCAGCTGAGTGCCGGCGTAGAAACTCAGGGATTTGTCTGCACCAATCCCGAGCAGATCGTTCTTGCGGTCCCGGTTGTTGTCCCAGACGCCGAGCACTGTGCTGAAAGACTGCCAGCCGGAGGAGCCGACCTTCTGCGCGCTGGTGAACAGGCTGCCTAAGGCTGCCTTCTTGGCCGTACCGCGCATCAGCCACAACGTGCCGTCCGGTTTGCGAGCCATCAGATCGTTCTTGCCATCGCCAGTGAAGTCCTGGGGTGCTACCAATTGGTTGTAGACCTGCCATCCGGAGGCCACGAGGATCCGGCTGCCGAAGCTTCCAGTTCCTGTGCCTGCGTAGAAGTACACCGACCCGTTTGAATGCTTTGCGAGCAGGTCGGCACGCCTGTCACCGTTGATGTCTCCGGTGCCGACAATTTCCGAATACGGGTTCCAGCCGGTGCTGGTGCCGATGCGTACGCGGGCCTTAAACGTGCCGCTGCCTGTTCCGGCGTAGAACCACAGCGAACCGTTTGTCTGCCGGGCCACGAGATCTGCCCGCCCGTCACTATTCAGGTCGCCTACGCCAACAAGCGAGTTGAAGATCTCCCACCCTCCGCCGATCTTCCGTGGAGCGGTGTAGCCGCCCGACCCATTACCCGGGTGGAACCAGAGCGACCCGTCGGTGCGGCGGGAGAGCAGGTCTCCGCGCCCGTCGCCGTTGAGATCGCCTGGAGCAGCGTAATCCTGCTTGACGTTGGTGCTCTGGCTGCTGCCCGACCCGATGTTGTAGGCAAAGTTCCGCAGCGACGTCGTGGAGCCGTTCCAGACGTTGGAGTCGCCGGTGAAAGGCCCGGTAGAGCTGTACTGCCAGATGTCATATGAGGTCCAGCCCGCGGGCAGCCTGGGCTTGTCCAGCGTGTAGCCGGCGTAGGGGTAGTGCGCAATGTGCAAGGGGTGGTTCTTGAACGCTGTGCTGTTGCCGGTGCACTTGTTCCACCAGTCGGCCGTCGTGTAAATCGCGGGCAGGCGCCCGGTCCGCGCTTTGATGGTGTTGGAGAAGTCTTTAATCCAAGCCACCATTTTGCTGGCGCTTATGCTGTAGCACGTGTTGCCCAGTTCCGGATATGGGTTGTACTCGATGTCCAGCAGCGGGGGAAGCGTTTTGCCGTCCGCGGACCAGCCTCCGCCGTTGTCAACGAAGTAGTTTGCTTGCCGCTTGCCTGAGGAGACGTTGGGGATGGCGAAGTGGTAGGAGCCGCGAATCATCCCCACCTTGTAAGAGCCGGTGTACTGGGACGCCCACTTCGGGTTCATGTAACTCAGGGCCTCAGTGGACTTCACATAGGCGAACCGGGCTCCGTGGTTCCACTCGGTCTGCCAGTTCACGCTGGGCTGATGGCTGCTGACGTCAATGCCTTGGACGCCCTGGGGCCGCCACATGTCCCGCTTATCGGCCGGCAGCGCTGCGGGTGCAGCGGCTGGCTGGATGGAGCCGGTGCGTTCGATGTCCAAGACTTCCAGCTGCTGTTCCAGCTCTTCCTTGGCCTCTGGCTCCTGCAGCTCTTCGAGCCGCTCGTCACGCTGCTGCAATCCTTGGCCCATTTCGGCGCCGTGCTTGCCCTGCAACGTGGCCAGCAGTTCCAGCAGTTGCTCCTCGGACATCTCATCGACGGGGAGCTCCACCTCTTTCTCAAGGGTGGACGGGTCTTTCGGCGCGGGGTCTGGCACCGGCGCTGGGGCCGACTCGGCCGGGGCAGGTTCAGGTGGAGCAGACACAGTCGGGGCTGGTTCGGAAGGCGACGTGGACGGATCTACTTGCTCCGTGCTGTCAACCCCTGCCTCTTCGGGCGACGCGGGGGTCGGCGTCGACAGCGTTTCAAGCGTGCTCTCGTCCAATGGGGAGACTTGCTCCGCCGCTGGGGCGGGCGAGCCGACCTCCTGAGACGGAACGAGTCCAGTTGCAGTTGCCGGCGGCGCAGTGATGAGCCCCGAGATAGCGACCGAAAGGACCGCCAAGCCGGTGGCGAACTTGGTGGCGCCGCGACGGGCATTGGCGGATCGAAGGGGCATCAGGTGGCGAGTGCTCATAGCTTAGAACTCCGGTTGAGCCCTTCATAACGGAGGGCCTTTAGCCCTTGTGTGCAGGGCCTTTGACGGCAAAAGACGCTTCACCATAACACCGGGGTTAAAAGAGTGACCAGAGTGACCTGCGGTGTGATTCGAAAGTAACCAGAAATTTATCCAGCAGTTAGATGAAAAGACCTCCCCGTTCAGAAAGGAGGCCCGCAACCCTTGGGCGTGTGAATTGACTCACTTGGCAACCGGAGGCCGGTCAATCCGCCATCTTGCGCCTGCGAAGCGATTCGATCCAGAGGCCGATGATGTCCCCATGGCGGCCATCGTGCGGCCGGACGTAGGTGTGAGAGCAGAGCGGGTAGAAGGGCCGCTAACACGGGTATTCCTGGAGGTCCGAACTGCTGCGACCTGCGTGGGCTCCACCGAACTACAAGTAGCTCCAGCCGTGCGGGACCTGGGGACAGCGAGTGTCAACATGCCCACACGCAACCATGCGGTCGGCGGCTGCATTGATCGTGGCACTTCTGATGCCGGGACCGGCGCCCTTAGAGGGCGACGTGGATGTGGGCGCTTCTCGGGATGAGAGCTGCCGTCGGTCAGCGCCCTGCCTGTGGCAACGCCGGCGCCCGCCGCGCACCCATCCCAGGGCTCGGCTGCTAACTAGAAGATCGGCAGCCATCCGGGCGGACCTCCGCGTCAGGTCGTTCACTATCTACGGCTTGGACGACGAGGAGAATTGGACCTGGCGGCCATAGCCCGCAACCATCCGGGCCAGCGGGCTCGACATCATCGGGCTGCAGGACGTGGACAGCATAAGTCGTCGCGCCAAAAATTTGTTGACCAGTCGGCGTGGCTGGGAATTTAGGGATCCGGCAAGCCCAGGCATTGTCATCATGACGCGTTGAGCCGTTGGCGGCCATGAACGTGGCGGCGCGTTGCAGGGAGCTGGCGCAGGTAGCGCCTTTATTGTCTGGCAGGGCCTTCGGCGGGGTAGGCCGCGCCGGCCGCCTCCTTCAGGGATCCGGCCGAGTTTCTTCACGTCCGTTCAGCAGGTCCCCTTGCCGGTCCATTCTGCTGCGCATCGCCGGGCTTGCACAGATTCCCGCGGCCGGGCGCCCGGCGCCCAGCCGCGGAAGGGACTTGCTACTGGCCGGTTCCGGCGTCGCCGCCAACGTCGGACGGGCTTCCCTGCTCGGCTGGACCGGGTTCCGGGACCTCTACCGGCGCCGGGGCCTGACTCGTTTCCGGAGCAGGCTCGACGGTCTCGCCCGTATCAGGGGCAGGGGCAGGGGCAGGGGCCTGTTCGGTGCCGTTCGATTCGCCAATTCCCGGTTCTTCAATTTCGGTTGAGCTGTTCCCGCCGACCGAGGAATCATCCGTGGGCACAGCGTCGTCGGCCGCCCCATCTCCGGTCCTCTCGGGGGCCTCGTCCTGTTTGGCCGGCTTGTCCGTTTGATCCGCGGCCTCCTTATTGCCGCCCAAGGAGCCAAGCGTCGTCGTGTGGTCGCTTGAGGCACGGTCGATGCCCGTAGTCGACGAGACCAAGCTGGAAATCGGCTGACTGGTGCCGAATTCGACCGCGGTAATGCCGACCATCGCGATGGCGAAGGCCGCGGCGCTGGCCAGTCCGACTTTGACCCACATCATCGGGGCGATGGGCTTTCTGGCAGGCTTAGTGGGCTGTTCGATCGCCTCGGAAGGGGCGCTGGCGGCCGCCTTTTCCACCTCCCGCAGGGCACCCACCCGAGCCTTGGGGATTTTCTTCAGGGCCACGGTGGCGGCCGTACTCAGCGTCCGGGCATACAGCGCGGCACCCACGGTGGCGACGACGGAACCAAGTGCGGCGCCGATCAGCGTTCCGGCGACGCCGAGAAAGGATCCCACCAGTGCGGAGGTGACCGCGGCCATCGCCGAGCCAATAGTCTGGGTGCCACTTAGTCCGAGAGACTTCTTGGGCTTGTCGTCGACAGCGGAGTCGTCAGCCATATTTGATACCTGATTCGGTTGGAGAATGTTACGGATAGGTAACGATACCGGTACGCGGTCGGTTCCCGGTTCGGCCGCGCTTAATTGAGACGATGCTCACGCCGGAGGGCCGGGAGGCTGTGTCGCAGCGTCGGGCCCGGGAACGACGGCGGCCTGACCCGACTCGGAGGCAGAACGGCGCGGCGGCTCGTTGGCACGATCGGATGTATCCGCGGCTCAGGTGCGTCGGGTCCGCAATCTCGAGGCGCCAGCGCAACGCGTCTGTACGGCGCCGCGACTACGGCCGTAAACTTCTGCAGTTCTTATGTGCCCCGGACAGGAATCGAACCTGCGACCAAGAGATTAGAAGGCTCCTGCTCTATCCGCTGAGCTACCGAGGCTGGGTCCAGACCCCTGACTGCACAGCTGGGCTGGCGGCGCAGGAGGCTACAAATCCACCTGTTACTCTATCAAGCTGCCAAGATGGTCCACATACTGCCACTCCTGCATGCCAAACTTCTTCACGATCGAGCCAGCACCACTCTCTCCCATCAGCGATCCTCCGACGCCTGTCAGATAGGTGAATGGAACCAGATCAGGGTCCGCTGAGAGGGGCCGGTCTCATTCGCCTCTTGTATGCTAATCAAAGATGACGATCGGTGGGCGATGGCGTCTATGAAGGAATGGCTGGCGGGAAAGATTTTGGCGGGGCTAAATTCCGCTCCTGCCCGCAATTTCCGGGGCTGGCTCGGAGTGAGGCCAGTCGCGCGAGCGAACCATGAGCTCCATGGGGTGAAGGTTCCGGCCGACGTCGCCGTCTATTTCGGTGACGTGGCTGCAAAGAACTACCAACTGGAACAATGGCTCCCGGTTTTGGAAAAACTCCACCGGCACCACCCAGTCGTTTTGGTTTTCCGGAAGGTCGCAGCCCTCCGGGCACTCAAAGGCAAAACCGGGCTACCATCCATTTTCGTCCGGCGATTCGAAGACCTGGTGCATCTGTATGAGGACAACGATTACCGGTTGTGCCTGTACGTGAACAATGGTGTTAGCAACTTTCAGTCGCTGGCGAATCCTCGCATGGTGCACGTGCACATCAATCATGGGGAAAGCGACAAGCTTTCTATGGTCTCAAACCAAGCCAAGGCATATGACAAGGTGATGATTGCCGGTCCGGCTGCACTGGAACGGCACCGGAGCGTACTGGTGGACTTCGACGAGTCCAAGTTGCTGGCCGTCGGGCGACCTCAGCTCGACATCGACTTCCCGGCCGGGCTGTCCCCATACGCGGGGCGCACCGTCATGTACGCGCCGACGTGGGAAGGAGAAAACTTCGCGAACAACTACACCTCGGTTGACGTTTTCGGAATTGAAATCGCCAATTCGATTCTTTCCCTGGCGGGAACGCGCTTGGTCTACAAGCCCCATCCGCGGGTCGCGGAGTCCAGCGACACAGGGGTCTCCCGAGCCCACGCCGCGATCCTAGGGCAGATTGAACAGGCCAATGCGGCAGGAGGCGGTCATGTCGTGGCAACCGCCGGAAATATCCTGACCATGTTTGATCGGACGGACGTTCTAGTCACAGATGTCTCCAGCGTCGGCTTGGATTTCCTTTACCTTCACCCCGACCGGCCGCTCATTATCACTGATCGCCGAAACGACCCGGAGGCACTGCAACGGGAGGCCCCGGTGAGCCGTGCCTGTCCAATCTTCGATGCCGGCACTGTTCAGAATGCAGGAGCCATCATCGTGGAGGCATCTGACGACGACGCGCGGCGCGCCATGCGTCTGGACATGCGGCAGTACTATTTCGGTGACTTGGGCCGGGGGGAGTCTACGCAGGCTTTCTTGGCGGCAGTGGACAAGTTGATTTCGGACCGCACGCGGAAGCTTTCGGGCTACGAATTCCAGAGGAGCTCGCTGGAAGCGCAAGAATAGTGGATCCTAGCCCTCATTATTTTCCCTCGGGTTGGCCGGCCTGCACTCGTTCTGCTTCCGCCAGGAGGTCTTCCACAGCCCGGATGAAGCGGCCGGTGCTCGCTCCAGGGGAAGTGTCACCGAAGTGGTAGCGGATCAGTTCGAGTTGTCTTTCAGGAACAGGATGGGCCAATTGATCCCGTATCAGATGAGGTACACGCCAGGTTTCTCCGGCTTCCAAGAGTGGAACTACAGAGGCGATTCCGGACTGAGGGACCAGCGCCTGTTTCTGGACTGGACGCGTGATGAGCATGTGCTTGCGCTGAGGCAACCAATCCGTTGCCATCGCTGATATATCGCAGATGCAGAAATCCGCGTCGGCCATCGCGGCAGCGGGGCCCTCCCTCCGGTCACGAACATGACCGGAGCCCGGATCGCGCTTTACGGTGTTCGCAATCAAGCGCGTGATCTCCTGGACTGCGTGCTTGTGCTCCGAATGTCTCGACCCGGTGCGGGGGTGCGGCCGGAAAATCAACCGGCAGTCACGGTCCGCCAGCAGGGACTTCGCCAGGCTTACCCCATGGGAGACACATGAGCCGTATTCCATGGCCGGACGGTCACCTTCCCATGTTGGGGCATACAGAACAGTGGTGCGTCCGTTGGGTTGTGTTGAAGAGGGCGGATTGAAGTCGAGCTGTGGCCTGCCGACCTCGATCAGTTTCTGAGGGTCAAAGCAATTTAGGGCATTGACTATCCGATGGCGCGACGCCTCTCCGGCGATGAAAACCTGATCATATGCTTTCAGCTGATTGGAAGCCATGGAAAGCTTGTCGCTTTCCCCATGACTGAGGTGCACATGGAATGGGCCGGTGGTTCGCAGCACGGTGAAGTTGAACTGGCTGTTGTTGACGTAGAAAACGAGGCACACCGACCGGCTGGTGAGAAACTGTTCGACTTGTTGTATCCCCCGGGCGAGAAACACTGGCAGGGGGGAATCTTGCGCCAGCAACTGGGCAGTGGCCGGCCGGCGGGCGAGGATGGCCACAGGGTGGGTCTTGGCCAGTTCCCTCATCGGCTCAAACCACTGGCGCACCTGGTATGCGTTCGAGGGCCCATCTGCGAAATACAGAGCACAACTGAACTCTTCCCGCCCGCTGTTGTAGCGCTCCGCTAAAGCCCGCTGGACCTGGGGCTCCAAAAGGACATCGGACGATTGCTCGCCCACCATCTGCAGGGCCCGGCGTGACTTCGACAAGATTGACAAGGAATCTCCCGGGAACGACGAGTTGGTGCAACAGTCTAAACATGCCGTGAACGGCCTTGTGCAGGGTGCTTGCTTGCTTAATCCTTAACCCTGTGCGCAGTTACGGCCGGGACGAGCTAAGTGGTTCCGCGGACCTTTCTCTGAGCGATACTGTGATGGCGTGCGTCCGTGCGCGCCGCTAATTGCAGGGATGCACGGCCCAATGCGTCGCTCCCGAGGAGAACCGGAATGGCGGGGAACAACGTTGATCTCTCCGTGGTGATCCCTGCTTATAACCCGGGGCGCTACCTCCAGCACTGTCTGGAGTCCGTCGCGGACCAAGACTTGGCTGACATGAGCGTGGAGATCATCGCCGTTGATGACGGCTCCACTGACGGCAGTGCCGAACTATTGGAGAGGTGGGCTGACAAGCTGCGATCCATGGCCGTGATACACGAGCCTAACTCGGGTGGTCCTGGTCGCCCTAGGAATATCGGGCTGAACCGCGCTACAGGACGCTACGTGTTCTTTTTAGACGCGGATGACTACCTGGGCATCGAAAGCCTGCGGAGGATGGTTGCTTTTGCCGACCTACACGAATCTGATCTGGTCATCCCTAAACTTGTGGGGGTTAACGGTAGGTGGATACGCGAGTCGGTTTACCGTGAGACACAGGTGGATGCAGATCTGTTGAAAGCTTCGCAAGCGTCCGGTCCGACTAAACTTTTCCGGCGGTCTGTCATCGAAGAGAATGGTTTACGTTTCCCCGAGGGGAATGTTCCTGCTGAAGACACGGTCTTCCTATTCAATATGTTTGCAGTGGCACGCCGCATTTCAATCGTTGCCGACTATGATTACTATTTCGTCCAGCTCAGAGACGATGCCGCAAATAGAACCATGCAGCCGGTGGATCCATATATGTATGCTTCTTCACTTATCGCCGCGATGCAGGCAATTCAAGGCAGATTGCACGACCGGGTTATTGAGATGGAGCTTTGTTTGGAGCTTTTCCGCCGGGTCGGGTTGAACAAGTATGGTCCAAGCTATGCGGACGCGCGATCAAAAAGGCAGCAGGACTGGGTTCAAGCGCATAGGGGTATCATTTTACGATTTTTCCCTCCGGGCTCTGAGATGGCTCTCAAATCGCCGGCGCGAGAGCGCATGGCACTGATTAGGGAGCAGCGAGTATCGGACCTAGCCAGTCTCGCGACGATCGCATCCATCCCGAAACTGCGATCGACGGCGGAACAGGTATGGTCACGCCGGCAGCACATGGTTATAAACGGCGAGGTGAGTTTGGAATCCGCCTTCCGCCGTCTGGACAACGTCCATGTGGAGCTGGTCCCGCGCGATAAACGGCGAGTCCTCTCCTTCGAGTCTGCAGGCTGCAAACTAGGCGTTGACCCAGGGATGTCCCAAATTGCCCCACCGAAGGAAAAGTTTGAGTTGGTTCTTGAGACAGCCTTATTTCAGGCGGTGCCAGACGGGATTTGGGACATCTTCCTGGTTGCCTCTACAGCGGGCAGAAGGACTAGAGGACGGCTGGCGGTGGCGCCAGGTCTTGAGATGTCGGCGATGCATTCCTACGGTAAGTCGATCATTCCCTATGAAACGGTCCACCATAACCTCAGCGTTAAGGTGAACAATCGACGGGCCGAGAGATCCCCTTATCAGGCCATGCTGTGCAGAATTCGCGCTGCGCTTCGACGGCTCAAGCGTCCAGGTCGTGCCAGGGCGAAATCTTAGGGTGCCGAGCCTGGGTAGAAGCGCGCCGAACTATTTATGCGAACCAGTCACTGGTGTGAGCTACTGCGCTCACACGTGCTTGAGGCTCAACGAACCGTGGATTGTTGCGTAGGGTAGCCAGCGGGTCTGGCCCGGGAAGCCGACCCGGAACGTGCGAAGGATATTCTTTCCGCAGACCTGCAAACTGATGTCCAGCTCGTGGTTCGCATCAGGTACGCCGTCGCACAACATGGCAGCAGTAACAGTGCAAAGGACTTCCAGTTTCCCCTCTTCGCGTCGGATGATCTCAGCCGGAAAGAACGTGGGAGCGCCGGCGGACCTGCGGCCGACAACGATGTTCGCCGCAAGTGCCTCTTCAGCTGGGGGGCCGCTGAGCTGGCGCCACGTCACGTTAGCCCTAATATCCACATCCCCTGTTGCGTTGTAGCAGACTTCCTTCAGCGTAAGGTCCAGGTCGCGGAGCACGATTCTTTCCTGTTTCTGTGCCCAAACACGAGACAGCACATCAGCCCACCGCTGGAGTACGGCAGCGTCAGAGAACTTCTCACTACGTTCCCAGGCGAGCTCACCCATTCGCTGTGCAAGGTCATCATCGGTACATAGTTGGACAATTCGCCGGGCAGCGGCTTCCACATCACCGGGCTGAATCAAGTAGCCCGTTTCCGTGTCATCGATGACGTCGCTGGGGCCATACCGAATGTCATATGAGACGGGTGGACATCCGCGGCCCATGCTTTCCAACAGCACGAGCCCCTGCCCTTCATTTCTGCTGGTCAGCAAGGAGAATCTTGCCTGCTCGAATTCCCCCGCAGCCGCTGTGGAGTGACCGTGGAACTTTACGACCCCCTGAAGGCCAAGAGCGACGGTCTGCGCCTGAAGATCGGCCCTCAAAGAGCCCGTGCCATAAATATCCAGCGTGCAATCCGGCAGGCTCTGGTGCACGACGGCCATGATGTTCAGGGCTTCAGCAACGTTTTTCTGTGGTTCTAGCCGACAAACCATGACCCCCCGCTTCGGCAAGCGATTCCAGAACGGCGGAAGATGTTCCGCTCTTCCGCTGGGGTTGGATATCGTGAACAAGTTGTTGGACCGGCCAAACCTGTCTTCGAAATCGCGCTGGTTCCTGTGCGTCAGGAAGACGATGCCGTCCCAACTTCCCGTCTCGTCAACGATTGTTCTCCGCCCAGTCCCAAGTTTACCTTGGAAGGGATCTTGCCCTGCCGCGACATGGCTATTGTGCATCACAATCAGCTTGACAACGTTGTCAGCTTCGAGAGGGGCGACGATAGTGCTTGTGAAGGCACTGTCGACAACTAAGGTCGAAAGCTCCCCTTCCGTGAGTTCCCGCAGCCAAGAGCGATAAAAGTCGCCGGCCGAGCGCCATCTTTGGATCGGTTCTCCCTGGCGGTCAAACAACGTGAGGTATCTTCCTGCCGACTCGCCTTGGCCGTCGAGCGGCTTTTCGTCGCGCAAGAACTCGCTCCCATCCTCCCGGTAGAACTTTCGCCAGGCGGAAGTTTGGCCATCGGGACGCTTTGCTTCCGTCATGAAAGTCCGGCCTGCAGGATCGGTGACGGAAAAAGAGTAGCCATGCGATCCAGAATCTGAAGGAGGATCCTGCATATCAGTGACAGGAATTCTTCCTTCAAGGGCGGCTGCCCTGTAGTACTGGTAGATATTGAGCACCTTTGTCGCAGGAGAAATCTTATTCCGCTCGCGCAGGACGGATAGGGTTCCGGCGTAGCTCGCCTTGGGCTCGAAAGTTATGACTCCGGCATCGACTCCGGCGTAGTCATGCATCGCTCGTGCACGGTGAAGGCTCATGGCGGTCATTCCGCCGAACTCTGTCGGCAGAGCCCAAAGGACCATAAAGTAGCGCGATGCGGGCAGCGACAGAGTATCCTCCATCGTTTTCACGATGTTGTCTGCTTCACGCTGAGGTTGCCGTATACGGTGGGATAGGGAAGCCATCGCCGCGCAGTGGGACGCCACTTTACTCTGGTCTTCTTCTCTTGGCCGCCCGTTCGTGAAACAAAATAGATGTCGACTACGTCCTGCTCGTCGAAGCCAATATCGTGCAAGTTGATGCAGCACTGAGCTTTCTGCGATTTCTCTTGTTTAGAGCCGGTGACTACTTCAGCCATAAATTCTTCCTTCCGGCCGCCACTGCGCTCGGAGAGAACGAAGGAGTATCCTGCGTGACACTCCTCGGTTGCGGAAACACTGCCGGAAAGGGTCAATATGCCCTGATCCGTGAGCACCGCTTTCTCAAACGTGAAGTCAGCTGCTTCTTTCACCAGAGGACACTTCCTGCTTGGGTTTTCGACGAGCCATGCTTGTTCGGTCTGGGCTAGATTCGCGCACGTGCTGTAGCTCGCTTTCCCACGTGACGATACCTGTTAATCCAAGGAAAATGAACGTCTCGTTTGACATCACGGTGGGCGGGGGAGAGGGAGGACAGCTGCACTGGAATTCGTTGGCAAGTCCCGGTCGCCGCATAGCCTTCCTGCAAACGAACATCCCGTGGCCCTCAGCGGCGTTGGCAGAACCTCGTGCAGAATCGGGTCCCGGAAGCGGAGAAGGGTGTTCCCCTACACCGGGGCCTCCCCGCCGTACTCCGTCCACAGCGGGAAGGGCATGGGTTTTGCCCCTCGCACTGCCGCGGAAGATTGGGAGGTGCCGGCGGCACGGCCGGCTTCGAGGAGATCGGAGGCAGGAGATGAGCGACTACATCACGGTCCGCGGCGTGCTCGGCACGGAGGTGCAGCGGAAGCGGACTAAGAAGGGTGACGCGGTGGCCGAGTTCAGGCTGGCGTCGTCGGGGGACTGGCTGAACAGGGACACCGGCGAATGGGTCAAGGGCGTAACCAACTGGTACACCGTCCAGGCTTTCCGCGGATTGGCCGAAAACCTGTGGCGGAGCCTGTCCAAGGGCGATCCGGTGGTGGTTACCGGCAAGCTGAAACTGCGCCAGTGGGAGCTGCAGGACGGCCGCCGCGGCACGTCTCCGGAGATCGACGCCGATTCGATCGGGCACGACCTGCGCCGGGGCACCGCGGAATTCATCAAGAACTGGACCGCGGCGCCAATGGGTGCCGCCCCGCAGGATAGTCAGGATGAGCAGCGCTCGAGTGCGGACTACCGCTCAATGGCCTTGGTGGATCCGCAGTCGACAGACGCTAGCCCAAGGCCGGGCGGCGGAGACACGCTTGAAACGGGCCAACCGGCCATGGTCCCACCGCGGGACGAGCCCTCCGGCGAAGCGAGGGAAAGCGGGGCGGACTTGCCGATGGCCAGCTGAGAGTCCGGTGGCGGGCGGCGGCGCCCGGCCGCCACCGGATGGCAGTTGTGCGAATGTGTGATCGCGGGGTGCAGCGACTAGCCTTGGGGGCATGGCGGAATTCATTTACACGATGACCAAGGCTCGCAAGGCCGTTGGCGACAAAGTCATTCTGGACGACGTGAGCATGTCGTTCTTCCCCGGCGCCAAGATCGGCGTGGTCGGCCCCAATGGTGCGGGCAAGTCCACGATCCTGAAGATCATGGCCGGGCTGGACACCCCGTCCAACGGCGAGGCGCGGCTGAGCCCCGGCTACACCGTGGGCATCCTGCTGCAGGAGCCGCCTCTGAACGAGGAAAAGACGGTCCTGGGCAACGTCCAGGAAGGCGTCGGTGAGATCTACGGCAAGATCCAGCGCTTCAACGAGATCTCCGAAGAGATGGCCAGCCCGGATGCCGATTATGACGCGCTGCTGGAGGAGATGGGCAAGCTGCAGGAGGCAATCGACGCCGCCGATGCTTGGGACATCGACTCGCAGCTGGAGCAGGCCATGGATGCGCTGCGCTGCCCGCCGGGTGACGCCGACGTGACCGTGCTCTCCGGCGGCGAGCGGCGCCGCGTGGCGCTGTGCAAGCTGCTGCTGCAGAAGCCGGACCTGCTGCTGCTCGACGAGCCCACCAACCACCTGGACGCCGAAAGCGTGCTGTGGCTGGAACAGCACCTGAAGTCGTACGCCGGTGCCGTGCTGGCCGTGACCCACGACCGGTACTTCCTGGACCACGTCGCCGAATGGATCGCCGAAGTCGACCGCGGCCACTTGTACCCGTACGAGGGCAACTACTCCACCTACTTGGAGAAGAAGCGCGCCCGACTGGAAGTCCAAGGCAAGAAGGACCAAAAGCTGGCCAAGCGCCTGTCCGATGAACTGGACTGGGTCCGTTCCAACGCCAAGGGCCGGCAGACCAAGTCCAAGGCCCGCCTCGCCCGCTACGAGGAAATGGCCGCCGAGGCCGAGCGCACCCGGAAGCTGGACTTCGAAGAGATTCAGATTCCGCCGGGACCGCGGCTGGGCCAGCTGGTCATCGAGGCGAGCGACCTGCGTAAGGGGTTCGGCGACCGCGAGCTAATCAACGGGTTGTCCTTCTCGCTGCCACGCAACGGCATCGTCGGCGTGATCGGCCCCAATGGCGTCGGCAAGACCACGCTGTTCAAGACCATCGTCGGCCTCGAGCCGCTGGACGACGGCGAGTTGAAGATCGGCGATTCGGTGAAGATCTCCTACGTGGACCAGTCCCGCGGCGGCATCGACCCGAACAAGACCCTGTGGGAGGTCGTCTCCGACGGTCTGGACCACATCCAGGTGGGCCAAGTCGAAATGCCGTCCCGCGCCTATGTCTCCGCCTTCGGGTTCAAGGGCCCGGACCAGCAGAAGAAGGCCGGCGTGCTCTCCGGCGGTGAACGTAACCGGCTGAATCTGGCAATGACCCTGAAGCAGGGCGGCAACCTGCTGCTGCTTGACGAACCGACTAACGATTTGGACGTCGAAACGCTGTCCAGCTTGGAAAACGCGCTGCTTGAATTCCCTGGATGCGCCGTGGTGGTTTCGCACGACCGCTGGTTCCTTGACCGGGTGGCCACCCACATCTTGGCCTACGAGGGCACCGAAGAAGAACCGGCGAACTGGTACTGGTTCGAGGGCAACTTCGATTCCTACGAGCAGAACAAGGTGGAACGGTTGGGTCCGGATGCGGCCAAGCCGCACCGCGTGACGCATCGTCGCCTGACCCGCGACTAGTCGCATGAACCCAAGAGGGCCGGCCTCCCGCAATCGCGGGAGCCCGGCCCTCGGTCTTTCGCTGCTAGCCCGGGATCCGGATCATGCCTTCTTGGGCCACGGTGGCGACGAGTTCGCCGTCGCGGTTGAAGATCTTGCCGACGGCGAGGCCGCGGGCGCCGGAGGCGCTGGGGGAGGACTGGACGTAGAGCAGCCAGTCGTCCACCCGCACCGGCCGGTGCCACCACATGGCGTGGTCCAGGCTGGCCACGCTCATGTCGGGCGTCACCCAGCTGACGCCGTGTTGGCGGAGGATGGGTTCCAGTAGCGTGTAGTCGCTGCCGAAGGCCAGCGCGGCGCGGTGCAGGCCTTGGTCGTCGGGCAGCGGGCCCTTGGTCTTCATCCAGACGGCATTGACCGCCTGGCGTTCGCCCTTGGCCTGGATGTAGAGGGCGTCCTGGACGTGGCGGATGTCGAACGGCCGGTGATAGGCCATGTGCTGGGCCACCGGGTGGTCCACCTTGCCCAGCAGATCAGCGGTGCTGGGCAGGGTTTCCGGATCCGGGATGCCGTCCGGGAAGGGCTCGTGATGTTCCAGCCCGTCGGCGGGCGTCTGGAACGAGGCGATCATCGACAGGATCGGCACGCCGTTTTGGTACGCGTGGGTGCGGCGGGCGGAGAAGGAGCGTCCGTCCCGCAGCCGTTCGACGCCGAAGGTAATCGGCAGGTCGGCATCGCCGGCGCGCAAAAAGTATCCGTGCATGGAGTGGATCGGCCGGTCCGGTTCCACCGTCCGCTGGGCCGCGATGACCGATTGGGCCAGCACCTGGCCGCCGAAGACCCGCCCACGCGGCTGTTTGTCGGAGACGCCGACGAAGATTTCCTCGTCTGTGTTGGCGCCGTCGGCGTCGGAAAGGTCCAACAGCTCCAGCAACACCGCCGTCGGATCGGCGTGTTCCTCAATGGCGGTCATGTGCTCTCCTTGCCGGTTACCCGCGGGTACGAACATCTCCGACAGTAGTTCGCACCCGTCAACCACTCAACTCGGGCGCGGCTGGAAGGGCAGGGTAGTCCTGCCTGCGAGGTGCGGGTTCGTGACGGCCGCCGCGCTTTGAGAAGATGGCAGCATGCCTACTGTTCCGCCGAATGCCCCGCGTTTCCCGATCCAGCTACGGTTCAGCGATATTGATTCCTATGGCCACGTGAACAATGTGACCTACCTCGGGTATCTGGAAACGGCCCGGGTGCTGCTGCAATTGTTGCGGCCGGAACTTCCGGCAACGGCCGGCGGTGAGTCGGGCGCAACGCTGCGTGAGCTGGCCGGCACCGACAACCAGACGCTGGTGGGCCGGCAGGAAATCGAGTACCGGGTGCCGCTGGAGTTCCGGACCGAACCCGTGCAGGTGGGCGTGTGGGTGACAAGGATCGGCAACTCCAGCTTCGACCTGGGCTACGCCGTCGTTGATGAGGACCAAACCGGCACCGTGCATGCGGTGGGCGCGTCGACCATGGTGCTGGCCGCTGCCGCCACGGGACGGCCGGTGCCGCTGCCCGACGGGTACCGCGCCGCCCTGCAGCAGTTGGCCGGGCCGCCGGTTCCGTTCCGCAACGGCACCCAGGCTGCCGGCGCCGGACAGGAGGCCTCACAGTGACACCCACCGGGACGCCCGTTCTGCAGCTGGCCGATGTCCAGGTTGCGGCGGACTTGAAGACCTACGTCAGCCGGGCCCGCGCCGCCGGTGAAAGCTCGATCCACCTACAGGCCTTCGGCAGCGTGCTGGCTGCCTACGTGTGTTTGATGCGGCCCCGCATCCTGGGCGAGTCGACGCCAACCATCCTGGGTTTGCGGGTGATGCCGCTGGCCGCGCCGGCCGCCGTTGAGGAGACGGTTCCGTTGGGTGCGGTCGGGGACCGGCTGGCCAGGATGGGGAGTCAGGAAACCGGACTGACCGTTCCGCCGACTACGGTCACCGAGTCGTGGACAGGGGTGCTGCCGCCACGCTCCGGCTGGGAGCACGCCGGCGTGCTAGAGTCCGCCAAGTTGGAGGAAGCCGCCCGGGACGGGATCCGGCAGGTCTCCGAAGCGCTGCCGGAGAGCCCCGGGCAGCTGATGGTCAACAACGCCCGCGGCGCGGTGTGGAGCAGGCCGCTGCCGAGCGCCGGCGGACTGCCGGCCGACGTGGAGCTTCCTTCCGGGGCGGCGTTTGCGGCGCTGACGCTGGGCTTTCTGGACGGGAACCCGGCTGCGGTGTACCGGAACGGCCGGTGGCTGCGGGTGAGCACCGGCCGCGGGCACGTGCTGGTGCGCAGCGGCGCCTCGCTCTAAGGCGAGCTGCTTAGGCGCTGTTGACCATGGAGTGGGCGGCGCGTTCGAAGTAGTCCCACAGCGTCTGCTCGTGCAGCGGCGGCAGCTCCAAGGAATCGACAGCCCGGCGCATATGCGCCAGCCAGCGGTCGCGGGCGTCGAAGTCCACCTTGAAGGGCTGGTGCCGCATCCGCAGCCGCGGGTGGCCGCGCTGTTCGCTGTAAGTGCCCGGGCCGCCCCAGTACTGCTCGAGGAACATCCGCATCCGGACCTTGGCCGGTTCCAGGTCCTCTTCGGGGTACATCTTCCGCAGCACGTCGTCCTCGGCGATGCCGTCGTAGAACACGTCCACCAGTTTCACGAACGTCTCGTGGCCGCCGACGGCGTCGTAGAAGTTGTCCGTGTACTCGGGCTGCTTGAACGCGTTCGCGGCCGCCGGGGCCGGCGTCAGGGTGGCCAGCGGCTGGCCGAAGCGGGACGGAATGGCCGCGCCCTCGGCCGGCTGGCTCGAAGCGGCGGGGGAGGCGGGCTGGGCGGGGTTCTGGGGTGTTTCGGTCATCGGTGGTCTCTGTTCGCTGATGCTGTCAGCAACTATTGTCTCAGCCGGGGACAACCACTGGTTCGTGCAGGACCGGGAAGTTCACGCTTCGCGCAATGAAGCAGACCTTGTTGGCGTCCTGGTGCAGCCGCTGGGCGAGCTCGGACTGCCCGGCATCAGCGATCGCAATGCGCGGCCTGAGCGTCACGGAAGTGAATTCGCCGCTGCCGTCCCGGTTCAGGCGCAAGGTGCCCTCGGCGTCGTCGTCATAGGCGGTCACCACGATGCCGTTCTTCACCGCTACGTGCAGGTAGGAGAGCATGTGGCACTGGGACAGCGCGGTCAGCAGCAGCTGTTCCGGGTTCCAGCGGTCCTTGTCGCCGTGGAAGGTCGGATCGGCGGTTCCGGCCAGGTCCGGCAGGCCCGCCGCGCGGACTACGTGGTCGCGCCCGTAGCCGCGGTAGTTGGCGGTGCCTTCGCCGCGGTTGCCGGTCCAGTGGAGCGAAACTGCATAGTGGTGCTGGGAGAGGTCCATGGAGTCATTAAAACAACTGCGGCGCCGTGGGTGAGGAAAGTGCAGTTGCTACTCAGCGTCAGAAGGAGCAGTGCAGACGGTGATCTCGTAGATTGCTGCGCTGCCTTCGGAGGCAAGCATGGTGAATCCAGACGAAAAATCAACGTCCTGGAAACCGGGCCATTGGCGGCGATCGTTCAATTGGTGTGCCCGGATGGGTTGATCGTCGTAGACGTGCGTGGCGCCCAGTCGGTTCAGTGCCTCGCAGACCTTCGGGTCTGTGTGGATGTCCCGGAAGCGATACCGGAGATAGTGTTTGTCAGCGCTCCCGGAAGTCGTCACCATCTGGAAGAAGACGACTTGGTGCCCTGTCAACGAGTAGATGTACGGCAGACCGTTGAAAGGGTCCCCAATCACAATCGCGTCTTCGGGCAGCAAAGGGCCGAAGGACTTGATGAATTCCTGCTCGGCCCCAATCAGGCCGCGCCCAGACGCGTCGGGCGTGGTTAGGTAAGGGGTGCCGGCCGCAGTCACGCGGATCTCGTGACGGAACGAGGATGAAGCAATAAAAGTGCCCGCTAGTACGGCTATGGCAACTGCAGCCGTCATCGGTTGAAGCAGCCTTTCGCGCCGCCTAAACGGTGGAAAGCTGCGGAGGACCCGATGGAAGACCGACTCCAGTGCGAAAGCGGCGAAGACACATCCGAAAATCAACACGAGCGGCGCCAGCCTCGGCGCATCCTTGTACCAAAATCCACTCAGCCAACGGAAGGGACCCTCGGGACCCGCCGCAAGCACGAACAGAAGCAAGGAAGCGGCCATTCCGCCCACTGCAGGCCTTGCCCTTGGCACGAAAAGGGCTATCACCGCTCCAATCACCATGAGGATGCCGACCACGGTCCCATAACTCGCGGCAGTGACGTCCTCATGACCGGGCGCGCGTGGCAGATCGAATACAACCCACGCCAACGCGTCTTCCCACCCCGCTATGGCGCGGCGTGGATAGCTGATGACCCCCGCAAGAATGTCCGAATTGACCAGCATGATGGCGGCCAGCACGATGGCAGCGATCAGGCTGGAAGTCACGAGCACGCCCTGCCTCTGGTTTCTTACCCAGATTCCGCGGCACCAGAGCACGCTGAACCTGACCATATAGAGCCCGCCCAGGGCCAACAGGGCAAACAACGCGGAAGGATGTATCCACACGGCGCCGGCGGTGACGAGCAGGAGCGCGACAAGCCTGGCTACCGTTCCCCGCCGACCGGCTATGGTGCGGTGGGGCATATGGCGACCTGGAAGCACGGCATCGGCAGTCCACCGGACCCTGCTGCGGAATTGCATTTCGATTCCCAACGCAAGGACCGCTGGCAGCAGAGCGGTGGCAAACGAGTTCGGCCATTGACCGCTGCGTCCCATCTGGACGAATGGAAAGGCTAAGAGCGAGGCTGCAACGATCGGCGTCACTATCCACACAACCGGCCTGTTGGGGAAAAGCGCTCGGGAGAGGAGACACATCGATGTGGGCCACACGAGGCCACCGATAATCAGGACGGAGAGATTGCTCGACACCACCACACTGCCGGGTACCAGCGAGACCATGGCGTGCCAGCCGGACGGATAGAACGACGGCGGCGCACCTCCAAAGATCGGCCAAATGCTCCAGGGGCTTGCTTGACCGTTGTCCTTGATCCATTGCAGGACGTTGACGTGATAGGTGGGGTCCCAGGCCTGTGCGACACGATCCAACTCCTGCATGGAATCCAGCAGAACGGCACCGATGATGGTGGCCGCGGCAGCCAAAGAGCCTGCGACCAGCAGTTTGAAAATTCTTGAAACCGGTGCATTCGCAGGCTCACTCGGCGCTGCGATCAGGCGACCGAGGAGAATGCAGGCGGCAACGCATAGAGCGGCCACGATTGCGGCAGATATCCAGTTCCACGGCAGTCCTGATACGAGGCAGAACATGGTTCCGGCTGCGGCGAAGGCCGCGCCCGCCGCCGGCGCTAAGACAGCAGCCGGCAGCGAAGGTAGCCGCAGGCCTCTGAGCCCTAGATATCCCGGTAGGTAGAAAACAATGAGCAGGGCCAAGAGCTGGCCACCTATGTGAAGGGCGCTCATACCCTGTCGAGGTTCTTCCCTCCGGCTTCGGTAAGGCTTTGGGCCGGGTCAGGGAGAACGGGTTTCATGACTTCCTTACTAACAGGGTCGATCCGCGCTGCGGCGGTGACGACCGGTTCCGGCCGCCCCTTTTCCTCGGGCGGTCGGGCCAAAAGCCAGTATAGGCAGCTCAAAAGCCTGGAACGGGCATCCCGCTAGGCCGTGCATTCATGGGAAGGCAGCACTCACCGCGGGCAAGCGGGGTCAGTTGCAGGCGGTGACTTTATAGAGCGCCGCGCTGCCGTGGGAGGCGATCAGGCGGAAGCCGCGGGAGAAGTCGATGTTCTGGAAGCCGGGCCACTGGTGCTTGGCGCTGCGCTGGTAGCCGCGGATCGGTTCGTCGGCGTAGAGGTAGGTGGCGCCTGTGTTCCGCAGCGCCGGACAGACGCGGGGATCGGATGTGATGTTGCGGAAGTGCCGGCGCAGGTAGTCCTTGTCCTTGCTGCCCGCGCTGCTGACGTTTTGGAAGTAGACGGTTTGGTGGCCGGTGAGGGAGTAGATGTAGGGCAGGCCGTTGAACGGATCGCCAATGACGATGGCGTCAGCGGGCAGCAGCGGCCCGAGCGAGCGGATGAAGTCCTGCTCGTCGCCCATCAGCGCCCGGCCGTCCCGGTGCTCGCTGATGCCGTAGCGGAGGGAGGCCGCGTCAACGCGCACGTCGTGCCGGAAGGCGCCGGTGCTCACGAAGACCGCGGCCAGTACGGCGAAAGCCAGTCCCGCCGCCGCCAGCTGTTGGCGATCGGCACGGGCGCCGGTGCGGGCTCGCAACGGGCGGACCAGCCGCACCAGCAGGGTGCACAACCGTTCCAACGCCAGCGCGGCGAAGACGACGCCGAAGATGTGGACCAGCGGCGCGATCCGCGGTGGGTCGGTGTACCAGAAACCGGTCAGCCAGCGGAACGGCTGGTCTTCCGGCCCCACGGCCAGGATGAACAACACGACGGCAGCCGCCATCCCGGCGACCGCCGGCCACGTCCTGGCGCTGAAGCAGGCCAGCAGCGCTCCGCAGACCATCAGGACGCCGACGGTCACGGCGTAGCTTCCCGGAACGGCATCCGCGCTGTCCGGCTGGCGCGGCAGGTCGAAGAACAACCACGCCAGAGCGTCCGCCCAGCCCGCCGTTCGACCGCGCGGATAGGACATCACGGCCGCCAGCAGCTGGGACTGGGTCAGGAGGACGACGACGGCGAGGACTGCCGCCGCGAGGACGCCGATGGCAGCAACGAACCGCCCGCGGTGGCTCTGCCGCAGGCGGGCCAGCCCGAGGACTGCGGCGCGGGCCAGATAGACGCCGCCGAGTACCAGCAGGCTGGCAAGGGCAGAGGGATGGATCCACGCGGCGCCGAAGGTGACCATCGCGAGGGCGGCGAGATCCGCCGTCGTCCTTCGCCGACTGGCATGCGACAGGGAGCGTTTCCGGGCGCCGGGGCCGGCGTTTGCGTTGACAGTGCGCTCGGCGGCAGGACGGTCCGTGGTGCGCGGCGCCCGGTGCAGCAGGTCGATGCCGAGCGCGAGGATGGCGGGCAAGAGGGCTGCCGCGAAGCCGTTGGGCCACTGGCCGGCGCGGAACATCTGGACAAAGGGAAAGGCCAGCATGGAGGAGGCGATCAGCGGCGTCAGGACCCAGACCAGCGGCCGCGCCGGGAACAGTGCGCGGGCGAGCAGCGCGAGGGAGGCCGGCCACATCAGGCAGCCGATGACCAGGCAGGACAAATTGCCCGCCGTCACCACGTCGCCCGGCACCAAGGACACCATGGCGTGCCAGCCGGCGGGATAGAACGACGGCGGTGCGCCCCCGAAAATCGGCCAGATGCTCCACGGGCTGGCCTGGCCGTTGTCCTTGATCCATTGCAGGACGTTGACGTGGTAGGTCGGATCCCACGCCTGCGACACGCGGTGGATGGACCCCATGGCCTCGAGCATGACCCAGCCCAGGACCAGGGCAGTGATGGCCAGCGACGCAGCCATCATCCACTTCACGGAGCGCGGCACGGCGACGACGCGGGCTTCGGGCGGAGCGATGGCCCGGCCGGCCAGCCAGCAGAGCCCAATGCCCAGCGCGGCCAGCACCGCGGCGGACATCAGGTTCCAGCGCACGCCGGTGAACAGGCAGGCCAGGGTGCCGACCGCGGCCAGCGCGGTGCCGGCGGCCGGGGCGAGCACCAAGGCGGGGATGGCCGGCAACCGCAGCACGCGCAGCGCCAAGTACCCGGGCAGGTAAAACACGGCCAGCATGACCGCCAGCTGCCCGGCAACCGTCGAGGCATCCATATCAGCCCCGATGTTCGGTCATAGCGAAGGAACAGTCCCGGTGGACTTGCTGGCTGCGCATCCGGACTCCTTCGCACGCAGGCTGTTGTGGAATTTTAAATCCGCGGGCATCCGGCGCAGTACCCTCCACGGAGCGCTCATGGAAACGCCACTGCCCGCCGGAACTAGTGTGCCGGCGGGCAGTGTATTGAAGTGGGCGGGTCTCCACGCGGCCGCAAGCGGCCTTGGTCGACCACCGAGGTGTGCCCGAGATGGTTACCGGTCGGCCGCCTGGGCCTTGAGCGCGCGGACTACGCCGTCGCGGCTTTCCAGTACCAGCCGGCGCAGCGCGGGCGTGCGGTCCGCCAGCTTCTCCAGCCAGGCATCCGTGGCGTCCACCGTGGCCTGGGTGGTCAGCTGCGACGGGTAGAGCCCCACCACGATCTGCTGCGAGAGCTCATGCGTGCGCGTGTTCCAGATGTCTTCGATGGCGCCGAAGTACTTGGCCGCGTAGGGCTCCAGCAGCGCGGTGTCGTGCACGCGGGTGAAGCCGGCGATGACCGACTGCTGGGTGGCGTTGGGCAGTTCGCCCTTGACGACGACGGACTCCCAGGCCGCCGCTTTCGCCTCGGCGGTGGGGATGGCGGCCTGCGCCAGCGCGGCGGCGCGCTGGCCGGTGGCGGTCTGGTCCCGCTCCAGTTCGGCGTCGATCTCCGCCTGGCCGAAGCGGCCGCCGGCCACTAGCGAGGTGAGCAGTTCCCAGCGCAGGTCGGCGTCCACGGTCAGCCCCTCCAGCGTGCGCTCGCCGGAGAGCAGTGCGGCGACGGTGTCCAGCTGTCCCTCGGTCTGCGCGTGCACGGCGAACGCCTTGGCGAACTGCAGCTGCGAGTCGGATCCGGCGGCAGCGTCTCCGGCCAGTTCCCAGAGCCGGTCCGCGGCGGCGATGGTCAGCCGCTGGCGGTCGTCCGGGTTCACGTAGAAGGTCAGCGTGGTGGCCAGCTGGCGCAGCAGCACCAGCACCACCGAGGAGTCGGACTCGTACGCGATGTTGTTCAGCACCAGCTCCACGTACTCGCGGGCCGGCGTCTCGCCGTCGCGGATGGCGTCCCAGGCCGAGGCCAGCACCAGGGTGCGCGGCAGCGACGCGGTGAAGTCCTTCAGGTGGGCCTTGGAGGTGGCCAGCGAGGCCTCGTCCAGGCGGATCTTGGCGTAGGCCAGGTCGTCGTCGTTGAGCAGGATGAGGGCGGGACGGGCCAGCCCGGCCAGCTGCGGCACCTCGGTGCGCTCGCCGTCCACGTCCAGTTCCTCGCGGTGCGTGCGCACCAGCTTGCCCGCCTCATCCAGGTTGTAGAAGCCGACGGCGAGGCGGTGCGGCCTGATGGTCGGGTAGCCCTCCGGGGCAGACTGGAGGATCGCGAACGAGGTGATGGCACCGCCGTCGTCGGTTGAAATTTCCGGGCGGAGGGTGTTCACGCCGGCGGTTTCCAGCCACTTGGCGGACCAATCCTTCAGGTCGCGGCCGCTGGAGACCTCCAGTTCGCCGAGCAGGTCGGCCAGCTCGGTGTTGGCCCAGGCGTGCTTGCCGAAGTACTCCCGCACGCCGGCCATGAACTCCTCCTGGCCCACCCAGGCCACCAGCTGGCGCAGCACCGAGGCGCCCTTGGCGTAGGTGATGCCGTCGAAGTTGACCTGCACGTCCTCCAGGTCCTTGATCTCCGCGGTGATCGGGTGCGTGGAGGGCAGCTGGTCCTGCCGGTAGGCCCAGGACTTCTCCATCGACGCGAAGGTGGTCCACGCCTGCGTGTACTCGGTGGCCTCGGCGGCGGCCAGCGTGGACATGAACTCGGCGAAGGACTCGTTTAGCCACAGGTCGTTCCACCAGCGCATGGTGACCAGGTCGCCGAACCACATGTGCGCCAGCTCGTGCAGCACGGTGATGGCCCGGCGCTCCACCATGGCGTCGGTGGGGCGGGAGCGGAACACGTAGTTCTCCAGGAAGGTGACCGCGCCGGCGTTCTCCATGGCGCCGGCGTTGAACTCCGGCACGAACAGCTGGTCGTACTTGGCGAACGGGTACGGGGTGCCGAACTGCTTCTCGTAGAACTCGAAGCCCTGCCGGGTCAGCGTGAAGATGTTCTCGGCGTCCAGGTACTGCATCAGCGACTTGCGCGCGAACACGCCCAGCGGGATGGTGCGGCCGTCGGAGCTGGTCAGCTCGCTGCGGACGGACTGGTACGGGCCGGCGATCAGCGCGGTGATGTAGGAGGAGATCCGCGGGGTGGGCTCGAACGCCCAGGTGGCGGCAGCACCGCCGTCGTCCGTGGAAGCCACGGGCTGCGGCGCCGGGGTGGGGGAGCTGGAGATGACATCCCAGTGCGACGGCGCGGTGACGGTGAAGCGGAAGGCCGCCTTCAGGTCCGGCTGCTCGAACACGGCGAACATGCGGCGCGAGTCGGGGACCTCAAACTGGCTGTACAGGTAGACCTCGTTGTCCACCGGGTCCACGAAGCGGTGCAGGCCCTCGCCGGTGTTCATGTAGAGCGCGTCGGCATCGATCTCCAGCACGTTGTGCTCGGCCAGGTCCGGCAGTTGGATGCGCACCCCGTCGGACACCTCGGCCGGATCCAGCGCCGTGCCGTTGAGCGTGACCGCGCGGACGGTGTCTGTGATGGCGTCGATGAAAGTGGAGCCGCCCGCGGTGGCGGCGAAGGTGACCACGGTGCGCGAGCCGAAAACCTTGGCGCCGCGGGTAAGGTCCAGCGTGACGTCGTACGACTCAACGTTGAGCAGTTCGGCGCGGGCCCGCGCTTCGTCACGGGTGAGATTCAAACCTGGCAAGATCGCCTCCAGAAGTACGGGTGTCCTTGGGTGAAGGACCGGTCGGAAGTGCCGGGAATCTGAAAGAACCCTTGCACAATGTGGTCATTCTCTCACCGCGATGGGCGGCGGCGCAGCAGTTGTGGGAAAAAGGCGAATAGTTTCGGTTCTGTGTCCTCTCGGACGGGTTCTGTGTCCCTTCGGATCATGTCCAGCCGGTGAGTACCTTGGTCCAGCCGGTGGCGAAGCCGGTTTCGTCGAACCGCTTCAGGGTTTCGCGGCTGGCCTGTGCCATCCGCGCACGCAGCTCCGGGTCCCGCATCAGCGCCAGGATGCCGTCGGCCAGGGCCTGCCGGTCGCCGAACGGCGCCAGGAAGCCGTTCTCGCCGTGGCGGATCACGTCCCGCGGGCCGTAATTGGCGTCGTAGGCGGCGACCGGGACGCCGTAGGACATGCTCTCCAGCAGGATCAGCGGGAAGCCCTCGGAGGCCGACGTCAGCAGCGTGGCGCAGGCGGTGGCGTAGATATCCGCGGGGTTGTTGGTGAAGGACGGGAAGTCGACGGCGGCGCCTAGGCCCAGTTCGTCGATGAGCGCGCGGATGGTGCCTTCTTCCTCGTCGCCGTAGCCGAAGCCGAAGAGCTCCAGCCTGGCCTGCGGGTTGCCGGCCAGCACCAGGGCGAAGACCCGGATGGCCTCGTCCACGCGCTTCTTGGGGTGCAGCCGGGCGACCATGACCAGCCGGTTGGGATCGGTGCCGGAGTTGGCGGGTTCCGGCTGCTCCGGCGGCGCCAGTTGCCCGATGGTGTGCAGCCGGTCGGCGTGGCCGAACTCGGCGGCGATGTCCTCGCGCTGCGCGTCGGTGTGCAGCACGAGGCCGTCCCATCGGTCCAGCTGCTCCAGCAGCCTGCGCCAGTTGCGGCTGACCCCCGAACCCGCCACGTACGGCGGCTCCAAATGGTTGCTGTGCACGGCGGCGATGCGCCGCAGGTGGGGGAGCCGGACGCTGCCGACGGCGTCGTCCAAGGTCCGCCCGGGCAGGTTGTGCAGGTTCTCGCGGAATTCGGACGTGAGCACCGGAGCCTCTTCGTCCGCCAGCAGTTGCTCGAAGGCATGCCGGTAGAGCTCGGCCGGATCCGCGAAGGTGAGGGCATCGGCGTCGTGGCGCGCCACGCCGTCGAACAGGTAGCTGCGTCCCCATTTGGGCGAGCCGGGATGCTGCGTGATGGTCAGGAAACAGCTGCCGTTGCGGCCGATCAGGCGCCGCGCGGTGGGCGTCTTGGACGCTTCCGGGAAATGCTGCACCAGCACCAGCCGGCCGCGTTCGTCCATCTCCTCCCGGAGAATCCGCGTGCGGTTGGGCGCCAAATGTTCGACGGCGGCGAGGACGCCGTCGGGCTGGAACCGCACGTAGTATTCCTGGACCCCGTCGCGGAAGTACCCGAAGGCCAAGCCGGAGTTGCCGAGCGGCACAACGTCGTAGTGGGACTCCGGCGGCGGCTGGACCGGCTCGCGGCTGTCGGGCCCGGGGCTGGGATCCAGCCCGTAGAGGACGCTGCGGACCTTGATGTCCGGATGCAGATGGCCGTCCGCCTGGAGCTCGGCCACGTCCCCGGCCAGCCGGAGCTGCAGGCCCAGCACCTCGATCCAGACCTGTTCCACGGCGCCGTTCCGGGCCAGTGTGTTGGCCCGCGTGCGCACCGCCTTGACCAGGCCCCCGCGTTTGAGGGCCAAGGTGTTGACGGGGAAATGGACTATCGGCGACACGCTCGCATCCTGACGGAACGGATGCCGCCATTGTTCCCGCCTCGCGGGGGATCAGTAAAGGGCCAGCGCAAGGAGGAAGGTCGCGCCAAGGCGGGCACCGCCGTCGTAATTCCGCCGCAAATCGGGGCCGGCAGGCCGCCTCCAGTAGGCTGGAAGCCGCCATTCTCCCTCCCGCACGCAACAGAAGGACCCCATGCGCGTTCACATTGCCACCGACCACGCCGGCCTGGAGCTCAGCCATCACCTGATCGAGCACCTGACCGGCCAGGGCCACGAAGTCATCGACCACGGACCCACCGCCTACGACGCCGAGGACGACTACCCCTCGTTCTGCATCAACGCTGCGCTCGCCGTGGTGGCGGACCAGGCTGCCGGCGTGGAAGCGCTGGGCATCGTGTTGGGCGGCTCCGGCAACGGCGAGCAGATCGCGGCGAACAAGGTCAAGGGCATCCGCGCCGCGCTGGCGTGGAACCTGGACACCGCCAAGCTGGCCCGTGAGCACAACGACGCCAACGTCGTCGCCGTCGGCGGCCGCATGCACAGCGTGGAGGAAGCCACCGCCATCATCGAGGCGTTCCTGGCCGAGCCGTTCTCCAACGCCGAACGCCACGCCCGCCGGATCGGCAAGATCGCCTCCTACGAAACCACCGGCGAGGTCCCGGCTTAACCATGCCCGAAGGCCATTCGGTCCACCGCCTGGCCCGCCAGTTCCAGGACGTTTTCGCCGGCGCGCGGCTTGCCGTCTCCAGCCCGCAGGGCCGCTTCGCAGCGGGCGCCGCCCGGCTCGACGGGGCCACGCTGCTGGCCGCCCACGCGCACGGCAAGCAGTTGTTCCTGGACTTCGACAACGGCCTGATCCTCCGGGTCCACCTGGGCCTGTACGGGGCGTGGAGTTTCGGCGGCGATGCGACCTTCCGCGGCGCCTCCAGCATCGGGGCGCCGCGCCGGGTGGGGGAGCGGGAAACCTACGACGACGGTGCTCCCGTTACGTACGACGGCCCGCCGGAGCCGGTGGGCCAGGTGCGCGTCCGACTGGTGTCCGAGCACGGCTGGGCGGACCTCCGCGGCCCCACCGCCTGCGAGGTGCTCACGCCCGAGGAGGCGTCCGCCGTCGTCGGTAAATTGGGCCCCGACCCGCTGCAGGATGACGGTGGCCCGCTGCAGGACGGGGTTGACCCGTTGCAGGCTGGGGCGGCCGAGTTTGTCCGCCGGCTGACCTCCAAGCGCACCGCGGTGGGTCAGTTGCTGATGGACCAGAACGTCGTGGCCGGCGTGGGCAACATCTACCGGGCCGAGACGCTGTTCCGCCGCGGCCTCAGTCCTTGGCTGCCCGGCAAGCAGTTGTCCCCGGAGGAGGCCGGGCTGTTGTGGGCGGACATCGTGGATGTGATGGGCGACGGCGTCCGTGACGGCAAAATCATTACCACCCGGCCCGAACACCGGGACACCGACTCGGCTGGCCGGGTGCTGCCGGTCTGGCCGGACAACGCCTACTACGTGTACCAGCGGCAGGGCATGGCGTGCCGAGTCTGCGGCAACCCGGTGGCGCTGACGGACATGGCCGCCCGCAAGCTCTACTGGTGCCCCTCCTGCCAGCCGGCTTGAGTGCTCCCGCCCGGCGTCACCTGACTGCTCCGGGCGGGGCCACGTCAGGTTTTATCTTCCAACTCAGGGTTTGTGGCGAATGGTCTCGGCGACTAACCCTGAAGTGGAAAATAATCCCTGACTTGGAGGCGCGTGACGAGTGAGCCTGGCGTGAAGACCGCGGACAAGGGCGCGGCACCGGCCGGGCCGATTTGTTGAACGGGGCCGCCGTCGTGCTAAAGTTTCTACGTCCTCGGGGATGTAGCTCAATGGTAGAGCCTCAGTCTTCCAAACTGATTACGCGGGTTCGATTCCCGTCATCCCCTCGCAGTGAGAGGCGGTCCAGTTGGGCCGCCTTTTCTGTTAGCGGCTGCGGCGCCAGGGTTTCATCGGCGCAGCAGCCACGCGGAACGTAATTGTGCAGCAAGCCGGGATAGCCCGTAGACTTGCGTGTGCACTACGGGGCGTAGCGTAGTGGCTAGCGCGCCTGCTTTGGGAGCAGGAGATCGCAGGTTCGAGTCCTGTCGCCCCGACTCTGTATTCTTGGTGCAGATTTAACCCCTATAGCTATCAGGAGTCCTAACGCTGTGAAGAGCGCTGTCGAAACCCTCACCCCCACCCGGGTCAAGCTCAACGTTGAGGTCCCCTTTGAGGAACTCAAGCCCAGCATCGACGCGGCGTACAAGACCATCGCGGGCCAGATCCAGGTTCCCGGCTTCCGCAAGGGCAAGGTTCCCGCCAAGTTGATCGACCAGCGCGTGGGCCGCGGCTACGTGATCGAGACCGCGATCAACGAGGGGCTGAACGGCTTCTACCAGGGCGCCATCGAAGAGACCGGCATCCGTCCGCTGAGCCGCCCCGAGGTTGAAATCACGGAGGTCCCGGACCCCACCGCCACCGAGGGCCAGCTGGCCTTCCACGTGGAGGTTGACATCCGCCCCGAGATCGAGCTGCCCGAGTACGCCGGCCTCGAGGTCACCGTGGAGGCCACCGAGGCTTCCGAGGAAGACGTGCAGAAGGCACTGGACGACCTGCGCGGCCGCTTCGGTACCCTGAAGACCGTTGACCGTCCGGCCGCTGCCGACGACTTCATCACCATGGACCTGTCCGCCAAGGTGGACGGCAGAGAGGTTGATTCCGCCGCCGACCTGTCCTACCAGGTGGGCGCCGGCACCATGCTCGAGGGCCTGGACGAAGCCGTCACCGCGCTGAGCGCCGGCGAAGACGCCACGTTCGAGACCAAGCTGGCCGGCGGCGAGCACGCCGGTCAAGACGCCACCGTCACGGTGAAGCTGAAGGCCGTCAAGGAGCGCGAGCTGCCCGAGGCCGACGACGACTTCGCCCAGCTGGCGAGCGAGTTCGACACCATCGCCGAGCTGAAGGAAGACCTGGCCAAGCAGGCTGCCGACGCCAAGGTCATGGAGCAGGGCGTTGAGGCCCGCGACAAGGTGCTGGACAAGCTCATGGAGCTGGTCGAGGTCCCGGTGCCGGATTCCGTCGTCGAAGAGCAGATGGAACAGCACTTCCGCCCGGAGAACAGCCACGGTGAAGACCACGACACCGAGGAGCACCGCGCCGAGGTCCGCGAGAACACCGCGAAGGCTTTCCAGAACGAGATCGTGCTGGACGCCGTGGCCGACAAGGAAGAGCTGGGCGTCAGCCAGGCCGAACTGATCGACTACATCGTCTCCTCCGCCGGCCAGTACGGCATGGACCCGAACCAGTTCGCGCAGCTGCTTGACCAGTCCGGCCAGGTCGGCATGATGGTGGGCGAGGTCCGCCGCCGCAAGGCCCTGGCCAAGGTGCTGGAGCTGGCCAAGGTCACCGACTCCAACGGCAATGAGGTGGACCTGAGCGACTTCGTGCGCCCCGCCGGCGAAGAAGAGCCGAACATCGAGGACATGATCCAGGCTGCCGAAGCCGAGGCTGGCAACGCCGAAAGCGCAGAGAGCCCAGAGAGCGGCGACGAAGCCGAAGCAGACGCCGCCGACACCGAGTCGATCGAGGACACCGAGGCCGCCGAGGAAGCTCCGGCCGAAGCAGACAAGAAGTAGGCAGCACACTGCCGCAGGACGGACCGCCGGACTCCCACAAGGGACCGGCGGTCCGCCGCTTTAACTCCCGCGAACGACGGCGGTGCCCGGCTCGGCCAGGGTGGGGTTCACGACGGCGGTGCCCGGCTCTGTCGCGTGACCTTCGGGCCGCTGGAAAAGGCGCGCCGAGCGCACGGCGAACGACCCTGCGGAAGGCAAGCTCCGGCGTCGTAATTCTGCTGCAGGCAGAGGTTTTCCCGCGCCAACACTGGCCTGATGCGCCGTCAGCGAACAGTGCGTCGTCAGGGAGGAATCGGGCAGCCGAACACGTTACTGTCCAAGTAGATAAACCACCCGAGGGCCGCCGGTTGACGGAATGGCCCGGGGAAGAAGCGAGAGGTATTTCAGCATGTCGAATGAATCCGCCACTCCGATGATGGCTACGGTCGAGGCCGCCAGCCGCGAAGACTACATCTACAACCGCCTGCTTAAAGAGCGCATCATCTGGCTCGGCTCCGAGGTGCGGGACGAGAACGCCAACGCCATCTGCTCGCAGCTGCTGCTGCTCTCGGCCGAGGACCCGGATAAGGACATCTACCTCTACATCAACTCGCCCGGCGGCTCGGTCACTGCCGGCATGGCCATCTACGACACCATGAAGTTCATTCCGAACGACGTGGTCACCGTGGCTACCGGCCTGGCGGCGTCGATGGGCCAGTTCCTGCTGTCCTCGGGCACCAAGGGCAAGCGCTACGCCACCCCGCACGCACGGATCCTGATGCACCAGCCCTCCGGCGGCATCGGCGGCACGGCCTCGGACATCAGGATCCAGGCCGAGCTGATCCTGCACATGAAGCAGGTCATGGCCGAGCTGACCGCCGAGCAGACCGGGCAGACGGTTGAGCAGATCCTGATCGACAACGACCGCGACAAGTGGTTCACGGCCGAGGAAGGCCTGGCCTACGGGTTCTTCGACAAGATCTCCGCCCACGCCGGCGGCGTCACCGGCGGCGGCGGGACGCAAAGCAATTCCGCAACGACGGAATCCTAAGCCCACGCGCCACCGACCCGAAATACAAGCAGGAGAATCTCATGGACTACAACTTCGGTGCCGCTGCCGGCGGTCACGCCGCGAACATGCCGCAGAGCCGCTATGTGCTGCCCCAGTTCGAGGAGCGCACGCCGTACGGCTTCAAGCGCCAGGATCCCTACACCAAGCTGTTCGAGGACCGGATCATCTTCCTGGGTGTCCAGGTGGACGATGCCTCGGCCGACGACGTGATGGCCCAGCTGCTGGTGCTTGAGTCGACGGACCCCGACCGCGACATCACCATCTACATCAACTCGCCGGGCGGCTCGTTTACCGCGATGACCGCGATCTACGACACCATGCAGTACATCCGCCCGGAGATCCAGACCGTGTGCCTGGGCCAGGCGGCCAGTGCCGCCGCCGTGCTGCTGGCCGCTGGTACGCCGGGGAAGCGTTTGGCGCTGCCGAACGCCCGCGTGCTGATCCACCAGCCGTCGCTGGGCGGCGGCGAACGCGGCCAGGCCTCGGACCTGCAGATCCAGGCGGACGAAGTCATGCGGATGCGCGCTTGGCTGGAGAACGCGCTGGCCATGCATTCGGGCAAGGATGCGGCCCAGGTTAATAAGGACATCGAGCGCGACAAGATCCTCACGGCCGACGGCGCCCTGGAATACGGACTGATCGACCAGGTGCTCGACTCCCGCAAGATCCACAAACCGGCGATCACCAAGTAATACCAAGTAAAATTGCCGGATTGCCTTCACTGCCCGTGGCGCGTCATATCGCACCACGGGCAGTGTGGTTACTGAAACTGTCGGCGCAGTGAATTAGAGTTGGTGTCAGCTAGCTTCGGCAACGCAGCACCAACTCGGCATTCTAGGCGGAGTTGAGACTGCGGCTGCCGCGGCAAGTGCCGACGTAGATCCAAGTAAGGGGACGGATATGGCTCGCATAGGTGAGAGCGCTGACCTGCTCAAGTGCTCTTTCTGCGGCAAGAGCCAGAAACAGGTCCGGAAGCTGATCGCCGGCCCCGGCGTGTACATCTGCGATGAATGCATCGAGCTGTGCAACGAGATCATCGAAGAGGAGCTGGCCGAGGTTTCGGACCTGGGCAGCTTCGAACTGCCCAAGCCGCGCGAAATCTTCGATTTCCTGCAGGAGTACGTGATCGGCCAGGAGCCGGCCAAGCGCGCGCTGGCCGTGGCGGTCTACAACCACTACAAGCGCATCCAGTCCGGCCATGCTCCCAAGGGGACCGCCAACCTGTCCGACGCCAGTCCGCTGGAGGACGTGGAAGTCTCCAAGTCCAACATCCTGCTGATCGGCCCCACCGGCTGCGGCAAGACCTACCTGGCGCAGACGCTGGCCCGCCGGCTGAACGTTCCCTTCGCGGTCGCAGATGCCACCGCGCTGACTGAGGCCGGCTACGTGGGCGAGGATGTGGAGAACATCCTGCTCAAGCTGATCCAGGCCGCCGACTATGACGTGAAGAAGGCCGAACAGGGCATCATCTACATCGACGAGATCGACAAGATCTCGCGCAAGAGCGAGAACCCGTCGATCACCCGCGACGTCTCCGGTGAAGGCGTCCAGCAGGCCCTGCTGAAGATCCTGGAGGGAACCGTGGCCTCGGTTCCGCCGCAGGGCGGACGGAAGCATCCGCACCAGGAGTTCATCCAGATCGACACCACCAACGTGCTGTTCATCGTGGCCGGGGCCTTCGCCGGGCTGGAGGAGATCATCGGGTCGCGGGCCGGCCGCAAAGGCATCGGCTTCGGGGCCCCGCTCAAGGACGCGGCAGCGGAAAAGGACAGCTACGGCGAGGTCATGCCCGAGGACCTGCTGAAGTTTGGCCTGATCCCGGAGTTCATCGGCCGTCTGCCGGTGATCACGACGGTGTCCAACCTGGACCGCCCGGCACTGATCAAGATCCTGACCGAACCGAAGAATGCCCTGCTGCGGCAGTACCAGAAGATGTTCCAGCTGGACGGCGTCGAACTGAGCTTCGAGCAGGAAGCCCTGGAAGCAGTGGCGGACCTCGCGCTGGAGCGGGGGACCGGTGCCCGCGGGCTCCGGGCGATCATCGAAGAGACGCTGCAGCCGGTGATGTTCGACCTGCCCAGCCGCGAGGACATCGCCTCCGTGGTGATCACGGCCGACGTGGTGCTGAACAAGACGGAACCGACGCTAATTTCCCACGACGTGGTGGCCAAGCGGCGGAACAAGTCCGCCTGACACACGGAACCACCGACGACCATCGGACGACTGCACGAGGACCAGACAAGGGGACACACTATGGCCCGCACCGCCGGAAGCGCGGAGCTTCTCACCTGCTCGTTCTGCGGGAAGAGCCAGAAGCAGGTCAAGAAGCTGATCGCCGGCGGCGGCGTATACATCTGCGATGAATGCGTCGGGCTGTGCAACGAGCTGCTGGAGGAAGAATTCGGTGCCGGGGCGGCCGCCTCCGAGTTGCTGGAGCTGCCCAAGCCGCGGGAGATCTTCGGGTTCCTGCAGGAATACGTGATCGGCCAGGAGCCCGCCAAGCGCGCGTTGGCCGTGGCGGTCTACAACCACTACAAGCGGATCCGCTCCGGCCACGCCGCCCCGGGCAACGCCACACTGTCCGCCGCCGGCGAGCTGCAGGACGTGGAGATCGCCAAATCGAACGTGCTGCTCATCGGTCCCACCGGCTGCGGCAAGACCTACCTGGCTCAAACGCTGGCGCGCCAGTTGAACGTGCCGTTCGCGGTGGCGGACGCCACCTCCCTGACCGAGGCCGGGTACGTGGGCGAGGATGTGGAGAACATCCTGCTCAAGCTGATCCAGGCCGCGGACCATGACATCAAGAAGGCCGAGCAGGGCATCATCTACATCGACGAGATCGACAAGGTGACCCGCAAAGGCGACGGCCCGTCGATCACCCGGGACGTCTCCGGTGAAGGCGTGCAGCAGGCCCTGCTGAAGATCCTGGAAGGAACCGTGGCCTCGGTGCCGCCGCAGGGCGGACGGAAGAACCCGCAGCAGGAGTTCCTCCAGATCGACACCACCAACATCCTCTTCATTGTTGCCGGCGCCTTCGCCGGGCTGGAGGAGATCATCGGCTCGCGGGCCGGCCGCCAGGGCATCGGCTTTGGCGCCCCGCTGAAGGACGCCGTCCAACAGCAGGACAACTACGGCGAGGTCATGCCCGAAGACCTGCTCAAGTTCGGGCTGATCCCGGAGTTCATCGGCCGCCTGCCGGTGATCACCACGGTGGCCGAACTGGACAAGCCGGCGCTGATCCAGATCCTCACCGAACCGAAGAACGCCCTGCTGCGGCAGTACCAGAAAATGTTCCAGCTGGACGGAGTGGAGCTGGCCTTCGAGCAGGACGCGCTGGAGGCGGTCGCTGATCTGGCGCGGGAGCGGGGAACCGGAGCCCGCGGACTGCGCGCGATCATGGAGGAGACGCTGCAGTCGATCATGTTCGACCTGCCCGGCCGCGACGACATTGCCACCGCCGTGATCACCGCGGCGACGGTCCTGAACGGGACCGAGCCCACGCTCATCCCGCACGACGTGGAAGCCATCCGCCGCCTCGATTCTGCCTGACCGCGGAGCCGGTGCGGCCGAACATGCGTCGCACTGACACACGGCCCACTGTGTTGCGGCGGAACAAAACCTCCGGCGGCACAGTTACGCACAACAGCACCCATAACCGGTCCTCATGAAGGAGCACTGCCCTATGTCTGAAAACGCCGCACCGTCAACCGTCGACTTCTGGTTCGACCCGGCCTGCCCGTTCGCCTGGATCACTTCCCGCTGGATCCTGGAGGTGGAGAAGGTCCGCGATGTGAAGGTGGACTGGCACGTGATGAGCCTGGCCGTGCTCAATGATGGCCGCGATGAGCTGCCGGACGAATACAAGGAGTTCCTCAAGCAGGCTTGGGGGCCGGTGCGCGTGATCATTGCCGCGCAGCAGCTGCACGGCGACGCCTACGTGGGGAAGCTCTACGACGCGATGGGCACCCGCATCCACAACGGGGGCAACAAGGACTACGAGTCCGTCACCGCCGCCGCCTTGGAAGAGGTCGGACTGCCGGCAGACCTGGCCCGCTTCGCCACGTCGGACGAGTATGACGAGCAGCTGCGCGCCAGCCATGAGGAAGGCATCTCCAAGGTGGGCGACGAAGTCGGAACCCCGGTGGTGGCCTTTAACGGCACCGCCTTCTTCGGACCGGTGATGACGCGCATTCCGCGCGGCGAGGCCGCCGGCAAGATTTTCGACGGCGCCGTGGCGCTGGCCGACTTCCCGTACTTCTACGAGATCAAGCGCTCCCGGACCACCAGCCCCGAATTCGACTGATCGGTTTCGCCGGACGCTTCCCCGGCGGTCAAACGCCTCGAGCCGACACGCCATAGCAAGCCGGAAATTTTTTCGGCACAGCTATGGCGTGTCGGCTTGTTCAGGAGTATAAATATCTATACGCATCCACCAAAAGATGCGGGACCGAACACCAAAGATTCAGTGACAAGTAGTGGACAAGCTCCACAAACTGCCAGCCAGTGACGAGGCTAGGAAGACCTGAAATTCGGCGGAGTTCGCGAGATCCAAAGCCGTCACCTTTGGATCAAAAGAGTCGAAGCCCCACCAACGGCGAAACGCTGATGGGGCTTCCCCTCGTTAACGGGCCGGCCGCGGTTACTCGGCCACGGCCTCCGCGGCGGCAAGCTCCACCTTGGTGACGGTCAGCTCGCCCTCGGCCTCGGCCAGCATGACCTCGCGGGCATTGCCGGCGGCCTTCAGGTCGCCCAGCCCGGCCTCCAGCTGCGCAACCTGGGCGGCCGAACCGCTGATGGTGGCGGTGAGCACTTCGGTGCGCTGCTTGACCTTGGCTTCCGACTTGGCCTTGCGGATACCGCCCAGCGCCAGCCCGACGGTGCCCAGCAGGCCCTTGTCCGCGGCCGAGGCAACCGAGGCGAGCCCCGCCGTCGTCGGCCATTCGGCACGGTGCACGGAACCGGCGCGCCACCAGCTCCAGACCTCTTCGGTGGCGAAGGGCAGGAACGGCGCGAACAGGCGCAGCAGCGCGTCCAGCGTGGTGGCCAGGGTGGCCAGGACCGAGTCCTGTTCCGCCTGGCCGGCGGCACCGTAGGCGCGGTCCTTGATCAGTTCCACGTAGTCGTCGGTGAAGGACCAGAAGAAGCTCTCGGTGACCTGCAGCGCCCGCGCATGGTCGTACTTCTCGAACGCCGCCGTGGCGGTTTCCACCACGTCGGCCAACTGGCCCAGCAGCGAGATGTCCAACGGGTTGGTGACAACAGCGGCGTCGTCGGCAATGACCGACGCCTCGGTGGCGCCCAGGTTCAGCACGAACTTGGAGGCGTTGAGCAGCTTGATGGCCAGCCGGCGGCCGATCTTCATCTGCGCGACCTCGTAGGCGGTGTCCGCGCCGAGCTTGGCGGAGGCCGCCCAGTAGCGGACCGCGTCCGCACCGAACTGCTGCAGCACGTCGGTGGGGACCACCACGTTGCCCTTGGACTTGGACATCTTCTTGCGGTCCGGGTCCAGGATCCAGCCGGAGAGCGCCGCGTGCTTCCACGGCGCGCAGCCGTTCAGCGCGTCGGCGCGCACCGCCGTGGAGAACAGCCAGGTGCGGATGATGTCGTGGCCCTGCGGGCGCAGGTCGAACGGGAAGACGTTGTTGAAGAACGCCTCGTCCCGGCTCCACTTGCCCACAATCTGCGGCGTCAGCGACGACGTGGCCCAGGTGTCCAGCACATCGGAGTCGCCGATGAAGCCGCCGGGCTGGTTGCGCTGCGACTCCTCGAAGCCCGGGGCAGGCTCGGCGGCCGGATCCACCGGCAGCATCTCGTCGCTCGGCAGCACCGGGTTGTCGTAGTCGGGGTTGCCGGAGGCATCCAGCGGGTACCAGACGGGAATCGGCACGCCGAAGAAGCGCTGCCGGGAGACCAGCCAGTCGCCGTTGAGGCCTTCGATCCAGTTTTCGTAGCGCGAGCGCATGAACGCCGGGTGGAACTCGATGTCCCGGCCGCGGCCGATCAGCCGTTCGCGCCGGTCCTCATCCCGGCCGCCGTTGCGGATGTACCACTGGCGGGAGGTCACGACCTCCAGCGGCTTGTCGCCCTTTTCGTAGAAGTTGACCGGGTGGGACATCTTCTTGGGCTCGCCGTCCAACTCGCCGGCGGCGGTCAGCAGCTCCACCACCTTCTCCTTGGCGGAGTACACGGTCTTGCCGGCCAGCTCGGCGTAGTTCGCCGTGCCTTCCTCGGTGGTGATCCACTCCGGCGTCTCGGCCACAATCCGGCCGTCGCGGCCCACAATCGAGCGGGTGGGCAGCTGCAGCTCGCGCCACCAGGTCACATCTGTCAGGTCGCCGAAGGTGCAGACCATGGCAATGCCGGCGCCCTTCTCCGGCTTGGCCAGCGGGTGGGCCTTGACCTCCACCTCCACGCCGAACAGCGGGGACTTCACCTTGGTGCCGAACAGCTTCTGGTAGCGCTCGTCGTCGGGGTGGGCCACCAGCGCCACGCAGGCCGGCAGCAGCTCGGGGCGGGTGGTCTCGATGTGCACCTTCTCGCCGTCGGCGGTCTCGAAGGCGTAGCGGTAGTAGGCGCCGGGCATCTCCCGGTCCTCAAGTTCGGCCTGCGCCACGGCGGTGCGGAACGTGACGTCCCAGAGCGTGGGGGCCTCGGCCATGTACGCGTCGCCGGCGGTCAGGTTGGCCAAGAAGGCGCGCTGCGAGACCGAGCGGGACACGTCGTCGATGGTCCGGTAGGTCAGGTCCCAGTCCACGGACAGGCCGAGGGTGCTGAAGAGGTTCTCGAAAACCTTCTCGTCCTCCACGGCCAGAGTCTCGCAGAGCTCAATGAAGTTCCGGCGGGAGACGACGTCGAAATCGCGCTGGTTCTTCGCCGGGCTGGCCGGGGGCTGGTAGTCGGGGTTGTACGGCACCGACGGGTCGCAGCGCACGCCGTAGAAGTTCTGCACGCGGCGCTCGGTGGGCAGGCCGTTGTCGTCCCAGCCCATCGGATAAAACACATTCATCCCGCGCATCCGCTGATAGCGGGCCAGCACATCGGTCTGGGTGTAGGAGAACATGTGTCCCACATGCAGCGAGCCGGACGCCGTCGGCGGGGGAGTGTCGATCGAGTAGACCTGCTCCCGCGTGGTCTCGGGGTTGAACTTGTAGGTTCCCTCCCCGCGCCAGCGCCGGGTCAGGGCGTCCTCAAGGCCTTCGAGGGCGGGCTTGTCGGGAACGTTTACGGAAACGGGCGTGTCTGTGCCCGGGGTATGTTCTGCCATGCTGGCCATTCTTTCATGCCGGGCACGGAATGAAGATTCACGACGGCGGTGCCCGCCCTACCTGCCTTGGCCCACGTGGCCCGGACTGTTGAGTCGCACGACGGCGGTGCCCGCCCTACCTGCCTTGGCCCGCCCTACCTGCCTTGGCCCGCCTGACCTGCCGTGGCTCGTCGGGCTTGCTATCCGCCCCGGCCCGCCTCGCGTAGCATGCGGCTATGACGGACGTTCACATCAAGCGGGTCTACGAACCGGCCGACGACGGCGACGGCTACCGGGTGCTGGTGGACCGGATCTGGCCGCGCGGGATCAAGAAGGACGAGGCGGGACTGGACCTCTGGCTGAAGGAAGCGGGAACATCCGCCGAGTTGCGCAAGGAGTTCAGCCACCAGCCAGAGAAGTTCGAAGCGTTCACGGTGGCATACCGGAAGGAGCTCGACGGTACCGAGGCGCTGAAGCGCTTGTTGGAACTGGCCCGCGAGCATCCGAAGCTCTGCCTGCTCTACGGCGCCAAGGATGAGACGCACAACCAGGCGGCGGTGCTGCGCGACTTGATCGTGGAGGAACTCGGCGAGGGATCCGGCTGACATGCCGCGGCGGATGGGGGAGGTGCTTGGTCCGGGCGGCGGGCGGGATTGGACGAGCCGGGTCGGCATAGGCCGCACAATCGGCAGAACACGGGGCAGCGCCGTCGTAGTCCTGGTGGGAGCGGCGGTTTTGGGCGCTTCCACCGCCGGCTGCGGGGTTATCAGCGGGATCGTGGCCCCGCCGTGTCTTCCGCCGGAGTATTCGGTAAGCCCTGCGGCAGCGAGTCCGGGCCAGACCGTGGCGGTGTCAGCGCCGGACGCCGGCTGCAACCCGCGCTACGGCAGTGACGCCCAGATTGAAGTGCTCGTGACTGACGCTGCCGGCGCAGAAGTTGTTCGCGAAACGGGCCCAATGAACGACGGCGGCGGCTTTACGTATTCATTTACGGTCCCCTCCGAAATCGCGGCCGGCGAGGCCACGGTGACTGCGATGCCCTACAACATCGACTGGTGTGATGACACCGGCCGGAACAACCGCGCTTCGGGAACTGCTGGAGAAGCCGGCCTCGAACTGGAGCGCGTCTCGTGCGCGGTCCCGTTGAGGCCCCTCCTGATCACTCGGTAATTGTGGTCTCGTGGGCCTTCGTTTTCGTTCGCCATTAGGCTGGGATCCATGACCAAGCGCGCAGTAGTAACGGGAGCAAGTTCGGGTATCGGCGCCGCCACCGTGCGGGCGCTGCGCGGAAGCGGATGGGAGGTAGTGGCTGTGGCCCGGCGTGCAGACCGGCTTGCCGCCCTCGCCGAAGAAACCGGCGCAGTGCCGATGCCCGCCGATGTAACAGACCAGGCCTCTGTCGACCAGTTGGTGGCCGACGTGCTCGCCGGCGGCGGGATAGACGCGCTGGTGAACATCGCCGGCGGCGCCTTCGGAGTGGATTCGATCGCCGAAGGAAAATTCGCCGACTGGGAGAAGATGTACAACGTCAACGTCCTCGGCTCGCTGCGGATGGTCCAGGCGTTCCTTCCGGCCCTGCGCGAAAACGGTGAAGGCTCGGTCGTGCTGCTGACCTCCACCGCGGGGATCGTGGCCTACGAAGGGGGCGGTGGATACGTGGCCGCCAAGTTCGCGCAGCATTCCATGGCCGGTACCCTGCGGCTGGAAGAGGCCGAACACAACGTGCGGGTGATCGAGATCCTGCCGGGTTTGGTGCAGACCGAAGAGTTTTCGCTCAACCGTCTCGGCGGCGACCAGACGGCAGCGGACAAGGTCTACACCGGCGTGGAGAAGCCGCTGCTGGCCGAGGATGTCGCCGACGTCGTGGCCTACTCGCTCAACCTCCCGCACCACGTGAACCTGGACCAGATCGTCATGCGTCCTGTGGCGCAAGCCGCCGCGCACAAGCTGATTCGGAAATAGCGGTAGGGCTTCGCTCTGTGGCTTCGCTCCGTCCGGGTTCGGACTCGCCTAGATGTATTGACCTGAGAGGTTGGGTACGCGGCTGGCCGGTGGCTGACCTTTGAGTGAGGTGTGCCCGCGGTGGAAATTGTAGCCGTGGAGCCAGCCGGGGAAGGCGGCGACGCGTTCAGCCTCTGACCGGTACGGATTGGCGTAGGCCCATTCCTCCAGCAGGGTGCGGTTGTAGCGTTCGACCTTTCCGTTGGTCTGCGGCCGGTAGGGGCGGGTGCGTTTGTGTTTGATGCCGCGACCCAGAGCCGCGGCGAAGGCGCGGGAGCGGTAGCAGGACCCGTTGTCGGTCAGCACGCGTTGAACCTCGATGCCGACGCCGTCGAACCAGGCCTTGGCGCGTTCCCAGAAGGCGGCCGCGGTCTCCTTCCGCTCGTCCTGGAGGATTTCCGTGTAGGCCAGGCGCGAGTGGTCATCGACCGCGTTGTGCAGGTAGGCGTAGCCGGGGCGCCGGTTGGTGTCGGTGCCGGTCTTGTTCCGGTTCCCGCGTGCCTTCCCGACCATCCGGTGCCCGCCGCCGTCGGGGATCCGCCCGAGCTTTTTGATGTCCACGTGCACCAGGTCCCCGGGCGCGGCATGCTCATAGCGGCGGATGGCCCGCCCGGTGGCACGGTCCAGCCAGGCCAGCTTCGCCAGCCCGTAGCGGGAGAGCACCCGGTGCACGGTCGAGGGATGTATGCCCAGCAGGTAACCGACCCTGGCCGGGCCCCAGCGCCGGTTGATCCGCAGGGCGATGATCCGCCGCTCCCGGCGCTTCGGGGTCTTGCGCGGGCTGCGGGCCGGCCGGCTGGACCGGTCCTGCATTCCGGCCTCGCCGAGTTGCCGGTAACGATTGGCCCAGCGTGAGGCGGTCGTGACGCAGACCTGGAACCGTTCCGCAGCCCGGCGCAGCGGCCAGCCGTCCTCGACCACGCATTTGGCCAGGCGCAGACGGCCCTTCGGAGTCAGGACGGCATTAGCATGGGACATTGAAGACCTCCGGTGTGAAGATGTGGACTCTCGACAAGCCCCACCTCACCCGGAGGTCTTCTTCATGTCACCCAGCCACGCCGCGTGTCCCTAACGTCCGTGGTCAATACACCTAGCTAGGATTCCTTTTCCCGGCGCGGCGGCACGGCCGGCATGCTGGCCGACTACCCCTACACAATCGAGGAATCCGATTGCTTAGAATCTGTCTTCGAAGAAAAATGGAGGTATGGCCATTGCAGCGCTCGAACAGGATCCAGGGATACTTGCTTCCCTGGACCGAGTGCGCGTCGACTTGGCCAGCAGGGCGAGTGGTTTTGTCGCCGGAATGGACCACATGTCCACCCGCGAATTGGCGGCCACTGTGGCAGCCGTGGAGGACATCTCCAAGATCGTAGAGTTCTTCCAGCTGGCAGGAGCATGGGCAGTAGAGCGGGCTGATGTTGCCCGCGTAGGGGAGCGGGATGGACTCTTCGGTGGCCCTGCTACTGCCGGTGACGGCGCAGAATCTTCACCGGACGGTGGTGCAGTCCCTGCTGCGGGTGCAGACACGGGGGAGTCCGGTTGGGTCGATCCGGCGGAAGCATTGAGCGCCGGCACTGATCCGGACGGATCCGACAGGCAGGGAGCGGCGGAGGGCGAGGACGGTGGCACTGCCCGCAGGGGGACGGAGTTCCGCACCAATGCCGAGTATTTGCGGGCCCGGCTGGGGATCGGTGTTGGCGAGGCAAAGCGGCGGATCAGGGTGGGTCAGGCTGCGCTCGCCGGACGGCTGCCCTCAGGCGAGCCCGGGAGCGTCCGGCTGCCGGTGCTTGGGAAGGCGCTGGCCGAGGGCAGGATTGCGGGCCGGGCGGCGTCGCTGATCACTGATGCGGTGGCGCGGGTGCGTCCGACGGCCGGCATGGATACTGCGTCGGAGATGGAGGCGGCGCTGGTGCTTCAGGCAGTGGAAGCTGACCAGGACGTATTGGGCAAGGTCGCCAAAATGTGGGAGTCGGCCGCAGACGCGGACGGGAAGGAGCCTTCGGAGGCGGCGCTGCGCGCGAAGCAGGGTGTGTTCTATCGGGGACGGCGCGGGGGCCTGCACTACTTCACTCTGGCGGCCGACGATGCTCAGTACCAGGCGTTGGCGACGGTGATGAACACAGCCACCAATCCGCGGCTGACCGGGGAGAACATTACTGCCGGCAACGGCACCGGCACCGGCACCACCGTCGACGGGAGTGGTGAAGTGCCGGGGACCGCTGCGTTCCTACCCGCCCCCGCGCCCGGGACAACCGATGCTGTGTTCGAGGATGGAACAGCGGATCCGGATGCCGCGTTGTTGGATCCGCGTTCGTTTGCGCAGAAGCAGTTGGCCGGGCTGGTGGCCGGGTGCGTGGTGGCGTTGTCGGCTGGCAGGATGCCGGCTACCGGCGGGCACCGCGCACAGATCATGGTCACCACCGGGTACAAGGAACTAACCGGCGAGCTGACCGGCCCGGCGCATCCGGTGTTCGGCAATCCGGTCTCGGTCAACACGGTGCGGAGACTAGCGTGCGACGCGTCGATTATTCCGGTGGTGCTGGGTTCCCAGAGTGAGGTCCTGGATCTGGGCCGCGCATCACGGTTCTTCACCCCGGCGGTCCGCAAGGCGCTCGCCGTCCGCGACTGCGGGTGCGCGTTCCCCGGCTGCACGATGCCCGCGGTGTGGTGCGAGGCTCACCACATCGTTCCCTGGTACCGGGGCGGGCGGACAAGCGTGAACAACGGCGTGCTGCTGTGTATTTTTCACCATGACCTGGTCGAACAGGGCGACTGGGAGATCGTGGTCGACGACGGCATCCCCTGGTTCATCCCGCCCGGCTACATCGATCCGCGCCGCCGCAGAAGACGCAACCGATACTGGCGCACCAAAGTTCCGGATTTATTGGCGGTTCCGTGACGGCGGCGGCCGGGCGAGCCTGGGATCGGAGGCCTCGCCGGCAACGGAACAGGCTAGCCCCCAGCGGGGTCCAGGGCTTTCGGTCGTGCTGCCGCCCGCGTTTCGACAGCCGCGGCGATGTGGCCCTAAACTTGAGCTACAAGCTTCGACCCGGCCATCACCGGTGAGCTTCCGGAAGAACGGTCCACACAGCAATACCGGGCCTAGTAGAGCCGGACGGGTAAGCCCGTCACAGCAGCGAACGAGTGGCTGTCCCCTTGCACCGGTTCCGGTGCATCAGGCCAGCAAGTGAGGTGGTACCGCGGGTTCCGCCCCGGCAACAGGTTCGGCTTTCAGGCCGCACCGGTGCGCTGGAGCAGGGCACGTCCTCGCAGAAGTACCCACACTTGCCGAGCTGTCTTTCCAGGATGACGAAAATGCCACAGATCTATCCCAAGGCCTCCACCGCCGGCGCTGCCGCTGCCGAGAGCTCGCCCAAGTTCCCCGAAATCGAGGAACTGGTGCTCAAATACTGGCAGCAGGACGGCACGTTCCAGGCCTCCGTCGATGCCCGCGAAGCCGGCGAAGATGGTGGGAACGAGTTCGTCTTCTACGATGGCCCGCCCTTCGCCAACGGGCTGCCGCACTACGGCCACCTGCTGACCGGCTACGTCAAGGACCTGGTGGCGCGCTACCAGACGCAGCGCGGCCACAAGGTGGAGCGCCGCTTCGGCTGGGACACGCACGGCCTGCCCGCCGAACTGGAGGCGATGAAGCAGCTGGGCATGACGGACAAGAACCAGATCGTTGCCATGGGCATCGACAAGTTCAACGATGCCTGCCGCACGTCCGTGATGAAGTACGCCGACGAATGGCAGAACTACGTAACGCGCCAAGCCCGCTGGGTGGACTTCGAGAACGACTACAAGACACTCAATGTCGAGTACATGGAGTCGGTGATCTGGGCCTTCAAGCAGCTGCACGAGAAGGGTCTGACCTACCAGGGCTTCCGCGTGCTGCCGTACTGCTGGCGGGATGAGACCCCGTTGTCCAACCATGAGCTGCGGATGGACGACGACGTCTACAAGATGCGCCAGGACCAGACGGTCACGGTCACCTTCCCGATCCGGGCGGACGGCTCGGAGAACCCCCTGGCCGCGGAGTTGGCCGGTGTCAACGCACTCGCCTGGACCACCACGCCCTGGACGCTGCCCACCAACGCCGCGCTCGCCGTCGGCCCTGAGATCCGCTACGTGGTGCTGCCGGCCGGACCGCACGGGACGATGGCTGCGGGGGAGAAGTTCCTGCTGGCTGAGGACCTGCTCGGCTCCTACGCCAAGGACCTGGGCTACGACGACGCCGCTGCCGCCGCCGAAGCGGTCACCGCCACCTACGCCGGCACCCAGTTGGCCGGCCTGCGCTATGAGCCGCTGTGGGAGTACTACACGGACGCCGAAAAGTGGGGCACCGGCAATGGCTGGCAGATCGTGGTGGCCGACTACGTGACCACCACCGACGGTACGGGCCTGGTCCACCAGGCTCCGGCGTTCGGCGAGGACGACCAGAAGATCTGCGAGGACAACGGCATCCCGGTGATCGTATCCGTGGATGAGGGCGCCAAGTTCCTGCCGAATTTCGCCGAGGGCCCGCTGGCCGAGATCGCCGGCATGCAGGTGTTCGAGGCGAACAAGCCGATCACCCGCGTGCTGAAGGCCGAGGGCCGGCTGGTCCGGCAGGCCAGCTTCGAGCACAGCTATCCGCACTGCTGGCGCTGCCGCACGCCGCTGATCTACCGCGCCATCTCCTCCTGGTATGTGGAGGTCACCAAGTTCAAGGACCGGATGGTCGAGCTGAACCAGCAGATCAACTGGATCCCGGAAAACGTCAAGGACGGCCAGTTCGGCAAGTGGCTGGAGAACGCCCGCGACTGGTCCATCAGCCGCAACCGGTTCTGGGGTTCGCCCATCCCGGTGTGGGAATCGGACAACCCTGACTACCCGCGCCGCGAGGTGTACGGCTCGCTGGCTGAGCTGGAGGAAGCGTTCGGCACCCTGCCGCGCAATCACGACGGCGAGGTGGACCTACACCGTCCGTACATCGATGACCTGGTCCGCCCGAACCCGGATGACCCGACCGGCCAGTCGATGATGCGCCGGGTGGAGGATGTGCTGGACGTCTGGTTTGACTCCGGTTCCATGCCGTACGCCCAGGTGCACTACCCGATGGAGAACAAGGACTGGTTCGACAGCCACAACCCGGCGGACTTCATCGTCGAGTACATCGGCCAGACCCGCGGCTGGTTCTACACCATGCATGTGCTGGCCACCGCGCTGTTCGACCGCCCGGCGTTCCGCAATGTGATCAGCCACGGCATCGTGCTCGGCTCGGACGGGCAGAAGATGTCCAAGAGCCTGCGCAACTACCCGGACGTGTCCGAGGTCCTGGACCGCGACGGTTCCGACGCCATGCGCTGGTTCCTGATGGCGTCACCGATCCTGCGCGGCGGCAACCTGATCGTCACCGAACAGGGCATCCGCGACGGCGTCCGCCAGGTGATGCTGCCGCTGTGGAACGTCTGGCACTTCTTCAAGCTCTATACCAACTCCGCGAACCACGGCGCCGGCTACGAGGCGAGTTCCGTCCTGGGCGATACCGCCCGGATCGATGGGATGGAGTCGCTGGACCAGTTCATCCTGGCTAACACCGGGGATCTGGTCCGCGATATGACTGCAGCGCTGGACGCCTACGACGTCTCTGGTGCCTGCGACGCGCTGCGCGAGTACCTGGACACGCTAACCAACTGGTACATCCGCCGTTCCCGCCAGCGGTTCTTCGACGAGGACCGCGATGCGTTCGACGTGCTCTACACCGCGCTGGAAGCCGTGTGCCGCGTGGCCGCTCCGCTGCTGCCGCTGGTGACCGAGGAGATCTGGCGCGGGCTGACCGGCGGACGTTCGGTCCATCTGACCGATCTGCCCGACGCCGATGAGTTCCCGCAGTTGGCCGAGCTGGTGGAACTGATGGACACCACCCGGCAGATCTGCTCGTCCGGGTCGAGCCTGCGCAAGGGCGCGAACCTGCGGGTGCGCCTGCCGCTGGCCTCGCTGACCGTGGTGGTCCCCGGCGCCGACCGGCTCTCCGGACAGTACGCAGTGATGATCCAGGACGAACTGAACATCAAGTCCGTCCGGCTGATCGACGCCGCCGACGCCTCGCCGGAAGAGTTCGGCATCTCGCAAAAGCTGGTGGTCAACGCCCGGGCGGCCGGACCGCGGCTGGGCAAGAACGTGCAGCAGGCCATCAAGGCGGCCAAATCCGGTGACTGGTCGGTGGACGACGCCGGTGTGGTCACCGCCGGGGGACTGGCGCTGGAGCCGTCGGAATACTCGCTGGAAACGGTGGTTGCCGAGGACGCCGCCGCGGGTGCCGCCGTCACCATGCTGCCCGGCGGCGGTTTCCTGGTCTTGGACACCACCGTGACCGCGGAGCTGGAGGCCGAGGGAGTGGCGCGCGACTACGTGCGCACCATCCAGCAGGCCCGCAAGGACGCCGGACTGGTGGTCAGCGACCGCGTCCGCACCACAGTGACGGCAGACCAGTCCGTGCTGGACGCCCTCACCCTGCACCAGGGGCTGGTCTCGCAGGAAACCCTCACCGTGGACCTTGTCCTGGTGGCCGGGGACGGCGATGCCGTGTCCGTGGAAAAAACCGGATCCTGAAGGGACACCGACCATGAGTGATGAATTCGCCGTTGAGAGCGTCTACGCGGAACTGCTGGGCCGCGCCCCGGAAAACAAGATGGAACCGCGGATGGAACCGCTGTTCCGCGCGATGGACATCCTGGGCGAACCCAACAAGGCGTTCGCCAGCATCCACCTGACCGGGACCAACGGCAAGACGTCCACGGCCCGGATCATCGAGGCCGGCCTGCGGGCACACGGGCTGCGCACCGGCCGCTACACCAGCCCGCACCTGTCCAAGGTCACCGAACGGATCTGCATCGACGGCGAGCCCGTCGCCGACGAGACATTCGTGCGGGTCTGGGACGAGATCCGGCCGTACCTGGACATCATCGACCAGGAGCTGAACGCCGAGGGCGAACCGCAGCTGACCTACTTCGAGTGCGTGACCATCCTCGCGATTGCCATCTTCGCCGACGAGCCGGTGGAAGTGGCGGTGGTCGAGGTCGGCCTTGGCGGCATCACCGACGCCACCAACGTGGTGGACGGCCAGGTCTCGGTGATCACGCCGATCTCGCTGGACCACACGGACCTGCTGGGGGACACCACCGCGGACATCGCCCGGGAGAAGGCCGGCATCATCAAGAGCGGCGGCTTCCTGATCAGCGCCGCCCAGCCGCTGGACGCAGCGGAGGTGCTGCTTGAACAGGCGCGCGATGTGCAGGTGCCGTTCCGCTTCGAAGGCGTGGAATTCGGCGTCGAGTCCCGCATGGTGGCGGTAGGCGGCCAGCAGTTGACCATCAACGGGCTGTCCGGCCGCTACGAGGACCTACTGCTGCCGCTGCACGGCGCGCACCAGGCCCAGAACGCCGCGGTGGCAGTGGCGGCGCTGGAGGCGTTCCTCGGCGGCGGGGAGAAAGAGCTCAACGTCGAAGTGCTCCGCGAGGCGTTCCTGGAGGTCACCTCGCCGGGCCGGCTGGAGGTGGTCCGGACCGCGCCCACCATCATTGTGGACGCCGCCCACAACCCCGACGGGATGAAGGCCAGTGCGCAGGCCATCCTGGAAGCGTTCAACTTCACCACACTGGTCCCGGTGGTCGGCGTGCTGCAGGAAAAGGACGCCATCGGCCTGTTCCAGCAGCTGCGCGAGCAGCTCAAGGATCTGACCGACGAAATCTGCGTCACCACGTCCAATTCGCCCCGGGCCATTCCGGCCGAGCAGTTGGCCGAGGACGCCATGGCCGCCGGATTCCCGGAGGACGCCGTCCACATTGCGCCCCGGCTGGACGACGCCATCGAATGGGCCGTGGCCCGGGCCGAAGCCAACAACGACCTCTCCGGCGGCGTGCTGATCACCGGGTCCATCACCCTGGTTGCCGACGCCCGAATCCTGCTAGGAAAGTAACAAGATCCATGGCCAAACTGACCAAAGCCCAGCGCGAATGGCGTCCGGATACGCCCAAGAAACGGCGCTCGATCAAGACCATGTTCGCCTCCACCGTGCTGCTGCTGGAAGCCTTCGTTGCCTTCTTCGCCACGCTGGTGGTGTTCGGGCTCTACCGGGATGAGGTGCCGCCGGCGCTGATTATGGGACTCGGGATCGGCCTGAGCATCGTGCTGGTGCTTTGCTGCGCGCTGCTGCGCCGCCCGTCCGGCTACGCCATCGGCTGGGGACTTCAGGTGCTGCTGATCGCCACCGGTTTCGTCGAACCCGTGATGTTCGTAGTCGGGGTGCTGTTCGCCCTGTCCTGGTGGTACGCGGTGCGCACGGGCGGCCGGCTGGACCGCGAGAACGCGCAGCGCGACGCTGAACAGGCGGCCTGGGAGCGCGAGAACGGCGGGGAACGCGAGAACGGCGGGGAAACAGGGACCGCGGGCGGCGACGGCCGCTGATCCGCACTGTCCCCGATTCAGTCCGCAGCCGGGGGCTGCCACCCGTCCCGTAGGATAAAACGGGGTTAATCGTGAAGCGAAGAGGAGAAATTGTGAGCGTTGAACGCACACTGGTACTGGTCAAGCCCGACGGCGTATCCCGCGGTCTCACCGGCAGCATCCTGGCCCGCATCGAGGCCAAGGGCTATACGCTGGCCGAACTGAAGCTAGTGGAGCCTACCCGCGAACTGCTGGAAAAGCACTACGAAGAGCATGTCGGCAAGCCGTTCTACGAGCCGCTGGTCGAGTTCATGCTTTCCGGCCCGGTGGCTGCCGCCGTGTTCGAGGGGCACCGCGTGATCGAGGGCTTCCGGTCGCTGGCCGGAACCACCGACCCCACCACTGCCGCTCCGGGCACGATCCGCGGCGACTTCGGCCGCGACTGGGGCGTGAAGGTGCAGCAGAACCTGGTCCACGGTTCGGATTCGCCGGAGTCCGCCGAGCGCGAGATCGGCATCTGGTTCTCCTAGGCCCAGCGCGACTAGGCCGAACGCAACGCACCGAGGCCGCGACCCCGAATGGGGACGCGGCCTCCGTGTATTAAAGCCGGAAATCGGCGCAGCAAATCAGCCCAGGAAGGCGTCAATGAACGCCAGGAAGATGGTCCCGGCGGTCACGATCCACAGCAGGGCTGTGACGGTCCAGGCCCAGCTGCCGGCAAACCGGACCACGCCCGCGGGTGCCTTGATGACCCCGTGCGCCAGGTTCCGCGCCGTGGTGTGGACCATCATCGGGATCATCGCGGCCCACACGCCCATGCAGTACAGGCACAGGATGTGGATGTCGTAAAGCGCCTGGCTCCACAGCCAGACGATGAAGACGAAGCCCAGCGTGACGCCGCCCTGCAGGCCGAGCCAGTACCAGCGGCGGAACCGTGCCCCGGCAAGGATCGCCACCGCCGTCGTGATGGGAACCGCGAAGGCGACGATGCCGATCAGCGGGTTGGGGAAGCCGAAGAGCGAGGCCTGCCAGTGCAGGAACACCTTGCCGCAGGAGACCCACGGGTTAATGTCGCAGCTGGTCACGTGGCCCGCATCCTCGTAGGTGGCCAGCCGTTCGAGCACCAGGATGCCGGACATGATCCAGCCGAAGACGCCGGTGGCCAGCAGCAGCCACGCGAACGGTTTCTCCCGGGCGACGCCGGGAACCTCGCCGTCCGGTCGGTGGCCGGTGGCAATGGAGGCCAGGGATGTGGAGGGTTGCGCGTCGGTGTGCACCGTGTTCCTCGAGCTCGGGGTCAATTGGCTCGATTCTACGCCGGAGGGATCGGCTAATACTCACCAAAACGGACCCGGTGTGAGAGAATGATCGTGGCTGATAGCGGCCCCACATGCTGCTATTGGTCCAGCGACAGGCTTCCAGGTCCGTCGGCGACGCTTCCCGAACAAGGAGCCCATCAATCCGGATGGGCGCTGGGAATCCGCCGGGCGGCCCTGCCGGTGAAGAGAAGATATACGGCAGACGGAAAAGCGCCGCTGGTCCCCGGGTGTGCCGCGCCCCACGTGATGGCGCGAGCTCGGGTGATACCAAGACGACTTTTGGTGGCGGGCAGCCCAAGGCGCCCGGACACCCGGCTACGTGCCCCCGAGGGCACCGGGATGTGGCCGGTGCCGCAGGGGTTGGAGCAAAACTTTAAATGGACAATGAACAGGTAATACCCGCTACCTCCGCACCGGCCGACTCACCGGAGGGAACAGCCAAGAAACCGCCGCGCCCCCGCCGCAAGCCCGCTGTGTCCGCGCCGTCGCAGGACCAGTTGGATGTTCAACTGCCCGCCGCGGCCGTTGAATCCACTAACGACGGCGGTGCCTCCGCCGCAGCGCCGGGCACCGATGCTCCCGCAGCTGACCAGCCGGCCGGGGTAGCTCCGGACGGCGGTCAGCCCGCTGAACCAGCGCAGGCAGCCCCAGCGCAGGCAGCCATCACCCGGACGCGCCGGCCGCGCAAGACTGCCGCCGAAAAGGCCGCCGAAGCAGCGGCCAGCCAGACTGCGCAGCCGGACGAGGCCATCGCCGCGGCATCAGGGACTGCTGCCGCAAGCGCCGGCGAACCCGCCGCCGGCTTGGCTGCCGAAGCTGCCCCCGCCGCCAAGGCCCGAACCCGCCAACCGCGCAAGACCGCCGCGCAGAAGGCCGCCGAAGCAGCAGCCCAGGAAGCCGCACTGCAGGAAGGCACCGAGGCGCAGCCGGCCGCCGAGCCGACCGAGACCGCCGGTGGAGCCGCTCCGGACGGCGTGCTGGACTCGGCGGTGCCGGCCGAGGGCGAAACGGCAGGCAAGCCAGCCCGTAAGCGCCGCAGCCGTGCCGAGCAGCCGGTTGAGCAGCCCGTCGATGCCGACGGCATCCTGGAGGCCGAAGGTGCGGAGGAACCGGCCGAAAAGCCGGCCAGCCGCCGTCGTACTGCCGCTACCACGCGGACCCGCCGCAGCACCGAGGCGCAGACTACTGCGGACGCCGCAGCCGAACTGACCACCGCCGAAGGCGAGGCCCCGGCCGGCGCGCAGGAGCCGATGTCCGCTGCAGCGGACACTTCTGGCGCCCAAGCACGCAGCGCACGGGCAGCCACCGCTCAGGCAACCGCCGCCGAGCCGGCCGCTGAGCAGGCCGCCGGTACCGAGGCAGCCGCTAAGCAGGACGCCGGAACCGAGGCAGCCGCTGAGCCAGCGGGGGAGCAGCCCGCGAAGGCACCCTCCCGCCGTCGTCGTTCCACCAAGGCAACGGCCTCCGCCGCCCCGGAAGCAGCGGAAGCCGCTGCCTCCGCAGAGCAGCCTGCGCACGCAGCCGGGTCGGCCGCCGAAGAGGAACAGGCCGAAGAAACAGCCGCGGAAGCGGGTGCCGGGCACGATCCGTTCACCATTCCGTCCTCGCCGGTGTCCCTGCTCTTCCACGCCCCCGACCTGTCTGCGGTCGCCGCGGCCAAGCCGGAGCCGGCCGCGGCAGCGGACACTGAGGAGGAGGACGAAGACGGCGGGCAGCGCCGCAGCCGCCGGAACCGACGCGGCCGCACCCGCAACCGCGCCGAGGCCGAGGCCGGCAGCGCCGAGGCGGCCGGCACGGAAGAAACCGACGAGGCAGCCGAAACCGCAGAAGAAAGCGCGGCGGGGGAGAAGGACGGCGTGACGTCGCGCCGCCGTCGCCGTCGCCGCCGCGGCGATGCCGATCTGGAACTCACCGGCGGCGCGGAGGACGATCCGCCCAACACGGTCACCCGCGTCCGGGCACCGCGCCCGGTGACCGAGACCGCTCCCAGCAACAAGGTGACATCGGTCAAGGGCTCCACCCGGCTGGAGGCCAAGAAGCAGCGCCGCCGCGAATCACGCGAGTCCGGCCGCCGCCGCCAGGTGATCACCGAGGCCGAGTTCCTGGCCCGCCGCGAATCGGTCGACCGCCAGATGGTGGTCCGCCAGCGCGACGACAGGATCCAGATCGGCGTGCTCGAAGACGGTGTGCTCGCGGAGCACTTCGTCTCCAAGACACAGCAGGATTCGCTGATCGGAAACGTCTACCTGGGCAAGGTGCAGAACGTGCTGCCCAGCATGGAAGCTGCCTTCATCGATATTGGCCGCGGCCGCAACGCCGTGCTCTACGCCGGCGAGGTCAACTGGGACGCCGCCCACCTGGACGGACAGCCGCGCCGGATCGAGCTTGCCCTGAAGTCCGGCGACTCGGTGCTGGTGCAGGTGACCAAGGATCCGGTGGGCCACAAGGGCGCCCGCCTGACCAGCCAGATCTCGCTGCCGGGCCGCTTCCTCGTCTATGTTCCCGGCGGCTCGATGACCGGCATCTCGCGCAAGCTGCCCGACGTGGAACGCAACCGGCTGAAGAAGATCCTGAAGGAACATGTTCCGGACGGTGCCGGCGTGATTGTGCGCACCGCGGCCGAAGGCGCCAGCGAAGAAGAGCTGATGAACGACATCAACCGGCTGCGCGCGCAGTGGGAAGGCATCGAATCGCGTGCCGGCTCCACCAAGACGCTGGCACCGGAAATGCTCTACGCGGAGCCGGACCTGACCATCAAGGTGGTCCGCGACGTTTTCAACGAGGACTTCTCCAAGCTGGTGGTTTCCGGCGAGGAAGCCTGGGACACCATCGAGGCCTACGTGACCTACGTGGCCCCGGATTTGGTCGACCGGCTGGAAAAGTGGACGTCGGAGACGGACATCTTCGCTGCCCAGCGGCTGGACGAGCAGATCCATAAGGCGTTGGACCGCAAGGTGTTCCTGCCGTCCGGCGGCTCATTGGTGATCGACCGCACCGAGGCGATGACCGTGGTGGACGTCAACACCGGCAAGTTCACCGGCTCCGGCGGCAACCTCGAAGAAACCGTCACTAAGAACAACCTGGAAGCGGCCGAGGAAGTAGTCCGCCAGCTGCGGCTGCGCGACATCGGCGGCATCATCGTCATCGACTTCATCGACATGGTGCTGGAGTCCAACCGGGATCTGGTGCTGCGCCGGCTGGTCGAGTGCCTGGGCCGCGACCGGACCAAGCACCAGGTCGCCGAGGTGACCTCGCTGGGTCTGGTCCAGATGACGCGCAAGCGGATGGGCACCGGGCTGCTGGAAGTCTTCGGCGAGCAGTGTGAGCATTGCGCCGGCAGCGGCGTGATCACCCACGACGAACCGGTCGAGCACCGCCGCGCCGGTGCTGCGACCGAACACCACCAAGTCCGGATCGAGAAGCGTTCGGAACGGCAGTCGCGCAGCGAGAAGCGCCGCAGCCGCGGCCAGCAGGAGCCGACCGCCGAGGCGCCGGCTGCTGTGGCACAGGAGGACGACGCCGAGCGCAAGGCCAAGGCTGAGGCCGCCCGCGCGGCACTGGCCGCCATCGCCGCCGCAGCCCACGCCGCCCACGAGGCGGAAGAGCACCCCGAGGCGGCCAAGGCCAAACAGCACGACGTCGAAGCGGCCCCCGCAGCCAGCGGCGCAGCCAAGCCCGAAGCCGCCGCCGCAACGGCCCCGGCACAGGGTCAGCCTGCCGCCTCCGGCCGCAAGCGCCGGTCGCGCCGTGCCGACGATTCCGGCATCGCCGCAGCCGCTGCTGCCCCCGCGTCCACGGCCGACCAGGACGGCGGAGCGGGAGTGCTGAAGATCAACGGCGAAACCGTAGCCATTCCGCGCGCCACGCACGCCCCGGTGGCCGCGCCGGAAGAGCCGTCGCTGACGCTGGAAAGCCTGACCGAGGCCTTCAACAAGGTTGCCCCGGTGGAGAAGCCGGAGCAGGCCGCCCCGGCAGCCGCACCGGAACCGGCCACGGCAGGCCAGTCACAGGCGGCCGAGCCGTCGGTAGCGGCCGACCAGGGCCAGCCCGTGGCCGCCGAGCCGCAGGCTCCGGCCGCAGCCCCGGTCCGCAAGCCGCGCCGCCGTCGTGCTGCCAGCAGCCCGCAGGGTGCAGCCGACGCTCCGGTGGAGACCGTGGAGGCCTCCACCTCCCCGGAGGGCGACGGCAGCCACCGGCACGCCGCGTCCGCGCCGGCAGCGCCCGCCTTGGCCGAGGCGGCGGCAGGAAAGACCGAAGCCGCGGCTCCGCTGGTGCTGGGCGTCGGAGTGCCCGCCTCGGAGCTGTAGCAACCAGTTACGGGACAGGCCGCGGACCTTTGAGCCCGCGGCCTGTGCTGTGCCCGCCGTGTCGCGGAGCGGAAATGCACGCGTCCGGGCGCGACGGCAGTAGTATGACTAGGTGCGACCGAGCGGATTCCAGTCCGCCCGCGCCAGGTAAAGGATCACGCAGAGCCCCTCCGGCACTCCCGGAGCCGCTGGTTTGCGGCGGATAGCCGCAATAGCGTAATCTAGATCTTCGGTGCGTACGCCTTCGAAGGGTTTCCACCCGCAGGCGCGGATGCACAGTGCTTTCCAGGCCGTCGCGAACGTGCCTGCGTATTCGAGCAAAAACTGTAATAAACGTCTAGAGAAGTGAGTTCCCAAGTGGTGTACGCGATTGTCCGCGCCGGCGGCCGCCAAGAAAAGGTTTCCGTTGGAGACCTCGTGACCCTTGACCGCGTCCCCGGTGAGGCTGGCAGCACCATCGAGCTGCCTGCTCTGCTCCTGGTCGACGGCGACAAGGTCACCTCTGCTGTCGATGCCTTGGCTAACGTCAAGGTCACCGCCGAGATCGTCGAGAATCTCCGCGGTCCGAAGATCGTCATCCAGAAGTACAAGAACAAGACCGGCTACAAGAAGCGCCAGGGCTACCGTTCTGCACTGACCAAGGTCAAGGTCACCGGAATCGCGTAAGCGGTCCGCTGGCTTTCTGTAACGTTCCTAAGATCAAAAGGTAGGCAAAACAAATGGCACATAAGAAGGGTGCGAGTTCCACTCGCAACGGCCGCGACTCCAACGCTCAGTTCTTGGGCGTCAAGCGCTTCGGTGGCCAGGTAGTTTCCGCCGGCGAGATCATCGTCCGCCAGCGCGGTACCCACTTCCACCCCGGCGCCAACGTCGGCCGTGGCGGCGACGACACGCTGTTCGCCCTTGAGGCCGGTGCCGTTGAGTTCGGTACCCGCCGCGGACGCCGCGTGGTAAACATCGTGGCAGCGGCTGCGGAGTAATCTGCAAGCAGCAAAATGCTTTCCAGTGAGGCGGGCCGACGGTCCGCCTCACTGGTGTTTTAACCAGACTAGAATCACTGGTGGGCCGTTTCAGTGCTGGCCCATCGGCATAGAGGAGATCGATCACGTGGCAACATTCGTTGACCGGGTAGTCCTGCATGTATCCGGCGGATCAGGTGGCCACGGTTGCGTCTCCGTCAAGCGCGAAAAGTTCAAGCCCCTGGGCGGGCCCGACGGCGGCAACGGCGGCAACGGCGGCGACGTGATCCTCCGCGTGGATGACCAGACCACCACGCTGCTGGACTACCACCACGCCCCGCACCGCCATGCCACCAACGGTGGCCCCGGGATGGGGGACTGGCGCGACGGCAAGAACGGCGCCACGCTGGTGCTGCCCGTGCCGGACGGCACGGTGGTCAAGACCAAGAACGGCGATGTCCTCGCCGACTTGGTGGGCAACGGAACCGAATTCGTGGCCGCTGCCGGCGGCCAGGGCGGGCTCGGCAACTCCGCGCTGTCATCGGCCAAACGCAAGGCCCCCGGGTTCGCGCTGCTGGGCATTCCGGGCGACGAGCGGGACATTGTCCTGGAGTTGAAGTCCATCGCCGATGTGGCGCTGGTCGGCTTCCCGTCCGCGGGCAAGTCCAGCCTGATTGCGGCCATGTCCGCGGCGCGGCCGAAGATCGCCGACTACCCGTTCACCACGCTGGTGCCGAATCTGGGCGTAGTGCAGGCCGGTGACGTACGTTTCACCATCGCCGATGTGCCCGGCTTGATCGAAGGCGCCAGCGAGGGCAAGGGCCTGGGCCACCACTTCCTGCGCCATGTAGAGCGCTGCGCGGCCATCGTGCATGTGCTGGACTGCGCCGCGCTGGAAGCCGACCGCGACCCCCTCGCCGACCTGGCGATCATCGAACGCGAACTGGAACAGTACGCGGTGGACATGAGCTACGCCGGTGCGGACGGCGACGTGGTCCCGCTGAACGAGCGCCCCAAGCTGGTGGCGCTGAACAAGGTGGACGTGCCGGACGGCCGCGACATGGCCGAGTTCGTCCGGCCCGAGCTGGAAAAGCGCGGCTACCGGGTCTTCGAAGTCTCCGCCTCCAGCCACGAGGGCCTGCGTCAACTGGGCTTCGCGATGGCCGAGGTCGTCGCCGCGGCGCGGGCCGAAGTGAAGGCTGCCCCGCCGAAGGTCGCACCCGCCGTGCTGCGCCCGCGGTCCGTGAATGACCGCGGCTTCATCATCCGCCGCGAAGAGAAGAACCTGGAACCGCTTTTCCGGGTGCTGGGCGACAAGCCGGAGCGCTGGGTCAAGCAGACCGACTTCACCAACGACGAAGCCGTGGGCTACCTCTCCGACCGGCTGGCCAAGCTGGGGGTCGAGGACCAGCTGTTCAAGTCCGGAGCGCGCCCGGGAGACACCGTGGTGATCGGCGAGGACGACGCAGTGGTCTTCGACTGGGAGCCCACCATGGCCGCCGGCGCGGAGCTGCTGTCCTCCCCGCGCGGCACCGACCTGCGCCTGATGGAGTACATCCGGCCCACGCGCGAAGAGAAGCGCGAGCAGTACCAGGAGCGCAAGGAGGCCAGAGCCGCCACCCGCGCCGAGCTCGAGGCCGAGCGCAAGTCAGGCGTCTGGATCGAGAAGGAAGACCATGACGACGACGATGAGCTCTGAGCCGGCCACGGCGGCCGACCGGACCCTGCTGGCCACGGCCGAGCGTCTGGTGGTCAAGGTCGGCTCGTCCTCACTGACTTCGGTGGCCGGCGGCATTTCCGAGGAGGCGTTGCTGTCCCTGGTGGAAGTGCTGGCAAGGCGCCGCAACGCCGGTACCGAGGTCATCCTGGTGTCCTCCGGGGCCATCTCCGCCGGACTGGCCCCGCTGGGCCTGGGCCGCCGGCCCAAGGACCTGGCTACCCAGCAGGCCGCGGCCAGCGTAGGCCAGGGCCTGCTGATGGCCCGCTACACGCAGGCCTTCGGCGCCCGCGGCATCACCGTCAGCCAGGTGCTGCTGACCGCCGAGGACCTGATGCGCCGCCAGCACTATGCCAACGCCTACCGGGCGATGCACCGGCTGCTGCACCTCGGCGTCGTCCCCGTGGTCAACGAGAACGACACGGTGGCCACTCACGAGATCCGCTTTGGTGACAACGACCGGCTGGCCGCGCTGGTGGCCCACTTGGTCAAGGCCGACGCGCTGCTGCTGCTGTCCGACGTCGACGCGCTCTACGACGGGCCGCCCAAGGACGGCGCGCAGCGGATTCCCCTGGTCTCCGGGCCGGAGGATTTGGACGGTGTAAACATTGGCCGCACCGGCGCCGCGGGCGTCGGCACCGGCGGCATGATGACCAAGGTCGAGGCCGCCGGTATCGCGGCCAGCTCGGGCATCCCGGCGCTGGTCACGTCCACGCCGAACGCGGCCCGCGCGCTGGCCGGCGAGGACGTGGGAACGTGGTTCGCGGTCAGCGGCACCCGCCGGCCGCCGCGGCTGCTGTGGCTGGCACATTTGGCCTCCGTGCAGGGCCGGCTGATCCTCGACGACGGCGCCGTGCAGGCCGTGCGGGACAAGCACCGGTCGCTGCTGCCGGCAGGCATCGTCTCGGTCAAGGGCGACTTCGAACCGGGGGATCCGGTGGAACTGGCCGACGGCGACGGCCGGGTGGTGGCCCGCGGACTGGTCAACTTCTCCTCCTATGAACTGCCGCGGATGCTTGGCCGCTCCACCAAGGAACTCGCGGCGTCGCTGGGCCGCCAGTACGAACGCGAAATCATCCACGTCGACGATCTAGTGGTGCTCTGAACCACGCCGCCGGCCGGGCTGGAAGCGTAACGTGACCTCCGTCGTCGTGCTTCCCGTGACGTACCGGCTAAAATCGGCTGTATGACCCAGACAGCCTCTTCCCAGTCCACGGCCGAAGCGTCCCAGGACGGCCAGCAGCCGGATGCCGCCGCGGCCGTTGAAGCCATCGCGGTCCGGTCCCGGAACGCCGCGCGGCGGATGGCTCGGGCCAACCGGGCGTGGAAGGACAAGGCGCTGCGGGAGATCGCCGATTCCCTGGTCGCCAAGCGTGATGTCGTGCTGAAGGCCAACCGCCACGACCTGGACGAGGGCAAGGCGAACGGCACCAGCGCCGCGCTGCTGGACCGGCTGGCGCTGGACACCAAGCGGATCGACGGGCTGGCCGCGGCACTGGAGAATCTTGCCGCGCTGCCGGATCCGGTAGGTACCGTGATGCGCGGGCAGACCCTGCCGAACGGACTGCGGCTCCGCCAAGTCCATGTTCCGATGGGCGTGGTGGCCGCCATCTACGAGGCACGCCCGAACGTTACCGTGGACATCGCCGGCTTGGCACTCAAGAGCGGCAATGCCGTGATCCTGCGCGGCGGCAGCGCGGCCCGGCACACCAACGTTGCGCTGCTGGGCATCATCCGCGATGCGCTGGACCGGGTGGGCCTGCCCGCCGATGCGGTGCAGAGCGTGGACGACTACGGCCGCGACGGCGCCAACGCCCTGATGCAGGCGCGCGGGCTGGTGGACGTGCTGATCCCGCGCGGCGGCCGCGAACTGATCCAGTCGGTGGTCACCAACGCGAAGGTGCCGGTGATCGAGACCGGCGAAGGCAACGTCCACATCTACCTGGACGAAACGGCGGGCACGGAGATGGCCGTGGACATCCTGCTCAACGCCAAGACGCAGCGGCCGTCGGTCTGCAACACCGTGGAGACCCTGCTGGTGCACCGCGACGCGGCCGCCTCGGCCGATGTCCTGGCTGCCCTGGCCGGCGCGGGAGTGCGGCTGCACGTGGACCAGCGCGTGGCCGGCATCCTGCCGTCCGGTGTCGAGGCCACTACCGCCACCGACGAGGATTGGGCCCGCGAGTACATGGACCTGGACTTGGCCGTGGCCATGGTGGACTCCATGGACGATGCGCTGCGGCACATCCGCAGCTGGACCACGGGGCATACCGAAGCGATCATTACTAACGACCTGCGCAACGCGGAGCGGTTCATTGCCGAGATCGATTCGGCCGCTGTAATCGTCAACGCGTCCACCCGGTTTACCGACGGCGGGGAACTCGGTCTGGGCGCGGAAGTGGGAATTTCCACGCAGAAGATGCATGCCCGCGGCCCGATGGGCCTGCGGGAGCTGACCACTACCAAATGGATCGTGCAGGGAGACGGCCAGGTCCGCGACTGAACCTGTAGCGAGCCGGCCCCGTTCCGGCGCTGAATCACGGTTCCACTGCCGGAACGCGTACCATGAGTAGGAAGCCATACCCCGTCCGCCTGAGCGCGGCCGGACTGAAAAACATCAAGGGAGAATCATGCTGTCTCAGGTCCTCGACGCCGCACTGGTGGCTAGCGAAGCCGCCCACGTCGAACTTCCGGTTCCCGCGTGGGCCATCGGCGTCGGATTCATGACGCTGTTCGTGCTCATGATGTTTGCCACGATCGCGTTCACCAGTGTGGGCCAGCGCCACTCGGCCGTCGAGGAGCAGGTGGACCCGCACCGCCAGCACCCGAACAAGCACGATCACGGCCAAGCCGCGCGCCACTAGCCGTTCGTGCCCGCGCTGCCTATCAAAGCCCCGCCAGCCGGAGAACTGCTCCTCACTTACCCGGGGCGCAAGCTCCGGCTCGGCGTCATGGGCGGAACGTTTGATCCGATCCACCACGGACACTTGGTGGCAGCCAGCGAGGTAGCGTCCGTGTTCGGCCTGGACGAGGTGGTCTTCGTACCCACCGGCCAGCCGTGGCAGAAGACCGGGCGCGACGTCAGCCCGGCCGAACACCGTTACCTGATGACCGTGATCGCCACGGCATCCAACCCGCGGTTCACGGTCAGCCGGGTGGACATCGAACGTCCGGGGTTGACCTACACCATAGATACGCTGCGGGACCTGCGCGCTTCGCGTCCTGACGCGGAACTGTTCTTTATCACCGGTGCGGACGCGCTGGCGCAGATCATGTCCTGGAAAGACATAGACGAGTTGTGGTCGCTGGCGCACTTCGTGGGCGTGACCCGGCCGGGGCATGAACTACACAATCTGGGCCGCAAAGACGTCAGCCTCCTGGAAGTTCCTGCGATGGCCATTTCGTCCACGGATTGCCGGGAGCGCGTGGCCGAGGACCAGCCCGTCTGGTACTTGGTTCCGGACGGCGTAGTACAGTACATAGCCAAGTACGGTCTCTACCGGCGCTCGTCGCAGGGCGCCGCGGTGACGAGCCAACTTGAACCGAGCCAATGAAATCAGTCGTTTATTACTGGGTGATCAGCAAAGCATGAGCAATCAATCCCAGCCGCCGCGGAGCCGCCGGGACATCCGGAGGCAGCGCGATGGCGCCGGTACGAGTCCGGAGTCAGCCTCCGGGATCGTCCCGCAGGCACCGGATGCCCAAGCAAGTGCCCCGGTCGACGGCGGGGGAGAAGCTCCCGCAGCCTCCGCGGACGGCCCCGCAGCCTCCGGCGAACGCCAGGGCGAGCGGTCCTCACAGACCCGCGCGCGCGAGCGTGAGGCACGCCGGGCGCTCAAGACCCTGACTGCAGCGCTGCCGCAGATCCCCGCCCCGGAGCGGGAGCAGGTGCCGACCCGGCGCCAGTTGCGCCAACAGCAATTGCGGCGTGATAACCCCGGGCTCGTCCCGGATGCTCCGGCTGATGGCACTGCCCGCGACTCGGGCCCCGCTGCTAGCCAAGCCGGTGGCTCCGCTGCTGCCGCTGCCGAACCGGCCCGTACTTCGGCCAAGCCAACGATCAGCCGGGACCACACCACGGTTCAGCCGGCGGACGGCCGCTCCCGTACCTCGGCGGCTCCGGCCGATGCCCCGTATGAGCCGCAGCGTCCGCCGATTGAAGGCGGCCGCCGAGCCCGGCGCAGCGGTGACACAGGCCGGCACCCGGTCCAGCCGCAGGCCGAGCGGCAGGAACATCTGCTGTCCGCCGCCGGACGCGAGGCAGTCGACGCCGGAGAGATGAGTGTGGAGCAGGCCTTGGCCGCCCGCGACCTGCTGATGGGCCAGGCCAAGAACATGGTCGCGATGATGGAGTCCAGGCAGGAGCAGTCTCCGCATGACGTGGACTTGGAACTGCTGGCGCAGCAGAAGGCTCTGGCCGAGCGTGCCGCAGTCCTCAACCGCCGGGCTGCCGATAAGAAGCGGCTGAGCGAAGAGAACGAACAGCGCCGGCACTCGGCCTCGGAGCGGCCGGTAGCGGACATTGCTTCGGCGCCGATGGAGTTTGTGGGCGTGCCGGGATCCGACCAGCACGTGCTCCGGCCGTCCTCCACGTCCTATGTTCCTGTGGTGACGACGCCGGTAGCGCCGGCTCCGGCCCAGACGCCTCCCGGCCGGCAGACGCCTCCCGCCCGGAAGACGCCTCCCGGCCGGCAAGCGGCGCCCGCACAGCGGCGGCCGGCAGCGCAGACAACGAAGGCGGAAGCTTCCGCCGCAACCAGGGCTGTCCCGGTGCCGCGGGAGGAGACGCCCGCACCCCGGGCAGCCCAGGCCACGGGTGCTGCACCGCGGTCAAAGATCCTGGCCGAGGCCGAAGCGCTGGCCGGGGGACGCAGCACTACCATCCACCCGCTCAAGGCCAGCAGCGCCCACGGACTGGATCCACTCGACGCTCGGACCGCGGGGCTGGCCCGGGTGCATCGGACCCGGCTTGCAGTCGGTGCCGCTCTGGTGCTTGGCGCCGCTGCCTTCGCAGCGGGAATCGCCATGATGCTTGGACTTTTCGGCGGCTGAGGCCGCCAATCAATAGCTGGTTCACATTAACAAGGAGACACATGACCGCACCCGAAAGCTCTATCGCCATCGCGCGTACCGCCGCTAAGGCAGCCAGCGACAAAATCGCCGAAGACATCGTCGCCATCGATGTCAGCGAGCGGCTGGCCATCACCGATGTGTTCCTCATCGCCTCGGCGCAGACCGAACGGCAGGTCAACGCGATCGTCGACGGCATCGAAGAGGAACTGCACAAGCAGGACCTGCGCCCGGTCCGCCGCGAAGGCCGCTCCGAAGGACGTTGGGTCCTGCTGGACTATGCCGGCGTTGTCATCCACGTGCAGCACCAGGAAGACCGCGTCTTTTACGCCTTGGAACGGCTGTGGAAGGATTGCCCGTCCATCGACCTGCAACTGGACGAGAAGCCGGCGTCAACGGGGACTGAGTAGCCGAAGGGAACGTGGCACCTGCCGCATGGCTCCGTCCTGCGCGGCATCGGTGGCACGTTCCGGGCCGGTCCGCTGATTTGGAATCCGTGCTGGTCTCTGCATAGAATATTCAAGTTGCTTCGAAGGAAGCGGCACGGAATCCGCAAGGATAACGGGGCTGTGGCGCAGCTGGTAGCGCACCTGCATGGCATGCAGGGGGTCAGGGGTTCGAGTCCCCTCAGCTCCACTCGTGAAGACACCATCGGTGATATTCACGCTGTGGAATACACGCCGACACATCGGCAGAAGACTTCCATTTCAAGGGGCTGTGGCGCAGCTGGTAGCGCACCTGCATGGCATGCAGGGGGTCAGGGGTTCGAGTCCCCTCAGCTCCACCCAGATGATGAGTTACGACATCCTTTCCGGATGACTCGGGTCATCGTTAAACACCCCGGTCTTCGGACCGGGGTGTTTTCTTTTGTCCGAGTGGGACTTCGGTCTCGACGACGGCGGTTCGGCTGTTCCGCTGCGTGCCCCACGGCACTTGCGCGCCATCGACCCATGAGCCATCAGACGTCGCGGCCGTATGGCCGGACGTTCACGGGAAGTGACTTCGGAGCTTGCCCCTCCCGCGAGCTGCGACAACTTGAAGGCGTTCGGCACCGTCCTCAGAGGAACTCCGACAGGGCCGTGATGAGTCGGTCGATCTCGGTGTCGTCGTTGTAGGGGGCGAGTCCGATGCGCGTGCCGGCATCGACGGTGAGCTTGAGGGCCTGGAAGGGCTCGTGGGCGTAGAAGGTGCCGGCAGGGGCGAGGATGTCATTGTCCGCGAGGAACCGGGAGACATCGGCGGCGTTCTTGTCGCGGAAGGTGAAGAACAGTGTCGGGGTTCGCTCGGCGGCGGTCGAGTGCACGGTGATGCGGTCCCCGAGGCTGGCAATATTTTCTTCGATGCGGTGACGGAGCCGCACTTCGTGCTGTTCCATGAGCTGGTGGGCGGCGATAAGCCGTTCCCGGCGTGAGCCGGCGACCGGTGCGAGGCCGGCGATGAAGTCGACGGCCGCGGTTGAGCCGGTCATGATCTCGTAGGGCAGGGTGCCGAGCTCGAATCGCTCGGGGACGTTGTTGGTAGAAGGGAGCAGCTTGTCGGGTTTCAGGGTTTCCAGCAGGTCGGGGTCGGCGGCGAGCGCGGCGCAGTGCGGTCCGAAGAACTTATACGGCGAACAAGTGAAGAAGTCCGCACCCAGTGGCTTGACGTCGACTGCGGCGTGGGCGGTGTAATGGACACCGTCCACATAGACGAGGGCTCCGACTTCGTGGGCACGTGACGCGATTCGCGCGACGGGGGGCTTGGTGCCTAGCAAATTGGAAGCGGCTGTGACGGCGACCAGGCGGGTGCGCTCATTGACGATCTCGTCGAGGCCGGACAGGTCAAGTTCTGCGGTGGCGGGGTCGAGTGGAATCCAGCGGACGGTAACGCCGGCTGTCTGGGCGGCTTGGAGCCAGGGGCGGATGTTGGAGTCGTGGTCTAGCGCGGTGACGACGATCTGGTCATCTGGTTTCCAGGTCTTCGCTAGGGTGCGTGAGAAGTCGTAAGCGATCTGGGTGGCGCTGCGCCCATAGACGATCCCCTCGGGCGAGGCGCCGAGCAGGTCGGCTACGGCCGTGCGGAAACCTTCGACGGCGTTCTCGGCGTTCCGTTCGCTGGCGACCAATGTGCCGCGGTTGGACAACGGGCCGGTCAGGGTTCGGGCGATCGCTTCTCCCACGACCGCCGGCGTCTGCGTGCCTCCCGGGTTATCGAAATGGGCCATTCCAGACGTCAGTGACGGGAACTCGGCGCGCACCGCGGAAACGTCGAATGTCATGCTTTCTCCTCGGATCGAGTGTGCTTGTGCTGTACCGCGACCTGTTCGCGTGTGTCGAGCGTTACACCACCAGCGTCAATTGCCAAGGAGACTTCCATGTTTATTCGGTATCACCTCGGCCTGATGGCGCTGAGCGGGGGCCTTGCCTAGCTGCCGGGCGCTTTCTGAAGCGAGGCAGACGGGTGTCTTTAAGCGGTTGTCCGAGAACCCTAACGAGCACTCTCCGCGAGGGTTTCGAACTCTTCGCGAGACCGACGCGAACCTGTCCGAGACCATCTTCGCCGTCCCACTCAGGACCACCCGGGTGCGAATCTTCACCGCGGGTGGTGACAGGCTTTCCGGGTCGCCTGAGGCACCCCGGGTGTTGTGGAGCCCGGGGTTCCTGGCTGGACGGTCGAGGAGGCCGGCTGCCTCTTCTGCCTAGCCCGGGAGTGCGCAGGCCCGAGCCGGACCCCTTGGGTCCGTTGCTGATTCGTGGTCCGGTGGAGGACGGTTCGAGAGTGCACGCCCGCCTGCGGGAGGAACAGCCACGGTGGTGGGAGTCCTGGTGAGGCAAGTTTGTTGCGCAGGACGCATCCACTTGCGAAAAAGCCCGGTTTGCTGCGGCCGGTGGTCACGATGGCATAACTCCTTCGCAGCCCCGGGATTTCGGGGTCAAACCGCTGCTAGCCTGCAATGACTTTACCGATTTCAGTCCAGTATTCAGCTCACGGTGAACAGCGGATTGTTACGGTGGGGGACGAACAACCAGTAATACGAACAGCATGTGGCCCAAGCCATGCAGACCCGTGGCAGAAGTCCACATGTGCTGGACGTCGAACTGGCGGTTGGGGGAGCTTCCCGTCATCGCTTCGGCGAAACCGTCTTTCTGGGCGCCGTGACCGCGGCAACCGGGAGCCTATGAGTTTGACGCGTGTATTTGTCCGCAATGACCAAGCACCAATCGTTGCAAAACCGTCCGCTCCTGGCGGCGCTGCAACGTAGATGGGCCGTAGTGAACGAACAAATTGCGCTGAGCGTACAGAATGTCTACAAGGTCTTCGGAAAGCGACCAGCCGAAGCAGTCAAACGCCTGAAAGCCGGAAAGACGCGCGAGGAGGTCTCCGCTCTGGGGACCGCCGCAGTGATCGACGCGTCGTTCGACGTCCGGGCCGGCGAAATCTTCGTCGTGATGGGCCTCTCCGGCTCCGGCAAGTCGACGTTGATCCGCACGCTCAACGGGCTGCAGCCGCAGACCGCTGGCAACGTGGTGGTCGGCGGCACCGATATTTCGACGATCTCCGACGGCGAGCTCCGGAAAGTCCGGCAGCAAAAGATCTCGATGGTCTTCCAGCACTTCGCGCTCATGCCGCACCGCACCGTGGCGGACAACGCAGCCTACGCCCTCGAGGTTCAGGGCATGGCCAAGGCTGAACGGCTGGCCCGGGCCGAGAAGGTGCTGAAGCTGGTGGGGCTGGAAGGCTGGGGCGACAAGTTCCCGGCGGAACTCTCCGGCGGTATGCAGCAGCGCGTGGGGTTGGCCCGTGCGCTGTGCGCGGAGACCGACATCCTGCTGATGGACGAGGCCTTCTCTGCGCTGGACCCGCTGATCCGCCGCGAAATGCAGGAGCAGTTGGTCGCGCTGCAGGCGGATCTGGGCAAGACCATTGTGTTTATCACCCACGACCTGAACGAGGCCATGTTCCTGGGCGACCGGATCGCCGTGATGCGGGACGGCCGGATTGTGCAGATCGGCACGCCCGACGACATCCTGACGCACCCGGCGAATGATTACGTGGCGCAGTTCGTCCAGGATGTGGACCGGACGCGCGTGCTGACCGCCGGATCGGTGATGGAGCCGGCCCGCGCCGTCGTCAATCTCTCCGGCGGTCCGCGGAACGCGCTGCGCACCATGCGCGACCTGCAGACTTCGGCAGCCTTCGTGGTGGACCGGCGCCGGACTTTCTTCGGCACGGTGCGCGACCGGGATGTGATGCACCTGGTCGAATCGCGGGCGCCGGACCTGGCCGCCGCCGTGCGCAACGGCAACGGGCCGGTTCGTCCCGAAACCCCGCTTTCGGAGCTCTTTGGCCTGGCCGTGGAGAGTCCCATCCCGCTGCCCGTGGTCGATGACGAGGGCCGGTTGGTGGGTGTGATACCCCGGGTGACGCTGCTGGCTGCCCTGGGCAACGTGCCTTCCAGCACCACAGACATTCCGATCGTGGAAAGCGCTCCCGCGCCGATTCCCGAACAGGAAGTCACACGCACGCTCAACAAGACATCGATGGACAAGTCGTCGGCTGAAGGGGGAACCCGCTGATGGATCTGGAATTCCGTATCCCGCTGGGCGACTGGGTCGACGTCGGTCTTGACTGGCTGTTGGCGACCTTCGCTGGTGTCTTTGCCTTTATCCGCTCCGTCTTCCTCGGCGCCTACGACAGCCTGGAGTGGCTGCTCATCACGCCTCCGTCCTGGGCGATTATTATCGTGTTCGCTGCCATTGCATACGCGGCCAAGGGCTGGAAGCTGGCGCTGGGCACCGCGGTGGGCTTCCTGCTGATCGTCGGCGTGAACCAGTGGGAGCACGCGATGGAGTCGTTCGCGCTGGTCATCGTGGCCACGGTGGTGGCCATTGTCCTCAGCGTCCCGGCTGGCATCCTCGCTGCCAGTTCCGCCACCGCCTCGGCCATCATCCGGCCGATCCTGGACTTCATGCAGACCATGCCCGCCATGGTGTACCTGATTCCCGCCCTGGTGATGTTCCGGGTGGGTGTGGTTCCCGGCATCATCGCCACCATCATCTTCTCGATGGCACCCGGTGTGCGGTTTACCGAGCTGGGCATCCGCGGGGTGGACAAGGAAGTGGTGGAAGCGGGCTACGCCTTCGGCTCCAGCCCCGGCAGCATCCTGCGCAAAATCCAGCTGCCGCTGGCCATGCCCACCATCATGGCCGGCATCAACCAGGTGATCATGCTGGCGCTGTCGATGGTGGTCATCGCCGGGATGGTCGGCGCCGGTGGTTTGGGCGGCGAAGTGGTCGCCAGCCTGAACCGCATCGACGCAGGTCTCGGTTTCGAAGCCGGACTTGCGGTGGTCATCCTGGCCATCTTCCTGGACCGAGTGACCGCCAGCGTGGGCAAGGCCTCGCAGCCCAGCCGGCGCGCTAGCGCCAGCCGGATGGCGAAACAAAGCCTGCAAAACGCCTGAAACGCGTAGCTCTCAAGACCAATCAACGTGCCCGCAGCGGGCATAACGAAGGGGAACAATTATGAAGCACTACAGCAAGCTTGCGGCAGTAGCCGCCGTTGCGGCCCTCGGACTGACTGCCTGTGGCGGCGGCGGCGAGGCCGGCGAGCAGGCAGCTAGCGGCCTGGACAACGGGGACAAGCAGGACGTCACCATCGCGGTCTTTAACGGCTGGGATGAGGGCATCGCCGCGTCGGAACTGTGGAAGGCCATCCTGGAGGAGAAGGGCTACAAGGTCACGCTGGAGTATGCAGACCCGGCTCCGGTTTTCTCCGGCCTGTCTACGGGAGACTATGACCTGACCCTGGACACCTGGCTGCCGGTCACGCACGCCAGCTATTTGGACGAGTACGGCGACAAGATCACCGAACTGGGGCAGTGGAACGACGAAGCCAAGCTGACCATCGCGGTGAACGAGGACGCCCCGGTCGACTCGCTCAAGGACCTTGCGGCCAACGCCGACAAATTCGACAACCGTCTGGTGGGCATCGAGCCCGGTGCCGGCCTGACCGAGGCCACCACCAAGAACGTCATCCCGACCTACGGCCTGGAGAAGATGGAGTACCTGACCTCATCGACCCCGGCCATGCTCTCCGAGCTGAAGTCGGCCACCGCCGCCGGCGAGAACATCGCCGTGACCCTGTGGCGCCCGCACTGGGCCTACGATGCCTTCCCGCTCAAGGACCTCGAAGATCCCGAGGGAACCCTCGGCGACACCGAGGGCATCTACGCCTACTCCAGCACCAGCTTCGAAGAGGACTTCCCGACCCTGGCCGGCTGGTTGAAGAACTTCAAGATGGACTCCGAGACCCTGTACTCGCTGGAGAACGCCATGTTCAACGAGGCTGAGACCGACGACTACGGTCCCGTGGTGGAAAAGTGGATTGGCGAAAACCAGGAGTACGTGGACGGCCTGACCGCGAAGTAGGGCAGCTCAGCTCTCCACCAGTACCACTCAGCACGGCGCCGCCGGAGCCCGTTCACCGCGGGAACCGGCGGCGCCTGCCGTTTGCCCCTTGCCCAAAACAACGACGGCGGTGCCCGGGTCGGCGGGACCGTTGCCTCTGCGCGACGGTCCGATGCGCCGTGTGGCCGCCGGTGTCCCCGCTCAGGCGCGCCGGGTAGTGATGCTCATGTCGCGCAGGATCACGGACAGCTGGTCCATGAACAGGCCCAGCTGCGCGTTCTGCCTGTCGTTGATCAGCAGCGCGAAGATGTTTCGGGCCAGCCGGATTTCCGGGACGTCCAGCACCACTATCCCGTCCGGTCCGTTGTGCATGGCCAGTTCCGGTACCAGTGCCGCACCCAGCCCGGCGCCGGCCATGGCCAGGCTGGCGTTGAAGTCGTCGCAGTAGGCCACCACGCGCGGGTGAAGGTTGCAGCTGGCAAAGAGCCGCTCGATCACGGTGGCGTCCGCCGTGCCCGGGTGGTGCATGATCCACGGCATCTCGGCCAGCTGCGAGGCCGTCACGGAGGCACCGGGACGGATGCCCCATGATTCGGGCAATACCACGCGGAAATTGTCGTCGCCGATCCACTGCCGGCTCACGGTGTTGGGCCAGGCCAAGCCGCCCTGGCCCACCTGGAATACCAGCGCGACGTCGAGTCCGCCGCCGGTTCGAAGCCCCTGGATCGTCTGTCCGGGCTCGGCGACCGATACTTTGAGATTGATTCCCAGACCCGGCCATTCCGGTGCCTGCAACAGGCGGGGGAGTACATACGTGGCCAGGCTGGGGAAGATGCCCAATCGGATTTCCTGCGTGCTGGTGTCTTGGCTGCGGGCGGTGGCAGCGAGCAGGGCATCGATGTCCGTGAGCACCTTGGCCGCGTGACGGGACATCACGAGTGCCGTTTCGGTCGGCTGGACGCTGCGGGCCGATCGCTCGAACAGCTTGGCGCCCGTCTCGCGCTCCAGGGCGGACATCTGCTGCGAGACCGCCGAGGCCGTGTAGCCCAGATTGGCGGCGGCCGCTGCGAACGATCCACGCCGGGTCACTTCGAGCAGCGTGCGCAGGTGCACCGTGTTGACCATCAGCTCTCCTGTTGCATGTGGGTGATTGAGCCCAGCCTACCTTGGGCTGCTGGGGCGGCTCGGGGGCTCATCGGTCGTGGCTGCGGGGCCGCCGCGGCAGGGGACATTTGCGCCCTGATCCGCTGGCCGGAGGAATGTGCCGGCGGCTTGCAGTGTTCTATTAAGGGGTGCGAAAAGGCCTCGCCCGGGGGACAGGTGTTGGGTGGGCGGGTACTCATGCCGCGGCGCCGAAAGTGTGCGACGGGCGCCGAAAGTGTCCGACCGGCCCGCTATGGTCCCTATCACTCAGTGGGCGGTGAGCGCCGACACCTTCAGGGCCTGGGACCACAACATCTAGTGACGGCAGCACTACGAGCGACACGCCGAGGGAGCGGCGACACGACACTTTCCCAACCTGTGGGCAGCGAATCCACAGGCTGTGGACGGAGGATCGAGAAGGCCGGAATATCAACTGTTTAACCACCGAAAGATATCCCCATGGGCTGTGGACGAAGCTGGGAAGGGAATGACATACTTGTAATACATCATCTTGGGGTTCCGAGTGGTCGGGTCCACTAGATGTAGTATTGGAGCAGCTGTTGGGCAGTAAGTCCGGGTCCTTCCAGGGAGGCCGCGCAGCCAAGGAAACAGCAGAAACGTCGTACCGAAATTAGGGGAGAAGGACCATGACTGTAACGGTTTACACCAAGCCAGCATGCGTGCAATGCAACGCCACGTACCGGGCTCTGGACAAGAAGGGCATCGCTTACCAGAGCGTTGACCTGTCCCAGGATCCTGAAGCGCTGGAGCGTGTCCGTTCCCTTGGTTATATGCAGGCCCCTGTGGTCGTCACCGAGCAGGACCACTGGTCAGGCTTCCGCCCCGACAAGATCGAGGAACTGGCCCAGGCTGCCGCTTCCGTAGCCTGATCCGCACCGAGCGAAACCAGAACCAGACGTCATGACCGAGCTGCTGATGAGTGAGGACGCCAGGACGCGGCAGGCAGGACCGGCGGTCGGCGGGACAGCCGATACGGATCTGATCTACTTCTCCTCGGCCTCCGGCTACACGGACCGCTTCATGCAGAAGCTGGGACTGCCGGCGGCACGGATTCCGCTGCGCACCCAGCAGGAGACGCTGCAAGCGCTCCGGCCATTCGTGCTGGTGCTGCCCACCTATGGCGGGGAATCCGGCAGGAACTCGATTCCGCCACAGGTCATTAAATTCCTCAACCGCGAGGAGAACCGGCGCCTGCTGCGGGGCGTGATCGGTGCCGGCAACACGAATTTTGGCACCACCTACTGCCTGGCGGCGGAGAAAATCGCAGCAAAGTGCCAGGTGCCCCTTCTCTATCGATTCGAACTCATGGGCACGTCCGAGGACGTAGACCGGGTCAAGCAAGGATTGGAACTCTTTTGGAAACAACAGTTGCACACGCGGCCGTAGCCGACGCCAAGGCAGAGTTGCCGGCCGCATTCAAGGGGCTGGGCTACCACGAGCTCAATGCCATGCTTAACCTCTACGGCCCGGACGGGAAGATCCAGTTCGAAGCCGACCGCGAGGCTGCACACCAGTACTTCCTGCAGCACGTTAACAACAACACGGTCTTCTTCCACGATCTGGAAGAGAAGCTCGACTACCTGATCAAGAACGAGTACTACGAGCGCGAAACGCTTGACCAGTACACGATGAACTTCATCCGCTCGCTCTACGACCGGGCCTACAAGAAGAAGTTCCGCTTCGAGACATTCCTGGGCGCGTTCAAGTTCTACACGTCGTACACGCTGAAGACGTTTGACGGCAAGCGCTTCCTGGAGCGCTACGAAGACCGTGTCTGCATGGTGGCCCTGCACCTGGCCCGCGGCGACGAGGCCATGGCCATCCAGTTGGTGGACGAGATCATCGACGGCCGCTTCCAGCCGGCCACCCCGACGTTCCTCAACGCGGGCAAGGCCCAGCGCGGCGAGCTGGTCTCCTGCTTCCTGCTGCGCATCGAAGACAACATGGAGTCGATCGCCCGCGGCATCAACTCCGCCCTGCAGCTGTCCAAGCGCGGCGGCGGCGTGGCGCTGTCGCTGACCAACATCCGCGAGCACGGCGCGCCGATCAAGCAGATCGAAAACCAGTCCTCCGGCGTCATCCCGGTCATGAAGCTGCTCGAAGACAGCTTCTCCTACGCCAACCAGCTCGGCGCCCGCCAGGGTGCCGGCGCGGTGTACCTGCATGCCCACCACCCGGACATCTACCGCTTCCTGGACACCAAGCGCGAGAACGCGGACGAGAAGATCCGCATCAAGACCCTCTCGCTCGGCGTGGTCGTCCCGGACATCACCTTCGAGCTGGCCAAGAAGAACGAGGACATGTACCTGTTCTCCCCGTACGACGTCGAGCGCGTCTATGGTGTGCCGTTCTCGGACATCTCCGTCACCGAGAAGTACTACGAGATGGTCGACGACAGCCGGATCAAGAAGACCAAGATCAGCTCCCGCGAATTCTTCCAGACGCTGGCCGAGATCCAGTTCGAATCGGGCTACCCGTACATCATGTTCGAGGACACGGTGAACCGGGCCAACCCGATCGACGGCAAGGTCATCATGTCCAACCTGTGCTCGGAGATCCTGCAGGTTTCGTCGCCGTCGCTGTACAACGAGGACCTGACCTACGCCGAGATCGGCAAGGACATCTCCTGCAACCTCGGTTCTATGAACATCGCCAAGACCATGGACTCGCCCGACTTCGGCACCTCCATCGAGACCGCCATCCGGGCGCTGACCGCCGTGTCGGACATGTCCTACATCAACTCGGTGCCCTCGATCGCCGAAGGCAACCTGCAGTCGCACGCCATCGGCCTGGGCCAGATGAACCTGCACGGCTACTTGGCCCGCGAGCGGGTCCACTACGGTTCCGAGGAGGGGTTGGACTTCACCAACATCTACTTCTACACCGTGCTGTTCCATGCCCTGCGGGCCTCGAACAAGCTGGCGATTGAACACCGCCAGACGTTCGGCGGCTTCGAGAAGTCCAAATACGCCTCGGGCGAGTTCTTCGACAAGTACACCGAGCAGGAGTGGTTGCCGCAGACCGAGCGGGTCAAGGAACTGTTCGCCAACGTGGAAATCCCCAGCCAGGAAGACTGGCGGCAGCTGAAGGCTTCGGTGATGGAGCACGGGATCTACAACCAGAACCTGCAGGCCGTTCCGCCCACCGGCTCGATCTCCTACATCAACAACTCCACCTCTTCGATCCACCCGGTGGCGTCCAAGATCGAAATCCGCAAGGAAGGCAAGCTGGGCCGCGTGTACTACCCGGCCCCGTACCTGACCAACGACAACCTGGAGTACTACCAGGACGCGTACGAGATCGGCTACGAGAAGATCATCGACACCTACGCCGCTGCGACCCAGCACGTGGACCAGGGCCTGTCGTTGACGCTGTTCTTCAAGGACACCGCCACCACCCGCGACATCAACAAGGCGCAGATCTACGCGTGGCGCAAGGGCATCAAGACCATCTACTACATCCGCCTCCGCCAGCTCGCGCTGGAAGGAACCGAAGTAGAGGGTTGCGTCAGCTGCATGCTGTAGCAGTCCCAGACAACTGAAAAGTACGACGGCGGGTGCCCGCCCGCCGTCGTACCGGCCCCGACGGGGCGCCGGCAATCCGGCCCCCCGAGGGCGACCGCCGGCCGCACCACGGCCGGCATTCGGGCACCATGGAACAACACAGACTTTGGGAAGAAGGGGACGCGATGTCAGCCGAGAAGGTCAAGCTTCTGCACCACGTGGAAGCGATCAACTGGAACCGGATCGAGGACGAGAAGGACGTTGAGGTCTGGAACCGGCTCTGCAACAACTTCTGGCTGCCCGAAAAGGTCCCGCTGTCCAATGACGTCCAGTCCTGGAACACGCTGACCCCGGACGAGCAGACGCTGACCATGCGCGTCTTCACCGGCCTGACGCTGCTGGACACGCTCCAGGGCACCGTCGGCGCAGTCAGCCTGATCCCGGATGCGCTGACCCCGCATGAGGAAGCCGTCTACACCAACATCGCGTTCATGGAATCGGTGCACGCCAAGAGCTACTCGTCGATCTTCTCCACCTTGTGCTCCACCAAGGAGATTGACGAGGCGTTCCGCTGGTCCACCGAGAACGAAAACCTGCAGAAGAAGGCCCGGATTATCGAGGGCTACTACTACGGCGATGACCCGCTCAAACGGAAGGTCGCCTCCACGTTGCTGGAGTCCTTCCTGTTCTACTCCGGCTTTTACCTGCCGATGTACTGGTCCTCCCGGGCCAAGCTGACGAACACCGCGGACCTGATTCGACTCATCATCCGCGATGAGGCCGTCCATGGTTACTACATCGGCTACAAGTTCCAGAAGGGCGTGGAGGGGGAGTCCGAAGCGCGCAAGCAGGAGCTGAAGGACTACACCTTCGAGCTGCTCTATGAGCTCTACGAGAACGAGGTGCAGTACACCCACGACCTCTACGACTCCGTTGGCCTGGCCGAGGACGTCAAGAAGTTCCTGAACTACAACGCCAACAAGGCGCTGATGAACCTCGGCTACGAGGCCATGTTCCCGTCCACCGTCACGGACGTGAACCCGGCCATCCTCTCCGCCCTGAGCCCCAACGCCGACGAGAACCACGACTTCTTCTCCGGCTCCGGGTCCTCCTACGTGATCGGCAAGGCCGTCAACACCGAAGACGAGGACTGGGACTTCTAGGTCGTCGTCCGTCCTCCTCGTCATAGAGCGGATCCCCGATCCGGTCGAGGGCCCTTTCGCCACCGCAGGACAAGAACCGGCAATCTCTATAGCCTAGGGATGTGGAGGGCGTATGACAGTTCGCAGCGCAGGCATCCTGCTGTACCGGCGGAGCCTGGAAGGGCACTTGGAGGTCTGGATCGCCCATAATGGTGGCCCTCACTGGACCGGCATGGACACCCGCGCCTGGACAATTCCCAAGGGAATATACCTCGACGCGGAGGACCCTCTGGTGGCCGCGCTGCGGGAGTTCGCCGAAGAAATCGGGACGCCGGCGCCTCAGGCGGACTACCTTGAGCTGGGCGCTTTCCGCCAGCCTTCGGGGAAGGTCATAACCGCCTTTGCCGCCGAATCGGATTTCCAGCCAGAGCACATCACCAGCAACACGTTCCCGCTGGAATGGCCGAAGGGTTCCGGTGTTGTGCGGGAGTATCCCGAAATCGACGATGCCAGATGGTTCCGAGAGTCCGAGGCGCGCAGCAAACTGGCGAAGGGGCAGGTGCCGATCCTCGATGCCCTTGCCGAGTACCTCGGGAAGCTGGGCGGGTCCTGAGCTGGGCAGCTTTCAGGCGACCTCGTTCTCCGCACTGGGCAGTAGTAACGCGCGTATGGCGCCGGTGTAGAGCCTGGCCGTGCCGTTCAACCCGGCGATGGATGACCTGAGCTGGTTCGCCGCATCTAGGCATGGCTCAGTTTCGGTTCAGGCCAAACTTTCGGCTGACGTGGCTACGAAGATGTGTACCTTTCAGCCATGAACAGGGTGATACTTCGCATTGCCTATCAGTTTCGCCAAGTAGGTCAGTCAGCCGACATGGGCAGTAGTCCACCGAAACCGCGGAAACACGGTGATTCGCATCTGGCGCTAACCGCCAACTAGCCTCCGACCTCACAGTCCGTGTGAATTGACCGTCTAGTTGCGACTTTTGCAACCATACTTGCTAATTAGTCGCAACTAGCCGGTCCGTCTGTTCCCACAGTTGGAAGAATGACCAGTGATCGGAAGTTTTGATGGGCCGACGGCGGCCTGCGCTGGGTTCTCACGATAATGGGGTCGGGTGAAACCTTTCTCCAACATTGTTCCCTGCTTCAAGAACTAGGAGTCAGACGACATGTCCGATTACAGCGTGACTAAGAGCAATGACGGATCGTGGCAGGCAAAGCGCGATGGCGCATCCAGGGCCTCGTCTGTTCATTCAACGCAGGCCGACGGCGCCAAAGCGGCAAAGGGCTACTCGGCCATAACGGCGGCGGCGAGATAAGGATCAGCGGAACCGACGGAAAGATTCGCGCCAAGGACACAGTAAAGCCTGGCAACGATCCCCGTGACATCAAGGGCTAATGACGCTTCCGGCGGAAACGCCTGTGGTGCAGATTCGGGATGCTAACAGACGGCAAGAGCCCTGCATTTCCCAGACTTAAAAGAACTACCAAAGGCTGGACTTGTCTGGGTTAAGGAAACAAAGGAAATAGCGGAGCCACTTCGGGGATCCCGGAATGGCAGGCGCTGCTGCCCGGCGTTCCGACACTCAGAAGGACTTCTGGGTGCCGGGGGTTAGCTCGACGTCGTACCCGAGTGGAGCCTCTCCGCCTCCTGCCAGAACTCATCCACCCGCGCGTTCCAAGCGTCCGGGACCTCTTGGAAGGGCTGGTGCGCTTCCTCCTCCATTACCTCGAACCGGGCTCCGGGGATCTCATCGGCCACCGCCTTACCGAGCTCAGGGCGGCTCATCCTGTCGGCGCCGCCGGCGAGTACCAGTACTGGAACCTGAATGGCGTTCAGTCTGCCGGCCGTTACGTGCCGCGCGCAGGCATCGGCGAAGGCGAGGAAGTCCTCCGTGCTCTGCTTGTGCGGGAAGGCCATGGCGTCCTCGATGAACCGGTCGACCGTCCCGTCATTGTGGGCCCTGGCGGTGTAGACCCAGATGAAGAACCCCTCCAGGAAGTCACGCTCGCTGGGCGCCAGCTCGGCTTGCCAGTGGAAGGCCCGGATCATCGTCTTCATGAAGTCGTCCATCGCTGACCAGGTGCTTTGCAGCACCAGGCTGCGGACGGCTTCCGGGTGGCGTAGCGCGAGCTCCTGGGCAATGATGCTGCCGCCGGAGAACCCGGCCACATGGGCCGAGGAGACTCCCAACGAGGGCAGCACCGCGGCAGCGTCGTCAGCCATCGCCTCCACGGTCGGCTGCTCCTGAGGCATGGCCGTCCGGCCAGCCCCGCGGTTGTCGAAGGCCGTCATCCGGTAACGGTTCGCCAGCCCGTCCAGCTGGAACTGCCAGGACTCCACGGTGTCCCCGAGCCCGCCGATCAGCAGCACGTCGGGCCCCTGGCCGACCTGCTCCGTCCAGGTCTCCAGCTCCCCGGCCTTCACATGCTGTCCCATACGACCCTCCAGGCTAGTGCGGTTGCCGGCTGGACGGTCCCTGGCAGTGGCGGCGCCAGCCCTTGCCCGGCATCTCCCGGGTAATCCATTTCGGCATGCTACTCCGCTCTGACCGGGCTGCCTAGGGGTTGTCGTTCCTGCATGATGACGGCGGACGGCGGCTTCCCGGACCACCCTCAGCTTGTCTGGGCAGGGCGGAGAGGTGCTCCATGTCAGGGTCTTCAGGGAAGATCGGCCAATTCGCTCTTTTCTTGAAAAGCAGGCACTCCGGTGGGTCTGTTGTCCGGTGACTCGGGCGAATCTATACTTGAGGCCACCACGCGCTGTTCCAGTGCATTGTCGGCTGGACCGTATTCCCGGGCCGGAACACCTCAGGGCGCGTCCTGGGGCAGGTACCGCCCGGCATCGCCGGCACCGGCGAAATTCAATCCACTGCTGGATTAAGGGACGTCAAACCCCCGCGTCAGGGAAGCAACAGATCGATGAGCACAATGGATCATGGCGACCAGGACGGCGAAACCGACCGCGCGCTGCAGGAGCTGCGCAGCCACCTGGCCGGGTCGGTGATTGAACCGCAGGATCCGCTCTTTGACGAGGCCCGGGCAGTGTGGAACGGCATGATCGACGTGCACCCGCGGGCGGTTATCCGGGCGGGCACGGTTGCTGACATCGACCACGTCCTGGACATGGCGCGGAGCACCGGGCTGCCGCTGGCTGTGCGCGGGGGCGGGCATAACATCGCAGGCCATGGCACGGTCGAAGGCGGCCTGGTGCTGGATTTGGGCCAGTTGCGCGGTGTGGAGGTGGAAGCAGGGCAACGGCTTGTGACCGTCGGACCCGGGGCGACTTTAGCGGACGTCGACCATGCCACTGTTCCGCACGGACTTGCCGTACCGCTCGGGGTGATCAGCGCGACCGGGGTCGCCGGGCTGACCCTTGGTGGCGGTGTGGGCTGGCTGACCCGGTCCAGCGGGCTGAGCTTGGACAACCTTGTCTCCGCCGACGTCGTCACCGCCACAGGCGAGCACTTGCAGGTCAGCGAGGAGCAAAACCCCGAGCTGTTCTGGGGCCTGCGCGGTGGGGGCGGGAACTTCGGAGTGGTCTCATCTTTCACCTTCCGGGCCCGTCCGTTGCCGGTTGCCGTACTGGGTGGAAATTTCTTCTACCGCCCGGAGCGCTGGAGGGACGCCCTGCATGCCTTTGATCGCTGGACCCAGGACCTGCCCGATGAGATGAACCCGATCATCTCGATCCTGGTGCTGCCGCCCGACTTCGAGATGGGGGAGGAGCCGTGGATGATCATCGGCTTTGCTTGGGCCTCCGAGAACCATCAGCCAGGGCTCGAGTTGATTGGGCAGCTGCGGGAAGCGGCACCCCCGGACGAGGAGGAAGTGGGGCCCGCGGCCTGGCTGGAGTGGCAGTCCGCCATGGACAGCCTCTTTCCCAGGGGAGCCCGGGGGTACTGGAAGAACGTGTCATTCTCCAGGCTGGATGAAGAGGCCGTCGATGTCCTGGTCGGATTCGCCTCCGAGGTGACGTGGTTCGGAACGGGGATCGACATCCACCACATGCAAGGGGCCTTCGGGCATGTGCCCGAGGATGCGACAGCGTTTCCCAACCGTTCGGCGAAGTACTGGCTGAACGTCTACGGCTTCTGGAAGGACCCAGCGGAGGACGAGCGGCTCAGCGGGTTCGCCCGGAAGGTCTACGCCAATATGCAGCCGCTTGCCGAGCACGGCCAATACGTCAACTTCCTCGGTGCAGAAGTCGGGTACGACGCCACCGAAGCCGCACGCCAGGCCTACGGGCCGGAAACGTACGACCGGCTGGTGGCCCTGAAAAACCGCTACGACCCGCAGAACCTGTTCCGCCTCAACCACAACATCGTGCCGACGCCCTCAACGGCGGGGTCCCGGCCCTCTACGTCGCCATGAACTGGGGCGAGATGGCATCGAGTGCGCCCCGCGACTCTGCACGCGATCTCGTCGCATTCCTGAACGCCTAGCAGACCGCCGAATCCTGCTACCCAAACCTGCCTGCGGGCCGCTGCGCGATAGGTCGGACGATCCGAATCCTGTGGCCAGAGGCCGCCATGGTCTGAGTGTTGAAGCTGTGTTCGACCTGCGGCGCCGCTTGTTGGAAACCTCAGCCGGTGATGCGCAGCCGGTCCGGGAGCTTCGCTTTGCCGGCTACACCGACCGCTTCGCTGACGTACAGGTGCTTTGTGCACGAGCTCGCCCCTGGTTCGCTGGGTCGGTGAGCCAATCAGTCGGGTGTGTCGGGATGCGCTTCCAATGCGTGGGTAGCGGCGCGCAGTGGTGCCGTTCTCGATGACGGAGGTCGCGTCGAAGCCCTCGCTGCTCTGAAGGCATTACGGACTCCTTAAATGCCGGCGTTCTCAGGACGCCGGCAAACTCCTGCGGGCTGTCTTGCCCGCCAGAAGGTCCTGCGCCCTGAGCGCGACCAGCTCCGGTATGAATTCATCCGGTGTACCCTCCCAATGCAAATAACGTTCCACCAACATCTGCCCGCCAAAACCAGGCGTGGCATGAGAGGAAGGGGAAGCCTCTTCATCCGGGCCAACGAACAGGACATACCGTGGGCCCTAATCCGGACAGGCGGCCGGTCCCTAGAGTGCGGGTCGGCGTGGTGGTGGCCTGATTGGAAGGACTCCCGGACCCGACCCTGAACGGGCAGGCAATATGCGGAACGGCCGAACCAAAGTCCGCCGGAGCCGGCCGTCGCCATGCTCAGGGACCGAATCGGCGGGTACTTAATGCCGGATCCGGCAGTCTGCGGGTCGCCCGGCACGTTGGAGTAAATCACCCGAGCGCATCGCGGCGTCTCTGCATTGGCTTAAGGCATGTCCCGAAGCCCGGAAGGCTCCTACGCTGGAGCGATAGAACGCGGCGGACCGACGGTGCTGCCCGACGGTGTTCCACTGCCGGCCCCTGCAAGGAGGAGGAAGGCTTGAGCGTGAACACAAATACTGCAACGGTCTCCGGCAGGGCAGGCGCAGTGGCGCTGCCCCTGGGCGTCATTCTGCTGGTGGTGGCGACGATGCTGCACCCGTCCCGAGAAGACCCCATGGACAACCACGCCGTTTTCCGCGAGTACGCCGAATACGAGGGCTGGATCGCCGTGCATTTCGGCCAGTGGGTCGCGGGCCTGCTGTTTTTCGCCGGCCTGATCGCGCTGTACTACTCCATGGCGGCGAGGCCAGGCAAGGCGACACTGCCGGCACGCCTGGGCCTGGCCGCCGTCGTGGTCACGGCCGGGGCCCTGACCATGCTCCAGGCCGTGGACGGCGTGGCGCTTAAATGGGCCGTGGATTCCTGGGCCGCAGCCCCCGACGACCAAGCGCAGACCTCCTTCGCTGCTGCCGAAACGCTGCGCTGGACCGAGTACGCCCTGCAGAGCTACTTCAGCATCCTGCTTGGGCTGACCCTGATCCTCTTCGGACTGGCCATCGCGCTCGGCACGGGCTATCCCCGGTGGACGGGCTGGCTGGCGGCCGTCTCCGGCGTTGCCTGGATCGTGCACGGCCTGATGGTTCCGTATATCGGCCTCTTCGCGTCGGTCCCGCGGGGCATTGCCTCGGTCCTGCTGTACCTGTGGGCCTTCATTATGGCGTTCCTGATGTGGCGCCGAGCCGGCCGCGAGACCGAAGCGGCACCCTCCGTCACGTAAACGGACCTGTCCGGCGGCCTGGCCAGGCAGATGCATTACCGGGCCGCCCCGGACTCAAGAGTGTACCGGTGGGTCCTGGTGAGGGAGCCGTCCCGGGTCCGGTGCTGCTCCGCGGGTGCCAACGGGGGTAGTTGGAAGTCTTCCAACCAGGTCGGCAATCTGCGTGTGAGATCCCGACCTGCCTGAGCAAAATTACCGACCTAGCCTGCCGTGAGTGGAGAGCAATGCGACTAGAGCCTGAACCGTAGCTGAGTCTGTTTTAAAGCCACACGGAGGGCTTGACCTATGAGTAGACTCCAAGGTTTACGCTGAAAACATGATTGCAGTACAGGAGCGGACCGCGCTCAGGGTTGGGGAATTGGCGCGGATCTGCGGGATGAGCGCGGATGCGGTTCGCTACTACGAGCGGTCTGGCCTGCTGCCCGCCCCGGAACGCTCTCCTGCCGGATACCGCCTGTACCCGTTCAGGGCCATCGAGCGGGTGAGGTTTATCCAGGGTTGCCAGCGGCTGGGCCTACGGCTGAGTGAAATTGTAGATCTGCTGCAGGTGCGCGATACGGGCGAGTGCCCGTGTGAGCCGGCGGGTGTATTACTCCGCCGGCGGATTGACGAGTTGGATAGGGAAATCACTAGGCTCGACGCCCTGCGCGCCGATCTGAAAACGATGGTCAAGCGCCTACCCGGCGTTGATTGCCCAGACCCTCTACCGGGCACATGGTGTCCACCGGGGAACGAAGGAGGTGACTCATGATCCGCAAGCTCGACGCATGTCCCTGCTGCGACGACCCGACCTGCGACGGAAGTTGTTGCACCAACTGCTGCTAGCGTCGGCCCATCAGCCACCGCTGCATCAGGAACTAAGACGTTTCCTACCGTGGCAGCATCACCAAAAAGAGGGAAAACCAAGAAGGCCGGCACTTCATGTGCCGGCCTTCTTGGTTTTCGTCCCGGTACTCGTGCAAAGAGTGGAAGCACTCCAAATCATCACGGTAACTTTCCCGAGCGATTCTTGCCTATGGGCGTGGGGGCCGAATCACGTTTGGCCGCTGCCGGTGCTGCTGGCGATAGAGGGCTGCATGCCCGATTCTGGCGGGCGAGTAGCTCATGCGGTCACGGTCAGGATCCGTCCTTCTGTGAAGGGTGCGGGACAACAACGTCGTCGGCCCTGCGCGACGCCGCAGGGAAGAGGAACACAAGGAGGCCGACGCCCACTGCCGCACCTATCACCTGCGCCAGCACGAAACCGGGGACGGAGCTCGGAGCGATGCCGGCGAACGTGTCGCTGAAGATGCGACCGACTGTTACGGCAGGGTTGGCGAAAGACGTCGAGGAAGTGAACCAGTACGCTGCGCCAATATATGCACCCACTGCGGGAGCCGCGAGGATGCCCCGCCTAGTGGCAGCCAGGGAAAAGATCAGCAAAACGAGCCCAGCCGTGGCAACCACCTCGCCCAGCAGTGTTCCCGCAGTGGCTCGGTCCTTGACCGAGATCGAAGTTCCCACCTCGAACATGGCATTCGCGAGCACACTGCCGCCGATCCCGCCGACCATCTGCGCCACCAAATACGTACCTAACTCCGCAAGGGTCAAGCCAGTCCGGCTGCGCCTGCCCAGGAGCCAATCCGCGAGGGAAACCACAGGATTGAAGTGTGCGCCGCTGACCGGTCCAAACATGAGAATCAAGACCGTCAGGCCCAGCACCGTGGCGGTGCTGTTCTGCAGCAACTGCAGCCCCACATCATTCGGGGACAGCTGCTGCGCGGCAATGCCCGAGCCAACGACGATGCAAACAAGCAGGGCCGTCCCGAGCAGCTCGGCGACAGCGCGGCGCCACAAGGGCGGCTGGTGTGAAGTCATGAGATCCAGCTTGACCGAAGAAACTATCTCAGTCAAAATTGAATCAATGACTATTGAGCTAATGGACAGCGACTTTCAGGCGCGTGCCGCAAAGCACGCCGCCCTCGCAGACCCTGCCCGCCTGCGGATTATCGACCTGCTGACTCTCGGCGACTACTCACCGACGGAACTGCAGGCCGAGCTCGGCATCCCCTCCAACCTGCTGTCCCACCACCTGCGCACCCTGGAAACTGCCGGGCTCGCAACCCGCCGCCGCTCGGAGGCGGACAAGCGGCGCAGCTATGTCACGCTCACCTCCGGAGCGCTGGAGGGGCTGTCGCCCGGGCGTGAACACGGAGTGCGCCGCGTCCTCTTCGTCTGCACGCGCAACAGCGCTCGGTCGCAACTGGCGACTGCCCTATGGCGGCGCGTGAGTGAAATCCCTGCGACGTCGGCGGGCACGCATCCGGCAGACCGCATCGCCCAAGGGGCCATCGACATTGCAAAGCGGCACGGCGTCAACCTCGGGAAGGCGACTCCGCGCCAGCTTGCTGAAGTCGTAACGAGTGACGACTTCATCGTTACCGTGTGCGACAACGCCCACGAGGAACTCCCCAATTTGGAAGGGATCCACTGGTCTGTTCCGGATCCTCTCCGGCTGAACACCAATGACGCTTTCGAACACGCTTTCCTCGACATCTCCAACCGCATCAGCGATCTCGCACCACGCCTGCACGCCGCTTGAAGGGCCATGGGTAGGACAAACCCGATTACATATAGACAATCATCAATTTAGTGTCAGATACTCCAGACATCGACAAGCATCAATACCGAGTCGGTGCAGCGATGGAACGGGACACATCCAACCAGGCCCACCACCAATTCGAATCCCAGGAGTAACCCGTGAGCACCGATACAACCAAGAAGCCTTCCGTCCTCTTCGTCTGCGTCCACAACGCAGGGCGTTCACAGATGGCGGCGGCATTCCTGACCACCCTGGCTGAAGGGGCGATCGAGGTCCGCTCCGCCGGCTCCCAGCCCGCGGACAAGGTCAACCCGGCCGCGGTGGAGGCCATGGCCGAACTCGGCATCGACATGTCCGCCGAGATCCCCAAGGTCCTCACCACCGAGGCCGTCAAGGAGTCCGACGTCGTGATCACCATGGGCTGCGGCGACGAGTGCCCCTATTTCCCCGGCAAGCGCTACGAGGACTGGGTCCTCGAGGACCCGGCCGGGCAGGGCGTGGACGCTGTCCGTCCCATCCGCGACGAGATCAAGACCCGCATCGAGGGATTGATCGAATCCCTGATCCCGGCAGCCAAGTAGACCAACCCGAATGAGAGCACCAGGAGAGAGCTTCGTGAGCACCGACGTCCAGACCGAACAGCTGATCATCATCGGATCCGGCCCGGCAGGCTACACCGCCGCCGTTTACGCAGCCCGCGCAGGCCTGCGGCCGCGGGTGATTGCCGGAGCGGTCACCGCCGGCGGCGCCCTTATGAACACCACCGAGGTGGAGAACTTTCCCGGCTTCCCTGACGGAATCCAGGGCCCGGACCTGATGGAACAGTTGCGGAAGCAGGCGGAGAAATTCGGTGCCGTCATCGAGTACGACGACGTCTCCGCCGTCTCGCTCAAGGGTCACCTCAAAGAGGTGACCACCATGGGCGGGAACACCTACCAAGCGCCTGCGGTCATCCTGGCCACCGGCTCCGCCTACAAGGAACTCGGCCTGCCGGAGGAGAAGGAGTTCTCCGGCCACGGGGTCTCCTGGTGCGCCACCTGCGACGGGTTCTTCTTCCGCGAGCAGGACATCATCGTGGTCGGCGGCGGCGACTCGGCGATGGAAGAAGCGCTCTTCCTGACCCGCTTCGGCAAGTCCGTCACCGTCGTCGTCCGCCGCGACGCCCTGCGCGCCTCGAAGATCATGGCCCAGCGCGCGAAGGACAACGAGAAGATCCGCTTCGAATACAACAGCGCGGTTACAGCGATCCACGGCGACGGCAAGGTCACCGGCGTGACCCTGACCGACACCGTCACCGGAGCGACCCGAGAATTGGGCGCGACCGGAATCTTCGTGGCAATCGGGCACCTGCCCCGCACCGACCTGGTTAAGGGACAGATCGACCTCGACGACGAGGGATACATCGAGGTCGACGCACCCACCACGTGCACGAACCTCCCGGGCGTCTTCGCCTGCGGCGACGCCGTGGACCACCGCTACCGGCAGGCCATCACCGCCGCCGGCACCGGCTGCTCCGCGGCCCTGGACGCCGAACGCTACCTCGCAGCCCGGGAGGATACCGACAGCATCGCCACCGCACTCGTTGAGGAGAGCATCCATGCCTGAGAGCACCGAAACCGGGAACCAGCAACTGCCCGTCGCCGTCATCGGCGCCGGTCCGGTCGGGCTGGCAGCCGCGGCCCACCTGCTCGAACGCGGGCTGACGCCGGTCATCTTCGAAGCAGGTAACACGCCTGCCGCGGCCATCAACGCGTGGGCACACATCCGGCTCTTCTCACCGTGGCGGTACAACATCGACGCCGCCGCACGCAGGCTGCTCGCAGGCACAGGCTGGCAGGAACCGGCCCCGGAGGCACTGCCCACCGGAGCCGAACTCATCGAGCAGTACCTCGCTCCGCTGGCCTCGGTCCCCGCGATCGCCCGCGCCCTACGGACCTCCAGCCGGGTCACCGCCATCAGCCGTGAAGGCCTGGACAAGACCCACTCCCGCGGCCGGGAGACCACCCCGTTCCTGGTCCGGGTCGAAGACGCCGAAGGCGCGGCCACCAATCATTGTGTCCGCGCTGTCATCGACGCCTCCGGCACCTGGAACACCCCGAACCCGCTCGGACAAGCCGGGCTCCTAGCTGAAGGGGAGGATGAAGCCCGCACAGCACGCTTCATCACCGACCCGCTGCCCGATGTCACCGGACGGGACCGGGCACGCTTCACCGGCAAACACGTCCTGGTCGTTGGCGCCGGACACTCCGCCGCCAACACCCTGCTGTCGCTGGGCGAGCTGGCCGCCCAGGAACCCGGAACCCGGATCAGCTGGGCCATCCGCCGCAACTCCGCCGCCGGCCTCTACGGGGGCGGCGACCTCGACGGACTTCCGGCCCGTGGAGCACTCGGCTCCCGGCTTCGCGCGCTGGTCGAGGACGGAGCCATCGAGCTGCACACCTCGTTCACTATCACCGGCTTCAAGAGCGCAGACACCTTGGCCGTCCTCGGAACCACCCCTGACGGACAGGCGCAGCTGGACGTGGACCTGCTGGTGCCGGCCACCGGCTTCCGCCCGGATCTGGACATGCTGCGCGAAGTCCGGCTGGACCTGGACCCTGCGGTGGAAGCACCGCGGGAGCTCGGACCGCTCATCGACCCCGAATTCCACAGCTGCGGCTCCGTCGAACCCCACGGCGCGAAACTGTTGTCCCATCCGGAGAAGGACTTCTACATCACCGGCATGAAGTCCTACGGCCGTGCGCCGACCTTCCTGATGGCCACCGGATACGAACAGGTCCGCTCCATCGCCGCGGCCCTCGCAGGCGACCACGAGGCAGCCGACAACGTCGAACTCGTCCTGCCAGAAACCGGCGTCTGCTCCACCGACCTCGGCGGCAGCTGCGACATAACCCCCACGCCGGCAGGCACTGACGAGGCATCCTGCTGTGCAGCTCCCGAGCCGGCGTTCCTCGGCATCCCCACCGGGCTGGCACATGGACGCTCCGCCGGGCAGGAGAACTGAATGGCCCGCACACCGGGTGTCCTGTTCATCTGCGTGAAAAACGGCGGCAAGTCGCAGATGGCGGCCGGCCTGATGCGCGATCTGGCAGGCGGATCCGTTGAGGTGCATTCGGCCGGGACCAAACCCGGCAACGCGATTAACGCGCTTTCGGCCGAATCCCTGGCCGAGCTTGGCATCGACATCAGCGCCGAGAAGCCCAAACCCGTCACTGAAGCTGCGCTGCAGGATGCCGATGTCGTCGTGACCTTGGGCCGCGAAGCCAAGGTCACGGTCCCCGAGGGCACCCGGCACGAGAACTGGGACACCGACGAACCATCGGAGCGCGGCATCGAGGGCATCGAGCGGATGCGCTTGGTCCGCGACGACATCCGCCGACGCATCCAGACGCTCCACGCTGAACTCACCGGCACACAACCCAGCGCCTGATCCGACCCGTTTTCGCGAAACACACCCCCCCAGGCATGGGCAGGAGGACAGTGCTGTACACAGGATCATCCGGGGAAACACGTGATGTCGACATCCTCGTTATCGGGGGAGGCCAGGCTGGGCTTGCCGCGGGGTTCTACCTGAACCGTCTGCGGCGGGACGCGGCCGCCGGCAGGTCAGGCCCGGCCCCGAGCTTTGCCATCCTCGACGCCAATGACCGACCCGGCGGTGCCTGGCAGCACTATTGGGACAGTCTGGAATTGTTTTCCCCGGCCGCCTACAGCTCCTTGCCCGGCTACCAGATGCCGCCCTTGCATGGCCAGGGAAACCCTTCAGCGGACCATGTCGTGGACTACCTGCGCACATACGAGACCCGCTACGGTCTCCCCGTCCACCGGCCGGTCACCGCCGTTGCAGTGGAGCAAACCGCCGTCGGATACACGACCGAAACCGACCACGGCCAGTGGACCAGCAGGGTCGTCATCAGTGCTACCGGGAATTGGAACGACCCCTACATCCCGCAGCTACCCGGCAGCGACGGATTCGGGGGACGGCAGTTGCATACAGCCGACTACGGGGGCCGGCATGACTTTTCCGGGCTGAAGGTGATCGTGGTCGGCGGCGCGAACTCCGGAGCGCAGATCGCGGCGGACCTCACCGCCTCCGCGGCCGTCACCTGGGTGGCCCGGAAGCCCCCGCACTACCTTCCCGATGACATCGATGGCCGGGCGCTGTTCCAGATCGCCACCCACCACGCCCGCGCGGTCGCGAATGGCGAACCCAGCCCGGGCGGCGTCGCCTCCTTCGGCGACATCGTCGCCGTGCCCGCAGTCAGGGCAGCACGCGACGCCGGACACCTACAGGCACGGCCGATGTTCTCCCGATTCACCCCTGGCGGCGTCCAATGGGACGACGGACAGGAGATGGAAGCCGACGCCATCATCTGGTGCACCGGATTCCGGCCCTACCTGCAGCACCTGCGGCCCCTGAGCCTCACCATCCGCAATGGAATCCCCGAGACGTCATCGGCCCTGACCAGCCATTCCACTGACTGCCCGGGCCTGTTCTTCCTTGGCTACGGCGACTGGTGCGGACCGGCGTCGGCCACCCTCGTTGGCGTCGGAGCCATGGCACGCGACACCGTGGCCGCGGCAGCTGCCTTGAGCGCATCAGCCATCCCAGCCACTGAGAACCAACTGCAGGGCGAACTCCATCACTAGCGACGGCAACTTAAGTTACCGACAATGCCACCGCCTATCGCCCGTCCGCCACGCGCCACTTTGCCTTCGACCGGCTCACTGCCTTGGCCCACTCGCAGGGAAGCCGTCCCAGCGGCAAGCCCGAAGTCCTCTTCGTGTATGTATAGAACGCGGGCCGGTCCCAAATGGTCGCCGCTCTGCTCAAACACCACGCCGGCGAACCTTCACCGTTCGCTCAGCCAGATCAATGCCTGCAGAAATACCTCCTGCCCAACGTCACCGCCGTGATGAACGACCTCGGCATCAACCTCGAAGGGGACCAACGCGTCAAAAAGCTCTTTGGGTCCGGGACTTCGGCGCGATCTGCGCCGTGAGCGCGATCGTCTCGGCTATGAGGTCGCCATCCCTGTGGCCGCGGCAGTCTGGCTCACCTCGATCTTTGGGGAGGGGTTCTACCAGTGCCCCGCTGGCTTGAGGGCGCTGTGGTCGTGGGCCAGGCGGGTGGCGGCGTGGGTGATCGCGTCGGTCATCAGGCTCAGCGCCTCCAGATCGACGTTGCTGAGGTTATCGCCTGGCCGGTGGTAGTTCGGATCGCAGGGCCGCTTGGCGGTGCCGCCAAAGAGGCGGGCCTGCTTGGTGGTTTTCTTCTCGTCGTCTCCGGTGTACAGCCCGCCCACGGCGACACCCTTCTTGACGAACGACAAGTGATCCGAGTCCTGGTCCCAATCGGTGGCGACCCAGGGCTGGTCGTGGGAGTCGAAGTAGTCGGTGAAGACGTCCATGATCTCCATGGAACCTTCGGGCACGTCGTGAAGGGGCTTGGGGTCCCGTGCGTCGTAGACCCCGATGATGGGGTTGGGCGAGGCGATCATGTCGAAGTTCAAGTAGGCGGCGATCCTGTCGAGTGCCTCGCTGTCGCTCTTGGCCAGGTGATTGACGTAGTGCCGGGACCCGTACTCCTTCTTGTACTCCTCGGCCCCCCACCAGGCGAAGCGCACCGTATTGCTGAGGCCCTCCTGCCGGCCGAGCGCTTTGGCGGCCTCCAGCACGGCCGCCACCCCGGAACCGTTGTCATTGATCGCCGGACAGCCCGGCACCCCGTCGAGGTGGGCCCCGAGCATGATCACGTTCTCGTCGCTGCCTGATGCGGTCTCGGCGAGGATGTTGAAGGTCTCGATCTGCTCGCCGCGGTGTTTGAAGGTGAAGTACTGGCGCGTGCTGCGATAGCCGGCGCTGGCGAGTTGGAGTTCGACGTACTGGGCCGCGGCCTCGTACCCGGAGGTGCCAGTGGCACGGTCACCGTGCTCCTCGGCCAGGGCCTGGAACTTCTTCAGATGCTCGTAGGCGGCGGCAACCTCGCCCGGTGAGATGACGAGACCCGATCTCAGGCGCCGGCTCAGCTTCATATAGTCCCTATCCAGTACGACACGGAGGTGGCAGTCTACCCTCCCAGTGCAGGTCAGCGATACCCTGACGGCCGGCTGGAAACACGATCTGGGTGCAAGTCTTCCAACTAGGTGCCTTCTGACCGGCAAACTATCTGGTCCTTTTGGCAGGCAATTTGGTCCTGACTCGACTTACTTGGCCCTTGGGTCCTTGAGTTTCCGTGACTGGCCTGGGAACGACTGCAAATTTTCGACTTCACTTCACCGGAAGTGCAACACCGCACCCTCGGCTTACCGCCGCCTCTCCAAGGCAGGAATCGGCAAGTTGCGCCAGCCTAGATTCTCCCGCGTGAACGAGGGGTGAGTTCGTCGAGAACCAGGGTGCCCAAGGTCTGCACCCCTTTGAACGGATGAAGCCGCGAATCATTCAGTTGCCTCGCCATCCAACGGGTACCGGAACGTCAGCGCATGGGAACCGTCTTTGGAGAGGTGTTCCCCAACGGGGGTCCAGCCCAGCCGCGTGTAGAAGGCTTCCGGCCCGCTTGAACCTGTAACAACGACCAGTTCAGCTCGAAGCGCTCCAGCTGCCCGGACTTGATCAAGGAACCGGCTGATTAAGTCCTTTCCTGCGCCGCAGCCCCGTGCTTCCGGAGCCACAGCGATAGCCGTAATGACGGCTATTCCTGGCCGGTCCATTGGGCCGTTGATGCCGGACCCTTTTTGATCAGACCCGGCTTCGGCCACGGCAGCCGGCCGAAGTAGACGGCGGCCATAGGCGATCGCACGTGTTTGCAGGAAATGTGCCGCCAATCGGGGACGGACAGCCAGAGCAGCCGCGCCGGCTATTCCTAGCCGGAAGCGATTTCTCCGGACAACATCATCAACATGGCGTACCTGGTCTGTTGAGCCGATAAGGAAACCAACCGGCATCGGCGGACTTTGAGGAGAGATGAGCTCCGCGATGAGTGCGATCCCGAACGGAGAATCAAGAAACGTCGTGTGCCAGTGGCGGACAAACCGTTTGCCCAGCCGCGGGAAAAGACCCTGGGGCACGAAAGAGCACTGCCATGCAGCCATCCGATCCAAGTCGTCGCGGGACGCGGGCCGGACTACGACTCGGAAGCGTTCCGGTACGGTCACGGGCACCTCCTGGAAGGAGTGGAACGAGTGTCGGAGTGCATCCAGCCTAACCACGGAACCGAGGACCTTCGCATCAGTCCAATACTTCAAACGTCGTTCCGCCGTCCGATGAATATTCCACACCGGCGGTCGTGGCAACCCAGACACGCGTCCGTCCGCCGTCGCCAACCGCGGCCGCGACGGCGGCGGGCTGCTTTGTCACAGCTCCACCCGTCGGCTGCCAGGACTTCCCTGCATCATCGCTTACCTGAACGGTGCCGTCGGGAGCTACTCCGACCGCTGTGGCGTCGTCGGCAAAGGTGGTGAGGAGCAGGACCGTCGCGTCGGCGGGCAAGTCCCAGGTCCGACCGGCGTCATCTGACCGGTGGACTCCCTGCTCAGTTGTTGCCAGGACTACCGGACTCACGGGTGTGCCGGAGAGGTTGTAGGGCTGGATGTCGGTTTTCACTGTGGCCCAGGTTTCGAGGTCACCGGTGCGCCGAACCTGGCCGTCAAAGCCGACGATTCCGTCTCTGGTGACGGTCAGGGCGTGGAAATCGGATTCGCCTTGGAGGGAGAGCGGCTCCCAAGTTTCCCCGCCGTCCGTTGAGTGGATCAGGCCCACGGGGTCGGGCATGTCGGTTCCCATCCCGGGGTGGCCGGAGGCGTAGAAATGGTCCTCGCCGGCTGGAGCGAACCCCATCAGATCAATGGTGGGTCCTACTTTTGTGGGCGTACCCGAGGTCACGTCGTAGAGACCTTCGTGGGCGGCAAGCAGGATCTGCCCGGTGTCAGCGTCGACGTGCATCCCGTGCACGTGGCTGATGGCTTTGGCGCCGGCCGGCTGGCCTGCGTCGGGCGAGGCCGCCGGTTGTGGTGCGCAGGCAGCGCTGGCCATGACCAGGGCCAGGGCGGCTGCTGCGAGCGTTGCCCGTTTACGGGCACGGGCGGTGACGGTCTTGGGGGACATTGCTGTTGGGGCTCCAAACGGAAAAAGAAGGACGAGAAGAGAAGCCGGGCGTTGCCGGGCACGCCGGTGTGCGGCAGTGCCCGGCAACAGATCCAGGCTGGGTTAGAGGCCGGCGAGAAGGCTGTTCATCTTCTCGATTTCCTCGCCCTGGTCGGCAACGACCGTTTTCGCCAGTTCGACGGCCTCGGGATTGGAGCCATTGGCGACTTCGTCTTCTGCCATGGTGATCGCTCCTTCATGGTGGGCGATCATCTGGGTCAGGAACAGCCGGGCGGCCTCATCACCTTCAGCGGCTTTGAGCTGGGCGAGATCCTCGCCGCTCATCATCCCGTCCATCTGGTGGTCCCCGGACATTTCCGCCGGTTCGCCCCAGGCCTGGAGCCAGGAGTTCATCTTCTCGATCTCGGGACCTTGGGCGGCTTTGATGTCTTCGGCGAGCTGGACGATTTCCGGGTCCAGTCCGTCCTTGGCGAGCATGATGTCGCTCATCTCCACGGCCTGCTCGTGATGGGGGACCATCATCTGAGCGAACATGGCGTCCGCACTGTTGTGGTCGGCACCGGCATCGGATGCTGCCGGGGTCTGGGTCATGGTGCCGTGGTCCATGCCGGGCATGGACCCTTCCGTTGTCTCCGAGCCGTTGTCCGTGCCGCAGCCGGCGAGGAAGAGGGCAGCGGCAACGGCGGTTGCCGATATGGCGGTATAGCGCTTCACTGGGGGATTCCTTCTCAAAAGTCGTTCAATGTTGTCTATCGCGTGCACACTGCGGAGAGCCCGCAAGGCATGCGTGAGGGACCCTTCCAGATGGAAGGGCTGCCGGTTTTAGGTCCGGCTGATAGATAGTTGAACGAGCGAAGGCGCCCGCGAAAGCACCGAGTGTGCATTTGCCGGGCAGGGCGGAGCGCGCAGGCCGTGCCGCACTTTCAGTCGCAGCTGCTTCGGGGTGAAGAGCAGACTGACCAGGCCCGTGATCATCAATACGCACACCGCCGTCATGACGTCGTGCCCGGAGCCGCAGGGCCCGGCGCACGCCGCGAGATGCAGTCCGCCCTCGGCCCCGAGTGAGGACGAGGCGGCGTCGAGGTGATGTGTCTGATGCGAGGCGTGGCCGGTTGCCTGTTCCTCAGCACCCACCGTCTGGACAGGCGCGGCCGGGGTGAGATGGGACAGACTCAGGGTGTGCATGCCGAGGATGCCCAAAATGATTGCTGCCAGTGCCAGGGGCAGAAGCACCGGACGGCGGATGGGCAGAAGCACAGCAGGCATGCGGTTCATCATGCGTACCTGCCTTTCGTGCTTCATCCCTGTATTCAACGGTAGACCGATGTCCCCGGGTCCCGCGAACCGGGACTGCATGTGGCAGTCCCGTTCGCGGGGTTAGCGGAGGGCCTCCGGGGCGAGGTTGATGCGCCGCAACAGCTGGGCGTTGAGCGCGACAACAATGGTGGAAACGGACATCAGGATCGCCGCCACAGCCGGGGAGATGCTCACGCCGGATGTGGCCAGCACGCCGGCCGCCAGCGGGACGGCAATGGTGTTGTAACCGGTGGCCCAGATCAGGTTCTGGATCATCTTGCGGTAGCTGGCACGGGAAAGCTCAACCATGGAGAGCACAGTTCGCGGGTCGTTGCTGGCCAGCACCACGCCGGCTGATTCCATCGCCACATCTGTGCCGGCGCCGATGGCGATGCCGACGTCTGCCCTGGCCAGAGCGGGTGAGTCGTTGACGCCGTCGCCGACCATCGCGACCTTCATGCCGCGGGCCTGGAGTTCGGCAACCTTCTTGTCCTTGTCCTGCGGCAGGACTTGCGCGAAGACCTCGTCAATGCCCAGTTCCTTCGCGACAGCGTCCGCGACCTGTCTCGCGTCACCGGTGATCATGGCTACGCTGATCCCCCTGTTGTGCAGGGCGGTCACCGCTTCGCGGGATTCTTCGCGGACTTCGTCCTCGAGACTGACGGCCCCGATCACCTGTCCGGCGCGGATGACGTGCAGTACCGATGCGCCCCGTTGTACCCAGGCGCGTGTTGCCTCTTCCAGTTCCGGCGGCACGTGCAAACCTTCGGCACTGAGCATGTTCGGGCCGCCCACGGCGGCTTCGGCACCGTCAATGCGGGCGGTCACCCCTCGACCTGTCAACGACTTGAACCCGGTAGCCGACGGAACATTCACGCCGCGCTCACGGGCGGCAGCAACGATGGCCCTGGCGGAGGGATGTTCGCTATCTGCCTCGACCGCTGCTGCGAGAGCGAGAACTTCGTCTTCGCTGCCGTTCGCGGCAACGGCGACGGCGGTCAGGGCCGGGTGGCCCTTGGTGAGGGTGCCGGTCTTGTCGAAGAGCACCACGTCGACGGTGCGCATGCGCTCCAACGCCATCCGGTTCTTGATCAACACCCCGGCGCGGGCAGCGCGTTCGGTGGAGATGGCAATGACCAGCGGGATCGCCAGGCCCAGCGCGTGCGGGCACGCGATGACCAGCACCGTCACGGTCCGCACGACCGCGTCGTCGGGGCTGCCCAGCAGCAGCCAGACGATGAACGTGATGATCCCGGCGATGAGAGCGAAATAGAACAGGAAGGCGGCGGCCTTGTCGGCCAAGGCCTGGGCCCGGGAGGAGGAAGCCTGTGCCTCAGCGACCAGGCGCTGGATACCCGCGAGGGCGGTGTCGGCACCGACCGCGGTAACCCTGACCCGCAACGCGCTGTCGGTGGCAACCGTTCCGGCCACCACGCGGTCTCCGGAGCCTCGCGGCACCGTCTTGGACTCGCCGGTGATCATCGCCTCGTCCAGTTCCGCCTGTCCTTCGACGACTTGCCCGTCCGCTGGCAGGCGGGAGCCGGAACGGACCAGGACGACGTCGCCGATAGCCAGGTCCGAGATGCGGACCGTTTCCGTGCCGGAGTCGGTCACCCGTTCGGCTTCATCCGGCAGCAGCTCAGCCAGCGCATCCAGTGCGCCGCGGGCGGAGCCCAGCGCCCGCATCTCGATCCAGTGGCCCAGCAGCATGATGACGACCAGCAGGGCCAGTTCCCACCAGAAGTCCAGGTTGAAATTACCGATGCCCAGTGTGGTGACCCATGAGGCAACGAATGCCACTGAGATCGCCATGGAGATCAGCAGCATCATGCCCGGCTGGCGGCTGCGCAGTTCGTTCCAGCCGCCCTTCAGGAACGGGGTACCGCCGTAGAAGAAGATCACCGAGCCCAGCACGGGCGGGATCCATGCGGATCCGGGGAACTGCGGGATGTGGTAGCCGAGCAGGTGGGCGACCATCGGGCTGAAAAACACCACCGGTACGGACAAGACCAGGCTCAGCCAGAACTTGTTCTTGAACATGGCGGTGCTGTGCCCGGCATGTTGGCCATGCTGGTGGACCGCGTGTTCCTCGTCTATCGCTGAATGGGCGTGCCCGGCAGGCATCGCCTGCCCATGTGTACGGTGGTTGGCGTGGTCGGCTTCCGCCACCGGAGTGCGGCCGTCGTGGTTATCATCGTGGTCGTGATCGACCCGATCGTGGTTCATGGTAAGTGTTCCCTCCAGCCCGCTCAGGCCGTGCCGGCGAGGTCGTATCCTGCTTCCGATACTGCCCCGCGCACAGCCTCCTGGCTAACCTTGCGTTCGCTGTAGACGGTGACCGTTGAAAGGCCGTCCGGCACCAGAGCGACCTGTACGTCACTGACGCCGTCGAGCTTGGCCAGCTCCTCCGTGACACTGGAAACACAGTGCCCGCAGGTCATTCCGCCGACCTGGAACTTCGCCGCTTGTTGTCCGGCAAGCGGCCGGGTCGTCGATTCCGTCGAAGTTTCCTGCTGAGGTAAGCAGCAGGAGCAACCGGCTGCTTCGTTGAGCAGCGGCAGGTCGGGGTTGGATGTGCCACACATAGTGATCTCCTCAAGACGATTCTGAGATGCGGCATCGGCCGGGGACTTCCTGCTGGGAAGCCCCGCGCCGAGCCATTGTGTGGACCTTCAGGGCGTGGGACCAGAACGGTCAGACGCTAATTTCCGGTAGCGACAACATATACCCCTAGGGGGTATCAGTCAAGTACAATGGTCTAGCCCATTCGGGCTCACCTTCAGGCCAGTCCTCAGGCGCCCGGTGCGGCATCTGCGGTATCTTCCCGAGTTGCGCCCGAACGAAGCGTCTGAGCCGTTCAGCAGCGGGAATGAGCACCCCTAGGTGGTCCCGGGATATCCAAGCGCAGATCCCGGGATAATCACACCTGGTCTGTGCGGCTCTAACCTCATACCTGCCCGCGCCGGACCGGTAGCGCAGATTCTGCAAGTAGAAAAGTAGGACATCAGACCTATCTGCGAAGCTATGCGTTGTACTTCCTATGGAGGAGGAGGCGCCGTGACGGAGTCCTGTTTGCCCCCCGCTAGATCCCGCTGATTTATTGTTGGAAGTTCTTCCAAATGGATTGAAGAGTCGACGCCGCACGCCGTGTCTCAAGCCATACTCGGCGCTAAAGCATTATGGCCCTAAAGGTTTCATAAGGGCGATATAACCATTCACCTAAAGTGAAAAACCTTTCACCAATACTTTGCATCGCCGTCCTTCTAGCGAGCTTCCCTCCGCTGTGCCAAGGTGGTTGCTAAGCGCCCTTAGCTTGCAGCAGGGGCGCTCAACAAAAAGAATCCCGTGCGGAGATGAGGCCAGCGATGGAAAATAAAGGAACACTAGTTGCCATTCTTTTAGGCGGCTATCTGCTCGGTAGAACAAAGAAAATGAAGTTGGCTCTGACCGTCGCCGGGACCTTGGCCGGCCAGAAGTTAGGCGGGAACAGAACTCAATTACTGGGCCAACTCAACTCAATGATCCAGTCTTCCCCCGAAGCGCAGCGTCTAATGCAGCAGCTTACGGGCCAGTTGGCGGAAGCGGCCAAGGGAGCCGCGATTGCGGGGGCCAGCCGGGGAATCGAATCAGTCAGCTCAAATCTGAAGAACCGAAGCGAAAAGCTTAACGCCGCCACCGGACGCTTGAAGGAGGCGGTTCCCGGATTCGGCAAGGGTAAGCCAGCATCTGAGGGCGAGGCGGAGGAAGAAGAGGCCGCTCCTGAGGGCGAGGCGGAGGAAGAGGAGGCCGCTCCTGAGGGCGAGGCGGAGGAAGAGGAGGCCGCTCCTGAGGGCGAGGCGGAGGAAGAGGAGGCCGCTCCTGAGGGCGAGGCGGAGGAAGAAGAGGCCGCTCCTGAGGGCGAGGCGGAGGAAGAAGAGGCCGCTCCTGAGGGCGAGGCGGAGGACGAGGAGGCCGCTCCTGAGGACGAGGCGGAGGAAGAAGAGGCCGCTCCTGAGGACGAGGCGGAGGACGAGGAGGCCGCTCCTGAGGACGAGGCGGAGGACGAGGAGGCCGCTCCTGAGGTCGAGGCGGAGGACGAGAAGAGGACGTCAAACGAACGCCCGCAAGGTACTTCGTCCAGTCCCGGCAAAAAGACCAACAATCCGCCCGTGAAGGCAGCCCGTAAGAGCCCGCCTGCCGCTGGTGACCGCAAGCCCTCTACCAGGTAAGGAGCCGCTGCCATGGCTGAATCCAACACCGGTTCGATAACCGACAAACTTCCACTGAACACGCTGAAAGAGAGCGCCATCGACTATGGCAAGGCACTGTTTAAGAACTGGCTGGGCAAGAGAGCGGACAACATTGCAGGTCTGGCAGGCCGGATGATCAACCCCTCCGAGGGCGGCGGGGTCAAGGACAAAGCCACCAGCGGGGGTGTCAAGGCCGCGGTCAAAGGAAAAAGCCCGGTTTGGGGTGCCTTCAAAGGCGCATTGTCCGGGGTGAAGGACAAAGTGAAGAGTATATTCACCGGCGGTGGAGGCAAGGGAAGCAACCCGCACAAATTCACCAACATAGTCGAGTGGATTGAGGTTGGGGTGCCGGTCACCGTTGCCTACAACCAGTGGACTGAGTTCGAGCAGTGGCCGGACTTTATGAAGAAGCTCGAAAACGCAAAACACAGCCAGGACGATGGCAAGGTCAAGTTTAAGGGACAGGTTTTCTGGTCACACCGCTCATGGGAATCAACAATCGTTGAGATGGTTCCCGATGACCGCATCGTCTGGGTCTCCACGGGCGAGAAAGGTTATCTGAACGGCTCCGTTACCTTTCACGAAACAGCGCCTCGGTTGACTAAGATCTGCATTGTTGTCGAGTACCACCCTCAAGGTTTTTTCGAGAAAACGGGAAATATCTGGCGTGCTGTGGGCCGGCGTGTGCGGGTAGAGATGAAACGGTACGTGCACAGGGTGATGACCCACACAATCCTTAACCCCGATGACGTCGAAGGCTGGCGCGGAGAAATCCGGGACGAAGAGATCGTGCGAACGCACGACGAAACCGTGGAACAAGAGCGAGCGGATGCAGAAGCCGCTGAACAGGACGAAACCGGGGAAGAGAGCGAGTACGGCTCGCAAGAAGAGGGCTCACCTGAGGAGGGCGAAGAAGTATCGGAGGAAGGCTCCGACGTCGGCTACGAGGAGTACGAAGACGGGGAAGAGCCGGAAGCCGGTGCGGCTGACATCGATCGGGAACCCGGGAAGGAATACGACGAAGAACCTGTCGCTGACGAGGGTGATGAACTCGGTGAAGACGAAGGCTATGAAGAACCCGAACAGCAAACGTCCGAAAGGAAGTAGCAGCAATCATGACTACCATGTCGCAGTCCCGAAGCGGATACATCGATCGTCCCCGATCCAGTTCACTGGCCGACGTCATCGACATCATTCTGGACAAAGGACTGGTAATTGATGCATACGTGCGCGTCTCATTGGTGGGTATTGAAGTTCTGACCATCGATGCTCGTATTGTGATTGCCAGCGTGGATACCTACCTGCGGTTTGCCGAGGCGGTCAATCGGCTTGACCTGGAAGCAAAGGGCGGCAAGGATCTGCCGGAGATGATGGAGTCGCTGAACCAGAGCGGCTCCAAAGGCAAGACAAGTGGCGTCCTCTCCGGAGTGAAGGAGGCCATCGGCCGAGGGGGGGACAAGACGGATGAAGGCGCCGATCGAAATGAACGAGAGCCGGAGCAGGAGACATCGCGTAGATCTTCCCGCTAAACAGGAAATGAGCTGCGCCCTATGATGCAATACATCTACGGTATCGTCCCGGCGGACACCCTCATGCCGCCGGGACTTTCCGGCGTCAACAAGGATCCGGTGCATCGATTGGTCCGCGGTGCACACGCCGCGCTCGTGACACCAGTAGACGACCCGGACGCGCTGGCATCAACGGAGAACTTGTTGGCTCACGGGCAGGTGCTGGACCACGTGGCCGCCACCGGTTCCGTCCTACCGATGACGTTCGGCACCGTAGTTCCCGACGCGGACACTGTCACCGAGGACGTGCTGCCAAGCATGCAGGAAGCGTATGCATCCCTGTTGCGCCGCATTGAGGGAGCGGTGCAGTTCACAGTTCGTGTCCGGTACCAACAAGAGACGGTTCTCGCGGAAATAGTGTCTGAAAACCCGGAGGTCGCCCGGTTGCAGCAGGTGACAGCGAACCAGGACGAAAACGCGTTTCACTACGAACGGGTCCGTCTTGGAGAACTTGTGGTGGAAGGACTCGAACGGAAGGCGGCTGTTGACTCGGGCCTGATCGAAGCGGCACTAGCCCCGTTGGCCCGCGAAACAGAGCACCGGGAATCCAATCAACCAGGCGATGTAGTTGACCTTGCCGCACTCGTGGACCGAAAAGCTGCGGACGCTTTCGTACAAGCGGTGGAGGACTCCGCCCGGCGGTTCTCGAAGCGCATGAGGTATCGGCTCTTGGGTCCCCAGGCGCCATACGATTTTGTCGGGGAGTTGTAGTCATATGGGACTGTTCTCCGCAATCTTCGGATTGCCGCTGGCTCCTGTGAAAGGAACGGTATGGATCGCCGAGCGCGTGCTCGAAGAAGCGGAGCGCGAGTACTATCACCCCGCCGTTATCCGGCGGAAACTCGAAGAAGTAGCCGAGGCGAAGGCCGCCGGTTCCGTTTCTGAAGAAGAGGCTGCTGCCCTTGAACAAGAGCTGGTAAACCGGCTTATTCAAGCGAATCGGCGTCACCGCCAGGAGGGATGATCATGGCGAACGAAGAGAGGGCACCGGTCAAGAAGCGGCCCGCAACTGAAGGAGACGGTCCAGCGAGAAAGCCAGTTCGCCGGCCCTCAGAAGGCACCGCCTCTCAGAAAAGACCCGGCGGTTCCGGCGAATCCCAGAGCCGGACATCCAGCAGCAGCCCTTCCCGGCCGTCCAGTTCTTCAGAGTCGCGGCCACAGCCGAACTCGTCTGGCGAGCAGCGTCCACAACGGGACTCTTCGCCAAGTCCTTCCACCGACCGTTCATCTGCGCCCCGCTCCAGCGAGAACGGCCTGACGGCCGGAAAGGCAGCCCGCCAGGCGATGGAGCAGTTGCAAGAACTGACCAGTAGGGATGTTGAGGGAGTCGTAGGGATCGACAAGAACGACGACGGCGGCTGGACGATCACTCTAGAAGTCGTTGAATCACGGCGGGTGCCGGAGACAGCAGATGTGCTGGCCGAGTACGAAGTTACTCTTGATTCAGACGGCAGTTTGGCCTCCTACCGCAGACAGACCCGCTATGTGCGGGGACGAGGACACTCCGACTAGCTCAGGGTGCGAGAAATCCATCATGCATAGGCCTGACACCTCGGGCAAGGCGGGAGAACCCAAACCATGAGTACCAGCAATACCCCCGTTTCCATGAGTCAATCGCGTAACGCAGCGATGGAGCCGCAGAGAGACCGCGAGGGTACCTTGACCCACGTCATTGAAACCTTGCTGGACAAGGGGCTGGTCATCAACGCGGACATCACGGTTTCGGTGGCCGGCGTCGAACTGCTGGGAATTCGCATCCGTGCCGCGCTGGCTTCTTTCGAAACGGCGGCCCGGTACGGGCTGGAATTTCCTGCTGGCACCAACCAAGACACCGTTGCATGGCAGGATTCTTTGGAGCAGAAGGAAACCTGTCCCCAGTGCGGCAAACGAGCAGCCGTTCACCAGTTGCTCAATGAATTCTGTCCCTGGTGTGGCTGGCGCAGCGCGCGGGTACTCGAACAAGATGGGCAAAGCTCCGGGGACCGAGGCTCAGTCGATGAAACACGCGGCGAAGATTCTGGCCAAGTCACTGGACCCGACGTGGAGGCGGCCGCTGTTGGCACAAGTTCCGACCGGGAGCAGTAGGCAAATGGCATTAGCATCGGGAACCCGAACCGTCGGAGCACGTTCTTTACCTGATACGCCCAGGCCGGCCATGCAACCCACCCGTGACCCCCGTGCCACCCTGCCCGAACTGGTCGAAGTGTTACTCAACAAGGGCGTCTTTCTCAACCTCGATCTCATCATTACTGTGGCGGACATACCGCTGATCGGGGTCAACCTTCGCGCGACCATAGCCGGTCTTGAAACCATGCTCGAATACGGGATGATGCAAAGCTGGGATGCGCGCACCCGGGCGTGGGCACGCGATTCAGTCTCCCGGCTTGTGGCGCTCGAGCAAGACGAAGAGATAGTTGCGAAAATGGCTGGCAGCTACTGCCACGAGGGAACGCCGACAGTCTGGTTGCCCGGCCACCTCTACCTAACCACCCAGCGACTGATTGTGTACCGGCAGAATCCGCCTGAGGTGCTCTGGCAAGTACGGCTGGGGGACATCGCAACGATGCACCTGCAGGGACAGACGACCATTGGCGGCCAATCGCGGCCCCGGCTGCGCCTGGAGAGAAACGACGGCGTTACTGGGCTTCTGTCAACGGCCGACCCTGAGCGCCTGAGGACACTGATCCTCAACACCCAAACAGAAAACGGCGCCGAGAGCCTACCAGCTACAGCAGCAACCCCACCGGCACTGGAGGAACCCGACACCCTGTTGCTGCAGGGAGAACTTTGGTACGAGGAAGAACGATCCGGAAGCCGGACGTGGCGAGGCGGCACAGGAAGATACGACAGTCAAGAGGGATTTAGCTGGAAGGCTGCACTGGACCGCCGCCCGGCTGTCCGTCTCCAGCCCAAGGAGATCACTGCCGTCAGAGCGGAAGGCGGAAGAACCCCAGTCGGGGAATCATCAGTTCTGGTTCTGGAATCGGCACAGGGCACAGTACGGCTGGCCGGCGAACGCATCCGCCAATGGGCCCTGCTCCTGCACGGAGTCAGCCAAGGTGAAAATGACATGGAGGCAGACGGTGACGCTCAAAGTCAATGAGGACAACCTTAAGCACGGGGTACTGACACTTGTCGTCACCCTGGTCGAAATCATTCAAGAAGCACTGGAGACGCAGGCAATCCGGCGCCTAGAAGGAGGCGAACTGACCGAAGAGGAGCAGAACCGGCTGGGCGAGGCGCTACTGGAACTTGACGAGGCCTTGGAACAGATTAAGAACGACCACGGCATCACAGATTCAGTATCCGACCTTCATAGCTCCCTTAACGACGTCGTGGACGAACTTGTGCAGAAGTTCGTCAACCCCGAACGTTGGGCTGATGAACCGGGCAGAGACATCAAATGAGCGAATCTGCTGACCCTCTCGGTGAAGGCCTTTATGTCTACGCCGTCGTTCCAGCAACCGTCTCTTTGGCCGACCTCGGAACCGGCATTGATGGGGCGCAATTGGAACTAATTGCCACAGAGGCAGATATCGCAGCGATCGTGCACCGCCATCGAACAGTTCCCTTCCAGGGCGCAGATGCTGACGTAAAGCGCTGGGTGTCCGAACACGGGGAAGTGGTCGAGAGAAGCTGGGAACAGGCCGGAACGGTTCTGCCGATGAGCTTTAATGTGATCGTCGCCGCTGACGACCACGCATCTGCTGTGGAGCGCCTGACCCAGTGGCTCAGCGAATCAGCTGGCCCGCTCAAAGAGCGCTTAGAGGCGTTGCAGGGGCGGGCAGAACTGCGGATTGAAATCTACTTAGACCAGCACCTCGCTTCCGCAGAAAACAGTGAAGTGATCAACCTGCGTGAAGAGATGCAACAACGACCAGCCGGCATCCAGCGACTGCTGCAGAAGCGATTGGATGCGATGGAACGACGGATAGCGGACCAGCTCGCCGACGGGCTGTATCCGCGGTATCGACACCGCATTGCACGTCTGTGTGAGGACTTGGCCGAGAACCGCCATACGCACGTGGCCGAAGGGTTTGTGCCGGTGCTGACCGTGGCGGTCTTGGTGTCCCGTGCTCGGATACCGGACATCGGCGCAGAACTGACCACAATCAAGGATGAGCAATCCAGCACATCCATTCGCTTTCTAGGCCCGTGGCCGCCCTACTCTTTCGCCGACGTGCCGGCCCTCGAAGTCCCGGACACCGGAGCAATCCGGCTGCCTTAACGGAACGGTTATTTAGATCCGCGACGCCATCCGCAGCTCTGCAGTTCGCTGTCCGATACCTCATCAGAGTCCGATGCTTATCGGGAAGGTGGCGACCCAGAGGAGTGCGCCGATGAGGACCACGTAACCGGCGACGAGCATGGCGGTCCGAAGCCGGCGTGAGCTGATCTTGGTGCTTATACCGGCAAAGAACAGGACAACGGCGTACAGGACCACCGTGAGGACATAATTGCTTGCATGTTGGATGTCGCGTTGGACTTCTGCAGCCGACTTCTCTGCTTCGCCGTCGAGTCGGATCGCGTCATTCTTCGATTCGACCTGATACTCCGACATGGTGAAAGGAGTCTCCGGCGAGTCCGGATCTGTGAAGGGAGCTGTCTCGATCCATGCCTGGAATGCCACTGCAAACTCGGGACGGAATCGGTCGAGGTAGAAGTTGGCAAGTTCGGGTTCGCCGCTTTGGTCGGCGTCGGCCCAAGCGATGAATGTGGCGACGTCGATCTCGGTCTGTGCTTCGGCAAGGCTCGATGCGCGAGCGGACTCGATCCGGATGGCATTCGTGCGGCTCGTCGCCAGGGCCTGCTCGCCATGCCAACGTGTCGCCTGATAGCTGCTCCACGACGTGGCAACGGCGGCGACTACCAAGAGCACCGTAACGAGGAATTCGAAGCGGTCGGGGGGCGCCGAGCTCTGGTCAGTGCGCGATGCCATTGCTGTCACATGGTGGGTTCAGGTGCAGCCCAGCGAACTCGAGTTCCGCGTCGATGATTCGCGTCGTTCGCTCCATGGCTGTCGGACGGAGTTGCCCTACGCCAGGCGCGTGCGGATTGTTGAAGAAGACGAGCAGCACAAGGAGGGCGGTGATGATCAGCGTGACGCTCCCCATCAGCATGCCCTGGGTCGCGGCGCCTTCGTCCGGATCGGCGAAGAACAACATGTACGCGAGGATGATGACGAAGACTGTGAAAAGGGCGATCCACAAAGGCAACGGAACGAGTCCCTGAGCAGCGTGTATTCGGTCAAGACGGGCCAGTTCACGTTGCCCCGTCTGCTCCATCCATCGGTCATAGGCCGACTGCTCGGCGGGGGTTTGCGGATCTGCTGCCTTGATTGTCCGATACATCTCCCCGCCCCATGGATTGATGGATTCACCCAAGTTCCCTCGCTCTAGGGCGTCCCATTGCGGTCCGATGACCGACCGCGCGTAACACACGAGCTGACCGGTCAGATCCTCGGCTGTTTTTGCCGGCAGGAATTGGGCAGTCTCGACTTGCTGTACCACCATCGCGGCCTCCACCTCTGCTCCCGCGCGCGACTCATCATAAGACTGGAAGCAGATCACGATGATGAAACCGAGGAGGACTGAAAACCCGGTGGCCAGGACGCCGAAAACTCCAGACGCCCTGTCGCCATCGCTGAAATAACTTCCAGCCGGAGCACGTTTGCGCACGAGCAACATCGCCGTAATTGTGATGGCGGTGATCATGATCACAACGGCGAAGCCGATGACGACGTTCACATTATTCCCTTCGGTGCGGAAACATCCGGCTATTGCCCGTGTACGGCCCAGCAAACGGGAGGCGCCGAGGACCGAGGGAACGGGTTCAGTTCGCCCACGGTGTCAGTCGAGCAACCCCTTCTCCTACTGCTGGGCGTACGCACAAGGCAGGGCCGGGAGGACGGTAGAGGCTCCCTCGTGAACTGGAGGGCGTTCTTCAGCCCGCCGGACCGCACAACGTGCATGTGTGTGCATTATGAGGACAGGAATTGGCCGAGGCCTCACACCTAGAGGATGAAACCTGGAGGTGGGCACGTCGGCTTAGCCACTCCCGAGGTGCTAAATGATTCCGCGGGCCGCAGCAATCTTGAGAACGTCCCGCCGGCTTGCCGCGCCGAGCTTCCGGTAGATAGATCGCTGGTGCGTCTTGACCGTGTTCACCGATATAAACAGTGCCTTTCCAATATCCGCCGCGGTCATCATCGAGCGCATGTAGGCAAGGACTTCCAGTTCACGCTCCGTGAGACGCCAGTACAGGAACGTCGTCAGGTTGTCGCTGTGGGTGTTCTCCTTCAACTGGGCCGCAATAAACGCCTCATGCGCGGTGCCCCACACCGCGTGCTGCATGAGAAGTCCAGCTAGTTCGTCTCTACGCTCGGCGAATGGGCGCAAGATGCGCTGCGGTTTCGCGAGAGAAACCGCATGCTCAATCCGCTCATGCGCCGCAGCCAAGTCGCCGTCCTGGGAGGCCAAGAGGGCTTCGGTCAGGGCGATACTTGTGCCCGTGTATGAGGTACGCTCGCGTTCTGGCACGGCCCGAGCGCAGTACAGGGCCTCGGCAGATTTGCCGCCGCGCCTGAGTAGCTCGGCAAGGAACACAACCACCAGAGGTGGATTCTTTGCGCCCTGAAGAGGCTTTGCAATCGCCAGCGCGCCAGCCAGGTCTCCTTCGGCTTCGGCGATTTTTGCGCTTGCCATCGTCGAAAAGGCCTTCCATGAAGGTCCGTACAGTCCCTGATCCTGAAGCGACATCAGCATCTCGCCGGAGGCGGCGATCTGGGAGGGATCGCCCCCGGCACAATCGACGAGGATGCGATAGACAGCGCATAGCTTGTCGATCGAAGAGGCCCGGTTTCCCGAGGGCAGGACGTTGTCCAGGTGTGTTCGCGCGCCCGGCAGATCATCGATCCAGTAGCTAGCGATGCCTCGTGTTAGCCAAAGGCCGGCCATCTGGCCCTCCGGGCTCCATCCGAGTTCGGCGGCTCCGTTTAAGGCGTGAACGACCCGCTTTTCAGCGGCCGCCAAATCGCCCGCCAGTGCATATGCCAACGCGATTTCCGAGGTGAGGATTACTTCATCTGCCAATGCTGTATGGTCCCCATCTGCAGTGTCTGCGGCGGGGCGCGCCAGAAGTGTGGGTTGCTCGTGCTGAGGGACGCCAGGCTGATCAGGCAGGGGCATACCGGTGTTGGGCATCAACCCGAGCAGGTCCATGTACAGCTCGAACCGTCTCCGGGGCGCGGCGTCCAGTGCTGAAACACCTGCAAGGGCCCGGTTGGCAAGGTCCACCGCGGTCTGAGCGTCACCCGCAAGTGCACGGCATACAGACCTGATCATGAGCACTCCAGTGTCGTCACACCATGGTGCCGGCAGGTCGAGACACAGCTGTTCGAGGGGGTAGAGGCCGTTTCGCAGCAGATACTCCAACCAGTGCGCCACAAGGGAGGCCACGGCTTGCTGAGGTTCTCCTCCCTGAACGGCATGGCTCACACTCTCGGATATGTCGAGGTCCTGGTGGTAGCGGGCGGCAATCCGGTGAAGGTGCTCCGCGAGAACTGGGTTGCGCTCCTCCAGTATTTCCCGACAATGGGCTGCAAACAGGGGTTGCCACTGGTAGACCGACTCGTCGCCGCGGGAGTCTTTCTCTTCGATGAACAGGCCCTTTCTGATGCACTCTTGGAAGAGGAGGCCGCCAGTTTGCACACCGGACAGCTCGATGGCGAGTTCATGTTCAAGCCGGTCGCAGGTCGTCGCCCGCAAAACGAAGTCAGCCAGTGCTGGGTCCAGTTGGCCGAGAACTTCTTCGGCAATGTATTCGGTGAAGGCTCGCGCCGCGGGAAATCCGGCGGAACCGTCGTCGTGCTCCTTATGGACTTGGCTGCCAACAAGGCCGGCATGGAGGGCCACCGGCCAGCCACCGGTGGCCCTCCAGACTGCTTCAACATTCAACTCGGTGGCCGGTCCAAGGCTGGACGCCAACTCCGTAGCCTCCTGAAAGGTGAAGGCCAATTCAGTCGTGCGGAATTCCTCTAGCCCGTCGCCATAGCGGAGTTTCTCCAACCGCAACGAAGAATGGTCACGGCCGGAGAGGACTAGCCGTAATGCGGGAGGCGCCGAGCTGGTGAGTACCCCGACGATGCCGTCGGCCAGTCCCGGGCCGGCCAAGTGCACATCATCGAGGACGAGGAGAAGGGGTTCCTCCAGTAGGTCGAGCGCCGCGAGTAGGTGGTCATAGGACGCTACTTCGTCCTGGTCCTGAGACCGATCATGGGCGAGCAGGACATCGTTCATCACGGGGGATAATTCGGCTGCTGCCGACTGAACAGCGGCTAGGACGCCGCGGAACAACCGTTCAGGCCGTGCGTCAAAGCGGTCGAGGGTGAGCCATCCTGAAGGTTTGGCGGTATTCCGAACCCAGTCGCTCAAGATCGTGGACTTTCCGTAGCCCGCTGGAGCTTCGACGAGCATAAGCCTGTGCGAATCGGAGGCAACAGAAAGGGCCTCGCACAAACGCGGACGCTCAACGGCTAGCTCCGCGCGACGGGGGGGCTTGATCTTGAACTGGGGACTAGGTGTCATATGTCCCACGTCGCTCATGCTAGGCGCCGACGCCGCGATTCGACAAGGCACCCGTGTCTACGTGGCTTGCATCACCATTTTTTCCGCCGAGATGCAACCGCACCAACGGTTGGTCGTCCACCATGCCACAGATCATCCGGGGCGGGTGAGGTCGGACCGGCTCGCTACGGGAAGTATTGATAGGACTTGCAGTTCTGGGCAAACAGGAGTCACACACATGAAAGTCGGACCTGTTGAAGTGATGATCTGCGCGTTTCCGCGAACCGAGGTCGACGCAACCGTCATTGATGCGCTGAGGGATGCGGTCAAGCCCGGGGCGGTGGCCATCATGGATCTGGTTTTGCTATCGAGGGACGAGCATGGAATTGTGCACGTTCGCGATCTGGAAGACCACCTCCAGGAGGCTTGGGGCGGTTTCATAGATTATGCACGGTTGCTCACGCTTCTCAGCGATACGGACCTTGAAGTCGCTGCTGAATCAATAGGAAACAACGAAACAGCATTGGTACTAGCCCTGGAACATCGCTGGGCGCAACACCTTTCTGAGGCCGTGCAGGGTTCAGGAGGGGTAACTACCCTATACGCGAGAATTCCCCACGACACGGTGGTCGCTGCCGTCGAAGCAGCCGGCATTTCCGCGACCTGAACCGGACACAGAACCCGAGTAACTCTGATGACATTTGCGAGAAGCGGCCTACCCGGGCTGCTGGGAACCATAGCGAGATCCGCTGCCCTCTCGGGTGCAGCGCGCGTAACAGCAGGTTCCATTGATGATCGAGTACGTGCCCGCCGGGCTCCAGAACAGCGGGCACCGGGTGTCCCATCTGCTACCCCTGCCGGTAAAGAGTGGCTGGCCGATCAGTTGGAAATACTTGCGGAGCTGCACGCCGCCCACGTGCTGACTGATAAAGAATTCGCTGCTGCGAAAGCGAGACTCCTGTGATGATTTCCAGGACGAGAATACTCAAGGACGAGGCGATTCTCCGCTGCGGCCTCAGAATGACCAGCTGGCTGCAGCAGTGGGGAAAGTCGACTGGGCACAGGAAGAAAGTCCCCGAAACCGTCAGCAACCGGAGGTCGTCGCTCTATGTTTAACCGGAGTCGTCGCACCGTTTAACCGGACTCGTCGCACCATGTCTGAAGCGGCGTTCTCAGCTTGCTTGATCTCCTGAAGGAGAGCGCGAGAGCAAACCGCGGTGGGTGTTGACCATTCCAACCGCTACCGTTGCCGATTCCGTTGGGATATCGACCGTTGGCATATGGACCGGAGAGCGCTGGGCTGCGGCGGCGCTAGCGCGACGCGTGCCCTCGCCCCCGGCGGGGCAAGCGGCCTTTCTGTGCGGCGTCGAGGCGTTCGTTGAGGGTGATGGCGGCGTCGATGAGCGCCAGATGGGTGAAAGCTTGCGGAAAGTTGCCGATTTGCTCTCCGGTAGCACCGATCTCCTCGGAGTAGAGTCCGACATGGTTTGCGTAGGTCAGCATTTTCTGGAACGTCAGGCGTGCATCATCGAGCCGGTCTGATCGTGCCAGGGCATCTACGTACAGGAACGTGCACAGTGAGAATGTCCCCTCCGAACCACGCAGCCCGTCGGGGGAGGCGCTGGGATCGTAGCGGTAGACCAAGCTATCTGAAACCAGCTCAGCATCCATTGCCCGGAGGGTCGACTGCCACATGGGATCTCCCGAGGACACGAAGCCGACCTGCGGCATCTTCAGCAATGAGGCGTCAAGGACATTATCCTCATACTGCTGGACGAATGCCTGACGCTCGCTGCTCCACCCTTTTTCCATGATCTGGGTGTAGATGGCATCCCGTTCAGCCATCCAACGTTCCAGTGGCGCCGGCCGCCCGTGCGATGTCGCGAGTCGGATGGCGCGGTCAAACGCGACCCAGCACATGAGTCGTCCGTACGTGAAGTCTTTGCGCCCACCCCGGGTCTCCCAGATCCCTTCTTCCGGCTGGTCCCAGTGCTCGGCGAGCCACTCGAGCAAGTCGCAGATGGCGAGCCACCCGGGCTGTCCGACTTCGACGCCCAAGCCATCGAGGAAGTACACCGCGTCGAGCGCTTCGCCGTAGATGTCCAGCTGGAGTTGCCCGGCGGCTTCGTTTCCGATCCGCACCGGGTATGAGCCGCGGTAGCCCTTCCAGTCCGCCAGGACTTCCTCGTGGAGGTCGGTGCTGCCATCGAGGCGGTACATGATATCCAGCGGGTAGGCGGCTCCCTCGCGGCGCTCGGTGAAACGGTCGAGGAGCCACCGGCTGAAGGCGACGGCCTCATCGGTGAACCCCATCCGGGCCAGAGCGTGCACCGAGAATGACCCATCGCGAACCCAGGTGAATCTGTAGTCCCAGTTGCGTTCCCCGCCGACCTCTTCCGGAAGGCCGGCTGTGGGTGCAGCCACCAAGCCTCCAGTGGGGGCGTAGGTCAGCAGCTTCAGCGTGATGGCCGACCGCTCCAGCTCCTCGCGCCACCGTCCTGTATAGGTGGACTGGCTCAGCCACTCTTGCCAAAAGTGCGCGGTATCGTCGGCCAACTGTTGAGCCTGCGCGGGATTCATCAATGTGGGGGCGACATCCGGACCCGTTTCCAGCACGACCCCGCGCATTTGACCTTCCTCAAGGTCGAGGACGACCTTCAGCCCACCTTCGTCGGTTGAGCCATGACGGCCCAGCCGTTCGTCATCCTCCTCACGGATGACGCTGAGACTCAGACGGGTGTCGCCGGCGTCGAAGACTGCGCCCGCCTCCGAGACACTCAGCTCATGGCTCTGCCGTCCGTAATCGAACCGGGGAACAACCTCAATGTCAAACGACATCCTCCCGCGGACGCACTTGACCAGTCGCACAAGCCGGTGCTCCTGGCTGGGGGCGGTGCTGATGATTGGCATGAAGTCCACGAGTTCGCCGACCCCTGCTTCAGTCAGGAAACGCGTAATGAGAATGGCTGTGTCAGGCATGTAGAGCTGCTTTGTTGCGAATGCCTCCTCGCGAGGTCGAGTGGAGAAATGGCCGCCACGCTCATTGTCGAGCAAGGAGGCGAAAATGCTGGGCGAATCGAAGCGTGGGCTGCAGAACCAATCAAGTGTGCCGTCTGTAGAAACCAGCGCTGTCGTCTGCAGATCACCGATGAGACCGTGATCGGCGATCAGTGGGTATTTGTTCATCATGAAGACCTTTTCATCAGGTAACTAAGGCTGTTGTGACGGTGGGACGCAGAAGAGGCCGGGGAAGCTTCGGCGGCGTCTTCTAGCCACGCCGGAAACTTGGCGGCTGGTTTTATTGTCTTGGGCGCCCATGGCCGGTGTCATCATCCCCGGAGGATGAGCAACTATCTGTCGGTCCCGTGTGGCTGCCTCGAGGACGCGGCTCAGGAAGCGTTTCTAACGCTGCGAACCCAACCAACCTTGCGCAGCAGAATCCGGAAGGTACCAGCGCATATGTCCTGACCGTCCCTAGTCGGCCAGCGCTTGGACGAGTGCTGTCCGGCAGGAAAGGCTTGCCGGCACCGCAGCGAAGCGGCTGTGGCGACTGGACCAGCAGCCACAGGTTAGTGAGGCGGGGCAGGCGCAGGTTTAGTCGCGTCGCTTGGCGTAGTCGGAGTATCCCGCCCAGTCAATGACCACGCACTGCTCGTCGCCGATGACCCACGCATCGTGGCCCGGCGGGACCGACATATAGTCTCCGGCCGCGAACTCGTTTTCCTCGCCGTCGTCCATGACGATCTTCATCCGTCCGGACAGCACGTAGCCGGCATGGTTTGCTTGGCAGCTGTCCGTCTTGGCGATCGGCTTCACATGCTTGGACCATTGCCAGCCGGGTTCGAAAACAGCCCGCCCGACGCCGCCTGCCTCAAGATGGACCAGATCGAGCTTTCCCTTGCCATCCTCGAAGGGCCGGGTTTCTTCGGGTTCATTCAGACTCTTGCGGATCATGCCAGCCATGAGGATCTCCTTTGAACCAAAGGTGCGATGCTCAAAGTGTGGCAGCCTCCCGGGAACGGGTCAACGCGCTCCCGGCCCGGAGAGGATAATGGCGGGCACGACGGCGGCCCGGGTGTCAGCCAGGCTGTTCGGGGCCGGGAAGATCCGGCAGCACGATCTCGGATCGGGCGCGATACAGTTAGCCACTGCGCGGCAGTGGCCCTGCTGGGCTCAATCCCGGTACTGCTGCTGCCGGAGTCGCTTGAGGCCCGCGCCGTAGCGCTGCAGTTGGCTGTCCTCATTGCTGCCGCCGGGTTCTTCGTTGCATGGGCGACCCGGCTCCGCTCCGTCGTCTACGCCGTCATTGTCTTGGGGATTGCGGTGGCCGTCGCCGAACTCAAGAACTTCCTGGCCGGTCACTGAGAGCGGAACCGGCATCCGACGCGGACTATTATTCGTCCGGGCCAAACTCGTCCAGCGTGGCTCCCGGGCGGTCGTCCGGCACGCCGCCTTCGAGCGGGTCGGCCAGGGTCTCGTCCACGGGACGCTCGGAGTCCGTATCGACGCCAGCATCGACAATTTCAGGAGGGACTGCGTCGACGCCCTCGTCCGGGATGACAGGATCTTCGCCTTGAATGTTCAGGTTGGGATCCGGCAGGTACTGTTCTTCCTCCGGGCGGTTTTGCTCGCTCACTGCGGCTCTCCTTCGCTCGTTCCTCCACGTTCGGCTGAGAATGCCACCGTAACGCGGACGCGCCCGATGAGGGAACGGGTAGCGGACCGGGAAGCGTCTGACGGTGAGTTGGCGCACCCGTCTGCCGGCTCTTGGCGCTCGTCTACGGTCAGGCGCCGGTACCAGGCCGCCGGCGCTTGGGAAAGGGGATCACGTCCAGGTCCCGTGCAATAACGACGGCGGTGTTCCCCGCACGCGCGCGGGCCTGCTCACCGAGGGGAGTCAAGTCGGCGTAGCGCGATGAGAAGTGCGTGAGCACCAGCATGCCCGCCTCGCCGCCGGCGGCGAGGTCGCCTGCCTGTCCCGCCGTGAGGTGGCGGTACTGCGCTGCCAGCGCGCCGTCGTCGTCGCTGAAGGTGGACTCCGCCACCAACAGGTCCGCTCCGTCGGCGAGTTCCTCTGCGCCGGAGCACACCGACGTGTCCATGACGAAGGCGAACCGCTGGCCGGGCCGCGCCACGCTGACATCTTCCAAGCGCACACCGTTCAGGACCCGCTGGTGCAGCAGGCGTCCGATGTCGGGACCGAAAATCCCGGCGGCAGCGAGTCGTTCGGGCAGCAGGGTGTGGCCGTCGGGCTCCGTCAGTCGGTAGCCGTAGGTCTCAATCCGGTGGTCCAGCCGTTGTACTTCGAGTCCATCCGCAATGGCACCGGCCGCGCCGTGCGGGTGCAGGTGCAGGTCCAGTCCCGGGGAGGCGAGCGAGACCAGCGCGCGGACCACGTCCTCGCCGGAGGCGGGGTAGTGCAGGTGGACCGGATGCTCAACGCCGTCCAGGACCATGCGCGAAAGCACGCCCGGCAGCCCGTAGCAGTGGTCGCCGTGCAGATGCGTGAGGCAGATGCGGGTGATCCGGCTGGCCGAGACGCCGGCCAGGATCATTTGCCGCTGCGTGCCCTCGCCCGGATCGAACAGCAGGCCCTCGCTGTCCCAGCGCAACAGATAGCCGTTGTGGTTGCGGGTCCGGGTGGGGACCTGGGAAGCGGTGCCGAGGACGACGAATGCGCGCATGGCTCCGAGTCTGCCACCGTGCATTGCCGCGTGTAGTCCGGGCTGGGAAAATATCAGCAATCGCTCGGTGACAGCGCAGCCGAGCTTAGGCTCTACGGGAGGCGGTGAGGGACAGATGGGCAGGGCAGCGGGGGACAACAGCCGGCGGATGGAACGCGCCGCGGAGTTGCGCGCCGCGCGGGAACACGGCCCGGCCGTTCCGGAGGATGCCGAGCAGGCCGCTGCGGACGAGGAGCAGCAGCGGAAAATCCGGGAGATGGACACCTCCCGACGCGCTGATTACCTGGTCCGGGAGGCGATGGCTCGCGGCGAGTTCGACGACCTGAAATATGCGGGCAAACCGATCCCGAACCTGGGCAACGGCTACGACCCGGACTGGTGGCTCAAGGGGCTGATCGAGCGCGAGCACCTGACCGGGCTGGGGCCGGAGGCCCTGCTGCTGCGCACCGAGGACGCAGAGCTGGACGGCCGGCTGGACCAGCAGGTTGCGGAACGGCAGGTGCGCGAGATCCTGGAGGACTTCAACGCCAGGGTGGTCAACGCGCGGCGCCAGTTGCAGGGCGGCCCGCCGGTCATTACCAAGACCCGTGACGTGGAGTACGAAGTGGAACGCTGGCGCGAACGCCGGGTAGCCAGGGCCGCCGCAGCGGCAGATGAGGCGCCGGAGCCCGAGCCGAAGCGTCACTGGTGGCGCCGGATCTGGGACGTCACCGAGTAGGTGTATAGCGCTACTGTCTTCCGCCGACCGAAAGCGGCTGCAACCCGGCCAGTTCCTTCTTTACCTGTCGCTTGGCGACTGCACGGAACCCTGCCTCCAGGTAGCGTTCACGCACGCCTCGTTCGGAGCGGAAGAGCGCCCAGCCGCGCTTGAGCAGGAACGGCAGCGGTTTGCGGTGCTCGCGGAGGTCACGCACCAGCCGGCGCACCGCCGTCGTGAGGGGAGGGACCTTGATGAAGACGGCGTCCACCTCCACCCCGAGCCCGCGCAACGGGGCCAGCACGGCATCGGCGAAGATGCCCTCGGCGATCACCGGGCCTTCGGCGAGAGCCACGGTGCGGTGACCTGTGTAGCTGGAGGTGGCGATCGAGTAGTTGGGGATCTCGGTCCGCCCGGTCTGCAGCAACTGCGCCATTGCGCGGGCCGCGGCGTCGCTGTTCCAGGTCCCGGGATGGTCCCAGTCGATCTCTCCATAAGGCGTTTGCGGCAGCGGCGAAGCTGGGGTGTGCTCGCCGATTTCCCGGTAGAATCCGTCGAGCTCCACGTGCGGGCGGCCGAACCGGGCCGCCAGATAGGACTTGCCGGAACCGGAGGCGCCGCCGAGCAAAATGAGCGGGGTTTGGGGAGAAGGCACACCGCTATTATTCCGTGCCCGGCCCCGCGGCCCGACCCACACGTGCCCGGACGCGGGCAGTTCGACGCCGGCCGCCGGCCGCGGGCCGACCCACACCCGCGGGAAGTTCGGCGCCGGCCGCGCCGTAAGATGGCAAGGGTATTCCGCCCCAGCCGGAAGCGCGGAGCAGCACGTTGAGGAAGCAGGCATGACGTTGGAGCAGTCACCGCAAATAGCTGGCGGACTGGAATGGGTCCAGCAGCCGGAATCGTTCGGTGCGGAAGCCGACCTGCAGTACGGGCTGGAACTGCTGGCCGCCGCCAAGCAGGGGCGGCTCGGCCCCACCATGCGCGTCTACCGTCCGGCGCCTACGGTGGCGTTTGGCCAGCGCGACGCCCACCTGCCCGGCTTTGACGAGGCTGCACGGCGCTGCCGCGAACGCGGTTTCGAGCCGCTGGTGCGCAAGGCGGGAGGCCGTGCTGCGGCGTACCACGAGGGCTGCCTCATACTGGACCATGTGGAGCCGCTGGCCGATGCCATTGCCGGCGCAAAGAAACGCTTCAGCCAGTTCGGCGGGCTCATCGCCGAAGGCCTGCGCGACGCGGGACTGCTCGCCGCCGTCGGCGAGATCCCGGGGGAGTACTGCGCCGGCGAGTTCAGCATTCACGGCGCGCACGCGGTTGATCCGCTGCGGCGGGTCAAACTGGTGGGGACGGCGCAACGGGTAGTGGCCGGCGCCTGGCTGTTTTCCTCGGTGGTGGTGGTGCAGGATTCGGCTCCGCTGCGCGAGGTGCTCACGGCCAGTTACGATGCACTCGGACTGGACTGGGACCCGGCGACCGCCGGTTCGGCCGAAGACCTGGTGCCCGGGCTGAGCGTCGCCACGGTGGAACGGTCGCTGCGTGCGGCCTACTCCGGCCACGCCGCGGTGCGGGACGGCGCGTTCGGCGAGCTGCTGGCACGGGTGCCGGCGCCCGTTGTAGTCCGGGTGCAGCCAGCCTAGTCTGGAAGGGACTTCAAGTCCCGGCAGGGGGAGGCGCACCATGGACGGGCCCGCGCAGCACGGTCCGCACACTTTGGACGACGCACTGGGCCGGCCACTGCGGGATCTGCGGATCTCCGTGACCGACCGGTGCAACTTCCGCTGCGTCTACTGCATGCCCAAGGAAATCTTCGGGCGCGACTTCGTTTTCCTGCCGAAAGACCAGCTGCTCAGCTTCGAAGAGATCACCCGGGTGGCCCGGATAGCGGCCGGGCAGGGCGTGGAGAAAATCCGGCTGACCGGCGGCGAACCGCTGCTGCGGCGGGGGATTGAAAATCTGGTGGCCGGGCTCGCCGAACTGCGCACTCCCGAAGGCCTCCCGCTGGACCTGGCGATGACCACGAACGGTTCGGTGCTGGCCCGCAAGGCGGAGGCGCTCAAAGCGGCCGGGCTGTCTCGGGTAACGGTCTCGCTCGACTCCGTCGATGACCCCACCTTCCGCCAGATGAACGACGTCGACTACCCCGTGGCCACGGTGCTGGAGGCAATCGAGGCTGCGGCCGCCGTCGGGCTTGGCCCGGTCAAGGTGAACATGGTGGTCAAGCGCGGAATGAACGACGGCGGGATCCTTGCGATGGCGCGCCACTTCCGCAATACGGGGCACATCGTGCGGTTCATTGAATACATGGATGTGGGCTCCACCAACGGCTGGAATTTGGAGCAGGTCTTCCCCTCCGCGGACGTGGTGCGCCGGATCGATGCCGAACTCCCGCTCGAACCGCTGGCTCCCCGCTACACCGGCGAGACCGCGACGCGCTTCAGGTACCGCGACGGCGGCGGCGAGATCGGGACGATTTCCAGTGTCACGCAGGCGTTCTGCCACGGCTGCACCCGCGCCCGGCTGAGTACCGACGGGAAGCTGTTCACCTGCCTGTTCGGCACCGGCGGCACCGACCTGCGGGCCCTGCTGCGCGGTGGCGCCGACGACGACGAACTGGCCTGCGTGCTCGCCGGCGTGTGGCGCCGCCGGTCGGACCGCTATTCGGAGCTGCGCAGCGCGGAGACCGCGGGCGTTGATCCACGTTCCGGCGGGGCTCCGGCCGGGACAGCTGCCCCGCCTGCCGCCGGCTGGCCGGGGCGGAAAGTGGAGATGCACTATATCGGCGGCTAGGGCCCACTTATCCACATCGGCGCTATCGCCGGTGCCGTTGCAGCGGATGCGGATGCAGACTGGCTGGACAATTCAATCCATCGGCAAGAGGAGCCCATGGTGTGCGATATCTGCAACGGCATGACCCATCGGGAGGCCAGGGAGAAGACGCTCAAAACCATCGACAACTACGGCTGGCAATGCATGATTGTCGAGGGGGACACCGACAACACCGCTTTTGGCTACACCATCGGGCTGACCCAGGTCCAGCATCCCGAAATACTGCTTACCGGACGGACCTTGGCGGAAACGCACGCCATTCTCAGCCTCTTGACGCACCGGGTGCTTCACCATGGCCGCACCCTGGTGGCGGGGATGGAAGTACCGCTGCGGCCGCGGAAAGTGGCGCTGGCCCGGATTGAGCGGCCGGAGGATGTGCTCCTGGTCGCGGCAGATATTTACAAAGGCCGGCTACGCGGCCTGCAGGCCATCTGGGCCGACGAGGAAGGGCGGTTTCCGTGGCAGCAGGACATCCCGGACGTGCTGACCCAGCCCCTGTATGGAACACCGCCCGTGCTCAGGCCGAGGCCGGGTTGAGCACGGGCGGTGTATCAGGGTTTAGCGGACCGTTATCAGTGCCCGCGGGCAATCCATTCGTCCAGCTGCGGTGCCTCGGCGCCGATACTGGTGGCATCGCCGTGGCCGGTGTTCACCGTGGTCTCGGCCGGCAGCGTCAGCAGCCTGTCCTTGATCGACTCGATGATCGTCTCGAAGCTGGAGTAGCTGCGGCCGGTGGCGCCGGGGCCGCCGTTGAACAGCGTGTCGCCGCTGAACAGCACGCCCGCAGACTCGAGATGGAAGCAAACCGAGCCGGGGGAGTGGCCCGGGGTGTGGATGGCCTTCAGCTGCGCCCCCGCGACCTCGAACGTATCGCCGTCCTTGATCGAGTGGTCCGGCGTGCTGTCCGGGAAGACCGTGTCCCAGAGCATCCGGTCGTCGTCGTGCAGGTAAACCGGCGCCTTCACTAGGTCGCGGAACTCGCCCACGGCGCGGATGTGGTCGTCGTGGCCATGGGTCAGCAGAATGGCCTTCACGGTCCGGGTACCGACCGCGGTGGCTATGGCCTGCGGGTCGTGAGCCGGGTCGATGACGAACACCTCGGCATCGTCACCGACGATCCAGACGTTGTTGTCCACGTCCCAGGTGCCGCCGTCCAACGAGAAGGTGCCGGAAGTGACCAGGTTTTCAATTGTGGCGCTCATGCGACCTCCACCACCGAACGCAGGACCTTGCCTTCGTGCATCTTGGCGAACGCGGCCTCCACATCATCCAGCGTAATCCGCTCGGTGACGAAGGCGTCCAGGTCCAGGTTGCCCTGCTTGTAGTGGCTGACCAGCATGGGGAAGTCACGGGAAGGCAGGCAGTCGCCGTACCACGAGGACTTCAGCGACCCGCCGCGGCCGAACACATCCAGCAGCGGCAGTTCGAGCTTCATGTCCGGCGTCGGGACGCCTACCAGCACCACGCGGCCGGCCAGGTCGCGGGCGTAGAAGGCCTGCTTGTAGGTCTCCGGACGGCCCACTGCTTCAATCACGACGTCGGCGCCGTTGCCACCGGTAAGCGCCCGAATGGCCTCGACCGGGTCCTGCTCCTTGGAGTTGATGCCGTGCGTGGCACCCAGGGACTTGGCCAGTTCCACCTTGTTGTCGTCGATATCTACCGCGATGATCGTGGTGGCACCGGCCAGTTTGGCACCGGCGATGGCGGCAATGCCAACACCGCCGCAGCCAATCACGGCCACGGATTCGCCGCGCTTGACCTCACCGGTGTTGATGGCTGCGCCAATGCCGGCCATGACACCGCAGCCCAGCAGGCCCACCGCGGCCGGATCGACGTCGTCGTCTACCTTGGTGCACTGGCCGGCGGCCACCAGGGTCTTTTCGGCGAAGGCGCCGATGCCCAGCGCCGGGGAGAGCTCGGTGCCGTCCTCCAGCGTCATCTTCTGCGTGGCGTTGTGCGTGTTGAAGCAGTACTGTGCCTGGCCGCGCTGGCAGGCCCGGCATTCACCGCAGACGGCGCGCCAGTTCAGGATCACGCGGTCGCCGGGGACCAGGTTGGTCACGTCCGGGCCAACGGCGCTGACCACGCCGGTGGCTTCGTGGCCGAGCAGGAACGGGAAATCGTCGTTGATCCCGCCCTGCTTGTAGTGCAGGTCCGTATGGCAGACGCCGCAGGTGAGGATGTCCACCAGCGCCTCGCCCGGGCCGGGGTCCGGCACCAGGATGGTTTCGATGGAGACCGGCGCATTCTTTTCCAGGGCCACTACTGCCCGTACCTTGTGAACCATGCGGGAGTGATTCCTTCCTAGCGAAGTCTGGCGGGGCCGTCGTCGGCCACCCTGCCCATCCTAGGAAGAAAACAGGGGCGCCACAATTTCCAAAACGAATGTTATGAAAACTGTGGCGCCCTTGATGCCTGCGGTCCGAACTCCGCGAGTGGAGCCTGCCGCTGCTAGACGCCCAGGCGTTCCTTGACCAGCGAGAGCGGCGGGTTCGTGGCGCTGCTGCCATCCGGGAAGAGCAGGGTGGGAACCGTCTGGTTTCCGTCGTTGAGCTTCTCGACCAGCTCGGCGGTGCCGGGGACCTCTTCGATATTGATCTCGGTGTAGCCGATGCCCTGCGCATCGAACTGGGTCTTCAGGCGACGGCAGTACCCGCACCAGGTGGTGGAGAACATGGTGACGGTTCCGGCAGCAGGTGTGTAATCCAAAATGGCTCCTTCTGGTCTGAAAGCTTGTGTACATGTCAACGTCGCACCGGCCGTGGTCATTCCCGGGCTAAGCGTTGCCGCGGACTGTTCCGGCCCGCGGCCTTCGTTGCGGCCCGCAGGGAGATGCCAGTTGCCACGAGAAGCCGGGAACTGTGCCTGCCCTGCGCGGTATGGATCCGCGGTACTGGACCATAATGGAGGCATGTGTGGCAGATACGTCATGGCGCGGGGAACCGGCGACCTTGTGGCTTCGTTCGACGTCGATGAGTCCTATGTGGAAGAGATCCAGCCTTCGTACAACATTGCACCGACTGACGAAGTCCCCCTGATCATCGACCGCAATACGACCAGCGGCGATGGAGTATCCAGAAAACTCATCCTGGCTCGGTGGGGCCTCGTGCCCCCGTGGGCCAAGGATCCCCGTTCCGGCGCGCGGCTGATCAACGCACGCATGGAGACCGTCACGGAAAAACCCTCGTTCCGAAAGGCTGCGGCCAGAAAGCGCGGATTGCTCGTTGCGGACGGGTACTTTGAATGGCAAAAGACCCCAGACGGCAAAATACCGACCTATCTGCACGGCGAGCGCGAAGAGATGTTGGCCTTCGCGGCACTCTTCGAGAATTGGCCGGATCCGGCCTTGCCGGAAGATCATCCGGACAAGTGGCTGCGGACCTGTACCATCATCACCACGCAAGCCTCCGATTCACTCGGGCACATCCATGACAGAACGCCGCTGATCGTCCCGACCGATCTTTATTCGGACTGGCTGGATCCGAAAACAACATCCGAGGCCGATGTAAAACAGTTGCTGGATGCCATGCCCGAACCGCATCTTGTTCCGCGGCAGGTCAGTTCCAAGGTCAACAATGTGCGCAATAACGGACCCGATCTCATCGACGCGGCAGCATGAGTGCTGGCCCGGCCGTTCGGGAGAAGTGATTTCACGCCGGCCGTCCTCGCGCTGGTTGCCTGACCGCTCCATCCGCCCCACGAGTTCCTTCAGCCCGGCAGTTTTCCTTTCCCGGGCGCTCAGCTCGCCGGCTGACAGCTTCACCCTGATCCGGTACCGTCGGCGGCCGTCGGCAACAATTCCGCCCGAACTTATTGTGCGCCGGCCCTCGCTGCTGGAAGCTAGGGGAATAGCCGGACCCGGCCGCTATGAGGGTGTCTGCGGGGTCTGAGGGTGTCTGCGGGGAGGAACCCATGACGGGAAAGTTCGTTGCCAGTTCGACGGCGACCATCGCGGCACCGCCCGATCGTGTCTGGGCGGTGATTACCGACCCCGAAGCCATCAAGGGGTTCATGTTCGGCACCGAGGTCCAGACGGACTGGAGCATCGGCGGGCCCATCCGCTGGCGGGGTGAATGGGAAGGCAAGCCCTACGAAGACAGGGGCCAGGTTCTGGAGTTCGAACCAGACAGGCGGCTGGTCGTCACACACTTCAGCCCGCTGACCGGACAAGAGGACGCGCCGGAGAACTACCACCGCCTGACGTGGACGCTGGAGGAAGTTCCCGGCGGGACCGAGTTCACGCTGTCGCAGGACAACAATGCCACTGCCGAAGCGGCCGAGCACTCCAAACTGATGTGGGACAAGCTGGTGGGCGATGTGAAGTATCTGGCCGAGCAAGGCTAGGTGAATGGGGCCGCGGACTGTCCCGCTGCTGCCGTGCGGCAACACTGATGAGATAACAGCGTTCTTTGCCCTGCTCGGTTCTAAAGCGTTGTATCGGCAGCTGCGGCCAAACCCGTACATCGCGTTCAGTCGGGACGTGCTGGAGTTGCATTACGTCGGGATGGACGGGTTCCGCCCGGAGGACTCGCACGGCTCGTGTTTGGTGCTGGTCGCCGACACTTAGCCGCTTCGACGCCTTCGCCGCCCGGGCTGAGGGGCTGGCTACTGCCGGCGGTCGGCTTTCCCCGGATTACCCGGGCCTCACTGGCGCAAGAATGCAGATGGACTGAGCGGATTTTCGCTGGTCGACCCGGCAGGCAACTGGATCCGGGTCATGCGGGAAAGCGCCTCAGGTCTTGGAGCGGAAACAACGGCCGAGACCGCAGCGGGAAAGCTGGCCGCGGCCTTGGCCAACGCGGTTGTACTGGCCGACTCCCCTGGCGATACGGCGCAGGCGGCGAAGATTCTGGCCGGAGCCGTCACACGCAACCTGCAGGAGGCCGCGTACCCGTCCAGGTCGAAGCGCTCGCGTACCTTGCCAAACTTCACGTCCGGCTGGGGGATCGGACAGCGCTCGCCGGACGGTGGAAATCATGGAGCTGCTTGGATATCCCTGAGGAAGATCGTGTGGCATGCTGGCCCGCGCTGGAAGATCGTGTGGCATGCTGGCCCGCGCTGCGGCAAGCCAGGGAACTGCTGCAAGCCGGGGGCCTCGCCTCCTCACTCTGATTTTGTCAGTGCCCGTCCCTACGCTTGATCTTGGATTCGAACACATATTCGAATAGAATAGAAGGGTCAAGTTCTTAGCAGGCGTGTTGGCGCAGGGGCGCGTGCTGCGGACTCTGACCCGTTGTCCAGATGAAAGGTGACTGGAACATGGGTGTTTTCAGTGAAGCTGTCGAAGTTGTTTGTTCCCCTGCCGGACAGCCGCTGCGGCTGCGGTGGCAGGGCAGGAACTACCGGATCGTCGCAGAACCTGTGCGTTGGTATGAACGCCGCAAATGGTGGGCGGAAGAACTGCGGGCAGAGCGGGGCAGGGGAGCCGGGTTGGTTGACCTTGAAATCTGGCGGGTGCAGGCACGCCTGAACGGCAGGTCCCTGATCCGCACCTTGGATCTTTCTCATCAGGTGGATGCCGATCGCTGGCGACTGATCCGTGTCCACGATGCTGTCCGGGAACTGAGCGCCTGAACGCAGACCTGCAGCATGTATCCGCCTCGGTTTTCGCGGCAGCCTGCCGGGTAACGAATCCTGTGCCTTGAATATGGCGTTTGGAATGACCAATGAGCTTTACCCATCTGCATGTATCCACGGCGTTCAGCGCCCACTACGGTGTCTCCTGGCCTGATGAGTTGGCCGGCGCAGCCGCTTCATTCGGAGCGGACGCTTTGGCCTGCACAGACCGGGATGGACTTTACGGAACGGTCAAGCATCTCAAGGCTTGCCTGGCAGTGGGGATTAATCCGATAGTCGGCGTGGATCTGGCAGTTCAGGACCACAGCGGCCGGGACACCGGGCGCGTTGTGGTGCTGGCACATGGTGGGAACCAAGGCAACGGCTACCATGCGCTCTGTCGCCTGATTTCGGCAGCGCATGACGGTACGGCAGGCAGCGGGCGGGGAAGCAGGCAGCGGACGCCCGGGGTGACGCTGGAACAACTCGCCCGGCACGCCGGTACTCCGGACGGCGGACCTGCCCTCACGGTGCTGTTGGGTCCAATGTCCGAGGTCGGTCAGGCTCTCCGCCGCCGCAGCTATGCTGAAGCGCGCCGGCTGGCCGGACACTGGCGCACCATACTGCCAGTCGGATCGTTGGCAATGGAGATCGTTTCCCACCTCAGTGCCCCCGGCGAGAACCTGAGCACCGCCCATGCTGTGCGCATGCTCAACCTTGCCGGGGAGCTAAAGATTCCAGCAGTGCTGACCAACGCAGTGCGCTACTGCGAAGAGGACGGGGCAGCCACCGCAGATGTGCTGGACTCGGCTAGGGCTTTGACGGCCTTGTCCAAACTGCCTGACTTGCAGCCCAGCGCCCAGGGCTGGTTGAAATCCCCTGCCCAGATGCAGGCACTGGCCCGGGAAATCGTTCAGGCCGCCGGTGGCGGAAGCAGGGACGTGCACCGCCTGCTGTCCACGACGGAAGCGGTGGCGGACCGGTGCCGGATGGACCCTTACCAGGACATGGGCTTCAAGCATCCCGTGGTCCCTGAAGCCTCGGTCATAGGCATCGACGGGGAACCAATGACCGAGCTGCTGCAGCGCTGTGAAACCGGCATCGCCGAACGGTTTGGCGGAATATCAGGACGGGCAGAACAGGAGCTGCGGGACCGGTTGGCCCATGAGCTGGGCATCATCTCCCGGCTGGGCTTTGCCTCCTACTTCCTAACAGTTGCCGAAGTGTCGCGAATGATTACCGGCATGGGCGTTCGGGCTTCGGCCCGAGGCTCCGGGGCCTCCAGCCTGGTGAACTATCTGCTCTACATCAGCCACGTAAACCCGCTGGACCACGGGCTGATATTTGAACGTTTCCTCTCCCAGGACCGCTCCACCCTGCCGGACATAGACATTGACGTGGAAAGCGCAGAGCGGCACAACGTCTACCAGAAGATCTTCGACCGATTCGGCAGCGAGCGGGTCACTCTGATGAGCATGCAGAACGGCTACCGTGCCCGCGGCGCGGTCCGCGACGCCGGCCTTGCACTTGGCCTGCCGGAGGATGAGATCTCCGGCATCGCCAAACAGCTCTGGCGGTTCTCCGCGCGCAAATTCCGTGAAGCGATGGCAGAGAAGCCGGAACTGCGCGCGTTTTCGGCTCAGGTGGAGCAGAACCAGCAACTGGATCTGCTGGTGGACCTGACCGAACGGCTGGACCGGCTGCCCCGGCATATCTCCATGCATCCTTGCGGGGTGATCCTGGGCGACACCTCGTTGCTGGACCGTACCCCCACCCAGCCCAGCGGACTGGGACTGCCGATGAGCCAGTTCGACAAACACGATATGGATCCGATGGGCATGCTCAAACTGGACGTGCTGGGTGTGCGGATGCAGAGCTCGATGGCCTACGCGCTCGCCGAAATCGCCCGCATCCATCCAACCAAGGAAGCGGTGACTGCAGCCGGAAAGCACCCGGTGGGCGAGGGCGGGGAGGGCCCCGGCTACATCGCCGAGAACGGGACAATCAACCTGGAACAGGTCCCGCTGGACGACGAACCGACCTACGAGCTGATCCGCAGCACCCACACTCTGGGATGCTTCCAGATTGAATCCCCGGGCCAGCGTGAACTGGTGGGCAAGATGGCGCCGCGGGACTTCAACGACCTGATCATCGACATTTCGCTGTTCCGGCCCGGCCCCATGCAATCTGACATGGTCCGCCCGTTCCTGGAGCAGCGCCACGGCTGGGCTCCGGAGCGCTTCCCCCACCCGGACCTGATCCCGGTTTTGAAGGAAACACATGGCGTGACTGTCTTCCATGAACAAGTCCTGCGGACCTTTGATGTCTTTACCGGATGCGGGCTGGCCAAGGCAGACGAATTCCGACGGCTGCTGGGCAACGAGGAAGCCGAACCGGCAGTGGAGGATTATTTCCGCAAAGCTTCGCTTGACCGGGGATATCCGCCGGAAGTAGTGGATACGGTCTGGACTACCTTAAAGTCCTTTGGCAGCTTCGGCTTCTGCAAAGCCCACGGTGCCGCCTTCGCCGTCCCCACCTACCAGACTGCGTGGCTGAAAGCCCACCATCCGGAGGCGTTCCTCGCCGGACTCTGGGAGCACGACCCGGGGATGTACCCGCGGCGTCTGTTGGTAGCCGAGGCACGGCGGCTCGGCATCCCGATCCTGCCGTTGGACATCAACCGCAGCACTGACCGCTACCGGGTGGAACGTGTTTCTTCCGATACAGGAGAAAAGCTGGGCATCCGGCTCAGCCTTGCTGGCATCTATGGGCTCTCAGCTGCCGAACTCCAGCGCATTGTCGCCGGGCAGCCGTACGAATCATTGGCCGACCTGCGGGCCAGGGGCAAGGTCAGCAAACCCGCATTGAAACGCCTGGCCCAGCTGGGAGCCTTCGACGAACTGAACAGGGCAACCGGCCAACGCGGCGGACGTGCTGCCAGCCGGACGGATCTGGTTTATCACCTGGACCAGCCAGCCGCACGCCCGGTGCCCAAGCGCTACCAGCCCACCGAAGGCCAACTGTCCCTACCGCTGGGGGATCTGGAACTGCGCAATCTGGTCCCGGTCTTCCCAGAACCGACGGCGGTAGACATGGTCCGCACCGAGCTGGACTTGCTCTCGATCGACGCCAGCTCCCACCTGATGGAAAGCTACGCGCCGCTGCTGGCAAAACTGGGTGTCACACCGGCCAAGGATCTGCCAGGCCTGCGCAACGGAAGCGAGGTGATGGTGGCCGGTATCCGGGTAGCCACTCAAACCCCGCCCATGCGCGGCGGCCGCCGGGTGGTTTTCATCAGTGTGGACGACGGGACCGGCTGTGTAGACGCCACCTTTTTCCAAGAGGCACAGGAACGCTCCGGCTCGCTGCTGTTCGGGACCGAGCTGCTGCTCATCCGTGGACTCACCCGCCGGACCGGTCCCAAAGGAATCGGTTTGCAGGCGCTCGAGGCCTGGGACCTGTCCAACGCTGCCAGCCTGCCGCTGCCGGGAAAGACCGTCCGTCCCGAACCACTTCACGTTCGAACCCAAGCCGCACCACAGGCGCCGCCCCTTGCCGCCCCCGGTGCCGGACCACTGACTACCGCCGAGCTCGCCCGCCGCATGGCCGAGGAAGGCTTGGACAATCGCGGCCCGGCAGAACCCTGGCTGGCCGGAAGCCGCTCGTCTCGGGCCTAAACGTGGGCCGGATACAGAATTTCCACGTCACCCGTAGAGCGAACTGGACGCACTCGCTCTACACACGCTTCTCGGGATGGTTCCTCGTCCACATCCTCGTTCCCACCTCTGCTGCCCGCCTTTGGTCCTTCATAGGCTGTGTTCATGGCGATCGAGGTGCTGGATGCGGCTGCGGGAGCAGAGCAGGATGATTCCGCTCTGCTGGCCCGGCTGCGCGCCGAGGTCGCGGATTTCAATGACCGTCTTCGCGCAGGT
>JBNJKW010000001.1:0-898835 GCA_051751385.1 Actinomycetota bacterium | reverse complement strand
CAAGCGAGCAGCGAGGGACCGGCCTGAGCTTGCGAAGGTTGGGAAGCTGCGAACGGCTAAGCGCGTCGATGATCCCCTCCCGAAGCAAACGACGGCCCCTGGATTGCTCCAGGGGCCGTCGAGGTTAAGGCGGGCTCCACCGTCGTTATTCGGTGTTTAGCGGGCCGGGTACTGGCGCTCCTGGGCGCCCGTGTACAACTGGCGCGGGCGTCCGATCTTGGTCTGCGGATCCTTGATCATCTCGCGCCACTGGGCAATCCAGCCCGGCAGGCGGCCGATGGCGAACAGCACGGTGAACATCTTCTCCGGGAAGCCCATCGCCTTGTAGATCAGGCCGGTGTAGAAGTCTACGTTCGGGTACAGCTTGCGCTCGATGAAGTAGTCATCCGCCAGCGCCTTCTCTTCGAGGCGCATGGCGATATCCAGCAGTTCATCGTTGCCGCCGAGCTTGCCCAGGATCTCGTGCGCCGTGGCTTTCACCAGGCGGGCGCGCGGGTCGTAGTTCTTGTAGACGCGGTGCCCAAAGCCCATCAGGCGCACGCCTTCTTCCTTGTTCTTGACCTTCTCCATGAACTGCTCCGGAGCCTGGCCGCTGGCCTGGATCTGACGGAGCATGTTCAGCACGGCCTCGTTGGCGCCGCCGTGCAGCGGGCCGAACAGGGCGTTGATGCCTGCGGAGACGGACGCGAACATGTTGGCGTTCGAGCTGCCCACCAGGCGCACGGTGGACGTGGAGCAGTTCTGCTCGTGGTCTGCGTGCAGAATCAGCAGCAGGTCCAGCGCCTTGACCACGGTCGGGTCCAGCTCGTACGGCTCGGCCGCCAGGCCGAAGCTCAGCCGCAGGTAGTTCTCCACCAGGTTCATGGAGTTGTCCGGGTACAGCAGCGCCTGGCCAATGGACTTCTTGTGCGCATAGGCGGCGATCACCGGCAGCTTGGCCATCAGGCGGATGGTGGAAAGTTCCACCTGCTCGTCATCAAACGGATCCAGCGAGTCCTGGTAGAAGGTGGACAGCGCACTGACCGCGGAGGACAGCACCGGCATCGGGTGTGCATCGCGCGGGAACCCGCCGAAGAACCCCTTGAGCTCCTCGTGCAGCAGCGTGTGGCGGCGGATCTTGTGGTCGAAGGTTTCCAATTCCGTGGGAGTGGGCAGTTCGCCGTAGATCAGCAGGTAGGACACTTCCAGGAAGGACGAGTGCTCGGCAAGCTGCTCGATCGGGTAGCCGCGGTAGCGGAGCACGCCGGCATCGCCGTCGATGTACGTGATGGCGGAGGTGGTCGCCGCGGTGTTCATGAACCCCGGGTCGAAGGTGACCGCGCCCGTCTGCTTCAGCAGTTTGGATACGTCATAACCGTCATTGCCTTCGGCGGCCTTGAGCCGCGGAAGTTCGAGTTCGCCGCCGGCAAAGTGCAGCGTGGCACCGGTCTGCTCAGTCATTGAGTCCCCTTCAGGAGGTTTGGAAGCTAACGGCACGCCGGGCGCTTGTGGCTCTGAGCATGCACATACTCGGGTAAAACGCTACCCGCACAGTCACCGATATATCTAATCCGCGACTCACATTTTTGTTCGTATCCACAGTGAGCAGCCATCTTCGCGGGGTCAGGAAAGCCGCTCGACGGCGGCGTCGATCCGTTCGTCACTGCCGGTCAGCGCCACTCGTACGTAGCCGTTTCCGGCGTCGCCGTAAAACACCCCGGGACCGATCACAATGCCCAGTTCGGCAAAGCGGCCCACAGTCGTCCAGGTATCTTCTCCGGCAGTCCCCCACAGGTACAGCCCGGCCTCGGAATGGTGGATGGTGAGGCCAAACTTCTCCAGCGCCGGCAACAGACGCTCCCGCCGGCCCCGGTACAGGTTTTTTTGCTCCTGTACGTGCGCATCGTCCTGCAGCGCCGCACGCATCGCGGCCTGCACCGGAAACGGCACGATCATGCCCGCGTGCTTGCGGCTGTTGATCAGGTTGGGCATCAACTCCGGGTCTCCGGCCAGGAAGGCCGCCCGGTAGCCGGCGAGGTTCGATTGTTTGCTGAGCGAATAAGTGCACAGCAGGCCCTCGTGCGAGCCCTGGGCCACCGCGGGATCCAGCACGCTGGGAACACTCCGTCCGCCGCGCGCAGTGTCCCAACTGCCCCAGCCCAACTCCGCATAGCATTCGTCGGAGGCGACGACGGCGCCCAGCTTCCGGGAGTCCTCTACGAGGGCGCGCAGTTCGTCCTGGTCCCGGACAATGCCGGTGGGGTTCCCCGGCGAGTTGACCCACACCAGCTTCACCCGGCTTCTGGTCTGCGCATCCAAGTCCGCCAGCCCGTCGGCAGCCACCGGCGTGGCGCCTGCCAGGATGGCGCCCATGTCGTAGGTGGGATATGCGACGACGGGCCGCACCACCACGTCGCCCTCGCCGAGACCCAGCAGCGTGGGCAACCACGCGACAAGTTCCTTGGAACCGACCGTGGGCATGACGGCCTCCGGGTCCATTCCGGAAACATTGCGACGGCGGGCGAACCAGTCAGCTATCGCTTCACGCAGTTCGGCAGTGCCGTGCGTGGTCGGATAGCCCGGGGCATCGGCGGCGGCGGTCAATGCCTCGCGGATAACGGCCGGAGTAGGGTCAACCGGCGTGCCGATGGACAGATTCACTGCGCCGCCGGAGTGCTCTGCCGCCTTCTGCGCATAGGGCGCCATGGCATCCCACGGGTACTCCGGCAGCTGCAGGCCGAAAGAACTCATCGAGTTCAGTCTTGGTTCTGCGGCGGCAGCGCGGCGATCAGCGGATGGTCCTTGTGAGTGTTGCCCAGCTTGGCAGCACCGCCCGGGGAACCCAGGTCGTCGAAGAACTCCACGTTCGCCTTGTAGTAGTCGGCCCACTCCTCGGGGGTGTCATCCTCGTAGTAGATTGCTTCCACCGGGCACACCGGTTCGCACGCACCGCAGTCGACGCATTCATCCGGATGGATGTACAGGGCCCGTTCGCCTTCGTAGATACAATCCACCGGGCATTCTTCAATGCACGCCTTGTCTTTTACATCCACGCACGGCTGTGCGATTACGTACGTCACGTCCGTCAGCACCTTTCTGAACAGTAAGCCCAAGCGTATCGCTTGGGACCATTATCTCCCCAGCCGGAGGCCGCACCCCTAGGATGGTCACGTGATACCCGCTACTCCTTCAGTTCCTGTCTCGTTTCTGGCTTCGGCCGCGCCCGGAACGCGGGTGGTGGTCCGCTATCGGATCGACGGCGGGTTGACGGACGCGCTCGGTGAACTGCTGGCTGCGGACGCCGAGACCTGCACGGTCAGGACGGCGCGGCACGGCGACGTCGTTGTTCAGCTGTCCATGGTGACCGCAGCCAAGCAGGTTCCGCCCGCACCGCCGCGGCGCGGTCCGCGGGCCGGCCGTCAGCCCTCGTAGCTGTCCGGCAGCTGGCGCATGGACCACAGCGGGGAGAACAGCACCGGCGCCGCCGCGAGGAAGGACCCGGCCGCGCCGATCCACAGCGTGGGCACCAAGCCGATGAATTGGCCCAGCACGCCCGCCAGCAGTCCGGCGAGCGGCAACACGCCGTACACCACAAACCGGATCGAGGCATTCATTCGTCCCAGCAGCCGGGGCGGGCACACGCGCTGGCGCATCGTCACCTGCATCACGTTGTAGACCAGTGAGCAGAAGGAGAGGCCGGCCTCGCCGACCACCAACAGGACCAGCGCCGAGGCGTTGTCCGGCATCAGCACCGACAACGGCACCGCCATCAGGAAGACTGCCGACGCAATGCTGGCCAGCGGAATCAGGGCTCCCTCACCGGTTACCCGGGCCAGCCTTGGCGCCGCCACCGCGCCCAGCAGTCCCCCGGCCGCTGCCACCGAATAGACCAGCCCAAGCGAGCCCGGCCCCAGCCCCAGCTCACGGAGCACCAGGATGGGAAACAGCGTAGACACCAGGCCCGCAAAGAAGTTCGTGAGGCCCGTGCAGGCAGCTATCCGGCTGATCAGGGGATGCCGCACCACGAAGCCGAGCCCTTCCTTGATTTCGGCGGCCAGCGGTCGCCGGTCGTGCCGGGGCGCACGCACTTCGCGGTCCCGGGTGCGGGCCAGGAACAGCGCCGAGAAGAGATAGCCCACGGTGTCCGCCACAAACAGCAGCGGCGCCGCGATCACCTGCAGCAGACCGCCGCCGGCAGCCGGCCCGGCCATCCTCGCCAGCTGGGCGGTGCTCTCCAGCTTCGAGTTGGCCCCCGGGACCTGATCGTTGCGAACCAGCACCGGCACGTAACTCTGGTACGCCACATCGAAGAACACGGTGGCGATGCCCAGCACTCCCGCCACCGCGTACAAGTGCCACATCTGCAGTAAGTCCATCCACCACAGCAGCGGTACGAACAGCATGGCCGCGGCCCGCACCAGGTCCGCCGTGATCATGACCTGTCGCTTGAGCCACCGGTCAACCCACGCTCCCGCCGGCAGCCCGATCAGCAGGAACGCTGCGGTGGCACTGGCATTGAGCACGCCCACGTGGAATTCGCTGGCGCCGAGAATCACCACCGCGAGCACCGGCATGGCCAGATGGCCGATTTGGACCCCGAATTGGCTGATGGTTTGGGCGGACCAGAAGGCGGCGAAGTTCCTGTCCCGCCATAACGACGGCGGTGCTTCCCGGGGCGCGGAAGGTTCGGCTTCCGCGGTGGCATCGACAGCACGCGGGACAGGAGGTTCGATCACCGTCACAGTGTCGGCTAGCGATTGGGGAAAGTCAATCATTCTGCCGCCGGTGTCGTATGCTGGAATCATGCCTACGGATCAGGACCTGCAAGCCACCGGGCGGGCGCTCAGCTCGCCGGTCAGGCTGCGTATTCTCCGGCTCTGCCTGCACCGGTCCCGGACCAACAAGGAAATCGCGGAACTGCTCGGCCTGAATCCGGCCACGTCCCTGCACCATGTGCGCACGCTGCTCAACACCGGCTTCCTGGAGGCCGAAGAACCGCGCAAGGGCAACCGGGGCGCCAAGGAAGTCCCCTACCGCGCCACCCGGATGTCCTGGGGCGCCAAGATGCCGGACGCGGCACCCGTGTTGGTGGAGACCTTCCTGCAGGAGATCGAGGGCCTGGCCCCGGACGAGATCGAGACGACGCGGATGGGTATCAAGCTCAACGACGCGCACCGCAAGGAGATGCTGGCAAAGATCCGCGCCATCTTTGAGGAATACGCGATGTTGCCCGCCGACGAGGATGGGACCGCAACCTCAATCTTCCTGGCCCACCATCTGGACCAAACGGCCAACTGAAACTCCTCGCGTGACACTCCTCGCGCCGACGGACACTCCTCCCGCCGGGGATGGAATCACGCTTTGGCCCGCCGCGGTTTGAGTGCCCAGATGCAGACCATCATCGCCGCAAGCGTGGCCGGGACCAGACCGATCATCCAGATCCGGCCGGCCACGGCAATCGGCAATTCCACCGCAGCGGACGTCCCCGTGACAATCAGCGGCTCGGTTCCCGGAGCCAAGGCCATCAGGCCAACCAGGACATACGAGAGTACACCCGTCAGCCCGGCTATCAGCACATTGCGCGCCTTGAGCCCGGCCCAGACCATCACCGCCAGGGCGAACAGCAGCGCTACCGCGGCTCCCCACGGAAAGCTGACATCCTCTGCATAGAGAATCTGTGAGTGCAGGGTCGTCCCCGCGACCGCCGTCACCACCGCGCCGAAGACAGCGGTGCCCCAGCCCTGGAAAGGGGGACGCCGCCGTCGTGCTTCACGCCGTTCCGGCGCCTGGCCAGATGGGTTAAAAGCGGAAGGCAACCCGCCGTGGTCTCCGGCGGGCTGCCTCTGCTCTGTCATACGGTCCAGTTTATGCCCTGGCGCGCGCACGGGCGGCCTTGAGCCGCTCGTTGGCGTCCAGCACCAGCTTGCGGATGCGGATCGCCTCCGGGGTGACCTCGACGCACTCGTCCTCGCGGGCGAACTCGAGGGACTCCTCCAGCGTAAGGTTCCGCGGCGGAGTGAGGTTCTCGAAGCTGTCGGAGGAAGCGGCACGCATGTTGGTGAGCTTCTTTTCCTTGGTGATGTTCACGTCCATGTCGTCCGCGCGCGAGTTCTCGCCGACGATCATGCCTTCGTAGACCTCCGAGGTGGGCTGGACGAAGAAGGAACCGCGCTCCTGCAGGTTGATCATCGCGAACGGAGTGACCACGCCGGACCGGTCGGCCACCATCGAGCCGTTGGTGCGGTACTCGATCGGCCCGGCCCACGGCTCGTAGCCCTCGGAGATGGACGCGGCGATGCCGGCGCCCCGGGTCTCGGTCATGAACCGGGTGCGGAAACCGATCAGGCCACGGGCCGGAACGATGAACTCCATCCGGACCCAGCCGGTACCGTGGTTGGCCATGTTGACCATCCGGCCCTTGCGGGCGGCCAGCAGTTGGGTGACGGCGCCGAGGTACTCTTCGGGTACGTCGATGGTCATGTGCTCCATCGGTTCGTGCACCTTGCCGTCGATGGTCTTGGTGACCACCTGGGGCTTGCCCACGGTCAGCTCGAAACCTTCACGGCGCATCTGCTCCACCAGGATGGCCAGTGCCAGCTCGCCACGGCCCTGGACCTCCCAAGCGTCCGGACGCTCGGTCGGCAGCACCTTCAGCGAGACGTTGCCCACCAGTTCCTTGTCGAGCCGGTCCTTGACCTGGCGGGCCGTCACCTTGGCGCCCTTGACTCTGCCGGCCAGCGGCGAGGTGTTGATGCCGATGGTCATCGAGATGGCCGGATCGTCCACCTTGATGAGCGGCAGCGGCTGCGGGTTTTCGGCGTCGGTCAGGGTTTCACCGATGGTGATGTCATCGATGCCGGCGACGGCGACAATCTCGCCCGGGCCGGCCGATTCGGCCGGAACACGCGTCAGTCCCTTGGTGGCCAGCAGTTCGGAGATCCGGACGTTCTTCAACTGGCCGTCCTGGCGGGCCCAGGCCACGGTCTGCCCCTTCTGCAGGGTGCCGTTGTAGATGCGCAGCAGCGCCAGGCGGCCCAGGAATGGGGAAGCGTCAAGGTTGGTCACGTGGGCCTGCAGCACGCCGTCGGGATCATAGGACGGGGCCGGCACGTGCTCCATGATGGTGGCGAACAGGGGCTCCAGGTCCTCGTCTTCCGGCAGGGTGCCGTCGGCGGGCTGGGTCAGCGAGGCGCGGCCGGCCTTGCCGGAGGCATAGACCACGGGAACGTTGAGGACGGCATCCAGGTCCAGGTCGGGGACTTCGTCGGCAAGGTCGGAGGCCAGGCCCAGCAGCAGGTCCATCGCCTCGGCAACGACGGCGTCGATGCGTGCGTCCGGACGGTCGGTCTTGTTGACCACCAGGATGACGGGGAGCTTGGCGGCCAGCGCCTTGCGCAGTACAAAACGGGTCTGCGGCAGCGGGCCCTCGGAAGCGTCGACCAGCAGGACCACGCCGTCCACCATGGACAGGCCGCGCTCCACCTCGCCGCCGAAGTCGGCGTGGCCCGGGGTGTCGATCACGCTGATGGTGATGGTCTCGCCCTGCGCGGCCGGGCCGGAGTAGAACACGGTGGTGTTCTTGGCCAGAATGGTGATGCCCTTTTCGCGTTCCAGTTCACCGGAGTCCATGACCCGCTCTTCGGTTTCGCCGTGGCTGGAGAAGGCACCTGTGTGCTTCAGCATGGCGTCCACGAGGGTGGTCTTCCCGTGGTCGACGTGGGCAACGATGGCGACGTTGCGAAGGTCGCTGCGGACGGCGCTCTGCGTCGATGCGGTGGTTTCAGACATGCGGGATTACTCTTCCGTGGATTACATGGAACCTGGGCCTAATATCGGACAGCCAGCGCCGTGCCCGGATGCGGGTAGGCACTCCATTGTAATCCGCGGTGCCACTGATGGCCTAACGGAGACCGGAGCCAAAGCCGACGACGGTGCCACAACCCGGCGTGAAGCGCCGGGTCGTGCTTGCCCCGCCCCCCGCCGTTATTAGGCCAGTTCGCCGAGTTTGGCCTTCCAGAAGGCCCGCCAGTGATCAAGCTGCTCGACCGACTCCAGCCGTTCATGCTGGAGGCCGACGGAGGCCTTGCCTGCAGCCTTCTCGTAGATGTGCACATTAACCCGGGAACCGTCCGCCAAGCCGCAGCGCCAGTAGCGCCACTTCGCGGTATCGCTCAACTCGGGCCCCCGGGTCACGGCAATGCCCGAGAATTCCTCCGCGTCGCCGATCACGGCAACCCACTTATCCCGCGCCTGGTCCATGCTGCCGCGTACCGTCTTGCTCACCGAGGTCTGGAACTCGCCGTCGCAGTCCTGGCCCGGCTGGCGCCGGCCGATCTGCTGTTCGAAGGCCACTGTCGCCGTCTGTGCCCACCAGCCCTCGGCCAAACCGGACTCATTCAAGGCCTGGGCAATCTCCTTGTGGCTGAGCGTTGCGGCGTCGATGCCGGCCAAAAAGTCCTCGACCTTGGACCAGCTGATGCCGATGCCGTTTTCGATCGCCTCGATGTTCATGCTGCGAACCACTGACTCTCCTGACGTGAACGATAACCCGGCCGGTGCGCTCAACTGACCGCACCGGCCGGGATCGGGATGAACCCCTGCCCGTCATTTCATCATGGGCAGGGGCGCAACACTATGGATGGCGGAATTCCAGGGTGGGCTCAGTCGCCGGCGGCCAGCAGCAGGGCCCGCAGCTCGCGGCGTTCGCGCTGTTTCTCGGGGTCGGGCAACGGCACTGCCGCCAGCAGCCGCTGGGTGTACAGTTCCTGCGGGTTGCGCAGAATCTCGTCCCGGGTGCCCTGCTCAACGATCCGGCCGTGCCGCATGACGCAGATACGGTCGGCCAACACGTCGATGACGGCCAGGTCGTGGGTAACGAACAGGCAGGCGAACCCCAGTTCCTGCTGCAGATTCTGGAACAGCTCCAGCACCGTGGCCTGGACCGACACGTCCAGTGCGGAAGTGGGTTCGTCCGCCACCATCAGCTTGGGCTCCAGCGACAGTGCCCGGGCGATGCCCACGCGTTGCTTCTGGCCGCCGGAAAGTTCGTGCGGATAACGGTTGCGGTAGGCGCGCGGCAGCTCCACCTGGTCCAGCAGCGCCTCGATCCTCCGCTGCAGGGCGGCCCCCCTGGCGACGCCGGCCAGGTACATGGGTTCGCCAATGCTCTCGCCAATCGGCAGCCGAGGGTTCAGCGAGGACGACGGGTCCTGGAACACCATGCCCACCTGGCGGCGCAGCGCGTGCAGCTGCTTGGGCCGCGCACCGGCGATCTCGTGCCCGACCACGCGCAGTGAGCCCTCCGCGACGGGCAGCAGCCCGACGGCGGCGCGTCCGATGGTCGTTTTGCCCGAGCCGGACTCCCCCACCAACCCAACAACCTGGCCAGGGTAGATGGACAGGTTGGCCCCTTCCACTGCCCGGAAAGCCGGGACGCGCCCCTGCTTGGGGTATTCGATGGCCACGTTGGCCAGTTCAAGCACGGCTTCGCCCCTGGCCACTTCGTGACGTGACTGTGCCAGAGCTTCGGCGTTCTCGCGTTCGCGCCGTTCCAGCTCGGTCTCGTTGATGCTGAGTGAGGCGCCGGTCGCCGCGGCCAGTGCGGCTGTGATGTCCACTTCGACGTCGGCGTCGGAACCTCCGCCCAGGTGGGGCACGGCGGCCAGCAAGGCCTGTGTGTACTCGTGCTGAGGATTGTTGAAAATCTCCATCGCGGTTCCGGTCTCCACAATCCGGCCGCGGCGCATGACGGCGATCTTGTCCGCCAAGTCGGCCACCACGCCCATGTCGTGCGTGATCAGCACAATCGCGCTGTCCAGCTTGTTGCGCAGGTTGCGCATCAGGTCCAGGATCTCGGCCTGTACGGTGACATCGAGGGCAGTGGTGGGTTCATCGGCGATCAGCAGTTTGGGGTCGCAGGAGAGTGACTGGGCGATCATGGCGCGCTGCCGCTGGCCGCCGGAAAGCTGGTGGGGGTAGGACCGGAAGGCCTTCTCCGGGTCGGGCAGCTCGACCAACTCCAGCATCCGCAGCGCCCGCTGCTTGGCTTCCTCCGGCGAAATTGCATTGTGCAGCCGCAGCGTTTCCACGATCTGGAACCCGATGGTGTACACGGGGTTCATCGCCGTCATCGGTTCCTGGAAAATCACGGCTACGTCGTTGCCGCGGACCTGCCGGAGCCTGGAGCTGCTCAGGCCAAGGATCTCGCGTCCGTTGAGCTTGACGCTCCCCGTGGCGCGGCTGTTGGACGGCAACAGGCCCAGCAACGCCATGGAACTGGCGCTCTTGCCGGAACCGGATTCGCCCACGATGGCGAGGACCTCGCCGGCCTTGACGTCGTAGGTGAGATTAATCGCGGCCGGCACCCATTCCTTGTCCACGCCGAAGTCCACGCTGAGGTTGGTGACCTCCAGGACGGGGGCTGAACCGCGAGCCGTCTCCACGCTTCCTACCGGCAGCGTCGGATCGATGATTTCAGTCATAGCTGGTCTTTCCCTTCCAACCGGTCGCAGTTGGTTGATGCTAGTGGAGAACTGGTGGCCAGTCCTGAAACTATGGGGGCATGACAACGTCTGCTGCTGCCAGCTCCACGGTCTTCCGTCCGCGCTCCGCGATCTGGTTCACCGGCGTGGTCTGGGCGATCGTGGCGGTCGGCCTGGTGTCCTCGGTGCTGACCCACGGGCCGGACAGCCTGCTCGGCTCCTGGCCGCTGCTGAGCATTGCTTATCTGACGTGGTGGCTGGCCTGGTACCCCGCCGTCGTTATCGGCGACCAGGGGGTGGTGCTGCGCAACCCGGTCCGGACGGTCTCCGTGCCTTGGAACGCCTTGGTGACCGTGGACACGAAGTACGCACTGACCCTGGTTACCCCGGGCGGGAAGTACAGCTCGTGGGCCGCTCCCGCTCCCGGAATGTTCGGCGTCCACCGCGCCCGCGCCGATCACGTCCAGGGACTTCCGGAGACCACGTACGGGCCGGCGCAGTCGATCCGTCCCGGCGATCTGGCGAATTCCGATTCGGGGGCAGCTGCCTACCACGTCCGGAAACGCTGGGCGGAACTTCTGGCGTCGGACAGGATCAACGTCGGTGAAGCGGACAGCGTCCCGGTGGCCCGGACACCTAATTGGGCCCCGCTCGCCGCCGGTGCCGTGCTGGTGGTGCTCAGCGCCGTGGCGCTGGCCGGCTGAGCGGTACCGAATCTGGCCGGGAAGGCGTCGGGAGCGCATCTCAGACGCCCGTCGTCTGGGTGGTTCCGGTCTCGGGGTGGGCGGACACCGCAGCTGCCTTCGCCCGCTTGGCATTGAACTTCTTTTGCCGCGGGTCGAACGCGTCGCGCAGCCCGTCGCCGATGAAGTTGATGCACAGGCAGATGGCCACAATGAACAGACCCGGCCACCAAAACAGCCACGGACGGGTTTGGAACGCTTCCTGGTTCTGGCTGATCAGCGACCCCAACGACACGTCCGGCGCCTTAACCCCCATCCCGATGTAGGACAGGCTGGTCTCCAGCAGGATCGCCGCCGACATGCTTAGTGTCACCGAGACGATGATGACGCCAACGGCGTTCGGCAGGATGTGCTTGAAGATGATGCGGGCGTTGGACGCGCCGGCGATCCGTGCGGCGTCGACGAATTCCCGCTCACGCAGGGACAGGAATTCGGCGCGGACCAGGCGTGCCAGCCCGGTCCAAACGACGGCGCCCACGAACAGGCCCAGGAAGTACGGCTGGACGTCGGCGCCTACCGAGCGACCGGCGACCTGTCCCATGACGGCGGCGATGATGATCAGCGGGATCACGATGACGACGTCGGTCAACCGCATCAGCACGGTCTCAACCCAGCCGCGGAAGTAGCCCGACATAGCCCCGATCACGACGCCGATGGCCCCGCCCACCAGGCCGATGAGGAACATGACCGCCACCGAAATCTGGACTCCGCGCATGGTCTGGGCAAAAGTGTCGCGGCCCAACCGGTCCTGGCCGAACGGGTGCTCGCCCAGGCCCAACGGGAACAGTTGCAGAGTGGGCCGGCCGCCGTTGACCAAGTCATTGACGCCGTTGTGCGTGTACTTCCACCAGCCGGGAAGGCCGAACATTCCGCTCGATGAATAGGCGATCAGCAGGATCAGGGCGAAAACCACCAGGCTGATCACCGCGGCGGTGTTACCGATGAAGCGCCGACGGACAATCTGGCCCTGGCTTAAGCCCGCCTTGTTCTCGTCGGTTGCGGCAACGGGCTTCGTTGACGTGGTGCTCATGCCTTTACCCTCACTCGCGGATCAAGCGCGGAGTAGACCAAATCCGCGACTAGGTTGAACACCAAGGCCAGAATGCCGGTGATCAGGAAAACGCCCATCACCGGGTTGGGATCGACCCGTTCCAAGGACTGGATGAACAGCTGGCCCATGCCGGCAAACGCGAACACTTGCTCGGTAATCACGGCCCCGCCAATCAAACCGCCGATGTCGAAAGCAACAATCGTGGCGATGGGGATCAGCGCGTTGCGGAAGGCGTGGCGCATGACCACTGTCCTTTCGTTCAGTCCCTTGGCCCTGGCTGTGCGGATGTAGTCCATGTTCATGATTTCCAGCATGGAGGATCGCGCATAGCGGCTGTACGACGCCAACGAGATCAGCAGCAGTGCCGCGGTCGGCAGCAGCAGGTGGGTGAAGGTGTCCAGCCCGTGGACCCAGAAGTCTCCCTGCAGGTTCGGAGTCTCGGAGCCGATGGTGGCGATGGGCCGACCGTTGATTCTGCCGTTGTTGAAGTACGCGGGCCAGGCCTGCATGTACCGGTCCAGCAGGATGAGACCGCCGACCAGGAAAGCGGTCATGGCGGCGGCGTTCATGTTCTGGCGCCGGTCGTAGCCGCCCATCAGCCAGCCCACGGCCAAACCGACCAAGACGGTGGCAAGGGCCAGCAAGAAGACCATCAGCCCCGTGGCCTGCGCCAGGAGCGGTTGGATGGGAAAGTAGACGACGGTGCCGATGCCCACGGTGATCAACGCAGCATGGAGGGCTTTGCGGTTCTTCAGGCCGGCGGCCAGCAGTGTGATGCCGAAGGCGATCGCGATGCCACTGATAACGATGACGACCAGGCCGAGGCCCGGTGTCTTGAACCACTGGGTCACGGACAGTCCCCACATCACCGCCGCGGCGAGCAGGAAGCCGATGCCGGCCATCCCCAGTTTCCGCAAGTAACTTCCGTTGGCACAGACGAACCACACAGCGGCACTGATGACTCCGATGATCAGAATCGATGAAACCGGAATATTTGGATCCCTGAGGAAATTGTTGAACCCGATGGCACCGAATTCCTTCAACAGCACGGCGACCCAAAATACCGGAAGCGAAAAGAAGAGGAACGCCATAAACGTCACGCCGTAGTCCAGCCCGCTGTATTGGCGCAGTGCCGTGACGATGCCGAGCGAAACGCCGATCACGATGGCGAGCACCGCCGCAGCAGTCACCAGCAGAATGGTCATTCCCATGGCCCTGCCCAAGGCCTCGGTGACCGGCTGGCCGTTCAGCGCATAACCCAAGTCGCACTGACCGACGAAGGGAACGACGCACTTGGCCGCGCCGGCCAGCCAGCCGAAGTATCGGATCGGCGCCGGCGTCCCGAGGTCCAGCAACGCGATCCGCTGCTGAATAAGCTGCTCTTTGTTGGGCGAATTGCTTTCGCGCAGGTCGTGGAGGGGGTCACCCGACAAGGCTGTCAATTGGTAGACCAGGTAGGAGGCACCCAGGAGAATAAGCACGGCCGTAAAAAGCCGCCGCACAATGTAGGTCACCATAGCGTTTTTCAACCTCGCTGATGTGGTTCTGGAAGTCTTGTGGATCCCTCGGTGTCACAAATGAGCGTAATGCAGTGGCACGCTGACGACTATTGGGTAAACCCAACTACTTGTGGCAGGAAAAGGATCATAAAAGCTGCAAGACGTCGGGACCGAGGTGTTCGGGGTCCCGACGCCTTGCATGCCTTTGCCTAGGATCAGGCCTGAAGGCTACTTAACCTTCCACTCCCAGAAGTTCCAGAAGACGCCGGTCTGGTTCGGCTGATACTTCACGCCCTCGACGCGGTCGCTGTTGTAAGCATCAAGACCCACGGACTGGAACAGCGGCAGTCCGTAGAAGGAGTCCCAGACATGCTTGTCGATCTGCGTAACGAGCTTGTCCTGTTCCGCCGCGTCGGTGGTCACGATCAACTCGTCCATCAGCTTGTCGGCTGCCGGTTCCGAGAAGCCATTGAAGTTGGAGCCCGCATCGGTCTTGAAGATCTGCGGAACGCCGGAGACGCCCACACCAGGTGAGGTCCAGCCGAAGATCGTCGCGTCGTAGGTTCCGTTGCCCAGGGCAGCACCCCAGTCGGAGGCGCCCAGGCCGCCGTCGACGATCTTGAAGCCCGCCTTCTCAGCGGATTCCTGGATCAGTGCGTAGGCGTCCGCACGGTTGGGGTTGTCCTTGTTGTACATGATCCGGACTTCCGGAGTGGCGCCAGCCAGGAGCTCCTTGGCACCCTCGATGTCCGCTTCCTTGTACTTCTCGGAGCCGTTGCCGGCCGCGGAGGTCTCGTAGGCATCCTGGGCCGGGACGAAGAACTGCGAGTCCAGCGGAGCGGCGTCCTCCTTGAGCGGCTTCACGATCCGGTCGACGATCGCTTGGCGGGGAATGACCTTCATGAAGGCCTCGCGGACGTTGTCGTCCTTGAATACGCCGGTGTAGTTCAGGTCGATGTGGTCGTAGGCGAGCTGGTCCTCGACGTCCACGGTGACGCCTTCGATGCCTTGCAGCAGTTCAACGGTGTCCGCCGAAGGCTGCGGGGCAATGATGTCCACCTCGCCGTTCTTCAGGGCGCTGACCTGGTCCGGGGCGGCACCGATGAAGCGAATGGTCACTTCCTCAACTGACGGCTGCGGACCGAAGGTGTAGGACTCGTTGCGAACCAGAGTGATCGACTGATCCGGAGTGATCGAATCAACGACGAACGGCCCGCTGGAGAGGTAGAGCGACTCATCGGTCGGCAGCGACTTCGTGTCGAAGCCCGTATTCCAGAAATCGGCGACGGCCTTCAGATCCTTGTTCTCCTTCGCCGGCTCATCCGGGTTTCCACGCTTGAGGCCCTGGATGAGGTCGACGAGCGCCTGCTCGTCGGCCAAGCCGGCCTTCTCGGCCAGAACGTGGGCCGGCAGGCCAATGCCGCCGTCATTGAGGCCGCCGAAAGCGATTTCCCAGTCAGCGTACGGCTTGGAGTAGGTCAGGGTGATCGAACGGCCGTCATCGCTGACCTCGGGAAGCTCGGTCAGCCCGAGCCCGCTGGTGTCGCCGGCGAAGTCGAAGTAGCTGGTTCCGCTGGTGACGTTGCCTTCCTCGTCCATCTTGGCGTCGTTGGCATAGCCTGATTCGACCAACCAGTTCAGCAGCAGGTCTCCGGCGTCAACGGCATTGCCGTCCGACCATTTCGCACCTTCGTTCACGGTGTACTTCACCACGAGCGGGTCATCCGAGACCTTCTCGTACGTTCCGAATTCTTCGTTCCGTACCACCTTGAGCTGATTGTCAACGTAGTAGAAACCACCATGCGTCATGTAGGCGATCTTGCCGTTAATGTCGACGTTGCCCGTGGCGGAATCCGAGTTGAATGAGCTGAAAGCGTTGGTCTCAGCGACGCTGATTGAACCGCCGGTTCCGGCCGCAGTGGACTCGCCCGTGCCTCCGGGGGAAGAATTTCCGCCGCCCGAAGTCGCGCAGGCGCTCAGGGCCAGGGCTGCAACAGCCGCGACACCGATAGCTTTGGAAGTACGTCCGAAACGCATTCCGCCTCCTTGTTTCTGTCTCTGAAGGGTCCCCGGCAGTGCTGCCGAGGACGGACATACACCCCGTCGCCTGAAGTTCAACGAGCTTCCCGCCGAACGTGGCATGTCTCACACGCATTAGAGCGTAAACCGGAACCCATCGGGTTGGGTATAAAAACTTCGCTTCAGATCCGGTTGTTACCGAGATGCAACCTTGAAGCCACGGCCCGTCTCTGCTGGAAACATGGCCGTCATGGTGACGCAACATCGGTAATTGCCCGGAAACACGGGGAACGAGGGCGCTTAGGGCCCGTGACGCCGGGCCCTGAAGACAGTTGCCTGAGACAAACTTTAGTTATCGACTGCTAACTGAACCGCGCCGCCTGCTGATGCCTTCGACTGGCCGTCCGCTGCCTATCCCCGAGCTGGACGGACGAGGGTGCGGTGGCCGGAGTCGAGGCGCCGGGTCCATCCCAGCGCGTCGAGGTGTTCCAGCAGCGGGACAGCAACACGTCTGGTGGTACCCAGGCTTTGGCGCGCCTCGCTGGTCGTGAAGGGCTGCGGCAGGCGGGCCAATTCACGCATCGCCATGGCCGGTGCTTCTGGAAGCAGGACCACACCAGCGGCCAGCCGCAGCAGGCGTCCGCTTCGCTCGGCCGCCGCAAGTTCGCGCTCCCCCAGTCCCAGATCCTTCAGGTCGTGAGCCTCCGGCGCGGCGAATGGTTGGGAGCTTAGGCCTCTCTCCACCGCGCGCACGGCCGCCTCTGCCGGGCCGAGGTCACTGCGGGTTCCCGGGAGGCGGATGAATCCTCCGTCGTGCTCCAGACCCGCCTCCCGCACCACCGCGTCCAGCAATGCTTCGCCTTCGGGTCCCAGCAGCTCCCGGGCAGCTCCGCGGGACAGGCCGGCGGACAGAGGGTCCTTCTTCGCAAGTTCTTGGACCGAGAGCCGCAGCCGCCGCTGCCAGGCATCGAAGACCGGACGGTGTACCCACCAGTCACCAAATGCCTGAACCTGGTCGGGTACATTTCCGAGGGAAGCAATCCCCATGCGCCGCAGCTGTTCCACGCGGACGGCACCGCGGCGAGCGACTTCGATCAGCGCGTCTCCATCGGGTGGCATGACCGCGAGGCTTTGCGTCCGCTGAGCACTGTCCCCGCGACGTTTGAGTGCCGGCGGATCGACGTCAAGGATGTGCACCCCCGCCAGCACCGACCGGCTGTCCGTTGTCCGAAGCACCAGTCGGTCCCCGAGCTCGAGCGGCAGTTGCCGATCGAAGGCGAGCCGAGCATGGTCGCCGTCGAACGAACGCAGCCGGCACGGCACGGCGGCGGTGCCGATATGCGCGATCAGTTCCTTCGGAACGTCGTCGAACGGCGTACCCATGGTCCGGCGGACGTCGATCGTGTCCACCACCGGCCAGCTGTCGTCCGAGAGAAGGACGTCGCCGCGGTGCACGGCATCAGCGGGCACGCCGGAGCGGAGATTGACGGCCACCCGACTGGTTGGACCGACAGAGGGAACTGCCTGATTGCGGCTGTGCAGAGCCCGTACAGATACCGGCCTGACATCGTGGTGGCCGTAGATCCTCAAACGGTCTCCCTGGGTCAGGGTGCCCGCCGTGAGGGTCCCGGTGATCACTGTCCCGGCTCCACTGATGCTGAACGAACGGTCAATCCATAGGCGCACTCGAGCCGTGGGGTCGGGACGCGGTAGAGCTTCCAACGTCTGGTCCAGTACGCGGCGCAATTCATTGAGTCCGGTCCCGGCAACCGCGGACACGGTGACCGCCGGTGCGTTGTGCAGCCCGGTGCCGGCCAGCTCGGCGCGCACCCGCGCGAGAACTTCGTCGGCCCGCTCCGGCGCGCGGTCACTGCGGGTCAGCACCACTACCCCGTGCTCAATGCCAAACGCGGCGATGGCGTCGCGATGGTCGCTGGATTGTGCCTGCCACCCCTCGTCGACGGCGACGACGAAACACACCGCCGGGACGGGCCCGAGGCCGGCCAGCATATTTCCGAGGAACCGCTCGTGGCCGGGCACATCCACGAAGGCCACGTCCTTGCCTGACGGAAGCCGAGTCCAGGCGAAACCGAGGTCGATGGTCAGGCCCCGGCGCCTTTCTTCAGCCCAACGGTCGGGCTCCATTCCGGTGAGGGCCCGCACGAGGGTGCTCTTACCGTGGTCGACGTGTCCGGCCGTGGCCACCACGAACATCTCAGGAGCCTACGGCTCTCGGCCGTCAAGGACGTGCGAAAGTGCAGCCCGAACGGCGGCAGCCAGCCGCTCGTCGTCGGCCTCCGGCACACAGCGCAGGTCGATCAGGCAGGCACCGCCGTGGATCCGTGGCAATACAACCGGGTCCCCCGTGCGTAGCCGGCGGGCGACCGGTTCGGGCAGCTGGACCGCCCAGCCCGGCAGCGGGACCCCGGGCGCTCCCCCGCCGCCGACCCTTCCGTCATGCTGGATTACCCGGCCTCCGGTGGCAGCCGCCAAGCGTTCCGCGCGCTCGCGTAGCCGAATGGGGTCGGCGTGCAGAGCAGCCGTTACCGGTGTCTGTCCGCCGATGATGGTCGCTTCCAACGCGGCCAGCGTCAGCTTGTCCGCCCGCACCGCCCGCGCCAAAGGATGGCGGGTCAGGCGGGCCATCACTTCGGCTCGGCCCAAGGCCAGTCCTGCTTGGGGTCCGCCCAGGAGTTTGTCCCCGCTGGCGATGACGACGTCGGCACCAGCCGCCAGCGCGCCGGATATGTCCGGTTCCTCAGGCAGCATCGGGTCCGGCGCGAGCAGGCCGCTGCCGAGATCTACGACGAGGGGAACCTGATGTTCGTCGGCCAGGGAGCGTAGCTCGCCGATGCCGACGCCCGAAGTAAACCCGCTGACCCGGAAATTGCTGGGGTGCACCTTGAGCAGGCAACCGGTTGGTGAGCCGATCGCCGCAGCGTAATCCGCCAGGTGCGTCCGGTTGGTGGTCCCTACTTCGCGCAAGCGGGCACCGGTCGATTCAATCAGCTCGGGAAGCCTGAAACCGGCCCCGATCTCGACGAGCTCACCGCGGCTAATCACCACTTCGTTGGCACCGGCGAGCGCGGTTGTGGCCAGCACCAGGGCCGCGGCACCATTGTTCACCACCAAGGCTTCTTCGGCAGCCGGGCAGGCGTCCAGCAAAGCCTGCCGCGCACCGGCCCCACGCCGTGATCTCTCGCCGGTGGGCAAGTCCATCTCGACGTCAACATAACCTGCCGCCGAGAGCAGCGCCTGCCGGGCAGAGTCGGAGAGCGGAGCACGTCCTAGATTCGTATGGACGATGACCCCGGTGGCGTTGAGTACGGGCCTTAACGAGGATGCTGCGCGGGAAGCTACGGCGGCCAGGACCATCGCTTCGACGTCTCCCGGGGCAAGGTCGCCACGGCGCGCCTGTTCTTGCACGTCGTGCACAGCAGAACGGATCACGTCTTCGCCGAGCCGGCTGCGCGCGTGGCGAAGCTCCGGATGGGCGAGCAGCTGGTCGGTGCGCGGAATCTGCCGGCGCGGGTCGTTCTGGCCCACGGACCCTCCTTCCCCGCGTCTCCATCAGCTGCAGCAGCTGGCGGAAGCGGACGGGAATCGAACCCGCCAGACCGAGGTACTCGGTCTCACCGGTTTTGAAGACCGGGGGGCCCACCAGGACCCGGACGCCTCCAAGAGCATGCTAACATCGCCCGTCGCTCCTATGCTGGACCCATGAACGCGATCACCGGCGTGATGAAAGAACCCGCGGAAGCCGTCCGGCTCACAACTTACGCGCACGGCGGAGGCTGTGCCTGCAAGATTCCGCCCGGTGAACTCGAGGACGTTGTCCGCGGTTTGACCGGCCAGGCCGACCCCGGCGTCCTCGTGGGGCTCGACGATGGCGACGATGCATCCGCCGTACAAGTGGGTGAGGATCTCGCGGTGCTTTCGACGGCGGACTTCTTCACTCCCGTGGTGGACGATGCCTATGACTGGGGCCGGATAGCAGCGGCGAACGCCCTCTCCGATATCTATGCCATGGGCGGACGTCCGATCAGCGCGATCAACCTGGTCGGTTGGCCCCGCGGCGTCCTGCCGATGGAACTGCTTACCGAAGTGCTGCGAGGTGGGCTGGATGTAGCTTCGGACGCGGCGTGTCCGGTGACCGGCGGGCACTCGGTGGACGACCCTGAACCGAAGTACGGGATGGCGGTGACCGGAATCGCCGCGCCCGGGCAGCTCATGCGCAACGATGCAGCCAAGCCCGGGCTGCCGATCACGCTGACCAAGCCGATCGGCCTGGGTCTGCTCAACAACCGGCACAAGCAGACCGGTGAGGTCTTCGAGGAGGCGATCGCCGTGATGACTCAGTTGAACCGGGATGCCGCGGACGCGGCGCTGCGCAGTGGCGTCCGCGCAGCAACCGACGTCACCGGCTTCGGTTTACTCGGCCACCTCTACAAGATGTGCCGTGCGTCCCGGGTGGGGGCGGTGATCGACCGCGCTGCGGTTCCCCTCGTCGCAGGGGCACGGGAAGCGCTCCGGGATGGCTACATCTCCGGAGGCACCCGGCGCAATCTCGATTGGGTGCGCCCGCACCTGCGCACGGGAGCAGGAATCACGGAAGACGACCTGCTGATGCTGGCAGATGCGCAGACGTCGGGCGGCCTGCTCGTGGTTGGCGAGCTGCCGGGGCACCCTGTAGTCGGGCAGACGGTTGCGGCGTCCGGCATAGAAGTGCGCTAAACGTCTCCCGGCTTATCCGGCGGTGTGATCCGGCTTGTCCGGCGGTCGCCCCGGCTCATCCGGCGGTCGTGATCGAATCGTCAACGACGCCGGCTTGCCGCCGCGCCGCGAGCCGCTTCTTCTGCGGTTCGATCGTGTACCGGGGGTCTTCGGTCGAGCGGATGCCGGCACGCAGAATTCCGAACCGGGTGAGCGCCGAGGCTGTCAGCAGCGCCAGGCCGCAGGCCGCCGCCACCGGCCGATGGCAGCCGCCGGCCAGGACGCCGAGGCCGCCGGCCACCGCCAGCCGCTGACTCCACGTGAGCATTCGCCCGGGAGCGCCCTCGCGGAGGGGTTCAGCGGCCACCGGGTCCATGCGGTTCTCCATAACCCGGGTGGCGATCAGATCGACTGATACTCCCAGTACGGCGAGCGCGCGGGCGGGCCCGGCTTCCTGGACGGGTGTGGTGATCATGGCAAGTCCGGCCGCGGCGAGACTGGCAGAACCCACGAAGACGAAGGGCAGATCTTCGCGCGCCGCGTTCCACGTCGGGTTGGCGGTGTCCGACAACAGAACGGCGGTGTAGGCGGAGAGCGGGGTCGCGAACAATGCCGCCTCCATCCCCGCCGGCCCCTCCATCGCGCGCAGCATCCCGCGCAGCGGCCCCAGCGGGAGCCGGGAACCGGTCATGCGGTCAATCTCGGAGGCTGCCGAAATTCCAACGCCGGCGCTGAAGGCCGCGAGGATCCAGGAGCCAAGGCTCATTGGAGACGTGGGCTTGATCGTGCGCAGCATGTTGAGGAAACGTTCCGGCCGGCCCAAATCGGCAACCAACGCGGCAGCACCAATCCCTACTGATGTAAGGGCGGCCAGTCGGCTGTTGCGGCACAGCGCCGGCCTGCCCGTGAGCTGCCCGCCGAGTCCAAGCAGCGCCGAGCCGCCGGCCACGCCGCCCAGGAAGAGGTAGGCGCCGATCGGGTCACCCCATGGCGGCGGTTTGACCACGGGCCGGCCGTAGTAGGAGGTGAACTCCGGCTCTGGCACCATCGGTATTTCGCCGGAGCCGTCCCCTGTTCCAGCGCGCCGCCGCTTGCCTCCGCGCCTGGACCGGCGTGGCGGTTCGGGCGGGCGGTAGTTGTCGAAGTCGGAGACGGTCAAGGGCGGCCTCCAGCCAAGAAGGCCGCAGCGGTCGCCGCCAACATGCCGGCGGCAGCGAGTCCCGCCCGTTTGAACATCCGTGGCAAGTCGGCGGTCGGAACGCGCGGATCCGGCGGCAGACCGTACACCTCCGGCTCATCCAGCAGCAGGAACACGGAACCGGTGCCACCGACCCCGTCGGCGTCATTGGCCCCGTAGAGGCGCGCCTCGGTCAGTCCCTGCGAGTGCAGTTCGGCGACTCGCTGTTTCGCGCTGCTCACCAACTCCTCGCGCTCGCCGTACTTGATCGACGTCGTCGGGCAGGCCTGGGCACAGGCGGGGGTCTGGCCATCAACCATCCGGTCGTAGCAGAGCGTGCATTTCTGGGCGACGCCTACATTGCGGGTCGGCGCCTGTTCCCCTGGGGTGAAGTCGCGCTGTGCCTTTACCCCTGCAGTGCCATCGCTGCGCCGCTCGATGACGCCGAACGGGCACCCTGCCACGCAGGTGCCGCACCCGTTGCAGACATCGTCCTGCACCACAACAGTGCCGTGCTCGGTGCGGAACAGTGCACCGGTCGGGCACACGTCGAGGCACCCGGCGTTAGTGCAGTGCTTGCACACATCGGAGGACATCAGCCACCTGAAATCGGGCGTATCGGGGGGCGTCGTATCCGCGCCGGAGGGTTTCCCCGCGGCATCGGAGATTTCCGGCGGTCCGATGCCGGGCATACCGAGGCTGACGAGTGCCCGTCCGGAGTCGCGTGCCTTTTCGATCTGCTCGCGGTCCTGCTCGATGAAGGCGACGTGGCGCCACGTGTCCGCTCCCAATGCGCCGGTGTTGTCGTAGGAGGACTCGAGCAATTCGTACTGCGAGTCGTGGGGGTTGCGGTTCCATTCCTTGCAGGCCACTTCGCACGCTTTGCATCCGATGCAAATCGAAGTGTCGGTGAAAAAGCCCTTTCGCGGGTGTCCCGTGTGCGGAATGTGTCCGGGAGCTTCGGTCAGCCTGTTCATTTAGTCTTCCCTCGTCGATTCGTCACCCAACACCCGGTGGGCGCCGGTGACCTTGTCGCTGCCGGTCTCGGGCGTTACACCGGCGCGGGCTTGATAGTCGGCTACCAAGGAGAGGAGTTCCGGTCCCTGCGGCCGCCGACCCGGACGGATGTCGCATGATCCGGCCTTGGACTCCTGGATCTGCACATTCGGATCCAGTGTCACCCCCAGCAGGTCATTGGCTGCGTCGCCGCTGACGACGGCGTCACCGCCGACCCCCCAATGGTAGGGCAGCCCGATCTGGTGCATCGTGCGGCCGCCCACCACCAACGGCCTCATCCGATCAGTGACCAGTACCCTCGCCTCGATGGCCGCCCTGGGCGAGATGATGGTTGCCCATCCGTAGGGTTCCAACCCACGTTCGGCCGCCAATTCCGGGGACACTTCGCAGAACATCTCCGGCTGAAGCTCCGCGAGGTACGGCAGCCACCGGCTCATCCCGCCGGCCGTGTGGTGTTCGGTCAACCGGTACGTGGTGAAGACGTACGGGTAGATGTCCGCGCCGCGGGTGCCCGCGCTGGGCGCACTGAGGTTGTCTTCGCGCGGGTAGATCAGTCGGGCGGGGTTTTGCTGCTGTCGGTAGAGCGGGTTGGCTACCGGCGACTCCTGCGGCTCATAGTGGGTCGGCAGCGGACCGTCCACCATGCCCTTCGGCGCGAACAGCCATCCCTTGCCATCGGCTTGCATGATGAAGGGGTCGTCTCCCGCCAAGGCGGCGGCACCGCCCGCGGATATATCCGGACGGCTTCCCGGAGCGCGGTCCACGGGGAAATCGGGCACGTCCTCGCCTATCCACCGGCTCTGCCCCTGGTCCCACCAAATGTACTTCTTGCGTTCGCTCCACGGCTTGCCCTCGGGATCCGCGGAGGCGCGGTTGTAGAGAATGCGCCGGTTGGCCGGCCATGCCCAGCCCCAGTCGGCGGCGACGATCCCTTGTTCCTGCCCGGGCTTTCGGTCCGCGGCGTGGTTAATACCGTCCGCGTAGACGCCGGTATAGATCCAGCATCCGCCCGCCGTCGAGCCGTCGGGGCGCATCTCGGTGTACGACGAGAGGAGCTGGCCGGCTTTGGGACCAGTGAGATGCCGGCCGTTGATTTCGGCGAGCACCGCCTCACCGTCAGGCTCGCCGTGTTCATCGGTGGGATAGTCCCAGGTCAGGTCCAGCAGCGGCCGGTCCCGTTCATCGGTCGAATCCGCCAGCTTGGCCCGGATGCGCCTGCCCAACTCGTAGAAGAACTGCAGTTCGCTTCGGCAGTCACCCGGCGGCCGGACAGCCTGGTGCCGCCATTGCAGCAGCCGCTGGGTCTGGGTAAAGGAGCCGGCCTTTTCCACATGCGTAGCGGCCGGCAAGAAGAAGACCTCCGTGCCGATGTCCTCGGTGCGCAGCTCGCCCGAGGCGATCTCCGGACCGTCCTTCCACCAGGTCGCCGACTCGATAAGGTTCAGGTCGCGCACCACCAGCCATTTCAAATGGGACATGCCAAGGCGCTGCATCCGGCCGTTTGCAGACCCGATGGCGGGGTTCTGGCCAAAGACGAAGTAGCCCTCCACCTCATCATCAAGCATGCTCATCACGGTCTGGTACGTCCCGTGCGGGCCGTTAATTCGGGGAAGGTAGCCGTAGCCCCAGTCCGAGTCTTCGTTGGCCGCGTCGCCCCACCAAGCTTTGAGCAAGCTGATGGTGTAGGCATCGGCATTGGCCCAGTAGCCCTTCTGCTCCGGGGATGCAATGCCGTCGCAGTATTCGCGCAGAGTCTCAATACCGGCCTTCGGCATGGGGAGGTATCCGGGCAGCAGGTTGAACAGGGTCGGGATGTCGGTGGAGCCTTGGATGCTGGCGTGCCCGCGCAGCGCCATGACTCCCCCGCCTGGCCGCCCCACGTTGCCCAACAGGAGCTGCAGGATCGCCGCGGTGCGGATGTACTGCGCCCCCACCGTGTGCTGGGTCCAGCCGACGGCATACGCAAAGCAGGTGGTCCGGTCGCGGCCTGAGTTCTCCGTGACTGCCCTCGCGAGGTAGTCGAAATCCTCAAGGGAGATGCCGCAGGCGTCCCGGACCATTTCCGGAGTGTAACGCGAGTAGTGGCGTTTCAGGATCTGGAACACCGTCCGCGGGTGCTCAAGGGTTGGGTCCTGCTCGAAGTCAGGACGCCCCAGGGGAGGCCCACCGCTGCCGTATTGATCTCCGGCGGCCCGGGCGGCGGTATCCGCGCCGTGTTCGTGGCCGTGTTCGTGTCCGTGTCCTGCCGATTCTTCTGCCTCTGATCTCCGTTCATAGGCCCAGGAAGCCAGGTCATACTGGCCCGTTTCCGGATCGAACCCGGAGAACAACCCGTCCAGGTCCTCGGTGTCACGGAAGTCTTCGCCCACCAGCGTTGCCGCGTTCGTATAGGCAAGAACGTATTCCTTGAACCACAGATCGTTGCTGATCACATGGTTGATCAGGGCACCCAAAAGAACGATGTCCGAGCCGGCGCGGATCGGAACATGCCTGTCGGCCACCGCGCTGGTGCGGGTGAACCGCGGATCCACATGGATGACCTTCGCGCCGCGCGCCTTAGCCTCCGTCACCCACTGGTAGCCGACGGGATGGCACTCGGCCATGTTTGAACCTTGGATAACAATGCAGTCGGCATTGGCCATGTCCTGGAGCGATTGCGTCGCTCCCCCGCGTCCAAACGAGGTTCCCAAACTGGGAACCGTGGCGGAGTGTCAAATGCGCGCTTGGTTTTCGAGCTGGATGGCGCCCGCTGCGGTGAAGAGCTTCTTGATCAGATAGTTCTCTTCGTTGTCCAGGGTTGCCCCACCCAGGCCGGCGATGCCCATGGTCCGCCGGAGCGGCCGGCCGTGCTCATCGTTTTGCTGCCAGTTGTTCCGGCGCGCCTCAAGGAACCTGTCGGCCACCATATCGACGGCGGTGTCCAGGTCAAGGTGCTGCCAGTCCTTGGCATGGGGTGCCCTATACAGCACCTGCGTCTGCCTGCTCGGCGCGTTGACCAACTGCTCGCTGGCGGATCCCTTGGGGCAGAGCCGGCCGCGGGAGATCGGCGAATCCGGGTCCCCTTCGATCTGGACGACCTTCTCGTCCTTGACGAAGACGCGTTGGCCGCATCCCACCGCACAGTAGGGGCACACGCTTTGCACCACGCGGTCTGCGCTGGATGTCCGGGGAGTGATGCCGCGGGTCCGCGGCGATGTGACGGCCTCGCCCCGTCCAAGTGAATCACTCGATCGGAGCTGCCGCACAACGGGCCACTCCAAAAAGCTGAACCGCGACATGGGCCCACCCTAGCCCAAAGGATGCGCGGGCAACAGGGGCGCGATGATGGGAAGCCGACCGCCCGGACGTCCCGTTGGCCGAACTGGTGGTTAGACGTTCAAAAGGTCCACAATCCGTAGTCGCAATCACCGTGTCCTACATCCACAAGACACCGTCTTCGCGGAATTCGCGGATGCGGTGGGCAATCATCCGTCCCAGCAGCTCGGCGGGAACAGGCTGTCCGTAGGGCAACTGTATCGACCCCTTGCCCGTTCGGAAGTCGGCGAGTTCGTCGGCGAACGCCGCTCGGGTGCTCGGCGTAAAAACGAAGTTTGCGTGCTGCCGGTAACCGGCAAAAACAAACATGATGGTGCCGTCGAGAGAGTACGCCGGAGAACCCCATTTCAAGGCCTCTGCGGCTTCAGGTACCTGCCCGCGGCTCAGCGCGCGCAGCTCGTCCAACAGCCGACGGGCGTCTTCGGGGAACGTGGCCAGGTATTCGTCTACGGTCTTCGGCTTGTCCACGGTTTGACGCTATCGCGGCCGTCCGCCGGGACCAAGCACGGTTGAGATCGCAACCGGCGTGGCGGAATTTGCATGTTCAGGACCGCAAACTATTCCCAGCGGGCGGCGCGCGGTCCATACTCGAACACGTACAGGGCATCCGCACGGCGGAGCCGCCCCTTGCACAGGGTTCCGGCGGCAGATGCAGGCTCGAACATTGGAGTCCGGCATGTCTATCGGGAGCGGTTCCCAATCCATCCTCAGGCGCAAGCCGATTACGGAGCTAGTTGAGGAAAGCGGGGAAAGCCATCTTTCCAAAAGCTTGGGCGTGTGGCAGCTGACCGCGATCGGCGTTGGCGGGATCATCGGCATCGGTATCTTCACGCTGGCCGGGCTTGTGGCCAACGGCGGCGCTGACGCGGAGCCGGTCGGCCCGGCGGTACTCATTTCCTTCCTCATTGCCGGCCTAGCCAGCGCGGCGGCCGCATTGTCGTACGCAGAATTCGCGGGCATGATCCCGTTTGCCGGCTCCGCCTACACGTATGGTTATGTTGCCCTGGGGGAGCTCATCGGCTGGTTTATCGGCTGGGACCTGCTGCTGGAGTATACGGCCATCGTCGCCGTCGTCGCCATCGGTATCTCGGGCTATTTCAGCGCCTTTATGGCGGGCATCGGCGTCGAGGTACCGGCCTGGATGCAGGGCACCAGCGACACGGTCGAGGGCGGCGTGATCAACCTGCCGGCCATTCTGGTCTGCGTGTTGATCACTTGGATCCTTAGCCGCGGGACCCGCACCTTCGGCCGGTTCGAACTGATAGCGGTCGGGCTGAAGATCGTGCTGATCCTCTTCATCATTGGGCTGGGCTTCTTCTTTGTGAACCCGGACAACTACACCCCGTTCATGCCCTCCGGATTCGGTTCGGTGCTGGCCGGTGCCGCCACCGTCTTCTTCGCAGTGTTCGGCTATGACGCGATGAGCACGGCGGCGGAGGAATCCGTTGACGGCAAGAAGCACATGCCGAAGGCGATCCTGCTGTCGCTGGCCATCGCAATGACGCTCTATGTGCTGGCCACCCTGGTGCTGACCGGCATGCAGAACTATACGGACATCAGCCCCACCGCGGGGTTCGCGTCCGCCTTCGAGTCGGTCGGGCTGCCGGTCGTGGCCACGATCATTGCAGCCTTCGCCGTTGTTTCGATCCTGACGGTGATGCTCACCTTCCTGCTGGGCGTGACCCGGGTATGGTTCTCGATGAGCCGCGACGGGTTGCTGCCGGGCTGGTTCGCGGCGACGGACCGGCACGGCACCCCGCAGCGGGTGACGTGGATCGCCGGCATCGCGTCGGCGCTGCTGGCCGGGGTGTTCCCCATCCGTGCCGTGGCCGACCTGACGAACATCGGCATTTTGGCCGCCTTCGTGGTGGTCTGCGTCGCCGTGATCGTGCTGCGGCGCACCCGGCCGGAAGTGCCGCGGACCTTCCGGCTGCCGCTGATGCCGGTGGTCCCCGCCTTCGGTGTCTTGGCCTCGGGGTTCCTGATGCTGCAGCTGGACTGGGAAACCTGGGTGCGCTTCGGGATCTGGCTGATCATCGGCCTGGTCATCTACATGTTCTACAGCCGCAAGCACTCGCTGATGAACCCGGACAGCCCGCGCCACCGGGCCGTATCCTGAACGGGCTGCCCGGGACCGTCCTTCGCGCTGTGGTTACCCGGCGGCTCAGCGATAGCGTTCGGCCACTCGGGTACGGGAGCGGGTCAGAGTCCTCCGTAGTGGACAACGATGGTGCGCCGTTGCGTGTTTCCGTCGGCGTACAGGAGCGTGCTGACCGGAACGCCGTACAGCGAGGAAAGCTCCCCGTCGGTGAGCAACTCTTCTGCCGTCCCGGTTGTCGACCCGGATCCGCCCATGAGGACAACCCGATCGGCCAGGTACAGCGCGTGGTCGGGGTGGTGCGTGCTCAGCAGTACGGTCATGCCGTCGGAGCACAGTTCGCGCAGCAGCGTCAGGATGCGGGCTTGATTCTTCAGGTCCAGGCCGGTAGCGGGCTCGTCGAGAACCAGGACGGGGCAGCCTGTGGCGATGGCGCGGGCGAGCAGGACCAGTTGCTGCTCGCCGCCGCTCAGGGTGGGAAACAGCCGGTCCTGTAGTTCAGCGATGCCGATCCGGTCCATCGCTTCCAGCGCCGCCGCCCGGTCGGCCGGTCCGGGCGAGCGGAAAAAGCGGACCTGCCGGGCCCGCCCCATGAGCACCATTTCCAGTGCGGGGTAGGCGAAAGCGCTTCCGTGGGCTTGCGGCACGTACCCGGCGTTTCCGTCCCGGCGGACGGCGCCTTCCACCGGCGACAGCAATCCGGCAGCGCAGCGCACCAGCGTGGTCTTTCCGCTTCCGTTAGGGCCCAGCACGGCCGTCGCGGTGCCGGCGTGTACTTCGAAGCTGACGCCACGAAATGTCCATTCCCCCGGGCTATAGCCGAATCCTACGCCATCAAGCTCAAGCACTGTCCCAGATCCTGTCCCGGTTTTGGCGCAGGAGGAGGAAGAACACCGGTGCGCCGATCAGGGCGGTGAGCACGCCGAGCGGAATCTCCCCGGCGGTCAGCGTCCGGGCGATGGTGTCGATCACGATGATGTAGGTCCCGCCGAGCAGGAACGACACCGGCAGCAGGACCCGGTGGTCGGGCCCCACCCACATCCGGGCCACGTGCGGGATGACGAGGCCCACCCAGCTGACCGCTCCACTAACGGCGACAGCACCTGCGACCATCAGCGCGACGGCCACCAGCACCACCCAGCGTAGGGTCGCGGGTCGTAGTCCCAGCGCGGCCGCGTCTTCGTCGCCCAGCGAGAGCACATTGATTCGCCAGCGCAGCACCAAGAGCACGATGGTGCCGAGCAGGATCGGGATGGCCGCCACCAGCACCTTCTCGAAAGTAGCGGACGCAACGCTGCCGAGCAGCCAGAAGACGATGGCCGGCAGCGTGGTGTTCGGATCCGCGATGTAGGTGATGAAGGCGACGAGGGCGGAGAAGAAGGAGCCAATGACCACCCCGCCAAGCACGATCATCAGCAGGGGCGTCCCGCCTCGCCCGGATGTGATGAGGAAGAGCATGACGAGGGCCAGTAGTCCGAAGACGAACGCGCCACCGACGAGCAGCAGGGAACCCAAACCGAGCAGCAGGGCCAAGGCGCCGCCAAAGGATGCGCCGGCCGACACTCCAATAATCTCGGGACTGACCAGCGGGTTACGGAAGATAGCCTGGAGGGCAGCCCCGCCGATCGACAGCCCGGCACCCACCAGCAGGGCGAGCAGGACCCGAGGCAGCCGCACAAGCACAACGACGCTCTCTTCCGTGGCGCTGACCTCGGGGGCAGCAGGGAAGAGCTGGGCAGTGAGGATCTGCGCCACATGCGATAGCGGGATGTTGTAGCGGCCCACCGCCAGTGCCACCAGGCCGGCGACTGTCAGCAGGCCAGCGGAGACGGCGATCGGTGCGAGAACAGACGAGACACCAGACCGCTGACTCCTATCCTTGCGTAGAGGGGAACGGCGAGCCGCCTTTCGCCGCTTTTTCGACCGTGGATAGGCCGCCTCATCCAGCATTGAACTGCTGATAGTTGGCGGATTGGCCGTTCTGCTCGGCCCAGAGAATCCGATCGAGGTCCGCGGTGGTGGGCCTGTAGTTGTAGAGCATCCGGTAGTAGTCGTCAATCTTGCCGCGCAACCTGGACTGATCCTGAGGGAAGGCGATGTCGCTCAGCCAGTGCCACATGAGCGGCGATTCCTGGCCCGGCGGATCCCAGCGGTAGCCGCCGAGCGGCACCTTGTAGACTCGCCGGTCCCGGACCGCGGCGACGTTCTTCCAGACCGGATCGTCGTACACGTCCTGCGGCATGGCGCCGTCGAAATTACCCAGCAGGATGACCTCCGGATCCCAGCTCAGGACTTGTTCCACGTCCAGCCCCACCATGCCGGTACCAGGCAGCCCGTCCTCGCCGGTGGCGGGATTGCTGCCGCCGATCAGCTTGATATAGAAGTCGTTGTAGGTCTTGGCGGCCGCCGCTTTGAGCCCGCCCGAAAATCGGTTGAAGTACAGGATGCTCGGCCCGGGGCCGTTGCGTCCGGCCGCTAGTTCCTTGACCTCGGCGAGTTCCCGATCGCTGTGGTCCTTGATCTCTGTGGCCCGTTCCGGCTTCCCGAGCATGGCGGAAAACATGGCGATCCACGCGTCCACGTCCTCCTGCTCGCCGTTGTTGACCAGGCCGATCACTTTCAGCCCGGCGTTTTCCAAGGGTGCTACCAGTTGAGCATCGCTCCATTGGATAACGACGTCGGGGTTCAGCGCCCGTACGCTCTCGACGTTGGGCGTGAAATCCTGCGTGGCGATCTCGTGTGGAAGCTCCAAGGCCCGGGGAAAGATGGTACCGAGGATGCCGTCGCGCATCGCCACCCAGGATGCGTTGTGCATGGCGGCCAGATGGTCAGCGCCGCCGTCCACCGCCACCAGCAGCGAGGCGGCCGGCATGGGAATGGTCACCACACGGGTGACCGGTCGGTCGAAGGTGATGGTCCGGCCCTGCTGGTCACGGAAGCTGATGCCTCCAGATGTGCTGCCTCCGGTCGGTGCCGGGGCGGTGCGGCCGGCGCCGCATCCGGCTAAAAAGGCGACGCCGCCGCCCAGCCCGATGACCTGCAGGAGTGACCGGCGGTTGATTTCAGCGGTCATGGGCTCGCTCCCCGGATGCTGTCGCATTGCGCCGTTGCGGCATCAGGGACGCTGAGGCCGCGGCGCTTCAGTGTAAACAGCATCGCCCTCGGGCTGAGGCCTGTCAACGACTCGACGAGACCCATCTACTGTGCTCACGAACCGCGGCTCTACTGTGCTCGGGAAGCGCGGCGCGCGCCTCAGTGAGGTTCGAGAATCGCAGAGCACTTTTCCCGGGGGCGGCCGCAAAAGGGGCGGCAGTTGATCGGAGTGCATGTTCCTTGCCGGTGTGTCAATCCCGGTGCTACCGTCGAAGCACGCATTAGCGGAAGGTGGCACAGCATGGTCATCGACGGCGCCCAGTTGTTTGTCCGTTATGCTTACCCGCCCAATGCCCGGGGCAGCTGCGGTCCGCTGGACAGCGACGCCCTGCTCCACTACGGACAGACCGGAATCACCGATCAGGGGCTCCGCGAACTTGCGAAGGGTTTCGCCGGAGCCTACCCGTACTTGGAGCTGATCGCCGGCTCGACCGGTATCCCGGATCCGTTGGACCGTCGTGTCGTCGAGGCCTATTGGGTGGGCAATAGCCTGCTGGATTCCGTGGGGATTCGGAACATGGGCAACTCCATGGAGGACCGCTTCCGCGCTCGGACCGGCCAGCAGTTCCCGCACTTGGTGGAAGGGGTCCTGGCCGGCGGCGTTCCCCACCACAGCTTCCATGTCTTCGAGATTTATCCCTGGCTGGGTCTACTGCGCGATGAGCGGCGGTACGCCACGGCGCTCACCGTGCTCGACCGCTGCAGGATCCGCTGGGGACAGGTCCTCGGCCTTGCCGGTGACGAGGCAGTGGTCAGCTCGCCCCAGCTGGTCTGGAACGGCACGTTTCTTTCCGTCGGGGACCCGGTGGTCGAGACCGCGAAATTCGCCGTCGCGGGAACGGGTTTCGTGGAGAAGCTCAATGTCGGGGATGTCGTCTCCCTCCATTGGGACTGGGTGTGTGATGTCCTGTCCCCGCGTGCACTGCGGCAACTGCAGCACTTCACCGCCCGGCACCTGGAGATCGCCAACAAGGGCGTCGAGCATCGGGGCGCGGCGATTGCGCTCGAACGTTAGCGCGGCGATCCGTTAGCCCGGCGACCGCGCTCGAACGTCAGCCCTTAACGATCGCCCTTGGAGCGCGTTAGCCCTTGAGCGTTACCCCCGGGCGGCAGCCACTTGCTACGGTGCCTGTGGAGCGGCCTCCCCCGATGCCTCATCGGTGTCGACGCCGGTGGAATCGCGCGCCGTCGAAGTGCCCGTAGGACGCTCGGACGGCCCCTTGGTCCCGGTGTCCTCCCGGCCTGGCTCTTTGCCATCCTGCTCGACCACTTCTTCGCCGCCGCGGGTTATGCTCGCGCCGACCCCTTCCGGAGCCATCTCGGCGTCAGCGGGAATCTCCTCCTGCCCGGGTTGCTCCGGTTCTTTCGCCGGAGCCTCGCTGCCCCAGGCGCGGGCAGTGCCCTTGGCCGGCTCAGTACGTTCGGTGCTCCGGTCCTGGTACGGGGGAACGGCGCTGCCGCCGGTATCCGTTTCCCCGCCGGGCGCAGGATTGGTTCCTTTGTTGTAGTCGTAGCCCAGCCGGTCGGTCTCGGGCTGCTCCCGCTGTTCAACGGACTCGGGTTGTTCCTCGGACATGGTGTCCTCCTCGATACAAATGCTCTTTGATTTCCAGTAAGCGCGACCTAGGGCAACCCGCCCCCGGATTCCCGCTCTTGCCCCATCAATTCGAGGCCGGTCATCGCCTCCTCCGCACCCTCTGCATCCACCCGCTTCAAGGCGAAGCCCATGTGGATCAGGATCCAGCTGCCGGCTTCCGGCGGGCCGTCGTCCAGCAGACCGATGTTGATTTTCCGCTCCGCCCCGGCAACATCGACGAGGGCGAGCTGGCCGCCGTAACCTTCAATGAGCTCGATGACCCGCCCCGGTATTCCTAGGCACATGGCGGTACCTCCTTAGGTGGGATGGGGAACGTTTTCGTCGAGGAGTGCGACGACGGCGGCCATCGCCTTGGGGACAGCGGCCGCGACCGCTGGCGAGAGACCGATGCCGTCCGTCATGTCGGCGGGCACGCAGCCGACGACGTAAGTTCGCGGCAGTTTGCCGCCGAGTGAGCGGAGCCGGTCCAACACCGCTGCGGGATCCATGCCGTGTGGATCCAACGGCCCTGCCTCCGCTAGGTCTTCGGCACCGACGCGCAGGATCCGGATGCTTCCCGGTGCTGCATCGTGCGCATCAGGAGGGACGGTATCTACCAGGACCAGCGCGTCCACGCCGGCCAGCAGGTCGTACGCCAGATGCATCCCCCGGATCCCATAGTCGACCACTTGTACTCCCGGCCTGGGGGCGGCCACGGCCAGGCGCCGGGCGACCTCCGGACCGAAGCCGTCATCGCGCAGGAACATGTTGCCGACGCCGGCCACCAGGCTACGGCCTGTGAAATCCGGGGCGGTACCGTCGGCGGCTGCGCGTGGTTGGAGCCGGGTGTTCACATCTGGCTCAGCTTCAGGTAGCGCCGGATGTCCGGGAGTGACCGCAGCCCGACGTAGACGAGGCCGAGCGCGACGGCGGAAAGCAGGCCCGTGGCCACCATGCCTACTGCTCTCATGATTGGTTTTCCCTTCCCTGTTGGGTTTCGGACTGTCCGCCGGACGGGGCAGGATCAAGAGGCTCCAGTTCGTCCGGCGCGTAGTAGAAGGATCGGCCGTAGCCCTCGTGCAGGTCGGCCGCGGGGTCTTGTTCGAAGACCAGTCCGATGTGCGTGCTGCCGTCGACGTCGAAATGGACGCTGGTGACCCTTGCCGATTGGCCGGCGAAGAACAGATCCTGGGCATCTGCTCGCCGGCTAGGTTTCACCCGCACCCGACTGCCGCGGGCCACCGGAACGCTTCCGATCAGCACGGCGTCCTCGTCAGGATGGACGCTGGCGTCCGCCGCGGGATCCCACCACGGAAGGCTCTGGGATCCGCTGTTGCCGCCGGATCCAGCTGCCGGCTCTTCGGTGAGCGTAGGGAAGGCCGGGGCGTGGGGGTCGCGCAGGACGCCGTGCAACTGCTGCAGTTCCTCGGGCGACATGGCGGCGCAGCGGTCGATCACCGCTGCCGCACGCGGATCGGTGGCCCGGGCCTCCGCCTTCTCCTCTTCCGTCAGGGTCAGCACCCGCAGTGTGAGGATCTCGTCGATCTCCGTCGAGTCGTACAGCTCCACCGAGCTTTCCGGGGCGACGGCGGGATGGTCGTAGAGGATGATGGGCGAGATGAGCAACACGTCGGTCTGGCCTTCGGGTCCGGCGAGGACCGGCCAGCAGCGGTGCTGTGTGCAGGACCGGGCGGCGGCTCCTGCCGCTTCCGGCGGCTCGAGCAGGGAGAGGAAATCTCCGTCCTGCACGGTCAGCAGAGCGTGGGTTCCGATGAAGGACAAGCCGATGGCGTCCTGTTTGTTTGCGGCTGGAGGCGTGTCCTCAGCGGGACCGAGGTTCTCCGCGGTGACACCCAGCCGCATGACCCCGTCGGCATGTGGCGTCGGGTTCAGCCTGACCTCTCCGCGGAGCCGTCGACGGCGGCGCACCAGTCGCCCGGCAACCTGCCCGACGCGGTCGGTGAGCAACTCCGTGTCCTGACCGGCCGGCACGTCGACCGGCAGTGCCAGCCCGTCCCCCTGCGGGCCGGCCAGGTCAGCCAGCGCAAACGGTCCCAGGGTGATTTCCTGCTCAACGGCTTCGTCCCAGGTCAGCCATCGGGTGGCGCCCACGGTGAGCTCTCCCACGGCCCTGAACGCGCCGTCGTCGCACTTTTCCTCCACGGTCCGGGTCTGCAGCTGGAGGAAGCGCAGGTGAACCTCCAGCGATGCGTTCCGGCCAGGCTGGAGCAGGCAGTCTGCGGACATGTACGGTTCCTCGCCGAGCCCCGCAGCCGCGGCGCCGGGCGGGCCGAGGATACCGAACTGCCAGCGAGCCTGGTTCTTCCGGGACGACGCGCGGTACGGGTAGAGCAGGTACCCCTCGTAGAGGACAGCATCGGCGACGGCGCGGGCCAGGCTCAGTCCCATGTTCATCGCGGCGGCTCACCCACAGCGTTCGCGGCGGCACCGGCTAGCAGCGCCTCCATGGTTGCCTCCCAAGAGGTAAGCCCCCGGACCGCCTTGAAATGGGCCAACGCTGCGAGCACCTCGCGGTCCAGCCGGAGCCAGCCGGTGTTGGGGAAGTGCAGGTCCATGAGCCGGCGCCACGCCTCCACCGGCAGCTGATAGGAAGCCTCAAGGTCCCACGGCACCTGTTCCACTGTGAACCCGGTCTGGCCTCTGGTGAAGACGGTGCCGGAGAATAGCAGTTCCAACGGGATCGTGCCCTCCTGCAGCGCGTGCAGGTACTTGGCCGCCGCGACCTCGAAATCGAAGGTACAGGGAAGCGGCAGATCCACCTCGGTGCTGCCGGTGAACCCCTGGACCAGGGCACTGCACTGCAGCCAGAGGAAGGACTTCAGGGTAGAGGGCCAGCGGCCGCGCTCACCGAAGAGATCCAGCAGCCCCGGTTCCTCACCCGGGCCATAGCCGCGCCGCTGCGGCAGTATGCGGACCTGGCAGCGCAGCGCGATCGCGTGGACGACGGCGCCGCTGGACTCGGTGACGCGCAGCCGGGCAGTCAGCTGGGGAGCCGCCGCGTAGGCCTCAGGCTGGATATCGAGGACCGTGAAGGACAACTCGGTCACGGCGAGCCTCCCTGCCCGGCGCCGCCGCGGTCCTCGCGCACCGGCCGGCACCGGCTCCTGACACGGTTGAAGAACTCACTGAGTTGCTCGCGGGACTGCTGTCCGCCGTCGAACCCGCGCCACACACGGCGCAGCTGGCCCACAAGTTCATAGCAGGCGTCCACCGGGACCAAATAGCAGTCCGCCTGTGCCCGCTCGGGTCCCGGACCACGGATCAGCAGCGCCTCCGTATCAGCGGCGGCGACCGACAGGCTCGGATTGCGCGCCAACACCGCGCCCCACGCCTCCAGCGAAAGTTCGGATTCGGTGGCTCCAGCGGGGCCCGGATAGAAGGCGACCATGCGCTCCATTTTGGAACTGTAGAAGAAGAAGGCAAGGCCCACCGGGATTTCGAGCTCCTCCCACTGGCCAGGGCCGAGGTCGAAATCGGGGAAGGAGAGGTAGCGGTCGGGGACGGCGCGGTAGCGGAGCCGGGCGTCGGCATCGATGAAGAGGAGGTAGCACGGCCGGCAGGTGCACAGCATGCCGCGGCTTTCCACATCGACGACGTGCTGGTGTTCTTCCGTGATGGGCTCGCCGCACATCTCGCAGCGCTCGCCCGCGGGGGCGGGTTTGGTGGCTGCGATCCGGCGCAGCAGCGCGACCGGTATGGTTCCGGCTCGCTCCGTGTCCGTCCCGGTCTGCCGTTCCATCTCAGCCTCCATGCCCGGCTGACATCGGGACCGCCACGGACATCACGCCGTCGCGGACCAGCACCGGCAACGGATCCAAGTGCACCGACTTGTCCTCGAGACACACCCCGGCCTGCCGCACGTCGAAGTGGCTGCGGCAAGACGGGCAGCGCAACAAGCCGCCGCCGACCGGTGCCGCCAGTGCCCGCTGCAGCGTCGCCCCTTCCAGCGAGCGGGTGCAGCGCGGGCAGTAATCGCGGTAGGCATACACGTCCTGCCCGGTCCGGCAAGCCAGAAGGGAATAACCGCCGCCGACCAGGAAGCCCGCAACCTCCCCGGGTTCCAGCTCGGCGAGCTGGGGCAGCGGCTCCCAGGAGCCTGCTGGCTGGTCCCGGGAGCCATCGGGTTCCCGGTTCAGCCGGACCAGCAGTGCGTCCACGGGGATCACGGCCGGCGCGGCGGCGGCTCTTTCGGCCTCGACGACCTCGATCGCCGCCACTTCCGGGGCAGCTGCTTCGATCGCGTCCTCCACCGCGTACTTGAGGGTAACGGACGACGACGGGCACCCCTGGCAGGTGCCCAACAGGCGCAGCCGCACCACGCCGTCGTCGTTGATTTCCAGCAGTTCCACGTCGCCGCCGTGTGAGCCAAGGTATGGGCGGACGCTGTCCAGCGCGGCAGCAACCCGGGTCTGAAGATCCTGCGGGTGCAGCCCGTGAATCAGCAGCACGGCGGACACCAGCTCATCCGCGGTCAGCGCCTGCATTGTGGCAGGATCGAGCACTCCGCGGTCCTTGAGGATTTCCAGCAGCCGTTCCAATCCCGCTCCGTACAGGTCAGCCACCTCGCGGACCAGGTCCTCCGCGCGTCCGCGGGCGACGGCGCCGCCAGCCCCGAGCGCGTCCAAAAGGGTGCCGATGCGCTCACCGGCCTGGCGTGGCTGCTCCCCGGCTGGCATGGCAACTCACTCGCCGGTCATCGTCTGGGTTGGGGAGTGCAGTTTGTCCAGGGTCTGCCCTTTGCCCAAGTACATGTGGACGCCGCAGGGCAGGCAGGGGTCGAAGCTACGCACCGTGCGCATGATGTCGATCCCCTTGAAATGCTCGCGGTCGTTCTCCTCGAAGATGGGTTGCCCCTGGACCGCGTCCTCGTACGGCCCGGAGATGCCCTGGGAATCTGTGGGGCTCGCGTTCCAAGGAGTCGGCGGGTACGGGTGGTAGTTGGCGATCTTGCCATCGCGGATCACCATGTGGTGCGAAAGCACGCCGCGCACGGCCTCGGTGAAGCCGCAGCTGAATGCCTCGTCGGGGACCTCGAAGGTTTCCCAGGTCTTGGTCCTTCCGGCGCGTATCTCTTCGAGCGCCTGCTCGGCGAAATGCAGTGCGGCCGCCGCGGCGTAGGCCTGGAAGTACGTACGGGCCCGGTTGCGCTCCAGGGTGTTGCTCCATTGCGGAGTGTGCCATTCGAAAGTGACCGGCCCCTTCAACGCGGTCTTGGGCAGGTTGATCTGCACGCTGTGGCCGGTGGCCTTGATGTAGCCGATGTCGACCATCCCTGCCAGCGCCGTCGACCAGAGCCGGGCCAACGGGCCGCCGCCGGTGTCCAGGGCGAGGTTGTCCGTGCCGTCGAACCAGCGCGGGGACATGACCCAGCTGTACTTCTCCGCCAGGTCGCGCTTCTGCGGCTTCGGGTTGGTGTGCTGGTTCCACGGATGCCGGCGGTCCACCGGATTGCCCAGCGGATCCTGCGTCACGAACATTTCCTGGTCCTCCCAGTCCTCGTAGTACGAGGAACCGAGCATGATTCGGATTCCGAGGTTGATCCGCACCAGGTCAGTGGTCACCAGTTTTCCATCAACCACGACGCCGGGGGTCACGAACATCTTCCGGCCCCAGTCCGTCATGTCCTTGTACTCGAAATTGCAGAACTCCGGATCCTGGAAGGCACCCCAGCAGCCGAGCAGGGTACGCCGCAGGCCCACCTGTTCGTAGCCTGGCAGTGCCTCGTAGAAAAAGTCGAAGAGGTCGTCATGCATCGGCACAACCTTCTTCATGAACTCGACGTAGCGCATCAGCCGGGTGATGTAGTCGGTCATGAGCTGGATGGTCGCCACCGTGCCGACGCCGCCCGGGTACAGCGTTGACGGGTGGACGTGGCGTCCTTCCATCAGGCAGAACATCTCACGCGTGAGCCGGCTGACCTGCAGGGCCTCCCGGTAGAACTCGCCGGTGAACGGGTTCAACGAGCGCATGATGTCCGCGATGGTGCGGTAGCCGTGGTCGGCTTCGTGCGGGGCGCGGGTGTTCTCCGCCTTCGCCAGTACGCCGGGGTTGGTTTCGGAGACCATCTTTTCGCAGTAGTCCACGCCGACGAGGTTCTCTTGGAAGATGTTGTGGTCGAACATGTACTCGGCCGCTTCGCCGAGGTTCACAATCCACTCGCCCAGATGCGGGGGTTTCACGCCGTAGGCCATGTTCTGGGCATAACAGGAGCAGGTGGCATGGTTGTCGCCGCAGATGCCGCAGATCCGGCTGGTGATGAAGTGGGCGTCGCGAGGGTCCTTGCCCTTCATGAACAAGGAGTACCCGCGGAAGATCGAGGACGTGCTGCGGCACTCCACAACCTGGTTGTTCTCGAAATCGATCTTGGTGTAGATGCCGAGGCTGCCGACGATCCGGGTGATGGGATCCCACGCCATCTCCACTAGGTTGCTGCCTGTGCTGCTCTGGGAAGGCGTTGGAATTGTGGAGGTCATTTTGCTTCGCCTTGTCTGGAAGTAGCCGGTCGGTTACCAGGTGCGTTGGGCACCGGTCAGGAGTTCACGTCCGGGCCGACGCCACTTGGGTTCCTTGTCCAGCGTGTTGGCCGTGATGCCGCGCAACGCCTTGATCGCCGCACCGTAGGGGCGGACGGCATTGGTTGAAAGTTTGCCGCCGGGCGGCTCGTCCATGAAAGGCATGAACTTGTCCGGGAATCCCGGCATGGTGCATCCGATGCAGATGCCGCCGACATTGGGGCAGCCGCCGAGACCGTTCATCCATCCGCGCTTGGGGACATTGCACTTGACCACGGGGCCCCAGCAGCCGAGCTTGACGATGCACTTCGGCGACCCGTATTCGGTCGCGAAATCACCCTGCTCGTAGTAACCGGCGCGGTCGCAGCCTTCATGGACTGTCTTGCCGAATAGCCAGGTGGGGCGCAGCGCCTCGTCCAGCGGAATCGGCGGTGCCTGTCCCGTGGCTTGGTAGAGCAGATACGTGATGGTTTCCGAGAGGTTGTCCGGTTGGATGGGACAACCCGGGACGCAGACGATCGGTATGCCTGCTTTGGATTTCCAGTCGTACCCCAGATAATCCGGCACCCCCATGGCACCGGTCGGATTGCCGGCCATCGCATGGATGCCGCCGTAAGTGGCGCAGGTACCGGCCGCGATGATCGCGGTGGCTTTCGGTGCAAGCCGGTCCAGCCATTCGCTGGTGGTGATGGGCTGTCCGGTCTCCAAATCATTGCCGAAGCCGCACCAGTAGCCGCCGGGGTCATGGAGCTGCTCGTTCGGGATGGAGCCCTCGACCACCAGGACGAACGGCTCCAGTTCGTCGCGGTCCGCCTTGCGGAACCACTCGAGGAAGTCGTCGGCCCCTTCCTGGGGCCCGCACTGAAAGTCGATCAGCGGCCAGTGCATCGCGATCCTGGGCAAACCGGGCAGCGCGCCGAGCGCGATCTCCTCGACGCTGGGCTGGGTGGCCGCCGTCAGCGCGACTGAATCTCCGTCGCAGCTGAGCCCTGCGTTGATCCACAGCACGTGGATGAGAGCTTCTTCGGCCTGCAATGATGTTTCGGTAGGCATCGGTGCCTCCTTCAGAGCCCTTGAAGGACTCAGTGAGCGTCGGTAGTCAGTGACCCGGTCAGGGTTTCCGGCTCTGGTGCGTCGCCTTCGAGCCACTGATACCAGCGGGGCAGCCCCTCGCCGGTGGTGGCCGAAACGACCATGAATTCGGTCCGCGGATTAACTTGTCGGATGCGCTCCAGACATGCACGGGTATCGAAATCCACGTAAGGCAACAAGTCCGACTTATTGACGATCACTAAGTCGGCCGCCATGAACATGTGCGGGTACTTCTGAGGTTTGTCATCACCTTCCGTCACCGAAATGATCACCACCTTGGCGGCTTCGCCCAGATCGAAGAGCGCCGGACAGACTAGGTTGCCGACGTTCTCGATGAACACCGTCGAATCCACGGCCGGGTCCAGGGCATCGAGTCCTCGGCGGAGCATGTCGGCGTCGAGGTGGCAGCCGGCCCCCGTGTTGATCTGGATGACTGGCCGTCCGAGCGCGCGGATGCGGTCGGCATCCAGCGACGTTTCCTGGTCTCCTTCGATGACGCCGGCCTGCAGCCGGTCGCCGAGCTCCTGAAGCGTGCGGACCAGCAGCGTGGTCTTGCCTGCGCCGGGCGAACTCATCACGTTGAGGGCACGGATGCTCCGGCCCTCCAGCCAGCCGCGGTTCCGGGCGGCCAGCAGGTCGTTTTTGGCGAGCAGATCCTGCTCAAGCACAATGGTTTGCGGGCCGCTGGCGGCATGCCCATGGTCGTGTCCAGTGGCATGCTCATGGGGATGGCTGTGGTGATGCGGATAGTCATGGCCGGCCTGCCCAATCTCGACGCCCTCCACTCGCGTGTTCTCTGCGTCGCCGCAGCCACAGGTGGTACACATCTATGCCACCTCCACCGATGTCACCGCAAGTTCGCGGCCGCCTAGGACTTCCACGTCGGCGCTGCCGCAGGGGCACAACAAAATCAGGTCTTCCAGCAGGAAATCGCGCTTGCAGCTGCGACACCGGCCCTGGCCGCGGGGCTCATCGATCTTCAACTGCGCGCCGGCCAGTGTTGTGCCGGCTGAGGCGACTTCAAAGCAGAAGCGCATAGCGTCCGGAAGCACACCTGAGAGCGCCCCGATGCGAAGATTCACGAGGGTAACCTGCCGTTCACCTGTTCGGTCCAGGACGGCGTCGATAAGGCTTTCCGTAAGTGAGAGCTCATGCATAGCCTGCCACCTCGTGAACTCAAAGATAGGCCTGTGTGGAACAATGCGCAACCATCCGCTTGTCGCGTCAAAGATGCCCGCGGAGCTGCTGTCAATGAATCGCTGCGTTAGGCATTACGCGGCGCACCCGGTTGTTGATCATTAGTCCGGCAGCGAATAGCGCGCCTCTACATTGCCCAGTTTCCAGTACGCGACCGCGGCCAGCCAGGTTGCAGCGAACAGCCCACAGATCAGGAAGCCGAAGTTTTCCAGATTCACGGAAGCGACCCAGGCAACAGGACCGCTATTTACCTGCATTCTCTCGGCCAGCAGTCCCAACAGTCCTACTCCGCCGACGAGGAAAGCCACCATGACGGACGTGCCCGTGACCATGAGGTTGTAGTACACCTTCCGCACCGGGCGCGCGTACGCCCACTGGTAGGCCCGGTGCATGAAGATGCCATCGAGGGTGTCGAACAATGTCATGCCGGCGGTGAACAGGACCGGCAGGACGAGAACCACATACCAGGGTGCGGTCAGGGCGGCGCTGCCGCCGATCACAAACAACCCAATCGTCGTTGCCGTATCGAAGCCCAGCCCGAACAACACACCAATGGGATACATCTTCCAAGGCCGGTCGATCTGTCGGGCCAGCGGTGCCAAAATCCGGTTAAGGAGGCCGCGGTTTTGCAGCAGGTCCTCGATTTCAGCTTCGTTGTATTCGCCAATCCTGAGCTGGCGGAATACATGGGCGATCCCGATGAGCGAATACAGGTTCAGTGAACCGATCAGTAGCAGGAACAGTCCGGAGACGATGACACCCCAAACTCCGGTTATGGAAGCGAGCAACGAATCGCCGTCGGAAATTTGGTCGGCCAACATATTCAGCCCGGCGGCCAGCAGCGTAACAGCAACGATCACGACGGTCGAATGCCCCAAAGCGAACCAGAACCCTACGGAGACCGGCCGACTGCCCTCCCCCACCAGCTTGCGTGTTGTGTTGTCCACCGCCGCGATATGGTCGGCGTCAAACGCGTGGCGCGCCCCCAGGATGAACGCCGTAAAGGCCAGTCCGAGGCCGAAAGGCGCCCGGTCTGCCAGTTCGTACTGCCCGGGTAATACGACGGCGAAGAACATGCCCCACCCGGTGACCATCAGAAACGCAATCACCGAGGCCATGCCCAAGATAGTGCGCCGGCTACCTGCCGCCTGTATTAGGAGGTGACGTTTCACGATTTCCTGCCACTCTAACCGCATGACGGCCTCGTCTATGGAACATCAATGGTGCACCTCCGCCCAGAATGCAGAGGACGCATCTTCCATGTCAAGAGCCCGCGTTGACTCATCAAAGATGCCCGCGTAGCGTCGCAGCAGCCGGGTCGGTATCGCCGATCCGGCCCGCTGAATCGTGGCGCTTTCAATGAGCGAACGCCGAGCTGATCGGGCAAACGGGAACGGGGTTGCACGGATCCTCCTTGACGAGCTCGGAACCCTCAGTAGGGTGATTGCAATCTACAAGCACTCTTGACTGGAGTACCGATGGCCGTTCGCGTTGACCTCAACATCTCGCTCGACGGATTCGCGACGACGACGGGTCAGACACCCGACAACCCGATGGGCGAAGACTGGTCCCGCCTGGTCGGCGCCTACGCCGCGACCCGGACCTTCCGCGAACGTGTCTTACACGACACCTCGGGCCAGGGCACGACCGGCGTGGACGACGAGTATGCGAAGGCGTACTTCGCTGAGCTCGGCGCAGAGATCATGGGCGCGGGAATGTTCGGCTTGCACCACTTCCCTGACGACCCGGACTGGCGAGGCTGGTGGGGCGACGAGCCCCCGTTCCGGATCCCGGTCTTCGTGCTCACCCACAGCGCCCCACGGCAGCCGATCGAAATGACAGGCGGCACGACGTTCCACTTCCTCTCCGCCACGCCACAGGAGGCGCTCGACCGCGCGCTGGAAGCCGCCAGCGGCAAGGACGTCCGCGTGGGCGGCGGAGCGACCGTCGTGCGCGACTTCCTGAGGGCCGGGCTCGTCGACCAACTCCACGTCGCGATCGCTCCGATCATCCTCGGCCGCGGAATCCGCCTCTGGGACGACCTGCGCGGCTTCGAATCCGACTACGACGTCACCGCCGAGACAGCCGAGAGCGGCACGGTCCACCTGACATTCCGACGATAGGCGGTCCCGCAGACCGCCAGCGCTGACAAGATTACGGATCACACTTCTCTGGGGAGTGGCCGACCAGCTCGAAGCCGGGCCCCACCCGATCCGGAGGCCATCGGCAAACTGGCAGCCGAGTACGGAATCCAGTTCGGCGAAGCCCCGTGGCTCCCGGACATCATCGCCCGGTACGGCCTCACTCCTCCGATGGGCTGAGGGGAAAGGCGCCAGTCAGTTCTTCTTCAGTTCCTCGGCGAGCATCACGATGATGCCGCTGGGACCGCGGACGTAAGTGAGCTTATAGACGTCCTCATAAGTCGCCACACCGCGAAGCGGACGGCATCCGTGTTTCGCAGCTATCTCAAGGGCGTTGTCTAAATCATCTACGGAGAAAGCGACGCGGTGCATGCCAATCTCGTTGGGGCGAGTGGGCGTCGTCTCGATCGCTTCGGGGTGGAGGTATTCGAAGAGTTCGAGTCGACCGTGACCGTCTGGGGTCTGGAGCATCGCGATCTTGGCGTGGTTGCCATCAAGTCCGACGGCGGTGTCGGTCCACTCACCACTGACCGTGTCACGTCCGATAACCGTCAGACCGAGGTCGGTGAAAAAGGCGATCGTTGCTTCCAGGTCGCGAACGGCGATACCGACGTTCTCAAGTTTGATGGCCATGCGCGACATGCTAACGAGCTGAGAGTGCAGAGGAGAAGCCCCTACTAACCACCTCTGCGTCGCAGTTGCGGGACAATAATCGTGTGGACTACCTGCATGTGCCCCCGGGACCCGGCGCGCCCCGCGGCCTCCGTGTACCGGCAGGAGAGCTGGTCGAGCAGTTCTCCCGAGCCTCCGGCCCCGGCGGCCAGAGCGTCAACACGGCCGACTCACGTGTGCAACTCAGTCTCGATCTAGGCACGACAACAGCGCTGAGCGAAGTCCAACGCGAACGCGCCATCGACCAGCTCGCCGAGAGAATCTCGGGCACAGTGCTTACCATCAGCGCCTCCGAGCACCGCTCCCAGCGGCGTAACCGGACTGCGGCGAGGCAACGCCTTGTTGCAGTCCTGAGAGACGCAGTGGCTCCCCCTGTCGTCCGGCGATCGAGCCGGCCCACGAGTGGCTCGCGGCGTCGTCGGCTCGAAGGAAAACGGTTGCGCTCCGAGATCAAGCGCAACCGGAGGCGCCCTCAACCCGAATGACCTGCCTGCTTGCGCCGATCACTGGACTGTCTCACCGGAACTCCGCCACATTACGTAGCCAGAACCTCACATACCCATGAGCGCCGGGGGCACCGGCGCACGGGTCCTGCGGTACGGCCTCTCAGCCATGCCCAACCGGCAACACGTCTCGCGACAGCCCAGTGACGAGAGGTTGTCGGAGGTCGAGCATTTCAGGAGCTTCCGTTGAATGCATGCTCAGGTGCGGCCAAGGGCACGATATCGTGGCCGCATGGCCGAAATACAAGGTCTCGACGAACTCCTGACCGCGCTGAACGCCGGGGAGACGATCCCCGAAGGTTCGCCGCACCATGAGGCTATGCACGCCGCGAGCCAGGAGTCGCTGCGCATCACCGCAGAGCTCAACGGGCGGTACCACTCCCCCGCTGAGGTGCGGGCCCTGATAAGTGAGCTGACCGGGCGCGGGGTCCCCGAGTCCTTCCAACTCTTCCCGCCGTTCAGCGCTGACTTCGGCAAAAACATCCGTTTCGGCGCAGATGTATTTGTCAACAGCGGCTGCCGGTTTCAGGACCAGGGCGGTATCGAAATCGGCGATGGCTCCCTCATCGGCCACAACGCCGTAATCACGACCTTGAACCACGACATGTTGCCGAGCCGACGAGCTGACATGCACCCGGCCCGCGTAGTGATCGGCCTGGGCGTGTGGTTCGGGGCCAACGTGACGGTGCTACCAGGCGTGACGATTGGCGATGGGGCCGTGGTGGGCGCGGGTGCAGTAGTCACAAAGGACGTGCCCGCGGGGGCAGTGGTCGTTGGAGTGCCAGCAAAGCAGGTGGGCACGGTGCCAGCCGGGTAATTCCATTGCCGATCAGCCTCATTAGCACAGGGAGCTTCCGGTCCACGTTGCTTGAACGACCCCTCCCCCGGCCGGACCGGGGCCGCCTTGCACGCAACGCTGGCAGGGCGATGCGACGACGAGGCCACCGATCTCCGCTTTATGAGTGGCAGTCCGATCAACTCCGTCAGTACACGCCTCCATCCACTATCAGTGCTTGGCCGGTCATATAGGTGGAGCCGTCCGAGGCGAGGTACACAACGATGGGCGCGATTTCCTCCGGTGTTCCCTGACGGCCCATTGGTACGATCTGTTTGACGATGCGTTCCTGCTCCTCCGCGCCTCCCATGAACTCGATTGCGGGCCGGTTAAACGGTGTGTCGATCCATCCAGGGCAAACGCTGTTAACTCTGATGCGGTAAGGCGCGAGCTCGGGGGCTAGTGCCTTTGTGAAAGCCACAATGGCGCCTTTGGACGCGGAGTAGGCAGTCAAGCCAGCACCTCCCTTTACTGCAGCCAGCGATGCCATGTTGATGATCGACCCGCCTCCCTGTTCGCGAAGGACAGGTACGGCATGCTTGACTCCGAAGAAGCAGGAGCGGGGGTTGACCGCCATGAGCAGGTCCCACTGATCCTGCTCGAAATCGGTGATGGCCCCCGAGCGCTGGGCCCCTGCATTGTTGAACAAGACGTCGAGTCCACCCAGCGTCTCTGCGCCTTGCTTTACGAGCGCCTCTACGTCGCTTTCTCTGGTTACGTCAGTGCGGACGAACTCTGCTGTGCCGCCCTGACTGCGGATTTCCTCGACCACACGCCAGCCGTTGTCCTCGTTGATGTCGGCCACAACGACGGCGGCACCTTCTTGAGCAAACGCTCTGGCGGTGACCGCCCCGATGCCGGTTGCTGCCCCTGTGATGATCGCCTTTTTCCCCTGGAGCTGCATGTTTGCCTCCTACGAGGTGAGAGCCCCGAGCGCGGCGGCTGCAACCTCGTCGTCCTGGTCAACCGTTCCCCCGGCGACCCCGACGCCACCTACGACGTCCCCCGCGATCTCCAGGGGCCGTCCTCCGCCGAAGGTAACGAGTGGGCGCTGGTGTGTGTACTCGAGCCCGTAGAGGGGTTGACCTGGCTGGGTCAAGGGTCCGATGTCCTTCGTTGCCATCTTCATCGAGCACGCTGTGTAGGCCTTCCCCACCGAAATCTCGGTGCTAGCCAAGAGCGCCCCGTCCTGCCGCGCGAACGCAACCAGTTCACGCCCGGAGTCAACGATGGCCACGCTGGAGGGTGACCCGATCTCCGTGGCCTTGTCAAGCGCCGCTTCCAGCGCCTTCCGTGCTTGTTCGTAACTCATTCCCATCGGTTTCTCCTTGTCATCGATTGAGATCACTGCCATGGGCCGCAGCCCGGGGACGAAAGGGCGACGTCTTACTCCTGGGGTAGTCCCGGACGCACATGAGTGCGCTCACGGGAGACCAGAGCCCGGTCACGGTCCTTAAACCGCCCCACGGTTTCGCGGGTGAACAGCGCAATGATGATCGCCGAGATGACAGCAACTGCCACCAGGAAGTAAAGGCCGTAGAAGTATCCGGTTTCACTTTCGAACCCGCCTCCGAGTCCAATCAGCCATCCGAGGACGAGCGGGGAAACGCCTCCAACATAAAGGAAGAACAGAAGAATCGAGTTCGCCGTCCCCATGGCACCCGGCTCTGCCGAGTCCGAACCGAAGGCGTAAAGGACGGGGAAGATAGCATTCGTTGCAAGACCTGCGATGAGTTGCACCACGATCAATACGGTCACGCTCACTGCCGAAAACCGCAGAAGATATAGGCCGATCGCCAGCCACACGAATGCAATGATGAGGCTCAGCTTTCGGCCGATGTAATCGGAAACCACACCCCAGAAGATCTGCCCAATGCCACCGGTGATCGTGAACACGGCACTGTACGCGGCGGCTTCCGCGAAACTAAAGCCGCCCACGAAGGCTATGTACTGCGGCAGCCAGAAGCTGATACCGGTATAGATCATGATTCCGAACATCGATGCAAGCGCGGGAACCAAGATGTTCGGATTGGCCAGGCTGCGACCCAGCGCACCGGGTTCGGCGTGACGCTGCTCGGCGCCGGCCCCACCCGCGAGGGGCTTGGTCAGCCCCGCGGTCTGGGTATCGTCTTCGAACTTTTGGTAGCGCTTCGGAGAGCTATACCACCACCAACCGATCCAAATGGGGATCATCGCCAGCGGAATAATGAGGAAGACATACCTCCAGTTCTCCGGACCAAACGTGGCCAGAATAGCGCCCGTGGCGATGGCGCCGAGCCCCGTGCCCCAAGGGTACGCCGCATGCTGTATCCCGAGCGCCAAGCCCCGTTTTTCCACGGGGTACCACTCGACCATCGACGTGACCTCGACCGCTTCGCCAGCACCGCCGAAAGCGTTCTTAATCGACTGTATGACGACAACGTGCCAGATCGTCTTAGTGAAGGCGACGATGCCCGTGAGAATGGAGAACAGGAAGTATCCAGCCGCGACGATCGCGTTGCGGTACTTGCGTGCCCAGCCATGCCCGCCCCGATCAAACCAGGCCCCGGCGGGAATAGCCACCAAAGCCACAGCTACCGTCACGATCGTACTGACGACGCCGGCCTCCTCCGGCGTTAGGTCGAACTCCTCAACCATCGGGGGCAGGACGTAGTAGAAGATTTGGCGCGTATTCGCGTTCATCGCATATACGAGCCACAGGAAAATGAGCGCACCGACTGCGGTTGCCGGAACGCGGCCCCGATTCCTGGGACCTTCCTGCGCCGGCCTGGCGGCCGACTGGTCCTTGTCTGCCATTTCGCCTTCTCCTCTCCAATCAGGCTGTCACCAAGTGGTATTGATGCTTTTGCAATAGCCCGGGCCTTCGTCCAGGGAGGCCGCGAGGCAGCGAACGAAGCACAGGGTAGCTTCGGTTTCCGGCAGGTAGCGGCCCGCGGGGCTGCGCCGTCTGGCTTTTGTTGTTCATGCCGGCACCAAAGCCAACGGGCGGACCGGTGATCCTGTCACGCCGACCATCTTGAGCGGAAGGCACATGAAGATGAATTCCTGGTGGCCGGAGGCAGCGAGCTGCTCAAGCTGCAGGTTCTCGATGATGTAAATTCCGCGGCGGACAATGAGTACCACGTGCCCCGGCAGGCTCCCGCGCCGGGGGTCCGGTTGCACTGCGTCCCATGCAACATTGTCAGCTCCTACAGCTTGCACCCGACGATCCGCGAGCCATTCTGAGGCTTCAGCGGAAAGGCCGGCGCTTTGGAGATATTCATCCGGTTCGTTCCAAAGGGATCCGCTGCCTGTGCGGACGAGGACGACGTCGCTCGCGCTCACCCAAACATCCTGCTCTGAGGCGGCCGCCTCCAGCTCATCCGCTCCAACGGCCGTGCCTGCTGGAAGCCGAGCCACCCCGCGATGCCGGGGGATGTCGACCAGCACACCGCGGGCGATCATCGGAGCTATTGTCTCCACACCAAGTTCGGTGAATCCGGTAGAGGTCTGCGTCCTGGCGTCAGCCCGCTGGCCTCCGAACATTCGCAGGTCAACCGCCTGGTGGCAGAGTGCATCGATATGTGTACCCGCGTGCTCCGCGGTGATGATCAATCCGGAGGCGCTGGTCCTGGCTTCACCCAGCCCGGTTTCATGCCGTCGGTGGAGGGTGTAAATAAATCCGGGACGGTGCGCTCCAAAAATAGGCGCACCGGCATAACGGGGCTGTTCAAGGTCATAAACCGTGGCCTGATTAAGCGTCGCCAACAGCGAAGCCACCGAGGAAGCATTCATTTCATTGCCCGCCCTGTGCCAGGTTTCGAGCTACCCGACCGTGCCGGAAAATCGTTCACCAGACAGGACATGGGAGCCGCCCATCATGTCTTCTCCGATATCTCGTCAGCAAGAAGCCGGCCCCCCTGGCCCCAACTCCCCGGGTCGATCTCATCCAAGAGGACCACTACTCTTTCCCTCTTTGAGCCCAGCACATCTACCACGACGTCGGTTATGGACTCGATGAGCCTGCGCTTGTCCTCCGCGGACCGACCCGCCCGCATATGGACCTGTACGACCGGCATCTTTCCAACCTTTCAGCGCTGAGGAACTTCGGCGCCCGCTCTCACCCCGGTCTCCGCCCGAAGATGATCAGCCGCCATGTAGGCCAGCGCATAGATCGTCAACGTGGGGTTATAGGCGCCGTAAGTGGGAAACTGTCCTCCACCGAGAACGAAGAGGTTGGGCACGGAGTGGCATTGTCCGTAGCGGTCCACGACTGAGTTGCCCGGATCGTCGCCCATCCGGTGGGTACCTACCTCGTGAGTGGACACATGGTATGGCGGGGCGGTCGGTGCCTCCCACCACTCAAGCATTCCCATCTCGCGTGCGATTTCACGCTTCTTGCCCTGCATGAACTGCACGTCCTGTTCGTCGCGCGGCGTCCAGTCATGGGTAATCCGCAGCGTGGGTTGACCGAACGCGTCCTTAACCTTCGGATCCAGGTCACAAAAGAATTCTTCACGGGGGAAGGTTGCGGTCTGGTGGTACATACTGAAAGTACGCCGGTAATTGTCCCGCATCCAGTCCTTGAACCCCTGCCCGAATTTCGGTGCCGAATCCGGCATATTCCGGGTGGCTTCCACCGGCTGAACATCCCCGCCAAAGCCGATAATCGGGCTGCCCCAGACCGCCCCGTCACCCGAGACGAGCTCTGAGGTGTAGTCATCGATCACGCTGGTCGCAACCGCGGGACCGGCAAACGGGTTGGTCCAGTCCGAAAGTGTGCCGGTAAACCAGCCGTAGTTATGTGTCATGAAGTACTTGCCGACGACGCCATTTCCGTCGATGCCCGAAGCCAACAGCAGCCGGGTGTTCTCCAAAGCGTATGCCGAGAGCACGACGTAGTCGGCGTCGAGCTCGCGTTCCTGTTCCCGCACGAGATCGATATATCGCACACCGGAGGCCCTGCCGGTCGCATCCCGCTTCACCTCAATCACACGCGAATACGGGCGGATTTCGAGGTTGCCCGTTTCGAGGGCCTGAGGAAGGAGGGCGACCGCACTGCTTGACTTGGCGCCAACGTGGCAGGGGTAGTCCCGACAGAATCCGCAGTACACGCAGGCGCTTCTTCCCTGGTACTCCACGGAGTTCACCGCTGCCGGAGCGGGGAAGGGGTGCAGGCCAAGCCGCCTCGCTGCCTCCGAGAATGGCCTGTCACCCGCCGTCATCCGCAGCGGCGGCATGGGATACTCACGCTTCCGCGGCGGTTCAAACGGGTTCCCACCCTCCTGAATCTCCCCGTTGAGGTTACCTGCCTTGCCCGCGACTCCGATCTCGTACTCGGCCCGCTCGTAATACGGTTCAAGTTCGTCGTACCCCATCGGCCAGTCAACAATGGCGGTGTCCGCCACGGCTTCCGCGCCCAAACGCTCGCTCAGCGTAGTCCGCAGGCGCAGCTCCGCATCGCGGAACCGCCACGCCCAAGCAGCCCAGTGGATCGTTCCCCCGCCCACCCCGATGGAGGGAGGCACAAACAAAGGACCGAGCGCGAGTGGTCCGACCGACCATGGTAAAACTTTTCCGGTTCCCTCCCTGGTCGGCCGCCACGTAACGGGGTCGCTGCCCATATTGGGGGAAATTTCCTGCCGGACGAAGTACCGCAGCTCGTCGTGCTTGACCTCGACATCTTCATCCACATAGCGCGGACCCTTATCAAGGGCAACCACCCTCATGCCGGCCTGAGCCATCTCTTTCGCCATTACCCCGCCGGCTGCACCGAGGCCGACAATCACGATGTCCACATGCTCAGCCATGCTCCGGCTCTCCTTTGCGCTGCTCTCGCTCATGCCGCAGGTCCTGAAGCGTTACGACGGGCAGTGCCGAGGCATCGAATCCGTAGTCCATCTCGTCTTCGCCGTATCCCCAATGGGCGCCAGGAAATCCCAGTAATCGCCACCCGACGGCGTTCCTGTTGCCCCCGTAGACGGGGTCTCCGAATGTCCCCTCGACCACGTGCTGCCGCACTACTGCGAAAAAATACGGCAGCAATCCGAGGTCGGGCCTCTCCGCCCCGTCAGATTCCGCACGTTCGGCACCCACCGCGCTGTCCAGCCCACTTCCCGCAAGCTGTTCCAGGACGGAATTCTGCTCTCCCTCGTCAAGCTCAACAAACGTACGCCCCTGTCGCTGGACGCAACTTTCGTCAAGGGCAGCGAGGCCGGCACGGTACAACCGCTGCAGTTTCCCGTAGGGCCCCGCCAGAGCCCGGTCAATGTAGATAACCGCTCCCGCTTCCTGAGCCCCTGGATCTTCCTCTGATCCCGGTATTATCAGTCCTGCCAGCGCATTGATGGTCTCCGCCTCATGCGTGTTGAGGAAGGTGACCGCGCCCCGAGATCCATCCTTCGCGTCCATAGAACGCCTCCTTCGGCGTCGCCCGCGTCAATCGCGAGATGCGCCGACGCTATGGTTGCCTCAGCGCCACCAGGGGAGACCCGGACGAAGGTTTGCGCCGCTGCCAACGATATCCCCGCAACTGCGCACCTATCGGTATGTTCAGAATTTTCCACCCCGTAATTACCCAGTGTCAACGGGAGTGCGGTGCCTGATAAAAGATGCCCGTTGCGGCTTGAAGGATGCCCGTAGCGGCGCCTCTGTCGGGTCGTGCCGCCGGTTCGGCACGCTGGACGTCGGAGCTTGCGATGACTCCGAGCCAGTACCTGCCCTCAGTCCTTCTCGGGCTGCCCGAGCGTGGTGTGGCCAGCGTGGTTGATGGCTTCCTGAATCAGCCGGTTCAGGTGGTTGTCGCTGATCGAATAAATGACTTTGCGCCCTTCCTTGCGGGCGTTGACCAGGCCACTGAGGCGCAGCTTTGCCAAGTGCTGGCTGACGATGGTGCGCGCAGAACCGGTCGCCTCGACCAGCTCCGCAACACACGCCGGTCCGGCGGTCAGGACCAACAGCAGGTGCAACCGCGTGGGTTCTCCAAGCAGCCGCAGCGTGTCAGCGGCACCCTCAAGCTGGTGCCGGTTTAGTGCGATCGGGTGCCCGTGACTCGATGCCCGCACGAAGTCGATCATGGTGCTTGCTTTCGTCAAGTCAAGGCAGCTGCCTCAATCCCTGAGACGCGTGCCTACTCCTGATAATTGCATTATCTCAACCACGGGCTTCGGCGGCGGCTACCGAAGGGACAGCAGCCTCATGGTGGACGCCACGGCGAGTTGATACACCACGTAACGGAGCCGGTCACGGCCCCCGAACTCAGCATCGATGCCCTCCTGGCCGCGGCTGCCGGCCACGGAGCATTCGCCGGCGCCCGCAAGCTCCTCTCGCCAATCGTGGCCCATGACCGAAAACATTCAGGACACCGCTTGGACACGCTCAAAACGTATCTGGACAGCGACTGCCAGCCATCACTGGCGTGCGAGAAACTCTTCATCCATCGAAACACCCTCGCTCAGCGGCTGCGGAAGCTTGAGTCCTTGCTCCGGCTGCGTCTGGACACACTCGAAGGACAGATGACCTGCCTCATGGCGGTGCGCCTGACCGAAGGCCGGGGCGCGCGATCCAAGATGGAGGCCAAGACCGGCGTTCAGCCGCCGGTGAGCAACTGAAGTCCAGCCGCCGGACATCGCCGGGAACCTTCGCTTGGGCGCCAAATAGTAGGACCAGGCACGGTGAACCAAGCGCCAGAATGGGTCCCAAGGCGCAACGAACTAACTGTCAGCCGAGTGCAGTTCCCCGCGGCCACGCGAATCCAGGGGTTGAATCAGCTATACCACTGCTGAAACCCACCACTGCCCTGCCGGCTCACGCCGGTGGGGCATCATTTTTGCACTGCACTGCACTGCAAGAACAGGATCTACCGGCGCAATTGGGCATTACGTCCGGTGGTCAGCGGTTGCGCTCGGGTTCGACCAGCACCAGGATCGTGTCGGGGCGTACGCCGTCGAATTTCATGGCGTCAGCCGCGGCTTCGGACTCCATCATTCGCTGGAACGTGTCCATGTCCGGGACTTCTACGAGCGGTTCCCGGCGACTTGGGGCCTCGTATCACTTTGGGTCGTGTTCGTTCAGTCAGGGCCGCCGGGACCAGCCGTCGTCGGCAGGCGACAGCTGATTTGCACTTTCAAACTTTGAACGCGCGACGGGAACGGACCGGGAGTATGGTTCACTCATGCTTCCCTTGGAGAACTTCGTCGCCTTCGCAGCCACGGCGGCGGTCATCATCCTGATTCCCGGTCCCAGTGTGCTCTTCACGATCGGACGGTCCATCGCCTTAGGCCGCCGGGCGGGAGTCCTCAGCGTGGCAGGCAACTCTCTCGGGATCATCCCCGCCATCCTTGCTGTCGCCTTTGGTGTCGGCGCGATCGTCGCGGCCTCTGTCATCGCGTTCACCGTCCTCAAAATCGCTGGTGGTCTTTACCTCGTTTGGCTCGGCATCCAGGCCATCCGGCACCGCCACGCGCACGTATCAGGAATATCGGGCGTCCCGTCATCCTCTTGGAAGCTGCTGCGCCAAGGTTTTATCGTCGGTTTCACCAACCCCAAAACCCTCGCGTTCTTCCTCGCCGTGCTGCCGCAATTCGTCGACCCCGCCGCGGGCGCGGTGTGGGCGCAACTGCTCCTTCTCGGGCTGGCTTTTCAGGCTATCGCGCTCGTCTGCGACAGCGCATGGGCCCTGGCCGCGGGCACCGCTCGAGCATGGTTCGCCAAATCACCACGACGAATCTCCACCCTTTCCGGTGCCGGCGGCGGGATGATGATCGGCCTTGGCGGCGCACTCGCACTCACAGGCTCGAAGAGTTAATGGACGGGGCATCACAGGCTACGAGGTTGCGTCCAACGTCATTCTTCTCTGCGCGTGGTCCGCGCTTGTGAGGCAAGGGGCAGTCGGCGAACTTCACCAAGAACCCTAGGAGGCGCAACGTGAAGTCTCGTTCGCATCCCCCGTTGCCCTGACTCCCTCCATACCCTTGAAATTGACGACCAAGGTAGCTCATCATTTCGCTTCATAGTGGAACGACCGACCCATCAGCAGGCAAAGCGAGGAAAACGGTGAAGCAGCGTCATATCTCCGACGACGTCGCCGCGACCTGCCAACGCAGTCCAGATCCCAGCGATTCCCCCGGGACTCTGACGATCGACCACTTGCTACTTGAAAGCCGCAGCGGGCTCGAGCGTGTTCACGCTTCGGATCTTCAGCGGGAGATGGCAGCGGGCGCCCTTGTTGTTGACACACGGCCGGTCGATCAGCGAGACCGCGACGGTGATCTTCCCGGAGCGGTCGTCGTTGACCGAAACGTTCTCGAGTGGCGGCTCGATCCTTCCAGCCCCCACCGGCTCCCGATCGCGGACGACCCCGCTCGTCGAATCGTCGTCGTCTGCAATGAGGGCTACAGCTCCAGCCTCGCTGCACACACCCTGCAACGGCTGGGACTGACCCGTGCGACCGACCTCATCGGCGGTTTCCAAGCCTGGGCAGCACTCCGCAAGCAGTCCGACTAAATATCTCGCCTGCGCTGGAGTCATCAACGATACGAAATCTCAGGACGACTTCATCCTGCGGGTCAGGGCGGCGTACCGTCTCCTCGCCAAAGGTTGGCCGGCGCCGAAACCCGGCCGCAGATAGCGCAGCGGACGATGCATCGGTTGGTCTTCGATGATCCAGTTGTGAACAGGTGCGTCGACGACGAGACCCCCTGTCCACTGGGATGGCCGGAGGGTCAGTGGACCTTCTTCACCAAGCTGGACTTCAGTTGCATCCCCCATACCTGGGAACGGACGCATTAATGTCGTGATCGCCCACGCCGTCCTCAATGAGTCGGATGCCGCGTACCTTCGAGCCGACCTTCACGACACCGCCACCCCCGCCTCTCGGGCGTGGTCTCGGTCGAGTCTTTTGACCATTCGTGGCCGCACATGGGGCACACCACCAAGGGGGCTCGTAGGTGAACGCCTCGTGGCACTCTGGGCGAGCCGGCAGACCGTCAGACATTGAAGCGGAATTCCACCACGTTAGGTAGCCGAATAACCTCTGTGCGGCCTTCGGCAGGCCCTTAGGTAGCTAACTTCTACAATCAGATCCCGAAAGCCCGTACGCGCATTTCGGTTGACTCGTTCGCGCATGTTTGCGCTCGTCCCATTCTAGATTGCGCGATGGAAACCGACTTTAGCGGTTCTTGGCGGATTGTAGGGAATCGCCGAGATGTGTGGATGTGCCAAGACTCGCCGATGAGGATTGCAGGCTGCCGTCCCCTGCGGGGGGGGAAACGATTTGGGTGGCACCGCCGACCGCCTTTGGGAGATCACAGCGCCTCCGTAATCGCCTCTTCAGTCATCCTGAGTGAAAGACATGTCGGCCACGCTCGTAGACATCAACCGGGCCGTCGTCAGAAACCTTGATTGCCAGACCACAAATGCTCGCATTCCATGCCGCTGTGCTCCTTGCGCCAGGAAACCGCTCGAGATCCTGACGACCCGCCGCCGCAAGAGCGGCAGGGCTGGGTTCAGTAATCATGCTTGCGACGTCGATGATTCTACCGTGATCATCCAAAAGAACGGCACCGTCAATACCGGAGGCCGCCTGCAGAACCCTGATGGATGTCGGATCGCCCAAGATGCGGCCCGACACGGACGACCGGAGGGTGCGCGCAGCTCGATCCGGGTTTGCATGGTCAGGAACGATCTCGGACGGATCTACGCCGGCGTCCAAGAACACAAAGAGCGACCCGCGACGCTCGTATCTGCATCCCGCAACGAGCCGCAGCGCGTGCTCGGCAACATCAGCGCCTAGACGGGCTTCCAATAAGCGCCTCAGCACGCCCCAGTCCTGATACAGCCAACTGCCCTGAGAGTTAATGAAGGTCACTCCTGTAGACAGCGCGAAGTGGATATCGCCGGACCGTGACGCAGAGAGGATCGACGTGCCCGTCCGGAGAAATCCGTACAAACCTTTCAAATCCTCAGCCGGGGCCAGCACCACGGAATCTCCCCCTTCCCCAGAAGTATCAACGAAGCCTTGGGCAGCACCGCTTTGACCACCGGCAACAAGTGCAAATTTGCCGTTTTGCAGAAATGCCTTCAACCAGCTCTCTCTGAGAAGCGCTTGCTCGAACGAAAGCGGTTGATGAAACGCATGGAATCGCACATTCGCGCGTTTCGTGAACGCGGGCAAATGCTTGACCAGCACCACGTTCCCCGTGAATCGGGAACCTTCGTATGTTTGGCGCGCAGCCGCCTCGAAGATCCTGATCCATCGGAGAAGCGGCGTGGCCGAGAACGGCGACAAACGAGCCGCGGCTCGCAAGAACTGAGTCGATGCCAACGCACTCCATAGATCCTGTGCCACCGACACATCGCCTACAACCTGTAGGTCCGATCGGAAAACCGACAAAACTCTCTTGATCAGACGGATTTCATTCGGCGAAACTAGCCGTCCGGGCGGGAGGCCAATAGTGACTCTCTCTCGATGATCAGTCGAAGCAACCCATACCTCGTAACGGCCATCAATTAGATGCGCGAAGCCCACGCGCTCTGTGCTCGGTGGCGCGTTTTCGGTGCGTTCAATGGACCAACCTTGGACAACCTCATTAAGCAAGGTGGCCAATTCGGCAGCAAGGTCGTGGGTCGTCAGAACTGGCATGAGGCAACCGTAGGTTGTCGACGCGCCCGTTCATGATAATCTCTGGCGTCGAGTCTGGGACGATCCAATAGGACCTCCATCGTTGCCTTGCGCTCGATAAGACACGTCGTGCAGCTTCTACCGGAACGAAGTAGCCAAATCGTCCGCGACCAACCTTGGCGATGCCGTGCTTTTCACACTACTCTGCTCAAGACCCGACTTTCATCCATTGGCAGGGCTTTTGCTTGACAAACGGCGTCTGTCTGCAACACGTGATGTGTAAGCCGGTCCTCCCCTGCGACATTCTTGGGCCGCTCCGCCCACCAAGAAAGATTCTGTAAATCGCGGCGCTATGACCGTTCTCTCACGGCGTCAGGTGTCCTGCTGCTCACCGTCCGTTTGTACGACCTCTAAAATGGTGGATGTGCCCGAAGCCGTGGGAACAGGCTAGAACTCACCGACAGATTCGGTAAGCACGCCGTCTGGTGCTCGGCCCTTCGATAGGTACACACCCAATCAAACTATGTCCACAGTTCGGCGTGGACGCAGACCTCACGTTGGTCTGTCAATCCATGATTGCTTTATTTGCCTGTTCAACACGCGACCCGGTGCGGTTCACACCGCCATTGAGCGGGTGGTTAGGCTGGGTGGATGGCGACAGTTATTCTCGTGCGGCATGGCCGCACCACAGCCAATGCCACTGGACTACTGGCCGGTCGGGCCGACGGCGTCTGCCTGGACCAGGTCGGGCGCGACCAGGCGGCCCTGACCGGAGACCGGCTCGCGGCTGTGCCCGTAGTAGGGGTGGTGTCGAGCCCTCTGGAGCGTTGTCGGCAGACCGCCCAGTTCATCCTCGATCGCCAGGCTGGCTCGCCATACGCGCCGGTCGATCCGGCTCTCACCGAGTGCGATTACGGCCAGTGGCAGGGCCGCACGCTCAGTGATCTCGCGACCGAGGATTTGTGGCCGGTTGTGCAGTCGCAACCGTCCGCCGTCGTTTTTCCCGGCGGTGAATCTTTGGCCGCGATGCAGGCCCGGTCGGTGGCAGCGATTCGACGCCACGATGCAGCCTTCGAAGCCGATTACGGGCCAGAGGCCGTGTGGGTTGCGGTCAGTCACGGTGACATCATCAAGTCAATCCTCGCCGACGCGCTTGGCATGCACCTTGACCTGTTCCAGCGAATCAACGTGGGCCCAGGGTCCGTATCGATCGTGCGCTACGGCGTTAGTCGACCAAGCGTCTACGCGACCAACACCGACGCCGGTGATCTGTCGTGGCTGTCGAACGGCATCCGCTCTGCTGATGCGCCGGTGGGCGGAGGTGCAGGGCAAAAGGCGCCATGAACCTCATGTGCCTAAAATACTGACATGCCTACACGTGTTCACGAGTTCGCCTGGCCTGATCGGGTCGTCGTTGGCACCATTGGCCTTCCGGGGGCGCGTACGTTCTATCTGCAGGTGCGTTCGGGGACGCAGATCGTGAGTATTGCCCTGGAGAAGCAGCAGTCGGCTCTGCTTGCGGAGAAGATTGACGAAATTCTCGACCAGCTCATCACCGTCGAGGGCAACCCCTTCAGCGTTCCCACGAGTACTCCCATTGAACTTGTCGACAATGACCAGCTCGAGGCCGTTCAGGAGCAGTTTCGCACCGGCTCCATGAGCTTAGGTTGGGACCCGACGACGGCCCAGATCGTAATTGAGGCCTACCCCATCACCGATGTCGATGCTGACGACGACGAATCGCTTGATGAGGGCGACGCTAACGCGGCCGAAATGCTGCTGGTGCGAATGCCGGTCGGCACCGCCCGCGCATTCGCCAAGCGCACCCGCGAGATCGTGGGCGCCGGACGTCCGACGTGCCCGCTCTGCGGTTACCCCATAGACGCCGACGGGCACATATGTACCCTTCCCGAGGCCTGATGCGAGCGCCGGACCTGGTGACCGCCGAGCTGACGCTCACCGGCCGCATCACGACGGCTTCAAACGCGACATTTCTGGGCAGCATCGGCGACGTGGTGGTCGTCTATAAGCCGATAGCAGGCGAAAGTCCGTTGTGGGATTTTCCCCACGGCACCCTGGCTCACCGGGAGGTGGCCGCCTACCTGGTCTCGCAGGCCTTCGGCTGGGACGTCGTGCCGCACACCTGGCTGCGCGATGGCCCGATGGGCGAAGGAATGGTGCAGCTCTGGCAAGAGCAAGATCCAGCCCAAAGCGCCGTGAACCTGGTCGCGGCGGAGCAGGTGCCGGAGACGGGCTGGAAACACGTTCTCGAGGGTCGAGATGAGAACGGACAGATGGTCGCCCTCGTTCACGAAGACTCGCCGGCGCTCAGACGCATGGCGGTGTTCGACATCATCGTCAACAACGCCGACCGCAAAGGCGACCACATTCTTGCCATGACGGACGGACACCGGCACGGCGTGGACCATGGGCTCACCTTTCACCGTGACCACAAGTTGCGCACGGTGCTGTGGGGATGGCTGGGAGACGCTCTAACCGCCGAGGAGCGCGACGGCATCGACCGTGTCAGCGAGGAACTGCACGGCGGGCTGGGCCGAAACCTGGCGGACCTGCTCAGCGCCGAAGAAATCGCATCGCTCGCCGCGCGCTGCGCCAGGTTGCGCTTGGCAGAGCGGTTTCCGGCTCCGAGCGGTGAGATGTCTGCGGTGCCCTGGCCGCTGTTCTAATTCGTATTGAAGCAAAATGCGGCCGGCATCATTTCGACTTGTCAACGAGTGGCCGTAAAAGCGCATAGCCGCCAAGAACATGTGCTTTTGGCGGCCATCGCAATAGGTCTCCGGGGTCAGGAACTATACATTGAACCTAAATTCAACCACGTTCCGTAGCCGAATAACCTTTTCGACGGCTACCTTTCTGTCCGGTGCCCATGGAGTTGGATTGCTGCCTCACGGTCGATGTCCGCGATCCGTTCCGCCTCTTCGAGCGAGCTCAGCCTCTGTGTGAGATCGCCGGTGCGTCGTGGTGGGATCGTAGAGATGGTCGCCGACATTGCTGATCTGGCAGGTCCTGGACGCCGATAACGGCGCATACGTCAGCTGATGCTGAGCGCCCTTTTCTTCATCAGGTTCGCTTTCCCAGGTTTGTTCCGGTCTTAGGAGCGGGTGAATGCCAGTATGCCGGCTGCCATTCTGGTTGCCGCTCCGTGCTGGACGATGTGCGGCTTGCCCTGTATTTCCAGGAAGCGGCCGTGCGCAGCGATGGCTGCCAGTTTTTGGCACCAGGACCGGGGCGCCACCGGATCGCGTGAGCCGCGGACTACCAGAACGGGCTGGGCGATCCGGCTCACCCTCGCTTCCAGATCGTAGGACATCATCACCGGAAGTTCGGTCAGGTACCAGCGTATGCCGGAGCGCACGTAGTCGGTGAACACGATGGCATTGCCCGCCGGGCTTTCCGTGAGCGAGTTGGCCCCCAGGGCGAGGGCTTGGAGCAAGACGCTTCGGCGTGCTGAATCGACAACGGGGCCGATCAGCACAACGTGCGAGACCAGGTCAGGGCGTATCAGGGCAAGTTCGGTGGCGAACTGCGTGCCCATGGAATGCCCGACCACCACGACCGGTCCGGTGCCCAGCTCAACGAGGGTGCCCGCGATGACAGCAGCATACTCCGCTACGGAAATCTGCCGGTCCGGCTTCGCGGCAGCACCGAATCCCGGTAGGTCGAAGGAATGGACTTCTCCGTGTCCCGCCAGGATCCGCTGCAGCCTGCGGTAGTAGCGGTGGGACATGCCGATACCATGCAGCAGCACGAAAACCGGGTTGCCCGACGTAGCGTGCGGTCCGGCCAAAGAGTACACATGAGCGTCCCAAGGGCCGGTGGTCACGATCCTTGCCGTTATTTTCGCGTCCGCGTTCCCACCCGGGGTTCCGCGCGTGCCGCGGCTTCCAGCCGCGGCTGGAGTTTCTGCGCTTTCGGGATCCATCAGGTCACCTTACGGGAACGGGCAGTCCGGGCCGGCAGATCGGACACCACTTTTTCCCGGACCTACCGTACCCAAGCCTTTGAAGCTATTCCAATAGCGGACTCTTCGCGGGGCCTCCGACAGCGGGAGGGAGGATGGAAGCGGCGCTGGAGTCAAGCAGTCGGCTTCAGCCTTGGACCCTGCTGCCCTGCAGCGTTCGGGCTTGCCCGGTATCCCTGGACAGCGCACGTTCGCCATCACGGCCGGTCCCGGTCATCAGGACCGCGGAGTACCCGGGCCCCGCGAAGGTTCACCCAACAGGCAAGCCGCAGCAAATTCAGGCGCGGCCGCGGGTGGCGAGGCGGCCTGAGCAACGTGTTTAGCCGAGAATTGGTAGGGCCGACGGTGCGCACTCGACCTTGACGAAGGTGCCGGCGTCTACGGACTTCACTTCACCGTCGATCTGATAGGGCAGGGGCTTGAGCGTGGTGAACTCGTAGCTGCTTACGCTGGGCTGGTCCCCGAGCCCTTGGGTGGTGGCGCGCAGGGCCTTCAGCAGGACCCGCCACTTGGGCATGTGGGGGAAAATGACCACTTCGAATTTTCCATCCGAGAGCTTGTCGTCGGCCTCGCTGAGCGTGGCGTACTTCGCCATCTCGGCAATGTTAGCGAAGACGATGCTGTCGAACTTCCGGTGCTTGCCGTCGCTCTGGCGGATTGCGAAGGGCTGAAACTTCGAAAACGTCCGCACCACGGAGAACATCTCCTTGAGGGCGCCTTTGCTCCCCTTTTCCAGATCGATCGCCATCACCGGCGTCAGACCGAATCCGACATAGGAGTGCGCGTATTCACCCGGAGCGTCAGGCCCCTGGCCTGTGTGGATGCGCAGCAGGTCGATATGCCGCACCGGGCCCTGGGCGATCGCTTCTGCCAGCGGCATCGTGCCCGTGGTCCGCCGGTGATCATTCGCGTTTCCAGCCGCCATCACAGCACACACCGCGTTCGGGTTGCCGGCCTGCATGACACCGTTGACCACTTCGTTGTACCCGCCGTCACCGCTGACGGACACGATTAGCACGTCGCGACCTCCGGCAGCCGCCTCACGCGCCAGCGTGAGGGCATGGCCGGCATGTCCGGTTGGCTGCAGCCTGATATCCGGGGCATAGGACAACAGTTCCCTCAGCCCGTCGCGTAGCTGCTCCGCCAGCTTCGGTGCATCACCGGTGCTGTTGGGATTGAAGATGATGACAATCGATTCAAAGCTCCGTGCAGAATCCATCACGCACTCCAGTAAAAACTAGTGGATGCCCACCGTGCACCGACCCCGTCGAAAATTCAATGCCAGCCCCGGAATCCGCCTCGCCGCCCGGACAGCTGCATGGTCCCACTTCATCATGAACAGGCCACGCAGGCCTAGCACGTTTTAACTACCAGCCCGGACAACACCTCGCACCAAACGCGGGGCTGTTCCCGCTCATCCTCTTAGCCGCGCCGTGCCCGGCTTGCTCTGGTTGCATCGCGGTCGTCGCGGTGCTGGAGTTCGAGGCGGAGCTCTTCGACACGGAATTCAGTCTCGTGGGCGAGTTGTCCAAACTGCATGGTTTCGCGGTCCATTTGCCGTACCGCTCTGCCATACAAGGACAGCAGTTCGCGATCGTCTATGGTCGAAAGATCCCTTGGAAATTTTTCCGCCGGCGCCAGATGACGGGAGTGATTCATGACTTCGGTCTTTGTCGGCCGCTGGCTAGGCCATGGACTCTCCGATCAACATGGTCGGGTCTTTTGTCGCTCATATGGTTCTCCCCTGGAGTTTTCCATTAGAAGCTGCGGCCGTCGTGCTCGGCCTGCGTGGCCTCCTGCCCCGGGCACTATTGGTTGTTCCGAAATATTTTTGGCTACCGATGACCCTAGATTCCTGAATCGGTCTGTGGATTGACGGCGAGGACGGCTGAAGCTTCAGCCCCCACCTCCAGTTCCCCTGCAGCGGGATGACCGTTGTCGTATGGCAGTTTTCGTGCCCGGCCCATACTTAGGGGCACGGCCTTTGGCAGCACAGTACGCCGCCACCAAAAAATCCAACAGGGGTCATTACATCTTCAGGGGATCCCCTAGAGGATTACGTCAGCATGGGACGAGTTTGTTGTTGGTTCTGCGGGTCAGGCCGGCCGCAATCCCGTGATGCCGAACCTTTCGTTTCCAAGGCCCCGGACGATACTGACGAGCTGCGTTTTGAGTTGGTCCATCTCGCCGTCCTCACCCAGAAGCTCCTGTTCCGCCCGAACCACTTCCCGGAACACGTTCTGCCCTTGTTCGGAGATGCTAACCAGTTGCTGACGCCGGTCATCCAGGCTGCGAACGCGGGATATGTAACCGGTCGTTTCCAGCCGTACCAGGGTCTTGCCCATTGTCTGCGGCTGCACCCGCACCCGCTGGGCCAGCTTCGCCTGGGTCATCTCCCCTTCTGCGGCCAGGATCTCCAGGACGACAGCCCCGGCGTGGGTCAGGCCGAGGGTAGCCAGATGTTCGTTCCACTTGTATTCAACAAGTCTGGCCGCTGTGGACAAGAGCCGGGGGATGGGCCAGGTGGCTAGATCAGGCATGAAAAATTATAAGCAGGCTTTTTGTTCAAGGGTCAACCGTTCACCCCGAGTTAAACAATGGGCACACCATCGAACGAGCGCCTGCGGCAGCCGCACCTGAAGGGCGAGACCTCGCGGGTGCCAACCTGTCGGTCACCCCATTTCAGCCGAGGAAGTCAAGCGGCGGAGTTCGGAGTTCAGGTATGGCACTCACTCGTCTGTTCGAAAACTTCGACCTTGAGCGGCGACAACTGAAGCTTTTTTGGGGGCTGGCCGATCGTGTGGGGTCCCGTTGCGGGTACGGGCGGGACCCCACAAGTCAGCGGCTCAGCCTGTCATCACTGGTCGTAGCGTGCCACCAGGCGGCCTGAGACGCCTCCCTTGGCCAGGCGATCCAGGCCATCAGGTAGAGGGAGTGGCTTTTTGGTGGATTTCTTGTACTTGGACGGATAGAGTGGCATGAGGAAGCAGGAGAGGAGTGAACGCCGTGAGTATTTCCATTGACATCGGTGCGGCCCATGCGGGTACCGCGCGTCTGGGCATCAGGGAGATCGTTCGCCAGCTCAATAGTTCGCTTGGCGCCACTCTGGTGGCGGCTCTGGCCGGCAGCAGGGATCCGAAGATCAGCTACAAGTGGGCCCGTACCGACGGTCCGGAGCCGAAGCCTGAAGCGCAGGCGCGCCTGCAGTTGGCCCACCGCGCGTGGACGGCTGTCTCCGGTGTCGAGGGCGAGCATGTCGCCCGGCTCTGGTTCATCGGAGCCAACCCTTGGCTTGGCGAGGTATCTCCGATCCAGGCCATCAGCGAACTGCGCTCGAAGGAAGTGATGGACGCGGCGGTCGCCATGACTGAAGACCGCTTCGCCGGTTGATGCGAATCTGCACCGACACGGGCCTGGCCCTCATCGACACCCGCCTGACCGGCTACCGGATCGCCAAGAGCTCCTACGGGCCGCTGAGCCCTCGGCCGCGGCCGGATCTGCCAGGGGCCCGGCCGCTCCGCTTGGTCCCGCTTCGACACTCCCGGCACGACGATCTATCTCGCCGGTGACCGGCGGACAGCATATGCCGAAACCCTCGCCCCGACACGCGTGGGCAGGCAGTTCAACTCCGCCGTCACCTTCGCCGCCGAACAGTTCGACATCACCACAGAGGAAGCTCAAAGGCTCATCGAGGAGGACTGGGCCCGCAACGGAAACATGATGCCCGGCTGGCTGCCGGCCAGCTGGCGCGACGGCCGGCTGGTGTACCGGCTGCAAATGAACCATACGGCCTCCTGGGTCGATCTCACCGCGGCCGAATCCGTCGCCGCGCTCAACAGATTCCTTGGAGAGGCATTCGAGGACCAGCTCGGAATTGCCGGAATCACCTTGGGGACCCTGACCGGGGAGAACAGGGAAGCCACAACGCTCATCGCACAATGGATCCGCGAGCAGGTCCTCGACGACGGACGCTACCCCGCGGGTGTGAAATTCCACTCCAAGTTCGGCGGCGGCTCCTGCTGGGCCTACTGGATGCGCCGCACCGACGACGGTCTCGGCCCCGAACCGGTGGACATCATCGCCGAAGATGAAATCCAGCCCCATGACGCCGACCTGGGATACGTGCTGAACCTCTACGGCGCCTCCTGCCGCTGACACCAGCGTGAGCAGTCAGCGCACGCGGCACGTTCTTAACGGGCTGGGCGATCCGGCTCAGCCTCGTTTCCAGAGCGTAGGACATCCTTACCGGAGGTTCGGTCAGGTACCAGCGTATGCCGGAGCGCACGTAGTCGGTGAACACGATGGCGTTGCCCACCGGGCTTTCTGTGAGCGAGTTAGCTCCCAGCGCGAGTGCCTGGAGCAGGACACTTCTGCGTGCTGAATCGACAACGGGGCCGATCAGCCCCACGTGCGAGACCAGGTCAGGCCGTATCAGGGCAAGTCGGTGGCAAGGAGCTATCGGTCCGCTGAGGGGTCCGGGGGAATGTGCCATGGTGGCCCCGCATAATGCGCGCCTGACATTGAGCCCGGCCACCGTTGGGAAAAACTGTCCAAAGTTGGCATCAGATACTAAGTGTGCTTATGGTTGTGCTTGCAAAGTCCTCGCACCCTTAGGAGAATCACAATGACGACACATCACACGGAACATGGCGGAAACACCGAGCACCGCCGGACCACTAGTGACCCAAGTCCGCCATCCGGACGACCGAGTTCCTGGTCTATATCCTCGCCGTGCTCGCCACGATCATCACTGCCGCGGTCGTGGGAGACAACGCCAGCGAAAACGGCGTCGATGTCTTCAACGCAAACCACGCGATGCAATACATCACCTACCTGACCATCGGCTTCATGGTCGCCCGGGGCCTGGCCAAAGCAGGCAACCGCGACCACAGCCACCTCTAACCACCTGCCCCCCACCTGCCAGACAAGGCATAGGCATAAGGATGAGCTCATGATCGGGCTGATGCGGGCCGTATCGGTGTTAACCACTCCACTGGCCCCGGAAGATTTCCTCTCCCTGTTCAACCCCATGTTCTCCGCCCGCCAGTTGCGCGGCGTGGTGACCCGCGTTGTTCCCCAAACCGGCGGCTCCGCGACCATCTCCTTCCGGCCGGGACGCGGCTGGCAGGCGCACAAAGCCGGCCAGTGGGCACGGATCGGTGTCCAGATCAACGGCGTGCGGCACTGGCGCTCGTACTCGCTCAGCGCAGCGGCAGGCCAGGATCCGGCAATTACCGTGACCGACGTCGGCGTGGTCTCCCGTGCCCTGGTCCGCGATACGCGCCCCGGCGATGTTCTGTTCCTGGCACCTCCTCAAGGGGATTTCGTGCTGCCCGAGCATCCGCGGCCGCTGCTCATGCTGACCGCCGGCAGCGGCGTCACCCCCGTCATGTCCATGCTCCGGACCCTCATCCCCCGCCGCCCGGACGCAGACGTGGTACTCATCCATTCCGCCCGCACGCCCGAGGACAGCATCTTCCTCGAGGAACTGTGCGAACTGGCCGACCAGTTCCACAACCTGCGCGTGACACACTGGTTCACCAACGAAAACGGCCGGCTGGACCTCAGATCCCCCGCCGCGTTGGAACGCATTTGCCCCGACTGGAAAACACGTGCGGCCTACGCCTGCGGGCCGAGCGGATTTCTCGATGACGCGGAGACGCTGTGGGCAACCGCTACGGGAGGCACCGGGAAATCCGCCGGCGCCGGAGAGCACCGGCCGGGGTCCGGCACCTTGGTCATTGAACGGTTCAGCACCAGCTTGGCCTCCTCTGCCGGTCACGACGGCGGGCTGGTCACCTTCGAGGCCTCCGACCGGGAAGTCCAGGCCGGGGGCGACTGCGCGCTGCTCGACGTCGGCGAAGATGCCGGTCTCCTGATGCCCAGCGGCTGCCGCATGGGCATCTGCCACAGCTGCCTCGTGCCGCTGCGCGCAGGACAAGTCCGCGACCTGCGCACGGGGGAGGTACACGGCGATCCCGGCCAACTGATACAGACCTGTGTTTCGGCAGCAGCCGGGCCCGTCAACCTTGATCTCTAAGGAGTAGATCCGCATGTACAGCATTTCCCTCCAACCAGCCGCAAAGCCGGACAACGGCACCGCACCTTCCGCACACGCCGCACCCTCCGCGCCGGCGCAGCCCGGCGCGGCTGCCACTCCGCCCGCCGGAGAGCGGACCGCCCCGACCCGACCCGGGGCGCTGGCGGCCTCCGGCAGGCCCGTTCTCCGTCCGCCGGCGGCCGCGCACCTCTCCGACGAGCAGATCGCCGAACTTGGACGGGAGCTCGACGCCATCCGCGATGAGGTCCTTGCCACGCGCGGGAGCTCCGACGCTGACTACATCCGCCGCATCATCAACATACAGCGGACCCTCGAGATCGCGGGCCGGCTTGCGCTGCTGGGCGGGCGCAACAGAACCGCCTGGGTTACCGGCACCGCACTGCTGAGCTTCGCGAAGATCCTGGAGAACATGGAGATCGGGCACAACGTGCTGCACGGCCAGTGGGACTGGATGCGGGACCCGGATATCCACTCCACCACTTGGGAATGGGACTTCGTGACTCCGGCACGATCGTGGCAGCACACCCACAATGACCTGCACCACAGGTGGACCAACGTCGTGGGTAAGGACCGCGATGTGGGATACAACCTGCTGCGCATGGACCCGGACCAGCCATGGAAACCGTTCAATCTGGGAAACCCCCTGTACAACGCGCTGCTCGCCCCGGTATTCGAGTGGGGAATAGCCATTTACGACCTGGAACTCGCGGAATACCAGGAGGGCAAAAAGAGCAAAACCGCGCTCATCAAAGACCTGAAGGCCATGGGCCGCAAGGCCATAAAGCAGATTACCAAGGACTACGCCGCGACACCTGCCCTTGCCACGCTCACCGGCTCGGGAAAGCAGGCCCTTTACGGCACACTGACAGCAAACGCCGTGCGGAACCTATGGGCCCACGCGGTCATCTTCTGCGGCCATTTCCCCGACGGCGCCGACACCTTCAGCGAGGAAATGGTCGACGGCGAAACGCGCGGGGACTGGTACGTGCGCCAGATGATCGGCTCGGCCAACATCTCCGGTTCCCGATTCATGCACCTCATGACCGGGAACCTGTCTCACCAAATAGAACACCACCTCTTCCCCGACCTGCCCTCCAACCGGTACGCCGACATCGCACCGAAAATCCAGGAAATCTGCCAACGCTACGGACTCCCCTACACCACTGGGCCCCTGCTCAAACAGGTTGGATCCTCATGGGCCAAAGTCTTCAAACTGGCATTACCGGACCGCAAACCATCGACAAGCAGGACCACCTAAGCACCGGCACTGCGACAGGCAACACCGAAACCCGGGTCTCCACCATCCCCGGCAAGGGCCGGCGCGGCCCGGGTGAACCTGCGGGCGACCACCCAAACCGACAACAGCGGTTGGGGGCCGCCCGCAGGCACCCAGCGAGAGGAACAGCCCCGCCATCCCCCCCAAACCGCGGGGCTGTTCCCCCGCCTCCCTTCCACCAGGCTCCCTGGCGTCCAGGACTTGTCCCCGCGGGGACGGTTGTTAGTTGTCGCGCAGTTGGTCCAGGGCGGCGGTGAGCTTGTCTTCCCCAGGCACCAAGGCCTTGTCTTCGGCGGGCAGCTGCTCATACGTGTATGCGGACACCGCCATGGGCGAAGTCGTGCGGCCGAGGGCGTAGCGGACGGTGTGGTCGTTCTTGCTGCCGCAGATGAGGATCCCGACCGTTTCGTTGTGGAATTCGCGCTTGAGCAGGTCATCGACCACGGCGACATAGAAGTTCAGTTTCCCGGCGTACTCGGGTTGGAACCGACCGGTCTTCAGCTCGAATACGTAGTAGCGCAACTGTTCGACGTGGAAAGTCCTTCGATGCCGGTGTCCGGCAGTTCTTCGAACCATTTTGCGGCGGTGTCCGGGTCGGTAGTCAGCTCCAGCCTCGGGCGCATCACCCGGGAGTTCCCCACATCGTCACCCGGCACGTTTCGGGAGCCCAGACGTTATATCGCAAACCGAAATTCAACCACGTTCCGTAGCCGAATAACCTCATCTAGAGGGGGCGCATCTTCTTTCCTATGAAAGGCGCCCCGTCCGGGGCCGCCATTAGTGGCTATCCGGACGAGGCGCTTTCCTACTTCCGAGTCACTTCTTCGTTGTACGCATGCTGAAGGTGTTGTTGGAATGCTTCACCTTTTCGTAGCCGCCGAACGCGTTGGCTGAGCCAGTCTTCTGCTGGAGGCGCGCCGGAGAAACCGTGCGGGGTACGGCTCCCGCTTTAGCTGCGCCATTGGAATTCTTGCTGGTCATCATGATCACCTCCTTATGTTTTTCGTAGGATTACGCACGAGCACTTCAGGCTGCTCGATAGCCGCTGGGGCCCGCGCCATGGGCGCGATCGACGACTCTGAAGATCATCTGTTTGGCCTTCTCAACGGACGCAGCACAGCCAGCCGAAACTGTCACCATCCCAGTCCTGCCGATACTTATCCGAGAGTTCGACGCGGCCTCGATCTGGCGAATGCTAGAGCCCCCAACCCCGATGACGATTCCAGTTTGACAAGCCGGGATCTGAAACGTCTGCACTACGTCAGCCCACGCCGTCGTCTTTACTGTCGCTGCCTTTGCTGTAATCCAGGGTTCTGCCACTACCCAGACCTTCAGGATCCGTCCATCAATCTGGGCTTCGAGGCGCACGCTGTCATTATCCCGATCCGGGATCTGTCGACTGGGCTTGGCAAGAACCACTTCGATGTGGTGCTGCTGCACCTGGCGTTCGAGCATCCGTTCCTTTGCATGTTTCGTATAAACGGGCGGTACAGCAAATCGGGGCCGGGATGTCCGTTGGATTCTCAGGTAAGTGAATATCCAAAGAGAAAAAGCAGCGAGAATAGCCGCCCCGATAAGTAGCGCCGCAGTGGTTGTGTTCATCCTGCGTTCCTTCCGTTCCGGATGCGTCAGTTGACGCTGGTTCCACCATCGAACGGGGCATCGCTAGGCATCAACCGCCCGTATGCCTAGCGATGCCTAGCGATGCCTTGGCGCAGATTAAGTGCGACAGGTGAGAAAATCCAGTCATGGGAAACGCGGAGATTGTTGTTAAGGGCACACTCACACAGGCAATCGAATTTATTTTGGGAGGCTTTCCGAACACAGCGGAGCCTGTGGTGGTTCTCGCCGGCTATCTGCATAGTTTGGTCGAACGATACGGCCTGACGGACAGTCAACACCTCGATCCCAATGAGTTCGAGCGCCCCGTATTGCCCTTCGCAGCGCGACAATTTGTCGACAGCTTTGTCGATTCCGCCAACACCGAATCGCTGAGGAACTCGCTTTATAAGGCTTTCGAGAATCTGGCTAATGACGGAACGGTGCGTAGCGTTCTCAATAAGAACCACGCCCTGAGCCAGCGTGAGGTCCTTCTCCTGGCTCAGGTGGCCTGGAATCTGGAACACAATGACCAGCGTCCTTCGCTGCCATTGCATCCAGGACCAATCCTCAAGGATGGGAAGCAGGTCACGGCGGACATTCCAGTCCCCGGCGCCCACAAGGACTTTGCGACGATGCATTGGACCGATCGTGGAAACCAAAAAGAGGTTCAAGGAAAATCTGCTGGCGCCGTCTTCCGCAGGCAGACGGCTAGGCTCGCCGTACTAGCCGCCCAGTGGTTCCTCGGCTCCCATACGAAGTCAGCGCCACCGGTTGGCGAAGCGAAAATGCTGAACGGCCCCAAGCCGGGAATCAGAAGGATCGTTTGGGCATCGACAACTGCTGACCAGATGGATGACGCCGGCCTCCCCATCTCTGCGCTCCAAGTACCAACTGACGCGATACCGCCACAATCAAAAGGATCGCCAACCGATCAGATACTTGTTGGGAACTTTGCGGAGGTGGGGGGCCACTATCAGCCTCGTGCATTCGAGAACGAGATTGACCGACTTTGGGGCGCCAGCGGCGATCGGCGTGTGTGGTTGCGTGGCGGGCCCGGTTTGGGGAAATCCTACGTGGCTCGCAAGATCATGCAGAAAGCGCTCAGGGGTTTAGACGACGAGCGTCACAACTTGCTGATTTGGGTGGAGTCCGCCGATGCCGTGGCCGTAACCCGAGAATTGGCACGGGCAGCGGAACGACTTGATAGTGGCCCCAAAAACTCCGTCGCAGCAAACGCCGGGGATCGCGAAGACCAGCTTGCGCGCGGATTACTCGATCATCTGAGAACGGCCGACATGCGCTGGCTGATCGTCTTGGACGACGCGAACGCCGCAGAGCTAATTGAGCGCAAATTGGTCCCACCCGGGACGAATCCGAGGGGTCGGGTTCTCATCACAACATTGAGTGCCTCCCATCGGATCAGCGGCTCTGGCCATCAGGTCGAAGCGGAGCTGTTCTCTCCGGGCGAGGCTGAAGAATTTCTCAATACCCGCCTGCCCGAGACGTCCGTGCATGACAGGGCCGGGTTGTCCGACACAGTGAGGCACCACCCGTTGGCGCTGTCCATTGCGGCTTCCACAATTGCCGCCAACAGGATGACTGTCTCCGACTGGGTCAAAGAGTTCCATGAGTCGCCGCGAATGGATGAAGCGGCCGATTATTCTGATGTTGGAGGCTATCCAACGCTTATAGGCGCCACGTGGAAGGTCGCACTAGACAAAGCTGCTCGAGGCATGCCGAACGGTGTGGTTGAACGGACAGCAATGGTCGCGGCCCTGCAGGATCCAGATGGACACCCCACGTGGCTCTGGCAGCGGGATAGTGTCTGCGAGTGGGTTGCAGGTGTGACAGATCTGCCGGCAACCAGGACGAGAATGCATCCCGGGGTCAAACGCCTCGTTGACTACGGAATCATCCAGCTCACAGGAAGCTGGCAGGTTGGCCGCCTCGCGATTCATCAATTGGCAGCTCGCGCCATCCGTGAGGCCTCAGCCCCCGAGGAACTCGCCCAAGCTGGCGCCGTCCTGGCCGAGCAGTGGCTGCGTGAGCTCACGTCGAATCCAGCCAACGCACAGCACCAGAATATTCGGGCGGCCGTAGGACCCATCGCGGCGTTACCCAAGCTGAACGCTTTGACACGAAGCACGGCAACCGCGCTTGTGGGGTTCTCCGCGCCCTCGACGGACCAAACAAGTATCGAGTGGGATCTGTGGGAACTGGAACTACTGGAACCGCACCTAGTCCGTGGCGGTGCTGTAGGGCGTGCTGACCTGGCGGAGCGCTTAGCGAACATTGGACGCGCTCAACGAGAACTGGGACGACACTCGGAAGCGTACAACAATTTGGATGCCGCTTCCTTGATATACCGCGACCTTGCGGCGCTCCCGGATCTCAACGACAATTTGCGGGCAGAATACCTCGTATCCCTGGCAGACATCGATGCAGAAATGGATCAGCCCGGACTGTCTCTAGAACGTCGTAGAAAGGCTGCAGAACTGCTAAAACGATGGGCCGCACGAAAGTCGACGAGCGACGCCTCGATTTCGGACAGGTTGGCACTGGCCGAGATTTATCAGAACCTGTCGGACGATAACGAATCCCGGGCGGCGCTCGATAGCGCTCTATCACTCTGGGAGAGCCGACCGCCCGCCGGCGCAGTTGAAGATAGTGATGCGGATGAGGAGGCATCAACGCTCGCAAAGCTTGGGCAGCAGCTGGCAATAGCAGGACGACTCACCGAGGCGAAGAGTTATTTGCTTCAGGCAGCCCGCCTCAATGAAAAGACGGAATTTGGCCGCCTGGTCCGACTCGAGCGTATCCACACAAGGTTGGCGTACGTGTGCTCCCAGTTGGGCGAGTGGCGGGAAGCTGAAAAGTGGTTCGAGCGAACGGGATGCGATCCTCTTCTCCTTGCCAGCGTTCAGTTGCACCAGGGGCGAGTAAGAGAGGCACGAGCCAACGTCGATTCTTCAGCGTCGAGATACTCCGCCCGCTCAAATCAGAACCCCGATCGCGACGATCGGGAGGTTGACTCGAAGATTCGCGAATTGATTAAGGACGAACTCGCGTTTTCGCTCGCTAGGCTGGCTCAGACGGCAATGAAGCACGAGCGGTGGGAGGATGCAGCGGGCTTGGCAGAAGAAAGCCTCGAATTCACTCGAGCCGAGTCTGACGCGTCCCCCGGGGAAGATCCCATCGAACTCTCCAACGCCTACCTCCAAGCCGGATTTACCTCGTTAAGGGCTGGCCGCTTTCAGGTGGCTGCCACGCACTTCGCGAGTCGGGCTAACATCGCGGATTTGCTTTGCCAGATGTCTCCCGCAGACCACAAGAGACGGTTGGAGTACGGGCAATCACTCTATTGGGTGGCTTCCTCTCACGCGGGGGCTGGCCAACCGGATGCTGCGGTGAGGCACGCGCGAAGAGCCGTCGAAGTCCTTGAAGGGCTCGAAGGACTGGATGATGAAGCACGGATCTGGTTGAGCGCAGCTACTTCAGTTCTCGGGCGGGCCCTCCTCCAGAAGGGCGATGCGGACGAAGCCGTCGTGTCTTTGACACAAAGAGTGCAATCCTGCCAGGCGTCCCTTGCTGAGACTCCCGATGACCACGATTCAATGAGAACGCTCGGCGATGCCCTTCAAGAATTGGGGAAGACTCTTTTCGCCGCAGGCCGATGGCAGGATTCTATTCAACCTCTAAGGGACACCATCGCGATCTATCGGGCCATGTCGAGTGGAGCCAGGGACCAACGCAGGAGCATGGCGGCTGTTTTTTTCATGCTTGCCTACGCCCACAACCGGCTACTGGAGCATTCCGAAGCCGCCATCGCCGCCGAACAGTCAGCCAACGTGTGGCAGGCACTAGCTGACGGCGACCCCAGCGACAGCGAACTCCAAGTCTCGCTCGCACACGCGCTTGGTCTCCTAGGAGAATCGTTAAGCGCACTCGACCGTCGTAATGAGGCCGTGCAGGCAATTACCCGAGCTGTTGGCCATCTCCAGTTGCCTGCTGAGCTAAACCCAGATGACCACATGCAACACCTCATACATCTTCTGGACCGTCTCGGAACTTACCTACGCGACCTAGGACTCTCCGTCGAGGCAGAGGAAACACAGGCACGTCTGGACGATCTTCGACGGCGGTTCCCGAAATCTGCCGAGGACGCGTGAATGCCAGCCGAACCGCCTGGCCAACAAAATCGCAGGTAGCGTCCCTGGCAGTGGTGTAGTTTCCCGGGCTTGATGTGTCGCTCCGGCGATGTGAAAAGCCATCGTGTGAAAGGTCAGCGAGAACCACCAAGAACTCACAGAAGGACACTTACGCACGATGGCCCTTAACCTGGCTCTTGGCTACAGCCGCATGTGTCATATTTTCTGCTGTCCTGGTGGCCCTTCCCTCATCATGCGCCATGCAGAACTGCTGAAATCAGACTCCCGCTGACCGTCATGGCTTCAGCCTCGACCACCTGCTTCTATTCCGGCGAGGCGGCCGGCCCGCCTTCATCAGTCTGGGCATTACGGGCACGGCGGGACTGCCTGACGAGCGGCGGCAGGGTCATCCCGGCCAGCAGCTTCACCTGCGGCGAGGTCTCACGGCCCAGTTTCCTGTCCAGCGTGACCTTTAGCCGTGAACCTGCGACCGTCAGCACACTACGAGAGGTGTTGCCGAGTGTACCCTCCGCTTTTCCACTCCTCCGTTGTGATGCATACGTGCAGCTTGGGCCCAGAGGTTAGAGCGCAAACCTAAATTCGACCACGTTCCGTAGCCGAATAACCTCTGACCAGCGCTGGCCATAGACTGTGTATCTCGCAGGGTCGGCTTCACCGCGACTGGCGCATCGCCGACCAAGGCGTCCAGGCATTCACGGCCGAGCACTGCCTCCACCCTCCCCGAAGACGAGCCGCGATCGGTCGCGCTCAGGGAGGGGTGAGAAGGCGCTCACTCGATGCTAAGTCGACCACCGAACGGACGATCGCCGCGATACGCTTCTCCGTATCCTCGTCCACGGTCTCGAAATACCACGCGGCGGCATTAATTGCCCGTCCACGCCGCCTGCGGCTCGGAAGGGCGCCTTCTCGGTGATCGCGAGATTCAACCGTTCGTTGTTGCGCAGCGTCACGAGCGCGGGAGTGCTCGCCGACTTCGCGTAGGCGGGCATTCCGTACCAGATCCGCGGCTTCAGAGCGGGTGCCGCAGCATGATGGTGTCATGCACACTCTGCATGACCGAACGCCGCGGCTCGCCCATCTTCGAGATCTTGTCGATAACCAAGATTGATCGCCCGCCCCTGCGCGTGAACGCAGTTGCTACAACATACAGCTCAGCTTCGATCGCTGTCCCATGAGGCCAGGAGACGCGGCACCCTACCAACGGCGCGCCGATAAGGGAGCGGCACCGGAATCAGGTTCTCGACTCCAAGTGAGTCGGCGGCCATCCGCGCCCAGTATGCATTCTGCAACATCGCCCGACCGAGGAGCACCAAGTCTGCGGCACCGGACCTTACAATGTCTTCCGCCTCGTGGGGCCGCTTAATAACTCCGACCACTGCCGTCGTGACGTTGGCACTCTCGCGTACCGCTCTCGCCAGGCCAACGTGATAGAGGGGACTCTCCGGAACGACTTCCTCTGCAACAAGCGCGCCGCTGGAGCAGTCAATGACATCTGCCCCTGCATCGGCCAGGAGTTTCGAAGTCTGAATGGATTCCTCCACCGATATTCCGCCTTCGACCCAGTCCACCACCGACAGGCGAGTAAATAGAGCGATGTCATCGCCAGTAGCCTGCCGAATTGCATCAACGATCTCAACGGCGAGCCGCGATCGTCCGGCGTGATTGCCACCATACGCATCGGTTCGCTGGTTGGTCAGTGGTGACAAAAACTGGTGGATCAGGTATCCGTGGGCAAAATGGGCCTCGATCACACCGAACCCGGCGGAGCATGCGCGCTTCGCAGCCAAGTGGAACTGTCCAACTACGGCGGCGATCTCGCGGCGCGACATTGCAGATGGAGTTGCGTACCCGTCTTTGAACGCGATTGAACTCGGCCCCATTACAGCTCCCCAGCGCGATGGGGGGATCGACCCGTAACCTTTCCAAGGTGCCGTCCTGGCCGCCTTGCGGCCGGCGTGCGAGAGCTGGATACCGGCGATTGAGCCAGCGTTGACGATGGCCTCGACGACTCTGCCAAGCCCATGAACATGCGAGGCGGACCAGATGCCCAGATCTTGGTCCGTGATCCGGCCCTCTGGTGACACTGCCGTCGCCTCGGTGAAGACAAGGGCGGCACCGCCAGCGGCACGACTCCCGAGGTGGATTTCGTGAAACTGAGTTGCTAGACCATCATCTGCACATGAATACATGCACATCGGCGATACGCCGACGCGATTGGCGAGCTTGGCGCCTCGTATTCTCAGGGGATCGAACAGCCCGACGTCCACGGCTTCACCTACCATCTTCGGGCAGAGTGTGTTCGATATGAAGGATAGGAGTGATCCCACATTCCGCACGGGTAGTGGCGCAGCGTGCCCTTCGAGACCGGTCCTTGGTTCGCCTCCGAACTCCAGTCAACGACACTGCGCGATCACCAATCTTCCACGCTCCGTCGCCCCTCTCGACGCGGTCGATGTAGCGCCCGCCGCTTATGTCGACCCGCGCCGCGTCCTTGCGCCGCAATATAAGGTTTGCGTAAGCCTCTCGCAGCGCGACGTCGCTATCGACGGCTATCGTGAAGTTGGATATGAAGTGTTGGTGTCCCCGTGTGTGTCCGATGTGCAGTTCGTTGAGGAACTCCGTCAGTTGGATGGGATCGCCGATGAACGTGCCATGCCTTGCGACAGCATCGGGGTGAAGCGCGGATCGCATCAGCTTTGTGTCATGGTAATGGATGCCCCTGCCGAATCGGGTCAATGTTTGAATAATCCTATGTTCGTCGAGCAGGATTTCAAGTCCGGGATGCATCATCTTTCCTCGAATTGATCGCTAATGTCATCAGCAACTTTGCGGTGACCGAAGTACAAATAGTTGGTATCATTATCATTGCGTTTTCCACGGTATAAGATATTCTCTCGCCAGTCGATGAAGAGCAATTTCACAGCGTCGCGGTACCTGCGCGCGGATGGCGAGGCTGACCGCAAGTTGTGACGACTACGAAACCTGTGCAGGCAGAGAAGCGCGTCCAGCGCTCTCCCCACCATCGACAATGAACTCCGCCCCGGTAGAATAGCTGGATTCCTCGCTCGCCAGATACACGACGAGGTTTGAGACTTCGGAGGGGTGACCGACGCGGTGTAGTGCGACGTGGTCTTGCGGTGCCTCGTGGTCAGCCAGCATAGCCGTTTTGATGAGGCCAGGATGAATTGAATTGACACGTATGTTGAACCGGCCTACGTCCACTGCAACGGCCTTCGTAATGCCTCGCACGCCGAACTTGGACGCAGTGTAAGCAGGGGAAAAGCCCTGGAGCCCGGCAACTGAGGAGATGTTTATTATGGACCCGTTGCCCGAAGTTTTGAGATGATGCATCGCTGACTTCATTCCGAGGAAAACGCCGGTTAGGTTGATATCAATGGTTCTCTGCCATTCGGCAATACTCAAATCCTCGATCGGCCGAGAAATCACAATTCCCGCGTTGTTCACTAAGACATCAAGAGAGCCAAACTTCTGCACTGTGTGATTTACGGCAGCTAGCCAATCCGTCGGGCTCGTTACATCAAGGTGCACGTAAGAAGCGCGCGGACCAATTTCAGACGCTAGTGCCCTGCCAACGTGGTCAAGAACGTCCCCAATGACAACCGATGCGCCTTCGACGGCCAACAGTCTCGCGTGAGACGCCCCCATGCCCCGTGCGCCGCCACTGATCAAAGCTACTCGGCCCTCAAGTCGGCCCACCTTGGGTTCAGCTAACGGCGCTTTGTTGAGATTCACCCGTGGCGCCATTGATTCAGTCACCGTCTTGTCTCCTTAGTCTTTAGTTGCCCTGACGACGCCTCCGTTGACGTAGCCACGCTCCGTGACGCGTGCTGAGCGTCGCCGTCATGACTCGACGGCTTCGACGCGGTTCGTGCGTCACTCGCAAATTGTCCTTGCGCGAAGAGTCACGCGGTGAGGCCCCCATCGACGACGACGTCCTGACCCGTAATGTAGGACGAGGCGTCGCTGGCGAGGAAGGCGATGACCCTCGAGATTTCCTCCGGGCGGCCCGGCCGGGGAATAGGGGCGCCTTGGATGTAACCCGTCCCCCTACGAGTTCCTTCACTGATCATCGCCGTATCGACGGCGCCTGGCAGTACGGCGTTGACGCGGATCCCATAGTGAGCAAGTTCATGGGCCACGCGTCGAGAGACTCCTAGCAGCCCGGCTTTGGACGCTACGTAATCGATCGGCCCGCTCGCGCCACCCAGCGTGGAAGCGGAGCCGACATTGATGATGCTGCCGCCCGTCCGTTTCATGATGGGAAGCACCACCTGCATCCCGAGGATCGGGCCGATCAGGTTGATCTCGATCGTGAGGCGGAGCGCTACCTCCTCTAGCTCCTCAAACCGCGCAGGCCGAGCGATACCCGCATTATTAACCAATACATCGATGCGACCGAACGACTGGTCCGCCAGAGCGACAGCTGCCGCCCAGTCCGACACGGAGCCCACGTTGTGGACAATCGCGACCGCGTCTGGCCCGAACTCCGCTGCGAGTTTATTCAGAGGTTCCTCATCGACATCGGTGAGGACGAGGCGCGCTCCGAGTAAGTGGAACAGTCGGGCGTGCGAGGCCCCCTGTCCCCCCGCAGCGCCCGTAATGAAAGCGACTCTGCCCGACAGCGACGTCAAACCGAGCACGTCGCTGTCCGAGCTACCTGTCTTCGACGCCTTCACGACATCACCTCGGTGGTCGCCGAGGGCAGACCGAGGGCATCCTTGGCGGCGATATATCCGAAGACGAAGGTCGCACCTATAGTGATTCCGGGACCTATATAGGTATGGCCCGATATTGACGCGGTCGAGTTCCCCGTCGCATAGAGCCCGGGAATCGGCGTCCCCGCCTCGCGTAGGACCCGCCCACGCTCGTCGGTCAGCAGCCCGCCGCTGGTTCCCGCATCGCCGGGATAGACACGAGCGGCGTAAAAGGGCGCATACTCGATCGTGCCGAGGCATGGATTCGGATGTGTGCGGGGATCACCGTAGTAGCGGTCATAGGCCGAGGCTCCTTTTTGGAAGTCACGGTCGACCCCTGTCCGCGCCATATCGTTGAAACGCTTTACCGTTGCGTGAAGAGCAACAGGATCCAGACCGCATTGACCCGCGAGGTCGTCCAGCGTATGTGCTTTCACCAGATAGCCCTGTCGCACCCAGGCCCTTGGTGTAACGCCAGGGAGAGCGGTGCCCCAAAGGTAGCGACGGCGGTGTCGAGCATCAATGATGAACCAACTCGGGATCGACGGTACCTCGCGGTTGCGGGCATACATCGCCTGTCCAACGGTCATGTACGACGCCGCCTCATTCACGAACCGATTCCCCGACTGGTCGACCATGATGCAATTCGGCTTGGATCGTTCACCGATCAGGAACTGCGGGCGGCCCGAGGGCAGCATTGTCGACGGAACCCACCAAGCATCATCCATGTTGCTTACCGCAGCACCGACGAACTGTGCTATTTGGATAACCTCGCCAGTGTCACCCTCGTGCGCCGAAGTCCAGTCGACGCTGGCAGGGTGCGGGCCGGTGGATTGTCGCATCTCCACATTTCGGGAGTAGCCGCCCGCAGCGATCAGGACTCCCCGACGCGCGCGAATCCGTACCACCCGCCCACCCTGGCTGGCGATCACCCCAACGACTCGTCCGTCCTCGACGACAAATTCCTCTAACGCCGTCTCAAGACGGACGTCGACACCGGACTGCAAACATAGCTCAAGCATCCGCCCCACTAACGCAGCTCCGGCACCAGCCGGCTCCTGTCCGAGGGCATAGCCGGCTACGGTCCGGGTGAGCACCTGCACCGCCGTGAAGAATCCTCGCCAGGTACGCACCATCAAGTTGAGATCGGCAAAGTCGGACGAACTCGCCGCGAGCTTGTAGCGGCCGCGACGTGGAGGGAAGCGCTTGCGCCACTGTCCCACGCGTTTGAGGTTGAAGTGCGGCACAATGAGTCCCCTCCCGTCCGCTTTCCCGCCGTCGAGAAGATCGTGGTAATCCGAGTACCCCTTGCTCAGCTTCCAAGGGATGCCCTTCTTGCCGAGGAACCTGATCATCTCGTTGATTTCCGCGACATAGGCTCGGCGCCGCTGCGGTGAAGAGGCCGCACCGCCGTCTCTGACCGCCGCCTCAAAGTAACGAAGCGCCTCCTCTGGGCTGTCATCAACCCCCGCCTCGCGCATGAGATCATTGGACGGCGCCCACAGGATCCCGCCTGACATGGCAGTGGATCCACCGACCAACGCTCGCTTTTCCAGCACGATCGCAGCGGCACCGTTTGCCTGAGCCGTGAAGGCGGCGCACAAGCCCCCGCCGCCGCTACCGACCGCGATGAAATCGGTCTCTTCATCCCAGGGAGACAAAACAACCCCACCTTCTTTAGTTTCATTGATTTCCATCAGCGTGCGTCAGGACGGTCGTTAGTACGAACGAACGTGTTCCGCGTTCGACGCAAGTGATCGAGGAACTGCCGGCGTTCTTCCGCCGTCAGGTCGACGAGTAGTTCCTCCTCAATCTGGCTAATCTGCGGTGCGATGCTATGCACTGTCGCGAGGCCGCGCTCCGTGAGGAAAAGCAGAATGCGACGTCCGTGCCCAGGGTCTGGCTCCCGTCGAACCAGACCCTGGTCGACGAGCGGGTCGACAGCCTTCGCTATAGTTTGAGCACGCACGAAGATGCGGCGCGCCAATTCAGATCCGCTCATGCCGGGGCTTCGCTCCAGGAAGGTCAGTGCCGTGTATTGGGCGAGGGTGACGGAGTGGGCGGAACAGACTTCGGTGAAGCGTGGGCGGAGCGCAAGTTCCAACTGCTTGATGATGTAGAAGTACCCGCTCGGCGCTTCAGTGTTCGAATCACTCTCTGGAGCGTGCGTGCGCCGTGGCGTGTTCATCAGAGTACGGCATCCAAAAACTGCTGCGTCCGCGGGTTCCTCGGATTGGTGAGCACCTCACGCGCGTCCCCACTCTCAACGACTATGCCGTCCGCCATAAAGACGAGCGAGTCGCCGACCTCCTTCGCGAAGCCCATCTCGTGGGTGACCACTACCATAGTCATCCCGTCCTTCGCGAGTTCCTTCATGACATCGAGTACCTCGCCGACCAGCTCGGGGTCCAATGCTGAGGTAGGCTCGTCGAAGAGCATCAGAGCCGGGTCCATCGCGAGCGCGCGGGCAATGGCGACTCGCTGCTGTTGCCCGCCAGAAAGCTGGGCAGGGAACTTGTTAGCGTGGTCCTTGAGCCCCACACGGTCGAGAAGCGCAAATGCCCGCTCCCGCGCCCTATCCCTCGAAACCTTGGTGACGCGCACGGGGGCCTCGATGACATTTTCGAGGGCTGTCTTGTTCCCGAATAGATTGAACCGTTGGAAGACCATACCCAGCGGGCGTCGCTGGTTCGCGACCTCCTTTGGCCTAAGCTCATGCAGCCGCCCGTCCGGTGATTCACGGTAGCCCATAAGCACGCCCCCGACCACGATGCGGCCGGCGTCGGGGGTCTCGAGTAGGTTGATGCAACGCAGTAGCGTCGACTTTCCGGAGCCCGAGGGACCGACGAGGCACATTACCTCGCCCTGGGCAATCGACAGGTCGATGCCCCGCAGTACGTGGTTGGCACCAAATTGCTTGTGCAATCCTTCAATCCTGACCATGTCGCCACTCACGGATTCGAGCGGCCTTCGCTCGGTCATCGGAGATCCCCCTTCCCGAAGTGCTTCTCTAAGAAATGTTGCCCCACACTTAGGATCCCGATAATGATCAGGTACCAGAAAGTTGCTACGAAGAGCGCCTCAATCACGCGGTAAGTGTTGTAGCCGATAGACGTGACGACGGTCATCAACTCTTGGCCGGCGATCACTTCGACAAGCGCCGTTGACTTCACCATCGTGATGAGCTGGTTGCCGGTGGGCGGGATGATAATGCGCATTGATTGCGGCAGGACTATCCGTCGCATGGCCATCCCATCGCTCATACCGAGGGCACGCGCGGCCTCAGCCTGGCCGCGGTCAACGCCAAGTACGCCACCACGGACCACTTCAGCCATATAGGCAGCTTCATGGAGCGACAGGGCCACAACGGCAGCGAGAAACGGGGTCACCAAATCCCGGGTCGGGACGGAGAGGAACATGATGTCAGTGAACGGGATCCCGATCCCGATATTCTGTGAGATGATTCCCCAGTTCCCGCATATCAGGATGAGCACGAGCAGCGGGATACCACGAAAGAACCAGATGAAAATGCTACTGAACGCTTGCAACACCCTGTTCGAAGACATCCTCGCCATCGCCAGGAGGACTCCCAGGGCAGTCCCGAGAAGCATGCAGATCACCGTTAGTTCGAGGGTGACCAATACGCCACCGAGGACATCCGGCGACACCAGATGTTCACCGACGCTCGTCCAGTGGATCCGTTTGTTTGTCGCAAGCCCGAAGATGAAGGCAGCAAGCAGGACAAGGATTACGGCAGCTGTCGTCCACTGGCCCCAACGCCGAATAGGCACTGATGTCAATGGCTCAAATCTCAAGGTATCGTCTCGTATGGGCACGGACTTGGTTGACTCAAATTTCAAGGTATCGTCTTGTGTTCGCATAACCTGTCTCCTCCTCGCGTTATGGCGAGGTAAGCCGTCGATTGACTACTTCAGCGTTCCGGCGGTTAGGCCGTTGAGCTGAATCAGGTCGGCAGGCAGGATGTCAGCTTCCGCGCCATATTTGGTGAGGATCTCCTGATAGACGCCCTCCGTCTCCAGGCTCTTCATGAGCGCGAGAAATGCTTCTCCGAGTTCGGGCAGGGTACGGCGCGTGGTGACCGCGTTGAAGCCCGCCGGAAGGGAAAGCGGAGCCAGGTCGTATAGTTCGTCTGTTTCGCCGTTGTTCGCGATCCAGTTCATCGGAGCATACGTGCCCAGCCAAGCGTCGAGCGTCTCGGACTGCATGGCCACGAGACCTGCATTGGTGTCCGCGAGCAGTCGCTCATCCATCGGGTTACCCGCGGCCTCGCACTTCTCAGCTTGCTCCGAGAGCACCGCCTCTTGAATGGCACCCTTGGCAGTGCCCGCGATCTTGCCACAGAGGTCATCCATGGACTCGATGCCCTCCGGGTTCCCCGGTTGTACGATGAGACCCATCCCCGCGCGGATGTACGAGACCTGGTCAACGACCTCCTCCCGCTCCAGCGTGTCGAAGAGCGACAGCCACATTACGTCGATCTGGTCCGCCTGCAGCGCCGGCATCATGCCAGGGAATGGTAGCTCTGTCTCCACGAACTCGACGCCCCAGCGCTCCTCGGCCGCAGCGATCAGTTCAGGGACGATGCCTTTTGCCTCTCCGTTCTCCTCGAAGTTGAACGGCGGATCACCGTGGTAGAGGGCGACGTTAATTACCTTTGAGTCTTTGATCTCGTCCGGGAGCAGGTCATAAAGCTCCTGATCGAAGCCGGCGCCGGTTGCGGCCGAACTCGAGGTCTCGTCAGAGTCTGCAGACGTAGTCGTGCAGCCCGTGAGGGCGAGGGCCGCTACAGCTGTGACGGCAAGTGACGAGCGCAGATGCCAACTCCTGTTGGTCGCAGAGATTTTCATCAATGGTCTCCTTCCAATGCTTGGTAGTCCTTCAGATCCGCATTGACCTGAAAAGGTAAGTCCTTCAGATCCGCATTGACCTGAAAAGGCAAGACTGCGTGCTGATTTAGCCTGCATGGCTCGAAAGGTATAAGCCAGGGTGAAAACTGTCAACCCCCTTGACTCGGCCGACATGCCTCAGCCAGACTGACATTGTTTTCGGTCTGGACTATGTATTTGATGGGCTACTTTTAGGCGCAGTTCGGCTCGTTACTCGGGTAGGGGACTCTGCAGCGACTCGCGAATTGGACGGTGCGATGACCGATGGCCAAGATCGCCTCGTCCTGTTTCAGAGCCCTGCGCGGACTTACTCGAACGTGATGCCTCTTCAGCCTCAGGCGCAGATTTTGAGGAGCAAAAAAGCGTCTGCGTGAGGGGGCGCTAACGGGCGCGAATAGCTTCGATGAAGCCGTTGTACATGATGTCAGAACGTATTTCAGTACCTCCGCGAGACCTCAAAATGACCAAAACAGCTGCGAAGGAGCACAATGTTTGAAACGAGAGAGCAAAAAATTGACAGACTCTTGGACGAGAGGGAGATCCTCGCGTGCCTCACTACCTATGCGCGAGGACTGGATCGACATGATGTCGACCTCATCGAGTCGGCCTTTCACGAGGACGCGATAGATCGGCACGGTCAGTTTGTGGGTGACGGTCAGCAACTGGCTGAGTGGGGGAACGAGCTCCATTCCGAATACACACTCACCCATCAGCACTTCCTCTCCAATCACACTGTTGAAATTGTCGGAGACGTGGCGTACTCAGAGATTTACGTCAACTTTGTTCTCATCATGAAGACGGGCGACGTCGCCGAAATGAGCGGAGGAAGGTACGTGGACCGCCTCGAACGGCGAGACGGAGTCTGGAAGATTGCAGAGCGCACGCTTGTCGTTGACTGGAGTGCGGAGGCCACTGCCGGGAAGGACCGCAAGGGAACCCTCGTCCACTATCCAAAGGGAACCTGGAACCGGAACGACCTGTCCTACGAGAGATGAAGTGCGAACACGGATTTTGTCGATGCGAGTGAGGCCAGCGCGAGTTTCGACGCCGAATTAATCGGTCCGGGTTCTGTAGAGACTTATTATTTGGTGGCCTGCTCTGGCATGACAAAACTTGCTCCAGCGCAACCGCACCGAGCGGGCGAGCAGGCGCGCCTGCTCGCCCGCTATCTCTCAGGCTGCGACGGTAGAGGAAGACGGCCCAAAACATAGCCCCAACGTGCCGACAGCACCCACCCAGGTGGGCACATGCCCCCATGAATCCACTCAGCTACGCTCCTGGCCCATCACTTCTTGCCTTGGTTCGCAGAGGTTATTCCGCCTCCGCTAAATATTGATCCTAAATTCCACCACGATCCGTAGCCGAATAACCTCACCAGTCGGTGCGCTGGTCGGGCGTTCGGCCTCTGGCCGGATCGCGTCCCAACAACTTCACCAACTACCGGCTACGGATGCTGCTCTCCGCCGGCGGCCAACACCCCTACCGGCAGAAACCTAACAACCATGCCTCCATGCGAAGGGCCGGATTACTCGGTCGGCAGAGCTGGGTGTAAGTAGCAACGTAACCTGACCGGAGATGACAAGTTCTGCTGACCACTGGCTGCCCTGGTTTTGACCGGTGGCGGCAGTGGTCAAAGAAAAGTGCAGCCTCCTGTCAGAATCTAATTGCAGTTGACACTGGGGCCGGGTGAGGCTGTCGGCCCGCTCGGGCAGGGCGATTACACCAATCACCACTCGAGGACGTCGCGCGCCGTTGGATGACAGGAATCCCTATGCCTCTGGGTGGGGCAGGCGCCTTCATGGCACGGAGATGATGGGTCACTTGTTGACCGCCCCGACAATTTCCAGAAAGGCATGAGTAGCGGGGCTAGGATGGAAGTTGCTCCAAGCCAGATACTCGCTCCGGGAAGGGCCACCTGCGATTGGAACGCTCACTAGATTGGGATGGCGTTGAACGTACATGGCCGGAAGAAGTGTGACTGCAAGGCCCTCCTGAACTAGGGCGATGATCAGATCGATGGCAATGGACTCGAAAGCCACGTTTCGGTGGATGCCTATCGCGGTGAATGCCTGATCGCTCTCGATGCGTACCGGTGTACCGGCCGGGAAATCGGCAAAGACCTCGTCCGCGAGGTCTGCGAGCCTCACCTGTTGACGGCCAGCCAGAGGGTGGGCACCGTTGACGACCGCAACAGACTCATCGGAAACGAGGTGACGCCAGGCGACTCCGCGCGGCCGCCGGTGCTGAGGAAGTCCCAACAATCCGATATCTACGGTGCCGCTTGAGATGGCGCCCTCAAGCTCATGGCTCCCGGCGACCTGCAGGGAGATGCGCACTTGAGGGTGAGCTTCGCGAAAGGTCTTCAAGGCGGCCGGCATATCGATTGCTGTCACTGTCGGGATGACCCCAACGTTCAAATGGCCCTTGATGTGCCCTACTGCTGCGGCGGCTTCCACTGCTGCCCGTTCTGCGTGCTCCAGGCTTGCGCGCGCTTCTTCCACGAAAGCTGCGCCCGCTGCGGTGAGTTCAACGCGTCTGCTGGTGCGATTGAACAGCGCCACACCCAGCTCCTCTTCGAGCCGCTTGATTTGATGGCTCAAGGCAGATTGCACCACGAAGCACTTGGCGGCCGCGCGTGTGAAGTTAGCTTCCTCGGCCACGGCGACTACGTAACGGAGTTGGTGCAGTTCCATTCATCCATGATCGTCATCGATAGATGAAATGACAACTAAGTGTTGGACCTTCGTGTCGACGATGCCTGAGACTTGAATCACAGTAAAAGTCAAGTGAAACGCAGCAGAACATGTCGTTTACAGGTCGTAATACGAATGTTTGGAGTCGATAGGAGAACGCTTTGATCAGGCATATATTCATGTGGCAGGTCGCCGAATCTGCAAAGAACTTCGAGGTCCTCGATCTCCTCGGTCAACTCTCGGATCGACTCACGATGATCAGCAGCTGGGAGATCGGCGGACATCAGGGAGAGCCGAACGAGAACGGTGAACCTTGGGATGGTGTCCTCATCACCGACTTCGCCACCTGGGAAGACCTCGAAGCGTACTCCACGGACCCGTTCCACGAAAAGATCGTGGGGGAACTGCTTCCTATGGTTCGGAGCCGGGCTGTGGTCGATTTCGTTCGGGAAGAGGGCCGGAAGTGACTACGGACCTTAAAGCCAAAGCAGGCATCCAGGTCGGCAAGAGCCCGTATGGATCGCACGACGAGCTCGGCGCCTTGAACGCCCTAGCCGCCACCGAGCAGGCAAAAACGCTTAGTCGCGCTGATTCCTCAAAGGTCTATGACCTGAGTGTCGACTACTTTGTCGGAATGCCCAGTTTTCAAGGAGCAGGTGATCCGTCATATCAGATCTTCATGAGTCATACGCCCGACGGGACGGCTGTCGACAACCTCAACGGAGTGGGCGATAACATCAACCGGCATGTCTGCTACTCCGGAGACGTCGTCTTCCTGTACACGCATACAGGGACTCACATCGATGCGCTGAACCACTTTGGTGTCGACGGTGAGATCTACAATGGCTTCACGGCAAAGGACCACCTCGGAAGCCGGGCATGGACCAAGGGTGGTGCCGACGTCATCCCCCCGATCGTCGCTCGGACGGTACTGCTGGACATCGCCAAGCTCAAGGGCGTGCAGTGTCTCGATGATTCCTACGCGATCACCGTAGATGATATCAAAGGGGAACTGCAACGCACCGGCCTGACAATCGAACAAGGCGATGTGGCCTTCGTGCGAACCGGACGGATGTCCTACTGGCCAGATGGCACGAAGACACTGGGCAACCCTCCCGGGCTTAGTCTGGATGCCGCTCGGTGGCTCACGGCGCAAGGGATCAGCATCATCGGTGCAGATCAGGAATGCGTGGAAGTCGGACCCAGTGAGCATGAGGACAACTGGCTTCCTGGACACGGTCACTTCCTTACGGAAGCCGGCGTTCCAATGATTGAGCTCCTGAATCTTGAGGAACTGTCAGCCGATGACGTCAGCGAGTTCTGTGTGATCGCTGCACCAATCCGGTTGAAGGGTGCCACAGGAGCCCCAATCCGTCCGCTGGCCATGAAGCTGAGCTGAGCACGTCAAGCGCGACTGTCTAAGGCGGGTCGTTCGGACCCCATCAAAGCCCGAACGGCCCGCCAACCGGAAACGGCCTGCAGGCCAACGACGACGACCAAGTGAAATGCGTCGAGAGCTTACAAGCCGGTGGGAAATCCAAAAACAACCAATAGAACCCGATCTGCCGCAGTCGATTCGCACTGAGGCTCGATCCCACTTCCTAAGGGGAAGCTATGGAACTGAAAGGCACCAATGACACTGTCGAGGTGACCGATACACTGTCCCGTGCTGGTTCCGATGAGGACCAGATGGGCAAATGGTCTCTCATGATGGCCTTCTGGGCCATTAGTAGCGCCATCTTCATGCTGTATATCGGTGCGGCTATGGCAGTGGCCTACGGCACACGGGATGCACTCATCGGCATCGTATTGACCATCGTTGTCTACAGTCTCATCAACCGTATTCTGGTCAAGCACTCCATCAACAATCGGGCCACTGTGGTGCGCTTTTCACGCACCATCCTGGGTAAATCCGGGACGGTCATCGCGAGCCTCATCCTCGCGCTCACCGCAATCTACTACTCAGTTTTTGAAGGCACCATCGTGGTGCACTCCTTCCAGACCGCCTTCGGTGGCGAGACCTGGCTCTGGAGCCTCTTCGTTGTAGCCTACTCCACCCCCCTGGTCCTCGGCGGCGTTCGGCGTTTCCTGGACAAATTCAACGGATGGCTGATGCCGTTGTACTTCCTCGGACTGGTCGTAGCAGTGGTGTGGGCTGGCGTGCAGTACGGGTTCACTGACACCTGGCTGACCCAAGGACCAGAAAACCCGTTGCCATTCTCTGACGGCGGCCCAGGCTGGCTGGCTACGTTCGCTGCGTACATGGGTGTGTGGGTGCTGCTGATGTACACCGTGGACTACGCTGCGCTCGGCAAGCGCAAGGACACCAAATTCCATGTCCGGTTCACCTTCACCTGGCCATTCTGGACGATTACCTATGGGTTGAACGCCCTGGTCGGGATCTTCCTTACGTTCACGATTCCAGGAGTCGATGCTTCGGAAACCGGCATCGCGGGAGGTCTGGTGAGCATGATGGGAATCCTCGGACTCTTGCTCGTCCTCGTTTTCCAGACACGAATCAACACTGCCAACTACTACATCGGTGCAGCCAACATGCAAGAGTTTGGAGAACGCCTGTTCAAAGTCAAGCTTCCTGCATTCGTTTGGGTACTTCTCTCTTCGGCGATCATCTTTGCGCTGATGCTGCTGCCGATCGTTGAGTATCTGCTGATCGCCCTTGCGTGGCAGGGCGTGTTAGTGACTGGTTGGGTCGCCATCGCCCTCACCCACATTCTTCTGAACCGGTCGCGGAAGGAAGAGCACGGCTTCCTAGGGGACGAGCACTACCGGAGCTTCCATGTCCCAGGAATGACCGCTTGGGTGGTGGCCACTGTGGCGGGAATTGTCCTCACCATCGCATTCCCCTGGGGGATCTCCTGGGGCCCAATAGCGACAGTGGCTCTGGCGAGCGGCCTCTACGCTGTGCTGAGCATGGTCCCGGGGCAGCGCACGGCACTCATCGAGCCCAACCGCTCAACTGCGACACCCCAGCCTGCACCACAGCAGATCCATCACTCCTGAAAGACCTACACGCCCCGGCATGGAGTTGACTGGCGCGTGCATCCAAGCCTTGCCCCATCGCTAGCATTAGGAGACAACAATGAAACTCGGCGTTTTCCTTCCGAACGGTCAGAACGGCTACCTTCTTTCGAACGCAGCCCCCCAGTTCGAACCCTCGTTCCAGTACATGTTGGACATCACCAAGGAGGCAGAGGGGATGGGTCTCGACTTCATCCTTTCGATGATCAAGTACCGCGGGTTCGGCGGATCGACCGGTTACTGGGATGGCTGCCTCGATTCCATCAACCTGGCCTCCGGCTTAGCAGCAAAGACGAGCGACATCGAGCTGTATGCCACGGTGCCGGTCCTTGGCATTCACCCGGTCATCGCGGCCCGCCAGATTGCAACCTTCAACGACATTTCCAACGGCCGCGCCGGCGTGAACCTCGTCACCGGATGGAACCGGCCAGAGTACGACCCAATGGGCCTGTGGCCGGGCGACGACTACTACGACCGCCGGTACGACTATGCCGCTGAGTATGTCGAGATAATGCGCGCCCTGTGGCGCGACGGACGCGCCACTTACAAGGGCGAGTTCTTCCAACTCGATGACGTAACCATGTATCCCACTCCGGGTCGTGAGATTCCGATCGTCACGGCAGGGCAATCCCCACGCGGCCAGGAGTACACGGCAAAGTACTCGGACTACAACTTCGTTTTCGCCGACCGGGAGCTGCTCCCCCAGATCACGAAACCCATTCAGGACATGGCTAAGAAAGCCGGACGCAAGGTCGGGACGCTGCCGCTGTACCAGATTATTGCAGCAGAAACCGACGCGGAGGCCAAGGCCCGAGTGGATGAACTTGTTGAGAACGCTGACCATGAAGCGATCAAGAACGTCATGGGTAGCGCGGCAATGGATCCACAGACCGGTGGAACGAGCAAACACTTCCTTGACGGCCTAACCGCGGACCCGGTAGTCGGTAATGCGACTTTCATGAGCTTCCCCGTATTGCACGGTTCCTATGAAGCAGTGGCGGAGAAGATCGTCTCGGTAGATCGTGACTTCAAGATTCCGGGTATGCTCATGACCTTCGTCGACTGGGTGCCTGACCTTAAGGTCTTCGGCGAGAAGATTTTGCCCTTGGTCCGCGCAAAGACCAACGCGCTGCAGCCCGCATAAGTCCAATCATTTCAGGCGGCCTGAGCATGGCACGCCCGCCTTCAGGCCGTCTGGAAGAGCCACCTCTCCTATTCGGAAGTCTGCTTCCTTGTTGACTTTCGCCCCAATAGAACAGTGGGCGCCCCCTTATGTACGTCTGAGGGGAACGGCCGGCTTCTCACCACTCGCCTTATCAGGAAAGAAACGGAGCGTCATGGCCGAGAAAATCCTCTTGACCGGTGCGGCCGGATTCGTCGGACGGGCTGTCGCCCGCAAGCTGCGAAGCGACGGCCTGGACTACGTAGCCATAGATCAGAGCGCCGGGGTAATTGACGGTCACGAGATCGTCGACTGTGATGTGCGAGATGTCCATCGGCTTCACCATCTCGCATCACGTCACGGGTTTGATGCGATCGCCCACTGCGCCGGCTACTCCGGTCCAATGCTGGGCCAAGACAACCCGGCGGCCGTCATTGCCGCCAACGTGGGTGGAACCGCAAACCTTCTCGAGGTCGCACGAGTTCACTCAATCGACCACTTCGTCTTCTGCTCCTCGGTCAGTGCTGTAGGTCCCACCTCAGCGCCCACCACAGAAGAGGTGGTTCCGCATCCCACGACCGTCTACGGCGCGACTAAGGCGGCCAGTGAAGATCTCATCGCGGCATACCAACAGACAATCGGGATTACTGCAGTGAGTCTGCGTCTGGCTGCCGTGTGGGGCCCTGAACGGACCACCGCTTGCGCGCTCGGCACCATGATCAAGGACGCCGTCGAGGGTAGGGAGACCATGTTCGACAGTGGTAGCGAGTTCCCCACTCAATATCTTCACGTTGAGGATGCTGCCCAGGCGATTCTTCTTGCTTTGAACGCGACCGGCCTCCGTCAAGTCGTCTACAACATCAATGGTGGGCAGTTCATGACTTTCGCGGCCGTGGCGGGCCAAGTCCGGTCCGTCTTGCCGGAAGCAAGAATCACCCTCGGACCAGGGGGCGACCCGCACTACGACTGGCAGGAGCAATTCAAGATTGATGCGGCACGGCAGGACCTCGGTTTCGAGCCCCAGATCTCACTAAGGGAAGGCATCCAAGACTTCGTGGACGCCATGGTCAGAAAGAACGACCGCCTAGTGGCCTCTCTCGACCACACGCCGTGACCCGTTATTCGGACGTGCTCGGTTCAACCCGCCGGGCTTGCTTCCCAGCCATCCCACGCAGGTAGGCCCTGACAGAAAGAAAGTACTCCCCATGACCGCTTTGAACCTCGTCTCCCTGTCCGCCAGCCCGCACGAGCCGTCCAAGACCACAACCCTGCTCAATGCGATCGTTGCAGAGTGGGCCAAGCATTTCGAGGTCGCCGAGCAGCGCGTACTCATGAGCGAGATTGGTCCCGAGCTCGGACGCTCGCTTTCCAGGAAAGGCGTCGGAGAGAGCGCCGCCAGAGCGCTTGACGCTGTGGAAAACGCGGATCTGATCGTTGTAACTACCCCCATCTACAGGGCGACCTACACCGGCCTCTTCAAGCACTTCTTCGACCTGGTACGTCAGGACGCACTCGTGGGTACTCCAGTTTTCCTGTCTGCAATCGGCGGAAACATCTCTCACGCGCTGTCCATCGATCATCAGCTACGGCCACTCTTCTCCTTCTTCCAAGCGCTTTCACTGCCCGTGGGTGTGTTCGCCGAGAACGCTGACTTCGACGAATACACCGCGTGCGAAGGACTGCTGAACAAGATCAGTGATGCCGTGGAGCAGGCACTGCACGTCGTCATCGCCTCCAAGGAGAAGGCAACACTCTTGATCACCCAAAAGTAGACACGGGCCCACTTCGGACCGGAACAGGTTTCAGAGGGGACTGACAGTAAGATCCCTGAGGAAGGAAAGACATGATGTCTGCGACAAAAGAACGAATGGCAGTAACTACGGAAGGCGCCAACAAGGTGAGCGACTTCCACGAGGATGAGACTCTGGTACGGAGGACCTTCGCACAGTTTCCCTCAGGGGTGTCAGTACTCTCCATCGATCACGGGGGGGAAAAGCATGCCCTCGTAGTTTCATCCTTTATGGTCGGTGTCTCCCTCAATCCGTGCCTGGTGGCAGTGGCCATCCAGAAGAAATCCCAGACCTGGCCAATCATTCGCCAAGCCGAAACTATCGGCGTTTCTATCTTCGCCAATGGACAGGGTCCTCTCACCCGCCAACTGGCCGGCAAAGACCGAGCCAAGCGCTTCGACCGGGTCGCCGTTGACGTGAGCCAATACGGTGCCGTCTACATCGAAGACGCCGCAATGTGGCTTGAGACCCGCCTCTTCAGCGAAACCGACGCCGGCGATCACTGGATGGTCCTGCTTCAAGTCACCCGGCTGGGCGTGGACGAGAGTACTGACCCCCTGCTCTGGCATGGCTCGCGGTTCCGGGAGTTCGCCAGCGAGACGTCGTTCGACGTGGAATAAGCCGCAGTCGCCCCAACTCCGAGAAACCTTCAGCAAGGAACATTCAGGTTGGGACGGCGCTCATCGACGAGTCGCACGCATGGGCCAAGCGGCGCAGTTCGAGAATTCCTGGGTCCCAGGAGATCCCGAGATGCGCTTTGGCCTATACAGGCCTCGTGCAAGCACCCCGTTGGCCTCGCAACCAGCCGTACAGCTAACACAGAAGACATCAAAGCCTCTCCTCTACCAAGGGATGCCCAGCAGGAAATAGGAGTTCCATGCGGATCGCACTAGCCCAGATACTGTCCACTGCCGACCCCCGAAAGAACTTGATGCAGGTTCAGGCCCAAACGGCTGCCGCCGCCGCCGAAGGCGCTCAATTGGTCGTCTTCCCCGAAGCCACAATGTGCAAATTCGGAGTCCCGCTGGACACCATCGCCGAGACGACAGACGGTCCATGGGCTACAGCAGTCAAGCAAATTGCCCGGGCCCACAACATCACGATCATTGCAGGCATGTTCACCCCTGCCGCCGACGGACGCGTCAACAACACACTCTTGGTCACCGGTCCTGGTGGAGATGCGACATACGACAAGATTCACCTCTATGATGCCTTTGACTACTTCGAGTCGTACAAGGTAAATCCGGGCATAGAGCCCACGGTGGTTCACATAAACGGCGTGGCCGTTGGTCTAGCCACATGCTACGACATCAGGTTCCCCACGCTGTTCCAGGATCTGGCGCTGCGAGGGGCAGAGCTCATCGTTGTGAGCGCTTCGTGGGCGTCCGGTCCTGGCAAACGAGAGCAATGGGAGATTCTTGCACAAGCGCGAGCCCTCGACTCTGCCACCTTCATCGCTGCCTGTGACCAGGCAGACCCTGCCGCGGCTGGCATGGTTTCTGACAGCACCCCAAATGGCGTCGGTGCCAGTCTTGTCGTGGGACCACTAGGTACCACCGTCGCATCCCTTGGCGGAATACCCGGACTTCTAATCACAGACATCGACCTAGAAGAAGTTCCAGTGGCGCGAAACGCAACAGGTGTACTGGTCAATCGTCGGGAATTTACTCTCTCTTCATATTGAAGACACGGACCGCCCCTCCAAAATCGATAGTTGGCACTACACCCGCTGTGCACGCAACTACTGTGTCCCGGGTGGTCATTCCTCCCCACGAAAAGACCCCAGGTTCTCCGCGAGATACCAGAAAACCCCACCCGAACTAGAGCGGCACGGTACCCACGTTCCGCAGCCGAATAACCTTAAATGCCCATGAGCGCCAGAGGCACCGGCGCACGGGTCCTGCGGTACGGTATGGCAGCCAGGCCCTCAGGAACGGCTAGTTCCCGGGGCCAACCAACTGACCCAACTCGAGCCTCACCTGCCAAGTGTCGAGGATGAACTCGGCCACGGTGACGGTCGCGTTCAGCGCTAGCCTGGCGTGCCGCGCCAGCGCGGCGCTGCGTTCGGATTTGCCATGATCGATACCTAGTTCGTTGCGCAGTTCAGCGAGCGTTCCCACGGTCGTCACGAGGGTTCGCAGAATCTTCTGCGACGACTCACTCCCCCGAGCTGACGCGGGAACCGATTCAGCACTCAGCGCAAGCAGATCCGCGACCTTCCGGTAGAGCTGCGGCACATCATCGCTCTTCGGATAGGCGACTGAACTCTGATCGAGAATGATTCTGAACAGGCTCTCTAGAAGACTTTTGCAGGCAGAGATCGATGCGGCAGGGTCGGCTACGAGCCCATTCCGGATGCGAGTGAGATGCTCCTGCAACACCACAGGATTCGTCAGCGGACGCTCGAGAAGCCTGAGCTCCGGCGATGCTCCGTGGAAAGAATTGATTCGTCGCCAGCTGTAAACCGCGTGTCCACTAATCCAGTCGATCGGATGCAGCTCGTAACCATCGACCCGCAACATCTCGTTGAGGCTCGCGAGAACCTCTGCAACTTCCGCTTCGTTGGGTCGCACGATCGGATGAATCATCTCGACGAGCATCTTGAGGAAATCAGCGTCATCGACATGGAGCAGATTGAAGCGCGGATCCGTGAAGACCCATCCGTCACCCCAGTCGAAGTTCCGCACCTGATGCTGGTAGATGTCGTCATACGCGTTGGTGTACCGGGGGTCGGTACTTCGCATGCTTCGAAGGTCGTAGATCCGAGCAAGAAAATCCGGCTCGTCGAGAGTGCCAGACCAGGAGAAAGGTGCCAGAGCGATCGAATCCGCGATCTTGCGACGCGTTACTTGTGAGATCCGATGCTGGGGGGTGGCCATAGACAAATGATATGCGTGTAAGGACTAGTCCTTGCACGGCGCTCCGGTCACTACAGAGGCGTGAAGCGCGAGTTCGTTTCGGCAGGCGGTTCGAACGCTGAGGGGAGCCCAGGTTTCGCCAGACGTTAGAGCGCGAATCTAAACTTCACCGCGTCCCGTAGCCAAGTAACCTCAAGCTAGCTCTCAGATACCGTCTCGAACCGCCGTTGAACGTATCTTCGAGTTCATCGAGCCTTGGAGCTTGATAACCGGCCGAATCACGTCCCATAGCTTTGTCCGGAGTGCCGCCGGATCGGGCATCTCCCCCGCTGGGCCTCTTCGCGGTGCATGAAGAGAAGCTCCGCGCTGAAAGGTATACGGCTACCTAACGTGGGGGCTTCTGGCAGACCGACCTCTTGAATTCATACAACTAGGGACCTCTTCGCAATTGGGCCAATTCACTCTCACATGACGCAACCACGTCACGTTGGTCCGCTTCGCGTCCAAAGTCGCGAAGGTTGCGAACATCTTTTACCCAGGCACGAAGGTCAGTGTCCTCATGTCGGCGAGTAACTGCCTGCACCACCCGATTCCAGTCCTCATCAGGCCAGGGAGAAGCGCCGTCTAGCCGACTTGCTGCCACGATGGCGCTTAAGTGGAGCGCTGCGCGCTCCACAGGAAGCTGCCCCAACCCATCCGAATACTGGCGAACTCGCTCGAAGGAAGTGGTGAACGTGCGCTTTTTAAGACCTGTGGAGAGGCTGATCTCTGCATGTTCCACCGAGGCTGGGAAGATCGCGCTGAGCGCGGCAGACAGCGTCATCCAATCCGGTTCCGGCCCGCTCGCTTGGATCCTCAGCGCGTCACCGTCTACTTGAACCGAGTCGCAGGTGAGGCTAAAGGCTCCGAGGAACAGCGCCACCGCTGCGTGGCGGTCTCGGGGTGCCAAGTACGCGTCGTAGGACAGATCTGCCCCAAGGCGAGTCATCGCAAGAGTCACCCCGACGAACGTCGCCATCGTCGTTTCGAGGTATGCGAGGACCTTGTCCATAAACTCATCGACGTAGAACTCTTCGTCTCCGATTCGGATACGATCCACTGTTAGGTCCAACCCAGCGTGACCGCCGGCGTTCCTCAATGCTGGGTTGAGGTTCTCGTTTAACAGCAGACCGGGGTACGCCGACGCGGCCTTTTTGGTGGCGTGGCCACCGCTCTTGCCCACCAGACGGTCGTACTCATCCATGGAACTTGCCAGTATGGTCGCGAGGGCATGCCGAAGGACCCCGTCCCGCCAGGTGGCCACGGCCATCACTGCGCTGTGTGCCGCCTCGAGGTCGCTGCTGCCGTGCCATGAAATCGCAAGGTGCATCGACATGGCTCCGCTAGCGAGGTAGGCCGCTGCGCGTGCATGAGCTCGTCGCCAATCGTCCGACTTAGCGAGGGAATCACCACCCATGGTCGTAGCAGCGTCGGCGACAGCAACGACCTCTGTGAATGCCTCGAGGTCGAACAAGCTCTGCGCCAAGAGAAGGATGGTTTGTGATTGGAGACCCAGGCCCGGCTCAGCGGCATCCCAGCCGACTCCCGATGAGAGCGCGGCGTCGAGCTCGGTTACGGACGATTCCAAACCGACGCTCACGCGCGCCTCGCGGCCGATGCGGTTCATACTATCCAGTGGGGATCCGCTTGCAAACGCCTCTTCCGCGGCATCCAGCTCGGTGAGCTCGTCAAGGACGACCTTGGCCTCGCCGAGGAGATCGTTGCCCCGCCGTTGGAGTCTTTGAGCTGCATGAATGTCCGGGGCACAGAGCGCGTCCACAAAAATTTCCATTCCTTCTGCGAACGTGCGCAGCGCCCGACCGATCACTTTGCCTCGGTTCCGTTGCGGTCGCGGCAGCAGGTTGCTCCAACTCGCCACCAACTGGTCCATATCACCAAAGGAAGCGACCAACGCGTCGGCGGTCCGACCAGATCTCGACGCGTCAGAAAGAGCCCGAAGCACCCGATTCAGCGACCTGTCGAAGTCCACAGCCAGAGAGTCCGCATCGGGGTTGACAGTGTGGTCTGGCGCTCTACGTCTAGACCTGAACTCTGCAACAAGGCGTTCACGGCGCTGGAGATTGTACTGGACCTCATGCGCCTTCGGACGTTCCCCGCAATCAGGACAGGTCCGCGCGAGAAGGCGCTCACCACCGCATCCCCCACAAGTGATCGTGCCGAATGCCAGACGCATTTCCTTGTCCCGCCGCCGCTGACCCAAACCCCACCCACCCGATAGATCCCGCCCGCCTATGCCTTCAAGTACACCACCCGGGATGGGGATGGCGCGCTGACATCCGCGTTGCTTGGTTTCTGCGCTTCACGCGCGACCATTTTTCGGACGAAGCCAACGAAGTCAGCCCAAGGATTGCTCTCCCGGTCACTCAAGAACTGCAACTGCGGCTACGGAGCCACGGTAATGAAGTCGTCTTATCTGCACGGTGCCCCTGCTGTGCCGTCTGATCATCCAGCGGTACCAGCTCCCACGCCCGGGCCGGCTAAAGCCCGCGGCGCGCACACGATGGGGGCCAAGACCCTCTACGCTTAGGTCCAGGGACAGCCAGCTGCTGCTTCTGGCTCGCATCACACACCTGGGGGGACACTTGAAACGGACCTTTTCTGCCCTGATCACGGCACTCCTGCTGTTGGGCGGCACGTCCGCCGCTCTTCCGGCACAGGCGGCTCCTGCCGCAGTGCAAATTGCTTCTGCCCCAAAGACCGTCAAGACGGCCATTACCTCACACCCAAGGTCCGTTACTGCGGTGCGGGGATCCACCGTGAAACTGAAGGTATCAGCCAGAGGAACCGCCCTGAAGTACCAGTGGTACCGGAAGGCCCCGAAGGCGACGAGCTGGAAGAAAGTCAGCGGTGCCACCTCGCGCATCCTGACCGTGACGAAGGCCAGCAGTTCTGCCAGCAAGACCCGCTACCGAGTCAACGTCACCGGCCGCAAAGGCAAGGTCGTCTCCCGCTCGGCAACCCTGACCGTCCGCGAAGCCTACAAGCCATTGATCACCACATTGTCGGCGGCCGGTGTGGAGACCGGCAAGACCGCCCGGCTCACGATCACCGGGAAGAACTTCCACGACATTACCCGCGTCTACATCGCCGGGGAACCGGTGTCCTTCAGGAAGTCCGGAACGACACGGCTGACCGTGACGGTCCCGGTCAGGTCCTACGAGGACACGACGACGGTCACGGTGGCTTCGACTACAGGGAAGTCGTCCAAGCCGTTCAGGTATTTCACCTACCTCAGCGCGATTGACCGGGCCGATTACCTCTCCAGCATTGACTCTTACCAGCGCGCCTACGGGGCCCCTACGGCACCGGTACGCACCGCCTACGACGCCGCCCGCCGCTATATCCAGTCCCCGGGAGCCTACGCCGGTGACGCCTATAACCATTACCGGATAGCCGGATACGCCATCGACTACTGCCACTACATGGGGGAAGCCGCCGACTACGACCTTGAGTACAACAAATACAAAAACGAATACTACATCGCCGTACGATACAGCGACTCTCCACGCATCCAGTACTACAAGTCGCTCATGGACGAATCGGCGGCCAGCCGGGACGCCTATCGGGAAAGCGCCGCCCTGGCCCTGCAGAACATCCGCGACCTGGGAGGGAAACTCTAGCCCCTTCGAGGAGGTATCCGGTCTGTCTGCATCAACCCACGCATCACCTGAAAACCCTGTGGATCTAGCTGACCTTGCAGGACCAGACGCCGATCTCGTTTCCGCTGAGATCCCCGATGGAAATGAACGTACAGGTCTTCTTGGGCTTCCTGACCGGCTCGACCTTCAGATTCGGCCTCACGCTCACGGCCGCGGACTTCGCTTTGCCCTCGGTGTAGCCGTCGCGGACGGCATAGACCCGCACTTGGACCTTCTGCTTTGTGTAGCTGTCGGGAACCTTGAAGGTGCTGCCGGTTCCCGGGTACCAAGCGATGCCGTCGAGGTACCACTGGTAGCGGACCTTGGTCGGCTTGGCAGCCCAGGATCCGACGCTGGCTTTAAGCCTGCTGCCGGCCTTGAGCGTGCCGGTGATCTTCGGTGTCTTAAGGGACTGCAACGGCCGGGCGGCCGGGCGGATGGTGCCGCTCTTCTTGGTGGCCGACACGTAGTTCTTTTTGGACGCGGTTGCTTGGACAGTGAGCTTCTTGCCGTAGTCCCGGGTCTGGATTCGGTACCGGGCCTTAGTTGCCCCGGCGATCTTCTTGCCGTCGCGCAGCCACTGGTACTTCACTGTGGTTCCGGAGAGGCCGAAGCTCGGGTTCGCCGTCAGCACAGAGTTGACTTTCCGGGTGCCTGATACGGTCGGGGCCTTCGCCTTTGACATGAGCCCGAGGGTGACAGAGCGGGCCGCCGCGGTGGCGGTGACCGGCAGGTAGTAGCGGGAGTCGCCCACACGGCTGCCCCGGTGGTCCACGAGCTGACCGTTAGTGTCCGTGTACCGCACGGATATCTTTTTTCCGATGTCCGCGGCGGTCTGCACGTAGGTCGATTTGGTGGCCCCCGCGATGGGCTTCCCGTCACGCAGCCACTGGTACTTTTCGTAGTCCAACGCGGTCCGCCCGTCCAGGGCCAGCCGGGTGCCGACGCGGCTGGCACCCCTGATGCGGTCGCGGTCGGACGTGGCGACGTAATGCAGATCCGCCATGTCGAGTACGCGCACAGTGTATTCCTGGGTCACCGACCACTCGTCAAGGAGGTCCAAATACTCACGTGCATCGTAGGAGTCGCCCTCGTAGGTGACCTGATGGTCGCCTTCCATCGTGTAGGTCAGCCCCTTGGCGCCAGACGTGCCCCATTGGTCGGTGTAGGAGAAGGTCAGCGGCTTTCCGTTGATGTCTTTGATCGGGGCGTGGGCGACGGGGGTCTTGACCATGCCGATGGCCGCGACGCCCGTCTGTTCGTAGTAGAGGCGGAAGGTCTTCAGGTTGCGCATCGCCCGGGCAGCGGTCAGGTCCACCGGGTTTTTCCCGACCGGGGTGGTAACACGGACGGCCAAGGTTTCCAGGTCCGGCGCAGACACGGCCAACCGTGCCAGGTCGAATATTGAGGCCGTGTCGGAGACGGCGAGGCTTTCCAGGTTCGGCAGGGCGTACAGGTTTTCCCAGCCGCTGGCCGTGACCTGCCCGAGGCGCAGCTCGGTGAGGGATGTTGGCATGGCCGGAATGCGGGTGATGTTGGTTGTGACGCCCTCGAGGTAATTCAGCTCTAGATAGGTAAGGTTCGGGTATTTGGTGAAGTCGCTGCCGCCGGCGAAACCCGTGCAGGTGATACTGGTAATTTCCCCCACCGACGTCTCATGGCCGTACCCTGTCGAGCATCCGCGCGGCAGCAGGTTCGCTGCCTGAGCTGGCACTGCGGCCAGGCTGATAAAGGCCAGGGCGATGGCCACTGCGGAAGTGATAATTCGTTTCATAAATCCCCGAATCGGGGCGCGGGACGGCTGGCGGCGTCGCACCCCCTAACCGCCGTCCTGTTACATCCTAATGTCGAGCTTTGGCATGCTTCGAACCGGTGTTCGCCGGCTACAGCAGCGGCTACCGGGTACGACCGAGACCCGCGAAACGAAATCGACAACGACCGTCCGACGGGAGATCTGACCCTGGCCAAAGGTGAACGGTGCCACCGAGTCCGTCCAGAGCATCTCCGCGAAGGGCAGGAGATCGTCTTCGACGGTGACTGGGACACCTACACCTGCGACGACCCCGTCATCCGCGGGCAGTTGTTCACTGGATACTTGCCCGTGCCCGGCGGTTGTCCCCGGCCAAGGAAAATCAAGAAAGGCTACCCACCCGACCACTGGAGAAACACCAGACGTTTGAGCGCAAATCTAAATTCGACCACGTTCCGTAACTGAATAACCTTTAAGTGCGGAGGCGATTGGCAACAGACATGTCACAGAAATCCGTCTCGGCGACCCGGGTTCCCTTAACGCGTGTCGACATCCAAACCTGAGCAGGTCTCGGTCCACGCATCCGCTATACAGTCCGCCGAACCGGAGTCTCCTTTATGACGCAGAAGAGCTTTCCCTGCCCCATGCAGAAGCCGCGTTCATGCGGCTTCTACGTCAGGCGCAGCGTTCCGGGCGCCGCGGCGAAGGACCTCCGCGGTATTCTGCATTCGTTCCTTTGCCAGGTAGGGAGGTATCATTTCGAGTTCGGCGGTCTCGGTTGCTCCGCCTTGAGATATGTCTTCCGCTGACAGATAAGGGGGAAGATAAAGCTCTGAGCGCCACCAAGCTAGGATTTCCCGTTCAAGAGCCATGGCCGGGTGACCGGTCTCAAACTCCTCCAGGTGCAATACCTCCCATCCGGCCCTGCGGAAGGATTTCAGGCGTTCGGACCCGGGCGCAGTGATGCCTATTTTGATGGCACCCAGGCGCTCATGAACAATCAGGTAGGTGACGGCAGGCCGCTCCGGTTTGAACCCGGATACTGCGCAGGACCGGCATCCGCGGATGCCTTCGCCGACCGTCCCGGCCAAGACAGCCGTTTCCCTTCCGCAGCTGCAGATGCATGCCCATCGAACGACCGACCCGGGATAAGGCTCCAACGGAGTGTATCCCGCAGCACGCACCCGCGCTTCGGCTTCAGCGGCCTTCCCGGCTTTGACTGCGGCGATCTGCGCCGGCCTGCCGCAGGTCCAGCATCCGCGGATGCCTAGGGCTGCGTTCGTTGCAGAGGGGCTGACCACGCTGCCACAACGTACGCATCTGGACCTCCACGGCTTGTTGGCTCCCGGATATGGTTCCAGTGGCTCTAGATCCAAGTCAAGCATAGTCTTCCGGGCAGTGGGCTCGAAGTCTTCTCTGGCTTTGAGTCCAACGGCTCGGGCTGAGCACTTCGCGCACCGCGACTTGCCCTGCCTTGTGGCCGTGTAATTGGGCAGGGCCTCATGGCCGCACTCCATGCAGGCGCACGCCCACTTGGCCAGCGGACCAGGGTAAGGACCCAAAGGACGCCAGCCTGCCGCAAGCATTACGGCACAAGCCTTCTCTTCGGTGACAGGCCCGCGGCCAGAGCACGTATTACAGAGTTTTGAACGTCCTGCACTGCCAAGGACATTGTGGTGCGACGGAGTCCCCTCGGACCCACAGTCAACGCACCGGCAAAGCCAGGGCTTGTGGGAGCCCGGATAGGGCACCAAGGGCTCCCATCCGAATTGGATCATTGCGGCAGCGGCGCCCTCCGCTCTGGCCTTGACCGCCGTGTTCCTTGCCCGTTCTTCCGCGTCTGCACGTTTCGCCTCCGCGCATGAGCACGACCCTCGCGGAGTATGCCCTCTCTGCAGCGGGAAGAGGCTCACCCTGACTTCCTGCCCACATTCCAGGTGCTTTGCAAGCCAGGGGGCCATGGAGCCCGGGTAATCTTCGAGGGGATCATAACCTAGGGCGCGCAGCCGTCTAGCGGCTTCATCATGTGTTAAGCGTCGTGGCATTCCCGGAGACTACACGCCCGCGGTGACAATGCGGCAACCGGAGGCTCCTTTTCGGCAGTCATTTCCGCGGGCGGTACCGGGAGCAACTCCACGGCACCTGAGCGGCTCAGGCATCAGAGGATCTCTGTTCTGTGGGCGACTCCGACTCCCGGTTCGAAGACCGGCCTCGGCGTCAGGTCGATGACCGGCCATTCAGCGTCCGGCCCGAGCAGTTGGATGAGGTCCTCCTGACGGGGCTGCCCCATCACAGAGCGGTATGCCCCGAGCGTCCTTTGCAGGCGGCGGTACTGTTGCGCCTCGCGGCTAAGGGGCATCGCGGGGACGTAACGCTCAATCGCAGCCTCACCCTCGAACACCCAGTACGGGCTCATGAGTGAGCTGCCAGGAGGCTCCGCGGCCTCGGCGGCATCGAACAACGACTTCCAAGGATCGTCATAGGCTGGGTCGAGGGCCGCTGCTCCGTGAACGGCCGCAACGTTCTTACGGATCGCGTGCCCCTTGTACCGGTGCACGCGCCCCTCGCGCTGTTCGAGGTCTACGGGATTGCTGGGAAGGTTCCAATGCACGACAGAGTGGCTGTAGGTGTGGAAGTCCAGCCCTTCCTGTCCCACCGAGGTGCTGGCTAGGACGAACGGCCAAAACGGCGAATTGAAGCTGTCACGGACAGAAGACTCGCGTGCGTCGGCAGCATCCGACGTCTGGGTCCGGCCGAAGCGAACGGCGATGTGCGAGTGCATACGCTGCTGGTTAACGGAGATGTGTCCCTTCCGGGAGTCCAAGTCGTGCACCACGTTCTCCGTCGTTCGAATGGTTGCCGTTGCTGCTACGTGTTTAGCCAGCGGTAGGGCGCGGTCTAATGGTTCGTCAGCAGCGTATCCCTGAGAATCGATCAAAGTGTGCACGTACTCGTCGAGCACGGCCTGCAGGTTGCCGTCGGCGCAGTAACGAAGGACCTGAAGCCAGTAACCCCCGCTTTCGGTCTCGGCCGCCTCGGTCTCGGCGCCGCGGACGGCGGCCATGATCTCAGGCCGGTTGAACAGCGAAACAAGGCCGCGGGAGACACGCAGCGCGGCCCTGCGGACTGGCTCCTCGGTCCAGGAGACGACGCCACCGGTGGCGCGGCCGAGGGCGCGAAGTGCACAGACGCCAGGTCCGGCGACTGCCGCAAGCGCGAGGACCCGAGCAAGATCGTCAGGCAACGGACCGAGCTTCGCTAAGTCCGGATCGGAGGCAAAGGCGAGGTGATCGGCAAGTCGGGAAGTGGAGTCATCCTCACGCTCACCCACATGGAACGCGCCGAGCAGCCCGTGGTCCTCAAGCGCGAGCGCCCGGTCGAGGAGGTAGGGAGCGACGCCGTACCAAGCGCGGCCGGGGCCGGGCCCGGCGCCCTCCGTGAGCGGCAGGTCGAGGGCATTGAGTTCTCGTTGGATGCGGGCTGTGACCTCATCGAGCATGCGCTGGGGATCCAGCGGGAGCGAAGTTTTTAAGGATCGTGCGACCTCGAGCGGATCTCCGAGTCTGGCTAGCGCGACGGACGGGTGGAGCAGCGCGAGGTTCGGCAGATTCGCCGGGCGGTCCCGCTGAGCGTCCCAACCGAACCGGAGCAGCGGACTCGGGCGGCGGGCATCGTAGCGGTGTGCATTTACGTTGCCAAGCCTGCCAGAGGACTCGACCAGTCGGCGCTCGGACTCGTAGCTGACCATCGCCGCGATGGTCTTGGGAACGACACTCCACGCGGAGAATACCAGTCGCTTGGTGAAGGTCTGAACGCCTTCGGCGGCGAACGCACCACCGGGCTCAAGGTAGGGCATCGAGGGCGGCATCCAAGCGAGACGCCAGATTCCGCGATCCATCGTGTCGTCTATGAGAGCTCGCATCTTCGGGTTGCCGGGGTCCAGCTTCCGATAGCTCTGTATGTCCTTGTGGGACAGCAGTCCGTGGCGGTGGGAGGCGAGCAACGCAGCGAGTTCCGGCTCGTCGTTCTCTGCGGCACTGAGGACTCGGCTCGCGACCTGGTACGAAGACCGCTCCATGAAGTTGAACGGGTAGGAGGCGGACCGCCAGTACTCAAAGACGTCGTGACCGTGCACGTGACGGGCGATGTTGTCGCTTGCCATCCAGACATGCAGATCCGAGGGGTGCAGCTCGAGCGGAGGCAGGTGCTTCTCTACCAGCATGCCGTCCTGCTTCGCGGTGGCCCGAAGCCGCTCGGTGCGGGACATGACGCGGCGGAGCTCGGCCGAAACCGCAGCGGTCGCCTGCTCCGCGGTTCGACGGCCCTCAGTAGTGCCGAGAAGCATGCCCTTGCGGACGTCGGACAGGAGCGTCGTGACGCGTTCAGCGGGCTCGGGGCCCGCTAGAAAGCCGATCGTGGCATGGAAGTCCCGGTGATGGTCCTCGCCAGAGGGTTCGTCGGGCAGGGTGAACATCTTGTATGGAGTAGCCGACAGGATGAGCGACTTCGTGCCGGGGCTGGAGATAATGCGTTGCGCGAGTCGCTGGGCGTCATTCAGGGGCTGTTCATCTGCGCCTACAGCCGGGAAGAGGTCCTTAAACCTCTGAAACTCGTCGAGGATGACGAGGTCCGGCGAGAGACAGTTGACCGCTGCCTGGGCCATGGCGATCCGTAGCGCGCCGATCATGGTACGTCGGCGACGCACCATGTCTGTGGATTGGGTTGGTCTGCCTCGCCAAGTGCCGAGATCCTCGATCAGGTCGTCTAACAATGAACTCCCAATGGGGCCAGGGCTGGTACGCAGGTACTCTTCGAAATCACGCATGAGCTGAGGGTCGAGATCGGGGCGGCTGCTTTCCCAAGTCAGGCGGGACTCGAACCGTTCGAAGCCCACATCGCACGCGAAGTACCGTATTGCGCTCTTTCCATTCAGATTTTCGCGACCGAGTACCTGACTGAGCATCCAGTGCAGCAGTGCTCTTTCCTGTACCTTGCCGGTGGCAGCGCCGAGCCGGAAAGATGTCCCCGGGGTGAAGGAGATTACATTAAGCCGTTGCCGGTCCGCGCGACCCATCGTCCTTGGCAGCAGGGTCAGGCGGTCAGCATTGTCCTGCGTCTCGCCACCGGTCAGGTCGCGCAGGCGCTGAAGGTTCTGCCGCGCGATCTGGCTGTTGGAGCAGATGTACACAATCGTGAGCGGCTTGGGGGTGTCCCAGAGGTGGTCGATCGCGAGGGCGGCGACGCCTTTGGCGACGAGGGTCTTGCCTAGCCCGACCTCGTCGGCGACGAGGAACCGGTCGACCCGGTCCTCGGCCAGCCAGAGGCGGTGAAAGGCGTGCTCTACCGTCGCCCTCTGGAACGGCTTAAGACCAGACAGCATTGCGTCGATATTTGGACGTGCCGTATCAAGGTCGATGGCGGTCATGCAGTCCTCCGAGCGCCGACAACGCTGAGCACGACATCCCACATCTGCAAGAACTCGGCGGGTATCAGGGTCTCTGCATCCGGGAGTGCCCGAATCTCGGCGATCTGTTCGGCGACCGAAGCGAGGCGATCGATGTCCGAACCGACCGCGCGGACGAGCGGTTCGAAGAGCACAATCGGCGGTGGCGAATCGGCGTGAGAGGCCGCGGTACCGGCCTCTCCGAAAGGGACTTCGATGGTGTCTTCGTCGCGGTCGAAGGCGACCGGCCCGCGACCGTCGTCAATGCCGAGCAGGAACGCCAGATACCGAAGGACACGCTCCGAGCTGTTCAGTATGCCAGCGAGGGCTCGCTGCCTGCGCTCAAGCGGATCACCGATGATTGGCACCATGATCAGGCACCGTCGGGTGACTCGGGCCGCCCCCGTGCCGGCAGTGGTCTCGATCGCGACGAACGGAGTGATGTTCTCGATCGCGATGTCCCAGGTCGTGGTCTTGTCGAGAGGCCGCCGCTGACCGGGGACGGTCGACAGCCAGATCTCGCTTTCGCCCGGCAGTTCGGCCGGGAGGGTGAAGGTCAGGCGTGCCGAGACGGACGCTTCGTCGCGCGGGATGACGTCGAGCCGCGGACGGGGATCCGACCGCGCGAGCTCACGCTGGAAGTCCTCAAGCAAGTACTTGGTGGCGATCTTCGGGTCCTCGGTCGGGTCTTCAGTTGCCGGCGTGTAGGGCTCCATAATCATCTGGAGCCCGGGCTCCTTGGACTTCCGCCCCACAACAGCCTCGACGCCGCAGGTGGTGGTGGGCCCGGTGAGAACAGCGTCGAACTCGACGTTCCGCTCCCAAGCTGCGGCAGTGATGTTGGCGCTACCGGTGACAATCGTCGAACGGCCGCGGGAATGATCGATGACGACGGTCTTGGCGTGAAGGCCCGTGAGTTCTCCGCCGAAGGTCGGAGCGGGATCGTGGCTCGGGCTTGCGCCGGCCTCATCAACGGCGGCGCCGGTCTCCTGTTCGGAATCCTCGGTTAAGTCGACGCCAGAGGAGAGTATCTGAAGATCCCAGCCTGTGGTGCCCCGAGCGCCGACCTGGTCGAGCGACTCGGCGCGGCTGAGGAGGATCGCTTCAGACGTCGTCGAACGCAAGCGCTCTAGGGTACCTGCGGTCAGGAACGGACTAATCGCGAGTATCCGGTCAGAGCGCTCGGTGAACGGCCAGGAACTGTCGGCGGTAAGGCCGAGCGGGAGCAGCACGCCCCCCGTGAACGGTTCTGGCGCGTCAAGCCGCACTGTGCGGAGCGTGGTGCAAAGGTCTTTGATCGCGGTGGCGCGGGCTTCGGGCAGTTCGTCGGTGCAGAGAGTTGGAAGCTGGGCGACGAAGTCCGCGGCGGGAGCGGCCTCGATCGTGCCTCGCGGCCCCTCGTCGAGGACGAGGGCGGTGTCCCAGGAGCTGTCGAGGGTGAGGTTTCGGCTGGCGACGACCACACGATGGTGTAGAGCACCGTCGGCACGGCGAATAAAACGGAGCACCCATACCTTCGGGTGGAACAGTGCGTCCTTGGTCGGAGGTTCGACCTGGAAGATGCTGTCCTCAAGGAAGGCGTGGATACGGCTGTGGGTTGCTGGAACGTGAATGGCGGCGGCTTGGCAGAAAACGGTCGTATGGCCGATGTGCCGTTTGACCGCGTCCAGCATCTGCACGGGATCACCGGATCCGATGGCACGTGCGTCGTCAACGTTGCCAAGGGCGAAAGTCATCGGGGCGATGAGCATCGCGGTGAGGTCCAACGAGTAGGTCGTCACAACTGCGACGTCGACCTCGAAGCCGGGCGGCGGATACAGCGCGTCGGTGAGCAGGACAGCGGTGTCGGGATTCAGCATCAGGCGGCCCCCAGCCCGTCGTAGATGTCCTGCAGGTGTCGTCGAGCATGGATCCAGCGGAACCCGATCCGGTCCACGCCGGATGATCCGCCCCAGGCATCGAGAGCCTTCGAGTTCCCTGGACGAAGCCGTGCGCGGCCGTGCTTGACGGCAGACTCGCGCTGCTGCACCAGACGGCGGGCCAGATCGCTGCTTGCGACATCGCGAGGTGCGCGCGCGAGATCGAACCAGGAGGTGAGGAAGCTCTGAGTCGACGGCGTGAAGGCGCGGCGGCGGTCCTTCATGAGCCGACCGATCGCACGGTGATCGGAGGCGTCGAGCGGGCGGATCTCGTTGACCTGGTCGGCCCAATCTGCGAGCTCGTCCCGGTAGCGACCGACCAGATCGCCATGGTGGCGCTCGGCATTGCCGGATGTCGCCTCTGCGAGCAGCAGGTTGTAGAGCAAATTCGCGCCTTGTATGACCAAGCTGAAACGCTCCGCGAGATCGACTAGCGCCAGGAGGTTCTGCGGCAGGTCCCGGCGCACCTCTGAGTCCCACAGGTGCGTTGGCGCGGAGTCGGCGTCTTTCCACGTGACCGGCCGATGATGCAGAAGGTGCGCCAGCAGAGTGCCGGAGCAGGAGCGAGTAATCGTCTCGGCGAAGAAAGAGGCTTCCTCGTGTCGGAGATCGAAGGTCGCGCTCTTCAGCAAGCCTTGCGGCGGGGATGGCAGACTTGGCACGATGCCGGTCGGGGTGAGGTCGATCCGGGTGTCGAGCTCCTCCTGTCGCGGCGCCGATCGCAACTGCTCGCTGCGCAGCACGCAACGACGGAAGTAGTCCTGGACCGAGAGGCCACGATCGACAATGCCCCAAGAGATCAGCGCTCCCCAGTAGATGGCGCTCGGTACGCGTTGCAGGTTTCGTCCAGCGCGGCGACCGATAATGCCTTCCTTGGTGTCGCCCATTCCCCGCTTAAGAGAGTCGATAAAGTCCCGCTCAACGTCATGGAACGCCCAGCCCATCTGCTCGGCCGTATCCTTCTGCGCGGCGATCTCAAGAAGCCAAGACACGAAGAGTACGTAGCGCAGCCGGGTGTGCAACGTCGAGGTGCCGGGGAACAAGGTGTCGCTGATCCCGTCCCTAATGGCGCCGATGCCGAGGTCATCGATCGTTCCTTGGTCCCGGAACAGCTCGACCGCTTCCATCATCCGTCGACGCTGTTCGGGGTCGACGGCGAGCCACGCGAATGAACTCGTCATACCGAAATTATGCCGACCTTCTCCGACAACTTACTGGTCGACTCACTGCGCTGTCTTAATAGTCCAGTCTCAGCATCGTAGACAAGGACCTGCCAAGATAGATGCGGAAATCTTCGCTTACGTCCACACCTTCCACTTGAGTCAAGGAACCTACTAAGATGTCGAAATCCAATGAGGTTCCACCGTCAATCATCCTCACGGACATCGCGATAGTTAAACCACGACTACGCTTCTCTTGCCGAGGGTGGATCGGTCCTTTCCCAGACCCGTGCGAATTCGTCGGCAACCGCGGGCCAGACCAATTTCCTCCCGTCCTCCGCCGAGTGGAGCCGATCGGCCAGCGGCTCAAAAACTACGAAATCGTGCGAGATTACTCGGCCCGCCCTGTCTTGCCGCCCTTCTGGGTCGGGAAAACGAAGTGCCACTTTTTTGTCAACACGGCGACAAACCTCCCGCTCATCCTCGGCACCAGCAAAGGCCTCGTCGTAGACCAGGAGCAAATCCTCTACTCCTCCGTTTCGAAGAAACCTAAATCCCCAGGTTCGTCCACGCGTGGCCCAGATGAGCTTCACCTACGACTCCTCAGAAGAGTCTGCTCCTCTTCACCCTTGTCCAAGTCCATCCGGAAACCGGACAGCGTGGCTTTGAGATTGTCCTGCTTCGCCCGCGCTTCAGAATTGATCTTTCTGAGTTTGTCTCCTGCCAGCTTTGCCGCTTCGCTAGCTAGCCGGGCCGCATCTTTCACCCGATTGGCATCAAAACGGTTCAACAGCTGGCCTAACCGACCAGGCAGTTGACCCTCGCCCGCTATCAGCACTGCGGCCACGAATTCGGTGCCGACCAGCAGATTCTCTACCACTTTTCCACGGATCCGCCTTGCTTGGGCCCACCGTGCATATCGTTCTAACGGGAGCATGGCGGCCAGCGGCAGGATCAACTCCAGACCAACGCGCTTGTTAACCTCGATTTTGTCTGCGTCGAACTTCGATCGCGAGGCCGTCAATCTGGCCTCGAGCGAGGCCGACGTGCCTGCCAACGCCCGGACGGGCGAAACCCAGGTCCCGGAGCTAGCCTAGGCGGTCTCAGCGCCGGATATTCTCGACTACGCTCGATCCGGAGGTACGCGCATTGAAGATTGAACTGACCAGCGAAGAAGGCTGGGTCGAACTGACCGAGAAGCACATGGTGCTTGATTATCACGCCCACCACCGGCGGGCCGGCCGGTTCCCCATCTCCTACGCCTCCATCGAGCGGGTCGAGGTCGTTCAGGTCTTCGCGAAGGGCTGGCTGTTCACCAAGCCGGCTGGCTGGGCTATCCGGGCGGTCCGGATCGACCGCGACGGCTACAACGACGATGCTGCAATGGACCGGAACGCCATGCTCATCCGGGTCGAGGACCTTGATGCCTTCCGGAAACTCGCGCAGACGGCAATGGAGCGCGCCGCGGAATCCCTCTCCCCGAACGCCAGCGACCAGGAGAAGATCTGGAGCGGGATGTACCGGAAGAATACCGACGGCTCTATTCAGGCACGCAACCCTTCCGTAGAAAAGGATAGCGACGTCGATACATTGTCCGGCATTCAGCTCTCCGCCGGCACTATCTCCAAGGGCGGCGAGGTTCACCCACTGAACGGAGTGAGCGCCCGGGTCCGTTCCACCACCGAGGTCCTGCCCGACGTGCGGCGCACCACCGCCACACGGGTCGCCCTCGGTGCCCTCACCGCCGGAAGCACCGGGGCCATTGTCGGCGCCATGGCGAAGAAAAAGGTCTCCGGCAGGGTAATCAAGACCGTCATCCTGGAAGTCACCGGGCCCGGATTCGAATGGGCGGATCAGATCTCCCCGAGCATGGAGCACGTCGCCCGGTCTTTTGCCTACCGGATCAATAAGAGGGCCGCCCTTCAGTAGAACAGGTCGAAGTCCAGGTCGAGGTCTTCGACGGTATTCAGTTTCCGCCATGTGGACCCGACGCGGGCAGTGCCGAGGGTAGCGGCGATCGGCATCCGGTCCACGGCGACCAACTGGTCCAGGTTTAGGCCGGTCAGCCCGGCGATGTCCCTGATGGGTGCCTGGAACGTCCGGAACGGGCCCAGCGGCGGGACGTCGTGGACGGCCTCCGGCCGCGGGACATCGGGCAGTTCGCCCAGCTCCGGCGTCTGGTCCACCACGTATCCGACCGCCGCCAGCTCTCCCCGGTGGATGAACACGGCGACCTTGAAGAAGTGCAACGGGATCTCCACGTCCCGGTACACGGGATCTTGGGGGCTGAAAATCGGCCCGGTGAAGACGACGATCCTGTCGCGGTATTGGGCTGCGTGCTCCTGCAGGTAAGACTCCAGGCCCAGCCACAGTTCGAGGCCCTGGTTGAACTTGGCTGCCTGGGGTGCGGCGTTGGTGTAGTGGAAGGTGTCTTCGTTGGCCAGCTTCGCCTCGGCGATTGTGTCGCCCCAGACCGCCGAGGCCCGGCGGACCAGGTGGCCGCGGTCGATGTCGTTCCGGGCGTAGACCCGCTCGCCCGTCTGCAGGCCAGCGGCCAGCCGGGGATCCAGCCGCCAAGGGACCCCGGCCCGGTCCAAGTCCATGAGCTTGCTGCCGTCCATACCCAGTCCTGTCACGGCGGCCAGTCGCTTATCCGGGCGCATCAGAACCGAGAAGTGCGTGTAGGGCAACAGGACCGTCTCCACGCCGGGCGGGGCGGGCATCGGCACCGGCTGGTTTGGCGCGTTTGCGCCTGCCGCTGCGTCTTAGACTTACGGCCGCTCACATCACCACTGTATTTCGCGACGCGGCCTAAAATCCGAAACCACCACGCGGGTCAGAGACATCGGCGTTGTCAAGGGTGGGCGACGACGGCTGGGTGTTGGCATGGTCGAATCTAGAATGGGCTCCCACTTCTGGTCATAAGGCGGTTGCCTGTGATGATCGCGAACGGCAGTCGGTTCGGAACTGCTAGTCCCGTACCGACTGCCATTGGTCCGCTGTTGCCCGGGCGGCGGGGTTGAGTAGGGACTAGACGTCACGGCCCTGGGGCTCGTCGTCGGCCGAGTTCTCGCCCTGCGCGGCAAAGCGCTTGATCGAGGCTTCCAGCTCGGCTTCGGCTGCGGCGCGGTCGGCCCAGCCCTCGGCCTTGACCCACTTGCCCGGCTCCAGGTCCTTGTAGCGGGTGAAGAAGTGCTCGATCTCCTTGACCAGGAACTCGGGCACATCGGAGAGTTCCTGGATGTGGTCGAAGCGCTTGTCGGCCGGGACGCACAGCACCTTGGCGTCGCCGCCGCCGTCGTCGGTCATGTTGAAGACGGCGATCGGGCGGGATTCAACCAGCACGCCGGGCAGCAGGTCGTAGTCCTGCAGCATGACCATGGCGTCCAGCGGATCGCCGTCTTCGCCCAGCGTGTCCTCGAAGTAGCCGTAGTGGGTGGGGTACTGCATGGAGGTGAAGAGCACCCGGTCCAGGCGGAGGCGGTGGGTTTCGTGGTCGATTTCGTACTTGACCCGGGATCCCTTGGGGATCTCGACGGTGACGTCATGCTGCATGGCTTCGCTCCTTGGAGACGTTCAGACTTTTGGCTTCGGCGCCGCGTGCGCAACCGTTGCCCGGCGCCGACTACGCTTAACGATATAGGTCTTGCCTTCGCCCTCCGGCACCGGGGATGCTGGCCGTGGTGTTCGGCGTGCTGGCAGTGCCCGCAAGGTTCAACTTGGCGCAGGCCGTCAATTGGCCGGAAATGACGGGCATTGCCGGGCCGTCTTACGCGCACCGCAGCCACTCGCCGCCAGAGGTGCGCATGAACGCGGCGAAAGCGCCGCAGCCCTAGTGTGATTGCATGGACACCACAACTCTGGAAATCATTGCTGGGATTGCTGTCCCTGCCGCCGCAATCATCATCTCCACGTGGGTCGCCGTCGGCCTCGCGAAGTCCGAGCGGGTCGCCGCTGCGGACGCCCGAGTCGAGGAGCGCAGCGATGGAGCCTTTGTTCAAACGCTAATCGCCCTTGCGACGCTGAACACCATCAACCTCCGCGCCGAATCAGTAGCTGTACCGCTTAGGGATCTTCGCGTCGGTCTGACCTTGTTGGAGGCAGCGAGTTCGAAAAAAGACGATGGCCTGCTGGCCGAATGGTTTGAGGCCGAACGCGTCGCCGGCCTTGCTCAAACTAGAGAATCCATGCGAGGCCTTGCACTGGCCCCGAAAAATCCCGCCAGCGACGCCGACCTTGACACGATCATTGTGGCAGGGGCCCCTTTGAACACATGGGCGCGTAACTTTGCCAATAACCTCCGCCTGTGGCGACGAACGGGCTTGACGGATTCGCGGCTTACGGAACTCATCACCGATGCGAAGAACTTACACTGACCATGCCTAACTTGACCTAGCAGTAGCAGTTGCATGCAGACCGGCCTATAACCTCTGGTGAGGATCTAATCCACATCCAGAAGCCGCAGCAAGTTACGCCAGTCATGCGGAGCCCGGCCGGCATAGGACCGAGCTCCGCGATTCCCGGTCAGGCAAAGTCGTCTTCGCCATGGCTGGCGCACGTGTCGTAATCGAACAGTGCGGCTGGTCTAGGACGGCGATCAGGTCCTGTTGCCAGTCCTTGTGCTGTGACTGCGGGGGGCACCGCGCAGTCCTCTATAGGGGCGAAAACGCCTTGATATCGATTGTGCATCAATCGTGCATCAGTCCGGTTGAGGGCCGGTTAAAGCAGCCATCAGCCCCCCTGCCCTATGCCAAGCTAATGGGGCGGGAAAACCGGCAGCTACCGGTTCCCGCCCCGCTTTTACCAGTCATTCCGGCCAGCCAGAAGGGATCCAGGCATCACCAGCAACCAGCTCCGGCAGCCTTCGGGCTCGGTCCCGGCACGCCGCTTCGGCGCGTGGTTGGCGCTGGTTACCGCATCCTCGCTGGTGCTGCTCGGCTGCACGCCGCAAGGCACTGCCACAGGCGGGCAGACCTCCATGCCCGTCCCCACGGCTCCCACCGCGGCCAGCAGTCCGCTGGTCTCCAGCGCACCGGTGGAAACCTTGCGCTCCTCCGAGCTCTCCCCCCTCTATTGGTTGGGCACCAACGCGGACACTGTGTTCCTGTACCGCGAGTACCGCCAGGCGGAGAACCTCGGAGACCCCATTACGACGGCGGTGGCGGCCTTGACCCGCCTGCAGCCCCTGGATCCGGACTACTTCAATCCGCTCAGCCCCGCCAGCAAGGTGGGCGCCTCCATTACCAACGGCTCGGTCATCACCCTGGACATCTCTTCCGATGCCTTCGACCGCCGCGTGGATGCCGGCATCGCCGAACGCGCCGTGCAGCAGCTGGTGTACACGGCCACCGCGGCCGCGGCCAACGCAGGGCTCAGCAGCACCGACAACCCTCTTGAGGTGGCGATCTTGGTGGACGGCCACCACGGCTACGAAGCCTTCGGCCATGTGCCGCTGGGCGAACCGATGGCCCGGGACAGCAGCCTGGCGGCCCCGGTCTGGATCATCGAACCGGCCCAGGACGCATCGTCCGAGGAGCGCGTCGAGGTGTTCGGCCGCGGCGTCGCCTTCGAATCACAGCTGCGCTGGCAGATCTATCGGATTGCCGACGCCGAGGAGGAGATCGGCGAGGGCAAGCTGGTCAAGGCCGGAACAGTTTCCGTTGATGCCCCGGCCGGGGAAATCGGCGAGTTCAGGTTCAGCCAGAAGCTGGACCCCGGCACGTACAAGCTCTACGTCTTCCACGAGGACGTGAGCGGACGCACCGAAGAACGGCAGAACCCGGACAGCAAGGTCTTCACGATCAAGTAGACCGTTGCCGGTTTTCTCGATGCGTCTCTGCCGCCTCCCGGTTCGCAAAGCAGACGGGTCCAATGACTCTGGTTCGATCGGGATCGCCGGGGTGCGGAATCTTTTCCACGGCGCGGCATCCGCAGGTGATCGGACGGTTCAGGCATTCATGCTCGGTTCGCTCTGTATCGCTGCTGTTCGAGTAGGACGCGGAAGCTGGGGAAGAGCCGATCCCAATGCGACAGCGGCCCGAGCCATTCAGGATCCGCACCCACCGAGACGCCGAACTGAATGCCGCTAACTGGATGGCGTTCATGGGCTTCGAGGACGCAAGCGTTACCCCAGTCGGTCTGGACGCGGGCCTGGATGTGGTGGCCTCGGGAGCCAGTCGCTCAGGCGAAGGCTGAGGCATCTCAAACCGGATCTGAACCAGTGCAACGTCTAGTCGGCGCCGCGGCCGCCGGGCACCGCGGCAAGGAAATGCTGTTTTTTGTCTCTTCCCGCTACACACGCGCCGCGATTGCGTACGCCGAGCAAGCCGAGGTGGAGCTGTATTCCTATGACTTCGCCGGCTTCCCCGAACCCGAGAACGGCCACGCACGCAGGCGGTTCCAATCCCTAGGCCGGAACCGAGGCTCCACCTTGCCTGTTTACCCAAGGAACAAGGTCACTTTGCCCGTACCAGCCGCCGCGTTTCGTTCCGTCGACGACGCTACCGGTGTAGCCCAGCCAGTAAAGGGTCCCAAGGTTGAGATACCTAGTTGCGAGTCGGGCCGCTTCGGCGATTAGGCCGGGCACCTCGTAGATGTCTGCCGTGTCTTTCGGATGGGTGAGAGCATGACGGATTCTCGTGACGGCTTCAGGTCCGTCAATGTTTGCATGCTTGGCATACTCTGCGAGTCTCGGGGAGTTTTCTGGACTAACACCGAGACCAATACTGGCCTGATCTAACAGCCGTCTTAGCCTCTTGCTAGTTTTAAAACCCATCCACTTCGCCTCTGGCACCTCGGCCTCAAGGATCTCTGTCACCCAGGAAAGATGTTTCAGCGCCGCAACCGCCGTCATGATGCGCTGTTCAACGAACCCGGACTCCATCGCGAGGATCGCAGAAGTGGTGAGAAACCTCAGCGACCGTTGCCGCTTCGGGTCGCTCCAACGGTTGGCATACGTAAGGAGTGCTTCCTCGAGGTCCGCAGCACGTGTCTTATTCCACCATCCCAGAGATCCCTTTGCCGGGTGGTCTGTATGAACGGGCGCCCATTCAGTCCACTGGGGAACACCATCGGCAGTGAGTCCAACGCGTATAGCCGGGCTGGACCAGCGGCCAAGGGCAAAACTGACTCCGTAGTGGAGCGCTTCAAGTAATTCCTTGGCAGCAGGAGCGTCAAAGATAGCGCTGTCTGCCCGACGGAGTTCCATCACGTGGGTCAGGGCGAAAGAATGCTGCCTCTTGGCGTCGGCGTAAACCTTAGAGAGGTTGGGTCTGGCATCAATGGTAATGCTCCACTCTCTGATTTGCATCTGGAACCGTCCCGCCCATGCCTCTGTCCCTTTAGCGTTGCTTACTGGCTTTCCATGGAGATGCGGGAGGTTGACCCAATGTGCAATGACGTGGTCCAAGCCCTCAGGGCGGCCCAGCGAGCCGCCGCTTATCCACCCCTCCCCATGCCGATGGATGTGAGCGTTCAACTTGGCCGGCCTACCTGCCAAGTCGAAAGTCAGGCTGCTGGGATCGCGGTCTCCGCTCACTGCCCACGCCGGATCGTCGTCAAAGCCGGGGTGTATGTGCCACTTCACTTCCAGGCCACTGCGCCACAGGAGCTGGACTTTCCCAGGTGCGGAGGCTTTCCGCCCGTCCGGGCGTTGGATACCGAGGTCACCTGTCCAGATCTCCACAGGGTCTCCGACGGCATTGAATGGGATGCACCCTGTAAGGGCATGTGGCAAGTCGTTCTCAAGCGGCATGTCATGATCATGATATTTGCTCGCTGCATTCCCAAAATGACGTCAGCTCCGAGACGGGCAGGGCTGAGCCTTCCAAGCCACGCTTGACAGTGTTTCCTCCTCAGCTCAGTCTGTATCGCTGCCGTCGAGCAGGACGCGGATCATGTGCAGAACGGCCTCGCGCTGGGGCTGAGTGAGACGGTTGGCCCGTTCGGGCAGGATGAAGGGTTCGGCTTCGCCAGGCGACACGGCTGCGGCCTTGCGGAGCTCCATCATGGGGATTTCGAAAACTGCAGAGAAGGCCTGAAGGACTGTCTCCGATGGGGTCACCGGCGGGGTGCGCAGGTACTTGGCGACCGCGCTGTAAGAGACGGTGATGCCGCGCTTTTCTGCTTCCAATGTAATGCGGCGGGAGGACCAGCTCTCGGTGTTGGAGTCCTGCAGCAGGGCGGCCAAAGTCCGCTGACCCCCGCCCGAACCGGGGGCAGTCTCCATGACCTCCGTCGTCATTCCCGACCGTCCCCCCTCGGATCCGAATCCCACGTAGTCCACATTCTGCCTGACATCGGACATTCCGCCCACCCTTTCGCTTAATTCGAACATCTGTTCTATTTTTAACGCATGGACCGGGAAGCACTGGCGAAGCTGGCGGCCCGTTACACCAGGCGGGCCGAGCCTGTGGCGCTTACACCGGAAGAACTGGACCTTGAGCACTGCAAGATGACCCGAGTGGTGCCGGGCGTGCCGGTGTGGGCTTGGATCCGGTTTCCGGGTTCGGCCGAGTTGGTCGCCGGCGAGGCGTTCGGGTGGACATCGCGGGCGGTACAGGTCACCTGGACGGACGCAGGGGCTAGACGGGTGACCTGGGTCTGGGCGTCCGCGGTGCAACGGCGGAACGATCAGGTACGGAACACGGCTTTGGGAGACAGGACGGGACAGGCCAATGACAGCGGTACAGGAACAACCAGGCCAGCGAACACTCAATGAGCCGGTCGAAATTCGCTTCACGCCCCACGGTGTGCCGTTGGCGGTTCGCTGGCGGGGCCGGCTATGGCCGGTAGCGGCCGAGCCGCTGCGCTGGTTCAGCCGGTGGAATTGGTGGGAATTCAACCTGCGTGCCGGGCGCGGGCAGGGCAACATTGTCGACGTCGAATTCTGGCGCCTGCAGGTGCGCGCCACCTCGACGTCGCCATTGCGGACCTTGGAGGTGCGCAAGCATCCGGGCTGGGATGGCTGGCATCTGGTGCATGTTTCCGACGAAGAGTAGGTGTCAAGCCCTTCAAAGGGGCCTGCCTGGAACGGTTGAGGATCGTGTAGCTGGTCACTCCAAATTGCGCACCGCGAACCCTGCCTCGGAGCAGCAGTGCAGTAACTATGCAGCAGTCATGCAGTAGATGCGCACTACAAGCATGGTGACAACGCAGTAACGATGCAGTGGGACCAGAGTTGCCAAACACTAAGCCTGCACCAACGCAGAAGCTAATGCGCAGTAGCTACGCGGGTACGGCAGAGTAGTTGCACACCAGCAGCAGCTACTAAACGCATTTGCCCACAGTAGATTCACATCCGCTTATCCTGCCTTGTATGACGCATGTACAGCAGACCACCGAGCCGGTCCGCATAACCCGCCTTTCTGGTCCCAAGCTCGAGCCCGAGGACTTCGCCCGGCGATTGCTCGCCATATGCACAAGCCTGGGCATCGACGCGAGACCGGCCACCGGGGGCGCCGGTGTCGAGTTCGTTGCAGGCCTCGAAGGTCCGGAGGATGAGCTGACAGAGGATCTGGTTGCGATCCTCCAGGCCCGCTTCCACATATAACCTCCGTCAAAAAACGAACTGCTGGGGAACGCCGGAGTGCTCCTCCGGAGCTTGGGTGCAATGGTTTACTCAGCGCGAGGGCTGCGGTCAAAAGGCACTGCCTCGATTGGATGGACTGTAACCGCTCGGGTCCGCAGCTATTTTCGCGTTCAGCCCACATACCCTGTGACGATCTCCTGATCTTGTCATGGCACTTGAATGGCAGAAGGCCAACGCTGGAAAGACCCGAAGCATACCCGTGTATGAAGAAGACGGCAGGACCATCATCGGGGAATTCATCATCGGAAGCAGGTAGGAGGGGCGCTTAGTCGTGGGAGGCGAGGCGCTCCGGAGCGCTACCGGCCATCTGCTGCTGGTGGCTATGGCGCAACCATAGCTCACGCAGTGAGATCCAGTGCTGTTCCCGTTCCGTCATCCGGACACGAAAACGACGATGCCCTCCCCCGCCCGAAATGGAGACCCCGCCGCGGCCGTAGCTGGACTTTCCGGCCCCGTGGGCCCTGCAAGCAGATGCAGCAGGGGCATCAGCCGCCTGCCTGGCGCACGACGACGTTGCCCTCTTCGTCGAGCTCCGAGTAGGACTCTCCTGCTGCTGTGAACTCCGCTTCGTAGTTCAGCCCCTCGCGCAGAGCGGTCACGCGCTCAGCCCATTCCTCGCGGACGATCGCCTGCTCCTGCTCGCCTAGCGAGTCATAGGATTCGGCGCCGGCGAGGACCTGGACAATCGCGCGGTGGTTCACCCGCCGTGACATCTCCAGTTCGCGGCCGATGCGCGCCCAGTGCACGATCTGCTGCGGCACCGTTCGCGAGGCGATATGCGCCGCCGCGACGGCGGGCTCATACAAGTCCGCGGGGAGACGGATCGGCTGGCTGGCCCTGATCATAAACCTATGGTAGCTCCGTGCTACCGGTTCACATGCCTGATCGCGACGCCAGCACCACCTCCCGTGGGTACAGGCGGCCGACCGGGTTCATTACTTCACTGCCCACAACATAACTGACATTATGTTGTGGAGTACTCTGCGTATCCCCGTAAGATGAATCAATTCCCCCAGTCCCCGAGCCCGCCGTCACCGTTCCAGCGGCCAGAGTACCTGGGGGTTACAGCGCTTTAAAGCAGGCTCTCTACTTCTGAGAACCCGTCCCAAGCATGCAATTCTTGAAGCAGTTGGGGCATCAGTGAATGGTCCGCCCCATCTGGTAACACAGTGAATAGTTGGCTGACGCTGGCCATGCTGATCTGGGTCGGCTTCATTGTTGGCAGGGACTCGCCTAGCGGCAGAATTCGCTCGAGTCCGACTTCGGCAGCGGCTTCATCGAGACGTGCCTCATGATCCTCCCCGGACTTGTGGGTCCGGCCGACGATGAGCAACGCAATCCTGCCGAACCTGATCGACTCTGAGGCATTGACCGGACCGGTTCGAACGCTGAAACCAACGGGTCGGCCACTCCCATCACACAAGACACGCGAATCGCCGTGCAGGGCAAGAACGTATGGAGTGATGTCCTGTTCCGGCCGCTTGACGGAGTCGTCTATCAGTGCAGCGTACACACGCACACCCCTAGGCGTACCGCCAGAGTCGGTGTCGAACCGGCGAAGGAGCAAGTCTCGGCTGGCCTCCGCACCTAATACCCCTGAGCCGCGGGCAAGACTGAGCAGTAATGTCACCCAAACGGCCCAATCCCCGAGATGCTGCAGAGCCTTTCGAGTGACGGGAGCACCTGTGGCGATAAGGTCCATCATCTCGGTTCGTTGGTGGAGAACACTGGTGGCCCGATTGTGTCGACTGCAGAGAACAGTCCGGAAGCGCGCAAGATCATCGTGATCCGGGTCGAGGCCGAAGCGCTTCCAGAGCGTTTGAGGAACAATGTGTTCGATGGTCGGCTCATCAGGCGTTCCGCACATTAGGCACGACCTCTGTCTGCTTGCCTCAGCTTGAATCTCAGCCACTCCATTATCTCCAAACCTCTTGTAAACGCTCGTCCTACTCTAGAGCTCCGGACGTCATTACGGTGGGAAGCATCTCCCGTCCATGGTGCCCTCCCGCCAACCGGAGATAAACACGCTCGCATTGATCCGCAGGGATACCACTATTGCTATGCACTTTCGGCCGGACAAGCGGCCAGCAGCCTGGTCGTCACAAGACCACGATTCGCCCGCATCCGGCACCCGCGGGACGGATTCCATCCGGAACATGAAGCTCAGGGTCGGTTCGCCTCACGCTCATCTGACAAGTTCGTTCCGCCATCAGGTCGCCCCTCCCCGAAACCTACGAGTGGTGCAGGGCCGCCTGCCTACTCCCCGGAACCGGCTGAGGACCATGGGGGTCTGGCCGCCGTGGACTGTTCAGCCAGAGCCTCGAGGAATTCGCAGTGGCATGCCTGATCTTCGACCGATGGAACTCCGCAGGGTACGAGCTCTCAGTTATACCGAGTTATAGGAAGTTCTAGGGGGGTTATTGGGTTTTTCCTATAAGTGGCTATAGCTGCCCATAAGTGGCAACAGTTGGACGTGAATGTCCCATTGCGGTGCTAGTTAAACCGATAGGGAAGTTAGTGGTCCTGCCCCTCGGCTACCTCGGGCCACACCCCGAAATGTTGCCGGCACGTCCGCCCCAAGATGATCGCGGTGCTGCCGTGATCATCTGCCGCCCGGATAGCACGTGTCCGGACGACGCGTCCGAAACGCATACACCGGCGTGGAGCAGAAGAGTCACGGGTACATGACCGAGCAGGGCGCGATTTTGGACGCGTCAGCGGTGCTCCCGGCGGCCCGATGCTGCCCCGGGGCGCGGCGAAGGGAAAGCCCGAAGTGGATAATCGTTTATGAGATGATACGCACATGGCGGAAGCGGGAATCCCGGATGATGATGCTGGGATCTACTTCAAGAAGAGCAGAATTCCATTTGGAGCAAAGTTTAAATGGGGCGTAGCTCTCGTAGCCGCCATCGCTCTCTTGGGGTGGTGCCAGCACGTATGGTCATGGCCGTCCTGGCTTTTCGGTGTCGGCACCACGCTAGTGGGGGCCAGCATTGGCCTACTCTTTGCACCCGAACCCAAGGCTGTGGATCACTCTAAGACCGCCGAGACCGCCGTCGAATTGTTGCTTGACATGAAGAGCGAGTTCGAGCGTGCACAGAATGAAGTGACGACCGCAGTGCCTTCGGTCCATGATCTTGAAGCTAGCTTTCGCCTCGTAGCAGCCCAGCAAGCCATGGTTCAACAGGACGGACGCTTCGCGAGATCGGTCCACGATTGGGATGCCATATCACCTGGGGTTGTTGACAGAGTCGTTAAGAAGCGCCATGCAGCTCAACGTAGATTCAAAGAACTTGCGGAAGGAACTGAATGATGAGCAAAGAAGACGATCCGATTACCGGAAAGGTTGCTGAAGTCATCAGCGACCGTGAGGTCATCCTCAATCGCGGCTCCTCACACGGGGTCCGCAAAGGCATGTACTTCAACATTCTGGACACCAGCAGCGTGGGGATTAAAGACCCCGACACCGGTGAACCTCTGGGGGGCTTCAAACGGATCAAGATTACCGTGGTGGCCGTCGATGTCGCTGAGAAGATCACTCTCGCGCAGACGTTCCGCACGCGTCGCGTCAACGTTGGTGGCCAGGGTCCGGACCTCTCAGCTTTCAATAAGCTGCTCTCCGCGCCTAAGTACGTTGAACAACCTGAAACCTTTCGGGTGGATGAAGAAACCCCGAGACCCCTCAGCCCCAAGGAGAGCATCGTCAAAACGGGTGACCCGTTCGAAGAAGGTTCTGCTGCAGACGCTGACAACGCTCGGTCCGTCGCTTTGTAGCGCGCGATTGCAGCACCAGAAGGGGAAGTAGAAGGACGTAGGGCATATGAGGAAGATTTTCGAAGGCCAGCTGCCGCTGCCGGAAGCGGATGAAAGCCGAGTATTTGCAGAAGCGCTGATCGTGCTGGACACCAACGTCCTTCTCGACATGTACGTGTACAAGCGGGAAACGTCCAAGTACTTTTTCGATCTTCTCCAAGCATCGCGGATCGCGTCTGGATGCCACACCAGGTGGGCTGGGAATTCCTCCGGCGACGGCAAAGCGTAAGGGCCACGGCCACGGCGAATCATGATGATCGCCTGGGCGCCCTCTCCGCACTGAAAAAGGCCATCAAGAACACTGGGGGTAAAAAGTCCCACGTCGGCGGAGACGAAGCAGAGGGCAAGTTCACTGCAGCTCTTGACAGCTATTACAAGGCCGTCCAACGAGACCGTGCCCAGTTGCTCGCCTGGGCATCGGGTTCGCAGGACGACGAAATCCTCAAGCGGATACTTGACCTGTACGACGACCGTACTGGAGCTGAGCCAGAGCCGGCTTGGTATGAAGCACGAGAAGCCGAAGGGCAAGCTCGTTTCGAACGGCAGATCCCGCCCGGGTACGAAGACGCAGAAAAGGTCTCGAACAAGTACGGTGACTACTTCCTGTGGAAGCAATGCCTTGAATACGCGGCTGCAGTCAAGAAGCCGCTGGTTTTCGTGACTCAGGACCACAAGGACGATTGGTGGGACAAGGACAACAAGACCAAGTTCGGCCCCAGGCCTGAACTGCTCCAAGAGTTCTGGTCAGAAACCGGGCAACGCTTCATGATGTTGGACACGACGCCGTTCTACGACCGCCTCGTCGAGACAATGGGCGACCCAGAAACTTCTGCGGAAGCAGCAGAAGCCCGGGAAGACATTGTCACAACCCAGGAAGAGGCAAAGACCCAAGTGGCTCGAAGCGACTACTCAGCCTCTGCTTTTGAGAAGCTCCTTGCCAATCAGGTCAGTGTCAACATCGATTGGGACAAGTTCAAGTTCCCGCTGACAAGGGCGGTCACTAATCCGATGATCTCGCCGGAGACATTCGAGAAGATACTCGACTTGACGAAGTCGCAGTACCCATTCGAAGTCAACCTGCCGGAAATATGGGGTTCCTCGTGGGTCAACCGCACGAGGGTCCCCAACCTCCTGGAACACATCCATGATGCCGATGAGGACGACGATAACGAGGACGACTCGAGCGTCGATTTCGAAGACGATGACCCGACGGACGAGGCCCCGGCCCCGGCCCCGAGCCCTGGAGGATAGGGATTCCGATGACATCCGTCGCCGAACCACAGTTTCGAAAGTGTCGTGTCTCCGCTTCCTCGGCGTTTCGTCCGTAGTATCGCGACCAGAAAATGTAGTCGCCACACGTACAGACCTCCTATCAGTCTCGGTGGTCCGCGTAAGCGTTCACGGAGGCCGGATCGAGTTCCGGCCTGGCCCGCAAGAAGCGTACGACGTGTCGTAATGGTGTCGGCCGAGACCTCGACGACCAGCGGTGCCACGCGAGTCAGCTCGGTGTCGCCAGCGTCGGCGTTGAACCGGTCAAGGACCGTTGATTTCACCCGCTGCGGCCAGGGATGTTCCGGGCCGGCCGCACGCAGCTGGGCTCCGAGCAGCTTCGCGGCCATCGGCTTCAATGGCGCAGAGCGTCCGACGATGCGCAGGGCCCCGTCGATGGGAAGCCCGGCAACGATGGCCTCGGGCCTGACGAGCGGCCCGATGACGGCTGCATAGACAACGTCAACGGTGTCACGGTGCTTGACCTTTAACCACTGTCGCTGCCCTCCCTCGTAGGGTTGGCCGCCTTTTATAACGAGACCTTCGATGTCCATGGCCGGCAGTTCCTCGAACCAGGTTGCGGCGGTGTCCGGGTCGCTGGTTCCGGGGCACAGTTCGAGGCCCCCGGCCCAGTCTTTGGCAAGTTCTTCGAGCAGCCGGCGTCGGACCCGGAACACCTCGCCCCGAAGGTCGTGTCCTGCGATGGCGAGCAGGTCGAAGGCGACGAAGTGGGCCGGCACCTTACGCACCAACGTGGGAAGAGCCTTCTCCGAGGTGACGAGCCGCTGTTGCAGCGCAGAGAAGTCCAGCCGGCCCTCTGACCAGATCACGGCTTCGCCATCCAGCAGGCAGCCGGGCGGCAGCTCTGCTGCGGCCTGATTAGATCCGGGAAGTAGCGCGAAAGGTTCTTGCCTTGCCTGGACCAGATCGAAGTCTCATCTCCGTCGCGGGCGAGGACTGCGCGGTAGCCGTCCCACTTGGGCTCGTACCAGGCTCCGCCGGGTAGAGCCCCGGGGGCCGGGATCTTCTCCACGGCATGGGCCAGGGCGACCTCCACCGGCGGGTGGAGTCCGGGCGGGAGCCTGGAATTCATGTGGCCTCAGAGCTCCGGATGCTTAGGGTCCTTGCCTCTTTCTCTCCAGTAATCGTCCCGCTGGCGAAGGACGTAGCGCCGAAGGTGGAAGATGCTGGCTATCAGTATCGCGCTCTGGAAGGCGAGCAGCCACCACCCCCAAGGCACTTCGAAGCCGATCAACAAGTTGAGTACTGAGACGAGAGTAAACAGAAGGAATAGCGCAACAATTACCCATGAATCGATCCGCCGTTGCCGCCCCGTCCAAGCCATGCAGGGAACAATAACCGGTCGAACGATGAATGGGCGAGGAAACTGTTGCTGGTAGCTGTCCTCGGCGTTGTCTCCCCTAGATGGGATGAGGCTATTGGACAGATGCGCCGTTTTCGTGAACGGCCCTCACCTCGTAGCTGACATCGGGATCGGTCGTCACCTCGAAAGCGGCTTGTTCCGCTGGCAGGTCATATGACGCGAATGTTCGAGTTGTACTCTCATTCGGATCCCCACAGATTACTTCAAATCCGTCCTCGAAAAGGAGAGTCCCGGCGCTGAGACAAGTCAGCTCCACATAAATGTGGGTCGCTTCCGCGGGCGGAGCACCAAGCTCGATCGTCTGTGTGCCCATGTATATAACGAAGACCGGATCTGCGACCGCTGTAGCAGTACTACCCGGATAACCAGTCGGTGATTGGCCTCCAGGATCCACACCGCTCTCCGCCCCGCATCCTGTGAGCAGGGCTGTCGAGAGCAGTCCCGCAGTTGCTAGAACCGGCATTAGTCGTTGCTTCATTTGCTGAAGCTAGCAGGCTGGCTAAGAAATCAGCCTCAGATTGAGCAGTTCGTTATTGGAGCGTTGTCCAGTTTTCGTTATTTGCATGAGAGCCAATCAGCCGACAGATGGCCATTGACTGAACTGCGGGCACTTTTGCTCGGAGAACCTGGGCAGGCGTGCCGGTAGCATGTCTCATACAATCAGGAGGCAGCTATGGCCCTAACCGCGAGCGAGGCCCGGCGCGACCTTGTCCGCCTCATCGAACGAGTCAACCTCGACCGCACCGCCGTTGAGATCGTGTCAAAGCACAGGTCGGCAGTGCTGATGTCGAAAGCCGAGTACGACTCGTTGGTGGAGACACGCTACCTGCTGGCGTCACCTAGGAACGCACATCGTCTCATTTCGGCTCTGGAATCCGTGCGCGAGGTCGAAGTCGACGAGACCGAGCACAAGCCTTGACCCTACGCGTGCCAGGTTCACGATTCAGGGCTTGAGCGTGCATTGAGTGGGCGCCTTAGTGCCGGAGTTTGACGCTGGGCCCGCCTCTGGCTTCCTCACTTCCTGAGGCAGCTCAGATGATGCCCTGGATCTGCCAATACTTCAGGCGAGCTTGTGGCAGACTCCCTGTATGAGTCAGGTGGAGCGCGAGCATCTCGAACAAGAACTGCACATTCTTGAAGGCATCTCTGTAGGCATGAGCAGGAGGGAAGAGGTCTTCACCGCTGTCGAAAACGCTGCTGACATGAATGACGCGCTCGACCGACTCATGGCGCTGCTGGGCCTGGACGAAATCCGCTGTCGCGCAATCCTCGATACTCAAGTACGAAGATGGACACGGGAAACCCGCCGCGCTATCGAGGACCGGATGGAAAACCTTCGAGCGACGCTGGCGGCGGAGGGGAGCAGCTGAGCCAGGACCGGTGACGATGACATACGGGGACCGGGCCAACTACGCTATTTCCGCGCCGTGAACTGAACCCTGATTTGTTTGAGTTCCGCACGTGGAAACACTGCGGTCAGGATGCCGCCGGCTGGTAGTTCTGCACCGATGCCGTATACGAAGGGGTCCGTATCAATCTCCACGCCGGGCAATTCGACTCCATCGACCAGGACATTGACCGGACCATTGACCATCCGGTCGGTAGCTGGAGGGGCGGGGTCTTCCCAAGGCCTGTCGCTCAGCCCCAGCTCCTGCCGGTACTGGTTCGTGAGTATGTAATTGACGTGGTCAACCAGCACCCTGCGGGCCGAATGACGCTCGGATGCGTCGCGGTGCCAGGTAGTCCGCACGGCCTCCCACAGATGCGGGTACCGCATGCGTTCCACCTCCTCGACCAGCCACGTGGGCCGCGGCCATGGCGGAACATCCTCGATCGCCCTGCGTGTCTGTTCGTCGAGGTCTGCAAGGTTAATCGGGTCGGAGCGGTCATTCGGGTTGCGCCAAAGGGCATAGCTGACGGCAGCCGCCATCTCGGTGTATCCGTGCGCGTTCTGACCGTATGCCAGGGCGACATCATTTGTGTCCTCCACCGTGGGCTGGGGAACCAGTCCCATCGCCGGGACGGGCATGAGTTTCAGCTGCTCAGCCAACTCCACACGTGGATCGGGCGCGTCCTCCGGGAGAATTCCTGACACTTCCATGTGCCGATCATGTATCACTCTGAGGTCGCGCGGTAGCGTCGCCCCGGCTGCCTTCATGACCCTCGGCATCTTTGGAGCGACGATGATGCCTGACTAGCGGCGGCAGCGTCACCCCGGCCAGAAGCTTCACCCTCCCCGAGGTCTCGCGCGCCAACTTGTTGTCCAGCGTGACCTTGAGCCGTGCTGCAAGGATTTCGCGGCGCAGGGTAGAAAGCACCTGCTCCCTGTTAGTGGGGTCGTACGCCCTGCGATACGTGCCTGCCGTCTTCCGGACCGATGCCGAGGCATCGTCTTCATTAGGGTCGGAAATGCGCGGCGACGCGTCCGTTGACTCTGAGGGGTTTTGCAGCGCTCTGAGGTCCTCGATCAACTGGTCGATGGCCTCGTCTTGCATCCCCGTGGACGATACTTGCCAGACTGCATCCAGCATCGCCTTTTCCTCGGTTTCTGCCATCTCGCTCTTCGCCAGAGCGCCGAGCATCTTGAGACCGTAGTCCTTCATCACCTCATTCTTAGAGACCGTGGCCTCCAGCGCCCACTGGGTGCGCGTCCACCATTCAGAACTGTCGGCCACATCCCTCTTCTGCTCCGGCATGGAGCTGGTTTCCTTCATCGGGGCCATCAGCGTCCCCTCGTGGTGCCGGCGAGAGAACAAGCCATCAATGAAGGAGAAGCGGCCTTTGCGGTGATTCCGGACTCCTTTTATCCAGCTGGCCGGGGAGCCGTTTCTCGGGGTGTTCTCCATAGGAAAACCTTATCGTCCCGGACTCTCCCCATTCCTCCAAGTCGGTTAGTTTCCTTCGTTTTTACAGGATCAAACAATCAACGATTATGTTCATTTACCAGCGGAATCGGAGACTTTGATAATTGGTCAAATTAGCCTCCGTCCTAGGGCGTGTCGCGACGTCCGCCACGGATGTAAATCAGTGACACACGGGTCCGCATCGGGAGCCTGCGCCCTGGCATCCGGCAGGGATGTTCAGGCAGGCTGTACATTATCACCGGCGGTCGTAGCCGCTGGCCAGGAGGAAAAGAGAAGCGACCGGGAGCCACGCGTAAACCCGTACCTCAACAGCACAGGAATGAGTGGACGTTCCACAGTGTCTCCCAGGCCCGCTAGACCTTCTCCCTGGAAGGCGTCGGAACTATTCCAAGAGGTCGCTCTTGGTTTCGCAGCTGATCGAGGTCTGTGGCGTCGACGTGGGCTTGGATGATCGGCGGCGTGTGATCAATGCCGTTGGTGTTGAGGATTCGGAGAGTCTCCGTCACCTTTGCCGCTCGGTACAGGTCGAGTTTGACGGTGAACGAGTGCTTGCCCCCGGATGGATGAATTGCCCGCATCTCAGTGTTGCAAGACTTCGACGTGCCGGCGACGCACAGAACGGTACGAAACCTACGTAGAGGGTGCCGTAGACCAGAAGATGGGTATCTGGGCCGAATGCGACGCACCCGCGAGCTGACACCAGCCGCTGCGCCCATGCGTAGCGTTTTCCGCTGAAAACGCTACACCCGCCTAAACCCTGCTCTGACCTGCGGAAACATCGGTTTCCGCCCCTCCCCACCAAAAGTCTGTAGCGTTTCTGTGTTCAGAAACGCTACAGACTTTTTTGTTGGTATTTCAGGGGGAAACGACCCTCGACAGCACCTGTAGCGTTTGTAGCGGTTTTTATCAGCTCAATGCGTGTGCGTGTGTGCGGGCGCAGGCGTGCGTGCACAAAAGTTCAAATTTGGCGCTACAAACGCTACAAGCGGTGCTCAGAGGCCGGTTTTCCCTTGCATTGGCGGGGATTTTGGGGTGTAGCGTATTTTTTGAGAGAGATCTCTTATATATACGCACACCCCTCCTTATGGCCCTCAAAAACCCCGCCAATCCAGCGATGTGCAGCTGTCGGGGTGTGTAGCGTTTTTTTATTTGGGAAAAACGCTACAAACGCTACAAATGCCGCCTTCCGCTTCCCGCTGCGCAGCCTGACTGAGCATCGGCCATCAGAACCGCCCCGGGGTCCGCACCGGATCATCAGCGCGCGGTTCGCGCTCGGGAGGCATGGTTGGGCTAATGATCCCGGGGTGTTGCCCCAGTTCCGATAAGCGCCGGAGGATCGCTGACGGGGACAGTATCAGCCGACGCTTTGACCCGTGGCAGTTCGGCGTAACGTGGACACCGAACTCTTCCCCTGCAGCACAAGCCAGCATTGCCATCACAACGGAGTGCCTGGAGAACGCGTGATCCTAAAACACCACCCCGTCGACGTGCTCATCGGCGTTGACGTCGCGAAAACACCCATCGCGCGGTCACGCTCGACCGGGACGACAAGAAACTGCTGTTTATCGCTATATGCGTGAATCGCTAGCAGTATGCTCGGCATCCGGGTTCCGACGCTGGGGCTGGCCCGGCAAGGTGGAGTGGACCTGTTTCTTGAGCCGGACGAGCTCGATGCGTTCATGGCCCCTTGAGCCTGAACCAGAAAGTTGGTTGAACGGCATGCTCGCTAGGGCTGATGGTCCAGATGGTGCTAGCCAGCACGCGCCAGTTATCCCGCGGGAGAAGTGGATTGATGTCATATTCAGATCGCGATGGGTAATATACGCTCAAAATCTTCCGGCCCTTGGCGAAGGGCTCCATATTAGCCAGACCAGGTCGTAATTCAGCCAAATGGTGACCCTCAGGTGGCCACCCACTCGGATTTGAAAGCTCCTGCTCCAGGTGGGTGGATCAAGGCCAATAGTCAGTCGTTTACGAAGCAATTACGGCTAGTAATGTCCCAGAAATGGCCCACAGGCACCGGCTCCTCGCCAACGCCCTGGGGACTGGCCATCGTCGTCCTCCCGGGCTACGTTCCCTCTCATGAGCATTGAAGCGGCCCCGGCAACGAGCGTCATTCGTCGCGCCTACCGTCTCACGCTTGACCCAACACCGCGGCAGGCCGAGAAGCTCACGCAGTGGGCGGGCGTGGCAAGGTATATGTACAACCACGCCATTGCGGCAAAACAAGCAAGCCACAAGCGATGGCTTCAGGAAGTAGCCTTTGCCACGTACGGCCCGGCGGCGCTCACCGAAGATCAGGCCCGCAAAGCCATCAAGGTCCCTATTCCCTCGGCGAACGATTTCAATCCCTGGCTCACGGAAATACGGGATACCCACCGTGACGCCGCCGGGAAGGGGCTGCTCGTGCCCGGTCTTCACGATGACGGACGTGAACACGAACCGTGGCTTCATGAGGTCAACCGCAGTGCGCTCGTGGGCGGGATGAGGAACGCAGACAGGGCGTGGAATAACTGGACGGCCTCGTTCAAGGGAATCCGCGCCGGCGAGAGAAGCGGATACCCGCGTTTCAAGGTACGCGGTGTTGCCCGGGACTCTTTCACGATCACACACGACCGGAAGTCACCAGGCATCCGGCTGGCAACCACCCGCCGCCTACGGATCCCCACGTTCGGCGAAATCCGCATCCACGACAATGCAAAACGCCTTCAGAGGAAACTTCGTAAGGGCACCGTGGACATCACCTCTGTCACAGTCACTCGTCGCGGCCACCGGTGGTACGCCAGCCTCGCCGTCGAAGAAACGATCCTCACACCGAGCCTGTCACAACGCAAGCGTGCCGCAGGGACGGTCGGCGTTGACCTCGGAGTGCATACGTTCGCAGCCCTCTCTAATGGTGAACTCATACCAAATCCGCGTGTCAAGGCCTCTCACGCCAAGCAACTTTCACGCCTCCAAAGAAGGCTCGCCAGGTCACAGAAAGGATCCCGCAACAGGGCGCAGCTCGTCCAAAAGATCGGCAAGCTCTCCCACCTCGAAGCACGCCAGCGCGAAGGCCACGCCCACGACCTGACCAACCGACTCGTCAAGACTTGGGCGGTCATTGGCATTGAGGATCTCAACGTCGCGGGCATGACCCGCTCAGCCCGAGGAACGATCGCGAAGCCCGGCAGGAACGTTCGGGCCAAAGCCGGGCTCAACCGGTCAATACTCGACGTCGCCCCCGGCCAAATACGGCTCCTCCTCGAGTACAAAGCCAGCCGATCCGGAACCCGGCTGGTAATCGTCAATCGCTGGGCGCCCACCAGCAAGACCTGTTCAAACCGAGCCTGTGGTGCAGTGAAAGACAAACTGCCCCTCAAGGAACGGATATTTCACTGTGATGCCTGCGGCCTGACAATCGACCGGGATGTCAACGCCGCAATCAACATCGCCGCGCTAGCGGCCGTCGCCTCCAGCACGGAGGAGACACAAAACGCCCGTCGAGCCGCCCCGCGCAAACCCGTATACCATACGGGCAGGCAACGGGCGACGAAGAAACGTTGACAGGCCCGCAAGGGTCATCTCCGCTCAGCAATGAGCGGACGTTCCACGCTGTGTCCCGGTAGGCCAGTCAGGCCCCGCCCAAGCGCGCGTGGAATGGCTTCAGAAGCCGCTGTACAACAGAGTCGCGCGCGAGGGCGCCGTCGTTGACACTAGGTTCAACGCTTGGCCACGGCTAAGGGTGACGGTGCGCCATGGGATGCAATAGGTCACCCAGGGCCGGGCAAGCATGTCGGAAGCCCGACCTGTCGCGCATACGGAACGGGCACCCGAGGGTGCTGACACCACGGCGACAGTTTGGAATTCAGAAGCCAAATAACACGTAATCGCGTAGCTTGGTTGGATGAGCTCCGAACAGCGCCGCGCGGCCATCTATCTGCGCATCTCCCAGGACCGCGAGAACACCCGCCTCGGCGTGGACAGGCACCGCGAGGACGCCGATGCACTGATCGCAGCCCGACGGTGGACACTCGTGGGCGTCTACGAGGACAACGACATCTCCGGCAAGGGCCACAAGAAGCGGCCGGCCTTTGAACGGCTCCTCAAAGACATCGAGTCAGGCCATATCGACGTCGTCGTCGCTCAGGAGTGGCCCCGCCTCGAACGTAACCGTGCAGATGGTGTGCGGGTCATCGAGGCTGCCCAGCGTCACCATGTCCTGCTGACCTTCGCCAAGGGATCCGACATTGACTGCACGACAGCGGCCGGCCGGTTGTCGGCCGACATGTTTTCGGCGATCGCCCGCAACGAGATCGAGGTCAAGGCAGAACGCCAGTCCCGGGCACAACGGCAGCGCGCACAGCAAGGGAGACCACCGAAGGGAGTACGCCCCCTCGGCTACGCCAAAAACGGCGACGTGATCGACCATGAGGCGGAGGCTGTCAAAAAGATCTACGCCGCGTTCTCCTCAGGGGCATCGCTGCGGGCGATCGCCGCGGTATTATCCGGCGGGGAAGGAAAGGATCTTCCTGACATCCCGACGCTCCCCCGGCACAACCGGACCTTGATGATCGAGCGCAATGCACTTAGAAGCGAAGAAGGTCTCGAACCACGTCCTGTGCCAGACGACGAACCTTGGGCGCCGTCGACCGTCCTGGGCATCCTGCGCAACCCGCGCTACGCCGGATACAGCACCTACACGCCGAAGGAAGTGCTCGCCAATGGCGACCGGCGGCGATCGTGGCGGGCCCAGATCCTGCGTGACGATCACGGCGAGCCAATCCCCGGCAAGTGGGACCGCATCGTGGACCTCAGCATGTGGGAGGCAGTCCAAGATCGGCTCGACGACCCGGGGCGCATCACGAACCGGGTGGGAACCGACAGGAAACACCTCGGCTCAGGTCTGTATAGGTGCGGGGTCTGCGACAAGCCGGTGAAGGCGCACGGGCAGCGGTATCGATGTGCGGGTCACATAGTGCGTTCACGAGAGCAGATCGATGATGTAGTTGTCGAGACCGTCCGGCGGCGACTGGCGCTCCCGGAGCTCAACGACCTGCTGCCTTCTGCCGATGAGCCGCGACTGCGGGAGATCCAAGAGGAGATCAACGAGCACCGCGGGAAGATCCGCAGGGCGCAGCGCGACTATGACGAAGAGCTCATCGAAGGTTTCGATCTCAAGCGCGTTCGCGACCGTGAGAACGCCGCGATTGATACCTTGGAGGTTGAGCGTTTGAGGCTCTCGTTGGGGAGTTCGCACACCAGTGTGCTGGGAGCACCGGATCCAGTTGTCGCCTTCGATACTGCCGACCTCGCCAACCGCCGGAGGTCCATCGAGATTCTCTGCGAGGTTCGTCTCTACCCGCATCCGCGCGGAGTCAAGGAGTTCAACCTCGATTCGGTAGCCGTCACGTGGCGGTGAGTCGCTAACTGACACACGACTCACCGCCTTGTGACACATCGTTCAAAATTGTCGCCAATAAGCACTACAGTGGTGATTGTCTGACCACCCGGTCAGATCCACCCGACGGGACAACGGGGATGGGATCCCTCCGTCGAGATAATTCCCACGCTCCAGGCGAGTGCGATTACCAGCGCATGATGAGCCTATGAGTCAAGTCTGGTGAGGTCGGATCGGCCAGAAGCGATCCTGGCAGGGTAGAGCGCGGTAGCGTCCTGCGAGAGGTACAGGTGTTCACTCCTCACGAGAGGAGCGGGCCTTGCCTGCTGCTACCCTTGCTCCCCCTGCGTGCCTGACGCTTCTCGGGCCGATCGAGCACGCACCACAGACCGTCATTGCTCCCCCTGTGCGCCTGGCGCTTCAGGAAGCTGTTGCACGCGGCTTCGGAGGGTATTCAACCCTTCGCAAGAAGATCGCCTCCGGCGAACTCCCCGCCGAACGCGTCGGACGACGCTACCTGATCCTTGAGTCCGACCTCAAGGCCATGGTCGCACCCGTCGTCGGCCGACCCACCGAGCACGCCACGATAAGCGCTGCGATCGACCGTCTCGTCGCCTCAGCGCCGCGGCTCTCTCGGGAACAGCGCGAACGCCTCGCCGGCGTCCTCGGCGGAGGTGCAGCATGAGCGCCCAGGTGCCCGCCGGATGGTCCGCCCACGAGATCGAGGACTGCGGCGCCCGCTTCCAGGTGCTCGTGCGGCGCTCCCCACGCGGGGGCGTCTTTGCCGCCAACACCTCCCCGATGAACACGGCTCTGACCGCTCAGAACCGCTCAATTGCTCCGGGTAGTTTGAAAGTGCCCGGCGCAATTGAGCGCACGGGAGCGGATGACTCCCCCGGAACTCCGGGGTTTTCATCACGGGGTCATAAGGCCCCTATGGGCCCCCCGAGCTCCGGGGGTGTGACCCCGTTGCCTGCGCCGTCCGTCGCGGGCGCCATGTCGGGAGCCCCGACTGCGTTTGGTGACCTGCCCTCGGTGCGGGCGATGGGAACCGGCCGCACCGGAATCGTTGTCGGTTTCGACACGGAATTCACGACCGCCGGCACGGGCGCGCGCGTCATCGACTCGTACCAATTCGCTGTGCCGCACCCTCGCGACCCGGCGCTCATGGTTGAGATCGTGATCTTGCCTCTCGATCAGGGTCGCATCAGTCTGCACACGGCGTTGTGGGAAGTCGTGGTCGCCGCCCGGCTCTGGCTCTCTCCGCTCGTCCCTGACGGAGTGGATGACCGCGGCGTGCGCCGCGACCTGGTCCTCGCCCAGCCACCGAACGCCGCCGCCAGGGATGCGGCGCTGGCATGGGCCGCGGATGCCCACGACTGGGAGGCACGTGCAGCGGCTCTCGCCCCGTGGCGGGTGCCGATCGTGCTCGCCTGCCACTACGGCTCCGCCGACCTTACAACCTTCCGCGGTGGCGCGTACGTCACCGACCACCTCACCCGGCTGACCTCTGCTGCCGGCGGCCTTGTCACACTCCTGCCCTTCCGGCTCCAGCACGGAGACGGCGAGGGTGACTGGTGGCGTCCGCTGTCCGTGACCGTCCGGGACCTGATGGCCCAGGCCCCGGCGGGGCAGAAGACCCTATCGGCTCTCGGCGCCGCGTGCGGCACTCCCAAGCGGGAGGTCCCGGACGGGTGGATCTCCGATATGACCGGCTACCGCGCCGCACACCTCGACGATTTCCTCGAGTACGGCATCAACGACGCCGTCATCGTCGTCGAATACCTCGCACGGCTCTGGGGCGATGGCATCACGCCGCCGATCACTTTGAGCGGTGGTGCGGCCTCTGCACTCGTCTCTGCCGGATGCGAGTATTTCGATGTCTCGACGTCTCGCGGCTTCCGACTCGAGTTCGCCGGACTCATCCAAGACGACGGGGTCGTGATCGTGGACGAGGATGACCGCCCAAGCTGGTGCGGCAAGCATTCGCGTCGCCCGCTCGACGGTGCGGCCGATCAGCTCTCCTCGGCCTACGCCAAGGCCTATCACGGCGGGCTCAACGCGTGCAGTGCACCAGGAAACTACCCGAACCCGACTGTCGACATCGATGCTCAGAACGCCTACCCGACCGCCATGTCGCTCGTCCATGACCTCGACTGGGAGCAAGGTGTCATCGACGCCGTCGTGCACGAACGACCGCTCACCCTCGCGGACGTGCCGGAGCCGACGATTCCGTTCGTCGGCTTCGTATCCTTTGAATTCCCCAAGGGCGTTGCCTTTCCGAGTCTGCCGATCGTCGCCGACAACACGCTTATTTACTCGCGAACGAGCGATGGTATTGCCGGCACCTGGGCATGCGGTCCCGAGCTGTGGCTCGCACTCACGCTCGGTGCCAAAGTCTTCTGCCAGATCGGATTCACTGCACGGACGGTCACCCGGGCGGACGGCACTCCGTCCCGGGTCCTGCGTCATGGAGTGAGGCAGCTCATCGACGACCGCAATACCGCCAAGCTCAACTTCGGGAAAGGGTCCATTGAAGAGCAGACCCTAAAGACGGGGGTGAACTCGGTCTATGGCAAGACCGCGCAGGACGTCGCCGAGCAGCGTGCATGGAACGCCCACGAACAGCAGATGGACAGCGTCGGTGGCTCCGCGATCACCAGCCCATACCACGCGGCGACGTCGACGAGCCTCGTCCGGGCTCAGCGGATCGCAACGATGAACCAGATCACCGAACACGGCGGTCAGGTCTACAGCGTAACGACCGACGGATTCATCACCGACATGGCCGTTGCTGACGTCAACGACCTCGACCTGTACGGCCTCGCCGCGCATCTGCATGAAGCCCGCACCGCACTCACCGGGGACCCGACGATCTGGGAAGCCAAGCACGCACAGGACGACCTTGTGAACTTCACGACGCGCGGCAACGTCTCGCTCTCGCCGAACGGGGTCTGCGCCCATAACGGAATCAAGCGTCCCGCAGGCATCGAAGAGGACAGCCCCGAAGACCGTGAGCACCTGCTGACGTTGGTCGTCACCCGTACTGGTCGTGTCGACAACGAGTACAAGCGGTTCCCCAGCTTCAGCGAGCTCTCGCGCAAGGACGATCGTAAGGACTTCCTGCCGTCGTGGGTGTCTGCTCCCAGATCGATGGATTTCGACCTCAAGCGCCGCCCTGTCATGAGCTCGATGACCGCCGCCTTGGTGCCGCTGCCCGACGGCTCCAGTCATGAGATGGCGACATTCACGACCGAGCCGTGGGACACCGTGGAGGAGGGCCTGCATGCTCGAGAGATCGCTCGCGAGTTGTCTAAGACCGGCTGCCTGCGCACCGTCAATGAGTGGGGTGCATGGCACCTCAAGTTCACCCACGGCAAGGGCCGCCGGATTGTCACTGCCCAACGTTCTGTGCTCATGAGCATCGTCATGGCCCATCGCCATGGCATCGTAAACATCCCCACACTGACGGACCGTTCAAGGACGGTCACTGACAAGCTCGCCTGGCTCGCGCAGTGGGGATTGGGTGCGGTCACTGAGGGCGACTGGAAGAACGCCCGCCGCCCGGAGCGCACCTCTCAGATGCTCCCCCTTGACGCTCTGGACCCTTATCTCGCCCGTATGCTCGCGATGCCCGCCGGCACCAGCCCCAGCGACGCTGACCGCAAGCCGTATTGACCAAGACCCGGACCACCCAGCGTGGTCGCCGCCATCGCGGGATCGGCTCCGCACATCACCTTGAACGAAAGGTCGCCAAACATGACGAATACAATTACCACCCACCTCGAAGCTGAGATCGCGAAGGCGAAGAAGCAGGCTGCGGACCGTATCGCGAAACTCAAGCGCGAGGCTGCTGCCGAACAGAAGAAGATCGATGCGAAGGTCATCGAACTGCTCCGCGATCGGCAGCACGACCTGTATGAGCGACTTGTCAGGGACGCCATGGATGCTCTCGCAGCTGTCAAAGCAAAGAGCTCGAAGGGTGTCCTCCGCGCTGCCCCGACTAACTCTTCGGAGCCGCGGCCGGCGAGCAACGACGCCGGTGGCGCGTACGGGGAGGATGCACGATGAATGACGAGTTCAACACTCCCTCCCGGCGGATCGAAGGGGGCGCAGCCCCCTCGCAAGCAGTACCGGAAGACACGAGCGCCAGCGATATGTCTGACGGTGCTACTGCTTGCCACTCTGACGTACAGGTGGAACAGCACCCCGACACCTCAAGCAACGCCGGTCGGGATGCTGTGGAAGCTGTGCGGCAGAGTCACGGCGCGAAGCGTCGTGTAAGTCGAGCGAAGCTCGACGTGGACTTCGGCCACATTACCCTTCCTGCGGTGCGCGCTCGCGCGGACCGCCTCGGGCTTCAGCCCGGCATGTGGGTGAAGGCCGTCGTCCGGGACGCGCTCCATTCATCGCGGACGGAAGAACTCGATGCTGCCATCGCAGCAGCCCTCGTCGGCAGCGAGCAGCGGGCTCAGGTATCAGCAGACGTTCGGGCATTGGCAGCACAGATCCGTCCGCTGGCGATCAATGTCAGTGATCTCGGCCGTCGTGCTCGTGCAGGTGATCCCGTGTCGCTCGACGTCTCCTTGCCCGAGCTGATGGATCTGCTCCGCGAGGTACGTGAGCTGCTGGGTGATCGGAGGGCCAGATGAGCACCACACACTACAGCCCGAGCAACAGCGCTGCCGACACTGAGCGATACGTTAGGGGCAAGGATGACTCCCGCGGTGTGGCGATCACCTGCGACGTGCCCGGCCCGCCGGGCACGTTCGCCGCCCGGGCTCGTGCTCTGATGCAGAACACCCGCCGTGAGGTTGAGGTTCTGCACTACCGGCAGTCGTTCGGCCACGACTTCGGGCCGAAGGAACCCGACCATGTGCAGCGCGCCAACGACCTCGGGTATCTGCTGGCGAAGAAGATGCATCCCAACGCGGACGTCCTCGTCGTCACGCACACCGACGGCCGCGGCGGGAAGGTGCACAATCACATCATCGTGATCAACCACGACAATTCGACCGGCAAGGCGCTCTCGGACTACCGGACGTTCCACGACCGGAAGACGGGTGACCAGCGCGGTGTGCAGTCGGCCAACGACGAACTGATGGTCGAGCACGGCCTCTCGGTGGTCAGGCGCATCGAGCATCAGCCGAAGGACTGGGAGCTTCGCCGAGAGGACTTCGCAGAAGACTCTCTCGACCGCCAGATGGGCGATCGCATGATGGCCGCTCTCGAAGACCCCCGTTCGACGGGCAAAGCGGCACTCACCGCCGTGCTCGACGAGCAGAATCAACTGTCCGATGATGACGGCGGGCTCGTGCCGCGGGTGCGACTGCACACGTCGGTCGCTAAGAAGGGCAAGCGCAAAGGTCATGAGACCTGGACGCTCTACCTCGAAGACCAACGCGGTGAGACTGGCCGTGCCGAGCGGCGTAAACGCACCTCGGTGCTTTCGGCGGACTTCACGCCGGAGGGTGCACAAGCGTTCTTCGACTACCACCAGCAAAACCAGATTCAGAAGGAGCAGGACGATGAGCGCAGCGCTCGAAAGAATGAAACTGCGCGACGCGCAGCACACGCAGCCCGCGGCGGAGCCGGAGACGATGATGGAGGTGTTGATCTCGATCCGCACCACCGTCGAGGCGCAGAACAGCCGTCTCGCGGGATTAGAGGGGCGGCAGCAGAACCTCGCCTCGTACATGAAGGTCATGGACGAGGAGTCGAGCAAGCAGATCGAGGGCATGGAGCAACGACTCCGGCAATCGATCACGCCGGCATCCGTGCCCGCACCCGGCGGCTTCTCGACGAGCGAGAGCATGAGGACAGAGCTGCACGAGATCGGGCAGACGCTGAGCTTTCTCGCCGGCGCGCTCGACGGGAAGCAGATCGCCGACGCAGTTTCGTCGCTGATGTCCGCGAAGACACAAATCGAGAAGACGACGGCATGGAACTCTGAACAGGCCAACGAGTTCACGAAGAAGTACGGGCAGGCTCTCAACGCTGCCGGACGGGCGATCATCACTACGGCGGATCAGGCCGTCACGGCGATCAGGGAGTCGGCTTCCGCAGCTGCTGGCGTGGCGACGCAACAGATCGATGCTGCCATCGAACGCGTCGATGCTGCCAGGGAAAGTGCAGAGCGCGTCGTGGAGGTTGCCGAGCGCCTCCAAAAGCCCTTGGGATGGGCTGCGGCAGCCCGGATGGGACTCGCTCTGCTCCCTGTTGCCGTGGTGCTGCTCCTGGGCGTGCAAAGCGTCTGGGCCCTCGTGGTCGGTGTCCGGTGGGCGTTGGCTCAGGACTGGGCGCTGTGGCTGAATATCACCGCAGGGATCGGGCTCGCCGGTCTCGTCGCCGGTGCAGGGTTCGGGTTATGGCGACTGACTGTTTGGGTGAAGGCTGCTCTCGACGAAGCGACGATGCAACTGAGGAGGAACAGACGATGAAGTACGGCTACACCCGCACGTCGACGAGGGACAAGCAGGACGACGACCTTCAGCGCCGGGCACTCATCGATGTCGGCGTCGGTGCGAATCAGATCTTCTCCGACCAGGTCTCCGGTTCCAAGCAAACCAAGTCCCGCTCGGGATGGACGAACCTCGAGGAACGTCTCTGTGAAGGCGACGAACTCGTCGTGTGGCGCATCGACCGCATAGGCCGCTCGATGATCGACGTCATTACAACGGTGAAGGACCTCCTCGACCGTGGAGTTGAGGTGCGTTCCCTCTCGGACGGCATAGACCCTTCGACCCGTGAAGGACGCCTGATGCTCAGCCTCATGGCGACCTTCGCCGAGTACGAGCGGGAGCTTATCCAGGAACGAGTCCAGGCCGGTGTCGATGCCGCCAGGGCCCGAGGCGTAAAGTTCGGTCGTCCGGCACCGGGCGTCGAGAAGGTCGCGCTGAACCTCCGGACGGTGAAGCATCTCATCGACTCAGAGGGACTCGGAGTCGTCGATGCCGCCCAGACCGTCGGGTGGTCGAAGGCGACCTACTACCGGCACCGTTCGGCGGCTGGAGTCTCGTAAACCCCAAGACGAGACCGAGACTTCTGAGACAACGTTTCGAGACCCGTTCATCGGCGCTTTGCCGGTGAACGGGTCTCGTCTCATCAAGGAGATGTTTGCAATACCGCAAGCCGATGGACTCGAAGCCATCCCTGGCGCTACCGCCGCGGAACTATCCAGACGAGCGCCTAACCCTGCCATGGGCTGAAGGTGCGCTTGCCATCCGGTCTCGACCGAAGCCGTCCGAGGCACTGCCGCCGCGTCCCTCGCCGTAATTTGCACTACAATCGCGACCTGTGCTCATGTCCTCGACCATAACTCCCGGACTCTGACGTTACAATCGATATTTCAGCAACCCAAAGACAGGTACTCGTGTCACTCCCCCAAAAGATCACAAGAGTCCAGGTGCCACCGATAAAGATCCAAGGCATCAAGACTAAGCTGATCCCCTTTATCGCCGCGAACATTAGGTGGGACGGAACCGGTACGTACCACGAACCCTTCATGGGCAGCGGTGTTGTAGGATTCAACCTCGCGCCGCAACGTGCCATTTTCTCGGACACCAATCCGCACCTCGTCAGGTTCTACCAGGCTCTGCACGATGGCGAAATTACAGCGCCCATGGTAAGGGCATACCTCGAAGCAGAAGCCCCCAAACTTGCGGAAACATCAGAAGGTAAAGAGAGCTACTATTACGAAGTCCGAAACCGATTTAATAAGGAGCATTCACCTTTAGACTTCCTGTTCCTGCAGCGGTCGAACTTCAACGGAATGATCCGATTCAATTCTTCCGGCGCCTACAACGTTCCTTTCGGTCGCAAACCAAATCGCTTCGCGCCGGCATTGATCACAAAAATCACCAATCAGGTTCAATGGATTGAGGGCTTGTTTCGGGCTCGACGTGATTGGACCTTCGTTAATCAGTCATTCGAAAATGCTTACCAAGACGTCGAGGCACATGACTTCGTATATCTCGACCCCCCGTATATCGGTAGACATGACGGATACTTTGATTCCTGGTCGGAAGAGAAAGCAGTTCTTCTCGCGGACATAACTCGAAAGAACTCCTCAGGCTATGCCCTTAGCATGTGGCACAGCAACCGACACCGCACGAATGATCACCTAGACTTGTGGGCGCACGGCGTGGTGCGCACCACCGACCACTTTTACCATGTGGGTGCCAAGGAACTGAATCGAGGCGCCGTCACTGAGGCCTTGGTCGTTTCGCCGGAGAACACCGCCGACCCAGTAAGCAGCGTAGGCCTCGACAGCACTGAAATACTAGTTTAGACCTATCTTCCAACCTCGCTCAGAAACCCACTTTTTGTAGGACTCATACTTCGCGCGTAGCTCACGGTGATCAAACTGAGCGCTTTCTTGATTAGAAAGCCAATCAAAATAAGCTGGCAAATTCTTATAGAGTGCTTTCTTCACATCTGCAGAATCCGCATTGCGAGGATGGTTCTTCCAATAATGATCGAATACATCTTTGCCCAGAACAGAAAACGGACCCGCGCCGTAGATGAACGGCTCGGCAGAATTGGATTGGAAAGTGGCGAGGTTGTCAGTGTTGCCGCTGCCGGTCTTGTCGCCACCAATGCGGAATTTCTCTTGAAAGATGACTTCTACTTCGTCGTAGGTCGGCGGGATCTCGTCTATTTCATGGATGGACTTCTTCATCGGCTCGTAGTCCGTGATCCGTGTATATAGAAACGCAAGGACATAGTGGGAGTCATATTCAGAATATTTCCCCTCAATATTCTTGGTATCGTTGCGCAGATAGCTAGTAAAGCTTCCCAACGTGAATTTGAACGATTTCACTTCCCCAACACCATTTAATGACCGATATGTGGATTTTACGTCGATGCCAATTCGCCTACCGTTAGGCTTGATAAGGTAAAAGTCCGGATAGGTGGTTTGATTTGTCGATTCATAAAAGTCATAACCGAGCGCTGATGCCAGTTCTTCAATGTAAACCGCGGCCACTATTTCAAATGCGCGACCGATTATTTTTGAATCGGTGCCGAAGGAATAAACGTCCTTGTCTCGGTTGACAACGCCCACCAACTGCCAATCTTCACGCTTCTTAGGCAATAGGCTGCGGAGAGTAGAGATGACCTGGTCTGAGTACGGTTCCAGCAATGAAGTTATCCTAGATCTTGAAAGTCGGGCAATGGCTAGTGTGTGGTGCGCATTGACCGAACTAACACTCGGCGAACCAACACTCTTGGTGGTTTTTACTTACTCGGGGACGGAAGAACTCAGCAACGGCACGAGTTCAACAACGTGGCGAACGAGGTCGCAGCCATCGGGGCGAATCGCCGCACAGGCTCACCTTTTTTGTGACAGAACTCCACGAAGTCATGTCGGTCGCATGGATACAAAGGCGCGGGGGAGGTTCCTACCTATACTCATTTCTTGCCCTGGCTTGCAGAGGTTATTCCATGACGGAACTCCACCACGTCGCCGTCGACCATCACATAGTCCTTGCCTTCGATCCGCACCTTGCCGCGGGATTTGGCCTCAGCCATGGACCCTGCGTCAACCAGGTCGGCGAACGAGACCACTTCGGCCTTGATGAAACCCCGTTGGAAGTCCGAGTGGATGACGCCGGCAGCCTGCGGCGCGGTGTCGCCCCGGGTGATGGTCCAGGCGCGCGCTTCCTTCGGCCCAGCCGTCAGGTAGGTTTGCAGGCCCAGGGTGTGGAAGCCCACCCGCGCCAACTGGTCCAGGCCGGACTCGTCCTGGCCGTTCATCTCCAGCATCTCGCGGGCTTCTTCCTCGTCGAGTTCCACGAGGTCCGCTTCCAGCTTGGCATCCAGGAAGACGCAGTCGGCGGGCTCGACCAGCGCGCGCAGTTCGGCCTGGCGCTCCGGGCTGGCGAGTACGGCGTCGTCTACGTTGAACACGTAGATGAACGGCTTGGCGGTGAGCAGGCTCAGTTCCTTGAGGTTCTCCACGTCCAGCTTGTCGCTCTCCACCGAAGCAAAAACCGTGTCGCCACGCTCCAGCACCGCCTGGGCCGCCTGCATGGCAGCCAGCTCGGCGGCGTCGCGCTTCTTGATCTTGACTTCCTTCTCCACCCGCGGAATGGCCTTCTCCAAAGTCTGCAGGTCGGCGAGGATCAGCTCGGTGTTAATCGTCTCCATGTCCGAGCGCGGGTCCACCTTGCCGTCCACGTGCACTACATCGGGGTCGTCGAAGACGCGGATGACCTGGGCAATGGCCTGCGCTTCGCGGATGTTGGCCAGGAACTGGTTGCCCAGCCCTTCACCCTCGGACGCACCCTTGACAATGCCGGCGATATCCACGAAGGACACGGTCGCCGGAAGGATCCGCTGCGAGCCGAAGATCCCCGCCAGCTTCTCCAGCCGGGGGTCCGGCAAGGAAACCACGCCGACGTTCGGCTCGATGGTGGCGAACGGGTAGTTCGCCGCGAGCACGTTGTTGCGGGTCAGCGCGTTGAAGAGAGTTGATTTGCCGACGTTGGGCAGTCCGACGATGCCAATAGTTAGAGCCACGGTAGTCAAGGATACCGTGGCCGGGACACAAGGACCGGCGTTCCCTGTTTTGTCCGAAGCAGCTGGCAATGTGAAGGCATGGATGCTTCGCATGTACTTCTCGCACTTCTGGCCTTGTTCGTTGGCGCCGTGGCCGGGGCCTTGGCCGTGGCTGTGCTTTTCCGCCGGCGTCTGAGTGATCTGCAAGACGCCTCAAAGCACGACGGCGACCGGCTGGCAGAACTCTCGGCCCGCCTCGCCGGGGTGGAGGCGGAACGTCGGATGCTCACCGAGCAGAATAGGCAGCTCTCCGCCCAGGATGAGCAGGAGAACACGGTGCTGCGCGCCCTGATCCCTGTGGGTGAGAAACTCAAGCTGGTCCAGCAGCAGGTCAGCCTGCTGGAACGGGACCGGGTGGAGCAGTTTGGCCAGCTGGCCGAGCAGCTACGCGCCGCGCAGCTCAGTGACGAGGCGCTGATGCGTTCCACGCAAACGCTCGCCTCCGCGTTGCAGTCCAACTCCGCCCGCGGCCAGTGGGGCGAGGTGCAGCTGCGCCGGGTCGTGGAAGTCGCCGGCATGCTCCCCCACGTGGATTTTGACGAGCAGGTCCATCTGGCCGGCGCGGACCGGATCGGCCGCCCGGACATGCTGATCCGCCTGCCCGGCGGAAAGACCATCGTCGCGGACGCCAAGGTCCCGCTGCGCGCCTACCTCCAGGCCCAGGAGATCCCGGTAGCCACATCGGCTGCCGAGCAGCAGCAGCGTGTCGATCTCCTGGCCGCCCACGCCAAGGCCGTGCGCGCACATGTGGATGCTTTGGCGGGACGGAAATACTGGGAGCAGCTGCAGTCCTCCCCGGAGTTGGTCCTGTGTTTCCTGCCGTCGGAAGCGGTGCTGTCCGCCGCCCTGCACGCTGATCCGGGCCTGCTGGACCACGCCTTCGCCCGCAGCGTAGCCCTGGTCTCCCCCGTCTCGCTGCTGGCCACGCTGAAGTCCGTGGCGTTTACCTGGCGGCAGGAAGTCCTGAAGGACAACGCACGTGAGATCTTCGACCTGTCGCGGCAGCTCTACGAGCGGCTCGGAACGCTGGGCGAGCACGTCACACGGCTGGGCTCGTCGTTGAAGAGCTCGGTCGAGCGGTACAACTCATTCGTCGGGACCCTGGAGTCTCGGGTGCTGCCGACCGCCCGGAAGATCAATGCCTTCGACGCGACGGTGCTGGACGAACCCGCGGCGCCGGCAGCCCTGGAAAATACTCCCCGGCTGCTGTCGGCCCCGGAGCTGATTGAAAACAGGGATCCGGCCGCCTAGCGCGCCGGTTCCGCCTCCTGCGCAGCGGCGAGCCCCGGACAGCCGCCCGGGGCCGCGGCCCTGCGGCTTTTAGCTGGTCGGGCGGGTGACCCTGCCGCCAAGGCCGCGCGATTCGTCGCCGCGTTCCTTGAGCGTGGCGCGCAGTTCCTTCGGCAGCGAGAACAGAATGTCCTCTTGGGCGGTGACCACTTCCTCCACCTCGCCGAAGCCGTAGTCGGCCAACAGGCTCAGCACCTCGCGCACCAGCACCTCCGGCACGGAGGCGCCCGAGGTCAGGCCAACGCTGGCCACGCCCTCGAACCAGGACTCGTCCACCTGATTGGCGAAGTCCACCCGGTAGGCCGCTTTGGCGCCGTATTCCAAGGCGACCTCCACCAGCCGGACCGAGTTGGAAGAGTTCGCGGAGCCAACCACAATCACCAGATCCGATTGCGGAGCGATCTTTTTGATCGCTGCCTGGCGGTTGGAGGTGGCGTAGCAGATGTCATCGCTGGGCGGATCCTGCAGGGCCGGGAAGCGTTCGCGCAGGATGGAGACGATTTCCAACGTCTCGTCGACGGAGAGCGTCGTCTGCGAGAGCCAGATCAGTTTGTTCGGGTCGCGCACCTGTACGGTCCGCGCCTCGTCCGGGTTGTTGACGATCGTGGTGTGGTCGGGTGCTTCGCCGTAGGTCCCTTCGACTTCTTCGTGCCCCTCGTGACCAATCAGGAGGATCTCGTTGCCATCGCGGGCGAAGCGCACTGCTTCACGGTGCACCTTGGTCACCAATGGGCAGGTTGCATCAATGGTGCGCAGTTGACGGTCCGCGGCGGACTGCACAACGGCAGGGCTAACTCCGTGGGCCGAGAAGACGACCAGCGCCCCTTCCGGAACCTCGTCCGTCTCTTCAACGAAGATGGCGCCCTTCTCCTCCAAGGTGGACACCACATGCACATTGTGGACGATCTGCTTGCGCACATAGACCGGCGGACCGTAGTGCTCAAGCGCCTTTTCGACGGCGATCACGGCACGGTCCACGCCGGCACAGTATCCGCGCGGAGCTGCCAGCAGCACCTTCTTGTCGCCGTCCACGGGCTTGGCTGTCGCGACCTCGTCAGGGGTACGTCGCTTGCGGGGAACGGTAGGCATGGAAAGGGAAACTGCTGTACTGGCCATGCCTCTATGCTAGCCCGTGGCCCTCTCCCGCCGGTCCCCGCCAAGCAACGCCCGCAGCGTGAAACCGGCCACGGCGAGCACGAGCCCGGTGCCGGCAAAAACGGCAGCCCAGGAGCGGAAGTCAGCGACGGCCAATCCGGCCAGCCTCCCCGCGAACGTGGCGGCGAGCTCGCTGCTGCCCGCCGCGCCCACGGCCAGAGGCGGCACCTGCACGGCCGCCAGCCAGAGGATCCCGCCCAGCAAGGCCGCGCCCAGACCGGCCCAAGCCAGTGCCGTAGTGGAGCGGCGTGCGGCCAGCAGCATCAGCACCAGTGCGGCGGCCGCAGCCAGCGCCGCGACCCACCACTGTGCGGCCAGGTCCTGCCAGAAAGCCAGCAGGCCCGCGGTCGGGGCGGAGCCCAGTGGGACCAGCACTCGGTCCGGGACCGGAAGATTGGCGCCTAGAGCGTCCGCTACCCGCGTAACCGCCAGGCCCACAATGGGAGCAATATCCAAGGTGATCCCGGCTTCTGAGCCCGTCGTGCCGGAAAACGTCAGGGTGTGCGAGTTGGCCAGGGTTTCATTCAGCGCCCGCGGAAAACCGTCCAGCTCAGTGACCGCCCCAGCGGTCCGCTCGACGATGGGGCGCACCAACTCCTGCAGACCCGCTGGCAGGTCGTCGCCTCCGGGCAATTGTTCCGTTACTGCGGAGGCAAGCGCTGCACGGAATTCAGCATCGCTGCCAAGCGGTGCAGCCAGCGACACGAACCCATCGCGGTCGAACACACGCTCACTTGCCCAGGCTCCAACGAGTGCGGCGCCCGCGAGGAGCACAGCCAGAAGCCCGCTCAGCACGGTCAACAATGCGCGCACAGCTACCTCCGTCCTCGGCTTCCATCAAGTGGTTCGGCAGTGCCCGCGAGCCCTGCGTCATTTGCACCTAGTACAACAGAGAATCCGAATGACAGTGATAGCTGGTAAGAATGTAGAGTCTTCCGCAGCCGCCGGGAGCACACGGAAGCACACTGCCGGAGGGGGCAATTTATGGAGTCAGGCGCGGTCCAAGGCGCGGACACCGGGAAGTCGACCCTGCCCCCGACTGCCAACCAAACGACGGCGGAGAACCCCTGGCCGCTGCGGATGCTGTCCCAGAAGCTCAAGATGCACATCGACCGCGTGCCGCCCACCTGGGTTGAGGGCCAAGTCATTGAGCTCAATCGACGGAACTCAACGACCTATCTGACCTTGCGGGACACCGACGCCGAGGCATCCTTCAGCCTGGTGGTCTGGGGCAGTGTGATGGCGCGCCTGGAGATGCCACTGGAACCGGGGTCGCGCGTGGTGGCGCAGATCAAGCCGGACCTTTACATCAAGACCGGCCGGCTGACCATGCAGACCCGCGACATCCGGCCGGTGGGGCTCGGAGACTTGCTGGTAAGGCTGGAGCGGCTGCGCCGGGCGCTGGCCGCCGAAGGCCTGTTCGACCCGTCGCGCAAGCGGCGCCTGCCGCTGCTGCCGCACCGCATCGGCCTCATCACCGGCCGGGATTCCGACGCCATGAAGGACGTCATCCGGAATGCCTCGCTGCGCTGGCCGGCCGTCGAATTCGAGGTGCGCGAGGTTGCCGTCCAAGGCGTGAACGCGGTGGCCCAGGTGATGCGGGCACTCGCGGAACTCGACGCCCGCCAGGACGTAGATGTCATCGTCATCGCCCGCGGTGGCGGATCGCTGGAGGATCTGCTGCCCTTCAGCAATGAAGACCTGGTTCGCGCGGTGGCTGCGGCATCCACTCCGATTGTCAGCGCGATCGGACACGAAGCAGACCGCCCGCTGTTGGACGACGTTGCGGACCTGCGCGCCTCGACACCCACGGATGCAGCCAAGCGCATAGTCCCGGAAGTCAGCGAGGAACTGCACCGGATTGGCCAGGCCCGCGCCATGCTGGCCCGGCGGGTCGAGCAACTGGTCCATCGCGAATCCGAACGGCTGGCCACCCTGCGAAGCCGTCCGGTGATGGCGAACCCTGCCGGCATGGTGGATGCCCGGACGGACGATCTGCACCGGCTCATCTCACGGGCCCATCAAGCGGTCTCCGCGGCCGTGCACCGGGATGCGGACCGGATTGCCCATCTCAAAGCGCAGGTCCGTGCGCTGTCGCCGCAGAACACGCTGGACCGCGGCTATGCCGTGGCCCAACTGCCGGATGGCCACGTGCTGCGCGATGCGGCCGACGCCCCCGCCGGTACCCGGCTGCGCCTCCGCCTCGCGGTCGGCGAGGTCGCTGCCGAAACGCTCCCCTGACCTCGCTCCCGGAATCCCACAAGCGCCAACAAGACTAACTGCAGCGAAAGCGAGAACCTTATGACAGAGCAGCCAGCAGTGCCGGCCGATGTCGCGTCCTTGTCCTATGAACAGGCACGCGAAGAGCTGGTAGCCGTTGTCAGCCAGCTGGAAGCCGGCGGCGCTACCCTTGAGCAGTCCCTGGCGCTGTGGGAACGCGGCGAAGCGCTGGCCGCCCGCTGCGAGGCCTGGCTGGAAGGCGCGCGGCAACGGTTGGACGCCGCCCGCAGCGCGACCAACGCCGGTCAGTCGCCGGTCAGTGCCGGTACTCCGGCATCCGCGGTTTCCCCGGTTTCCCCGGTTTCCCCGGTCTAGCCCGCCCGGCACGCCCGGCACGCCCGGCAAGCCCACGGGAGGGTCCGCCGCAGCGCGGACGCCTGCCTAGGTAGTGTGCCGCCGGTCCGGCCGCGGCTACGAGGTGGCCAGCCGGGCCTTTTCCGCGGCGACGTCGAAGTGGGCCGGTGGCCACTGCGGGTCGATGGCTTCCAACGCCTGCAGCAGAAGCTCCTGCACGGCAATCCGCGCGTACCACTTGTTGTCCGCCGGTACCACGAACCACGGCGCCTCGGCGGTGCTGGTCCGGTCCAGCATCACCTGGTAGGCCTGTTGGTAGTCGTCCCAGCGACGGCGTTCGTCCACATCACCCGGATCGTACTTCCAATATTTGTCCGGCCGGTCCAGCCGCTCAAACAACCGTTGGCCCTGTTCGGCCTTGCCCAGGTGCAACATGACTTTGACCAGCCGGATACCTCTGCCGGCCACCACCGATGATTCGAAGTCGATGATCTGGCCATACCGGGCTTCCACCACCTCCCGGGACGAGAGCCCGTGCACGCGGTGGATGAGCACGTCTTCATAGTGCGACCGGTCGAAGACGCCGATCAGGCCCGGACCGGGCAACTCCCGCTCCACCCGCCAGAGAAAATCGTGCTCCAGCTCTTCCGGCGTCGGGGCCTTGAATGCATGATGGGAGACGCCCTGCGGGTCGGCCGCTCCGACCACGTGCCGCACGATCCCGCCCTTGCCGGAGGTATCCATGCCCTGCAGCACCAGCAGGACAGCTTCCCGCGCCCCACCGCGACTCTGCGCAAAGAGCCGTTCCTGCAGTTGGGAGAGGCGGCGGTCGGACGCTTTGAGCAAGGCCTTGCCCGCCGCCTTGCCGCCGGCAAAACCCGGAGTGCTGCCGGTGTCCATGGCAGCCAGGTCAAAACCCGGTCCGACCCGCAGCAGCTCCGACGGGCTCCGTGAAAACACCGGCAGAGCTACCTCTTCCACCCTCGTCCTCCATTCGGCACGGCCCGCTTGGCACGCGGTGGGGAAAGCCTACCCACGCGCGGGCAGTGCGGCTACGGCAGGTGCACCAGTTACTGCCGGTACCCGGTCAGGAATTCCTCGATCCGCCCGACAGCTTCGGTCAAGACGTCGACATTCGGCAACGTGACCAAACGGAAGTGGTCCGGCTGCGTCCAGTTAAACGCCCGGCCGTGCGAGATCAGGATCTTCTGCTGCTTGAGCAGGTCCAGCGCGAACTGCTCGTCGTCCTTGATCGGATAGACTTCCGGGTCCAGCTTCGGGAACAGGTAGAGCGCTCCCTTGGCCTGCTGGGTGCTGACTCCGGGGATGGCGTTCAGCAGCTCATAGGCCTTATTGCGCTGCTCCAGAAGCCTGCCGCCGGGCAGGATCAGGTCGTTGATGCTCTGGTGTCCGCCCAACGCCGTCTGGATCGCATGCTGGGCCGGCACATTGGCGCACAGCCGCATGTTGGTGAGCAGGTTGATGCCTTCGATGTAGTCCCCCGCCAAATGCTTGGGCCCGGAGATCGCCATCCAGCCGCTGCGGAAACCGCAGACCCGGTAGGCCTTGGACAGCCCGCTAAACGTCAGGACCAACACGTCGTCCGCCAGCAGCGCCGTATTCACGTGCTCGGCGTCCTCGTAGAGGATCTTCTCGTAGATTTCGTCCGAGAACACCACCAGGTTGTGCTTGCGCGCCAGTTCCAGCATGCCCTCAAGGATGTGCAGCGGATAGACGGCCCCGGTGGGGTTGTTCGGGTTGATGATCACGATTCCCTTGGTGTTGGGAGTGATCTTCCGTTCCATGTCTTCCAGATCGGGCAGCCAGCCCTCTTCCTCGACACAGAGGTAATGCACCGGGTGGCCGCCGGCCAGCGAGACCGAGGCGGTCCAGAGGGGATAGTCGGGCGCCGGGATGAGTACCTCGTCGCCGTTGTTCAGCAGCGCCTGCAGGCTCATGGTGATCAACTCGCTGACGCCGTTGCCCAAGTAAACGTCGTCCACGCCGATCTCTTGAATGCCGCGCGTTTGATAGTACTGCGACACGGCGGTCCTGGCGGAGAAAATGCCGCGCGAATCGCTGTAGCCCTGCGCCGTGGGCAGGTTGCGGATCACGTCCACCAGAATGGCGTCCGGCGCCTCGAATCCGAACGGCGCAGGGTTGCCGATGTTCAGTTTGAGGATGCGCTGGCCCTCGGCCTCCATCCGCTGCGCGTGCTCGAGCAGCGGCCCGCGGATGTCGTAGAGAACGTTGTGGAGCTTATTGGACTGCTTGAACTCGGCCATTCAAAAATCTTCGCACACAGAACGCGCCGCTCCGGCGACCGGAGCGGCGCGTGCGTGAACTCGGTGCAAAGCGCTAGTCGGCCAAGCCCTTTTTGGTCAGCCAATCGGCGGCCGCGTCGGCCGGGTTGCGCTTCTCGTCCCCGCTGACCTGCCGGTTGAGGTCAATCAGGTCCTCGGTGGTCAATGCCGCCGAGACCTCGTTTAGCACCTTGGAGGCCTCCTCGTCCACGGATTCTGTGCGGATCAGCGGCAGCACCTGCTGCGCGATGAAGTTGTTCTTCGGGTCCTCAAGCACCACCAAGTCGTTGTCCTCGATGGACGGGGTGGTGGTGTAGATATCGGCCACCTGGATCTTGTCCGTGATCAGCGCGTTGAGCGTGGTCGGCCCACCATAGTCGTTGATCGGTTCGAAGGACTTGGGTACGCAGTTATAGTGCGCCTTCAGTCCCGGCAGGCCGTATTCGCGCTCGGCAAATTCCGGGTTGGCTCCGATCACCAGGTCGCCGCAGACCGGGGCCATGTCCTCGATCGAGGTCAGCTTGTGCTTCTCCGCCGTCGCCTTGGTCACCACCATGGCGTCCTTGCTCTCCGCCGCTGCCGGCTCCAGCACGCCGAGTCCCTCGGGCAGCGCGGCCGGCAATGCCGACATGACATCCTTCGCGGAGGCCGCCGTGGCGCCGGAGTCCAGGAACAGCAGCAGGTTTCCGCTGTAGTCCGGGATGACGTCCACGGACCCTTCCTCGACGGCCTTCACGTACACCTCCCGGGAGCCGATGCCCGGCTTCGTGGTGACGTCGTAGCCGGCTGCGGTCAGTGCACCCGCGTAAAGTTCGGCAATGATCTGGCTTTCCGTGCCGCCGCTGGAGCCGATCACCAGGGATCCACCGGCGCTTCCCTCCGATGCCGGCGTCCCTTCCTCCAGCGGGTCGGATCCGCCGCCACAGGCGGCCAGTACCAGCGCCAGGGCCGCCGTTCCTGCCGCGAGCACGCTCCGCCGGGCAGCCGGGCCCCTGGTGCGTTCTTGGCTGTGTGCGTTGATCCGGGGATGGTTTTTCATGCTTATCTCCTCATGTGCCGGCACTGGCTGCTCCAACCTTACTTGTCCTGCCTTTTGACCCGGAGGGGACGCCGCGCACGCCGGGCGATACGGCGGCTTTCTGCACCGCGGCCAACACGGCGTCCGTCACCAGTGCCAGCGCGGCGATCAGCAGCGCGCCGGCAAACAGCCGTACCGGGTCGCGGACGGCAAGCCCGTCGATCAGATACCGGCCGAGGCCGCCGAGATTAATGTAGGCGACCACGGAGACCGTGGCGATGACCTGCAGTACAGCGGCCCGCACCCCGCCCAGCAGCACCGGCAGCGCGTTGGGCACTTCGGCGCGGAATAACACCTGCCATTCGGTCATGCCCATCGCGCGCGCGGCGTCCACCAGCGGGCGGTCGACGGCGGCAATCCCCGAATAGGTGCCGGCCAGCAGCGGCGGAATGGCCAGGATCACCAGTGCGAAGATCGGCGGCATGAGGCCCAGGCCCATCAGGATGACGAACAGGGTCAGCAGGCCCAGCGTGGGCAGCGCCCGCAACCCGCTGGCCAGCCCGACGACGGCGACGCGCCCCCTGCCGGTGTGGCCGACGAACAGCCCCAGCGGCACGGCGATCGCCGCGGCGATCACCAGGGTCAGGCCACTGTAGAACAGGTGCTCGGCCAGCCTGGCCGGAACGCCTGCCGGTCCGGTCCAGTTGACCGGATCGACGAGCCATGCCGCAGTCTGCTCGAAGAGATTCATCCGCGCACCGCCGCCTGGGCGGCATCGGGCCGTTGTCCCGGGCCGATGGCGTCCTGCGCCGCCGCGCCGCCGCCGGTTTCCGATCCGGTGCCGGGCCCGGCACCGGCGAGGGCATCGGCTCCGTCCGCACCTCTGCGCCGGCGCAGCCACGGCGTGAGTACCCGCTCCAGCGTCACCAGGACCAAATCCATCACCGCCGCCAGGACCAGGGTCATGAGAATTCCGACCACGATTTCGGTCATGAAGTCGCGCAGCAGTCCGTCGGTGAACAGGAAACCGAGATTCGGGACGCCGATCAGTGCGCCCACGCTGGCCACCGATATGTTGCTCACCGATACCACCCGCAGACCTGCTATCAGCACCGGAATGCACAGCGGCAGATCCACCTGGAAGAAGCGGCGCACCGGCCGGTAACCCATGGCCGCTGCGGCTTGCCGGATGCCGTCGTCCACGGACTCCAGCGCATCAACTACCGCGCGGACCAGCAGCGCAACGGTATACACGGTTAGCGCCACGATGAGGTTGGACATCTCCAGGATGCCGGTGCCCAGGATCACGGGCAGGATGACGAACATGGCCAGCGAGGGAATGGTGTACAGCACCGAGGAAACGGACAGGATCAGGCCGCGGACGGCGTGGATCCGCCAGGCCAGATAGCCCAGCGGCAGCGACGCCACCAGCCCAAGCAGCAGTGGAAGCACGGACTGGAACAAGTGGAGCCAGCTCAGCTCCATCACATAGGGCAGGTTGGCCAGGAACCACTCCATCAGCTGCCGTCCGCCCGGAGCCGCTGCAGCACGGTGGCGGGATCGATCAGGCCGATCACCCGACCATCGGTGTCGACGGCGACGCCCGCCCCGGAGGGCGAGGACAGCGCGGCGTCCAGCGCCTGCCGGAGGCTGGAGCCGGGCGTGAACAGCGATCCCCCGATCAGTGCCTTCGCCGGGTCCCGCTGACCGGGAGGCAGCCAGCCCGCCGGTCCGCCGCCGTCGTTAGTCAGCAGCAGCCAGCCCTCCGCTGGCGCTTCCGCAATGCGGTCTGCGGTGCTGGTGGTGGCTGGCATCAGGGTCAGGCCGGCCGCGCTGTTGAACGACAACGAGCGGAAGCCGCGGTCCCGGCCGACGAAGCCGGCGACAAATTCGTCCACCGGTGCCCGCAGGACTTCCTCCGGCGTGCCGTACTGCGCCAGCCGCCCGCCGGTGGCGAAGACGGCCAGCTTGTCGCCGAGGATCGTCGCCTCGTCGATATCGTGGGTGACGAACACGATGGTTTTAGCCAGGTGTTGTTGCAACCGCAGCAATTCCTGCTGCAGCTCGGCGCGGACCACCGGATCCACCGCGCTGAACGGCTCGTCCATCAGCAGAATCGGCGGATCCGCCGCGAGCGCCCGGGCCACCCCAACGCGCTGCTGCTGGCCGCCGGAGAGTTGGGCCGGGTAGCGGTTGCCCAGCTCCTGCGCCAGCCCGACGACGGCGAGCAACTCTTCGGCCCGCTTCCGCGCAGCCGTGCGCCGGACCCCGTTGAGCCGAGGCACGGTGGCGACGTTGTCCAGCACCGTGCGGTGCGGTAGCAGTCCGGACGACTGCATGACGTAGCCCATGGACCGGCGCAAGGCCGCGGCGGGTTGGGCGGAGACATCCTGGCCGTCCACCAGCACGGAACCAGCGGTTGGCTCCACCATCCGATTAATCATCCGGAGCGAGGTGGTTTTGCCACAGCCCGACGGACCCACAAAGACGGTGATCGCGCCGCGTTCAATGTCCAGTGTCAGGTCATGGACGGCCGGCAGGCCGGCATAAATCTTCGTGACTTCCCGGAACTCCACCATCGGCCTCTGCCCAGCCGTAGCGACGGCGGCCGACTGGTCAGCCGGAAGGGCAGTCGGCTGTATGGGCTCGGTCATGCTGAACCTTCCGTGGGAGATCCTGCGGCCGGCGGGCCCGCAGAAGTGCTGGCTCTGAGTCTAATCACCTCAGCGGCCCGCCTGCACGTGGTTCCCGGCGGCCGCGGTAGTCCTTGGCTTGCGCGGCCGCCTTGGCCAGCTTGGCGAACTGCCGGCCGGTCCGGCGCTGCGCTGCCACGCTCTGCCGCCGGTGCAGGCTGGCCAATTCCCGTTCCATCTTCCGGTAGCTGTCCCAGCGCCGCCGCTCCAGGCTGCCGTCGGCGAGCGCCTGCTGGACGGCGCAGCCGGGCTCGGCATCATGGACGCAGTCGTTGAACCGGCAACTGAGAGCCAGCTCTTCGATATCCTCGAACACTGTCCCCAGCCCGTCCTCGGCATCCCACAGGGCGAAGCCGCGGATGCCGGGGGTATCCATCAGCACTGCGCCGTTGCCCAGCGGGATGAGTTCGCGCACCGTGGTGGTATGGCGGCCCTTGCCATCGCCGGCGCGGACCGCTCCGGCGTCCTGCACGTCCCTGCCCACCAGCGCGTTGATCAGGCTGGATTTGCCTGCACCGGAGGGTCCAAGCAACACCATGGACCGGCCAGCGCCCAGATACCCGGCCAAGGCGTCTATGCCGTCGCCCGTTTCCGCGCTGGTTGTCAAGACTTCGGCACCGGCGGCCTGCTCCACGATCTGGGCGGCGACCTCGTCATGCTGGCCGCTGAGGTCCGCCTTGGTCAAGATCACCAGCGGCACAGCGCCCGAATCCCAGGCGGCCACCAGCGTCCGTTCCAGCCGGTTCGGCGAGAGCGGCCGGTCGAAGGGCGCCACGATGCCGATGATGTCCATGTTGGCGGCCAAAACCTGTTCGGCCGAGAGCGGATCGTAGGCCTGTTTGCGGGACAGCGCAGAAAACCGCGGCAGCAGCCCGGCGATGGCGGGGCCGCCCGCGGACGCCGGCCGGCCGGCGTCGTACCCCACCCAGTCTCCGGTGACCGGCTGCTGCGGCAGCCCCGCGGTAGCCAGATGCAAAAGGCCGCCGTCGGCAGCCAGCAGGACGCGGCCTCGGTCGGTGCGCGCCACCCGGGCAGGGCGGAGCCTCGAATCGGGAAACTGGTCCCTGAACAGCGCGGCGATGCGTTCGGTGTAGCCGTAGCTGTGCAGCAGGGAATGCGGCGGGGATGTGTCGGTCACGACGGTTACCTCGGGAACTGAGGCCTCCGGACCGGATGTTCCGGCTGCTAGCCGCGGTCGGAGCGGCGGTGGGAGGCGGGGCTGGAGATGGCAACGGCATCTGTGGCATGGACGCTCATTACATCCACCTCCTCGATAGGTCCCAGCGGGCACCGTGGCCCGGCAACCGGACCAGCATAGCGCTCAGCGGTCGGTTGCGGAATGGGCCGCCGGCACACCGTCCGGATAGAGGAGCCGAAGCCCCAGATCCACCAGGTCGACCCGGTCCAGCGACGGGACCTGGTGGAGCGGAATCCACCGTGCCAGGTCGGTGGACCCGTCGGCCTCGTCTTTGAGTTCACCATCGATGACGCTGGCTTCGTAGATGACGCGGAAGGCGTGCAGTGGGCGGTTCCCGTGCAGTCGCTTCTCAGCCGGGATGTGTTTGCTGTCCACGCCCAGCAGTCGCTCGAGCTTGGCTGAATAGCCCGTCTCCTCCCGGATCTCCCGGACTGCGCCGGTGGCGGCGTCTTCTCCGTATTCCAAGCCGCCGCCGGGCAGCGTCCAACGGGGCCAGCCGGCACCGGTCCAGCGGGCCAGCAGCACGGCGCCATCGGCGACGATCACGCCGTAGGCGGCAACCCGGGTATCGAATTCCATCCCTTTAGTGTAGGTCGGCGGGCTTGGGGCTAGCGGGCGTGGATACCGCTGTGTGCTGCAGCCTGGACGACGGCGGGCGGTACGGCTGGGTGGGAACGGTGGTCATGAGGGGCTCTCGGTGAGTGAGGGGTTTGCAAGTGGTTCTTCGAAATAGTTTGTATCCCGCGTTGCTGCGGGCGAGGGTTATCGCCGCGGCGCAAATCCCGGGCTCTCACAAGGGCATTGCGCCGACCTCCGTAGGCAGCTAGAACTAAGACCATGGGCAATGCGGCAACGAGGTTCCACGGCGCAACGCTGCGGATGCGGGGCGGCCGTGCCTGAGTCCGCGGCCACGGTGCCTCGCGGCCTGATCGCCGACCGATTGCGCGCCGTCCTGGCGAACGCCGGGCCCGATCCTGCACGGTTCCCGGCCGCCGCCCGGGACTGTTTGGATCGCGCCTATGAGGCCGCCTATGCGGAGAACCACGCCAACGCCCGGGCCTTGGCAGAGGCCGGACTGGCCCGGTCCTCCGATGCCGATCTGGACGTCCGGCTGGGCCTGTACTCGGTACTGATTGCGCTCGACCAACTGGCCGGAGACCATCGCGGAGCCCTCGAATATCTCCAGGCACGGATTGCCCTGCTCCGCCGCAACGGACTGGCCGCAGAAGCTGCCGCGGGTGAACGGCTGGGAATCGTCCTGTTCCGCGAGGCCGGCGACGACGACCTCCCGCTGCTGGAGGCCGAACTGGCCCGCCTGCTGGAAACCCATTCCCCCGCGTCGGTGACGGCGGACGTCCAGTTGGCCATCGCCGTCGTCCGATCCCAGCGGGGCGAGGCGAATCGGGCGATCGCACTGCTGGAAGAGGCGGTGGCCGGCTACGAACGCGCCGGCCGGATCGACAGCTTGTCCGGGGCCCTGATGTATCTGGCCAATACGTACCTGCAGGCCGACCAGCCGGAACGCGCAACAGCAGCGGCCGACCGGATGCTGGCCTTGCCGGGGAACCGTGCCACCACCGCCAGCATGTGGCTGCTGAAGGCCAATGCCGCCGGCGGCGAGGGCGCCGCCGGACTGGAGGAAGCGCTGACGGCGCTGGAGCTCTACGCTGCAGCCGGCGTGCGCAAGGGCGCCATCAGTGCGGCCGTAGTGCTGGCGCGGCTGTGTGCAGGGATGGGCGACTATGAGGATTCCGTGCTGGCCTGGCAGGCGGCCGTGGCGCAAGCCGAACGCGGAGAAGTCCAGGAAGAACTGACCCTGCGCCTGGCGCTGGGAAACCAACTGCTGGAGGCCGAGGAGTATGAACTCGCCGGCGAGGTGTTGTCCAAGCTGCTCCAGCGGCTGGAGCAGACCAAGGCACCGCACGCGCAGGTGGCCCGCGCCCTGATGAGCATGGGCCACGCCCACCGGCACGCGGGACGCACGCCCGAGGCGCTGGATTGTTGGCGCCGCGCGGTGGCCGAATTCAGCCATGGCGGTGAGTTCGGCGAGGCGGCCCGCGGCCTGCTGGCGACCGGCACGCTGCTTTCCCGGGAGGACCGCGAGAAGGACGCGCTGGTCTGTTTTGAAGCGGCGGTAGCCGCCGCCCGCAAAGCCGAGGACGACGACGCCGCGCTGCCGCAGGCGCTGCATGCCCTCGGCCACGCCTTGTGCGAGGCCGGCGACCCGACCGGCCTGACCGCCCTGGACGAGGCAATCAGCCTGGCCCGCGGGTACGGGGCACACTGGTACGAGGCGGACTACAGCGACACACGGGCCCGGGGACTGTGGGCGCTGGAGGACGGCACCGGGGCGATCTCGGCCGCACTGCACGCGGCCGACCTCTACTCGGCCGCAGATGACGCAGCCTCGGCCGGCAATTCCGAACTGTTCGCCGCGCACGTCCTGGCGGAGATGGGCCGGGCCGATGACGCGGTGCCGATGTTCAAGCTGGTGCTGCAGGAGCCCGACGTCGGCCGCACGCTCCGGGTCGCGGCCTATCTGGGGCTGGCCTCCGCGCTTGATGACCTGGGCAGGACGGTGGAAGCGGGCATTGCCCGGCGCGCTGCGGACGCCCTGGCCGACGGCACCGACTGACCGCAGGCTCGCGCCGTCCACTCCAGGCACCCGCCCCGTTCCCTCAATCACTCGGCCCGCTCCCTCACCCGGCCCCACGGCGGCATCACTGGGACTTCGGCAGGGCTCTCATTTTCGTCTCATCTGCGCCATGGATACTGGTGCCATGCCTCGTTTTGCCATCCGCACCGTTTTGGTCACGCTGGCCGTGCTGCTCGGACTGGGCGCCGGCGGCGCTGCGCTGGCTGCCGCGACCCGCGCTCCAGGCTCCACTGACCTGGGCCCATCGATCAGCGTGACGCAGACCGGATCGCCTGCCCCGGCCGGAAGCCCGCACCCGGCAGCCAGCGAACCGCCGTCGCCATCACCCGCTTCGACCCCGAGGGTGTCACCGTCTTCATCCGCGCGGCCGCCGGAAGAAGGGAACAAGCCGGTTCCGGTCCAGCCTGCCCCTCCGCAGGACTACGATGACGACGACGAGTGGGATGATGACTGGGATGACGACGGCGGGGACGATGACTAAGACCGGAACTGGTCCCGCTGCGCCGGCCCGCCTGCAAGACTGGTGCGGGAACCCTTGCGGCGGCGCGCTGACGGGCGGCCGTGCATAGTCCTTCGGGCGGGCTTTCGGTCCGTGTGCGGATTCTGGCTGCCGTGCTCGCACTCTCCGCCCTGGGCCTGCTGGTTGCCGGTTCGGTCGCATTCGCCTTGCAGCGGGCGCATATTGTCCAGCGCATCGACGATTCGCTACAGCGCAGCGTGAGCGAGTTCAAAACCCTGGCGGAAACGGGCATCGACCCGGAAACGGGGGAACCATTCACCCAAGCCAGCCGGCTAGTGTTCCTCGCGATGCAACGGACCCTGCCGGCGGCCAACGAAGGCATGCTCGGTCTGGTGGACGGGAAGGTGACCTACACCGCGAGCCCCTCCGTCCAACTGCGGCTCGAGCAGGATGCCGAACTGGTGGCCCGTCTGGGGTCGGAGGCAGCCGCTTCCGACCGGGTCATGCTGGCAACCATGCAGACGCCCCTGACCGTCTACCGGGTAGTGACGGTGCCGGTTCAGCTGTCCTCCGACCCGGCCCACAGCACCTTCGTGTTGGCCTACGACTATGACGCCGAACTGCGGCAGCTGGGGGACATCTTCCTGACCTACGCGCTGATCGGCTTCGGCTCCCTGGTGCTGATCGGCGGCGTCGGCTGGCTGCTGGCCGGACGCCTGCTGGCGCCGGTCCGGTTGGTCCGCGAAACCGCTCAGCAGATCACCGACGCGGACCTGACCCAGCGGATTCCGGTCAGCGGCAACGACGACATTTCCGAGCTGTCCCGCACCTTCAACGACATGTTGGACCGTCTGGAAGCTTCGATGACGGCCCAGCGTCAACTGCTCGACGACGTCGGGCATGAACTGCGCACTCCCATCACGATCCTGCAGGGCCACCTTGAACTGCAGGACTCGCACGACCCTGCCGACGTAGAGTCGGTGCGCGGGATCGCCTTGGACGAGCTGGACCGGATGCGCTTGCTGGTTGACGATCTGGTCCTGCTGGCCAAGGCCGAACGCCCGGGCTTCGTCAGCCCGGTGGAAGTCGAAGTCGGTCAACTGGCCGACGATGTCCTGGACAAGGCACGTGCCCTAGGCGAGCGGCGGTGGATGGTTGACGCCCGGGCCGAAACCCGCTGGCCACTCGACAGCCGGAGGATCACCCAGGCCTGGCTGCAGTTAGTGGCGAACGCGGCTAAGTTCTCCGAGCCCGGTTCCACCGTGGCCATCGGATCGGCCGTGCGGGGCGATGAACTGCGGCTGTGGGTCAGGGACGAAGGAACCGGGATCCTGCCCGAGGACCAAGGCCGGATTTTCGACCGCTTCGCTCGGGGCAGCAACGGGACGCGGGCGGAGGGGTCCGGCCTGGGCCTGACCATTGTCAGCGCCATCGCAGCCGCCCACGGCGGCACCGTGGAACTGGCCTCCGCCCCGGGCGCCGGTTCTACTTTTACCATCGTCATCACCGGGCGGCCGGACGTTGCCGCAGACAAGGAGCAGGCAGCGTGGGCCAGATTCTGATCATCGAGGACGAGGACAGGATTAGCTCCTTCGTGGCCAAGGGGTTGAAAGCGGCCGGCTATGTGCCCACCGTGGTCGGCACCGGCCGGGAAGGCTACCATCTGGCCATGACCGGAGACTTCGAACTGGTCATCCTCGATCTGGGGTTGCCGGACCAGGACGGTTTCACGGTGTTGCGCCGCCTGCGCGATGGCCGGAACGACACCCCGGTCATCATCCTCACCGCCCGCAGTTCGGTGGATGACACGGTTGCCGGGCTGGAAAACGGCGCGGACGACTACATGGCCAAGCCCTTCCGCTTCGAAGAGCTGCTGGCCCGGGTGCGGCTGAGGCTGCGGTCGGATGCGCAACCGGCGGATCTGGCCAGCCTGAGCAGCGGCACACTGAGCCTGGACCTGCGGACGCGGCGGGCCAACGTGGGCGGCCGGGATGTGGACCTCTCCGCGCGGGAGTTCGCCCTCGCCGAGGCTTTCCTGCGCAACCCCGGCCAGGTCCTCAGCCGCGAGCAGCTGCTCTCGCGGGTCTGGGGCTACGACTTCGATCCCGGGTCCAACGTGGTGGACGTCTACGTCCGCTACCTGCGCAACAAGCTGGGTGCCGAGAAGTTCGCCACCGTCAGGGGCATGGGTTACCGGCTGGTGCCGGACGCCTAGGGTTACACGTCTCAGGTGGCGCCGGCGGCCAGCCCCTCGGCGATGGCCAGCCGCTGCAGGGCATCCTGTTGCCAGCCGTCCCCCTCCCCCGCGGTCTTGGCTCCGGCGACCAGTGACAGAGCCACGCCGGCGGCCCGGCCGCGCAGCCCCGCCGGATCCACCACGGTGTCGAAGACGGCGGCGAAACGCTCCAGGGCCGCCGGCACGTGCACGTAGCCGGTGTGAACCGCCGGCAGCACGGCCAAGTGCCCGAGGAAGCAGGCCAGGTCGTCCACCAGGTGGCCGGGTCCCAGCGCGTCCACATCCATGAGGCCGGTGATTCGCCCGCCCTCCACCAGCAGGTTGGCTTCGTAGAAGTCTCCGTGTGCGGGAACCACCGGACCGGCGTCCGTGGTGGCCAGCAGGTCTTCCACCCGGCCGGCCAGGGCAAAAATCCGGCCCTGCTCGTCGGGAAGCACGGCAGCGGCTGCCTTGGCGTAGTCGGCGGCGCGCTCGGCCCAGGCCGGACGCCGCGAGAGCTCCAAGACGCCCGTAGGGAGGGACCTCAGCAGGTCGAGCAGCGTTTCCGGTGCCAGCGCCGCGGCGCCGTCGTTCATGATGGCCCGGGCCAAGGGAGTCCCCTTCGCCTCCGTCAGCACCACCACGCCGTCCGCCGGGCCGGCGGTGGCAACGGGCGCAGGCAGGCCCGCGTCGGTGAGCAAACGGTGCCGGCGCAGCAGCTGGGCCGCCCGGTCCGGACGGACCACCTTGAGGAAGACCTTGCGGCCGCCCTGTACAGCTTCCAGCACGGCCCGGCGCAGCGGCCGGTAGCTGACCATCCTCAGCTCCGCTTCTCCCCCGCCGAAGACATTGCGGCCCACGGCCGCCGGGTCGCAGGCTGCCGGCAACCCGACCAGCACCGGATCGGACGGGTACAGCCAGGCGGTCAACGGGACGGTCCCACCGTCAAGGCGCACCAGCGGCAGGCCGCATTCGGGCACCGCAGCAGTGGTGATGCAGACGTACTCCGTCCGTTCGCCGCCGTCGTTCCCCCGGAGCCGCACGGTGTAGATGCCTGTTGCGCCGGCCCCGGGGCGGTGCTGCAGTTTCGCCAACTGCCAGGACCGGACGGTGCCGCCGAGCGTGGCGACGGCCAGTTCCAGCGGCTCGCGCATTCCGGCGCTTTCCAACAGGTCGATGCCGGCGGTCTCCGTCGCCATCAAGTCCGAATATGGTGCGTCCATAGTCCCATTGCACACCATGGCCGCAATCGCTGCTCAATATTGCTGACAATTGCCGACCGGAGAGCACTGCGGCCCGCCCTCTGGGCAGGCCGCAGTCAGCGTCTGGGGCAGGTCAGGCCCTGCGGCGCTGCAACACGTCGTCCAGGTTCAGCCGGTTCGCGGCAGACGGCTGGCCGGATGCCTCGGCCGCCGCGGCGGCCTCCTCGCTGTGCTGCTCGGGGTGCTGCTCGGCAGCCTTCGCAGACCGCTGCGCCGCGGCTTCTTCAGTCCGCTGCGCGGTAGTCTGCTTGATCGACGTCTTGACCTGCGGTTTCTTGACCTCGGGAGCCGGCAGCGGAGCGGGAGCCGGACGATTGGCCTTGGCGGCGGCAACATACGTCGGTTTGGGTACGTCCACGGGCTGCCATGGGGTCCCGGACGGCCGGGACGGGGCAACGGTATCGCCGGCCTCCGCGGCAACCTTCAATGCTTGCTCACGCAGTTCGGCGGCCGTCAGCGGAGCGGGCGCTGCCGGTGCGGCTTCCGGCGCCGGCTGGGCCTCAGCCGCGGCCCCATCAAACAGCTGGGTGGGCCGGGCGGGAGTCCTCTTGCCGGTGGCCTGGGCTCCCGCCACGGTGCGGGCCGCCCGGTCCGCGCGTGCCGCAGCACGGTTCCTGCGATCGCGGATGGCCAGGGAGCGCAGAATGACGACGACGGCGACGGCCGCCAACAGCGCGAAGCCGGGGACCTGGCCCGCAACTATGCCGGCCAGCGCAAGCGCACCGCCGGCGACGAAAACCACAAGGGCCACGGCTCCGGTCAGTGCCAGCGCGGTCCGGCCGTACCGGATCCGGAACTCGGGCTGCCCGGCGGGCTGCCTGGAGGGCTGCTGCACGGGCGACGACGTCGACGGTGCCGGCTGTGCGTTGTATTCCATAATGATCCCCTGGTTGCCGCTGGAGGCGGTTGCGGGTATTGAAACTAGTGGTGCTGCTGCGTGCCCCGGCGCCGGTTCAGCCATCGCGGGACGGAATCCTCCGCGGAGCAGGTACGGTCCTACCCAGACAAACCACAGCCCAACGATGACCGCCAAGATCACAGAGCTCTGAATGTCCACCCTCAAAACCGTAGAAGCTCAAGCATGCCGGACGTGGCATTCTTCCCGGTGTGTCGGATAACGATTCCGCCCGGCCCTGCTTTATGGTGTCAACCCGACGTCCCCGTGCTCCTGCCAGCGGGCCAGCAGGCCACCGGGGACTTCCTCGGCTGTCAGCGCGAAGCTGCGGTGGTCTGCCCACGCGCCATTAATGTGCAGGTACCGCGGACGCAGGCCCTCGTCCCGGAAACCGAGCTTCTCCACTACGCGGAGGCTGGCCCGGTTCTCCGGCCTGATATTGATCTCCATCCGATGCAGCCCCAGCGTCTGGAAACAGTGGTCGGTAGCCATCGCCACCGCCGTCGGCGCTATCCCCCGTCCGGCGCAGGCCTCATCCACCCAGTAACCCAAGGTCGCGGACATCGCGGACCCCCAGGTGATGCTGGAGACGGTGAGCTGCCCGATCAGCGCCGGCTTGGGCTTTCCTTGCTGCAGCTCCGTGATGACCCAGGGCAGGGCCATCGCCATGCGCGCCTGGTGCTTGAGTGAGCGGACCATCTCGGAGAAGGCGGGCAGATAGCCGCCAGGAGCCGGATTCGAGGCCTCCCATGGCTCCAGCCAGCGTGCGTTGCGGCGCCGTACCGCCATCCACTCGTTTCTGTCCCGGTAGCGGATGGGGCGCAGCGACAAATCCCCGCACTCAAGTGTCGCCGGCCAGAACGCCGCGCCATAAACCATGTGAAAATCTTCGCGGTCGAGCTGTCAGTCGGACGGACCGTCGACGAACTCTTTCAGCCAGCCCCGCAGTTCCGTCCCGATATCCTCCCGTTCGGAGGCTATCGTCACCACTGCCTTGAGATAGCTGAGCTTGTCGCCGGTGTCGTAACGGCGTCCGGAAAAGACCACGCCGTACACGCCTCCGCCCTCGCCTTCCCGGCCGGCCAGCACTTCGAGGGCGTCGGTCAACTGGATCTCGCCGCCGCGGCCCGGCTTCGTGTCCTCCAGCACGTCGAAGACAGCCGGGTGCAGTACATAGCGGCCAATCACGGCCAGATTGGACGGCGCTTCCTCCGGCGAGGGCTTCTCCACCAGCTCGTTGATCCGCACGTAGCTTTCGTCCCCCATCGGGGTGACGTCGGCGCAGCCATAGGCACTGATCTGTGCCGGATCCACCTCCATCAGGGCGACCACGGAACCGCCGGTCTGCTGCTGGACCTCGATCATCTCGGTCAGCAGGTTGTCGCGTTCGTCGATCAAGTCGTCTCCGAGCAGCACGGCGAATGGCTCGTGGCCCACGTGTTGGCGCGCCCGCAGCACTGCGTGGCCGAGCCCCAGCGGGTCCCCCTGGCGCAGGTAGTGGATATCCGCCAGTTCGGAAGCAGCACGAACGGCGGCGAGCTTTTCAAAATCGCCCTTCTCCTCCAGGATCTGCTCAATGTTGGGCACCCGGTCGAAGTGGTCCTCCAGCGGCCGCTTGTTGCGTCCGGTGATCACCATGATGTCGCTCAGGTGCGCGCGGACGGCCTCTTCCACCACGTACTGGATGGCCGGCTTGTCCACGATGGGAAGCATCTCCTTGGGCATAGCCTTGGTCGCGGGCAGGAAACGGGTTCCTAGGCCGGCGGCCGGAATGACTGCTTTGCGTACCGCACGATGAGACGTCATGACTTCAGCGTACCGAACGAAGCAGCGCAGCAAGCCGATTTGCCGGGAAAGGAATTACGATGGCGGCCATGGAGAAGCAGACCCGAATGGACAAGGACACGGCCCGTGCCTTCTTCCGCGCCCGCCGCAGTGAGCGTCCCGCCGAGGAGCGGCTCCGGGCCGGAACCGCATTCGCGCAGCAGGTGCTGGACGGATTGCAGCGGTTGAAGATCCCGGCCGGGACCACCGTTCCGGCGTACCTCTCCGTCGGTTCTGAACCGTCGACCCGAACCCTGCTCCCTGCCCTGGAGGACGCCGGCTATAACGTAGTGGTCCCCATCTGCGAACCGGACTACCGGCTCAGCTGGGCCCGCTGGTACACCGGCGTGGAGTTGGCCCGCAGCCCCCGGGCCTGGGTGGACGAGCCCGTCGGAGAGCGCTTCGGACCGGAGATCATGGCCGGCCTGCCGTTGGTGCTGATTCCCGGCCTCGCCGTCGACTCCGAGGGCAACCGGATGGGCCAAGGCGGCGGTTACTATGACCGGTTCCTGGGCTCGCTGCCCGCCGGCGCCGACCGCACGAAGATTGTGGGACTTTTCTACTCCGATGAAGTGGTGCCCGCCGGCACCTTCGAGTTCACCGCCCTCGATGCGCCGCTGGACGGCGTGGTCACTCCCGACGGCTGGACGTGGTTCAGTAGCCGGACCGTGTGGAACACAGTGTAGAATTGGCACTCGGAGCATTTGAGTGCCAACTTACGTACCAGGCACTGTTCTGCTCCAAGCCAAGTTTTCAGGAGGAACCACAGTGCCCACGTACGCCTACGCCTGCAAAGACTGCACCCACGCCTTCGATATCCAGCAGTCTTTTAGCGACGATTCGCTGACCGTCTGCCCCGAATGCGGCGGAAACCTGCGCAAGAAGTTTAACAGCGTGGGCGTCGTCTTCAAGGGCTCGGGCTTCTACCGCACGGACTCCCGCGACGCCGCCAAGGCAAGCTCCGTTCCCGCGGCCTCCTCCGGTTCCAACGGCGGTACGGAAGCCGCCAAGCCGGCTGCCGCCGCCGAATCGGCTAAGCCTGCCGCAACTCCGGCACCCGCCGCAGCCGCCAGCTAGGCACCTGCGGAAGACGCGACCCGCCGCTTTTCCTACACACCTCAACGGTGGCAGCGCGTATCCACAGCGCCCTACCGTCTGCTGCCGTCCCACGGGCCGCCCGTCATAACGTGGCAGCATGCCCCCTGCCGCAGCGACCAGCCGCATTGCCCGCCTCGCTCTGATGCCGCGGCGGCTGCTCCGCCGGCACTACCGGCTGCTGGCCGCCCTGCTGCTCTGCGCTGCCGCCGCACTGGTGGTCCATCAGTTCACCCCCGCGCCGGCGCCCACTGATGCCGTGGTGGTCGCTGCGGCGGATCTGCCTGCCGGCACCGTCTTGTCCGCGGGGGACATCGCACTGGCCGAACTGCCGGCAGGCGCCGTCCCGGACGGAACCGCCGACAGTACCTTGCCGCTGGTCGGCCAGCGCCTGGCCACGGCCCTGCGGGCAGGTTCTCCGGTCTTCGACACCTCAATCGTCGGGCCGGGACTATTGGCGGGTGCGCCGCAGGGGACGGTGGCCGTGCCGGTTCGTCCCGCAGACCCCTCCACCGTCCAGTTGGTCTCCCCCGGCCAGCTGGTGGACATTGTCCTCAGCAGCGGCAACGGATTCGATGAGCCGGCGGGATCGACGGTCTTGGCGCGCGCGGTTCCGGTGCTGTGGAAAGCCGACGACGGCGGTGCCTCACCTGCGCTGCTCGGCTCGCAGGAACCCGACGGGCTGGTGGTGGTGGCTGCAGCGCCGTCCGACGCCACCGCCCTGGCCGGCGCCTCCAGCCGGGGCAATATCTTCCTGGTGCTGGTCGGCTGACAGCCCGGGTGAAACTGTCAGCCCCTCACGCCCCGGTTTCCGGGCTTAGCCCCAGTGCGGCGGGCGCTGCTCATGCAGCCAGGCGTCGCGGTCCTCGTCCCGGTCGCCCCAGGCGTGGGGGTCGTCCTCGGTTGCCTTGGTCGGCAGCGTCGGGGACTGGCTGCGCTTGGCCCGGCGCGGCCGCAACCCGTCCTGCCCGGCTTCCTGTGCCCCAGCCGAGGCATCCGTTCCGGGCTCAACCGGTGTCTGGCCGGTTTGCTCCGCTGCCGGCTCCGGCTTTCCCGGAGCGGCCGAGCGGGCGTCCTTCCCTGCCGGTTCTTCCGGCTTCTGCAGTCCCAAGTAGCCTCCGATCAGGTCCGCGCATTTCTCCGGATCAGTGAACACCTCGATGGTCCACAAGGTCAGGGGCCGCCAGCCGAGCCGTTCCAGCTGCTGTGGGCGCAGCCGGCTGCGTTCCCGGACGGTCAGCTCCCGGTACTCCGGGGTCCCGTCCGATTCCAGGGCCACCGGGAGCGCCGGTTCAACATCCGGCGAATACTCTACCGTGCCCGTGCTGGCCACGATATCGATCAGGCCGTAATAGTGGTCCCAAACGCGGGCGCCGCGGGTGCGGATGCGCTCCACCAGGTCGGCGACCAGCGGGTCGTCGATCCCCGGCGAGAGTTCGGAGGCTCGGAAGCGGCCGTCGCCAAGGTGGCGGTCCAGCAGTTCGTGGAAATCAACCGCTCCATGCCGCAGCCGCTCGGGATCCAGATCCTCCGGACGGAAGCAGCTGAGCACGTGCAGCGAGTGCCTGGAACGCGTCACCGCGGTCGCGAAGAGCGCCCGTCCGCCCGCCGCCGACAGCGGCCCGAAGTCATGCACCGCGCGTCCGTGCGGCGTCCGGCCGAAGCCCAGCGAGAAGATCACATCGTCGCGGACCAGTCCGGAAGCGCGTTCCACTGGAACCACCCGGAAGGGCTCTTGGCGACGCTGGAAGAAACTCGTCGCCGAGGGGTAGTTCGGCATCTGCAGCCGGATCGCCTCCGCCACCCGTGCGGCATGCCGTGCGCTGGCCGTTACCACGGCCAGCGACCGCGATGGCCGCAGGCTGATGTGCTCGAAGACCAGGTCCACCACGCGGTTCAGTTCGGCCGGAACGCTCTCCACGCCTTCGTGTCCGGCGCCGGGCATGCCGGTGCCGTCCGGCAGGTATTCCACTTCCAGGCCGCCGCCGCGGATGGAGCTGGCACCGGGCAGCCGGGACAGCGATCCCCCGTAGAACTTGTCGCTCAACGATCGTGTCAGGTCCAGGTCCACCGCACGATACGCGGTGGTCAGGCGCACCACCGGCAGCACCTCGGAGAGGGCGTGGAAGCAGCTGGTCAACGGCTTCGGGGTCTCGCCGGTGACCGGATCGTTCCGGCGGTCCACATTGACTTCGAAGGGCGCTGCACGGCCGAGCTCGCCGTCGCCGAATGCCACCACCTGGTGGGCCCGGGAGACCGCGGCCAGGGCCGACGGCAGGCTGGTGGCCTCGGCGTCGAGGATGATCACGGCGTCGAAGTGCTTGCCTTCCGGCAGCAGCAGCGGCAGCACCAGCGGGGAGGCGGTCCAGATCGGCAGCAGCGCCGACACCAGCGATTCCGACTGCTGCCCCAGCGCGGCCAGGGTAGGTTCGCCGGCCTTGAGCAGCTCGCGCAACCGGTGGGCTGCCTTCGGCTTGCTCTTGAGCGAGTGCCGCCAGTTCTGCGCCAGTTCCCAGCGCAGCCGGGCGGGCCCGGACGCGATGTGCGCGTTGTCCGCGAGCCGGTAGACGGCCTCAAGCTTGCGCAGATTATCGCCGTCCGACATGGCCAGGTAGTCGTCGCCGCTGATCATGGCTTCCAGCGCCGACTGCCACCAGGCAAGGTCCAGTTCCGCACCCACGTGCTCGGCACTGACTTGGCGTTCGGCCAGGTCATCCAGCAGCTCGCCCAGTCCGTGTTCGCGCATCTGCTCGAGCAGCAGCGTCCGTTCGGGCAGGTTGATCAGTGTTTCCTTGTCCGCGGCCAGCGAGTTCAGCTGTTCCTGGAGTTCGCCGTCGGGCATGGCCACCAGCGCACGGTCCTCGGGCACCGGTGCCAGCAAGGCGGCCAGTTTCTGCAGCCGCTGCGCCACATCCCGGTAAAAGCTGTTCAGGTCGGCCAGGCCGGACGGAACCGCGGGATGGCGCTGCGAGGTGGCGTAGTCGGCCCACTTGGTCCGCTGCTGCTGCACTTCGAAAAGGGATTCATGCAGGTCGGAGATGTGCACCCCGGGGCGGATGTATTCCTTGGCCACCTTGCGCAGCCGGGAGCGGGTCATCGAGCTCATTTCGATCCCGCGGTCCCGCCGCCAGGAGCTCGGCGCGGTCGCCGAAATCAGGTCCGTGACCGGCCGGTCGAAAATGTCCGGGGTGAACTTGTCCAGGCTGCCGCGAACCTCCACCAGCAGCTGCAGCTGCTCGCCCCACTCGCGGAACGTCCCGGCGAGGGCGATCTGCGAATGCTCGGCCACCGTGTTCATGCGCGTCCGCAGCTGCGGAACATCCTTGGCCAGGTCGGAGGCCAGCTGGTGGGCGTCCTCCGTTTCCTTGCGGTTGAGCAGCTTGGCACCGAACCACGGACTGGTGGTGGCGGACTTGCTGAAGCTGCCCAGTTCGGCCGCGCGGACCAGCCGCGCCGCCAGTTCGGCCCGGTCGGTAATGCTGTCCAGCACCGACCGCTTCAACCGGACCGTGGTGGCCGGCGCCGGATCGAGCGAGGTGAGCTTGGCCAGCGACTGCATTGCCTGATAGGGCGAGCAGCGCCAGCGGCTCCGGACATTGTGCAGCGATTTCACGTGGTCCATCAGCTTGTGCCGGTGGTCGGCGAGCGTGGCGTGCAGCTTCCGCAGCTGCGGCTCCTGCGCCTTCTCGCTGCGGCTGATGGCGCGGATCAGCGTCTGGCGCAGCTGGTCGGGCGTCAGGTCCGCGCTGAGCTGCAGGGCCAGCGATCCCAGGTCCACGGTTTCCAGCAGCCGCGCGAATTCGTTCAGCGTGCCGCGGCGCTCCGCCACCACCAACACACTCTTGCCCTCGTAGGCGAGCGCCGCCGCGGCGTTGAGCGCGGTCTGGGTCTGGCCGGTGCCCGGCGGTGTGGAAACCACCAGCGAGTGCCCGGCCTGGACCAGGTCCAGCACCTGCTGCTGCGCCGCGTCGGCGTCCAGCAGCAGGAACTCGTCCTGGGGATCGCGTTCATCGATCGGCGGCAGTTCCACCTCCGGCACCGGCACCGCGCCCAGGCCGTGAGCGGCAGGGCGTGCGTCCTCGGAACCGGCGCCGGCTTCGGCCAGAGCCTGGATCACCGGGTGTCCCGCATCGATCAGGACCGGATCAGTTACGGCCTCCAGATCGGCGAAGGTGGACACCAGAAAGTGGTGTTCGATGGTCATGCTCCGCACGTCCTCGGTGAGGATGCGCAGCCGTTCCAGCACCGGATGGGGATCGAGGCGTGCAGTGCCGTAGGCCAGCCGGGCGGTCGCCTCGGCATCGATTCCGATCCCCTGCTCGGCGGACAAATGGCGAACGAGCGCCGGGTTCAGCCGGGCGCGGTCGGCCAGCTGCAGCTCGAAGTCGTCCTGGCTGGGGCGCACGGTCAGTGCCACCGGCGTCAGCATCACCGGGGCATTCAGCGCCTCCGACCGGCCGATCTCCGGAACGCGCCAGGACGCAGTGCCCGCGGCAAGATATCCAACGTCGATGCCGCGGTCCGAACCCAGCTCCAAGATTTTGGCCCGCAGGCTGCGGGCGGTACGCATCGCCGCCGCGTATTGGTTCGGGTCGCGCAACAGGGTGGAGAGACGGGTGCGGCGCCCGGCCAGCAATTGGGCCAGGCCGGAAGGGTGGGCATGCGTCAGGTCAATGCTGTTAGACGACGTCGGAGCGAACCGCAGCAAGGTGTCGGACCCGGCCACATCACCCAGCTTCTCCAGCCAAGATGCCACAACGTCTTCAGCAGCCTCAGCTACGCTGGCCAGCGACACGGCTGCCCCCTTTACTTCACTCTCGGCTACTTGCCTCGACCACAACGGCATGTCAATCAACGTATCGGACTTTAAACGCCAAACGGGCGACCGCAACACTGCCTCGGCGAATTTTGCTGTGCAGTATTCCCGCGCTACGCGGCGGGTTGGCAGCGGCTGCCCGTTGTGGCTACTCCCACTCGATGGTTCCCGGCGGCTTGCTCGTCACGTCGAGCACCACGCGGTTGACCCCGTCCACTTCGTTGGTGATCCGGTTGGAGATCCTGGCCAGCAGGTCGTAGGGCAGGCGCGACCAGTCGGCGGTCATCGCGTCCTCGGAGGAGACCGGACGCAGCACGATCGGGTGCCCGTAGGTGCGGCCGTCGCCCTGCACGCCCACGCTGCGCACGTCGGCCAGCAGGACCACCGGCATTTGCCAGACTTCCTGGTCCAGGCCGGCAGCGGTCAGCTCCGCCCGGGCAATCGCGTCCGCCTTGCGCAGCAGGTCCAGGCGTTCCTGCGTGACTTCACCAATGATGCGGATGCCCAGGCCCGGGCCGGGGAACGGCTGCCGGCCAACGATCTCGGCCGGCAGGCCCAACTGTGCGCCGACCGCCCGAACTTCGTCCTTGAACAGCGTGCGCAGCGGCTCGACCAGCTCGAACTGCAGGTCCTCGGGCAAACCGCCCACGTTGTGGTGGCTCTTGATGTTCGCGGCACCCTCGCCGCCGCCGGACTCGACCACGTCCGGGTACAGCGTTCCCTGCACCAGGTATTTCACCGACTCGCCCTCCGCGGCCGCCTCGGCCAGCACGGCCTTTTCGGCTGCTTCGAAGGCGCGGATGAACTCGCGGCCGATGATCTTGCGCTTGGTCTCCGGATCGGTGACCCCGGCCAGCGCGGACAGGAAGCGTTGCTGCTCGTTGGCAACGTAGAGTTTCACGCCGGTGGCGGCGACGAAGTCGCGCTCCACCTGCTCGGCTTCGCCCTCGCGCAGGAGCCCGTGGTCAACGAAGACACAGGTCAGCTGGTCGCCGACGGCGCGCTGCACCAGGGCCGCGGCGACGGCGGAATCCACCCCGCCGGACAGCCCGCAGATCACGCGGGCATCGCCGATTTGCGCGCGGATGCGCTCCACCTGCTCTTCCACGATGTTGCCGGTGGTCCAGTTGGGTTTCAGCCCGGCGCCGTCGAACAGGAAGTTTTCCAACACCTTCTGGCCGTGCGCGGAGTGCTTGACTTCCGGGTGCCACTGCACGCCGTAGAGTTTCTTTTCCTCGTTGGCGAAGGCCGCTACAGGGGCGCCGGCCGTGCTGGCCAGCACGTCGAAGCCCTCGGGCGCCTGCTGCACTGAGTCGCCGTGGCTCATCCAGGTGTTCTGCGAGGCAGGGATTCCGGCCAGGATGGAACGCCCCTCGCCCACCGTGGCGGCGTCCGTGGCGCCGTACTCGCGCAGGCCGGTCTTCGCCACCGTGCCGCCCAGGGCGTTTGCCATGGCCTGGAAGCCGTAGCAGATGCCGAACACCGGGACGCCGGCCTCGAACAGATCGGCGCCGATCCGGGGAGCGCCCTCGGCGTACACGCTGGACGGGCCGCCGGAGAGGATGATGGCTACCGGGTTCTTGGCCATCAGCTGTTCGGTCGTGAAGGTGTGCGGAACGATTTCGGAGTACACGTTGGCTTCGCGCACGCGGCGGGCAATCAGCTGCGCGTACTGGGCCCCGTAGTCAACAACGAGGACAGGCCGGTGGTCCGTAGTGGCGGGGGGAGGAGTAGTCACCCCTCAAGGATAGTCGCCGTGCCCGGGGCCACGCACTTTGGCGTCGGGCTTCCCGGCGTGAGCTAAGGCACGACGGCGGCGCGCACCGCCGTCGTGCTCCTCCCCTGTAACTGGTGGCCGGCTCCGGTCAGTAGCGTTTGGCTGCTTCGGGGTGGGCGGCCAGTTCTTCTTCCACCTCGCGGTGGATCTTGCGCTCCAGGATGATGGACAGGAAGGGGATCACGCCGCCCAGGGCGATCAGCACGAACTTGGTGAACGGCCAGCGCATCAGCGACCAGAGCCGGAAGTCGGCAATCAGGTAGAGCACGTACAGCCAGCCATGCGCCACCAGCACCGCGATGGAGAGGTTCATGCCTTCAATCACCGAGGGTTCAGCCTGCGCCAGGCCGAGCGCGAAGGTCTCCCCGGTCAGCGTGTTGGTTGCGCCGGCGAACAGGAACAGATTGAAGCCGTAGCGCAGCACCATCTCCGCGCAGAGCAGCAACAGCATGATGCCGGTGATGTAGGAGGTGACCTTGTAAAACGTCAGGGCGGAGCGGATCTGGGTGTGCGTTCCGGCGAAGCGGCGCTTGGCGGGGCGCTGGGGCGGGGCGGCGGATCGGTCTGGAGCGTTGTCTGTCACGTGGACTACCTCGTTGCGTGGGGTGTGTTGCTGGGTCTGGTCTGGCCGGCGCCGTCTTGGCCACCGGGATGAGGTCCTGCCGGACCCGCCGTGCCGCCGCGTTCGGCTTCGGCAGCGGAGCGGGCTTCTGCGGCCGCGTCTTCGGCGTCCTCCAGGTCGCGGCGGTAGTCATCGGCCACCAGCCGCCACCAGAGGAAGATGGCGAAGCCGGCGAACACCACCCATTCCACCGCGTAGAAGATGTTCATCCAGTTGACCGGTGCTTCCTGCGGCTGCGGTCCGACGACCACCGGCTGCATGGCCGTGCCGTCGGTCGCCGAGCCCAGGTCCTTGCCGGCGACGGTGAAACCGGTACCGACCACGAAGCCCGAGTAGCTCGGTACATCCCAGCGGTTGATCAACTCGGCAACCGAGAGCGAGGCAACCTGCCCGGCAGGCCGGGCTCCGGGCAGCGGCGCTTCGGTGGGCAGCAGGCGCCCGACGACGCTGGCGTCGCCTTCCGGGGCGGGAACGGCATCCGCCGGATCCTTGATCCAACCGCGCACCACGGGGATGACCACGTCTTCACGGAACTGCTTGACGCCGTCCACGGCGAAGGCGTCCACCACCCAGAGGCCGTTGTCACCGTGTTGCAGACGGCCTTGGACCAGCACCTGGGCGCCGGGGACGAAACTGCCGTCAACGCTGACCATCTGGTCCGCCGTGGCGGCCATCATCGGGATCCCCGGCTCGAAGACATCGGTCAGCGGCTTGACGGTTTCGGTCTCGCCCGGGGGCGGCGGCGGTTCACTCTGGGAGTTGGAAAACTGCCACTGGCTCAGCAGCACGAACACCGTGGACAGCGCCAGCGCAAGCACCAGAGCCGCTATCCAGCGGGGTTTCAGGGCAGTCTTGAGCACCCTTTAAAGGTACTTCGCGCGCCTGTAGAAAACGAATCCACGCCGGGGTCCGCCGTGGGCGGCCCCCGCGTCCTCAGGCCAGCGGCACGATGTCGTCGACGCCCATCCGGGCACTGTCTGCGGAGACGTCATCGGGTTGTTCCTGGCTGAGCCGTTCTGCTTCCACCCGGGCCAGATAATGCCTCACCTCGCGTTCCACTTGTTCCTCGCTCCAGGCCAGGATCGGTGCCATCAGGCTCGCCACCACCGGCGCGGCCGAGACACCGCGGTCCCAGGCCTCGATGGAGATCCGGGTCCGGCGGGTGAGGACGTCGTGGATGTGCCGGGCTCCCTCGTGCGTGGTCGCGTAGACCACTTCGGCCGCCAGGTAGTCGTCGGCGCCCGGCAGCGGTTCGGCCAGTTCGGGCCGTTCGGTGATGATGTCCAGCACGTCGCCGGCCATGGAACCGAAGCGGTTGAGCAGGTGCTCCACCCGGGCCACATGGATGCCCGTCCGGTCGGCGGTGCGGCTGCGCTTGTTCCACGCGGCCTTGAACCCGGATGCGCCGAGCAGCGGGATGGTATCGGTGCAGCTGGGCGGCACTCGCTCATCCAGTGCCCGCGCGGCTTCGTCCACGGCGTCCTTGGCCATCACGCGGTAGGTGGTGTACTTGCCGCCGGCCACCACCACCAACCCGGGGACCGGGTGCGCCACCACGTGTTCGCGCGAGAGCTTGGCGGTGGAATCGTTTTCTCCCGCCAGCAGCGGCCGGAGTCCGGCGTAGACGCCTTCGACGTCCTCCCGCGTCAGCGGGCGCTGCAGCACTTGGTTGACGCGTTCGAGCAGGTAGTCGATGTCCGTGGACGTGGCTGCCGGATGGGCCTTGTCCAGGTCCCAGTCCGTGTCCGTGGTGCCGATGATCCAGTGCCGGCCCCAGGGAATCACGAACAGCACGGATTTCTCGGTGCGCAGGATCAGACCCACCGTGGACTGGAAGCGGTCCCGCGGCACCACCAAGTGGATCCCCTTGGACGCACGAACGCTCAGCTGGCCGCGTTCAGTCACCATCGCTTGGGTTTCGTCCGTCCACACACCGGTGGCATTGACCACCTGCTTGGCACGGATGTTGAACTCGCTGCCGTCCTCTTGGTTGCGTACCCGGGCGCCGACCACGCGCTCGCCCTCGCGCAGGAAGTGGATGACCGCCAGCCGGTTGACCGCTTGCGCTCCGAACGCGGCGGCCGTGCGGACCAGGTTGACCACCAGCCGTGCGTCGTCCACCTGCGCATCGTAGTAGCGGATGGACCCCACCATGGCGTCCTTCTTCAGGCTGGGTGCCGCCCGGAGGGTCCCGCGCCGGGACAAATGTTTGTGGAAGGGCACGCCTCGGCCACGCCCGGTGGCCGCCGCCATTGCGTCATACAACGCCACGCCTGCGCCCACGTAGGGCCGCTCCACGATCCGTTTGGTCAGCGGATACAGGAACGGCACCGGCCGCACCAGATGCGGCGCGATGCGCTCCAGCAGCAGCCCGCGCTCCTGCAGCGCCTCACGCACCAAAGCGAAGTCCAGCATCTCCAGATACCGCAGCCCGCCGTGGATCAATTTGGAAGACCGCGACGACGTTCCCGACGCCCAGTCCCGTGCCTCCACGATGCCCACGTCCAGCCCGCGGGTGGCCGCGTCCAGTGCCGCCCCGGCACCGACCACGCCTCCACCGACGATCAGCACGTCCAGTTCGGCCCCGCGCTCCCCGGTGGCGCGCAAGGCGGCCAGCGACTGCTCGCGGCTCTCGGGACTCAGGGCACCGGTGGTCATCGCCTCAGCCTTCCATGATCGGGATCAGTCGCCGGGTTGGATGGGCGCCAGCACCACTTCGCAGCGCTGGAACTCCTTCAAATCCGAATACCCGGTGGTGGCCATCGACCGGCGCAGCGCGCCGACAAGGTTGGACGTGCCGTTCGTGTGGTTCGACGGCCCGTGCAGCACCCGCTCCAGCGGACCCACGGTGCCCACGTTCACGCGGTCTCCGCGGGGCAACTCGTCGTGGTGGGCCTCCTGACCCCAGTGCCAGCCGCGGCCGGGCGCTTCTTCGGCACGGGCCAGTGCGGAACCGAGCATGACGGCGTCGGCTCCCATGGCGATGGCCTTTACGATGTCGCCGCTGAAGCCCAGTCCGCCGTCGGCAATCACATGCACATAGCGGCCGCCGGATTCATCCATGTAGTCCCGCCGCGCGGCAGCCACATCGGAGATCGCCGACGCCATCGGTGCGTGAATGCCCAGCGCGCGGCGCGTGGTCGTGGTCGCTCCCCCGCCGAAGCCCACCAGCACGCCGGCCGCACCGGTGCGCATCAGGTGCAAGGCCGGGGTGTAGCCGGCCGCGCCGCCGACGATCACCGGCACGTCAAGCTCGTAGATGAACTGCTTCAGGTTTAGCGGCTCCTGAGTCTTTGACACATGCTCTGCAGAGACCGTGGTGCCGCGGATCACGAAGATGTCCACCCCGGCGGCCAGCACCGTCTTGTAGTGCTCCTGCGTGCGCTGCGGGGTCAGCGATCCGGCCACGGTTACCCCGGCCTCGCGGATTTCGGCCAGGCGGGAGGTAATCAGCTCCGGCTGAACCGGTTCCGCGTAGAGCTCCTGCATCCGCTTGGTGGCGGCCGGATTGAAATTCTCCGTGCCCAGGGCTTCGATTTCATCCAGCACCGGCAGCGGATCCTCGTACCGGGTCCACAGTCCTTCGAGATTGAGCACACCAAGGCCGCCGAGCTTGCCCAGCGCAATGGCGGTAGCCGGCGACATCACCGAGTCCATCGGCGCGGCGATGACCGGGGCGTCGAACTTGTACGCGTCGATCTGCCAGCTGACGGAGACGTCCTTCGGGTCGCGCGTGCGGCGCGACGGGATGATCGCCACGTCATCGAGGGAGTAGGCTCGGCGCCCACGCTTGCCACGGCCAATTTCAATCTCGTAAGTCACGGCTCTAGGTTATCCCACTGCTGGAACGCTTCACCGTGGAACGGGCAGGGACAGGACTATCGCCGACGCTTAGCGGACGTGCGGACCCTCTCGTGCCGACTGCAAGGCTCCCTATTCCGACTGCTGGCGTCGTCCCAGCGCAGACGGTACGCTCGACCTGCCGCACGGCAGGCAAGCGCACCGTAGGCCCGCTCTCTTCACGGTTGCCGCTGGCCGGCCGCAGGTAGCCGTAGCGGAAAGTGGTCAGTCATGGGAGGAAGATTCCGGCGGTCCGTGGAGCGCCTGCGACCGTTCGCGTGTGGCTTGGCGTCCACCCTGTGTTTTGGCATCGCTGGACTGGTCTGGTCCATGCCCTCCCTTCGTTCGCGCCGGTTGCGGAGAGCCGCATCGTGTACCGTCTGCGCTTCCCACCAGAGGGTGCGCGGTATCGCCCTCTATGTGGTGGCGGCCCTCCTCGTCGCGGGAGCTGGAGCCCGCGTCCAGGAGGCATTCTCCCCGCAAATCCCGTGCCACAGCCATATCACCGCCGACGGGCAGATCAAGCCTGAGCCGCGTCTGCAGATTTCACCACCGGCCCCGTGGCGCATCACCCGGAATTTTCTGGTCGCCCCTATCAGCGGCGTCGGGGTCCTGACCGGGCGCAGTCTCGATATGGAATCGTGCTCAGGACCGTCACTGTGGGTCATGTTCTGGCCCCCGCCGCGAACCAGCGGGGGCGGAACAATGCTCGGCGACGTGTTCGTTGCGTGGATGCCGCCGGTAGACCCAGTGGGCCCATTGAGTGTCAACGGATATGGCATAACCGACGAGGGCCAGTATGTCCGCTACGGCCCGAACATCTCACAGACCCGGACCGAGGATGCCAAACTCGCCAAGCACGAGTCGCGGCACGTCGACCAGTGGGCCGCAGGCAACGTGCTCGCCGGCCCGTTCGCATTTCCGGCGGCCTACATCATCGACGGGGCATTGTTCCCCTCCTCACGCAACCACTTCGAGCGGGCCGCCGGATTGTCCGATGGGGCGTATCCGCCCGCGCCGGATAACTGGCCGGCGCCGCGCTGGCCTGACACTGCGGCCATCGCAATCATCGCGCTTCTGATCTTCCGACGTCGGCTCCGTTGGCTCACCCGCGTGGCGGTCGGTGGCCGCTTGTACACCCGCGTCCACGAACCAATGCGCTGTCCCGTCCATACCCGTGGCTGGTGGCTGCCCCTCGGCACGCCCCCGGTGCTGTCGCCGCCCGGCTGAGAGCCCGGCTCACCCGCCCGGCTGACCGCGCAAGTCCTGCCGCTGCTTAACGCTAGAGGCGCCGCTCCCCTGTGGGGAACGGCGCCGCCGAAGGCTGCGGGACTACCGCTTGTAGTTCGGTGCCTCCACGGTCATCATGATGTCGTGCGGGTGGGACTCCTTCAGCCCCGCCGCCGTGATCCGGACGAACTTGCCCTTGGCCTTGAGCTCGGCGACGTTGCGGGCACCGGTGTAGAACATGGTCTGGCGCAGGCCGCCGACCAGCTGGTGCGCGACGGCCGAGAGCGGGCCGCGGTAGGGCACCTGGCCTTCGATGCCTTCGGGGATCAACTTCTCGTCGTCGGGCACATCGGCCTGGAAGTAGCGATCCTTGGAGTAGGACGTGTTCTTCCCGCGGGTCTGCATGGCACCCAGCGAGCCCATGCCGCGGTAGGACTTGAACTGTTTGCCGTTGACGAACACCAGGTCGCCCGGGGACTCGGCGGCACCGGCCAGCAACGAACCGAGCATCACGGTGTCGGCGCCGGCGACGAGGGCCTTGCCGATGTCGCCGGAGTGCTGCAGGCCGCCGTCGGCAATCACCGGGATGCCGGCCGGAATGGCTGCCTTGGCCGACTCGTAGATTGCGGTGATCTGCGGGACGCCCACACCGGCCACCACGCGGGTGGTGCAGATGGAGCCTGGGCCCACGCCCACCTTGATGGCGTCGGCGCCGGCATCCACCAGTGCCTGCGCGCCTTCGCGGGTGGCGGCCTGGCCGCCGATCACGTCCACGTGGGCCGCGGCCGGGTCCTTCTTCAGCCGGGCGATCATGTCCAGCACGCCCTGGCTGTGGCCGTTGGCGGTGTCCACCACGAGGACGTCCACGCCGGCCTCGATCATGGTCATCGAGCGCTCGTAGCCGTCGCCGAAAAAGCCGACCGCCGCGCCGACGCGCAGCCGGCCGTCGTCGTCCTTGGTGGCCAGCGGGTACTGCTCCGCCTTGTCGAAGTCCTTGACGGTGATCAGGCCCTGCAGCATGCCGGCGTCGTCCACCAGCGGGAGTTTCTCGATGCGGTTCTTGCCCAGCAGTTCAATGACGTCCGGACGGCTGATGCCCACCTTGCCCGTGATCAACGGCATGGAGGTCATCACCTCATGCACCTTGGTGGTGGGATAGTCGGCGCGGGGCACGAAACGGGTGTCGCGGTTGGTACAGATGCCCACGAGCTTGCCCTCGGAGTCCACCACGGGCAGTCCGGACACGCGGTAGTTGTAGCAGAGCTCGTCCAGTTCGGCCAGCGTGGCGTCCGGGGCGATGGTCACCGGGTTGGTGATCATGCCGGACTCACTGCGCTTGACCCGGTCCACGTGCTCGGCCTGGTCCTGGATGGACAGGTTGCGGTGGATGACGCCCAGGCCGCCCTGGCGCGCCATGGCGATGGCCATCCGTGATTCCGTCACGGTATCCATGGCGGCGGAGAGGAGGGGGGTCTGGACCGTAATGCGGCGGGTCAGGCGGGAGCTGGTGTCGGCCTCGGACGGAATGACATCCGTGGGGCCGGGCAGCAAGAGAACGTCGTCGTAGGTCAGACCCTCGAAAGCGAACGGATTGAATTCTTCGGACACTGCAGGGCCTTTCGAGCGATACCGGTGGCGGCCTCCGGACACGATCCAGAAGACCGGCTCCTGAGGTTGGTTACATCCTAAACGTTTCCGACGCACCGGGTATTTCTGCCCGCTTCTGATGTGGCGGAGCTAACTGTTGCTCCCGGGCAGCACAGAGGGGACCAGGCCAAGCCTGGTCCCCTCTGTGCTTGTGTGCCCAGGGGTCTCCGCGCGGCGCGGCGACCTTACTGGCTGTTAGTGCTGGTGGTTGTGCCCGTCCTCGTCGGCCGGCTTCTCGACGACCAAGGTTTCGGTGGTCAGCACCAGGGCTGCGATCGAGGCTGCGTTGCGCAGCGCCGAACGGGTCACCTTCACGGGGTCGATGACGCCGGCGGCGAACAGGTCCTCGTACTCGCCGGTGGCGGCATTGAAGCCGTTGTTGATTTCCAGTTCGCCCACCTTGGAGACGACGACCATGCCCTCGTGACCGGCATTTTCAGCGATCCAGCGCAGTGGCTGGACCAGCGCGCGACGGACGAGTCCGACGGCGGTGGCTGCATCGCCTTCAAGGGCCAGCACGTTCGGGTCGGTATCCAGAGCCTGGGCAGCGTGAACCAGGGCGGAACCGCCGCCGGCAACGATGCCCTCTTCCAAAGCAGCGCGGGTGGAGGACACTGCGTCCTCGATCCGATGCTTCTTCTCCTTCATTTCGACCTCGGTGGCAGCGCCGACCTTGATCACGCCGATACCGCCGGCCAGCTTGGCCAGACGTTCCTGCAGCTTCTCGCGGTCCCAATCGGAATCGGTGCGCAGCACCTCTGCCTGCAGCTGGGCTACGCGGTCAGCCACGTCGGCCTCGGAACCGGCACCGTCCACAATGGTGGTGTTGTCCTTGGTGACGGTGATCCGGCGAGCGGTACCCAGCACCTCGAGGCCTACCTGGTCCAGCTTCAGACCGAGGTCGGCGGACACCACCTGGGCGCCGGTGAGCACCGCGATGTCCTGCAGCATGGCCTTGCGGCGGTCGCCGAAGCCGGGTGCCTTCACGGCGGCGACGTTCAGGGTGCCGCGAATCTTGTTGACCACCAGGGTGGAGAGGGCTTCGCCGTCGATGTCTTCGGCGATGATGAACAGCGGCTTGTTGGCCTGCAGTACCTTCTCCAGCAGCGGCAGGAACTCCTGCACCGTGGAGATCTTGCCCTGGGAGATCAGGATCAGCGCGTCCTCAAGGACGGCCTCCTGGCGCTCCTGGTCGGTGACGAAGTACTGCGACAGCAGTCCCTTGTCGAACTGCATGCCTTCGGTGAGCACCAGCTCGGTCTCCATGCCGGAGGCCTCTTCGATGGTGATGACGCCGTCCTTGCCCACCTTGTCAAAGGCTTCGGCCAGCAGCTTGCCGACCTCGGGGCTTTGGGCGGAGATGGTGGCGACCTCGGCCACCTTGTCCTCTACTTCGCGGGCGTTTTCCAGCAGGCGGGCGGCCACGGCCTCGACCGCGACCTCAATGCCATGCTTGAGGGCACCCGGTGCGGCTCCGGCGGCCACGTTGCGCAGGCCTTCCTTGACCAGGGCCTGGGCCAGCACGGTAGCGGTCGTGGTGCCGTCGCCGGCGACGTCGTTGGTCTTGGTGGCGACTTCCTTGGCCAACTGCGCGCCAAGGTTTTCGTACGGATCGTCGAGCTCCACCTCGCGGGCGATGGTCACGCCGTCATTTGTGATTGTGGGGGCACCCCACTTCTTGTCCAGGACCACATTGCGGCCGCGGGGGCCGAGGGTGACCTTGACGGTATTGGCGAGCTTGTCGACGCCGGCTTCCAGCGCCTTGCGGGCCGCGTCGTTGAACTCCAACTGCTTTGCCATGAATTTGTTCCTTTCACGCGAAATGCCCCGGTTGCGCTGCAATACAGCGGCAGCCGGGGCATTTCGGTTGTCCGTGGTTCCGGCTGCGGGCGTCGACTGCGCGCGCCCGAGCCGCCGGACTCAGCTGATGGGCCTTACTTGGTGACGATGGCCAGGACGTCGCGGGCAGAGAGCACCAGGTACTCTTCGCCGCCGACCTTGACCTCGGTTCCGCCGTACTTCGAGTAGATGACTACGTCACCCTCGGCTACGTCAACGGGAACCCGGTTGCCATTGTCATCGACGCGGCCGGGGCCGATCGCGACAACTTTGCCTTCCTGCGGCTTTTCCTTGGCGGTGTCCGGGATAACCAGGCCGGAGGCCGTGGTCTGCTCTGCTTCGAGCGGCTGGACAACAATACGATCCTCAAGAGGCTTAATGGAGACCGACACTCGGCTCTCTCCTTTTCATGAGCTACGAATAGGTTTGGCAAGGAGATGTCTGCCGTCGTCGCGGTGCCGGCAGGCGGTTCCTTGAATTAGCACCCTCACGGGGAGAGTGCTAACTGCGACTCTATGAGACGGGTTAGCACTCGGTCAAGGCGAGTGCCAGCAGGAGGCGGATCCGACCCGCCTGCCGACCTCCATGTGACGCCACGAGGCGTTTCCGACCGCGGGCCAAGTTGCGTAAGGCTTACCTAACCCGGTAGTTTTCTCAGTGCGCGCAAATAGCAAACGTTTATGTTGCCTAATGCCGGACCCCTCCCCCGGGCCGGGATTGACGAACGATGGAGTGTCAGTGAAAAAGCCCCTGAAGTCCGGTCTGATGGTTGTGACCGCAGCCGTTTCCATGCTCGCTATGAGCGCGTGCGGTCAGCAGACCGATGCCGCAGCAGGCGCCGGTGCAGAGACCATCAGTGTTGAGCATGCCTCGGGAACCACGGACGTGCCGGTGAACCCGGAGACCGTCTACACCTTCGACTTGGGCGTGCTGGACAGCCTCACCGCCCTGGGAGTCGAGGTTGACGGCGTCCCGGAGGCCGTATTCCCCGAGTCTCTGGCGCAGTATGGCGAAGACAGCTACACCAAGATCGGCTCCATGAAGGAACCTGATTTCGAGGCGATCAGCGAGGGCGCCCCGGATTTGATCATCATCTCCGGCCGTACCGCTGAAGCCTACGGAGAGCTGAGCAAGATCGCCCCGACCATCGACCTGAGCGTCGCCGCCGCCGCGCCGGTCGAGAGCTTCAAGGAAGTCTCCACGACGCTGGGCGAGATCTTCGCCAAGGAAGCCGAAGTCGAAGAGAAGCTTTCTACCCTCGACACCAAGATCGAGGACACCAAGGCCGCAGCTGCCGACGCCGGCACCGGCTTGGTGCTGATGACCAGCGGCGGCGAAATGACTGCCTACGGCGCCGGATCTCGCTTCGGCATTGTCCACGATGTGCTGGGCGTGCAGCCCGCCGCCGACGTGAAGTCCGAGGGCCCGCACGGCGAGGCGATCTCCCACGAATTCGTCGCGGAAACCAACCCGGACCACCTGTTCGTGATCGATCGCGACTCGGCCGTCGGCGAATCTGGTGAGGCAGCCACCGCCGTTCTGGATAACGAGCTGGTCAACGGCACCAAGGCGGCCAAGAACGACAGCATCACCTATCTGGATTCAGCCTCCTGGTACCTGGTGGGCTACGGCCTGAACAACACGGACGCGATGATCAGCGCCGTCCAGGCAGCAATTACGAAGTAGCACCCCGTAAGGCCGTCGGCTCTGTGCCGGCGGCCTGCGCGGTGGTCCGACTTATGGCTTCCTCCACGATTTCCACTCCAGCTCCTGCCCCTGTCGCAGCCGCGGCCCGGCGTTCGCGCCCCCGAGGATCCGGTGCGCAGCTCGCCTGGGCGGGCACCGCCGTCGTTGTTTTGGCCTGTGCCAGCATGTTCGTGGGGGTCAGCGATGTTTCCCTGCCAGCGCTGCTGTCCGGTGACCCGACCGCTTGGGACATCTTCTGGATCAGCCGGCTGCCGCGGACCCTGTCTGTGATTCTGGCCGGTGCAGCACTGGGCATTGCCGGGCTGATCATGCAGCTGATGGCGCGGAACAAATTCGTGGAGCCGTCCACCGTGGGAACCGTGGAGTCCGCTTCGCTGGGCATCCTTGTGGTCACCGTGGCGATCCCCGGCGCATCGCTGCTGGCCAAGATGTCGGTGGCCACCGTGTTCGCCGCGGCCGGAACCGGGTTGTTCCTGCTGGTGTTGCGCCGGATCCCGCTGCGCAACACGCTGATCGTGCCGCTGGTGGGAATCATGCTGGGCGGCGTGATCGCCGCCGTCACCACCTTTTTTGCCTACCGGTATGATCTGCTGCAGTCCCTGAACAGCTGGATGATCGGCGACTTTTCCGGCGTGCTGCGCGGCCGCTACGAACTGCTCTGGATCGTTGCGGTCCTGGCCGTGGTCGGATATCTGTGCGCGGACCGGTTCACCATGGCCGGCATGGGCCAGGAATTCTCCACCAACCTGGGCCTGAACTACGGTCGCGTGATGACGCTGGGACTGATCATCGTCTCGCTGATCAGCGCCGTGGTGGTGGTCAACATCGGCGCCATTCCGTTCCTGGGACTGGTGGTGCCCAACCTGGTCTCGTTGGTTTTCGGCGACAGCGTCCGCCGCGCGGTCCCATGGGTGGCGGTATTCGGCGCCGGCTTCGTGCTGCTGTGCGACATCATCGGCCGCACCATTCGGTTCCCCTACGAGATTCCCGTCGGCGTGATTGTCTCCGCGGTGGGCAGCGCCATTTTCCTGTACCTGCTGCTGAGGACCCGCAAGAATGGCTGACACGGTTCTGCCCGCCGCACTGACGCCGCACAAGCGCCGCACCGTCAAGACGGTCCGGCCGCGGACGTGGATCATCCTGCTGGGACTGCTCACCGCCGTCCTGATCGCCGTGTTCATGACCATCGACCTGCGCGGCAACCTCGGCTACATCCTTCCCCGGCGGGCCATCAAGATCGGCTCGATGCTGCTGGTGGCGTACGCCGTGGGCGTGTCCACGGTTCTGTTCCAGACGGTGACCGCCAACCGGATCCTGACGCCGTCGATCATGGGTTTCGACGCCCTGTACATGCTGATCCAGACCGGGCTGACATTTGCCATCGGCGGCCAGGCGCTGCTGAGCATGGGCGCACCGGCTCGCTTCGTGATCGAAGTGATGCTGATGGTGGCATTCTCCTTCCTGCTCTACCGCTGGCTGTTCACCGGCGGCGGCAGGAGCCTGCACTTGATGCTGCTGGTGGGCATCGTGTTCGGCACGATGTTCCGCGGCATCTCCTCGCTGCTGCAGCGGCTGATCGACCCGAGCGAATTCATCATTCTGCAGGACCTGTTCTTCGCCAGCTTCAACAACGTGGACGGCCTGTTGCTTGCCGTCTCGGCACTGGCGGTTGCTGCCGCCAGCATCCCTATCTGGCGGATGCGCCGGGAGCTGGATGTGCTGGCACTGGGGCGGGATACCGCACTGAACCTGGGCGTGAACCACCGGCGCGCCGTGACCACGGTGTTGATGGTTTGCGCCGTTTTGGTGGCCGTCTCCACCGCGCTGGTCGGTCCGATCACCTTCTTCGGCCTGCTGGTGGCCAGTCTGGCCTACCTGCTCTGCTCGCATTTCCGCCACACCTACGTGCTGCCCATCGCCGTGCTGCTGGGCGCCATCGCCCTGGTCGGCGGCCAGCTGGTGCTTGAGCAGGTGTTCAGCTTCGACACTGCGCTGAGCATTGTCATTGAATTCGCGGGCGGCCTCCTGTTTATCGCCCTGCTGCTGAAAGGCTCCGTCAAATGATCCACGTCTCCGGCGTCTCCAAGACCTACGGCACGCAGACCGTGGTGGACGATGTCAGCTGCTACATCAAGGACGGCGGCATCACGTCGATCATCGGGCCCAACGGGGCCGGCAAGTCCACGCTGCTTTCCATGGTCTCCCGGCTGCTGCCGATGGATGCCGGAACCGTCACCATCGACGGCCTGGACGTCAGCAAAACCGCGGGCAAGGAACTGGCCCGCAAGATGGCCATCCTGCGCCAGGACAATCAACTGACAGTCCGCTTGACCGTCCGGGACCTGGTGGGTTTCGGTCGCTTCCCGCACAACAACGGCCGGCCGACCGGCAGCGACAAGGCCCACATCGAACAGGCCCTGGAGTACCTGGACCTGACCTCAATGGCGGACAAGTTCGTGGACGAGCTCTCCGGCGGCCAGCGCCAGCGCGCTTTCATCGCCATGGTCCTGGCGCAGGACACTGACTACCTGCTGCTGGACGAGCCGTTGAACAACCTGGACATGAAGCACGCGGTGGAAATGATGCGGCTGCTGCGCCGGCTCACCGACGAGCTGGGAAAGACCGTGGTGCTGGTCATCCATGACATCAACTTCGCCTCCTGCTACTCCGACAGCATCATCGCCATGCGCTCCGGCCAACTGGTCCACCAGGGGCCGCCGGCGCAGATCATGCATCCCGAGGTGTTGCGCGATGTCTACGAAATCGACATCCGGATAGAGGAAATCGAAGGCAACCGGATCGGCGTCTACTTCGCCTGACCGCCGGCCGGTCGATGACCGGCCGGGTGGTTATCGGCGGGCGCGAGCGGACGCCGCGCCCTCACTGCTTCAGGACGGCAAGGACGTTCCCGGCCGGGTCCTTGAACCAAGCGATGTCCGGGCCATTGCCGCGCATGATGCCCTTGTCATCGGTGGGCAGGTCGGGATCGTTGTAGATGTTGGTCTGCACTCCGCGGCCGTTGAGCTGGTCCACCGCGGCTTCGACGTCCTCGACGGCGAAGTTCAGGATGGTGAAAGTGGCCGGTTGGTGGTCCGGCTTCGGGTACATCATGACTTTGGCGCCTCCCGGAAGGCTCAGTTCCAAGGTGCCCATGGGGCCTTCGGCCACCTCGAGTCCCAGGGTCTCTCCGTAGAACTGTTTGGCGGCGTCGGTGTCATTGACGCTGAAGCCGCTGAAAGCATGGGCGGGGGTAAACCCGATGCTGTCCATGGTGGTCTCCTTCGCTCTGCGACCGGACACCTCCCAGACTGGCACAGCCGCCCCGGTCAGACCAGAGTCCCACCCGCTAGCATGAAACCAGGACCCGCCGCAGGTCCGGCCGGCGGGCGTTGACGGAGGCGGCCATGGGACAAAATCAGGCGTGGACCGCGGACGTCCCCGCGCTGCAGGCGATTGCCGCGTCCCAACTGGGCAGCCTGCCGGAGCCGCTGCTGGGCGACCTCTTCGCCGACAGCACCCGGGTCCGGGTGCCGGCCGGCACTCTCACCCACCGTGAAGGCGATTCCAACCCGCACCTGGAGTTGATGGTCTCCGGGCTGCTGAAGTTCTATGCCACCGCTCCCGACGGGCGGACCATCACGGTGCGCTACTGCCGGCGTGGGTCGCTGATGGGAGTGGTTTCCCTGTTTTCGCCCGATTTCGCCCTGCCGGTGAGCGCGGTGGCCCTGACCGACACCGAACTGGTGCGGCTCTCCCCTGTGCGCGTGCGTGGCGCCGCGGCGCGCGAACTGCCGGTGGCCCATGTGTTCCTTCGCGAACTGAGCGAGCGCGTGCTCGGTTTTATGGCCGAAATCCCGGGCAGTGCCTTTGCCTCGGTGCGTCAGCGGGTAGCGCGGCATCTGCTGGACCTGGCCGACGGCGCCGACGCCGGCCGGCTGGCCCTGACCGCACCTTGGCCTGATGCTGGCCCCGAGCTGTCCGTACACATCACACAGCAGGAACTGGCGCAGGAGGTGGGCTCGGTCCGCGAGGTGGTGGTGCGGATCCTGCGCGAACTGCGCGAAGCCGGCGTAGTCCGTACCGAGCGGGACCGGATAGTGATTGTTGAGCCCGGGCGGCTGGCGGAGCTCGCCATCTGGAACCCAGGTTCCTGACACGTTCCCGATCTCGCGCGACACTGGAGCCATGAAGATCCTACCCAAACTGGCAAACGAGTCCGGGACCGCAACCGATGTGCCGCTGACCGCAGAAGAACTGGAACTGGCCTCCCGCAACCACGCGATGCCGCTGGAGATGCTCACCGCCGACCGCACCCCGGCAGGCATGCACTATTTGCTCATCCATTTCGATGTCCCCCTCATCGACGCCGGAGCCTGGCGGCTGCGGTTCGGCGGTGCCGTCCGCCGACCGCTGGAGTTCACCTTGGCCCAACTGCAGGCCCGCGAACAGCGCACGCTGGCCGTCACCTTGGAATGCGCAGGCAATGGCCGGAGCCTGATCAATCCCCGGCCGGTGAGCCAGCCCTGGATCTACGGCGCGGTCGGCACGGCCGAATGGACCGGAACGCCGCTGGCCCCGTTGCTCGCGGAGGCCGGGGTGGAACCGGATGCGGTGGATATGGTGTTCACCGGTGCGGACCGGGGCGTTCAGGGTGATGAGGAGCAGAACTATGCCCGGAGCCTGCATGTTTCCGAAGCAATGTCCCCAGACGTGTTGCTGGCTTACGCCATGAACGGTGCGCCGTTGCCGCCGCAGCACGGATTCCCGGTGAGGCTGCTGGTGCCCGGCTGGTACGGGATGGCCAGCGTGAAGTGGCTGACCGGCATCGAGGCCACTACTATTCCGTTTACGGGATTCCAGCAGATGTCCTCCTACCGCTACAACCGCAACGAAACCGATCCCGGCGAGCCGGTCACCCGGATCAAGGTCCGTGCGCTGATGGTCCCGCCAGGCATCCCCGATTTCATGACCCGCAACCGGCTGGTGGATTCCGGCCCGGTGCTGCTGCGCGGCAGGGCCTGGTCCGGCAGGGCGCCCATCCGGCAGATCAAGGTCGCCGTCAACGGCGTGTGGTCAGAAGCGCAACTGGACCCGCCGGACGGCGAGTTTGCCTGGCGCGGGTGGACTTTCCTCTGGCAGGCGGAACCGGGCGGCCATCAGCTGATGTGCCGGGCGATGGATGCCCTCGGCCAGTTCCAGCCGTTGGAGTCGGAATGGAACTATCTGGGCATGGGAAACAATGCGGTGCAGAAGGTGAGCGTGACTGTCCGCCCGTGAAAGCAGCATGCGGACGCGGTGAAATCCCGGTTCATGGCTTCGCCCGGTCCGCCAAGCGCTCGGAACGCCCTCGGCCTGCATCTTTGCGGAGAAGTCCCGGGGAAGCCAGAATCCTTCTGGTCGCCATTCTGGCTTCCTTCGTGGCCTTCCTCGACGCCTCCGTCGTCAACGTGGCACTGCCGGCCTTTGACCGCGACCTCGGCGGAGGCCTGACCGTCCAGCAGTGGGTGGTGGGCGGCTACCTGCTGTCCCTGGCCGCGCTCATCCTGGTGGCCGGCGCCCTGTTCGATGTGTTCGGCAGGATCCGGATCCTGAGGCTGGGGCTCATGGTCTTTGGGGCCGCTTCGCTGACCTGCGCGGCGGCGCCGGCGGCAGCCGGCGGCAGCCGGCCTCGTGGCCGCACGAATCGTCCAAGGTGCAGGTGCGGCGCTGCTGGTGCCGGCCTCGCTGGCCTTGATCACCATGACCTTCGCTGGCAGGAAGCAGCAATGGGCGATCGGCGTCTGGACCGGCTGGACCGGCTCGGCCTACATCATCGGCCCGGTTTTTGGCGGCCTGCTGGTGGACACGGTGGGCTGGCGGGCGGTCTTTGCCGTGAACGTGTTGCCCATCGCCGCCACCTTCTGGCTGATGGTCCGGCTGGCAGATCCGCCCCGACAGGAGCCTCGGGCACCGATCGACGTCGTGGGCGCGTGCCTTGCCGCCGCAGGGCTCGCCGGACCGGTGTTCGCGCTGATCGAGCAGCAACGGCTCGGCTGGGCAGACCCGCGGGTGCTGGTCCCGCTGGTCGCCGGGCTCGTAAGTCTGGGACTCTTTCTGTGGTGGGAACACCGAGCGCCCGACCCGATGATGCCGCTGCAGATATTCGGCGTGCGCAACTTCGGCGCCGGTAACATCGCCACGGTGGCGGCGATCTATGCCGGACTGTCCCTGGGCCTGTTCACGCTGCCGGTCTTTCTGCAGCAGGCCGCCGGCTTCAGCGCTGCCGCCGCCGGCCTGGCGACGTTGCCGATGAGTGTCCTCTCGCTCGCGTTTGCCGCCTGGTTTGGCCGGCTCTCAGGCCGCTACGGGCCGCGCCTGTTCATGGCCGCGGGACCGCTGCTGGCCGGGACCGGATTCCTGATCATGATGTCCGCGCACGAGCCGCTGGGCTTCTGGCAACAAATCCCGCCGGGCGTACTGCTGGCAGGCGTGGGCATGGCGGTCACCGTCTCCCCGCGGACCGCCGCGGTGCTCGGCGCGGTAGCGACGGAACGCAGCGGGATTGCCTCCGCGGTGAACAACGCGGTGGCCCACATCGCCGGGCTGGTGCCCGTCGCCGCAGCCGGCGCCATCGCCGGCATCCGCAACCGCCTCTAGGGCGGCAGGACTACACCACGGAAAAATCGCCCGGCAGGATGGTCCGGCCGGTCAGCGCCAGCAGAACCATCGCGCCGTCCCCGCGTTCGGAGGCGATTTGAATGGCCAGCCGGCCGGCTTCCTGTTCCACGTCGTTGGGCAGTTCGGCCACCAAGCCGCACGCACGGGAAAGGTCCAGGGTGTGCACGGCCAGTTCGAAGATCCGGGTCGGCAGGTAGTCGCGGAAGCGCATCCCGCCGGCAGCCGTTTCGATGATCCGGTCTTCAGCCAGCGCCAGCGTGTTCTCCAGCTGGGCCAGCAGCCGGTCCACCATATCCACCGGATGTGGCCCCAGCTCCTTGCCGGCTGCTATGGCCCGCTCGGTGACGCCTGGATCATTGGCCAGCCCGGTGGCCAGGTAGTAGTCGGCGGCAGATTCAACCTGGACCTTTTCGGCCGGACGCCCCAAGTACGTCAGCACCGTGGACAGGGCCCGGCTGGTGTGTCCGGCCAAGGTCCTGACGGTCCAATCATCCAGTCCGGGCGCGTTCCACGCGGTAGACGGCACGTTGGCCAGGACTTCACGGAAGTAGCGGCCCGCGGACAGGAAAGTTGCCGCCGATTCAATCATGCGCCCATGCTACGGCCGGCGGCTGTCCACGGCCAGCGCCTCGGCGTGGCCCGGTGTGGTCCGGGAAGGAACGGGGCGTACCTCAGGCCAGGCGCCGCATGTCCCTCTGCCACGCCGGTGCGGGGACGGCGACCTCTTCCCACAGGGCCTGCCATCCGCGGTGGACACGATTGCTGGCCGCGATCAACTCGCCCAGTTCCGCTTCAATTTCCGCCTGGCAAGCATCCGTATCGATGTCGCTCCAGTCACAGGGTGTTGACATAATCCGGGCCTCCTTCACAGTAAGCTTCCTTTGGATCCTACAGATGCCCCGCTTATCCGGCCATGGGGAGAACTACCCATAGCCGGCCGCTAGCACGAAACGGGGGCCGTGCACTGGGCCGAATCGGCTGCACTAGGCTTGAAACCATGGCATCCGAGACCCACGCCGAGAGCATCGCCCCGATTCTGACTCCGGAAGGCTGGGAGCTGCTGAACTCGCTCGGCCCATACTCCGAGGCCGAGAGCCTGCACACCGGAACCGAACTGCGCAAGGCCGGCCATTCCCCCGAACTGGTCTCCGCCGCGATGACGCAATCCCGCCTACGGGCCAAGGCCGAGGCGAAATTCGGCCCGTTCGCGGAGAAGATGCTCTTCACCCAGGCCGGGCTGGAACAGGCCACCCGGCTGAACATCGCCGCCCTGCACGCCCGGCGGTTCCAGGCTGCCGGGGTGGAACATGTCGCGGACCTCGGCTGTGGAATCGGCGCGGACTCCATGGCCCTGGCCACCCTGGACCGCAGGGTCACCGCCGTCGAACGTGATGAGACCACGGCCGCAGTGGCCACCATCAACCTGATGCCGTGGCCGGACGCGACCGTGGTCAACGCCGAAGCCGAAGACGTGGACCTGACCGGGATCGACGGCGTGTGGCTGGATCCGGCACGCCGGACCACGACGACGTCGGGCACCACCCGAATCTTCGATCCGGAGGCGTTCTCGCCGCCGCTGTCCTTCGTGGAGGAACTCGCGGACCGGGGCCTGCCGGTGGGCGTCAAGATGGGTCCGGGAATCCCTCATGACGCGCTGCCGGAGCACTGCGAGGCCCAATGGGTTTCCGTCAACGGGGACGTGATCGAGGCTGCGCTGTGGTTCAACGCGCTGGCCCGCCCCGGCGTGCGCCGTGCCGCCCTGGTGATTGGCGCCGGCGGCACCGCCGAACTGACCAGTGCTATCAGCTTCGATCCGGCGCGCCAGGACGTTGAAACCGGCCCGGCCGAGGGCTACCTGTACGAGCCCGACGGCGCAGTGATCCGCGCCGGGCTGGTCGCCGACCTCGCCCGCGGCCTGGGTGGGCACCTGCTGGATGAGCACATCGCCTACATCTGCGCGCCGCGGCTGCAGGAAACCCCATTTGCCCGCGCGTACAAAGTGCTGGAGGTCAAGCCGTACAACGTCAAGAAGCTCAAGGCGTGGGTCAAGGCCAACCGGATCGGCACGCTGGAGATCAAGAAGCGCGGCACGTCGGTCACCCCGGACGAGTTGCGCAAAACCCTGTTGACCGGTTCCGGCAAGGGACCGAACAAGGCCACGCTGGTGCTGACCCGGATGGGTGAGGACCGGGTTGCGATCGTCGTCGAGCCTATACCTGCCGCCGGCGGCCGCAGCCGTGAGCGCGCGGCCAGGCCGTGACGCACTAGAATCAAGTTAGTGTCGCCGCCCGTTCTGCGCGAGACGTGCATCTCCGGCGGCAGCCGGTACCGCCAGATACGGAGCAGCGTTTGAACATCGATTTCGCCCAGTCCGCCCAATCCTCCTTGGGGGTCGAGTGGGAGCTGGCGCTGGTGGACGGACAAACCGGTGAGCTGGTCTCCGTGGCCGAGCAGGTGCTGGATGCTGTCCGCGCCGGCCACCCTGAACTGAAAGACGACGACGAGCACCCGCATGTGAAGCAGGAGCTGCTGCTGAACACCGTTGAGCTCGTCACCGGCGTCTGCCACACCGTCAGCGATGCCAAGGCCGATCTGAGCAGCGCGTTGACAGCGGTCCGCGACGTCACCGACCCGATGGGCGTGGAGCTTTTCTGCGCCGGCAGCCATCCGTTCGCCGCCCCGCGGTCGCAGCCGGTGACGGACAAGGCGCGCTACGCCAAGCTGATCGACCGCACCCAGTGGTGGGGCCAGCAGATGGTTATTTACGGCGTGCACGTGCACGTTGGCCTGGACCACCGGGACAAGGCGCTGCCGGTGCTGGACGGGCTGCTCAACTATTTCCCGCACTTCCAGGCCCTCTCCGCGTCGTCCCCCTTCTGGGCCGGGGAGGACACCGGGTACGCCTCGCAGCGCGCGCTGATGTTCCAGCAGTTGCCCACCGCCGGACTGCCGTTCCAGTTCCCCAGCTGGGCGCTGTACGAAGACTACGTCCAGGACATGTTCACCACCGGGGTGATCGATACGATCAGCGAGATCCGCTGGGACATCCGGCCAGTTCCCGCGCTGGGCACTATTGAAATGCGGGTCTGCGACGGGCTGTCAACGCTGCAGGATGTCGGCGCCATCGCCGCACTCACCCAGTGCCTGGTGGACGAGTTCTCCACCGCGCTGGACAACGGCTGGGCCATCCCGACCATGCCCCCATGGCATGTGCAGGAGAACAAGTGGCGCGCCGCCCGCTATGGCATGGACGCCATCATCATCCTCAACGCCGCCGGCAAGGAAATGCTGGTCACCGAACACTTGCGCGAGCACGTGCTGAACCGGTTGGAACCGGTGGCCCGGAAGCTTGGCTGCGGCGATGAGTTGGCAGACGTGGAGAAAATCATCGACGCCGGCGCCGGCTACCAGCGCCAGCGCCGGGTGGCTGCAGAGCACGACGGCGACCTGCGCGCCGTCGTGCTGGATGCGGTCGGCCAGCTTCGCGGGACCAGCTGACCGGGATACTTCACAGCCCGCTTGCCCTGCGCCGCCGGTCGTGGCTTCCGCGCAGGTCGCGGTTCAGCCGCCGGTCGCCGTGGTACAGGATGGAACTGAAGTCGACTTCTTCGGCAGTCTTGGGAATCACGGCGGGTTCGGCAGGTTTCGGCTTTTTGGGCTCCACGTAGAGCCAGCTGATGGTCCCCAGCGCAATGTCCACCAGCGAGTTCTTGATCCCGATGTAGGAGTGGATGGCGTACGTGGCAAGGCTGGCGTTGAGTGCGGCGAAGGCAGCGTTGCCCCAGTTGCCGGCCATAACGTCCCGGTACAGCGTCAGCAAAGAGAACGCCACCATCAAGTATGGGATCAGTACGTACAGGGCAGGCGCCGCCGTGCGGTCCTTGACCTTCGGTGTACGAACGAAGGGAATCTTCTCGCCGGTCAACGCCTGCTGCATGGATTTGAAAACGCCGGCCAGATTCACCGGCAGCATTACCAAATTGAATCCGTAGATGCGGAAGATATCGCTGAAGCGGTGGCCGCAGTCGCGCAGGTCGCTGCCCATAGCCAGGAAGTAGGGCAAGGCCGCAATGAACACCACCGGGCTCAGCAGCCGGCTGTCATACGGGTAGGCCAGCAGGAAGACCAGGCCAAAACTGGCCCAAGCGATCGAGGCCATGTAATTCACCTTCATAAGCACCTCGCGGACCAGGATCCGCTCGTGCCGGCGGCGCCGCTCAACCAGCTGCGACCACAGCTTGGGTAGGATCAGCAAGCCGCCGTTGGCCCACCGCCGCCGCTGCACCACCAGCGAGCCGAAGTCCGGCGGGGTGGCGCTGTAGCTCAGCCTCTCGGGGTAGTTGGCCAGCTTCCAGCCGTGCGCCCCCAAGTCGATGCTGGACTCGGTGTCTTCGATGACCGTGCGGTCCTGGATGTAGGTGCGGATCTCGAATCCGCCCACCGTCTCCACTTCGACGATGTCTTCCAGCGCCTCCTTGCGGATCACTGCGTTGGCGCCCACCCAAAAGGTGGCCCCGTAGTAGGTCATGCCTTGATGCAGGATGTGTTGGATGTCGGTGGTCGCGCCGGCTACTCGTTCAATCCGGGTGGGAGCACCGCGGAAGGCGGAGTAGGGCGTCTGGGTGACCGCGACGCGTTCGTTGCCCGGGGACTCAAGGAAGTAAACCAGCCGCAGGCAGTAATCGCGGAGCAGTTGAGAATCGGCGTCCAGCGTCAGCAGGTAGCGGTTGTCTGCGATGTCGAGGTCCGCATCCTCGCCCTCCGGCACCTGCCGTAGCACGGTGTCGCCGGCGGCGTCCTCCACCGCCCAACGCTGGCCCATCAGGGAGATGTAGGAGTTCAGGTTCATCGCTTTGTTGGCCTCGTGCGAGAGGTTCGCATAGCGCTTTCGCTCGAACGTATCGGTCTGCACGCTGAACGTCCGCACCAAGCGCAGGTGCAGTTCCTCGATCCGTTCGGGAGCCAGCTCCGCCGATTGCGCGGCGGCGGCCTCCAACGCCAGCAGCACCAGCCGGAGTTCGCGGGCCAGCCCCATGACCACCAAGTCCACGAAGAACTCGTCCACGTGGTCCTCGATGCGCTCGGCCTCGGCGAATTCCTCCAGCCAGATGGCAGCAGCGCGGTACTCGCTGATCAGCCGCTGCAGATCGGACGACGGCGTCTGGTCGCCATGGCGGAACGCGGCCAGGGCGGCGACGGCGCGTCCGGCCGGCGCCCGCAGCCTGTCGCTGATCTCGGATTGCAGGGCACGCGTATGCTCCAGCCGTTGAATGACGGCGGAATCGGTGGGGAAGGGCGGGTCGTCCAGCAGCAGCACTACGCGCAGGTCGGGGAATTCCTGCAGAGCTGCCGACCAGAGCGTGGCGCGGACGATCTCCGGCTCTTCGGCATAGGACGGCACCAGGACGGTCACCCCGCCGTCGTAGCGGGCAAAGTGGCGGTCCAACTCACCGCGCGGGACGCGCTGGTGGTCGCGGAACCGGTAGAAGGCGCCTTGCCGTGCCAGCAAGTACATCAAGGCGGAAAAAGTCAGGAAGGTAACGACCGTCAGGTAGGAGGCAGCCTCCAGCTGGAACCTGAAGCCCGCACCGGGGTTGTTGGCGAACTGGCGCAGGATGGTGGTGACCACATAGACGATCCACGCCGTGACGGTGGTGATAATACCCAGCCGTCCCAGCACGATCTTCCGACCGGTCGGCTTGGGATGCACGATAGACATCGGCTCCGACCGCTTTTCGGCGCCCCATTGGCGGCGCCGGGGCGTGGGATCCGGGCCTGTCGCGATCGGCTCCGGATGAGCGACGGGCATGGTGTCTAGCATAAAAACCCCCAACAAACAGGACGAAACAGGGCAGAGCGGTGGTGCTCTGCCCTGGTGGATCCTTGACCGGCGGAACGAACGCCGGTGTCCCTCAGTCTAGGGGCCATGCGGCGCAACGTTACAACGTTTAAACGTGATTAACGTCACTATTTCTGGCGTGTCGCCCCCTGACGACTACCTGTTACCGTACAGACATGGATTCCGGTGCGGAATCAGTAGTTGGGGAGAGCAATGTCGAAGAGATTTCCGGGCCGCCGCCTGTCTTGGCTGCGGCTCGGTGTGCTGATCACCGTAACGGCCGCCATCGTAGCCGCGGCAGGGGTCGGTTGGGGACAGTTCACTGATGCCCGCGCTGCTGCGGGCAAGGCCTCATGGTTCGCGGGCTACGTGGATGCCACAGTTACGCCGTTCTATAGCTTCGAGAACCCCGCCAGCGATGCCGAGCGCAGCGTCATCCTCTCCTTCATAGTGGCGGACCCCGAAGAGTCCTGCGCTCCGTCCTGGGGCGGCTTCTACGGATTCGACGAAGCCCAAGCCACTATGGACCTGGACCGGAGGGTTGCCCGGCTGGCAGACACCGGCGGACACATCGGCATTTCCTTTGGCGGCCTCCTGAATAAGGAACTTTCCACCAGCTGCACTGACCCAGTCGCGCTGAAGCAGGCCTACAGCCAAGTGCTGGAGCGCTACAACGTGGACACGATTGATCTGGACATCGAAGGGGACAACCTGGCGGATGCCGCGGCCGGCGAACGCCGCGCCAGTGTCATGGCCCAACTGGCCGCGGAACGTGCAGAAGCCGGGCAGGACCTAAAAATTTGGCTGACCCTGCCGGTCGCCCCGCATGGCCTGACCGACGACGGTATCCGCACGGTCGAACAAATGCTCGCAGCCAAGGTTCCCCTGGCCGGCGTCAATTTAATGACCATGGACTATGGCCAGAGCCGGCAGCCGGACCAAAGCATGCTCGATGCCTCCATCCAGGCGGCGCGGTCGACGCACGTCCAACTCCAGGCCGCCTACCGTGAGGCCGGTTTGGAATCGGGCGAACGGACGGTCTGGAGCAAGATTGGCCTGACTCCGATGATCGGCCAAAACGACGTGCCGGGCGAGATCTTCACCCTGGACGACGCCGCCGGTCTCAATGCGTTCGCCGCTGAAGTCGGCATCGGCCGGATGTCCATGTGGTCGCTGAACCGCGACGCCACCTGCAGTGCCAACTATGGGGACGTGACCAAGGTGTCCAACAGCTGCAGCGGGGTGGAGCAGCACGAGAGCAGCTTCGCGGCCGTGCTGGGCCAGAACCTCGGCGGCCTGCCCAGAGCCGTCAATGAATCGGGTCCGGCTGCCTCCGCCGGTGCCGCGCCGGTCAGTACGCCCGCCGCATCCGCTGCGGAGATCGTGGACGATCCGGCGACCAGCCCCTATCCGATCTGGAACAGCGAGGCTGCGTATGTCGCGGACGAGCGGGTTGTCTGGCACCGCAATGTTTACAAGGCCAAGTGGTGGACGCGCGGCGATGTTCCCGACGATCCCACCGCGTCTGCAGAAGTGACTCCGTGGACGTTGATCGGGCCGGTGCTTCCGGGCGAAACTCCGCAGCCTGTGGTCACCGCCCCGGCCGGCACATTCCCGGAGTGGAAGATTGGCACCATCTACCTCAAGAGCGACCGCGTCCAGCTCGAAGGCCGCGTGTTCGAGGCGAAGTGGTGGACCCAGGGCGACAGCCCCGAAGCCGCCATGCAAGGAGCAGACAACACGCCGTGGCTGGTACTGACCAACGAGGAAGTGGCCGAACTGCTCTCCGACTTACAAAAGTAGCGGGCGCCCAAGGACGGGCTTGGCCGGCTCGTGCCAGATCTCGTTACAGGTGCACGCTGGTGACCGGCATGGAGGAATCCGGCGCGAATTCGATTCCGGAGGGCTGGCCGCCGGCCATCACCACCTGGGCGCCGAGGGCGGCGACCATGGCCCCGTTGTCGGTGCACAGGGACACCGGCGGCACCCGCAGCGAGATGCCGTGTTCGGCACAGCGCTCTTCTGTCAGTCCGCGCAGCCTCGAGTTCGCCGCCACTCCGCCGCCCAGCAGCAGGTTGCTGATGCCGTGCTCGGTGCAGGCCAACATGGCCTTGGCGGTGATCACGTCCGCCACCGCCTCCTGGAAGGACGCCGCGATGTCGGCCACCGGAAGCGGCTCACCGGCGGCCTCGAACTGCTCCACGCAGCGGGCCACGGCCGTCTTCAGGCCGGAGAAAGACCAGTCGTAGCGGTGCGGCCCCGGCGCCTGCGCCGAACCCATGTACTTGGGCTGGCTCAACCCGCGCGGAAAGCGGATCCGCTTCGGATCGCCGTCGCGGGCCAGCTTGTCGATAGCCGGGCCGCCCGGGTACCCCAGGCCGAGGATGCGGGCCACCTTGTCGTAGGCTTCGCCGGCCGCGTCGTCGATGGTGGAGCCGAGCAGTTCCACGTCATCGGTCAGGGAGCGCACCCGCAGGATCTCCGTGTGGCCGCCGGACACCAGCAGCGCACCCAGATTCTCCGGCAGCACTCCCCCGTCCAGCACGCCGACGCCTACATGGGCCACCAGGTGGTTGATCGCGTAGAGCGGCTTGCCGGTGGCCAGCGAGAGTGCCTTGGCAGCACAGACCCCGACCATCAGCGCGCCGGCCAGCCCGGGCCCGGAAGTCACGGCGAGCGCGTCCACCTCCTCCAACGTGACGCCGGCGGTGTCCAGCGCCTGCTCCAGCGTGGGGATGAACGCGTCCAGGTGGGCGCGCGAGGCGATCTCCGGGATCACCCCGCCGAAGCGAACGTGCTCGTCCATCGACGAAGAAACGGTGTTGGCCAGCAGGGTGTCGCCGCGGACGATGCCGACACCGGTTTCGTCGCAGGAGGATTCGATCCCCAGCACCAGCGGCTGCGTGCGGTTCATCGGGTCTCCTCGGTAGTTTTCGGTTGCTCGCCCGGTGTGCCCGCCCCGGCGCCCCGGCCGGCGCCGGGCATCCCGGCCCAGTCCTTGAGCGTCAGCCGCATGATCAGCGCGTCGGTTCCGCCGCGGTAGTAGCGCGGCCGCACGTGGATCTGTTCGAAGCCAAACCAGCGGTAGAGCCGCTGCGCCCGCGGATTGTCCGCGCGAACTTCCAGCAGGACGTCCTCCGCCCGCTGTTCCGCGGCCTGCTCGATCAGCAGGGTCAGCAGCCTGCTGCCGATCCCCTGCCCCTCGCGCTCGGGCACCACCGCGATGGTCTGCACATCGGCGATCGGCCGCACGCACATCAGGCCTGCATAGCCGATCACTTCGCCGAGCGCATCCACGGCCACGTAATAGCTGCGCGTGTCCTGTGCCAGTTCCTCGTAGAACATTTCGGTGGGCCAGGCGTCGGCCGGAAACAATTTCTGCTCCAGCGCGTCCACCGCTGGAACGTCGGCCTCGGTCATCGCCCTGATGCGGCCCGCGGGCTGCGCGGCGGCGGTCACAGTGCCCGCTTCCGCGGCCCGGGGACCTTCGCGTCGGATTCGCGCAGGTACAGCGGCGCGGTGTCCAGCAGCTCCAGCCCCTTGTCCAGCTTGACGACGGCGGTGCGGCCCAGCGCTTCGGCCGTCGGCTGCGTGCCGCTGTACTCTGTGACGCCCCGCAGCTGCTCCGGGTACAGCCCGGCGCCCATGCCGTAGGCCGGCAGGTCCGGGACCTGGGACGGTGCGCTGACGTGCGGGCCGTCCAGCAGTTCGTGCGTGCCGCCGGTACTGCGGTAGCGCGCCCAGTACACTTCCTTGCGCCGGGCGTCGGTGGCCACCACGAACTCGTCCACGCCGGCCCGCCACGCATCCAGCGCGGCATCCACGGCGATGGCATCCAGGCTCATCAGGCCGTGCAGCGGCTTGCCCCAGGCGAAGGCCAGCGACCGGGCGGTGGCAATGCCGGAGCGCAGGCCCGTGAACGGTCCCGGGCCCACGCCCACCACCAGGGCGTCGATGTCTGCGCCGGTGACGTCCGCCGTCGCCATGATCTTGCCGATTCCGGGGGCCAGCACTTCCGCGTGGCTGCGGGTGTCCTCGGTGGCGAACGCGGCCAGGGTCTCTCCTTGCCCGGTCAGCAGCGCGGCGCTGGCGATGGCGGAGGTATCAACGGAGAGGATCAGCACGCATCAATTTTACTTGAGGTGTAGCGCAGCCCTTCGCAGCGGCCCCGGCGCCCCGTGGGGACCGCGTCCGGGGGTCCGGTCAGGACGGCGGCTGCCCGGCGATATTCACCATCCACTGGACGCCGAACTTGTCGGTGCACATGCCGAAGGTGTCGCCCCAGGGTGCTTGTTGCAGCGGCTCGGTGACTTTGGCGCCGTCGATCAGCTTGTCCCAGTAGCCGCGCAGTTCCGCCTCGTTGTCGCCGCTGAGCGAGAGCGAGTGGCTGGAGCCAGGCGTGTAGTCCATGCTGTTCGGTGTGTCCGCGGCCATCAGCACCAGGCCACGCTCGGTCGCCAGCTGCGAGTGCATGATCTTGTCGACCTCGGCCGGGTCGTCGCTGGCGTGGAAGTCGCCGAAGGTGTTCAGCGTCAATTCCCCGCCGAACACCGACTGATAAAAGGTCATGGCTTCTTTGGCCTGGTCGCGGAATCCAAGGTAGGGGTTCAGCGCAGTGTCCATGATGGGCCTCCTCGCGGGTCTGCTCTCGCCCTCGATTATGGACCTGTGACCGCTGGCAGTGAAGACCGAGCGCAGCTGCGGCGCCTCCCGCTGCGGTAAATCGTGCGCAGCACCCCTGAGCCGTCAGGCGAAGATGTACGCGGCCCAGCGCGGCCCGTAGGCCGCCATCCGGATCAGCCGGGGCTCGCCGTCGTCGGGCTCTTCAAAATCCAGCACGACGCCGGTGCCCGTCTGCGTGCCCTCGGCGCCCTCCGCCGCGCCCGCCAACGAGCCCGGAGCCGGGCCGCCGCCAACTGCGGCGGCTGGCGTGGCGTTTTCGGCTGGACGGTTCACCAGATCGGCCCCGGTGGGCCGGACCAGCGAAATGTCCAGCCAGCTGTCGGAGAGGTGCTCCACGCGGCCGCGGCCCCACTCCACGACCGTCACGGCCTCGTCCATGGTGTTCTCCAGGTCGATGCCGTCGATCTCGCCGTCGGACTCCAGCCGGTAGGCGTCAACGTGGACCAGGTCCGGGCCGCCGTTCATGCTCGGATGGCTGCGCACCAGGACGAACGTGGGCGAAATGATGCCCGGCCGGACGCCGAGTCCCTCACCCAGGCCCTGGGTGAAAGTGGTTTTCCCCGCGCCCAGCTCTCCGCTGAGCACCACCAGGTCGCCCGCCCGCAGTATCCTGCCCAGCCGGGCGGCGAGCGCCTGCGTCTCCTCCGCGGAGCCCACGTGGAACTCGCGCTCCCACACCGGCGTGGCCCGTTGCTCCGGGGCCACGTCTGCCGCGCCTGGTTGGCCCGCCCCGCCGGTCATGCCGCCGCCGGTCATGCCATAACCGGTCATGCCAGCACCGCGCCGGCGTCCCCGGCGCTGTCCGTGTTCCGATCGTCCGCCGTCGCCGTGGCGGCGCGGACCTGGGCGGCCGCGGCGGCCCGTTCCGCCGCGGACGCGGTGAGCCCCGCCGCCTCCGACGCAGCGGCGGCTTCCCCGCCGTCGTCGTCTTCCTCGGCGGTCCCGGTGTAGTAGCGCGGCACGCGCGGGCTCACGCGGGTGACAATCTCATAGTTGATGGTGCCGGCACCGACCGCCCAGTCCTGGGCATCGGGAACATCCGGGCCCGGGCCGAAGAGGATCACTTCCTCGCCCGTGAGGTCACCGACGTCGTTGGTCCTCAAGTCCACCACGAACTGGTCCATGGCCACCCGGCCCACCACGTCATAGCGCTTTCCCGCGATGGCCACCTGGACGCCGGAGGCGCTGCGCGGGATGCCGTCCGCATAGCCCAGCGGCACCAGGACCAGCGTGGTTGGCTCAGTGGTCAGGTAGTTCAGCCCGTAGGAGACGCCCTGGCCAGGCGGCACGTGCTTGCAATTGGCCACCCGGGCGCGCAGCGTCATGGCCGGCACCAGTCCGAGTTCCTCGGGGCTCTGCGCCTCGAAGGGCGACAGCCCGTAGATGCCCAGGCCCACGCGGACCAGGTCGAAGTGCGCATCCGGGCGGCTGAGCGTGCCGGGCGTGTTGGCCAGATGCCGGACTTCCAGGTCCAGCCCGGCGTTTTCTGCCACCGCCACCGCCTCCCGGAAGCGGTCCACCTGCTCGTCCGTCTCGGGCCGGTGCGGTTCGTCGGCGACGGCCAGGTGGGAGAACACTCCCACCACGCGCAGCAGCCCCAGTTCCTGGTACTCCACCGCCCGGTTGACCAGGTCCTCCCAGAGGGCCGGCGGACAGCCGTTGCGGCCCAGGCCGGTGTCAATCTTCAGGTGCACGCGCGCGGGCCGTTCCAGCTGCCGGGCGGCCTTGACCACCGGTTCCAGCTCCCAGCCGGAAATTCCGACGTCGATCCCCGCCTCTATGCCGGCGGCGAAGTCGGTATCCGGGGTGTGCAGCCAGGCCAGGATAGGGGCGTCGATGCCCGCTTCGCGCAGGGCCAGTCCTTCGGTGAAGTGGGCCACGCCCAGCCAACCGGCACCGGCTTCCAGCGCGGCGCGGGCCACGGGAATGGCGCCATGGCCGTAGGCGTCCGCCTTCACCACGGCCATCACGCGGGCGGGGGCTGCGATCTCGCGCAGGTGCCGCACGTTGGCGCGGATCGCATCCAGGTGGATAACGGCTTGGCGGTCATAGGGCAGCGGTGACGTTATAGAGCTCACGGATCCATTCTCCCATCCGAAGCTTGCTTTCCAGCTGAAGGGTTACGCGGAGCAAAGCACCGCGCGGGACGAGCCGGCAGGGCTCTTTGGCGGAGCCGCGACTTCAGGCGGCGAAGATGCGTGGTTTGCCCTAGCTGGCACAATACAAGCAAGGGGCGCGTCCCGGGCTCGGGTCCGCCGATTGTTATCCAATGTCAATGTTCGGGGGAAGCAGTGGCAACACTTGCCATTCTGGGCGGCGGCGGGTTCCGCGTGCCGCTGGTCTACCGCGCGCTGGCCGAGGGTCCGGCTGCCGGGCTGGTGGACCGGCTGGTACTCCACGACGTGGACGCCGGCCGCCAGCAGGCGATCGCCCGGGTGCTGGCGGATGCTCCGCTGCCCGGAGGCATTCGGCCGCCAAGCATCGTGTCCGCCCGCAACCTCGATGACGCGCTGGCCGCGGCCGACGTCGTCTTCTTAGCCATTCGTCCCGGCGGCACGCAGGGCAGGACGCAGGACGAACGCATTGCCAGCCGGCTGAACCTGCTGGGCCAGGAGACCACCGGGGCGGCCGGCATTGCCTGCGGTCTCCGGGCTGTCCCCGCCGCGCTGGATATCGCCCGGCGCCTGCGCGAGTTGAGCCCCGATGCCTGGCTGATCAACTTCACCAATCCCGCCGGGCTGGTCACCGAAGCCGTGCTGCCGGTGCTCGGCCACCGGGTGATCGGCATCTGCGACACGCCCCTCGGGCTGGTTCGGCGCTCCGCCAAGGCCGCCGGTGCCCCGTTGCGCCGCGGCTCGCTGGCGGGGGTGGACTATGTGGGCCTGAACCATTTGGGTTGGCTGCGCGGATTGGAGCACGACGGCGGGGACCGCCTTCCGGAGTTGCTCGCCGACCCGGCGCGGCTGCAGTCGTTTGAAGAGGGCCGCATCTTCGGCACCCGGGAATTGCAGGTCCTGGGCGTCATTCCGAATGCCTACCTGTTCTATTACTACTTCCGCCGCGAAGCCACTATGGCGCTGGCCGGTGCCGCCCAGACCCGCGGCGAGTCGATCCACGAACTGCAGCAGAAGTTGTACGCAACGCTGCAGGCCTCCGAGACTCCGTACGCGGATTGGGAGAACGCCCTGCGGCGCCGCGAGGAAAGCTACTTGTCCGAGGCCCGCGAGATCGGCGTTTCCCGCGATGAGGAGGACCGCGCGGCCGGCGGCTACGAACACGTTGCCCTGGACGTGATGCGTGCCCTGCTCACCGGCGAGCGCAGCGAGCAGATCCTCAACGTCCGCAATGCCGGGACCATCCCGCAACTGCCGGAGGACGCCGTCATCGAAGTGCCGTCGGTGGTCGATGCGGACGGCGCCCGTCCCCTGCCGGTGAAACCGCTGACCCTGCACCAGGCCGGCTTGATGACCCAAATCAAAGCAGTGGAGCAGGACGTCATCCGCGGCGGACAGGGCGACCGTGCCGCCGCGCTGCGGGCTTTCATGATCCACCCGCTGATCACCTCCGGCCATGTGGCGCATCGGCTGCTCGAGGCCTACGAACAGGCCCACGGCTACCGCTGGAACTGAGATGGCACAGGTACCGGGCGCGAGCGGTTCACCATCAAGGGTTTCGACCGTGCTCCAGACGGCGGCCTGCTTGCTGGCCTTGGCAGCCAGCGCCGCCGCCCTGCTCCTGCCCACGGTGGTGCAAGAGATGGTGTCCAGCTCCCCCGGGGACGAGCCGGTACGCATCACCGAATCCTTAGCGCTGCTCCAGACCCATCCACCGACCATCCTCATTCCGCTGGCTGTTCCGCTGGTACTGACGCTGGTTCCGCTTCTGGTTCCCCGCCGCATGGCCTGGCTGGCGGGCATCATCTGCAGCACCTTGTTGTTAGGGTTCATCGCGCTGGCCATGGCAGGTGTTGGCTGGTTCTACCTTCCCGCCTTCGGGATGGCGGTCGCGGCCGTTGTCCTGCGCAACACGGCCCGGCCCGCTGGCAATCCGAACGCCGGCTGAGGGTCGGCAGGATCCTCAGCGGCCCGTACGTCCCGGGAGGATAATCACCACATGGACTTTATCGGCGGGCTGATCGCCGTGGGACTGGTAGGGGCGATCATCGCCGCGACCGTTGCCATGGCGTCCCGGCCGTGGCGTGGCGGTCCCGGTTCCGCGGGGCTCTCCGGCATGTTCGGCGCTATGGAGGAAATCTTCGCCCCGGGCCGCTACGAGGCGCGGATCGAACAGGAGCGGCAACAGCAAGCTCCGGCCCCCGCCCCTATCCCCGGCGACAAGCCCACGCCGGGAGATGAAGACGGCACCGAGGGTGGAGCCAGCAACGAACCGGACGACAGACGGAGCTGACCTGCCGCCGGCCATGGCTGACCGACGGGCGCTGGCGCCGGCGTACGGGGCGGTGGCAAGGTAGGTGCATGCCCACCGAGGACGATGCGCGACGTCTCTGCCTAGCCCTGCCCGGCGTCACCGAACGGCCCAGCTGGGGCCGGCCCGCGTGGTTCGCGAAAACGCTCATGGCCCGCATCTGGGAGCCGGGCGTGCTGACCATCAAGACCGAGGAACGCGAGGCCCTGGCCGGCACGGACCCGGACGTTTTCTTTTGGACGCCGCACCATCAGCGGTCGCCGCAACTGGTGCTCCTGCATTTGGCGAAGGTTTCACCGGCCGAGCTCGAAGAACTGCTCGACGAATCGTTCAGGATCGCCGGCGGTCGGCACCTTCCCTGAGGGAGGGTGCCGGCCGTCGGCGGAGGATTTGGGTCCGCGTTTCCTAGCGGACTCCGGCTGCCTGAGCCGGGGCCGGCTCGGGCTTGTCCACCTGCTGAACCAGCTTGGCGCCTTCCACATCCACGTCCGGCAGGATCTTGTCCAGCCACCGGGGCATCCACCATGCGGCCTTGCCGAACAGGTGCATGGCCGCCGGAATCAGCGTCATCCGCACCACGAAGGCGTCCAGCAGCACGCCCAGTGCCAGCGCGAAGCCGATCGGCCGGACCATGGTCAGGTGCGAGAAGATGAACCCGGCGAAAACGGAGACCATGATGATCGCCGCCGCTGTGACCACCTTGGCGCCGTGGTTGAAGCCGCTGACCACCGCGGCCCTAGCCTCTTCGCCGTGCGCATAGGATTCGCGCATGCCGGAGACCAGGAACATCTGGTAGTCCATTGCCAGGCCAAAGAGCACACCGATCAGGATCATCGGCAGGAAGCTCAGGATGGGCCCCGGGTCATGTACATCGAACAGGTTGCCCAGCCAGCCCCATTGGTAGATCGCCACGATGGCGCCGAAGCTGGCACCCAGCGAGAGCAGGAAGCCGGCGGTGGCCAGCAGCGGCACCAAGACGGAGCGGAAGACCAGCAGCAGCAGGATCAGCGAGAGTCCGATGACGATGGCCAGGTAGACCGGCATGGCGTCCGCAAGTTTGTCGGACACGTCGATCTGCATCGGCGGCTGGCCGGTGACGGAAATCCCGACGCCGGTGCTCTCCTCGAGTGCGTCCGTCTCCGCCCGCAGGTTGTGGACCAAATCCTCGGTGCTCTCGGCGGCCGGGCCTTCCTCCGGAATGACCTGCAGGACCGCGGTGCGACCGTCCTCGCTGGTTCCGGTCGGAACGGCGGCGGACACATGATCCATCGCGCGCAGTTCCTGCGAGAGCTGCAGCAGGGTCTGATCGGTCTCAACCCCCTCCAGTCCGGCCGGCAAGTCGGCCACCACGATCAGCGGACCGTTGATGCCCTCGCCAAAGTTTTCACCCAGCTGGATGTAGGACCGGTACGCCGTCGAGTCCGCCGGTTCGGAGCTGCCGTCCGGCAGGCCCAGCCGCAGCTCGGCGGCCGGCACGGCCATCACACCCAGCACGGCCACGCCCGCGATCAGCGCCAGCCACGGGTGCTTGGTGACCGACTTGCCCCAGCTGCGCTTCGGATCGTTGTGGAATTCGTGTCCCGGCGCCGTACCCGCCGCAGCGGCGGCCACCGGGCCGGACAGCCCGGCCTTCGCCCACGCCCGCTTGGACAGAATCCGCCTGCCCATCACTGCCAGCAGCGCCGGCGTCAAGGTCAAGGCAACCACGACGGCGACGGCCACCGTTGCGGCTCCGGCCAGTCCCAGCACGGTCAGGAACGGGATGCCCGGCACCGCCAGCGCGGCGAGCGCGATGATCACCGTGAGCCCGGCGAAGAGCACGGCGTTGCCGGAGGTTCCGGTGGCACGGCCGATGGACTCGATCAGCGGCACGCCGGACAGCAACTGCGTGCGGTGGCGGTTGACGATGAACAGCGAATAATCGATGCCCACAGCCAGCCCCAGCATCAGCGCCAGCACCGGCGAAATCGAGCTCATCTCGACCACACCGCTCAGGGCCATGGTGCCGCCCACGCCCACGCCGACGCCGACCAACGCCATCAGCAGCGGCAACCCGGCAGCCAGCAGCGTGCCGAGCATCCGCACCAGCACGGCGGCGGCCACGGCAATGCCGATGACCTCGGCCGCACCGAACAGGCTGGAGATATCTTCGACGATGTCCTTGCTGTACTCCGCCTGAAGGCCGGGAACCAGGCCGGCTTCGGTGACTTGCTGGACCTGTTCGCGGTCCTCCTTGGCGACCGACATCATGTCCTGTTCGAACTGGACCTGAACGAAGGCGGCCGAACCGTCCTCGGATACGAACCTCAGGCCGTCCGCAGACTGCTGTTGCAGCTTGGCCGCTTCCAGATCGGCAACCCCGGACTCGTACTCTGCCCGGCCGTCTTCCAGCCGCTGTTCGGCTTCGTCCAATTGCGACTGAGCCGCTTCCAGCTGGGCCCGCTGCGGCTCCAGCTGGGCTCGGGCCTGCTCGGCCATAGCTGTTTGGCCGGCGGACTCAAGCTGCTCGATCTGTGCCTCGGCGGCCTGTACTTGCTGCAGCCCCGGCTCCAGCTGCGCCTTGCCCGCATCCAGTTCGGCCCGGCCGTCGTCGAGCTTCTGCGCCGCGGCTTCCAGTTTCTCTTCGCCGTCGGCAATTTTCTCTGGAGCGGTGTCCAAAGAAGCCTGCAGGTCCACCGGATCCGTGGCGCGTTTGACGGCGTCCAGGTCGGTCAGGTCAGCGGAGATCCTGTCAATGGCGTCCTCCTGCTTGGCAGTGAATGCCGTGCCGTCCGCCGTCGTGAACACAATGGTGCCGAGTCCGCCCGAGGCGTCCGGCAGTTTCTCCTGCAGCTCATCCGCCACCGCCTGTGCGGGGGTGCCTGGAATGGTGAAGCTGTTGGACAGCGTGCCCATGAAGGCTGCGACGGAACCGCCGACGGCCACCATGATGACCAGCCACGCCGAGACAAACCACCAGCGTTTGCGCGCGGCCAGCTTGCCGAGTCTGTAGAGCAGTGAAGCCATGCGACTAGTCCTTGTGGTTGATGTTGAAGCCGGTGCGCAGCAGGTCCAGGCTCTCCAGCAGTTGCTGCCGGAAGACGGATGGACCAGGCGCCTCGCCGTCGGGAGTCTGGGTGGCTGTCATCCGCATGGCAGCCTGGGCGCAGGCAATCAGCGATCCGGCGAGCGCGGTGACCATCAGTTCGCCGGCGCTCTCCGGGAGCCGGTGGCGCAGCCCGTCTTCGAGCGACTGCTGGGCGTGCCGCCAGATCTGCAGCTGTATGCGTTCCAGTTGCGCGTCGTCCGCGCCCATCTGGTAAATCTCGCAGAGCAGCGCCAGCCGGTCCTGGCTGATGTCCCCGCCGAAGGTGGCGAGCACCGCATCCATGATCGGTTCGTCACGCGGCCGTTCGTCCAGCCGTGCGAAGGACTCCTCCAGGAACTCCTCCACCGGCAAAGTGACTGCCGCTTCAATGGACGGAAAGTAGTTGAAAAAGGTCCGTCGCGAGACGCCAGCCTCTGCCGCCACCTGATCCACGGTGAAACCGCCTGGGCCCTGCTCGCGGGCCAGCCGCAAAGCGGCCGCAGTGATGGCAGCCCGGGTTGCCAGCTTGTTTTTCTCGCGGCGGCCTTCGAGCGGCACCGCGCTTTCTGCACTCACCGGCCCAGCATAGAACCAAACTTGCACACTATGCAAACTTGTCCGCCGTGCATGATTACCTGCACAAAGCTGCCTCGGCTACATTTGAAGGGAACCCCGCTGCAGAAGCAGTACGGCCCCCACACCCCAACCATCCGAGGACATGCATGTCTCCGCGTATCCTGTTCCGCACCGTCGCTTTCGCCGAAGCCGTCACCTGGTCACTTCTGCTGATGGCTTTGCTGCTGCGGGCTTTGGTTCCGGAAGCCCGTGTGGCGGTGAGCATCGCCGGCGGCCTGCATGGCTTCGTCTTCCTCTGCTATGTGGTCAGCACGTGCTTCACTTGGGTCAACCAGAAGTGGCCCGCGGGCCGCGGCGTCCTCGCGCTGGTCTCCGCCGCCATCCCGTACGCGACCATTCCCGTGGAAAAGTCCATGGACCGCCACGGCCTGCTCGGCAACATCTGGCGGCTCGGCGCCGGCGGGGAACAACCCAGCGGTTTCCTCGAGAAACTCCAGGCCGGCGTGCTGGCCCGCCCGGTGGTCGCCATCGCCGTCGTCTTACTCGCCGTCGCCGCTGTCTTTAGTTTGTTGCTCTTCATGGGTCCGCCGGATACCTGGTTCGCGTAGAAACTGGACGAACAGGTCCAGCGGCCTGGCCTGCTGACGGTGTTCCTGCATCATGAAAAGAGCGGCGTGGCGTATGGGAAGTCCGCCACGTTGCGCTGCTGACCGTCCAACGCCACCGGTCGGTTAGGGTGCCGGCGTGCAAAAACAACCTGCCCACTGGAACTCGGACGGCGTCTGGAACGATGCCGCCGCAGCATGTAGCATCTGCTCAAGCCTGACCCCGATCAGCAGGCCGGGAGAACCCCGGGGAGGACCAAGGAAGCCCGTAATTTCGGCATCCGCCCCGATGGCGGGTAGCTAAGCTCACGATCGAGAGCAGGACCCGCATGGTGGCGGCGACGACGATACTGACGATCATCATTCTCTGGAGCGCGTTCTCCGGGCCGCTTGACCGGCGCGGGATCACTTCGGCCCTCTTCTTCACCGCCGCCGGCTTTGTCGTTGGCACGTCAGCCCTCGGCCTGCTCGATGTCTCCTTGGAGTCCTCTGAGATGGGGCGGGTGGCCGAGGTCGCGCTCGTCCTGCTCCTCTTCAGCGACGCCACCCGACTCGACGTTCGCTCACTCCGTCGCGAGCTCGGGTGGCCGGCCCGGCTCCTGCTGATCGGATTACCGCTCACGATGCTCGCGGGGGCAGGGGTCGGGGCTCTGGTCTTCCCCGGAATTCCGCTGGCGTCGACGGTCCTGCTCGCGACGATACTGGCCCCGACCGACGCGGCTCTCGGCCAGAAGGTCGTCTCCGACCCGGCTGTGCCTGCCCGCGTGCGGCATGCGCTCGACGTAGAGAGCGGCTTCAACGATGGCCTCGCTGTGCCCTTCTTCCTCGTCGCACTCGAGATCGCCAACGCCGAACTCGAGACGCGCGTCACCTGGGCCGTCGCCAGCAACATGGCTGCGCAGATCGGCTGGGGACTCGCCGGCGGACTCACCGCGGGTATTCTGGGTGGCCTGCTTTACGGCATCGCCGATCGACGTCACTGGATCAGTTCCGACTGGCGGCAGATTGCGCCATTGGGGGTGGCGCTGCTGGCCTACACCCTCGCGTTGCTGCTCGGCGGCAGCGGCTTCATTGCCGCCTTCGCCGGCGGCATCGCGTTCGGGAGCGTCTCGGGCGCCCGCAGTTCGCTCGTCAACTTGTTCACAGAAGAGACAGGGGGCCTTCTCGCCGCCATAACATGGATCGGGTTCGGAGCGCTGGCCTTTACCCTGGCCATCCCGCACATCTCCTGGCAAGTGATCCTCTATGCCGCGCTGAGCCTGACGCTGGTGCGTATGATCCCCGTGGCGATTGCGTTCGCCGGCCGGGGAGTGAGGCGTCCGACGGTGGGGTTCGTTGGCTGGTTCGGCCCGCGGGGCCTGGCCTCGCTCGTGTTCGCGCTACTCGCGCTCGAGCGCGGCGTCCCCGACGGTGAGACCGTACTCACAACCGTCGTTGTTACCGTCGCCCTCAGCGTCGTCGTTCACGGCCTGACCTCCGTCCCGCTGATCGGTGCCTACCGCCGCTGGTATGAGGGCCGTCCGGCCGAACATCCGGCGGCGGAAGAGACCATGCCGGTGACGATGCCTCGCCGACGGCGCCAGCCCGGCACCGGTCCGGCCTGGCCCGGCAGCGGTGGAGGGGTGGACTAAGGCGGCCCGTTATTTAGGCGTGTTCCTCATCGGGACGCCGACATCGGATCCGCCTTCCCGAGTCAATCGAGTCCGGACGGTGACGAGACCCGGCGCTGGAACGAAGCCCCCTGCGAACAGGGCCTCGCCCTGCCGAAAAAAGGGTGATTGTTCTAGGAACGATTGCGGAACAAACCCGAACGTGGATGCCAGCCCGTCCAGATCGCTCGGCGAGCTCATCTTCATGAGGGCGAGATTGTCGCATTGGGAGATGATGTCCGGGTCGAGCTTGGATGGCCGCTGGGTCGATAAGAGGAGCCACAAACCGAATTTCCGCCCCTCGGCGGCGATTTGGACGATTCGTTCGCGTACGGCCCGGTGCAAAGGACTGCCAGGCTCAGATGAGCAGAGGTTGTGCGCCTCATCGATCACGATGAGCAGAGGCTGTCGAGCGTCCCGCGCGTTCCAGAGACTGTCGAGGACGGACAGGACAACCACCAGAGACTCTTCGGGGAAATCGAACCCTCCCAGATCAAGTACGGTGGCGTCCGGCCGGTTGCTGAGTATCTCGGAGGCCGCAGCGTTTTGGCGGGCCCACACCCGCCAGTCAGCCAACCTGAGGTTTTCGATCCGGGATGCCAAGGCAACAGACCCCGGCGTATTGGCCCCCCGCAGTTGGTCGATGATCGACTCCGGCTCGGCTCCCCCGATGAGGCTCTCTATATGAAGGAAGTCGTTGTACTCCGCACGGTCAATCAAGGGGTCGAGTCGCAGTACTGCGGCTTGGGAGCCGGTCGACATTGTTGAAAAACGGGCCCGCAGCGGCTCCGAACCCTCGACATTCGGCCGCAAGACGCGAATGTCCCTGGAGCCCAGCAGAGCCGCGGTCCCGGCTGTTGCCTCGTCGGTCAATTCACCCAGTCGGACGAAGTCTGCGTTGGGGTCAAGAATAACCATCGGCAGCCCGGTCCGCAGGAGGATCTCTTCAAGCACCACGCCCAGTGCGTAGGTCTTTCCTGAGCCACTTTGGCCGCACCAAAATGTGTGGCGGTTGAATTTTTTCGGAATCAATCGTGCGTCGAAGCGGTCTGTGTTCGTGAAAGTACCGATCTCCAGCAAGGCGCCCGAGGAAGAATGGAGCAACTCGACCAGCTCCCTGTCGGCGGCGGCGACCCCTGCCTCACGAAACCCTAAAGCAGGGCTCGATGAGGCCATCCCTTGAGCGCTGAAGGAACCGAGGATCCGCCCCGAGCCGCTCATGACCCCGTTTTCCCCCATGCGGAGTTGATGAATCTGGCCCATCATCGGTAGCCGGTCGGGCACTTCGATCGAAACCAGCGAACCGGTTTCCAGCCGTTCCCGGCTCGCGCCCTGGAAGCCGAAGGAACGCCCGTCGACTGACGATGCGATGAGACCGTCTCCTGAGCGTGAGTGGTCGTCAGCATGATCTGCGGCCATTGGCCCGGCTTCCGAAAGGTTGGCTTCGATTCAGCGGTCTACATAACATCCGCCTTGAGTTTCCCAAGCTTTGCGGGCCGGCACAAGGGACGTCCTGGCCGCCGCCCGAAGGTGCCGAAAGCGGAGGAACCTGCCTGCGAATCTCACCCTTGCCGGATGAGGCGCCGGCTCTGAAAGCCGGATGATACTGGCTCTAGTTATCGGAGGCGCCACCTGCCTCCGACGGTCCGGTGGAGAGGAGAAGCAGCCTCCGGGTTGCGCGGGAGGGGAATCATTCCGGGCCGCTATATCCGCGGTCACGGACCAACATAATGAACAGGATTTTCGATGGATTTTTGGGAGAATTTCTGGGACGTCATCTGGTGGTTTGTTTGGGTGTTCGCATTCACAACCTACTTGATCGCGGTTTTCATGATCATTGGCGATATTTTTCGCGACCACTCGCTCAACGGCTGGCTCAAGGCAGTATGGATGATTTTCTTGATCTTCGTACCGTTCCTAACGGCTTTGATTTATCTCATTGCCAGAGGCTCCGGCATGACTGAACGTTCAGCCGAGCTGGCGCGCCGCAATCAGGAGTACACCGAGTCGTACATACGTAATGTCGCCGCTACCAGCCCAAGCGAGGAAATCTCGAAGGCCAAAGCGCTTTTGGACTCCGGAACAATCACGGAAAGCGACTACGCGAAGATCAAGACACGCGTCCTGGCGTGACGTTTCTTGCGCCCAGAGGAGGTAGCTATGTGCCGTTGGCTGGCGTATTCGGGATCGCCCGTGCGCTTGGACGAGCTTTTGTTCAAACCTGCCAATTCGCTCGTCATGCAGAGCAAGCACTCACGATTGGGAGCCGAAACCACCAACGGAGACGGCTTCGGCGTTGGTTGGTATGGCGCCTTGCCGACGCCGGGGATCTTCCGCAGTACGGAACCCGCTTGGAACGATAGCAACCTGCGGGAGCTCTCTGCTCAGGCGTCCGCTGGCCGGGTGTTCGCGCACATTCGTGCCTCAACCGGCTCGGCCGTTCAGCAGACGAACTGCCACCCATTCCGCCATGGGCGTTGGCTGTGGATGCACAATGGGGTCATTTCGGACTTTCCAAAAGTCAGGCGGGACCTGGCGCTGGCTGTCGAGCCCGACCTCTTTCCCCTGATCGAAGGATCAACGGACTCCGAGGTGTTCTTCATGCTTGCCCTCACCTTGGGCTTGGAGCAGGACCCGCCCGCAGCGGTCGCTGCTGCGGTCGGGCTCATCGAACGCGTCGGAAGAAGCCACGGCATTGAGTACCCGCTGCAGATGACAGTGGCCACAACCAACGGCGACACTACGTGGGCTTTCCGCTACTCCAGCGAAGGCCGTTCACGAACGCTCTTCCACAGCACCGACGTCGCGACTCTCCGGGCCCACTATCCTGACAACGTCATGCTTGAAAAAATCACCGACGATACGGTGGTGGTGGTGTCTGAACCCTTGGGGGATCTGCGCGGAGCCTGGCGAGAAGTGCCGGAGTCAACCTGCATCGCCGTTCATGACGGCGGAATAGATTTCCATCCATTCAACCCATTAGATTCAGCCGCTGCGCCTCCCGGACGGTAGTAGCTTGGAGGGATCCGCTGGGACGCCCGCCACCTGGTTGTATCCGTGTTTCCGTGTTGCCGCATTAGAGTTGGAGAAGACTGTAGCCGGCGATAAAAACGCCTATTGCGAGTATCGCCGCTGCCGTCACCATTCGACCGTTTCGCTGCAGCCAGGCATAGGCGGCCGCCAGTTGCCCTTCGGCTCGTTCCGGGGACCGCACACAATAGGTAATCGGCAGCACGACCGCGGACTGGGCGACAACTGCATAGCCGAGAACCAACAAGGTTCGCTCAAGGGGTGACGGCTCTTGGACGCTGATCAGCACTCCGGCGGTGATGGCCAGCAGGAGCGCCTTCGGACGCAGGTTCAGTCCCAGACCAAGTCCGATGAATTCCCAGGTGCGGGCGGACTCAAACCTTGCCGTGATTTTGCCCAGCATGGCACTCTCCCCCGTGCCCTTGCGCCTGAAAAGGTAAACGGCGTAGCCGATCAGGAAGGCTGCGATCAACAGGGCCAGCGCGGCCTGCAGCTCATCCTCGTTCCACCTAGGGATGCCCGGCAGCAACCCTAACCCGACCGAGGAAAGACCGACGATCACGACCGATCCGGCGATGGTGCCAATCAGGAAGGCCAAGGCACGCCGTCGTGGATTGGGCGAGAGCAGGATGATGATGGTGATGCTGGCGGGCACTGTGCTTATCGCCCCGGCTACGGCGACCGGCACAAGGCTCGCTAAGAGGTGCAGCACTGGGTGCTCACCCGGCCCTGACGGCAGCGTGGCTGGACATCATTTCTTCCGCGTGCCGTCGGGGTGCGGGCGGTCCGGTTCCCGCCGTGCTCGGCGGGCGCGAATGGCGTCGTCTTCGAGCTTCAGGGCGGATTCGATGTCCCTCCTGTCCCCCGTCATAGCCCGCCGCCAGACCTTGGATGGGTCCGAGTCGAGAAGGATGGTGCGGACCAGCAGGGTGAGCGGAACGGCGAGGATGGCCCCGACCGCTCCGAGGACGGCGGCCCAGAAAAGCACCGAGACAAAGGTCAAAGTCTCGCTCAGCGACACCGCGTTACCAATGTATTTGGGCTGAATGATCGACTGAATGACACTGTTGATCACGCCGTAGACAAGGACGACGGCGAGGGCAACGGGCCAGCCTCCGCTCAGGGCACCAAAGACCAGCGGCGGGATGATGGCGATGAAGTAGCCGATGTTGGGGATGAAGCTGCAGATGAACGACAAGACCCCCCAGGCCATGGCGCCCGGGACCTGCAGGATGAACAGGACGAGCCAGTTGAACAGGCCCTGGGCGGCTCCCAGGAGCGCGGTGGCAACCGTGTACCGGCGTATGTCAGTAGCGAAGCCGCTGAAGGCAGTGACCATGGCCGGCCGATAGAACTGCAGATGGGTCAGCAGGGCGGCCACCCGTCCTCCATCGACTGCCATCAGGATGAGCATCGTCAGGATGACCACGAGGACGCCGACCAGGCCCGTGATGTTCCCTAGCAAGTCTGTGATGAACCCGATGAGGCGACCGGGGGTGAATGCCTGCAGTACGGCCTGCGCTTGTTCGGAGCCGAATCCCACAGACTCCAACAGTTGCGCGATCGAGGCGCCCAACTGGTCCAGTTGGGGAGCATATTGCGGTAACAGCGCGGAGAACTGTGCGAGTGCGGCAAGCAATACAACCGAAAGGCCGCTCAGTACGGCGAATCCGGCGGCGATGGTGGTTCCGGTTGCAATTCCCCGTGGGACTCCGTGCCCTTGCATCCAGCGCCGGATCGGATGCAGGCAGATAGTGATCACCAACGCCATAAAGACAGGTGTGAAGATCCCCCGGATCGCGGCGAGTCCGAAGGCTGCGACGGTCGCACCGCCGAGGGCAAGCAAAATAGTGGTAGCGCGGGGAATGCTAGGACGCGAGCCCGGTTCGGACGCTTCGGGTCCCGGTGATTCAGGTTGCATTGCCCCCTCCTTCGCCGCTAGTCGTAGTCTAGGGGCGCGGATGTGTTGCCAGAAGGGGACAGAGGCGGCTGTTCCTGTCAGACGATCGCCCGGGCCATGGTGTCCGTGAGCTCACCCAGGGGCGCCGTCGTCGCCGGCCACGCGGGCCACGCGACCCCGCTGCCGGTTGTGGACGAGCCCTGCCCTGTAAGACATCGACCTAACAGTTGAGCTCACTCGCTACTCCCTGACGGGCCGTGTCGACTTTGGCTGCTTCGTTTTTCAAGGAATCAACCGCTTGGGGAACAGTTGCGTCATCAGGAACAGCGTCAACTGCGGCTTTAAACTCGTCCGTGGCCGAGGCCAGTTCGTCCGTCCTGTCCTTTGCAACGTTGGCTGCCGCCCCCTTGAGATCGTTATAGGTATTGCTGACCTCTTCCCGCGCCGCACGAATTTCCTCGATGCTGGCGTCCGGCGTCAGGGTCTCTCGAAAGTTTTGCAGGGCGGTTGCGAAGGCATCGGATGCCGCGCACGCTTTGGAAACGTTTTCCTCGGGGCTGGCAGAGCAGCCCGCAAGCATCCCCACCGCCAACCCTAATGCGGCAGTTCCTATCAGAATCGGGTGTTGTTTCGACATTGATTGTTCCTCTCTTGGATGCCGGTCGTGCCGGCGCAGTCGGCCATGGGCAGACAGTTCAAGTGTGGGCCGGGCCGAGGCGAGCTGCTTCACCCACCCGGGGTGAATTCAGATTCCCCGTATCAGAGAGCTTTTCAGGGATGCCTCCCATCGATAGGCCGTGAGGAAGCTACCTGCCACAGATGAGCAGCACGACGGCGGTGCTTCGGAGGAACGCGAATCCCTGCCCGCGACCAGACTCCGGACGACCCAGACGTCGGTTGCCTAGCTGACGGAGGTTCGCCGCCGCCCACCTCACCCGGAAGGGATGAGGTGCCTCCAACGATGGACGGCGATCCTTAAGCCTAGAACGCAGGAAACGTGGCGGGACAGTGCACCGCGCGGCCTTTGGCTCCGGCGCGCAACCGAAAGGACTGATCGTGGGCATCTGGGAAAACTTTTGGGAATTCTTCTGGTTCCTCTTTTGGACCGTCGCGTTTATCGCCTACCTCATCACACTGTTTTCCGTCGTCGCCGACTTGTTCAGAGACCGCTCCCTCAATGGCTGGTGGAAGGCCGTGTGGATCGTCTTCCTGATTTTCCTCCCCTTCTTAACGGTGCTTGTCTATCTCATAGCGCGGGGAACCGGCATGGCCGAAAGAAGTCAGCAACGCGCCTTGAACACGCAGGAAGCGGTCAACAAATACATTGGGGACGTCGCCGGGTCCAGCCCCTCCGATGAGATCGCGAAAGCGAAATCCCTGCTGGATACGGGCACGATCTCGGCCGACGAATATGCTGCCATCAAGACACATGCGCTCCATGGCCTCCGCGTACCTTAACGAAGAACGTCGGGATGCTCCCCCGCCATCGTCGCCACAGCAGCCGGGGCATCAGGCATCGAACCGGGCGAAGGCGCGCAAGGCTCCGCCGTCGTTATCTGTGACCTGCGTATAGCCGAGTGATTCATAGAACGCCTTCTGGCCGGCCTCGTCGTCAGTCAGCAGAACCTTTTGCCGGACGTGGGCGAACGGTTGCACTACCAACTGCACCAACCGCCGGCCGACCCCTCGCCGCTGGAAGGCCGGACGGACCAGCACGTCCTGCAGATAGCAGATCGATGCCCCGTCGGAGATCACCCGGGCAAGCCCAACCAGTTCGGTGCCGGCGCGGGCAACGGCAATGGCGGTCGACCCGGCCAGGGCAGCGGAGACTGTCTCCGGCGACGAGGTATAGGCGGTCCAGCCGACGGCGTCGTATAACGCGAGCACCTGATTGAGGTCCAATCCAGCCGCGTCGGTGAGTCGGACGTCTAGGGGCGTCTCGTCTGTCCCTGTGGGACGGTCCACGGACTAGCTCTTCGGCTTCCAGATGTTGATGTCGGAGTCCACCGCGAACTGGTCAATGGTGTCGACTTCCTCGTCCGTGAAATGGAGCTTGGCTACCGCGGCGAGGTTGTCCTCCAACTGCGTGACACTGGACGCCCCGATCAGCGCCGAGGTCACCGGGGAACCCTTCGACTGCTCGCGCAACACCCAGGCGATGGCCATTTGCGCGAGCGACTGGCCGCGGTTCTCCGCCAGTTGGTTCAGTCCGCGCACGCGGTCCAGGTTTTCTTCGGAGAGCATCTGCGGGAACAGCGACTTGTTCTGTGCCGCTCGGGAATCCTGTGGGACGCCTCCCAGGTAGCGGTCCGTGAGCATTCCTTGGGCCAGCGGCGAGAACGCGATGCAGCCCATGCCTTCCTCGTCCAGGACTTCCAGCAGGCTCGGGCTCGCGTCTTCCACCCAGCGGTTCAGCAAGGAGTACGACGGTTGGTGGATCAGCAGCGGCGTTCCGAGTGCGCGCATGATGCTGGCCGCGTCCCGGGTCTGTTCGGGCGTGTAGGAGGAGATCCCGGCATACAAGGCCTTGCCGGAACGGACCGCCTGGTCCAGCGCACCCATCGTCTCTTCCAGCGGCGTGTTGGGGTCCGGCCGGTGGCTGTAGAAGATGTCCACGTAGTCCAGTCCCATCCGCTTCAGCGAGGCATCGAGGCTAGACAGCAGGTATTTACGCGAACCCCATTCGCCGTACGGTCCCGGCCACATCAGGTAGCCAGCCTTGGTGGAAATCACCAGTTCGTCGCGGTACGGCAAAAAGTCCTCGCGCATGTGCCGGCCGAAATTCGTCTCGGCGCTGCCCTCGGGCGGACCGTAGTTGTTGGCCAGGTCGAAGTGCGTCACACCCAAGTCGAAGGCCCGGCGCAGGATGGCGCGCTGTACCTCAAGCGGCTTGTCGTCGCCGAAATTGTGCCAGAGCCCCAGCGAGACGACGGGCAGTTTCAGGCCGCTTCGTCCCACCCGGCGGTAGGGCATGTTCTGGTACCGGTTCTGTGCAGCTTCAAACGCCATCCCCTCATCATGCCATCGAGGGCCAGCAGGTGCCGACCGGCGATGATCCTCCCCACACCCGCGGGGGCGGCGCGGCTGACATCGAAATCCCTCCAGCGTCCGGCCCCGCTCGGATCACGACAAAGCGATGGGGAGGGCCGGGACATCCAGTCCTCCCCATCGCCGGTTACCCCTGGGTGGGATACTCACTCGAGGGTCGAGTTGCTGGTGGTGCTAGCAGCGGAAACTGACCTTGCTACTCGACACCCAGCCGTCACCGCTGCTGTAGCTGACAGCCTTGTAGGTGCGGCCGCACTGCATGCCGCCGCGGCGGGCCGTGAAGTCGCCGTGATGGGTCTGGACGTAGAACTCATCGACGGCCCGGTTCCGGGAGACATTGACAATCCAGACATGGACGCGGTTGGCTTCGTAGTCCGAGCCCCGTACCCGGTAATCGCCCCCACCGAGGATGCGCAGCGACAGGTCCGCGCTGCTTCTGTCCGCTTGGGAAGGCGAAGCCGTCGCGGCAAGCGTGCTGGCACCGGCTGGCGCTGCCAAGCCCATGCTGGCGAGAAGTCCCAAAAGAACGCCGGCGATCGTCAACCACGCGCGCCATCTTGCTGAAGTGTTCATCACTCAAAGTGCTTCCGTGATTTTCCGGGTGGCCCGAACGCGGAAGGCGCGTCCGCCTGACATCGATCAACGGCTTGGCGGGACCCCCGGCCTTCTGGCGCCGCTGCCGCTTACTTGCCGGATAAACCACGGGACTGCCCCCGGCCCATTAGTGGTTACATGAGGTTGCCATCCCTCGGGAGGATCATGACTCCGGTGCTCCGCCCCGTGCCCCTTTGGTGCGGTTAACACGTGCCTACAGCGTAGTTGAAACAGGTCATGCCGGGTACCCCGGGGAAGCCATATTTCCGGTGCCGCGCGGGACCCTGCGCCGTTCCACATCCCGCCACGCTGCCAATGTGCCCTACCGGTTCCGACCGGCGATGATCCTGCCCACCACTAAAGGGATTTCGGCGCTGATATCGGATGCCGCCAGCGGCTGGCCCCGCAACGACGGCGGTGCGAACCGCCGGCTGTCTGCCCGCGCCGCGCCCGGTTCCGGAGGGGATGCAGCTTCGCCTCGTCCCGATGCCTCCGCGCCGGCCAAGCCGTGGAGGCAGGCGGCCATGGCGGCAACCACCGCCCAGCGCTCGGGCTCCGCAATTCCGGCCGCGTCCAACTGCTCGATACGGACGGTCGCTGCGAGGGCTCCGAGTATCCCGGCGAGCGTGTCGCCGGATCCTGCCGTGGCCAGCCAGTCGGGCCCGTCGTCCTGGCAGAACAGGGCGCCGTTTGGTGCGGCGATCACCGTCACTGCTCCCTTGAGCAGCACGGTGGCGCCGCTGAGACCGGCTGTCAGCGCGGCGAATTCGGCGGGCGAGGCTTCAACGTGTTCCCGGTCCGTCGCCACGCCCTGAGCAGCCAGGATCCGCACCAGTTCGCCGGCGTGCGGGGTCAGCACCACGTGCGGTTCCAGTTCGGCCGGGAGCACGTCGAAGGCGCCGGCGTCGGCGACCACCGGCAGTCCGGAGGCGATAGCGTCCCGTGCGCGCCGGCGCTGATCCTCGTCGCCGTCGGTTCCGGGACCCACCAGCCAGGCCTGGACCCGGGAATCGGCCACCGCGCCCTGCGAGCAGACAGCTTCCGGCGTTTGCAAGTTGATCAACCGGCACACCTCCGACGGCCCCAGATACCTGATCATGCCGACGCCGGTGGCCGCCGCCGCCTTGGTCGCGAGCAGGGCCGCCCCGGGATAGGAGGCGGATCCGGCCGCGATGCCCAGCACTCCGCGGGTGTACTTCTGGTCGGTCCGCCGCGGCACCGGCCAGAACGTGGCCAGGTCCTGAGCTTCGAGCCGGCGCAGCACCGGCTCCGGAAGCAGTCGATCGATGCCAATATCCACCGTCTCGACCCTGCCGGCGAGCGCAGCCGCGGGATCGAGCAACAGGCCGGCCTTGGCCCCTCCGAAGGTGACGGTGAGGCCTGCGGGCAGCACCGGTCCGTTCGCCTGGCCGGTTTCGGCGTTGACGCCGCTGGGCAGGTCGCACGCCACCACCAGCGGGCCGCGGCCGTAGCCTTCGTCAGAATCCAGCAGCGTCTGCACCAACTCCCGTGCAGGACCGCGCAGTCCGCCGGCGGCACCGGTGCCCACAATCCCATCGAGCAGCAGGTCCGCGGCTGCACAGACGCCTGCCGCCGCCCGAACCGCATCAGCCAGAGCCGACGCACCAACAGCGGCCGCCGGATCCAACCGGATCACCCGGCCGCCGCCCCGTTCGAAGGCGGCCAACGCCTCCAGGTGCACGCGCTCGGAGGTGAGCACCGCCGTCGTCATGACACCGCGTTTTGCCACAGTTGCCGCCGCGAAGAGGGCGTCACCGCCGTTGTTGCCGCTCCCGGCCAGCACCACCAGCCGGGCTCCATAGATCCTGCCGGCCACGCGTTTGAGTTCGCGGATGATGCCGGCGGCCAGCCCGGCCGCCGCTCGGGCCATCAGCTCCGGCCCTTGTCCGTCGTCGAGCAGCGGGCGTTCAGCGGCGCGGATCTGGTCCGGGGTCCAGGCCTCGATCATGCAGTCCTTTCGGTCAGACAACCTTCGGGCGACGGATCCCCCGGCTGGCGTAGACAGGTAGCGGTCCGGCGGCGAGGCCTTCGAACAAGTCCTCTGCTGCAGCCATGAAGCCGATCCTAGCCTGCGGCCCCGCTGCGGACTATGGCGGCCGAGTGTGCGGGCAGAACCAGCCCGTCAACCCCTCCGGTACCGCCCGGCGAAGCGCCTCCCGCGGTACCGGAGGCACTCCCGGCGGCGAAGGCGGCGCCGTCGTCGGTTGCCAGCACCACCGTGCCCGTCGCCGCCGGGAGGGTGCGGGGCTCGGCGGAGAAGTTGCAGCAGATGGCAAACGGGCCGCGGTGCAGGATGAGCCATCCTGCGTCCGGGTCCGTTTGCACCGACACCGCCGCGAAGTCCGGTTCCGTTAGCTCGGGATTCTGCTTCCGCAGCGCGATCAGCCGCCGGTACAGCTCCAGTATCCTCGCGTGGTCGCCGGTCTCCGGCTCCGTCCAGTCCAGCTTCGAGTTGCGGAAGGTACTTGGGTCCTGCGGGTCGGGCACGACCTGCGGGTCCCAGCCCATCCGTTCGAACTCCTTGAGCCGGCCCGCGGACGTCGCTTCGCCCAGCTCCGGTTCCGGGTGCGAGGTGAAGAACTGCCACGGCGTGGACGCGGCGAACTCCTCGCCCATGAACAACATGGGGGTGAACGGCGCGGTCAGGTTCAACACCGCGGCGAGCGCCAGCTGCCCGTAGCCGAGACTGCCGGTGAGCCGGTCGCCGGCGGCACGGTTGCCGACCTGGTCGTGGTTTTGGGTGCAGACCACCAGTTGCGGTGCCGCCACCCGCTCCTTGTTGATCGGACGGCCGTGGTGTCGTTCCCGGAACGAGGAATAGCTGCCGTCGTGGAAGAACCCGTCCCGCAGCACCTTCTCCAGCGCTCCCAGTCCGGCGAAGTCGGCATAGTAGCCACTGGTTTCGCCGGTGAGGTTCACGTGTACGGCATGGTGGAAATCGTCGCTCCACTGCCCTGCCAGCCCGTAGCCGTTCGACTCCCGGGACTCGATGAGCCGCGGGTTGTTCAGGTCCGACTCTGCGATCAGGAACAACGGCTTGCCCAGTTCCGCCGCGCAGGCGTCCGTCACCGCCGCGATCTCTTCCAAAATGTGGACGGCCCGCTCGTCCCGCAAAGCATGCACCGCATCCAGCCGCAGCCCGTCCACGTGGTAGTCGCGGAACCACATCTGCACATTGTCCGTGATGAAGCGGCGGACCTCGTCCGAGCCCGGCCCGTCCAGATTGACGGAATCGCCCCAGGTGTTGCCACTGCCGCTGCTCAGGTAGGGCCCGAACCGCGGCAGGTAGTTTCCGCTGGGACCCAGATGGTTGTAGACGACGTCCTGGATCACGCCGATGCCCTTTGCGTGCGCCGCATCCACGAACCGCTGGTAGGCGGCCGGCCCGCCGTAGTTTTCCTGCACGGCGAACCAGAGCACGCCGTCGTACCCCCAGTTGTGCGTTCCGTTGAACGCATTGACCGGCAGCAGCTCCACGTAGTCCACGCCGAGTCCGGCCAGGTAGTCGAGCTTGCCGGCGGCGGCATCCAGCGTTCCCTCCGGGGTGAACGTGCCGATATGCAGTTCGTAGACCACCCCGCCCAGCCCCGGGGAAACCCAGTCCTGGTCCCGCCAAGCGTGAGCCCCGGCGTCGAACGTCCGGGACAGTCCGTGCACCCCGTCCGGTTGGCGGCGCGACCGCGGATCCGGCAACGCCCTGTCCTCGCCGTCCAGCAGGTAGCCGTAGTCGGCCTCCCCCTCGGGCACGGCGGCGGTGTCAGCCAGCCGCCACCAGCCGTCGCCGTCGGGTTTCTGCAGCGGGAGCCGTGCTGTGCCCGCCTGCAGTTCCACCATGCCGGCCCGCGGTGCCCACACCGCGAAGTCCCTGCTCATGACTGTTCCTTCCCGCGCACCAGCAGCGCCACCGGCAACTCGGCCAGCACATCGGAGAGGTGGAGGACGCCGTTGCTGGTGTGGCCCCGCCCGCTCAGCACGTCGCGGTATTGTCCCGCGGGAATGACGACGGCGGTGTCCCGCCACCCGCCGCCCCGCTGCAGCCGTACCGGCAGCCGGGTGGCCAGCGTGATGGCGCCGCCGCGGTCGAAGCCGAACGCGTGATCGGCGGCGGGTCCCTGCACCGGAATGGCCTCGTAGCCGGTGAACAGCTCTGGCCGGTCCCGGCGCAACTGCAGTGCCCGGGCGACCACCAGCATTTTGGCCGCCGCGCCGTCGTCCACCGGCGGTGTCCCTTTCCGGCCCAGGTCCTCGAGCGCCATGCGTCGGGCCTGGAAGTCCACCCGCCGGCGGTTGTCCGGGTCCACCAGCGAGTGGTCCCAGAATTCCGTGCCCTGGTAGACGTCGGGTACTCCGGGCATGGTCAGCTGGATGAGCTTGGCGGAAAGGGAGTTGCTCCGGCCGTAAGCCACAGTTTCCTCCACCAGTCCGACCAGCAGGCGGTTCACCTCCGGGTCGTCGAAGGCCGCATCCACGGCAGCATGCAGTTGCTTTTCGAAATCAGCATCGGGGTCGATCCACGACGTGCTGTTGCCGGCTTCGCGGGCCGCCTTCTCCGCGTAGGCATGTGCACGTTCCCGGCTGAACGGCCACGCTCCCAGCGCCGCCTGCCACAGCAGGTCAGCGAACGGCAGGTCTCCGAACGGAGCCAATCGGTCCAGCTCAGCCAGCCGCGCCGGCCATTGGTCCGCCAGTTCGGCGAGCACGGAGATGCGAGCGCGGGTGTCCTCGCTTCGTTTCGTGTCGTGCGTGGAGAGCGTGGTCATTCCCAGCGGCTGGTCCTGCTGCCGGCGGATCAGCCGTGTGTGCATCTCGAACGGCTCCACCGCGAAGATGGATGGGTCGGCCCCCACTTCGTTCAAGGAGGTCAGCCGCGTGTACCGGTAGAACGCAGTGTCTTCCACACCTTTGGCCATCACCATGCCGGAGGTCTGCTGGAAGCGCACCGCTAGCTCGGTCAGCACGCCCTTCGGCTGCAGCAGCGGCAACAAGGTGGTCACCGCTTCGGCCAGGTCGGGACGGCGGGCCTGGGCCGCGATTCCGGCTTCCTCCAGATACTCGACGCCGACCGGCAGGTAACTCCGGTACACCGGAAAGCAGCTCAGCAGTTCCGCGAGCGCATCCGCGGCGACGTCGAAGTCCACTCCGGCCTCGGCCGGGACCAGCCGCGCCAAGCGCAGCACCTCGGAGCGCAGGATGCCGTCGGCGATTCCCCGCTTGGTGTCGTGGATCATGTGCTGGTACGGCTGGACGGGTGCCGCCTCGGTCAGGCGTTCCCGCCCGTCGGGGTCGACCAGCAGCCGGTCTACCTCCGCCAGCGCGTCGTACCCGGTGGTTCCCGCGCAGGCCCAGTCTGCCGGCAGCGTCTCCCCCGGCTCCAAGATCTTCTCCACCAGCACGTAGGCGCCGCCGGTGAGCTCCTGCAGCCTCTCCAGGTAAGCCTTCGGGTCCGCCAACCCGTCCGGATGATCCACGCGCAGCCCGTCAACCAGGCCTTCGTCGAACCAGCGTTTGATCTCGGCGTGGGATTCATCGAAGACCCACGGCACCTCCACCCGGACGCCGGCCAGGGAGTTCACCCCGAAGAACCGGCGATAATTGAGCTCCGCGTCGGCCCGCCGCCAGTTCACCAGCTGGTAGTGCTGGCGCTCGTGGACTTCCCGGGCGGTGGCACCGTCGTCGGCCGTCCCCGCGGCCACCGGGAACCTGTTCTCGTAGTAGCGCAGCTCGCCGCCGGTCAGTTCCAGCGCATCCAGTTGCGCGTCGCCGTCGCCCAGCACGGGAATCCGGATCTTGCCGCCGCCGGCGTCCCAGTCGATGTCGAACGCTTCGGCATAGCGTGACCCGCGGCCCTCGGCCAGCAGCGACCACCACCAACGGTTATTGGCCGGAGTCCCCACGCCCATGTGGTTCGGGACGATGTCCACCAAGACGCCCAGCCCGGCTTTCCGCGCGGCCGCCGAGAGCGCGCGCAGCCCGTCGATCCCGCCTCTGGCCGGATCCACCGCGCCGAAGTCCACCACGTCGTAGCCGTGGTCGGATCCCGGTTCCGCGGTGAGCAGGGGCGACAGATAGACCCAGTCGACGCCGAGGTTGTGCAGGTACGGCATCAGGTCTGCCGCGTCATACAGCGTGAGGGATTCCCTGATCTGCAATCTGTAGGTCGATGCCGGGGCCCTCATCCTTTCTGCTTCCCCTTCTGGCCCTTGTCCGCCGGCTGCGAGCTGGGATCCTGTGCCTCATCGCCTTCCCCGGTGGCCGCGGGTTCAGCGGCAGCCTCAGGTTCACCGGAACCTTCGGGTTCCGGCGCCTGCGCGGGTTCCTCAGCCTGTTCGGGCGCCGCAGCCTGCTCGGGCTCCGCAGGCCGCTCCGCCTCGGACATGGCTGCCAGCGAAGCCGCCACCGAGTGGTCGGGTTCTTCCTCCGGCGCCGAGTGGGCCCGCAGCACCATCGTGGACTTCGCAGCCACCGGCGCGGTCTCCCCGGCCTTTAGCGGGCCGGTCTGGTCCTCGCCGCCGGCCGTGTTGATGATGACGTCCCACGCCGGTGCGTACTCCCGCGGCGGCAGCACGAACGGCACATCGTCGTCGTCTGCGTTGAAATAGACCAGGAAATGCTCATCGGTGATCCGTTGCCCGCGGTCGTCGCGTCCGCGGATGCCCTGCCCGTTCAGGAACAGGCCGAGGCATCGGCCGAGGGCTTCGTCCCAGTCCTCGGGCTCCATCGGTGTTCCCTCAGTGGTAAGCCAGACGGCGTCGCTCAACGGCTCGCCCTCGCCTCGCCGGACCGGCTTCCCGTCGAAGAATGTGCGCCGGCGGAAGGTCGGGTGTTCGGCCCTCAGCCGGTTCACCGCGGCCACGAATTCAAGCAGCGGCTGGTCCATGTTGTTCCAGTCCACCCAGGACAGCTCCGAGTCCTGGCAGTACACGTTGTTGTTGCCCAACTGCGTGCGGCCCAGTTCGTCGCCGTGGGCGATCATCGGCACACCCTGGCTCAGCAGCAGCGTGGCCAAGAAATTCCGCTGCTGCCGGGCGCGCAGGGTCAGCACAGCGGGATCATCTGTTGGCCCCTCGACGCCGCAGTTCCACGAGCGGTTGTGCGATTCGCCGTCTCTATTGTCTTCGCCGTTGGCCTGATTGTGTTTCTCGTTGTAGGAGACCAGGTCCCGCATGGTGAAGCCGTCGTGGGCGGTGATGAAGTTAATGGACGCGACAGGGCGCCGTCCCGTGGCCTCGTAGAGATCGGACGAACCTGTGATGCGCGAGGCGAACTCGCCCAGGGTGGAGGGTTCGCCGCGCCAGAAGTCGCGGACCGTATCCCGGTAGAGCCCGTTCCACTCGGTCCACAGCGGCGGGAAGTTGCCCACCTGGTAGCCGCCCGGACCGATGTCCCACGGCTCCGCGATCAGCTTGGTCTGGGACACGATGGGGTCCTGCTGCACCATTTCGAAGAACGTGGACAGCCGGTCCACATCGTAGAACTCGCGGGCCAGCGTGGAGGCAAGGTCGAAGCGGAATCCATCCACGTGCATCTCCGACGCCCAGTAACGCAGCGAGTCCATCAGCAGCTGCAGCGAGTGGGGGTGGCGCACATTCAGCGAGTTACCCGTGCCCGTGTAGTCCATGTAGTACTGCGGCTGGTCCTCCACCAGGCGGTAGTACGCCCCGTTGTCCAGTCCGCGGAAGGACAGCGTCGGGCCCAGGTGATTGCCTTCTGCCGTGTGGTTGTACACCACGTCGAGGATCACCTCGATGCCGGCCAGGTGCAGTTCACGGACCATCGCCTTGAATTCCTGCACCTGCTGCCCGGTATCGCCGGAGGAGCAGTAGGTATTCTGCGGCGCGAAAAAGCCGATGGTGTTGTAGCCCCAGTAGTTGGACAGGCCCTTCTCCTGAAGCGTGCTGTCGTTGACGAACTGGTGGACCGGCATCAGCTCAATCGCCGTGACGCCCAGCTTCTGCAAATGCCCGATCACCGCCGGATGCGCGATGCCGGCGTAGGTGCCGCGCTGTTCTTCCGGGATCTCCGGATGCAGCTGGGTCAGGCCCTTCACATGGGCCTCGTAGATCACCGAGCGGTGGTACGGCGTGCGCGGCTTGCGGTCGCCGTCCCAGTCGAAGAACGGATTGACCACGACGCCGAGCATCATGTGCTCCGCCGAGTCTTCGTCGTTGCGGGAGTCCTCGTCGCCGAAGTTGTAGCCGAACAGCGGCTGGGCCCAGTCGATCTGGCCGCTGACGGCCTTGGCATACGGGTCCAGCAACAGCTTGTTCACGTTGCAGCGCAGCCCCTGGCCGGGATCGTAGGGCCCGTCCACCCGGAAACCGTACTTCTGCCCCGGCTGGATCTGGGGCAGATAGCAATGCCACACGTAGCCGTCGACGTCTTTCAGTTCGACCCGCTGTTCAGCGCCGTCGTCGTCGAACAGGCACAGGAACACGGCATCAGCTGCTTCGCTGAAGACGGCAAAATTGGTGCCGTTACCGTCGTAGGTTGCCCCCAGCGGGTAGGCGTCTCCCGGCCAAACTTCCATGCGCAACTCCTGATCATCGATGGGGATCCCCCCATCCTTTCTTACCCCATGGCCGGGTCATTGGACATCCCGGTTCGTCCGTCAAAGGGCCAGACAACGACGACGGAGCCCGGCTCCGCGCGGAATCCGCCGCGTCCGGGCCCGCTTAATTGCCCTGGCAACTGTTGCTTGATGGGCCGTTCAGGAACGGCAACGACACCGGGCCTACACAACGACTGGTACTACTGTCGACCGGGTCAGAGCGGGCGTATCGTTGACCTACAATCAGGTTCTCGTGAAGCGGGGGCTGGCCATGACTGGCGGCGATTCGGGATCCAGCGGCGTCGTCTCCCGGCGCCAGTTCACCACGGCGACGGCCCTGACCGTGCTCGGCGCGGCAGGCCTGCTCAGCGGCAGTCTTTCCCGGGCTGTCACCGCCGGCGGCCCCGGCGGCCCCCTGGAGCTGAGCTTGGCGGCTGTAATAAATAGGGTCTACCGCGTCACCGCCAGGGAAGCGGCCCGGGTCACGGATATGCCCAAGCACGAGTTCCGGGGCTTCTGGCTCTCCACCGTGCTCAACATCGACTGGCCGTCCCGCCCCGGCCTATCGGCGGCGGCCCAGCAGACCGAACTGCGCAGCTGGCTGGATCTGGCCCGCAACCGAAACCTGAATGCCGTCATGCTGCAGGTCCGCCCGGCCGCTGACGTCTTCTGGCCCTCCACTGCCGGAGAGCCTTGGTCCCGCTACCTGACCGGCACACAGGGCCGGAACCCGGGTTACGATCCGCTGGCCTACGCGATCAGCCAGGCACATGCGCGGAACCTGCACTTGCACGCCTGGTTCAATCCGTTCCGCGTCTCCATGACAACCAACGTGGCCGACCTGATTTCCTGGCATCCGGCCCGAAAGAATCCCAGCTGGACCTTCGCCTTCGGAGGCCGGCGCTACTACAACCCGGGCATCCCCGCGGTGCGCAGCTTCATCATCAAGGTGATCGCCGAAGTCGTGGCAAAGTACGACGTCGATGGCATCCACCTGGACGATTATTTCTATCCCTATCCGGTCGCGGGGCAAAACATCCCGGACTCGGCCGCCTACAACGCTTACCGGCAGGCCGGCGAGAGCTTGGCCGATTTCCGCAGGCGCAGCGTCAATACCTTCGTCCGCGACCTGAGTGCCAAAATATTCGCCACGAAGCCGCGGATGCTGTTCGGCATCAGCCCGTTCGGTATCTGGCGCAACAAGTCGACCGACAGCCGGGGCTCGGCCACCTCCGGTCTGCAGAGCTATGACGCCACGTTCGCCGATTCCCGTCTCTGGGTGAAGCAAGGCTGGGTCGACTATGTGGTACCGCAGCTCTACTGGCACCAGGGCAATCCCGCCGCGGACTACAACACGCTGGTGAATTGGTGGGCGGCGCAGGTCAAGGGCACCAGCTGCAAGCTCTATATCGGAGAGGGAGCCTACAAAGTGGGCGACCCCGCCCAGGGACCCGATTGGCAGGACCCCCGGGAGCTTTACAACCACACCGCCAAGTGCCGGACAACGCCAGGGGTCAGCGGACAGGTTTATTTCTCCGCCAAGTCCGTCCGGGCCAACCGGCTGAACAGCATCGGCCTGGTGAAGGACAAGTTCTACCGGCGTGTGGCGATGACTCCGGCGATGTCGCATCTGGGCGCCCAGCGCCCCTACGCACCGCTGATCACCAGCGCACGGTGGAACGGCACCGCCGTCGAACTCATCTGGCGGGGCGCCACCAGCGGGACGCTGCCGCGGCACTATGCCATCTACCGCTGGGAATCCAACGGCGCCGCGGCTGCCGTGATCCCATCCCAGGCCGGAGCGCTCCGGCGGGTGCACCGGCGCCGCGGCAATCCCGAGCGGTTCGTGGACACGGGCACGGTTCGGGGACACACCTACTGGTACCTGGTGGTCGGCATGAGCGACCTGATGGTCGAATCCGCCGCCGCCTCCGCCATCTTCATTCGAGCCTAAGAGGATGCTGTGACGCAACCGCCCCGGTCAGCCCGCGATCAGGACCTTGTCCTGCTCGAGGCTCTCGCCCGCCGGTTCTCCGATGACCCGCTGGTCGAAAGCGGCACCATGTTCCGCAGTCCTGGCCTGAGGGTCGGTGGAAAGATCTTCGCGTTCCTCGGCCACGCCCACCGCCTGATCGTCAAGGTTCCGCGACAGCGCGCCGAAACGGCTGTGGCTTCCGGAGCGGCAGAACCGGTCACCATGGGACGGCGGACCATGAAGGAATGGGTGGCTTTCCCGGCGGTGGCCAACGACGCGTCGGCTACCGAGCAACTGTGGCGCAGCGTCGTCGACGAGGCCTACGCGTACGTCAAAGGCCTGGCCGACTGAGGGCGGCCACCCGTTACTGGGTTGCCTGCTGTGCGGGCTGGAACAGCTCCACTAAATTCCCGGCCGGGTCGGTGAGCAGTATCTGCCGGCCGCCGGGGCCTTCCACCACGTCGCTGCGGAACTGCAGCCCTGCCCCGCGCAGCCGGCCGATTTCTGCGTCCAGGTCCTCGACGATCAGGTGGATGCGGTTGCGTCCGGCGGCCGCATACTCTGCCGGCGTGGCGCGGGCCCCCGAGCTGGGTGGCCCGGATAGCAACAGCCGCAGCGGCCCGCGCGTCACGTCGGCAAAGCCAGGAAATTGCCTATTGACGCTGAAGCCAAAATTCTCGGTGTAAAAGTCGACGGCCGCCCCCACGTCGTCCACCAGATAGCGGACGCTTGCGTACTGGTCCGGTGCTGTCACGGCTCACGCTCCTTCGATCATGGCCTGCTGCCAGTGCCAGCAGGATATATCGCACTGTTATCGCGGAATAGGCCCGGATCCGCTGCGCCGGCGACGACAGAGGCCGTTCCGCTGACGGAAATGGTCGGTGACAATGGGACGACGCTGCCCCCGCCCTTCCGATCAGCTCAGGAGTCATCGTGGCAAAACTACTGTATTCCGCCATCATGTCCCTGGACGGCTACATAGCCGACCAGAACGGCAACTTTGACTGGAGTATGCCCGACGACGAAGTCCATTCGTTCGTGAATGACCTGGAGGATCTTGTCGGAACCTATCTTCTCGGTCGCCGGATGTACGAAGTGATGGTCTTCTGGGAAACCGTGCCAACCGGCCCGGACGTCCCGCCGGTCGAACGAGACTTCGCGGCGTCGTGGCTGCGGAAGGACAAGGTGGTCTATTCCCGGACCTTGGAAAAGGCTTCCAGCGCCCGGACCCGGATCGAGCGGGAGTTTGACCCGCAGGCCATCCGCCGGATGAAAAACGAGGCAACAGATGCCCTGAGCATCAGCGGACCGGAGCTGGCCAGCCACGCGTTCGCGGCAGGCCTGGTTGATGAATGCCAGTTCTTCGTCTCGCCGATCGTGGTGGGCGGCGGGAAGCGCTTCCTGGCGAAAGACGTGAAAGTGGACCTCAAGCTGCTGGACGAGCGGCGCTTCGGCAATGGCGTGGTGTACCTGCGCTACCGTGTGGCGGGCGGCTAACCGCTACTTCTCAGCCACCACCATGGCCGTGGCCAGATCGCCGTCGTGGCTCATGGACAGATGCCAGTACTTCACGCCCCTGGCCTTAGCCGCCGCGGCAACGGTGCCGGTGAATTCCGGATAAGGGTCTCCCCCTGCGTCGACGCAGATGGTGCAGTCCTGCCAGTTCATTCCCGAGGGAGCGCCCAGTGCCTTGGCGATCGCTTCCTTGGCGGCGAAGCGGGCAGCCAGTGACCTGGTGTTGAGTTCCCGCTCGGCAGGGGTGAAGAGCCGCTCGAGTAAAGCCGGAGTACGCTGCAACTGCAGGCGGAATCTGGAAACTTCCACCACGTCCACGCCGATGCCAACAATCATTTCCAGGCTCCGGCCCGCGCGGCCCACGGGGAGCGGGCGCATCTGGGCGCCAGCGCGGGCTCCGGACTGGATCGAAGCGTGCACCGCACCGGCGGCACCGACAGCAGCCGCACTCGCAACCGCAGCGCCGCCCGCCCCGCGCGCACCCGACGCTGGGGGACGGAGCAGTCCCCGATCCGGTTGTACGGGGATCGGGGCGCTGCGAAGAGGAGGCGTGTGGCCATGCTTGCCTGCTGCCTATTATTCGACGGTGACGCTCTTGGCCAAGTTGCGCGGCTGGTCGACGTCGAAGCCTTTGGCCGTCGCCAGTGCGCAAGCGAAGATCTGCAGCGGAACCGTGGTCAGCAGCGGGGCCAGCAGAGTGGGCGTCTCCGGAACGAAGAAGACGAATTCCGCGAAGTCCTTGACCGCATCGTCGCCCTCTTCTGCAATAACGATGGTCTTGGCGCCGCGGGCCCGAATTTCTTGGATGTTGGAGACCACTTTGGCATGCAGCGAATTGCGCCCGCGCGGTGAGGGCACCACCACGAAGACTGGCTGACCATCCTCAATGAGGGCGATCGGTCCGTGCTTGAGCTCGCCGGCGGCGAAGCCCTCGGCGTGGATGTAGGCCAGTTCCTTCAGCTTCAGCGCGCCTTCCATGGCGACGGGGAAGCCCACATGCCGGCCGAGGAACAACACCGATTTGGTGTCCGCCATGCGGACAGCCAGGTCCTTGATGTCCTTGGCGTTGTCCAGCACATTCTGGATCTTGGCCGGGATTTTGCCCAGATCGGCCAGGATGTCCCTGATCTCGCCCTGGAACTTGTTGCCGCGAAGCTGCGCCAGGTAGAGGCCCAGCAGGTAGGCTGCGGTGATCTGCGCCAGGAAGGCCTTCGTCGAGGCGACGGCGATTTCCGGGCCGGCGTGCGTGTAGAGCACTGCATCGGCCTCACGCGGGATGGTCGAACCGTTGGTGTTGCAGATGGCCAGTACCTTGGCGCCCTGTTCCTTGGCATAGCGGACGGCCATCAGGGTGTCCATGGTTTCGCCGGACTGGGAGATGGCCACAATCAGCGTGTTGGCATCCACGATCGGGTCGCGGTAGCGGAACTCATGCGAAAGCTCCACCTCCACCGGAATGCGGCACCAGTGCTCGATCGCGTACTTCGCCACCTGGCCGGCGTAAGCCGAGGTGCCGCAGGCCAGCACGATGATCTTGCTAACCGTCTTGAGCAGCTCCGGATTGATCCGCAGCTCGTCCAGGGTCAGCCGGCCGTCCACGTCGGACCGGCCGAGCAGGGTTTGGCCGACAGCCTCCGGCTGGTCGTGGATTTCCTTCTCCATGAAGGACGGGTAGCCGCCCTTCTCCGCGGCAGCGGCATCCCAATCGACCTTGAACTCGGTTCCCTGGGCTGCATTGCCGTGGAAGTCGGTGATCTCGTAAGAGTCGGGAGTGATAGTGACGATCTGGTCCTGCTCCAGCTCCACCGCGCGGCGGGTGAAGTCGATGAAACCGGAAACGTCGGAGCCGAGGAAATTCTCGCCCTCGCCCAGTCCGACGACCAGCGGCGAATTGCGGCGCGCAGCGACGACGACGTCGGGCTGGTCTCGGTGGATGGCCAGCAGGGTGAACGCGCCCTCCAGCCGCTGGCAGGCGAGCTGCATGGCTTTGGCCAAAGTGGCGGTGGCAGGGTCCTTGGCCACCAGCGAACGGTAGACGTCGCCGAGAAGCACTGCTGCCACTTCGGTGTCGGTCTCCGAGCGCAGCGTGTAGCCCTTGGCCAAAAGGGACGCCCGGAGTTCGGCGAAATTCTCGATGATGCCGTTGTGGATCACGGCCAGCTGGTCGTCGTCGGCCAGATGCGGGTGCGCGTTCTGGTCGGTGGGTCCGCCGTGCGTTGCCCAACGGGTGTGGCCGATGCCGGTCAGCGATTCGGGCAGCGGGTCGGCCTCGAGTTCGTCCAGCAGGTTGCTGAGCTTGCCCGACTTCTTCCGCGATTCGATACCGGCCTCGGAAATGACCGCCACTCCCGCGGAATCGTAGCCGCGGTATTCAAGGCGGCGAAGCCCCTCGAGAACAACATCCAGGGCGCTGTGATCAGCAACGCTGACTCCGGCCCCGCCGTCGCGGCGGCCAACATATCCTACGATTCCACACATGGGGTTAAGGGTACCTGCCCGCCGGCCGGCCGCTGACAATGCCTTCTCGCCCCCTGCGGGCGGCGGGCTGGCGGCGTAACCCGGCGCGCCGCCGTCGCGCGCCTTTTGGGATTTGAATCCCGCAGCAGGCACAATTCATAGGTGACTGATGCGACACCGAAGACGACGGCGTCAAGCGGTGAGAGTAATTTCACACCATACGTTGAGCTGGACCGGCAGACCTGGTCCCGGCTGTCCAATGAGATTGAACAGCCCCTGGACCAGGCCGATATCGAGCGGCTCCGGGGCCTGGGCGATGCCCTGAACCTGGATGAGGTCCGTGAGGTCTACCTGCCGCTCTCCCGCCTGCTCAACCTGTACGTGGGCGCGGCCGGCGAGCTGCACAAAGCCACCACCACGTTCCTCGGCGAGACCAGCCGCCGCACGCCGTTCGTGATCGGCGTGGCCGGATCGGTCGCCGTCGGTAAGTCCACCACGGCACGCGTGCTGCGCGAGATGCTGCGCCGCTGGCCGGACACCCCGAACGTGGAACTAATCACCACTGATGGGTTTCTTTACCCGAATGCTGAGTTGACGCGGCGCGGCCTGATGGAACGCAAGGGCTTCCCCGAGTCCTACGACCAGCGGGCGCTGCTGCGGTTCGTGTCCGAGGTCAAGTCCGGAGCCGACGAAGTGCGGGCGCCCTGGTACTCGCATCTGACCTACGACATCGTGCCGGACAAGGAAGTGGTGGTCCACCGCCCGGATGTCCTGATTGTCGAGGGACTGAACGTGTTGGCTCCGGCGCGCCCGAGGGCGGACGGACGGACCGGGCTGGCGCTGAGCGACTTTTTCGATTTCTCCATTTATGTGGACGCCAAGACGTCCTATATTGAGCAGTGGTACGTCAACCGCTTCCACAAGCTGCGGCGGACATCCTTCGCCAATCCGGAATCCTATTTCCACCGTTACGCCTCGCTCACCGACGACGAGGCCACCGAGACGGCGCTGGGCATCTGGCGCCGGATCAATGAACCGAACCTGAGGGAGAACGTGCTGCCGACACGCGGTCGGGCACAGCTGGTGCTCACGAAGGATGCGGACCACTCAATCCGCAGGATGCTGCTGCGGAAAACCTGATATGACAGCTCTGAGGGCTCCGGTGCTCGCCGCAGGCCTGGCCGCTGTGCTGGCCCTGCTCACCGGTTGCGTTCCGGCAGAAGAAACCACCCCCTCCCCCAGTACGACCGCGGCCTCGGCGGATCCGTCAGAGGATGCCACCTCCCAGCCTGTTCCGGCGAAGAGCCCGAAGGCTGAGAAGAAGAAGAATGAGGGTAAGGCGCCCGGTGCCCGGGAGGACCACACCGATCCGTCGAGCATCGGCGTCGTCGTAAACAAACTCCGGCCGTTGGTCCCGCTGGACTACCACCCCGGCGACCTGCGCCGGCCGGCGGTGAGCATCGGGACCGGCGGCGAATCGGCCTTGCTGCGCGATGCCGTGGCAGGCGCCACCGAGAAGATGTTCGCCGCTGCTGCGGCCGACGGCGCACCGATGGTCATGATCAGCGGATTCCGTTCCTATGCCACCCAGGTGGACACCTACAACCATTGGGTCCGCCAGCACGGAAGCGTGGCCGCCGCAGACATGATTTCGGCACGTCCCGGCTATTCCGAGCACCAGACCGGCCTGTCCATGGACGTTGGCGACAGCACGGGTGCGTGCAATCTGCAGCAATGCTTCGCTGACACGGCTGCCGGGATCTGGGTAGCCAACAATGCCGCGCGGTTCGGGTTCATCATCCGCTACTCGCCCGGGGAAGAAGATGTAACCGGCTATTCGCCTGAACCGTGGCACCTGCGTTACGTGGGCAAGAAGGTTGCTGGGCAGATGGCACAACGAAGCATCAACTCGCTCGAGGAGTACTTCGGGCTTCCCCCCGCTCCCCGCTATTCATGACGCTTCGGATGCTTGCGGTCTGAATCCGCTGCCTGCTTGGGGATGGGCGATACATTGGGCGACATGATAAACGGGTTCAAAGAATTCATCATGAAGGGCAACGTCATTGACCTAGCCGTCGCCGTGGTCATCGGCGGAGCCTTCGGCGCCGTCGTCAATGCCTTGGTCAACAACGTGCTGATGCCGTTCATCGCCGGCTTGGTCGGGTCGCACAACTTCGACAGCTTCCTGCTCTGGAACTTCAACGGCAATGAGGTCGCCTTCGGCGTCCTGCTCACGGCCATCGTGAACTTCCTGCTCATTGCCTCCGCGATCTACTTTGTGGTCGTGGTCCCGATGAACCACCTGATCGAGCGGCGCAATCGCCGCCTGGGCATCAACAAAAACGACGAAGCCGTGGATCCGCAGATCGCGCTGCTAACCGAGATACGCGACGCGCTGCAGGCAAGCAACCGGACGTAGCACGCCGGCACGGCAATCGGCAGATAGGCATCGTCAGGCCTCCCTCACCGCGGGAGGCCTGACGTTTTGGATCGGTCGGCGTACGCTCTGAGCATCGCCACCGGCAGGCGGCCGGTGGACTCCTCCCGAAGCCGTATCCGAAGAATCAGGTGAACCTCCATGCGACATCATTCGCCCCTGTCCCTGCTTGCCAAGCTGGCTGCCGCCCTGTTGACGTCCCTGGCACTCCTGTTGACCGGGCTGCCGGCTTCTGCCGGCAGCCCAGTCTCCGACAACCAGCTTTCATCGTCCGGGCGGACGGACCGAATCATCGACCTGCCGGACGCCACGTCCGCCGAGGGTATTGCCGCGGGCCGCGGCAGCACGTTCTTTGCCGGCGACTTGTACGCCGGCGACATTTTCCGCGGCGACCTGCGCCGCGGCACGGCCGAAAAGTTCATCGACGCGCCGAAGGGACGATTCGCGGTCGGCATGGCTGCCGACACGCACCGGAACCTGCTGTTCGTGGCCGGCGGCCCCACGGGCAAGGCCTATGTTTACAACACCCGGACCGGGAAACCGGTCGCCGATTTCCAGCTGAACGACCCAGCCCAGTCGTTCATCAACGACGTGACGCTTGGCCGTGGCGGCGCCTGGTTCACCAACTCAGTTGACGACGAACTGTATTTCCTGCCCATCGGCGATCACGGGCGGCTCGGCGAGCCCAAGACGCTGCAGCTCCGCGGGCCTGCCGCAGAGCTGAGCGGGGACTTCAACCTCAACGGCATCGTGGCAGCGGACCATGGACGGAAGCTGATCGTGGCCCATACGGCCAACGAGGCCCTGTACACGGTCGATCCGCGGACCGGCGCCAGCCGCAAGGTCTCCGGCGTCAAGGTCACCAATGTCGACGGGCTGGAGCTGAAGGGCCGTTGGCTCTGGGCCGTACAGAATACCGACAACCAGATCAGCAAGATCAAGCTGGACCACAAGCTGGCGTCCGGGACGGTCCGGTCCGTCATCACCAGTGACGCCTTCCAGACGCCCACCACCGCAGCGCTGATTGGCAACCAGCTGGCCGTGGTGAACGCCAAGTTCGACACCGGCAACCCGCCGACGGCCGACAGCTACGAAGTAGTCGTGGTCAACGCCCGGCGCTGACCTCAGTCGGTGCGGGGTTAGTCGACGTCGGGGCTAGTCGACGTCGGCCGCCTCAAGTGACAGGTGCTGCTTCACCGTCTGGGCCAACTCCTCGGCTGTGGCCTGCGCGGTCGCCATGTCGGCGGCCTCCACCATCACGCGAACCACGGGCTCCGTGCCGGACGGCCGCAGCAGCACCCGGCCGGTCTTGCCCAGTCGCGTGGAGGCAGCCTGAACGGCCGACTGGAGCGCCTGGTTGGTCTTGACTGCGTTCCTGTCCACGTCCTTAACGTTGATCAGGACTTGGGGCAGCCGGACCATCAGCTGGGCCAATTCGGACAGCGGCTTGCCCGTCTTGGCCACCTGCGCAGCCAGCTGCAGGCCGGTCAGCACGCCGTCGCCGGTGGTGGCATAGTCCGAGAAGATGACGTGGCCGGACTGTTCGCCGCCCAGCGAGTAGCCGTTGGCGCGCATGTTTTCCAGCACGTAACGGTCGCCCACCGCGGTTTCCTCGATCCGGATGCCCGCCTCCTGCAGCGCCAGCTTCATGCCGAGGTTGCTCATGACGGTGGCCACCAGGACGTCGTCCTTGAGCCGTCCCGCTTCGCGCAGGGCAAGTGCCAGGATCGTCATGATCTGGTCGCCGTCGATCACCTCACCGCGCTCGTCCACGGCCAGGCAGCGGTCGGCATCGCCGTCGTGGGCAATACCCAGGTCTGCGCCATGCTCGACGACGGCGGCCTGCAGCTTCTCCAAGTGGGTGGAGCCCACGCCGTCGTTGATGTTCAACCCGTCCGGCTCGGCACCCATCACCACGATGTCGGCACCGGCGGCGCGGAAGACTTCCGGCGAGCAGCCGCTGGCGGCACCGTGGGCGCAGTCGAGGACTACCTTCAGGCCCTCGAGGCGGACGGGCAGGGTCTGCAGCAGGTGCAGGATGTAGCGGTCCTCGGCGTCGGAGAAGCGCTGGATCCGTCCGACGTCTGCGCCCGTGGGCCGCAGGCGCGGCTTGGACATTTCCTGCTCAATCGCGTCCTCGACCTCGTCGGGCAGCTTGTGGCCGCCGCGGGCGAAGAACTTGATGCCGTTGTCCGGAGCCGGGTTGTGCGAGGCGGAGATCATGACCCCGAAGTCTGCGTTCAGGTCCCCCACTAGGTAGGCAGCGGCGGGCGTGGGCAGCACTCCGGCGTCGTAGACATCGACGCCGGAGCTGGCCAGACCGGCCTCCACGGCAGAGCTGATGAACTCGCCGCTGGCGCGCGGATCGCGGGCGATCACCGCCGTCGGGCGCTTGCCGCTGTCAACTTGCCGGTGGCCAAGGACCACTGCGGCGGCCTGCGCAACTTCCAGCGCTAGCTCTGCAGTGATCAACCCGTTGGCCAGGCCGCGGACTCCGTCGGTACCAAATAATCTAGACATTGCGAATCATTTTACGGCAGGGTTCTGCCGAGACGGTTCACCGCGTGTCGACGGTCACGCGAGCGGCCTCCGGTCCGGGCTCGCGGCCCGGGCGGGCGCTGAGTGATTTGGGAGCGTCAGCACGGCGCACGGCAGCTTAAACGGCCGCGAGGCCCCGCAGCAGATGCTGCGGGGCCTCGCGGTGGAAGCACAGACTTCCGAAGCGGTTTAGCGCTTCGAGTACTGGGGTGCCTTGCGGGCCTTCTTGAGGCCGGCCTTCTTGCGCTCGATGATACGGGCGTCGCGGGTGAGGAAACCGGCCTTCTTCAGCGTCGGGCGGTTGTTCTCGCGGTCGATCTCGTTCAGCGCACGGGCAACACCCAGGCGCAGCGCACCGGCTTGGCCGGACGGGCCGCCGCCGTGAATGCGGGCGATGACGTCGTAAGCGCCTTCCAGATCCAGGATCTTGAACGGATCGTTCACTTCCTGCTGGTGCAGCTTGTTCGGGAAGTAGTTCGCCAGTTCGCGGTCGTTGATGGTCCAGTTGCCGGAACCCGGAACCAGGCGCACGCGGGCGATGGCCTGCTTGCGGCGGCCCACGGCAGCTCCGCCGACGGTCAGGGCCGGGCGTTCCTTCTTGGCAATCTCGGTCGCCTCGGATGATTCCGAGGTGTAACTGGTGAGGGTTTCACCCTCAGCAGCGGTGTTCAGCTCTTCAGCCACGATTCTCCTTGAATTAAGTTTCTAGTGGTGGCCGGCGCTACTGGGCGACCTGGGTGATTTCGAACGTCTTCGGCTGCTGGGCAGCGTGCGGGTGCTCGGCACCCTTGTAGACCTTCAGCTTGGACAGCTGCTGGGCAGCCAGGGAGTTCTTCGGCAGCATGCCCCTGATGGCCTTCTCAACTGCGCGAACCGGGTTCTTTTCCAGCAGTTCGGCGTAGTTGACGGAGGTCAGGCCACCCGGGAAACCGGAGTGGCGGTAGGCACGCTTCTGTTCGAGCTTGGCGCCGGTCAGGGCAACCTTCTCTGCGTTGATGATGATGACGAAATCGCCCATGTCCATGTGAGGAGCAAAGGTCGGCTTGTGCTTTCCGCGCAGCAGTGTTGCGGTCTGGCTGGCAAGACGACCGAGGACAACGTCGGTGGCGTCAATGACGTGCCACTGGCGGTTGATATCGCCGGGCTTCGGAGTGTACGTACGCACGGTTTTTGCCTTCGTTTGGTGTTCTAAGGTAGCGGCGCATTCTTCGCAGAACGCACGCGCAAAGTTGGTGATGCGCTACCGGAACTTCAGGTGAGGACTGAAACTAACCAGTGGCCCAGAGTGCCTCGGCTATTTCCGTGGATCAGGTTGGCCCTGCAACCGGGCCGTCTCACGGACATAGCGTATCGAGGTTGGACACGCACAACGACGATTTAGAATATCCTGCCGCGCCGGGTTAGGTCAAAAGGACCATGACGACGGCGGTGTCCCGCCCCGATGTGAGCGGCAGAACTACCATCCAGCCACCAAGGGCGGGAAACTACGGGCTGCCCGGATTTGGCTTGAAGCCGGCCGACTCTGAGGTTAGTTTCCGCTGGCTTCGCTGTTGCCGGAAATGTTCAGGCCCAGCAGGGCCTTGATGCGCTCTTCGGCCTCCGGCCCGCTCTGCGCGGCAGCCACATTGGCTTCGCTGACGGCCTGGACCACCTCATCGCGCTGGATTTTCACGCCGCGCGGGGCCTCGATGCCGAGGCGGACGCCGTCACGGCGGGCGTCCAGCACGGTGATGACAATGTCGTCACCGATCAGGATCCGCTCTCCGGGTTTACGTGTCAGCACCAGCACCCGACAACTCTATCGCAGGTAGATCACGGATCTGCCGGGTCACGGCGCGACTCATTGGGGTTCGTGAATCAATTAAGCAGGAATCGGGCCTGCGTCTGCCGGAGCCCCGACTTCTAGCGCCCACCCCACCGACGTCAGAGCCAGGCGGCCTCGGACGGCTCCCCGTCCACCCAGCCAACAGGTACGCCCAAGGTGTTGACGGTCTTCGGGGTGCTGGTGTGCCGAGTTCCGGTCACGGCCAGACCGTCGGGAACAACAACACGCTGCACGGACTGCACCCAGCGGTCCGTGTCCTCGGCCTTTCGCCCGGCGTCCACGGCAAGCCAAATTTGGTCCGCTCCCAGGGCTGGCAGGATCGCGAGCATCTCCAGGGACGGCGCGAGAGTGTGGCCCAAGCCAAACGCCACGAAGACGCTCCGTCCCCTTTCCACACCGCGGGCGCGGGCACCGATGGCGCTGTTGCGGTCCTGCACCGGGCGCCTGACATCGGCAGCGTGGGCACCGGCCATCCTGACCATGTTCCCGCCGCTGGAGATCCAGTCTGCAGCCTCCGACGGCGCGCCGTTGACGGCAGGCGCGGCGGCGGCCATGGAATTGGCCGCCTCCAAGGCATTGCCTCCTTGGCCGATCACCAGCACCAGGTCCCCCGGTCCGTAGAGCGGCGAAGGAATGTCCGGCACGGCCGCCGCTCCCGGACCCGCAGGCTGTTGCGCTTGGGCCGGCTCCCCCGTTCCTGCGGTGTGCAGCATGCCGCTGACGACGACGGTGCCCGCCACGGCGTCCGGCTGTCCGTCTGCGGGCCGGGCAGAGGTCCCGGCCTCCGGGAGGGCAATCACCCCGGACACGGCGGGTGCCGCGGTAGGACCAGCACCAGCCGGCGCCGCCGGAGCCCCCGCAGCCGCGACGCCTGGGTCCTGACCTGGAACGGCTGCCCCGGGCTCTGCCGCGGCGTCGGCGCGGGGTTTCGAGTCGGTCCGCCGCCGCCCAAATCCGGGCCTTACGGGAGCGGTCTCGGCGCCCGCGGCCGGGCGGCCCGCCGCCGGACTGCCCGCCGTCGGGCGGTCCGCTTCCGGCCGGGCTGTTCCCTGGGCGGCAGCCTCGGGCCCGGGCTCCTCCAGCTTCGCGCCCTGGGGCAGCCGGGTGGGCCGGGCGGTGTTGAACGTCAGGTTGTCCATGATGACCGCGAACTGGTCCGTATGCGTGGACACGTGCAGTTCGGGCGCCTTGCCGTCCAACCGGGAGCCGTGCAACTGGGATTCGGCGAGCTCGGCGTCCGCCAGCAGTGCGGCGATGCCGGCGCGGGCCTTTTGGTCCAGCGCATGCTGGCCGCGCACGGACGGGGCCGGCAGTTCCACGGTGACTTCGTAATGCTCACGGGCGAAGAATCCGCGGATGCCGCCAACCGTGACTTTCTCGGCGGCGACGATTTTCGCGTCGGGTCCGTGCTCGGCCAGGACCTGGGCTTTGAGTTCCTGCAGTGAAGCGCCTTTAAGCTGCAGCCGTCTGGCCGACACGCACTACCCCCACGGTCTCGATCTTCACATTGGCGGAGGTGACCTCCTGGTAGGACAGTACCGGAAGTCCCCCGGCCTGCGCCGAGACGAGCCGCCGGATGGCCGGGCGGAGCGCGGGTGCGCAGACCAGCACAGCGGTGAGCCCGTTGGCTTCCACCTTCGCCAGTGCATCCCGCAACGAGGCCAGCACGGCTTCGGTCCGGTCGGCAGAGAGCAGGATCTGCGTGCCCAGTTCGGACGGCCGCATGCCCTCCAGCATGGACTGCTCAAGGGTGGGATCGATCATGATGACCCGCAGCAGCTGCCCGTCCAGGTACTGAGCGGTCAGGGCCGGCCCCAGTGCCTGCCGGGCGGCCTCGATCAGCCCTTCCGGATCGGTGGACGACTTCGCCTTGAGCGCCAGCGCTTCGTAGATGCGCGGCAGGTCGTTGATCGGGATCTGCTCCGCCAACAGCCCCTGCAGCACCCGCTGCACCTCGGCCAGCGAGAGCAGCGACGGGGTGAGTTCGTCTACGGCGGACGGGTTCACGGACTTCACGCCTTCGGTGAGCACGCGCACGTCCTCGCGGGTGAGCAGCCGGGCCGCGTTGGCAGAGATCAGCGAGGATAAATGTGTAACCAAAACCGAAACCCGGTCGATCACCGTGGCCCCGGTCATCTCCGCGCTGTGCCGCATCTCCGCCGGAACCCACTTGCCCGCCAGCCCGAACACCGGCTCCACCGTGGCGATGCCGGGCAGCGAGTCCAGGTTGTCGCCCAGCGCCAGCACCTTGCCCGCCGGCGCCTCGCCGCGGCCCGTCTCCACGCCGGCAATCCGGATCGCGTAGGTGGACATGGGCAGGTCGATGCTGTCGCGGGTGCGCACCGGCGGCACCACAATGCCCAGTTCCATCGCGATCTTCCGGCGCAGGGCCCGCACCCGGGCCAGCAGGTCGTCCGACGCGCCGGAGACCAGGTCCACCAGGTCCGGGGCCAGCTGGATCTCCAGCGCATGCACCCGCATCTGCTCGATCAGGTCCTCGGTAGTCTCCGAAGCGGGAGCCGCGGGACCCGCTTCGGCGGCAGCGGCGGCGTCGTCCTTGGCTTTGGCCGCCTCCGATGCCTTGATCCGTTGCGCCATGAAGATCAGGAACGCGCCCACCAGGATGAACGGGATCTTGGGCATGCCAGGTATCAGGGCCAGCAGAATGGCCGCGCCGCCGGCGATCATCAGCGCCTGCCGGGACTGGGTCAGCTGGTCGGAGGCGTCCGAGCCCATCTCCGAGTCGGCGTTGGACCGGGTGACGACCATGCCGGTGGAGACGGCCATCAGCAGCGCCGGGATCTGCGTGACCAGACCGTCGCCGATGGTCAGCAGCGTGTAGGTGTTGACCGCGTCGCCGATTTCCATGCCGCGCTGCAGCATGCCGATCGCGATGCCGCCGACGATGTTGATGATGATAATGATGATGCCGGCGATCGCGTCGCCCTTGACGAACTTGGACGCACCGTCCATCGCACCGTAGAAGTCGGCTTCGGCGGACACCGCGGCTCGGCGTTCGCGGGCCTGCACGTCGGTGATCAGGCCGGCGTTCAGGTCGGCGTCGATCGCCATCTGCTTGCCCGGCATCGCGTCCAGCGTGAAGCGCGCGCCCACCTCGGCCACGCGCTCGGCGCCCTTGGTGACCACCACAAACTGGATGACCACCAGGATCAGGAATACCACCGCGCCGATAATGATCGAACCGCCCACGGCCACGTGGCCGAAGGCCTCGATCACCTGCCCGGCGTACCCGTCGCCCAGCACCAGCCGGGTGGACGCCACGTTGATGCCCAGCCGGAACAGCGTGGCCACCAGCAGCAGCGACGGGAACACGGAGAAGTCCAGCGGCTTCTTCACGAACATGGTGGTCAGCAGGATCACCAGCGCCAGCAGGATGTTCACGATGATCAGCACGTCCAGCAGTCCCGCCGGGATCGGCACCACCAGCAGCAGGATGATGCCCACCACGCCGATCGGGACGGCGAGCTTGGAGAGGTTGCGGTTCATCAGTCACCTCCAGGCGACGGTAAGGACAGGGCACGTCGGCCCTGCCGGGTTGAAGCATGGGCGGCAGCGTCGGCAACGGTCATCGCCGGCTCCGCCATAGTGTGGACGCCTGCGGCCGTACTGGCCGAGGTGCCGCGGGCCTTCAGGCTCATCACGAAGGCCAGCACGCGGGCCACCGCGTTGTAGAGCTCCAGCGGGATTTCCTGCCCGATGTCGCACGCCGCGTGCAGGGCCCGCGCCAGCGGCACGTCGCGCACCACCGGCACGTGCGTGGTCTCCGCTTCCTCGCGGATGCGGGCCGCAATGAGGCCGGCGCCCTTGGCCACCACGCGCGGCGCGGACTTGCCCGGTTCGTATGTCAGCGCCACCGCGTAGTGCGTCGGGTTCACCAGCACGACGTCGGAGCCTCCCACCGCGGCGATCATGCGGTTGCGGCTCATCGCCAACTGCCGCGAGCGCCGCTGCGACTTGATCAGCGGATCGCCTTCGGAGTTCTTGTTCTCGTCCCGGACTTCCTTCTTAGTCATCCGGGTCTTCTTCCGGTTGCGCCGGATCACCACCATCACGTCCAACGCGGCCAGGATCAGGCCGGCGATGATCGCGGTCTGCAACAGTCCGACGGCGCCGCCACCGGCGGCATCAAGCAGCGAGGTGACCGGGAGCCCGCCGGCGGTCATCAGCACCGGGACCAGCCCCTGCACCACAAAGTACAGGGCAAGTCCCACCACCACGGTCTTCAGCAGCGCCTTCACGCCCTGCCAGAGCGCCTGCATGCCGAACACCTTTTTGATCCCGTTGACCAGGTTGAACTGTTGGGTTTCCGGCTTGAACTTCTTCCAGTGGATCCCGCCCTGCAGCGCCGCGCCGGCGATGATCACGGCCACCACGGCCAGGAACATCGGCGTGAGCGTGTACATGATGGTGCTCAGCCCGTCCTCCAGCGCCTTGACCACCAGCCCCGGATCCGGCGACGCGATCATCCGCGTGACGGTGAACATCTGGTCGGTGCCGGCCTGCGAGGCCCGGTCGATGGTCATCGGCAGCATCACCGCCGCGGCGCCGATGCCGAGCCAGGCGGTCAGGTCCTGGGACTTGGAGAGCTGGCCCTTTTGCCGGACGTCCTTCATCCGCTTGGGCGTGGCTTGCTCTGTCCGTTCTTCGGAGGTTTCCTGCGACACCTAGCCCACCCCCGTCAGCGCCGTCACGGCCTGGCCGGCCAGGGACGAAACAATCCGCGGCAGCGCCACGAACACTACCCCGCCCAACATCAGGGTCAGGAAGATCTTCAGCGGAAAGCCCAGCGCAAACGCGTTCAGCGCCGGGGCCACGCGGGTGAGCAGGCCCAAGCCGGCGTCGGCCAGGAACAGCACCACCAGCAGCGGCCCGGCAATCTGCACCGCGGCCAGGAACATCTGGGTCACGCCGGTGATCATCACCTGCACAGGCTCGGCCAGGTCCACTCCCCCGCCCAGCGGCAGCGCGGTGAAGCTGCGCGCGAGTCCGCCGATGATCAGCTGGTAGCCGTCGGAGGCGAACAACAGCGCCAGCGCGGCCATCTGGAACAGCCGGGTGAACTGGGCGCCGTTGACCATCGACTGCGGGTCGAACGCCTGCGCCATGGAGAAACCGCCGAACAGGTCGATCAGCGTGCCCGCGGACTGCACCGCCGAGAAGACGATGAGCACCAGGAAACCCAGCAGCGCCCCCACCAGGATCTCCAGCACCAGTGCCCCGAAGAACCCGGCGGTGCTCAGCGGCTCGTACCCGGTGGCCACCCGCGGCGACACCGCCAAGGCCAGCCCGACGCCGAGCATGGCCTTGATCCGGGCCGGGATGGCGCCGTACGAAAACGGCGGGGCAATGAGCAGGAAAGCCACCATGCGGACGCCTGCCAGCATGGTGGCCTCGATCCACGCTTGGTCGAGCGGGATGTCCATTAGCCGCCGCCGAGCAGGCCGGGGATTTTCTCGAACATTTCCTGGGTGAAGGAGACCATCTCGGAGATCATCCAGTGCCCGCAGACCAGCAACGCCACGGCGACGGCCACGGCCTTTGGCACGAAGGACAGCGTGATTTCTTGGATCTGGGTCATGGACTGGACCAAGGAGACGGCGAAGCCCACCACCAGCGCGGTGACCAGCACCGGGGCCGAGAGTTTGGCGGCGATCAGCAGGCCCTGCAGGCCGATGTCCAGGACGGCGTTTGTATCCACGGCTAGGTACCGTAACTTCCGACCAAGGCGGTGATGATCAGGCCCCAGCCATCCACCAGCACGAAGAGCAGGATCTTGAACGGCAGGGAGATCATCACCGGCGGGAGCATCATCATGCCCATGGACATCAGTGCCGAAGCGACCACCAGGTCGATTACCAGGAACGGCACGAAGATCACGAACCCGATGATGAACGCGGCGCGCAGTTCGGAAATCATGAACGCCGGGATCAGGGTCTGCAGTGGCACGTCCTCTGGGTTCTCCGGGTTGGGCAGGTCCGCGGCCCGCATCATCAGCGCCAGGTCTTCCTGTCGGGTGTGCGCCAGCATGAAGTTCTGCAGCGGAGCGGCTGCGGCCGAGACCGCGTCGGTGAACGTCTCCGTCCCCTCCATGTACGGCTGCACCCCGAGCTCGTTCACCTGGGTCAGCACAGGCCACATGATGAAGAGGGACAGGAACAGGGCCAGCCCGGCCAGCACCTGATTCGGCGGGATCGAGGGCAGGGACAGCGCGTTCCGTGTCATCGCCAGCACCACGAAGATCTTTGTGAAGGACGTCATCATCAGCAGCAGTGCCGGGGCCACCGAGAGCAGCGTGATGCCCAGCAGCGTAATAACGGCCGACGACGGCGTGCCGTTGGGACCGTTGATCTCCACCGAGAACCCGCCGTCACCGTCCGGCGAACCCGGTTCCGTTGGCGCGAACGGGTCGACCGGGGGTGCCGGGTCAACCGGCGATGCGGACGCTGAAGGGGCGTTCAGGAGCGAGGCGGCTACGGCAAAAAGCACTGCCAGCAGTAGTGCCAGGAGTGTTGCGGTGGCCAGACGAGGCCAGCGGCCTGCCGTCGGGGCCGGAGTGCCGGTGATGCTCAACGCGAACGGACCTGCTTCAGGGCTTCGGCCGTCTGCTTCCAGGTGGACGGAGAAAGGATGGAACCGGCCAGCGGGGAATCCGGCACCTGCTCCTGCCAGCCGGCGGCCCGGGAGGCCCGACGGCCGGTGCGTTCGGAGCGGCGCCCGCCCTCGATCGGGTACAGGCCTGCGTGCCGCAGCGGAATGACGTCGGTGTCCCGGCCCGGCTCGTCGAATGATGGGGCGTCGAGTTCCTGCTCGACGGACGGCTGGTCGTGGCCATATGTATCCGGCTCCACGGCCGGCGGCTGCACGGCAGCACGGCGGGCCGCACGGCGCGGGACGTCGGAGGAGCCGGCGAAGGGAGCGGCTGAAGAACCCGCTACCGCGGCATCAAACGGGCCGGACGCCTCGCCGACGGCAGGTGCCGCGGCACGGCGCGGCGAGGCTCCGCCGTCGTACTCCGCTGTTGCCTGGCCGGTGCCCGCGGCGCGCGCTGGGGTGCGGCCGGCGGCCTGGTCCTTGCCTGTCGCACGGCCGGTGGCCAACTCCAGCAGCCGGGCGAAGCTGTCCGACGCGGTCTGCGGAGCCCGGTGGGACGGCTGCGCCTCTTCCTCCACCGGTGCCTCGCGGGTGTCGAGCACATTCACGGCCTGGTCGGTCACGCCCAGCAGGAAACGCTGGCCGTCGGCATCCACCACCACCACCGAAGCCTTCGGCCCGATGGTTTGACGTTCCACCACGCGCACCAGCTTGCGCGCGCCGGTGTGGGCGCCGCGGCTAAAGCGGCGCTGCAGCACCCAGAGCAGTCCGAGCACCACGGCCAGCGAGAGCGCTACCCGCAGGGCGAGGACCACGGTCTCCATTTAAAGGAGTCCTTCGGGCACGTCGAGGATCTTGGTGATGCGCACGGCGTAATCCTGGTCGACGACGACGACCTCGCCGTGCGCGATCAGGCGGCCGTTAAGCAGCACGTCCGCGGGGGCTCCGGCCGAGCGGTCCAGTTCGATCACGCCGCCCGGTTCCAGGTTCAGCACATCGCGCACCGACATCCGCGTGCGGCCGATCTCCACGGTCAGCGCCATCTCCACGTTGTTGATGCGGCCCAGCTTGGCCAGCACGGACTCGTCCACGCCGTTGCCGGCGGGGTTCTCGCGCAGCCGGATGGCGAACCAGCCGCCTGCCTCGCCGTCGCCGCCGGTGAGCTTGAACACGGCTGCTTCCGGATCGGAAAACAGCGCCGCAGCGTTGGCCACGTGCGCCTCACCCAGCACGCCGGCGCCGAGCACCGACGTTGCCGCTTCCAGCGCCGGACGCAGCAGGTCCGCGGCGGAAACCAGCGGGGAATCAGTACCGGCGGCGGCGGCCAGCGCGGCTTGGTCTGCCACGACCAGCGCCACGTCGGCGGACGTGCCGCCCACGAAGGAACCGACGACGGCGGAGGCCACCTGCCCGGGCAGCGGCCCGCCTTCATCCTGGCGCACCGCATAGAGCGGAGTATTGGTGGGCAGCAGCCCCAGGAGCGCGTCGGCGGCAGCAGCCTGCAGGGTCTGGGTCTGTGTCATCGGGCGTTCTCCTCGGTTGTAACAATGACTCCGGCCAGGCGGTTGCCGTTGGCGCCGACGGCGGCATGGGCCAGACATTCTCCGTTGATGGCAACATTCAGCGGGCGGTGCTGCGGGTGCGGCAGCGGCAGCAGGTCGCCCACGGACAGGTCCAGAACCTGGCCCGGGCGGACCCGCATCGGTGCGAACTGCAGCGACACATCCACCGGGACCTGCGCCAGCTGGATTTCCAGCAGTTTGCGGGCGTTGGCCGGGCTGCTCAAGGCGAACGAATCGCGCAATTGCGTCAGCAGCACCTCGGCCGGGATGGCCACGGTGGCCGGTGCGGACAGGTCACCCACGCGGATCTCGAACGTTGCCACGATCATCAGGTCGTTGGTGGCCGCCGCCTGGGCGAACTGCGAGTTGTAGTGGATCTGGTCCAGGCTGATCGGCGTGGTCAGCAGCGAGCCGAGCGAATAGCGCAGGTCCTCCAGCGCATCTTCCATCAGCCGGCTGACCAGGGCCTGCTCAATCTGAGTGAACTTGCGGTCCGGGTAGTTGTGGGTGCCGTTCCCGCCCAGCATGTGGTCCACCCAGGTCATCGCCGCCTTGGTGGGGAACTGGAGCACCGCCTTGCCGGTGATGTCGTCCAGGGCACAGAGCACCATCGCGGTGCTGGCCGGCAACGACGCCGCGTACTCGTCGTAGGTCTGCATCTGAACCTGCTCAGAGGTAACAGTGCAAATCACCCGGACCTTTGCGGTCAGCTGGGTACCCCACTGGCGGGCAAAGGTTTCGAAGGCCAATTCCAACACGCGCGAGTGCTCGCGTGCCAGAGTGGTCGGCCTCCGGAAGTCATACACTTCGACGGCTCTGGCCGGCTTTTCGGGCGCGTTAGATTGCACATGTTCCTGGACCGTCACAGCAGGCACTATCGGCAGCTGAATCCCCGATGTTAGGAGTCCGCCAGATGTGGTGCATTTGGGTGCTGGAGGGTTCCCGGCGCGGGCGCGCGAATGCTGACGGCCCTGCCTTTAGCCGGTACTGGCCAGCCCTCAGTCGCCGTCGGACTTTCCGCCCGGCGCCGGCGCGTAGGTTGCTTTCGGACCCGGCCCGCCGGTTCCGTCGCCTCCAGTGACGACCTTGCCCCCGGAGCCTCCTGCACCCGGCTCGCCGGCCACCCGCTCGGCCGATTTGCCTTCGGAACTTTCCGTGTCCGCTGTCTCGGCAGCGGCCTTTGCCGCCGCGTCGGCTTCGGCCGCCTTCTGGACCGCTTTCGCCCGTTCGGCGGCGGCCTCCTTGGCGGCACCGGCGGGATCCTTGATCACTTCGGGCATCAGGTTGCGGATGGCCTCGGGCTGGCCGGAGAGCACCACAATGTCGACCCGGCGGTTCATCGCCAAGTCCTTGTCGCTCCCGCTGGTCTTCAACGGCCTGGACTCGCCGAACCCCACAGCGGAGATCCGGTGCGACACCACGCCGCTGTCTTCCACCAGATGCCGCAGCACATTCACTGCCCGCTCGGAGGAGAGTTCCCAGTCCAGGGCCCCCGGGTCCAGGTGGCGCACCTGTGCCGTGTGGCCTTCGACCTTCAGCTCGTAGCCGACGGGCTTCAGCACCGGTCCCACTACATTGAGGATCTTGATGGTCTGCCGCGTGAGTATCGGTGAGTCCGGTTCGAAGAACGTCTCGCTGCCGATCAGCCGAACGGTCAGGCCGCGTTCATCGAGTTGGAAGCGGACCGCCTTATCCAGGCCTTCTTCCTGCAGCCCCTTGTTGATTTTCTCTTGGATGCTGCGTAGGTCGCTGACTTCCTGGATGGCCAGGTCCAGATCTGTTTTCTGCTCGCCCTCGGTGTCCTCCTCGGCGTCGCCGGCGGTGAACCCCTGGCCTTCTTCGTCGATGAGTTCCGGAGGGACCACTACGCCCTTGGCCGTATCCACGTTCTGCGTACGCTCCACGCCAAAACCGGTGGCCAGCGAATTGGCCAACTGCTGGAACTTGGCCGCATCCACCGTGGACATGGCGAAAAGCACGATGAACATGCACATCAGCACGGTGACCATGTCCATGTACGAGGCCATCCACCGTTCGTCCGGGTGCTCGTCCTCTTCCTCGCCGAGCGGACGGCGCGGCCGCCGGGACTTCATGCCGCCTTGGCCTCGGGCTTGTCGTCGGACTTGCCGGACTTGCCTTCCTTGGCCGGCTTGCCGGTGCCCATCTCATGGGCAGGAACCATGGCGCGCAGCCGCTCCCCCAGCAGACGCGGCTGGCTGCCGGCCTGCACAGCCAGCATGCCTTCCATCAGCAGTGTCATGCGCTCGGTTTCCAGATCCGCCAAACGCTTCAGCTTGCCGCCGATCGGCAGCCAAATGAAGTTGGCGGACAGCAGCCCCCACAGCGTGGCCACAAAAGCCGTCGCAATCATCGGCCCGAGGGTGTCCGGAGTGGATAGGTTCTCCAGCACGTGGGTCAGCGAGACAACCGTGCCGATAATGCCAATGGTCGGTGCGTAGCCGCCCATGCTCATGTAGAACTTGGACGATTGGCGATCGGCGCGTGCTTTGGTGCTGATCTCGTCTTCGAGGAGGATCCGAAGTTCCTCGCCGTCGGTGCCGTCGGCAATGTTCTGCAGCGCCCGCTGCATGAACGGGTCCTTCTCCTCGGTCGCCTCGGCATCCAGTGCCAGCAGGCCCTCGCTGCGAGCCTTTTCGGCCAGTTCCACTACCCGGTCAATGACTACCTGCGGCTTCGCCACCTTGCCGGTAAAGGCCTGCGGCAGCGCTTTGATCGCCTGCATGCCGTCCCTGAGCGTGGTGCTTGCCAAGCCGACGGCGATGGTGGCGCCGAAGACCAGAATCATGGGGGCCGGGATGAGAAGCGCTGAAACGTGGGCACCCTCAAGGGTGATCATGGCGTAGAGCGAGCCGAAGGCCAGCAGGAGGCCAATAAGTGTTGCGGGATCCATTTAAGTATTCCTAGGGCGCAGCGGCACAGTGTTACCGGGGTCCCCGGAGTCGCCGGAGGCGGGTGCCGCGGGGGGCACAAGGCCCAGTTGGGGGTGGCTGTGCTGGTGGACTGAAGGCGGCAATTCGCGGGCCAGATGCAACACGTAGGCGCGGTAGCTAGCGATCATCTCGATGACCTGGCTCATCGTCTCGGTGACGATGTACTTCGCACCGTCTACCATCACCAGCGTGGTGTCCGGATTGGCATGGATGCGCTCAATCAGGTCAGGGTTGACCGCAAACTGGCTGTCATTCAGCCGCGTTACTACGATCATCAGCCCATCCCAGGTTTCTCGAGGGCTCCGGTGAGCCGCTACCTACTACCTTCGGCCGCGAGAGCTCAGCGGTTAGCTAAGCGGACTGGTTGTCACGTGTGTCCCCGGGCACTCGAGCTGCGACTTCATTGAGCGGGTTGGAGTGGTCGGGGCGGGACGTGGGTTTGCCAGTACGAGTTTCGCAGTGGTCTTCGGTCCGGGTCGATGTAGTCGGGCGGGGTGAACCAAGGGATCCCCTCCAGGACGTTGATTTCCCAGTTTCCTTGCTCGATCAGGTCATGGTGCAGAATGCAGAGGCAGACCCCGTTATTGATGTCCGTGCGGCCGCCAGCCCACCAGGGCACGATGTGGTGCGCCTCGGTCCAGAATGCGGGCATGCTGCACCCCGGGAAGGCACAGCCCTTGTCCCGTAGGAGGAGCGCCCGGCGGATTGCCCGGCTGAAGAAGCGTTGCGACCGGCCCAGGTCCAGGACTTCGCCCTTGGACCCGAGGATCGCCGGGATGATTTCGGCGTCGCAGGCCATCCGGCGCACGGTCTTGGCCGATACCGGACCAGTGAACACCGCGTTTCCGCCGCCGGAGAGCAATCCGGCCAGTTGTTCGTAGCCGGCAGTGACGATCACCTGGGCCCGGTGGCCGCCGGAGTCCGGGAGCCTGCCGGTGTTCAGGGCGATCCTGCAGGCACCGATCAGCCCGGCCAGCAGCTTCTGTGCCCTGGTGAAGCCGTCCATTCCGGCCACGACCGCCGGATCCACCTCGCGGGGACATGAATCAACGTCCGAATCATCGCCCTCTTCCTCTCCCATTGGGGCGGAAGACGCGCAGTCTATGTCGGTGTGATTGGGATCTTCGCTGCCGGGATCTGCGACGGCGGTGCCGGCCGTGTCGGCATCCGTGGTTCCGGCGGTGCCTGTGCCGTTCCCGTCCGGTTCGGCAGGGGCGCCTTGCATCCGGCTATTAGCGGCGGTTTCGATGGCGTCGGAGCGGATGCGCGGGTTCGCAGCGCTGTTCATCACCGTGGCCAGGGCCTCGTACTGGTCGTCGGTGGTGTTGATGACGAACTGGTGCAAGCCCCGGCGGCGGCCGCGGTAGAACATGCCCTGCCGGGACCGCAGTTCCTCCTCCGAGGGCTCGGCGCCGTCCTGGTCGACGGCCGTTTCCCAGGTCTTCGCGACCATTGCCAGCGTGTCGTCGTCGCCGTCCGCGGCTTGGCGGACCAGCGAGGACTCCATCGCTTCCAAGGTCCCCGGGTCGGCGGCGTGGCGGGCCCGGCCGATCGAATCGGTGACAAGGACTGCCGCGTTCCCGCTGACCTCCCCGGCGGCCATGGCCCTCGCCAGGGCCGGCAGTGCCGGAGCACCGGGTTCGCCGTCAAACCGCACCGGCGTTGTAACCACTTTGCCGACGCGCAACCGGCGCCGCGCTTCGACGATGCCGATCCCCAGCCGGGAGCGCAGATACTCCGCATTGTTCCGAAACTCGGTCTTGCGCCGCCGCTGCGACTGCTTCGCCCCGGCGCCGCTGGGTCCGTCGGCGCAGCCGGCGTCGTCGTCAGGTCCCGCGCCGTAGGCACCAGCAGTGATCGCTGCCGCGGGGTCCGCCCACTCCCCCGCGCCTGCCGCACCGGAGGAGTCAGGCGTGCCCGCAACACCGCCGGCCCGGGCTGAGGTTTCCCCGTTCACTGCGATGTCTGCCCGCTCCACCGCATGGGCGCCAGCGACCTGCAGGAATTCCACCGTCTTCGAAACATCCTCGACCGCCGCTACAGTGTTGGCCAAGTCTCGAGTGGTGAGTGACCCGGACTCGGTGGTGAACCTGGCGGCGATATCCTGCAGCAAGACGCGCACCTCGGCGAGGCATTCATCCATCTCCCCGGTACGGTCCAACGGTGCAAGCGACATACCACAATTTTATTCGGAGACACATTCGAACCACCATCAGAACGGTCCAATGTGTAGGGATAGTGGGACCTGCCAAGCAGCCAGCCAGCAGAGGAGCGGAACCGACTTGCAACGAAAAAGCGGCCGTCTGCGAACGGTGCAGGCGGCCGCTGCTGCTGCCCGCGAACGGTCGGGCAGCTGCACATCGGTGGTGGCTTGGAGCCTCCGGGTTTAGCGCTTCAGGTTCGTCAGTTCCTGCAGCACTTCGTCGGAGGTAGTGATGATACGGGCGTTGGCCTGGAAGCCACGCTGCGCAACGATCAGGTTGGTGAACTCCTGGGACAGGTCCACGTTGGACATTTCCAGCGAGCCGCCGGCCAGCGTACCTAGTCCGCCGGTGCCGGCAGTGCCCAACTGAACCTGACCGGAGTTGGCCGTGACTCGGTAGGACGACGATCCCGCCTTTTCGAGGCCACCCGGATTAGTGAAGTTTGCTAGTGCGACGCGGCCTACAACAGCCTGGTCACCGTTGCTGAAAGAGCCCATCAAAGTGCCGTCCGGCGACATGGTGAAGGACTCAAGGCTTCCCGCCGCGCGTCCGTTCTGGCTGTCGAAACCAACAGTGGTCATGCCAGCGTAGCCTGAGAGCGCGGACAGCTTGACGTCGATCCCATTCGAAGTTATCAACGAAGGGGCGCCAACGAGCTTGCCACTGGCATCGAACGTGATAGTCGCGGTTCTCCCGCCTCCTGCAACTGTCCACTCATTCGCTCCCGCTGTCTTCGTAAACGTCAAGGACAATGTGCTCTTCGTCCCGTCCGATCCGAATATCTCGATATCACGGACCAGCGGTTCGGCATCATTAGCTGCGTCGGACGGCAGGTTGCCTGCAAGGACGGCTTCGTCCGTCTGCACTGCTTTAGAGATTGCATCGGGCGATAGGTCGATGGCTCCGATGGGGCCGCCAACGGAAACCTTGCCGTCGGCATCTGCCATCCAGCCCTGCAGAATAGCCCCGTCCGGAGAAACAAGGCGGCCCATGGAATCCAGCTCAAAGGCGCCGGCGCGCGTGTAAAGCTGTTCGCCGCCCTTGGTGGTAACGAAGAAGCCGTCGCCGGAGATCATCATGTCGGTGGCCTTGCCGGTGGCCTGCGAGGAGCCCTGGGTGAAGTTGGTGGAGATGCCGGCAACCTGCACGCCGAGGCCCACCTGAGCGGGGTTGGTGCCACCAGCCTGGGCCTGCGGGCCGCCTGCGCCCTGGGTCATCTGGGACAGGGTGTCCTGGAACTGGACCGAGGAGGCTTTGAAGCCGGTGGTGTTGACGTTGGCGATGTTGTTGCCGGTGACATCCAGCATGGTCTGGTGCGAGCGGAGACCGGAGATTCCGGAGTAGAGCGAGCGGAGCATGATCAGCGCCTTTCGGATCGTGGAACGGACGAGTGATTCAGTGACTGGGAAAATCTGTTGCTAGCAAAAGCGGCTTGAGGACATAACAAGTCAGGCGGCGCCCCCACTGGTCCCCGAGGCGTCGGTGCCGGGGCCAACCGAGGAGGCACCGGCGTCGTCAGTGCCTTGACCGGTGCCGGACTCCGCCGGCGTGGCGGCGTTGATCCCGGCGATCAGGTCGAGCGGGATCTCCTTGCCGTCGACGATGACCTGCGGGACCGGCCCTGCGTAGGAAACCGACGTGGCCGTGCCGGTAATCAGGGAGCCGTCCTGGCCGTAGTAGCTCACCTGCTGTCCCACCAGCGCCGCGGCCACGCCGCGCATTTGCAGCGAGAAATTCTCTTCGCTGGTGGTGGTCATGGTGGCGATGCTCTCCATCATGGCCAGCTGGGTGGTCTGCGAGATCATCTGGTTGGTGTCCATCGGCGAGCTGGGGTCCTGGTTCTGCAGCTGGGTGACCAGCAGGTGCATGAACATCTCGCCGTCCATGGTCTGCTTCGGCGCGCGGACGGGCGGGGCCGTGTACGTCGGGGTGACTGTGCCAACGGGCGGGACTGAGTCGGTGGGCATGGTTCTCCTTGTCTCAGGCCAGCACGTCGAGGCTGGTCGAAATCCCGTAGGGACGTCTCAGGGCTGATGGGTCGGTGGTGTCGTTGTTAGTGCCGGTACCCGGGGATGCTCCCGGACGGCCGTCCTGGGCTTGCGAACCGCCGGAGGGCCGGCCGTCGGGGCCGAACTGCATGCCGGGGCGGTCATCGTTCGGCCGATTCTGGTTGGACAAATCCAGGTTCGCGTTCATGCCGGTCGACGCGAGATCGCGCTTCAGGTCGGCCATGATGGCGCGCAGGGCGTCGCGGCCGGCCTCGTTAGGCGCGAAGAGCTCTACCCGGACGCCTTCGCCCGTCACGTGGGCTCGGACCGTGACCGGACCCAGGTTGTCCGGCGTGACGCTGATGGTCATCACGTGCTCGCCCGGCTTCGCCTGCGCCAGGGTGAACAGCGGCCGGGCCACCTGCGCGGTGAAGGGCAGTTGCTGGTGCGGGACGGGTGCCGGCGCCGAGGCCGAGGCCGTTGCCGCGGGCTGCGCCACGGGCGCCGGCTGGGCGGCGACCGGAACCTGGCCGTTGGGCGGCAACTGCTCGGCCTCGCCACGGGCGCCGTTGACCGAAGCCGTGGCTGCCACTGCGGCCGCGCCTGCCCCGCCGGCTGGTGTAGCAACTCCATTTTGGGCCGCCACATCAGGCATGGTTTGGCCAGGAGGTACGACGCCGGTGGGCGGCTGGGTAACCGTAGTCGCCTGCGCAGGTGGTTGAGTCGTGGAAGTTTGCGCGAGCCAAGCAGCCGACCGGTTCTGCGTTGCTTCCCCTGTTCCAACCGCCGCCGCCACGACGGATCCGGTCGCGGGACCATTTGGGGCGACTACGGCGCCCTGGCCCCGAGCCCCCGCAAGTGTTCCGGTTGCAAAGGCAGTCGGAACCCCGGTTACAGGGGCACCAGCGGTAGTTCCGGTTGCAGAGACAGTTGGGTCTCCGGTTGCAGGGGCACCAATTACAGTTGCGGCGACGGCTGAAGGGGTTCCGGTGGCGGAGCCAACGGGGGCTCCGGCTACAGCGACGCCGGCGGTTGTTCCTGCGCCGGCCATGTCCGCGGTCGCGGCCGTGGCAGGAGTGGGGCCGCCGGCGCCGGGCGCGGTGACATTGTGCCCTTGGACAAAGCGGACGTCAGGCTGAGCACCGGGTGCCGCAAGGCCAGTATCGGACGTAGTAGTGCTTGCTGTGGTGGTGGCGCTACCGGACGCTCCTGCATCCCCTGCCGGAGCACTTACCTCGACTGGCCCGCTTCCGGTTGCGGCTGGCTTGACCGTCGCAGCATCCCCGGGCACGACGGACTGCGCTGCCGCGGCGGCCTCTCCTTCTGCTGAAGCTCCGGCTGTCGCGGCGTCGCCAGCGGACAGTGCTGGACCCGTAACCAAAAGCCACGGGGCCGGTGTACCACTGGGTTGTGTAGCTGCATTTGTCCCAGTCGAAGCTGCCGCGCCGCCGGAAGGGTTCGCATCGGCCTCGGTTGCTGTCTGGCCATCGGCGTTAGGCTGCGGCATTGAGGCGCCGCCGGCAGCGACCGGAACCGGCCCCGCCTGTCCGGCGCTGCCAGCGGAGGTCGCGGTGCCCCCGGCGGAGGCAGCGGCGTCGTGCTTGGAAGGCTTTGCTGAGTGGGCGGAGCCCTGCTGGAGCGCGCCCTGCATGGCGGCGTCGAAGCCGGGGCCGGAGGAGCCCGAACCGGACGCGCTGCCACGGGACGGCGAAGCGGCGGGAGCGATGGGCAGCGAGTTTACGGGGAGGCTCATGCTCGCTGTCCTGTCGCCATGGCGGCCTGTGCGGTGGCCAACAGGTCGGTCAATTGTCCGGAACCGGCGGAGCCCTGGCCGGACAGCATGGCGCTGATCGCGCCGGCGGTGCCGTTCTGGCCGCCGCTGAGCATCGAGCTCAGTCCGGTGGACGTGGAGAGCTGGGCGGCGCCGATTAGTTCGGTCAACGCGCTTTGCTGGTCAGCGGTCAGTGCGCCCGAGCTGGCAATAGCGCCACCGCCGGTAGCAGCACCAACGCCGCCGGCGGCCTGGACCGTGGGTTCATCGGGCAGGATGCGGCGGATGGCGGCGATGTTGGAGTCGTTCTCCCACGCGTCGCGGACCTGGATGGTGTCGCCGGGCTGCGGGGCATCGATGGCCTTGCCGTTGCCCAGATAAATGGACACATGGCCGCCGTCGAAGCTGAAGAGCAGGTCGCCGGGCTTGGCGTCGGCCATCGAGGCTACGGGGGTGCCTTCCTTCATCTGGTCCCAGGTGACGCGCGGCAGGTCGATGCCGACGTCGCGGAAGGCGTGCTGCACGAACGAGGAGCAGTCCAGCCCAACGGACGCATCGTTGCCGCCCCAGACGTAGGGCAGGCCCACGTACTTCTCGGTGGCAGCAATCAGTTCGGCGGCGGACCCGGTCGCCGCGGACCCGGTCGCGGCGGTTCCGAGGGCACCGCCAACGGCGGAGCTGCGGGAGGCTGCGGTGAGAGCATCGGCAAACGTGCTTGCCGTGCTGCCGCCGGTGCTGCCGCTGCCGGACGTGCCCGAAGGGGCTTCGGCGGCAACGGCCGGCTGGGTGAGCTGGGTCAAGGTGGACTGGATCTGCTGGATCCGCCCCATGGTGTCAGTCATGCTCATCGTCCGTCACCGCCCCGCGCGCCGATGGCCAGCTCGTCCAGCACCAGCTGCTCGCGGCGAAGCTCTTCGACGGCCTCGGCCTCGACGTGCCGGGTTTCCAGCTTCTCCAGCCCCACGGACTGCTTGCGCACGGCGAGGAACTCCTGCTGCGCCTGCTGGGCCTCGTGCTGCCGGGTGCGGTCCAGGTTCTCCAGGTCTGCCAGCATGCTGCGCGAGGCGGATCGGGCGGCTGCCACGGCATGAAGCGTGGCGGCGTCCGAGACCTCGCTGATGATCTCGCCCAGCTCGTTCCGGGCGGCCACTACCCGGGCACCGGACTCGCGGGCGCGGCTGTTCGCGGCGGCGAGGTGGCCGGCGGCCTGGTCCTGCTGGAGCTGGCGCAGCCGCAGCAGTCCGGCCAGGGGGAAGGATCGAGCCATCTCTACATACCTCCGAGGGTGCGGGCCAGGCGGTTCAGCTGTTCCCAGGACTGGGCGGCGGGCGTCTGGTCGTCCATCCGCTGCTGCAGGAACAGGTTGATGTCGTCTTCGTGTTGCACGGCCGCATCCACCATCGGGTTGGATCCGGGTTGGTAAGCGCCCACGTCCAGCAGGTCCTGCGCGGCCTTGCGGGCGGCGAGTACCTTGCGCAGGGCGCCGGCGGCCCGGGAGTTCTCCGGTGTATTGACCTTAGATGCCACGCGGGAGATCGAACCCAGCGGGTCCACCGACGGGTAGTGCCCGGAGACCGCGAGCTTGCGGTCCAGCACCACGTGCCCGTCCAGAATGGAGCGCGCGGAGTCGGCGATCGGTTCGTTGTGGTCGTCGCCGTCCACCAGCACCGTGTACATGCCCGTGACCGAGCCGATCTCCGCCGTGCCGGCGCGTTCCAGCAACCGGGCCAGCACGGAAAAGGTTGACGGCGGGTAGCCGCGGGTGGCCGGGGGTTCGCCGACGGAGAGCCCGATCTCGCGCTGGGCCATGGCCACGCGGGTGAGCGAGTCCATCATCAGCATCACGTCGGCGCCGCGATCGCGGAAGGACTCGGCGATCCGGGTGGCGGTGAAGGCCGCACGAAGCCGCATCAGCGCGGGCTCGTCGGAGGTGGAGACCACCACAATGGAGCGCGCCAGGCCGGCCTCGCCCAGGTCGTCCTCGAGGAACTCGCGGACTTCACGGCCGCGCTCCCCCACCAGCGCGATCACGGAGACCTCCGCGTCGGTGCCGCGGGCGATCATGGACAGCAGCGAGGACTTGCCCACGCCGGAGCCGGCGAACAGGCCCATGCGCTGGCCCTTGCCCACCGTGGTCAGCGTGTCCAGCACGCGCACACCCAGCTGCAGCGGGGTCTCGATCCGCGCCCGGTGCATGGCGGACGGGGTGTCATTGTCCAGCGGCACCCGCTGATCGAAGACCAGCGGGCCCTTGCCGTCGATCGGCCGGCCCATGCCGTCCAGCACCCGGCCGAACAGCCCGGTGCCGGTGGGCACCAGTACCGGGACGCCCTTGGCCTTGGCCGGGGTGCCGGTGTTGATTCCGGTGAGCCGGCCCAGCGGCATGCAGCGGATGCTGTCCCGGTTGGTGGCCACCACCTCGGCCTCCACACCCTGGCCGTCGCCGATCACCACCAGGTCGCCAATGGCGCAGTCCAGGCCAATGATTTCGACGCCGAGGCCCACCACCGAGGACACCATTCCGTAGCGCTGGGGTGCGGCTGCCGCCAGCGCGTCTGTGAACCGGTCGGCGCGCGGGCGCCAGGCCACGGCGGTCACTGCCGCACCTCCAGCAGCGCGGCCTTGGCGCGGGCCAGCGCGGTGCGGATCCGTGCGTCCAGGAAGCCGTCGGCGAATTCGGTGACCGCGTCGCCCGGGGCCAGCGAAGAATCGGGGCTGAACCCAACCCCGGCCTGGCTTCGGGTTTCCGGCGCCAGCATGGTCAGGTCGGCCGGGTTCATCCGGACCGTGTGAACCCGTGAGGTATCCACCCCGGCCAATGCCCGGGTGAGCGCCGAGCGTGCGGAGGCATCGCCGTCGGACAGTTCATGGCCGAGGATGGCTTCGGCCAACTCCATTGCTGCCGCGGCCAGCGTGTTTTGCGCGGCGGCCAGCACCGGTGCGGCGCGTTCTTCCAACGCACGCGTGGCAGCACCGAGCGCGGCCACTGCCTGCTGCACGCGGGCACGGCCGTCGGCCATCATGGCGGCGTGGTCCTGCTCCATGGCCAGCTGGCGTTCGCGCATCATCTCGGCGCCTTCGCGCATGCCGGCGGTGTAGCCGGCGGCGTGGCCGCGGACCTTGGCCTGTTCGAACGCCCGCTCCTGCGTCTCGTCGTCGCTGCGCAGCTCGGTGTAGGCCAGCTTGGAGAAGTTCTTGGCCCCGGTGTTCAGCTCCGGGAAGCTCATCCTGGAAAACGTTGCGTCAGTAGACATATTCGTCTTCCTCCACGCCGCGCTGGACCGTGATGATGCCGCTGGCTTCCAGCTCGCGGATGGAACGGACGATGTCTGCGCGGGCCTCTTCGATCTGCGACATGCGCAGCGGGCCGGTGGCGTTGAGCTCGTCGTCGAGGATGTCGCGGTTGCGTTCGGAGACGTTCTTGCGGATCAGTTCGGTGACCGGTTCGCTGGCGCCCTTCATCGCCACCGCCAGCACCGCGATCTCGATGCCGCGCAGCACCTGCTGCACGTCGCGCGGTTCCAGCTTGGTGATGTCTTCGAAGGTGAGCATCCGCGAGCGGACTTCTTCGGCCAGCTCCGGGTCGCGTTCGTCCAGCGCCTCCAGCAGGGCGCGTTCGGTGGCGACGTCGGCGCGGTTGATGATGTCCACCAGCGGCTGCACGCCGCCCACCACCTCCACCTGCTGGCGGGGCACGACGGCGCCGGCCCGCACCTTAAGCGTCTCGGCCACGATCGTCACGGCCTCCGGAGTGGCGGTGCCCATGGTGGCGATGCACTGGGCAACCTCGGCCCGGACCGACTCGTCCAGCCCGGCAATCACCGCGGAGGCCTGCTCCGGGCGCATGTGCGCCAGCACCAGGGCAATGGTCTGCGGGATCTCGCCGCTGAGCAGCGTGATCAGCTGGCTGGGATCGGCCTCGTCCATGAACTCGAACGGCTTGCCGGCCAGGGAGGTGGCCAGCCGGTCGAGCACACCGGCTGCTTTCTCCGCGCCGAAGGAGGCCGCCAGCAGGCCGGCGGCGAACTCCTTGCCGCCGCGGGGCCGGCGCCGGCCCTTGACCGTCATGTCGTGGAATTCCTTGAACGCCTCCTCGGCAACCACTGGATCCACATGGCCCATGCCCACCAGCTCGGCGGTAATCAGCTCGGCCTCGGCCTCACTGAAGCGCTTCATCACCTCGGCGGCCCGGGCCTGCTCCATCTGCATCAGCACCACCGCCACCTTCTGGGTGCCGGTCAGGGCGGTCAATAGCTCACTCATGCGTTCTGCTTTTCATCCATCAACGACCGCAGAAAGTCGGCGGTCTTGTCCGGTTCCTGGGCGGCCAAGGCGTCGATCTCCGCCCGCTTGCGGTTCATGTCCTTCTGTTCATCGGAAAGTTCCGGCGGTCCGGTGAGCTCCAGCGCCGTGGTCGACGGGGCCACCACCGGGATCGGCTCCGGCACGATGATGGGCTTCGGCAGCTGCAGGTCCTGCGGGGCCTCGATTTCCGGCTGGAAGTCCTGCAGTTCGCCCAGGTCCACCGGCTCGCGGTTCTGGCGGCGCGACCAGCGGGCGTAGACCAGCAGGGCGATGATCACCAGCAGGACGATGCCCGCGGTGATGATGGCGGTGCGGATCAGCTCGGCCTGGCGCGCGGCTTCCTCGGCGGCCTGCGCGGCGGCCAGCGCCTCGGCGGCCTCTTGCGCGCCGGCGGTGTTGAACGGCACCAGTTCCACGGTGACCTCGTCGCCGCGGTCGGCGTTGATGCCGGCCGCGGTGGTCACCAGGCCCTCGATGTTGGCCAAGTTCAGCGCACCGGCGGCGTCGGCATCCAGCGCCACCGAGACGGTCTGGCGGTTGATCGCGCCGGCCGGGATCGCCCGGGTCTCGGTGACCTTGTTCAGCGCGTTGTTCTTGGTCTCCGACTCGGAGGTGAACGTGCCGTCGCCGGCGGCGTCGCCGGGCACGGCGATGTTGTCCGGGCCCAGCACGCCGGCCGCGCCGCCGCCGGATCCCTCGTACTCTTCGGTCTCCGTGGACTCGTTCAAGGCGGGCGCGCCGTCCGGCGTGGTAAAGGTCTCTTCCACGCGTTCGGCGGACTCGTAGTTCATGTCCGCGGCCACCACCACGGAGGAATTGCCCGGCCCGACCACGCGGTCCAGCATGGTCTGCACGGAGGCGCGGACACGCTCTTCGTAGTCGGAGGCCTGCTTGTCCGCGGAACCGGTGGCGCCCACCCCGACGGCGGACAGCACGGTGCCGGCGGCGTCGATCACGGCCACGTTCTCCGGCTTCATCCCGTCGATGGACGCGGAGGTCAGGTGCACGATGGCCTGGACCTGGTCGGCGCCCAGCGTGGTCCGTTCGGTGTCCACGAACACGGAGGCGGTCGGCTCGCCCTTTTCGGAGACGAACACAGTCTCCTCCGGAATCGCCAGCCGCACGGAGGCGGTCTTGACGCCGTCGAGCGCTTGAATGGTGTTGGCCAGTTCGCCTTCCAGCGCGCGCTTGTAGGTCACGGACTGCTGGAACTCGGAAGAGGTCACGCCCATGTCATCCAGCAGCGAGTACCCGCCGGTGGAGGAGCTCGGCATGCCCGCCGCGGCGGCCTTGAGCCGCTGGTCGTAGACGTTTTCCTCCGGCACCAGGATGGTGCCGCCGCCGTTGGTCAGCTCGTACGGGACCCCGTCGGTGCGCAGCTGCTCCACGATGGTGTTGGCGTCGGCGGCGGCCAGTCCGGAGAACAGCGGTGTGTAGGAGGGCTTGGAGGCCCAAGCCGTCAGGGCGGCGATGCCGAGCACCACGACGGCGATGCCGATGATCGCGATGGTGCGCTGCGCGACGGTGAACTCGCGGATGGTTTTGCCCAACCGCGAGAACCAGGAGGAGACTGTGGAGGGCATTAGGCCTGCATCCTCATGATCTCGTTGAAGGCGTCAACGCCCTTGTTCCGGACCGCGGCGACCAGTTCCAGTGTCACCGCGGCGCGGGTGGAGGCCAGCGTCGCGTTGTGGATGTCGTTCAGGTCGCCGGTCACGGCCTGGATCGCCAGTTCGTTGGAGGTCGTCTGCAGCTGCTGCAGATTGTCGACGGCACCGGTGAGCGAGGTGGCGAAGCCAACGCCGTTGGTGGACTGCGGGGCCTCGGCGGCGGGCAGGTAACCGGTGCCGGTAACGCCCTGGATCGGCGGAATGGAAGAGAGCGGCATCAGTTGCGTCCAATCTGCAAGGCGGCCTCGTAGGTTGACTTGGCCCGGTCCACCACGGCCGCGTTGGCCTGGTAGCCGCGCTGGGCCATGATCAGGCTGCCCATCTGCTGGGAGAGGTCGATGTCCGGGTAGCGGACGTAGCCGTCCTCGTCGGCCAGCGGGTGGTCCGGCTCGTGCACCATGGTGCCTTCGGCGTCGCCGAACTGGGCCCCGGCCACGTACACGCCGGAGACGCCCTGGCCTTCTTGCGCCACCACATAGCGGGCCTGGAAGGCTGCGCCGTCGGTGCTGGTGGCGTTGTTGGCGTTGGCCAGGTTGTCGGAGACAGCGTCCAGCCACTTGCGGTGGACGGTCAGGCCGGTACCGGCGATTCCAATGGCGTCGAAAGTCATCAGTTGGTCCTCATCGCCGTGCGGACGCCGCTGAACGGACTCTCCGCGGCCCGGGCTGCAAACTGGTAGCGCAGCACGGTTTCAATGTTGGAAAGGGTCTCAGTGTCCAGGTTGACGTTGCTGCCGTCCAGCCGGGTGGGCTCCAGCGAGCGGTCCATGCTGGCGCTGGCGCTGCCGTCCCCGCGGGCTACCGACTTGGCCAGCGCTTCCTCGAACTGGACGCGCTGGGCGTGGTAGCCGGGGGTATTCACGTTCGCAATATTGTTCGCGATGGCACGCTGGCGCATGGCGAGGCCGTCCAAGGCGCTCTGCATGGCAGCACCCGTCACAGATTCGAACACAGCAAGACCCGTCTTACTACTGGCATGTGGTCGGCCGATCCATGGCCTGCTCGGTGAGCTATCCGTGCTCACTATCCAGCTATCGGCACGCAGACGGGAGTGCGTTAGGTAAATCTTGAGATTGGTTAACCGTTTACATCCAAATACACGGAACGGCCGGACGCTCGGGTGGGAACGGCGTCGAGGAAAGCCACTTCCTGCCGGTTCTGCCGCATGTCGGCCCGCAGTTCTCGGATCGCTTCCTGCTGGGCGGCAGCGAGTTTGGTGGCTCGCTCCACCAATTCGTTGGGTATCGGCCCGAGCCCCTCCGGTGCCTTCCACAGCACGACGGCGGTGCGCCGGCTTGCGTCCGGCTCCTCACCCTCGCTCGTGACTTCGGCCGCGGTAGCCAGCATCAGCTCCAGCTCATCGAGGACTTCGATCCAGCGGCGAAGGTCGCTGGTGTCGTTCTCGGTCTCGCTCTCCGGCATCTCAGGCGATGCCAAGTTCGCCGCCTATGCCGGCGCCGCGGGCACCCTGTGCCGGTAGCTGATCGGCGGCTTCGTGCCACGCCTCGCGCAGCGGTTCCAGCAGGTCGATGCACTCGCGGGTTCGCGCGGCATCGCGGTGGATGTTCGCGTTAATCATCGCGTTCAATGTGTAGGTGTAGAGCGCCTTCAGGCCCTCTCCCCCATCCCACACATCGGTCTTGAGCGAGGACATCAGCTCGGACACAATGGCCTGCGCATGGATCAGATTCTCCGACGCCACCGACCACTGCTGGTTCTGCTGCGCGGCCTCAGCCCGGTTCAGGTCCAGCAACAGCCGGTCGTATAGCATGGTCAGCAACCGTGCCGGTGTGGCGGACATGATCGCGTCACGCTGGAACTGGTTCCGCTTTGCCTGGGCACCGAAGCCCGGCCCGTACGTCAGTGTCATTTCTTAGCACTCCCCCATGCCGGCAGGGTGGCCAACTGCGAGGACAGCCAGTCCCCCTGCGATTGCAGCCTGTTCAGCGTTACTTCAAGTTGTGCCCAAGTGCGTTCAAGCGTGGACCGCCGGGATGCCAAGCGCGTGTCCCAGTCGGTCACCTGGTCATTGAGGGTTTTCACCAGCGATTCCTGGCCCTGGATGCGCTTGGTGATCTGCCCGTCGTACTTATCCGATGCTTCCTTGGCGGCAGTCTCGACGCGCCCGGCGATCGTCTGTACGACTTTTTCCGCCCAGGCGGAGTCTTCCTTCAACGCCTTGGCGAACTTCTCGGCGTCAAACTCAACCGATCCGTCTTTGGTGACACTGATGCCGATTTCCGACGGCGACCGCCCATCGATCGGGCTGATAGCTGCTTGCATCATGCGCTGTTCAATGTCGCGCACGCTGCTGTCGCCGGTGAAGATCCCACCCTTGGTCGTTGTTGACCCTGTGGACGTGGAAACGTTCACCGATGAGTTCTTGGAGATGAAGGAGAACAGACCGGTCAGGCCTTCGACCAGCACTTTTGCCTTCGCCGTAATAGCCTCGTCATCGCGGTTTACCGTGATCGACGTCTTGGCGCCTGTCGGGGCATCAGAGGCCAGAGTTACGTTGACACCAGGCAACAGGTTCGTGAACGTGTTCGAGGTGGACGAAATAGTCTGTTCGACCAGAGACCCCGCCCATAGCTTCACTTTTGCGTCCTGAGCCGCGGGCACGTCGGCGAACTGGACGGACACACCTTCGAAACTCATAGTGAAGGCCCCTGCTGTCCCGGATTCTTTTGAAGCGATTTGCAGTCGGAATTGGGGATTGGCCGGGTCGTTGCTTACAGAAATCTTCGTTGCCGTAACCCCTTTTCCAGCATCGTTGATCTCTTTGACGATCTGATCCAGGTTCTTGCCGCCGGTAGTGACGTCGATTTCCTTGCCGTCTTGGAGAGCGATAGTGAGGCGGGTGGCAGTTTCGGGCCAGTCGCTCAGAAGTGCCGAAACGGAGACTTGTGCCTGCGCCAGCTGGACGACTTCCAAGTCGATAGCACCCGCGGAAGCTCCTTCGGCTGTGGTTACGGAAAACTTGTCCGAACTGCTAGTTCCCGAATAGAGGCTTAGTGAATTTGCCTTCGACGTCTCTTGGGCAACTTTTCCGAGGTCAGATATGCGAGTGTTCAGTGCTTGGAGCGCACTCACCAGCGTCTGGGTGCCGGTGACCTTGTTTTTCAGAAGGGACTGCGGACGCGCTTCCAGCTGCATCAGCTGGTTAATCATGGTCGCGGTATCCAAACCGCTGATCATTCCGCCAATCGAAAACGCCACGCCAGTTCCTCCTGAAAGAATCTGTTAATAGAGCGAATGCTGACGCCCGGCAGCGAAGAGTGTGAGGTCCAATTCCTTCGCCTCGCTGCCGGGCCGCATTCAGCCGTTCACTACCCGGATTTAGCCGAGGAGCTGCAGCACACCCTGGTTGATCTGGTTGGCCTGAGCCAGCATCGCGGTGCCGGCCTGGGACATGATCTGGTTCTTGGTGAACTTAGCCATTTCCGAAGCCATGTCGGTGTCGCGAATACGGGACTCCGAAGCCGACAGGTTCTCGGCGGCGACATTGATCGATTTGATCGTGTGTTCAAACCGGTTCTGCACTGCACCCAGATTAGAACGGGCGGTGGACACAGCCTTGATTTGCGTATCAACCGCTGCAATTGTAGTGAGTGCGTTTGCTGCCGTATCGACCGAACTGCCGAGGGTCTTGATGGTTGCTCCGAGCGTAGCAAAATCCGCTAGAACGACCTCGATCTGGTCCTCAGCCTTAACACTCCCTGCGCCCACTTGGAAATTCATGGTGGTTCCGCCGCTGAGGAGCTTTTGACCGCTGAAGTTCGTCGATTCTGCAATTCGAGTCAGTTCATCACCCAACGCCTCAATCTCCGACTTGATCGCCGTGCGCGCGTCAGCATTGTTCGAATCGTTACCCGACTGCACAGCCAGGTCACGAACGCGCTGGAGGATGGAGTGGACCTCGGTCAGGCCACCTTCAGCGGTCTGGATAACGGAGATGCCATCCTGGGCGTTGCGGGCGGCAACGTTCAGGCCGTTGACCTGCGAACGCAGACCCTCGGAGATGGACAGGCCGGCTGCGTCATCGGCAGCGCGGTTGATGCGCAGGCCGGTGGACAGCTTCTCCAGGGACTTGGAGATGTCGTTCTGGGTGTTGGACAGGTTGCGGTACGAGTTCAGGGCCGCAACGTTGGTGTTAATGGCAAAAGCCATGATGAAACTCCTCCATGAGATGGTACAAATTCACCGGCCCGTCCATGGGCTGGCAACTGTAGCTATCGGAGGAAGTTGCGGGTTGGTTAGGAGAATACGAGAAATTCCTTGAAAACCCTCGATCTCCATGCGGGCGCGAGCGCCCTTAGTCGATCACCGAGGTTAGGAAAGGGCTGCTTGGTGCTGACGGGTGAAGCGAGTGATCCCGCCGACCGTCTGATCGGCCAGGGCTGTTAGGTACGCATTCCTACGGGAAGGCGCAATCCGCGACTCGGGCACATAGGAGGCACCGCCGTCGTCGGAGTAGTGGGTATGGAGGCCGTCGCGGAGCAGGCGAATAGCTTCGGAGCGCTGCTGGGAGACGGCGGAGTGAGTGGCGCCGACTTCTTCGGCGATCTCCTTGACAGAGCGGTCCTCGAAGTAGATCTGCTCCACGATGTAGCGCATCTTCGGGGGAAGGTTGTGCACTGCAGCCTTGAGAAAGGTGAGGCGTTCCTCAGTGAGCAGGGAGCCTTCGGGGGACGCGGTTTCGGAAACCAGGAGTTCAGCCGTGGTGTCATCCAGGGCGGAAACCGTCCGGGAGGCGTCGTCCAGGGCTGCCTCAGCGGTCTCGCGGTCAACTCCGAGGGCGGCAGCAATCTCTTCGACGCTCGGATAACGGCCGAGTTCGGCGGTCAGAGTTTCGCGGACGGACAGCGTTTCCTTGATGCGTTTGCGTACCGAGCGGGGTGCCCAGTCGATGGCCCGCATCTCGTCCGCGAAGGCGCCGATAATCCGGCGGCGTGCGAACGCGCCGAAGGGAACCCCAAGGGTCGGGTCGAAGGCATCGGCTGCAGTGATGAGGGCGACGGAGCCCGCGGAGGCAAGATCGTCGCGAGAAAGATGAGTGGCCTTGGCACACACTTCGGAGACCAGATATCCGACGAGCGGGAGGTTTTCAACCACCATCGCATTACGGTCAGCACGTTCCACTGACATGTCCCCCTCCGTGCCAAGATGCGTGGATGGATCATTCCGAAAAACGCCCGAGGGGTGCGGCCCCGGAAGAACGATTCATCTCTTGGTGAAACCTATCATCAATTGTTTCTAACGGACAGGGTCTTTGGGCCGATAGATAGGAATGTAGCCATGCCGTTACTTTCAGTTCATCTAGTGACGGCCTATTGATGCGGAACGTGGGGGCGTTTCCGCAGAATCAACCAGGGGAGGTGCCTGACATGGGAGCCCATGAACTGTCCGCCATGCTGTGGCACGAACGCGAACTTCTTGAACTGTTGGTTTTCAAGCTTGAAGAGGAGCAACTGCTCCTGACCGCCGGCAAGTCCCGCTGGCTGCAGCACGCCACCCGCGAGGTGGAACAGGTGCTGGAGCGGCTGCGCGACGCCGGTCTGGCCCGGACGGTAGAGGTGGCCTTACTGGCCCGGGAGTGGGGAACCCCTGAAGGGGCGACCCTCCGTGAGTTGACCGATCAGGCTCCGGATGGCCCCTGGGGCGAAATCTTCAAGGGCCATCTGCAGGCACTGACCCAGCTGACTCTGCAGATCCGCGAGTTGCGCGACGTTAACGAGAAGTTCCTGCGCGCCGCGGCCCGCTCCACCCAGGAAACGCTGGCCAATTTCAATCCCGACGCCGGGACCTACGACTCTCATGGAGCGGCAGGGGTTTCGGGCAACCGTTCCCAGCTGTTCGACACAACGATCTGAGGTTTTCGCAGTGAGTACCTTCAGCGGCCTGAACACCGCATACACAGGTCTGGTGGCCGCCCGTCAGGGATTGAATGTCGTGGGCCAGAACATCGCCAACGCCAACACCGAGGGCTACACCCGGCAACGGGTAAGCACGTCGTCGATCGGCGCCCTGGAACGCACCGGACTATTGACTGGCGGCGTGCAGATCGGGCAGGGCGTATCGGTGGACGCGATTGCCCGGTTGGGCGACATGCATCTAGATACACGAGTGCGGTTCTCGGCCGGCGTTGCTGGGTATACAGCGACGCGTGCCAGCGCGATGACGGAGCTAGAAACTTCGCTCCGCGAACCCGGGAAGTACGGCATCTCCACGCAGCTTCAGGAGTTCTGGGCGTCGTGGCAGGATCTCTCCAACCGGCCCGATGACCGGGCCGCCGGCGGCGTTGTGCTTGAAGAGGCCAATATCCTGGCCAACATGATCAAACGCGGCTACCAGGAAGTTCGCGAACAGTGGTCGCGTGTGCGGGCCAACGTGGACACCATGGCCAATCAAGTCAACAGTGCCGCTGCCCAGGTCGCCGGTCTGAACGAGAAGATCCGCTTCGCTGTCGCCAATGGTGGTTCTGCGAACGAATTGATCGATCAGCGCAACCTGCTGACCACAGAGCTGGCCTCCCTGACGGGCGCTACCGTGCGCCAAGGCAGCGATGGGCAGGTGGATGTTCTGATCGGGGGGAATTCCCTAGTTACCGGGTCTACTGCGCATGCCGTCCGGGTTGATGGCGATTACGACATCACCGGCGGGGGTGTGACGCTCAAGTGGGACACACCCAGTCGTGAAGGTACTCCATTGACGCTCGACGGCGGCGAAATCGCCGGCGCGTTGTCGGTTCTGGGCAATGGGCCCGAGGACGGACCTTTGCGAAAGGCAGCCGTTGATTACAATCATTTCGCCACAGAACTGAAGACTAAGGTCAACGCCGTATACGCGGAGACTGGAAACGCAGAGTTCTTCGATTTCGAAACTGGTCTCGAAGACACCGCGCTCGGGCTCATCATCAAAGTGAACAGTGTCGCGGACCTCAAGGCTGGCAAGCCAGGCAACGGGGAACTCGATGGTTCAATCGCAGACAAGATGTCCCAGCTTGGCATCGGCGGAAACTCCCCCGACCGCACTTGGGAAAAAGTCGTTACCCAAATCGGTGTGGCCGCTAAGACCGAACTTCAGCAGGCAAACCTTGCCGGCATCGCCTCGCAGTCAGCGAAGTCGCTGCAGTTATCCAACGCATCCGTGGATCTCGACGAGGAAAACGTAAATCTGTTGTCCTATCAGCACGCTTATCAGGGTGCGGCTCGAGTTATGACGGCGATTGATGAAATGCTCGATACGTTGATCAACCGCACCGGATTGGTAGGGAGGTAGCCATGATTTCACGAGTAACTAACCAAACGATGAGCAGCTTCGCGCAGCGCAACCTACAAGACAACATGGCGCGCATGGCCAAGCTCCAAGAGCAGGCAAGCGGCGGATCACTCATCGCCCGCCCGTCGGACGATCCGGTCGGCACCGCGGATTCAATGCGCACCAGGGCAGACCTTCGAGCGAACGAACAGTACAAGCGGAACATCGATGACGCCAACGGCTGGCTCACGACGGCAGACTCAGCGTTGGGCACGGTCACCGGGCTATTAAACAAAGCCCGCGATTTGACCATCCAAGCTTCGAACGGTTCTCTCACCCCAACTGCACGGGAAGCAATTGCCCTGGAGCTGGACAGCATCAAGTCGAGCCTTTTGGACGCGTCGAAAACCCAGTATTTGGGCAGGAGCATATTTGCGGGTAACTCTGACGGAAAGGTTTTTGAATACGCAGACGACAAGGCGCCCTATGTATTCGCTGGTCCGGGTTCCACTGTGGACCGGCGTATCGGAGCAGACCTGACTGTTCGGGTGGACGCTGACGGCGTCTCGATTTTCGGTCAGGACGGGACCGACATGGATGGTAATCCGACCACATCGGTCTTCAGCCTTCTGGAAACGATGTCTGCAGATCTACGCGCTGGCGTAGACGTCAGCGCCCGCCTGAACGACATCGATGCCCGGCTGAACAAAGTAATCAACGGCCGCGCCGAGGTCGGCACCCGCCACGCCCAGATCCTGAAAGCCCAGGAGACCAACTTGGACGAAGCTGTTTCGCTTGAAGCCCGCCGCTCCGGGATCGAGGATCCGGATATCGGAAAGGTCATCCTGGACCTGAAGATGCAGGAAGTGGCCTATCAGGCCGCCCTGCAGGTCACCGCGCGGGTACTGCAGCCGACGCTGATGGACTTTCTGCGATGAGGGCCGCACTCACCTTCGTCACGCCTCCCCCGGGACTGGCGCCGCTGGTCGACTTCACCCTGGACGAGATCGCGGGAGCGGCCGGCCTGTACTCCCTGCAGCCGGTGGCCGAACCTGCCAAGCGCCTGTTCGTGCTGGACGCGGCGACGTACCTGAACCAATACACGCCCGTGATTTCCGACGACGACCGGGCAGCCCTGGACCTCAACGCCTCCGAGGACGCCATGGTGCTGGTCGTCGCCAATCCAGGCGAGGCCGGCACCACCGTGAACCTCATGGCTCCGATCGTGGTCAACGTCCACACCGGCGTCAGCGCGCAGGTCATCCTGGAGGGGCAGGACTGGCCGCTCCGCGCTGAATTGACGCCGAAGGCGGCCTAGCAACACATCGATCGTCGGCTGTCTATCCGCGTAGTGGTGGGAGAAGTCAGACGTCTAAAACTATTGAGCTGAACGCATTTGCCGTGCAACAGTTATCCAGCACGGTCCAACGGGCCGGCTGGGGGATCCGGGATTACACCGGTTGAATGGCTTCCGGCGGCTCATGGGGGAACCGCCGGAAGCAGCCACCCTTATCCCTCGTCCGGGTCAGAGCGCTTGGCTCTGGTTTGCTCCGCGCGGAGCAGCAGTTCCCCGCCGTCGGGGTAGAGCACTTCTTCCAGCACCAACGGATGCGGCGGAGCCAGCTTGCTCTGCGAATCGCGGACCTTCGCCAGCATCCGGTCACGCAGCCACTCTGCAGACTGCTCGCCGCTGCCGACCATCAGCGAGGCTCCGATCAGCGATCGGACCATGTTATGGCAGAAGGCATCGGCTTGCACCGTAGCCACCACCACGCCGTCGGGTCCACGGGTGAATTCGAACTTCTGCAACTCACGAATGGTGGTCGCGCCTTCGCGGGGTTTGCAGAACGCCAGGAAGTCGCCGATGCCCAGGATCTTGGCGGCCGCATCGTTCAGCAGGTCGACGTCGAGCGCGTGCTTGTGCCAGAGCGTGGTGTTGCGGAACAACGGATCCCATAGCTCGGCGTCGTCGGCGATGCGGTAGCTGTAGCGGCGCCACAAGGCCGAGAACCGGGCGTCGAATCCTGCCGGGGCGATGACAGCCCGCCTGACTTCGATGGCCCCGGAGAGGTCCCGATAGGGCAAGGGTGCGCCGACGCGGCCGCCAAGCACCTTGGCCAGCACGCCGCGCAGGCGCCGGACCAAGGCAAGTCCCGGGTCGATCTCCCGACCGCGGGCCAGACCGTGCCACTCCCCCGGTTGCAGGTCGAAATGCACTACCTGCCCACGGGCATGTACCCCGGCGTCGGTGCGGCCGGCAACGGTGAGCCGGACCGGCCGACGGATCATGATCGCCAGCGCTTCCTCGAGAGCACCTTGGACGGTCAGCCGGCCCGGCTGCATGGCCCACCCGCTGAAGGGACCGCCGTCGTACGCCACATCCATCCGGACGCGCAAAAAGCCGCCGTCCTGGTCGGGGACGGCGGAGGTGTTCAGGTGCATGGTTTCAATGCTACCGGGAGCGATGCGCCGTACCCGGACACTGCCGCACAACCGGGAGATTGCAGGTGGCGGGAGTTCAGCGATCGCTGGCTGTCGACGCGCTGGACCATTCGGTCTATGTTGCTGGGAGCAGTGCCCGTACCGAGGCGGCACAGTCGAGGTTCGGAGGAGCGATGGCTAAAAGCGCCGGGACCGGAACATACCCGAATCACAACCGCCGGATCGCCCTGCCCGGCATCATCCTGGGCGTTGGGCTGGGCGGCTTCGTCGACGGGATCCTGCTCCACCAGATCCTGCAATGGCACCACATGCTGACGAGCGCGGACACCGCCAACATCGACATCGGCTCCTACCCCGCAACAACCGTTCACGGTCTGCAGATGAACACGCTGTGGGACGGGTTGTTCCACACGGTGACATGGCTGGCAGTGCTGATCGGACTGGGATTGCTGTACTCCCGCGTCACGTCCTCGCGCGGACGCATATGGGCCTCACGGACGCTGTGGGGCTGGATGCTGGTGGGCTGGGGACTCTTCAATCTCGTGGAGGGCATCATCGACCACCACATCCTGGCCATCCACCATGTGATCAGCGGCGGGTGTCAGACCTTGGCAGACATCCTCTTCCTGGTCTTCGGGGCGCTGCTGGTGCTCGGCGGCTGGCTGCTGCAACGGTCCGGACGGATGGTAGACCTGACCCCGGAGGCCGCTGACCGGTCACCCACGACGGACCACAGCGACCGCGGCCCGGGGCAGCACCCAGGCAACGAACCGGGCAAGGGCCAGGGATGATTCCCGCTCACTCTGGTCACGCGGACGGCGGGCACCAAGCATCAGCGTTCGACGGCGTGCTGCCGCTGGCTCTGCTGGCGGCCTTGACCGCGGCCTACGTCGCATTGGCGTGGCTGCGGAGCCGGGAAGGCCGCGGCTGGAGTCCTTGGCGCACGGCTTCCTTCATCGCGGGCGCGATGATCCTGGCACTGGGTCTAACCCCGCAGCTTTTGCCGCTGCCGCCCGGCGGGCTGCCGGCCCACATGCTCCAGCACCTGCTGATTGGAATGTATGCGCCCATCGGGCTGGTGCTTGGAGCCCCGGTGACCCTGCTGCTGCGGTCGGTGCCGCCCCGCTACGGCAAGCGGATCGGAAAGGTCCTGCGCTCACCGCCGGTGCATCTGGTGGCCAACCCAGTGACTGCGCTGCTGCTCAGCCTTGGCGGCTTGGCCGTCCTCTACTTCACCCCGCTGTATAGTCTCGCCACGGACAACCCCGTGCTGCACCACGCCGTCCATCTGCACTTCCTGGCCGCCGGCTGCCTCTTCGCCTGGGTGATCGCCGGCCCAGACCCGGCGCCCCGCAGGCCCTCGGTTCCGACTCGATTGGTCGTACTCGGGGTGGCCATCGCCGGCCACGCCGTGCTGTCGCAGCTGTTGTATGCGGGGCTGTTCATCCAGGTTCCGGCAGCGGCGAGCGAACTGAGGCTCGCCGGGGAACTCATGCACTACGGCGGGGACATCGCCGAGCTGCTGCTGGCCTTCGCCCTGGTTTCCACGTGGCGGGGCCGCGCCGGCCGCCGCCGCCCCGCCGCCACAGGCGCGGGACCCGCTCCCCCAAGCCGAGCACCGCCGTCGTGATCCAATAGCATCCGGGTACGCGGAAGCCCGCCGCTCCCCCAAGGGAACAGCGGGCTTCAGACAGCGAAGGTGAAGAACTACTTCTTCTCTTCGGTGGCTTCCTCAGCGGACTCAGCCGACGGAGCAGACTCCGCGGACTCAGCCGACTCGGCGGAATCGCCGGACTGCGCAGACTCGGGCGACTCAGCCGACTCGGCCGAAGCGGTCTCTTCCTCGACCGGAGCCGGGGCTGCCTTGGCAGTGGCCTTCTCGGCCTCGTTCACCACGGCCTGCTTCGGGGAAACGGGCTCCATCACCAGTTCGATGACGGCCATGGGGGCGTTGTCGCCCTTGCGGTTGCCGATCTTGGTGATGCGGGTGTAGCCACCGTCGCGGGCGGACATGACCGGAGCGATGTCGGTGAACAGCTCGTGCACGATGCCCTTGTTGCTGATTACGGCCAGCACGCGGCGGCGCGAGGACAGGTCTCCGCGCTTGGCGAAGGTGATCAGGCGCTCTGCGAACGGGCGCAGACGCTTGGCCTTGGTGACCGTGGTGGTGATCCGCTTGTGCTCGAAGAGAGCGGCAGACAGGTTGGCGAGCATCAGGCGCTCGTGGGCAGGACCGCCTCCGAGGCGCGGACCCTTAGCGGGGGTAGGCATTATGTTTTCTCCTCAATGGTGCCGCTGTGCGCTCCCGAGCGCCAAGGCGGCAGAATTCTTGCGATTTAGAGTTCGTCCTCGAAGGTTTCGTCCTCGTCGATGGCGGCCGCGCGGGCAGCCAGATCGAACCCAGGAGGCGAATCCTTCAGCGACAGACCCAGTTCCACCAGCTTTGCCTTGACCTCGTCGATGGACTTGGCACCGAAGTTGCGGATGTCCATCAGGTCGGCCTCGGAGCGGGCAACGAGTTCACCCACGGAGTGGATGCCCTCACGCTTAAGGCAGTTGTAGGAACGGACGGTCAGCTCCAGGTCCTCGATCGGCAGGGCCATGTCGGCAGCCAGGGCGGCGTCCGTGGGGCTCGGGCCAATCTCGATGCCTTCGGCGGCGGTGTTCAGCTCGCGGGCCAGGCCGAACAGTTCAACCAGGGTGGTTCCGGCAGAGGCGACGGCGTCGCGCGGTGCAATGGAGTCCTTGGTTTCGACGTCGACAATCAGGCGGTCGAAGTCGGTGCGCTGCTCAACACGGGTTGCCTCAACCTTGAAGGTCACCTTCAGCACCGGCGAGTAGATGGAGTCAACCGGGATACGGCCGATCTCCTGGTCGCCGGACTTGTTCTGGGCTGCCGACACGTAGCCACGGCCGCGTTCGATGGTCAGTTCGAGTTCGAACTTGCCCTTCTCGTTCAGCGTGGCGATGTGCAGGTCCGGGTTGTGGAATTCCACGCCGGCCGGCGGAGCAATGTCTGCAGCGGTGACGACGCCGGGTCCCTGCTTGCGCAGGTAGGCAACCACGGGCTCGTCGTGCTCGGAGGAGACGGCCAGGTTCTTGATGTTCAGGATGATCTCGGTGACATCTTCCTTCACACCCGGCACGGTGGTGAACTCATGCAGCACGCCGTCGAGGCGGATGCTGGTTACGGCAGCACCCGGGATCGAGGACAGCAGCGTGCGGCGGAGAGAGTTTCCGAGGGTGTAGCCAAAGCCCGGCTCCAACGGTTCGATGACGAACCGGGAACGGTTATCGGCCACTACTTCTTCAGTAAGGGTGGGGCGCTGTGCAATGAGCACTTAGTTTCCTTTCAGCGAGCATCCGCTATATGACGCAGCACGAATTGGTGGAAATGGGCGGCTGGTCAGCCTCCAGCATGGAACTTTCGGCCGCCGACAGGATCTCCCGCAAACGTGGGAGGATTCTGTGCGGCGGCCAAAAGTATCCTTGGGCTGATTAGACGCGGCGGCGCTTCGGCGGACGGCATCCGTTGTGGGCGCTGGGGGTGACGTCCGAGATGGAGCCAACCTCGAGGCCAGCGGCCTGCAGCGAACGGATGGCGGTCTCGCGTCCCGACCCCGGGCCCTTCACGAAGACGTCGACCTTCTTCAGGCCGTGCTCCTGGGCACGCTTGGCAGCCGATTCGGCAGCCATCTGCGCGGCGAACGGGGTGGACTTGCGGGAGCCCTTGAAGCCAACCTCGCCGGCCGAGGCCCACGAGATGACAGCACCGGACGGGTCCGTAATGGACACGATGGTGTTGTTGAAGGTGCTCTTGATGTGCGCCTGACCCAGCGCGATGTTCTTCTTGTCCTTGCGACGCGGCTTGCGGACCGCCGCACGAGTCTTGGGGGGCATTTCTTCTCCTACAAAGTTGGTTGGTAGCTAGCTGACCGGCTGGAAATTAGCGGGTCTTCTTCTTACCGGCGACGGTACGCTTCGGGCCCTTGCGGGTACGGGCGTTGGTCTTGGTGCGCTGTCCGCGGACAGGCAGGCCGCGGCGGTGGCGGATGCCTTCGTAGCTGCCGATTTCGACCTTGCGGCGGATGTCGGCTGCAACTTCGCGGCGGAGGTCGCCTTCAACCTTGTAGTTGCCCTCGATGAAGTCACGCAGCTGAACGAGGTCAGCGTCGGTGAGGTCCTTGACGCGGGTGTCCGGGCTGATGCCGGTCTCCGCGATAACCTGCTCTGCACGGGTCTTGCCCACGCCGTAGATGTAAGTCAGGGCGATAATTACCCGCTTTTCGCGGGGAATATCTACGCCAGCGAGACGAGCCATATTGGCGGTTCTCCTTGTTGTATCCGGAGGTCTGAAGCAGCACATCCCCGTTATCCGGGTCCCCGGCCTCCGTGCCGGGGGTGTGCAGGTTGCCCTGCTGCGCTGCCTATATTGAGTTACTACGCGTGGGCGCGCGGCCCCTGCTGACGCAGGAGTCTTAGCCCTGGCGCTGCTTGTGGCGCGGGTTCTCGCAGATCACGATGACGTTGCCCTTGCGACGAATCACCTGGCACTTGTCACAAATCCGCTTGACGCTCGGCTGGACCTTCATGGTTTTCCTTTGCGTTGTGAGCTGATGCTGTTGTAACTACTTACGTCCTGGGCAGTTGCCCACGGCATAAGTCTTTACTTGTAGCGGTAGACGATACGACCCCGTGAGAGGTCGTACGGGCTGAGTTCCACCACAACGCGATCCTCGGGGAGGATCCTGATGTAGTGCTGACGCATCTTTCCTGAGATATGAGCCAGCACAACGTGCCCGTTGGTCAACTCAACGCGGAACATCGCATTGGGCAGAGCCTCCTGCACAGTGCCTTCAATCTCAATGACACCGTCTTTCTTAGCCATATCCTCCGCTAACGTCAGTAACCATCGCTGACGCGGTGGCTAGTTTTTGGGTTTTGCTTGCCGCTACACCCCACTGACGCCGTACGAAACCAAACGGCTTACGCGGGCGCCATGCGCCCGAAGATGGGCATGAAAGTAGAGACAACCAACAGACAACTGTACTCCGGATGCGGGATTAAGTTAAATCCGGATGACCGGAGGGTGCAGTGCCCCACGATGCCCGGTCATGCCGCAGTGTGGTGCCGCGGCGCAGTGCCTCAGTCCGGGTACGGGTACTTTTCCAGCACGACGCCGGAGCCCTCCACCCGTTCGGCGCTCACCACCGCGTCCCTGATGGCAGCGGTGACCGCCTCGGCGGCGAGCACATGCAATTCCGCCCGGGGATCCATCGGAGAATCTTGGACCAATTGCTGCGCTCCGGTGGCCAGGGTGAAGACCACGTCCCCGTCCATCAACGTGTGCGACGGGCTGAGCGCCCGGGCCAGGCCGGCGTGTGCGGCCGAGGCGGTCCGTTTGGCCTGGGCCGGATCCAGCACCGCGTTCGTCGCGACCACACAGAGGGTGGTGTTCAGCGGCGCGGCCGACGACCCCGACTCCAGAAGCTGGTCGGGATTGTTCCCAGCGGCGGGAAGCCCTAGCCGCCCGGCACCGCTGCGCAGGCCAAGCTCACCGTCCTGCTCCGGTCGACCAGGGCGCGCAGCGCCCGTGTGGAAGCCCTCCGCACCGTGGAACGGCATACCGGCGGCGTTCACCACCGCCAGCGCGCCCACCACCACGCCGTCATTCGCGCCGCTCATCCGCAGCGAGGCGGTCCCCACTCCCCCCTTGTACCGCTGGAAGCCCAAGGCCGCCCCGGTGCCGGCGCCGACGTTACCGCGCTGCACCGCGCCGAAGTCTTGCATCGCGCCCGCGGAGGCAGCGGCGTCGTACCCCATCTGCTCATCGGGGCGGGCGGTGATGTCCCCGCCCCGGCCCAGGTCATAGATGGCTGCCGCGGGGACAATCGGCACCACGGCGTTCGGCGTGCGGAAACCGAGTCCCTGTTCCTCCAGCCAGCGCTGTGCCCCGTGTGCGGCGATCAGCCCGAAGGCGCTGCCGCCGGCGAGCACCACCGCATCCACGGTCGGCACCAGGGTGGTGGGGTCCAGTGCGTCGGTTTCGTGCGTGGCCGGCCCTCCGCCGCGCACGTCCACGGCGCCCACGGTGCCCGGCGGCGGCAGCACCACGGTGACGCCGGTGAGCCAGCCGTCGCCGGCCTTCTGCACTTGGCCTACGCGGATGCCGGGTACATCGGTGATGGAAGAAGCCATGGCCTCATCCTCGCCCGGCAACTGCGCCGGGGCAAGGATGAGGCCATCCAGTGTGTTGGCCGGATGAGGCCATCCAGTGTGTTGGCCGGGCGGCCCATCCGGCGCGGACCGCCGGCGGACGTTCAGGGCCTGTTCCGGCGCCGGAGCAACGCGGCCACGCCGATGCCGGCGACGGAAGCGGCCAGCACGCCAATGACCGCCGTCAGGAGGATCCGAAACCCGCCCGGCTCCGTCTCGGCCCCAGCGCCGGAGACGAGGGCGAAGCCAGCCTGCACTGCCGGGAGCAGAACCGATGCGAAGAGCGCGGCAACGACCACCACCAGCACCACAGCTTTCCCATCAAGGCGCTTCGGATTCCGGTTCATGCAATCTCTCCTCTGGTTCTTCCCTATGTGACTTGTGCTGTCGGCCGGACGGCCACGGGGGTCAGCCGGCGCCGAGCGCCGTCAGGCCCTGATGTCCGACATCGAGGCAGGCGCCCATGAACAGGATCACTACGTAGGCGCTGACCGGCACCAGCAGCGCCCATTCGCGCACGGAGCCGGCATTTCCCAGCAGCGGCAGCGCGAAGTAGCCGTTCCGCCGCCAGATGCTGTTCAGCAGCGGGACCCGGCGCCAGACCTTGGGCGGCTTGATGCGCAGTGGCCAGAGCAGGTTCACTCCCCCGGTGGTCAGCATGTCGCCGAGCACGTGCATGACCACACCGATGCCCATGGCCAGCGGGAACCAGTTCTGATGATCCGGCGCGTAGACGGCGATGAACGCCGCCACCGACAGGCCCACGACCCACGGAATCTTCTGCAGCCCGTCGGGCAGGAACTTGAGGGCTTTGGCCGCGAAGGCCACCAGCAGCACGCACAAAATGCCCGCCCCCGGATAAACGGTGCCGAACCATTCGGTCTCAACCCTCCACAGCCCGGCGACCCACGCCGTGGCCACGAACGCCGCCAAACCGATCAGCGAGTGTGTGCCCCGGCGATGTCCGCCGGCCAGCGCCCCCACGCCGGCGCAGACTGAGTTGGAGAGCGGGGGCAGCGAGTGGGCGATGGTGGCGTTGTGGTGGTCTGCGTCCGGCACGAGCGCGGCGCCTGCGGTCACCATGGCTCCGGTGATCAGGCCCAGCGGCCCGACGTCCAGCAGTCCCCAGCCCAAGGTGAGGCTCTGCTCGCCCCAGCCCATCGGCGTCGTGATGGCATCCAGCGGCACGTGCACCTGGCTGGTGAGGGCGATCCAGGCGGCGGCGCCGGAGAGGGCGTGGTGGGATCCCATCATGGTGCGGGACATCCTTTCGGGGAAGTTCATTTAACGCCCGAAGGCCGGTCCGGCTGGACGATCTATCCAGCGGGACCGGCCTTCGGACGATGAAGTCGGGCCGGGCAGCCGGCAGCTAGTCCAGCGGCACCGGGGTAACGCCCAACGGAGCCAGCCTTGCCGCTCCCCCGTCCTCGGCCGTCAAGACCCAAATGCCGCCGTCGTGCACGGCCACGGTGTGCTCCCACTGGCAGGAACGCGAGCCGTCCGTGGTCACCACGGTCCAGTCGTCGTCCAGCACCTTGGTCTCGATGTCTCCGCGGACCAGCATCGGTTCGATGGCCAGGCACAGCCCGGGGCGGATCTTCGCCCCGCGGTGGTTGGTCCGGTAGTTCAGCACGTCCGGGGCCTGGTGCATGGCGGTGCCGATGCCGTGGCCCACATAGTCCTCCAGGATGCCCAGGGGCTTGCCGGGGACCGAGGACACGTAGTCATCGATGGCGTTACCGATGTCGCCCACACGGTGGCCGTTGGCCAGGGCGGCAATGCCCCGCCACATGGCTTCCTCGGTGACATCGGAGAGCCGCTGGTCTTCCGGATCGGCGCTGCCCACGATCACGCCGCGTGCCGAGTCGCCGTGCCAGCCGTCCACGCTGCAGCCGCCGTCGACCGAGATGATGTCTCCGTCCTGGAGCACCTTGCCGCCTGGGATGCCGTGGACCACTTCCTCGTTGACGGAAACGCAGACCGTCGCCGGGAAGCCGTGGTAGCCCTTGAAGTTGCTCTTGGCGCCCGCTTCGTCCAGCACCGCTTCGAAGGCCGCGTCCACGTCCGCCGTGGTAGCGCCGGGGACGGCGGCGGCAACCGCAGCGTCAAGGGCGCGGCTGACCACCAGACCGGCGGTGCGCATTTTGCGGATCTGGTCATTGGTCTTGTATTCGATGCTGGGCTGGCGGAACGCCATGGGCTGTCTCTAACTTTCTCGGGGTGTCAGGCCGTGACCGACTTGAGCGCGGACATGATGCGCTCGGTGACCTCGTCGATGTCGCCGATGCCGTCGACGGTGGCCACAATGCCGCGCTCCGCGTAGCGGTTCACGACGACGGCAGTTTCCTCGTGGTACAGAGCCAGCCGGCGCCGGATCACTGCCTCGTTGTCGTCGCTGCGGCCTTCCTGCGCGGCGCGCCCGAGCAGGCGCTTGACCAGTTCCTCGTCGTCGGCGGTCAACTGCAGGACGATGTCCAGCTGGGTGCCGGCCTCGGCCAGGATGTTGTCCAGTTCGTCCACCTGGCCGCTGGTGCGGGGGTAGCCGTCCAGCAGGAAGCCATCGGCGGCGTCCGGCTGCTTCAACCGGTCGCGCACCATGTTGTTGGTGACGCTGTCCGGCACGAACTCGCCCTTGTCGATGTACTTCTTGGCTTCGACGCCGAGCGGCGTCTCTTCCTTCACGTTGGCGCGGAAGATGTCTCCGGTGGAAATCGCGACGATGCCCAACCGGTCGGAAATGCGGGAGGCCTGGGTGCCCTTGCCGGATCCGGGCGGGCCGATAATGAGCATTTGTGTCATCGCAGAAGTCCTTCGTAGTGGCGTTGCTGTAGTTGTGCGTTGATTTGTTTGACGGTCTCCAATCCCACACCAACCATGATGAGGATGGAAACGCCGCCGAACGGGAAGTTCTGGTTCGCGTTGATGAGCACCAGCGCGATCAGCGGGATCAGCGAGACGATGCCCAGGTACAGCGCACCCGGCAGCGTGATCCTGGCCAGCACGTACTGCAGGTACTCCGCGGTCGGGCGGCCGGCCCGGATGCCCGGGATGAAGCCGCCGTACTTCTTCATGTTCTCCGCGACTTCCTCCGGATTGAAGGTGATGGCCACGTAGAAGTAGGTGAAGAAGACGATCAAGGAGAAGTAGACCGCCATGTAGAACGGCGAGTCCCCGCTGACCAGGTAGGTGTTGATCCAGTTGACCCACTCCGGCGGCGCGGTGGTGCCGTCGGTCGGCGTGTTGAACTGCGCGATCAGCGACGGCAGGTACAGCATCGACGACGCGAAGATCACCGGGATGACCCCGGCCATGTTGACCTTGATCGGAATGTAGGTGCTGGTTCCGCCGACGGTGCGGCGTCCCACCATGCGCTTGGCATACTGCACCGGGATCCGGCGCTGCGACTGTTCCACGAAGACCACCGCGGCCACGGTCAGCAGGCCGACCAGCAACACACCGAGGAAGACGTTCACGCCCTGGGTGTTCCAGATCTCGCCCAGCGAGCTCGGGAAACCGGCGGCGATCGAGATGAAGATCAGCAAGGACATGCCGTTGCCGACACCCTTCTCGGTGATCAGCTCGCCCATCCACATGATCAACCCGGTGCCCGCGGTCAGCGTCAAGATGATCAGGCTGATCACGACCAGGTTGTCCTCGGGGATGATCGGAACCGGGCAGTTGCCCAGCAGGGCCCCGCTCCGCGCCAGCGACACCAGCGTCGTGGCGTTAAGCAGTCCCAATGCGATGGTCAGGTAACGGGTGTACTGCGTCAGTTTGGACTGGCCCTGCGGACCTTCCTGGTGCAGTTCCTGGAACCGCGGGATGACCACGCGCAGCAGCTGCACAATGATGCTGGCGGTGATGTACGGCATGATGCCGAGGGCGAAGATGGACACCTGCAGCAGCGCGCCGCCGCTGAACAGATTGACGAACTGGTACAGCCCGCCGCTGGTGTTGCCCAGCGCCAGACACTGCTGCACGTTGCCGTAGTCCACACCCGGTGCCGGGATGAATACGCCCACGCGGTAGACCGTCATGATCCCCAGCGTGAACAACAACTTGCGCCGCAGGTCCGGCGTCCGGAATGCCCGGCCAATTGCGCTAAGCAAGCGTCCTCCCAAAAAGTTTCTGATGCCGCTGCGCGGCAAGTCACAAGATCCGAGTCTATCGGCTCGGCCCGTTCGCATTAAACGGATTAAGAATACGTCGTGTGCCTTTAAAGCGGCTGAACTCGTGGCGACCGGCGAATACCGGCCACCACGAGTTCAGTCAGGGGCTGCTAAAAGACTGCACCCGTACGGGCTGCTAGAGCGCCGTCACGGTGCCGCCAGCGGCGGCAATCTTCTCAGCGGCACTGGCGGAGAAGGCGTCAACCTTCACATCGACCTTGACGGTGATGTCGCCGGTGCCCAGGACCTTCACGGGCTGGTTCTTGCGAACCGCACCCTTGGCCACCAGGGCCTCCACGGTCACTTCGCCGCCCTCGGGGAACAGCTCATTGAGCTTGTCCAGGTTCACAACCTGGAATTCCACCTTGAACGGGTTCTTGAAGCCGCGCAGCTTCGGCAGGCGCATGTGCAGCGGCAACTGGCCGCCGGCAAAGCCAGCCTTGACCTGGTAACGGGCCTTTGTACCCTTGGTACCGCGACCGGCGGTCTTACCCTTGGAGCCTTCACCACGACCAACACGGGTCTTGGCGGTCTTGGCACCGGGGGCAGGACGCAGGTGGTGGACCTTGAGAGTCTTGTTCTCTTCTGCCATCTTTACTTCGCCTCCTCAACCTTCACCAGGTGAGAAACAGTGTTGACCATGCCAACGGTCACTGCATCGGCGCTACGGACAACGGTGTGTCCGATGCGCTTCAGGCCCAGTGAACGCAGCGTGTCGCGCTGGTTCTGCTTGCCGCCAATGACGGACTTGATCTGCGTGATTTCCAACTGTGCATCCGACGGAGTCAGATTCTTAGGAGTGGTCATTACGCACCTGCCTTCTGCATGTTGCGCAGCAGGATCGCCGGAGCAACCTCATCTAAGGGCAGGCCACGGCGGGCTGCCACGGAGCGGGGCTCCTCCAGGCGACGCAGCGCGTCGACGGTAGCGTGCACGATGTTGATCGCGTTGGACGAACCCAGCGACTTGGAGAGCACATCGTGGATCCCGGCGCACTCGAGTACGGCGCGGACCGGACCGCCGGCGATCACACCGGTACCGGCAGCAGCCGGACGCAGCATGACAACGCCTGCAGCAGCTTCGCCCTGCACGTGGTGCGGAACGGTTCCGGCGATGATCGGGACACGGAAGAAGGACTTCTTGGCCTCTTCCACACCCTTGGCAATCGCCGCCGGGACTTCCTTGGCCTTGCCGTAGCCCACGCCGACCATGCCGTTGCCGTCGCCGACAACTACCAGAGCCGTGAAGCTAAAGCGGCGGCCGCCCTTGACGACCTTGGACACGCGGTTGATGGTGACGACGCGCTCGAGGAACTTGTCCTTCTCGGCATCGCGTGCGTTGTCGCGGCCACGTCCGCGGCCACCACGGTCGCCGCCGCCGCCGCCGCTACGTTCGCCACGACGTCCGCCGCGGCGGTCGTCCTGGCCGGAAGCAGCGGTGGTCTCAGCGGATCCCGCAGCAGCGGTCTCAGTTGCTTCAGTCACCTGAGTTTCCTTTTCGTTGTTCTCAGCGGTCACAGTGCCAGCCCACCTTCACGTGCGCCGTCGGCAACCGCTGCAATGCGGCCGTGGTACCGGTTGCCGCCGCGGTCGAAGACCACAGCCTCAACACCGGCAGCCTTGGCACGCTCGGCCACGAGCTCGCCGACGCGCTTTGCCTTGGCCGACTTGTCGCCGTCAAGGGCCCGCAGATCGGCTTCCATGGTGGAAGCGGAAGCCACAGTGATGCCCTTGCTGTCATCGACAACCTGGACAAAGATGTGGCGTGCGGAACGGTTGACCACCAGGCGCGGACGGACCGCGGTACCGGTGATGCGCTTGCGGACGCGCAGATGGCGGCGGCCGCGTGCTGCGGACTTGGACTTCGAGGTCCGCTTCTTATTAATGCTGATCGCCATGGTTTACTTACCAGCCTTTCCGACCTTGCGGCGGATTTGTTCGCCGGCGTAGCGAACGCCCTTGCCCTTGTAGGGGTCGGGCTTACGCAGCTTGCGGATGTTGGCAGCAACTTCGCCGACCTGCTGCTTGTTGATGCCGGAGACGGAGAGCTTGGTAGCGCCCTCCACGGCGAAGGTGATGCCTTCGGGGGCATTCACGATCACCGGGTGGCTGAAGCCCAGGGCGAACTCGAGGTCCGAGCCCTTGGCCTGCACACGGTAACCGGTGCCGACGATCTCGAGGTCCTTCTTGTAGCCCTCGGTCACGCCAACGATCATGTTGTTGATCAGCGTGCGGGTCAGGCCGTGCAGGGACCGGGATTCGCGCTCGTCGTTCGGGCGGCCAACGGTGAGGGTGTTCTCTTCCAGGGAAACCGTGATGGGCGAAGCCAGAGTGTGGCTCAGCTCGCCCTTGGCGCCCTTGACGGAGACGACGTTGCCGTCGACCTTGACCTCAACGCCGGCGGGAACGGTGATGGGGAGACGTCCAATACGTGACATTTAATCTCTTCCTTTCCGTTACCAGACGTAAGCGAGGACTTCGCCGCCCACGCCCTTCTTGCCGGCCTGACGATCAGTCATCAGTCCGGAAGAGGTGGACAGGATTGCGATGCCCAGGCCACCGAGCACGTGCGGCAGGTTGGTGGACTTCGCGTAAACGCGCAGACCGGGCTTGGAGATGCGGCGGATGCCGGCGATGGAACGCTCGCGGTTCGGACCGAACTTGAGTTCCAGGGTCAGCTTCTTGCCGACCTCGGCCTCTTCTTCCTTCCAACCGGCGATGTAGCCTTCGGCCTTCAGGATGTCGGCGACGCGAGCCTTGAGCTTGCTGTACGGCATCGACACCGAGTCATGGTAAGCCGAGTTGGCGTTGCGCAGACGCGTGAGCATGTCTGCGACAGGATCTGTCATAGTCATTGTGGGCTCTTGCCCTTCCTCGTAACGGTTTCCTCGCTCCAGACAGCACGGGGCGCCGGGGCGGGACCTTTCACGTAGCTAGATTAATCTTCGGTCTTGAACGGGAAACCAAGCGCCTTCAACAGCGCACGGCCCTCGTCATCGGTCTTGGCGGTGGTCACTACGGTGATGTCCATGCCGCGCACGCGGTCGATCTTGTCCTGATCGATCTCGTGGAACATCGACTGCTCGGTCAGACCGAAGGTGTAGTTACCGTTTCCGTCGAACTGCTTGCCGTTGAGGCCGCGGAAGTCGCGGATACGGGGCAGAGCCAGCGAAACCAGGCGGTCCACGAATTCCCACATGCGGTCGCCGCGCAGCGTCGCGTGGGCGCCGATCGGCATGCCTTCGCGCAGCTTGAACTGGGCGATGGACTTGCGGGCCTTGGTGACCTGCGGCTTCTGGCCGGTGATCTGGGTCAGGTCGCGGACGGCGCCGTCGATGAGCTTGGAGTCCTTGGCGGCATCTCCAACACCCATGTTGACAACAACCTTGACCAGGCGCGGAACCTGGTTCACGTTCTCGTACTTGAACTCGTCCCGCAGAGCCTGCTTGATCTCGCCGGCGTAGCGAGTCTTCAGACGGGGGACGATCTTGGTGACAGTCTCAGTCATTAGAGGTCCTTCCCGGAGGCCTTGGACACGCGGATGCGCACAGTGCGCTCACGGCCATCACGCTCGACGGTTTCGGTGCGGTAGCCAACCCGGGTCGGCTTCTTGGTCTCGGGATCGACGATCGCCACGTTCGAGATGTGGATCGGGGCCTCAACGGTCTCGATGCCACCGGTCTTCGTGCCGCGTTCCGACTGTCCGGCCTTGGTGTGCTTGGTGACGCGGTTGACGCCTTCAACCAGCACACGGTTGGTCTCCGTGAACACCTTCAGGACCTTGCCCTGCTTGCCGCGGTCGCCGCCGCGCTCAGCCTTGGCACCGGTGATGACCTGAACCAGGTCACCCTTCTTGATCTTGTACTTAGCCATGGACTACAGCACCTCCGGAGCCAGCGAAATGATCTTCATGAACTTCTTGTCGCGAAGCTCACGGCCGACCGGACCGAAGATACGGGTGCCGCGGGGATCGCCGTCGTTCTTGAGGATCACGGCTGCGTTCTCATCGAACTTGATGTAGGAACCGTCCGCACGGCGGCGTTCCTTCTTGGTGCGAACGATGACAGCCTTGACGATGTCACCCTTCTTGACGTTGCCGCCCGGAATTGCGTCCTTGACGGTGGCAACAATGGTGTCGCCAATGCCTGCGTAGCGACGGCCGGATCCGCCGAGAACGCGGATGGTCAAGATTTCCTTGGCACCCGTGTTGTCGGCGACCTTCAGTCGCGACTCCTGCTGAATCACTTATTACTCCTGTCGTCGCGCCGGTTCTCATAGCTGAGCCTTGCGGAACGGATATGGGTAGCCCGCACCGTAACTCCCCCTGGCCACACGTGTGTGCGGTCCGAAGGCGGTTGCGGGAATTTGCCTATTCTGTCCATGCGGAAGGATGGATGGTCTTTCCAAACGGCACAGGCAAGATTACTAGTTTATGACCAAGACACCCCGGACGTGAAATCACGGCCAGGGGCTTGTACTTTTCAAAGGGCCTGCGGTCAAAACTTCAGCAACCGCGTCCCCTTCCAAACCCTTCCGGCTGCTCCGGCGAACCGGGATCCATGGTGCCGGAAGGGAAACTTAAAGGGTGCGGGGCCCGCCCGCTCTGCAGGCGGGCCCCGCGTGCAGGACCTAAGTCCTACTTGGCCTTTTCGATGATCTCGACCAGGCGCCACCGCTTGGTGGCGGACAGCGGCCGGGTCTCGGCGATCAGAACCAGGTCGCCGGTGCCGGCGGAGTTCTGCTCGTCGTGGGCCTTGCGCTTTTCGGTCCGGCGAATCACCTTGCCGTACAGCGCGTGCTTCACGCGGTCCTCAACCTCGACCACGATGGTCTTGTCCATCTTGTCCGAGACGACGTAGCCGCGGGCGGTCTTACGGTAACCGCGAGCCTGAGTGGCTTCTTCCACAGTTGCATCCTTGTTAGTGTTTTCGCTCACTTGGCCTCATCCTCCGAAGCGGGGGCTGCGGTCTCGGCGGTGTCGGCTTCAGTAGCCTTTTCAGACTTCTTAGCCTTCTTGGCCTTCTTCTCCTCGGCCGGGGCTTCAACTGAAACCTCGACGTCGGGGCGAATGCCCAGCTCGCGCTCGCGCAGCACCGTGTAGATCCGTGCGATGTCGCGCTTGACTGCCTTCAGGCGGCCATGGTTTTCCAGCTGACCGGTGGCTGACTGGAAACGGAGGTTGAACAGCTCCTCCTTGGCCTTGCGCAGCTCCTCTGCGAGACGGTCCTTATCGAATGTCTCGAGCTGATCGGTTGCCAGTTCCTTTGAACCAACTGCCATTTCTATTCACCACCTTCGCGACGCACAATGCGTGCCTTCAACGGCAGCTTGTGGATCGCCAGGCGCAAAGCCTCGCGAGCTACCTCTTCATTGACACCGGAGAGTTCGAACAGAACCCGACCCGGCTTGACGTTTGCGACCCACCATTCCGGCGAACCCTTACCGGAACCCATGCGGGTTTCGGCGGGCTTCTTGGTCAGCGGGCGGTCCGGATAAATGTTGATCCAGACCTTGCCGCCACGCTTGATGTGGCGGGTCATCGCAATACGGGCCGCTTCAATCTGGCGGTTGGTGACGTATGCCGGCGTCAGAGCCTGGATACCCCACTCGCCGAAGCTGACCTCGGTGCCGCCGGTAGCAGCGCCGGAACGACCCGGGTGGTGCTGCTTACGGAACTTAACTCGACGTGGGATAAGCATTTAAGCTTCTCCTCCTTCTGCCGCGGTGTTCTGAGCAGTAGCTCCTGCCTCAGCGGCAGGCGTCTCGGCCTTGGCTGCACCCTCGCCTGCGGCGGGAGCGGCAGGACGGTCATTACGACGACGGCGCTCGCCACCGGCAGCGGGGCGGCCCGGACGGTCGCCACGGCCGCGCGAGGACGGAGCGGCAGCCTGCTGGGCAGCCAGTTCCTTCGCGGTCACGTCGCCCTTGTAGATCCAGACCTTGACGCCGATGCGGCCGAACGTGGTCTTGGCCTCGAAGAAGCCGTAGTCGATGTTCGCACGCAGGGTGTGCAGGGGCACACGGCCTTCGCGGTAGAACTCCGAACGGCTCATTTCAGCGCCGCCGAGGCGACCGGAGCACTGGACACGAATGCCCTTGGCGCCGGCGCGGGTGGCGGACTGCATGGCCTTCTTCATGGCGCGGCGGAAAGCCACGCGCGAAGTCAGCTGCTCGGCGATGCCCTGGGCAACCAGCTGAGCTTCGATCTCCGGGTTCTTAACCTCGAGGATGTTCAGCTGCACCTGCTTGCCGGTGAGCTTCTCCAGCTCGCCGCGGATGCGGTCTGCTTCGGCGCCGCGGCGGCCAATGACAATGCCGGGGCGGGCGGTGTGGATATCCACACGCACACGGTCACGGGTACGCTCGATCTCAACCTTCGCGATGCCCGCGCGGTCCATGCCCGTGGACATCAGCTGGCGGATCTTCACGTCCTCGCGGACGAAGTCCTTGTAGCGCTGGCCGGCCTTGTTGCTGTCAGCGAACCAGTGGGAGACATGGTCGGTGGTGATACCGAGTCGGAATCCGTGCGGGTTTACTTTCTGTCCCACTTACTGGTCCTCCTCTTTCTCCGGGGTAGCGACAACAAGCGTGATGTGGCTGGTCCGCTTCTTGATGCGGTAGGCACGCCCTTGGGCGCGCGGCTGGAACCGCTTCATGGTGGGGCCTTCATCTACGAATGCTTCGCTGATATAGAGGTCGCTCTCGTCAAAGGCGACGCCGTCACGGTCCGCGATAACGCGGGCGTTGGCGACGGCTGACGCGAGTACCTTGCTGACCGGCTCCGAAGCTGCCTGGGGGGCAAACTTCAAGATTGCCAGAGCCTCATTCGCCTGCTTGCCACGAACAAGGTTGACGACGCGCCGGGCCTTCATAGGCGTCACGCGAATATGGCGCGCAATAGCCTTGGCTTCCATTGCTTTCCTTCTCTCGTCTTCTGCCGAAAGAGCAGCGCCTAGCGGCGCTTGCCCTTGCGGTCGTCCTTCACATGGCCGCGGAAAGTCCGCGTCGGGGCGAATTCGCCGAGCTTGTGCCCGACCATCGACTCAGTGACAAACACCGGGATGTGCTTGCGTCCGTCGTGTACGGCAATCGTGTGCCCGAGCATATCGGGGACGATCATCGAACGGCGGGACCACGTCTTGATGACGTTCTTGGTGCCCTTTTCGTTCTCTGCAGCTACCTTCACAAAGAGGTGCTGATCGACGAAGGGGCCTTTCTTCAGGCTGCGTGGCATGTTCCCAGGCTCCTATCGCTTGTTCTTGCCAGTACGACGGCGACGCACAATCAGGCGGTCGCTTTCCTTGTTCGGGCGGCGGGTGCGGCCCTCGGGCTTGCCGTTCGGGTTGACCGGGTGACGGCCACCGGAGGTCTTACCCTCGCCACCACCGTGCGGGTGGTCGACCGGGTTCATGGCCACACCGCGGACGGTCGGGCGGACGCCCTTCCAGCGCATGCGGCCGGCCTTGCCCCAGTTGATGTTGGACTGCTCGGCGTTGCCGACCTCGCCGACGGTTGCGCGGCAGCGCACGTCAACGTTGCGGATTTCGCCGGAAGGCAGACGGAGCTGGCCGTACTTGCCTTCCTTGGCTACCAACTGCACGGAGGCACCGGCGGAGCGGGCCATCTTGGCACCGCCGCCCGGACGCAGCTCCACAGCGTGGAGCACAGTACCGACGGGGATGTTGCGCAGCGGCAGGTTGTTGCCCGGCTTGATGTCGGCGCTGGCGCCGGCCTCAACGGTGTCTCCCTGCTTCAGCTTGGCCGGAGCCAGGATGTAGCGCTTGGTGCCATCAACGTAGTGCAGCAGAGCGATCCGCGCGGTGCGGTTCGGGTCATACTCGATGTGAGCGACCTTGGCGGGCACGCCGTCCTTGTCGTGACGACGGAAGTCGATCAGACGGTACTGGCGCTTGTGTCCGCCGCCCTTGTGGCGGGTGGTGATCTTGCCGGAGTTGTTACGGCCGCCGGACTTGGTCAGCGGACGCAGCAACGACTTTTCCGGTGTCGACCGCGTGATTTCGGCAAAGTCGGCTACGCTCGAGCCGCGACGGCCCGGTGTAGTCGGCTTGTATTTACGGATTCCCATAGTTCAATTCCTCGTTAAAGTGGTCTCCGCTTAAGAAAGCGGACCGCCGAAGATGTCAATTGTGCCTTCCTTCAGGGTGACAATGGCGCGCTTGGTGTCCTTGCGCTGTCCCCATCCGAACTTGGTCCGCTTGCGCTTACCGGCACGGTTGATGGTGTTGATCGAGTCGACCTTGACGGAGAAAATCTTCTCCACGGCCAGCTTGATCTCGGTCTTGTTCGAGCGCGGGTCGACCAGGAAGGTGTACTTACCTTCGTCGATCAGGCCGTAGCTCTTCTCCGAAACGACGGGAGCAAGGATCACGTCGCGGGGATCTTTTGTGGTGGTCGCGCTCACTTGGCGTCCTCCTTGGCAGTTGCGTTAGCTGCAGTCTTGTCTGCGACGAATGCCTCGTAGGCGGCCTGGGTGAAGACCACGTCGTCGGAAACCAGCACGTCGTAGGTGTTCAGCTGATCCACGTAAATGGTGTGAACACCCTCGATGTTACGCAGGCTCAGGGCCGCAACATCGTTGGCGCGCTCGATGGCTACGAGCAGGTTCTTGCGGTCGGTGATGGCGCGCAGGGTCTCGGTAACAGCCTTGGTGGACGGCTTGTCGCCGGCAACCAGTGCGTCCACGACGTGGATGCGGCCGTTGCGTGCCCGGTCGGACAGGGCGCCGCGCAGGGCAGCAGCCTTCATCTTCTTGGGGGTGCGCTGGCTGTAGTCGCGCGGGGTCGGGCCGTGCACCACGCCGCCGCCGGTCATGTGCGGAGCGCGGATCGAACCCTGGCGGGCGCGGCCGGTGCCCTTCTGCTTGAACGGCTTGCGGCCGGCACCGGAAACCTCGGCGCGGGTCTTGGTCTTGTGGGTTCCCTGACGGGCAGCAGCGAGCTGTGCGACGACGACCTGGTGCAGCAGCGGCACGTTGGTCTGGACGTCGAAGATCTCTGCAGGCAGGTCAACCTTGATCGTGTTAGCCATTGAACTAGGCTCCCTTCACAGCGGAACGGACGAGAACGACCGAGCCGCGGGCACCGGGAACGGCACCCTTGATCAAGAGCAGCGAGTTCTCGGAGTCCACAGCGTGAACGGTCAGGTTCAGTGTGGTCTGTTGGACGGCGCCCATGCGGCCGGCCATGCGCTGGCCCCGGAAAACGCGGCCCGGAGTGGACGCGCCACCGATGGAACCGGGCTTACGGTGGTTCTTGTGCGCGCCGTGCGAGGCGCTGACGCCGGCAAAGCCGTGACGCTTCATGACACCGGCGAAGCCCTTGCCCTTGGTGGTTCCGACGACGTCGACCTTCTGGCCGGTCTCGAACAGCTCCACGGAGAGTTCCTGGCCCAGCTCGTAGGAGTCGGCATCGGCGGTGCGCAGCTCGACCACGTGGCGGCGCGGGGTAACCCCGGCCTTCTCGAAGTGGCCGGCCAGCGGCTTGGTCACCTTGCGCGGGTCGATCTGGCCGAAGCCGATCTGGATGGCGGTGTAGCCGTCGACGTCCGCAGAGCGCAGCTGGGTGATGACGTTGGAGTCAGCCTTGACGACGGTGACCGGGATGAGCCGGTTGTCCTCGTCCCAGACCTGGGTCATGCCGAGCTTGGTGCCCAGCAGGCCTTTTACTTGGCGTGTAGTGGTAGACATATGAATCCGCACTCCCCTACAGCTTGATTTCGATGTTCACGTCCGCCGGCAGGTCGAGCCGCATCAGCGAGTCGACGGCCTTCGGCGTGGGATCGATAATGTCGATCAGCCGTTTGTGGGTGCGCATTTCAAAGTGCTCCCGGCTGTCCTTGTACTTGTGCGGCGACCGGATAACGCAGTACACGTTCTTCTCGGTGGGCAGCGGCACGGGGCCGACTACCGTTGCGCCTGCACGCGTGACCGTCTCAACGATCTTCCGTGCTGAAACATCAATGACCTCATGGTCATATGACTTCAGACGGATGCGGATTTTCTGTCCCGCCATGGCGTCTCCGCTCTCTTTCTCAGTGCTGCTCTGTGGACTTTCTTCCTGTGCGCCCCACTGGCCGGATCTCCCCGTGCCTGGCGCTCCTCCAACAGACTGAATCCGGATGAATCCGGGTTCCTCACCCTGCTGAGGCTCCGACCCCCGCGGTCGGGCGTGTCGCGAATATTCTGCGCACTCCGCCCGCTCAAAAGGAGGGTGGGTTATATTTGGGCTTTCAACCTTGTGGAGCCTGACCCTGCCCCGGGCATTATCCCGGGCGGGACACAGCTTCGCACGTAGACATGCAAAAGCGCTTGAACAACTCGTCTAGTGTGGCAGACTTTGGCCACGATTGCGAATCGACGCCTGCGGCACCGGGGCCCCGGCCGTTGAGGCGGACACGCTCTGGCGCGCACCAGTCGGCGGTGCAATGCTGGTGCCTACCCGCACCGGCGGGAGCTGTGTTGAGGCGAGACCTGTGTTGAGGCGGGAGCTGTAATCAAAGGGAGGATAGCCGCGAATTGTCACTGGGCACCGATCATCTGGCGGCCTTGATACCGTCCGATTTTACCCTGGGCGTGGCGACCGCGGCGTTCCAGATCGAGGGTGCGGTGGCCGAAGACGGCCGCGGGCCGTCCGGCTGGGACGCCTTCACCTATGAACCGGGCCGGATTGCCGGCGGCGCCACCGCGGATACCGCCTGCGACCACTACCACCGGATGCCGCTGGACGTGGGCCTGCTGGCCGAGCTGGGCGTGGACTCGTACCGGTTTTCGTTGTCCTGGCCGCGGATCCAACCCGGCGGGCAGGGGCCGGTGAACCAGAGGGGCATCGACTTCTACGACCGGCTGCTGGATGAGTTGCTGGCACGGGGCATTTCACCGATGTGCACGCTCTATCACTGGGACACACCGCTGCCGCTGGAGCATGCCGGCGGCTGGCTGAACCGGGATACCGCCTACCGGCTGGCCGACTTCGCCGCCATCGCCGCCGAAAGGTTCGGCGACCGGGTGGACCGCTGGGTAACCATCAACGAACCGACTACCGTCACTCTCAACGGTTACGGCCTGGGCGTCCATGCGCCGGGCCAGGCCGGGCTGTTCGATGCCCTTCCGGCGGCGCACCATCTCATCCTCGCGCACGGGCTCAGCCTCTCGGCACTGCGGGCCGGCGGCATCTCGGGCGAGGCCGGCATCACCAACGTCTACTCCCCCGTGGTCGGAGCAAAGGACGGGCTGGCGCACGATGTGCTGGTGGAACTGTTCGATGTACTGCACAACAGGATGTTCTCCGACCCGGTGCTGCTGGGACGCTACCCGAGCATTAGTCCGGTGCTCAAACCCTTCCTGCAGTACCTGCGGGAAATTCCGGACGAAGACCTGGCGGTGATGAGCCAGCCACTGGACTTCTACGGACTGAACTACTACTTCCCCACCCGGATCGGCCTCGGGCCGGGTCCTTCGACCGGGCCGGACGCAGTCCCCGACGGGCTGCCCGAGCCGCTCATGCAGCAGGGCTCAGACCTGCCGTTCCATCTGGCCGGCTGGCCCGGCTATGCGCGGACCGAGTTCGGCTGGCCGGTGGCGCCGGACTACCTGCCGGTGGCCTTGGCCCAGATGGCGGAGCGTTATCCAGACCTGCCGCCGGTCTACATCACCGAGGGAGGTGCCAGCTTCAAGGACGTGGTGGTTCCGGATGCGCTCACGAATGAACCGTCCGTGGCCGACGTCCGGCGGGTGGACTATCTGGCCCGGCATCTTGAGGCGGCCCTGACCGCCACGGCGCCCAACGGGCCGGCCGCCGGCATTGACCTGCGCGGCTATTACGTCTGGACTTTGATGGACAACTTCGAATGGGCGGCCGGATACAGCCAGCGGTTCGGTCTGGTCTACGTGGATTTCGCGACCCAGCAGCGAATCCGCAAGTCCTCGTTCCATTGGCTGAAAGACCTCGCTGCGCGCCGCCGTCGCGCTTCGGGCGCTCTAACCGCCGCAGCACGGGCGCACGCCGTCGCGGCGGAGCGCACGCCCGAGGAAAATGCACTGCCGCGGGCCTGAATTTCCTACTGTTTGCCGCCGTTCGCGCGCCGGATGCGGCGAACACGGTCCAGTTCATGGCGGAAGTACCGCCTGCCCCAGAAAACTGCCCCGACCACTGCGGCGATGAGGCCAACGATGATCCACACGATGAGCCATTCCATGCTTCCGATCCTAGCGGCCGGAGCGCAAATATTCGTGGTGCTGCACCGGCTCCCCGGGCGGCGGGCAGGACTATTCTGGGAAATGTCCACAGCATATGCTCCTAGGAGGCTGAATTGCGATGCTCAGCACGACCACCATGACGACGGTCCTGCCCGTGAAGGACATGGACCGGGCGCGCGCGTTCTACCAGGACTCCCTCGGCTTGAAACCGGCGGGCTCCAACGGAGACGATTCGATGATGTTTTCCAGCGGCGGGTCCAACGCCGTAGAACTCATCGTCCGACCGGACGCCGACACCTCGGATCACACCTCGGTCAGTTTCGAAGTGGCCGATCTTGAATCCGAGATGTCTGAGCTGGCTGGCAAGGGCATCCAGTTCGCCGATTACGACCTGCCGGGCCTGAAGACCGAGAACCACATCGCCGCCAGCGAGCACCTGCGGTGCGCGTGGTTCCCTGACTCGGAAGGCAACATTCTCTGCCTGCACCAGAACATCTGATTCCACGGGCGGCGCCCTGCGCGCAGGGAACCCGCGGCAAGCTGGACCGCCGTCGTTAAAAAGAACCCCCGCCGTCGTCAGACGGCAGGGGTTCTCCTGATTCTGGCCGGAATCCTCCGGTCAGCAGATCACAAAGTTACTTGGTGATCTTGGTGACGCGGCCCGAACCAACGGTGCGGCCGCCTTCACGGATAGCGAAGCCGAGGCCCTCTTCCATAGCGATCGGCTGGATGAGCTCAACGGTCATCTCAGTGTTGTCGCCCGGCATAACCATTTCGGTGCCTTCCGGCAGCGTGATAACGCCGGTCACGTCGGTGGTGCGGAAGTAGAACTGCGGACGGTAGTTCGAGTAGAACGGGTTGTGGCGGCCGCCTTCATCCTTGGACAGGATGTAGACGTTGGCCTCGAAGTCGGTGTGCGGGGTGATCGAACCCGGCTTCACAACAACCTGGCCGCGCTCCACGTCTTCACGCTTGATGCCGCGCAGCAGCAGACCACAGTTCTCGCCTGCCCATGCTTCGTCGAGCTGCTTGTGGAACATCTCGATGCCGGTAACCGTGGTCTTCTGGACCGGGCGGATGCCGACGATCTCGACCTCGGAGTTGATGGCGAGGGTACCGCGCTCGGCGCGGCCGGTCACCACGGTGCCGCGACCGGTGATGGTGAAGACGTCTTCAACCGGCATCAGGAACGGCTTGTCCTTGTCGCGGATCGGGTCCGGGATGTACTCGTCAACAGCTGCCATCAGGTCCTCGACGGACTTGACCCACTGCGGGTCGCCTTCCAGGGCCTTCAGGCCGGACGTGCGGATGACCGGTGCGTTGTCGCCATCGAATTCCTGCGAGCTGAGCAGCTCACGGACTTCCATTTCGACCAGGTCGAGCAGTTCCTCGTCATCAACCATGTCCGACTTGTTCAGGGCCACCAGCAGCGTCGGAACGCCAACCTGGCGGGCCAGCAGAACGTGCTCGCGGGTCTGCGCCATCGGGCCGTCAGTCGCGGCAACCACCAGGATTGCGCCGTCCATCTGGGCGGCACCGGTGATCATGTTCTTGATGTAGTCGGCGTGGCCGGGGGCGTCCACGTGTGCGTAGTGGCGCTTCTCGGTCTGGTACTCGACGTGCGAGATGTTGATGGTGATACCGCGCTGACGCTCTTCCGGGGCAGAGTCGATAGCTGCGAAGTCACGCTGCTCGTTGAGATCGGGGTACTTGTCAGCAAGCACCTTGGAAATGGCAGCGGTCAACGTGGTCTTACCGTGGTCAACGTGACCGATGGTGCCAATGTTGACGTGCGGCTTAGTCCGCTCGAACTTTGCCTTCGCCACGGGTTCCTCCTAGAACGTTTTGAGAAGAATTGCTCTCCGGACGCGATTGTCACGGCCGAAACTTGAACAAGTCTACTTCGGGCTTTTGTATTTGGTGAAATTACTGGTTCCGTCAGGTACCGGCAAAAGGATTGCGCGGTGCTGTCGGAGGGTTGTGCCGGCGGCCGGCTGTGTTGCGTGGCCGGCCGCCTGCACGGTGTGCCGGGTTCTTACGATGAAGGACCCGCCACCATCGTTTTACTCGCCGCGCGTCTTCTGGATGATCTCGTCGGCAACAGCCTTCGGGACCTCAGCGTAGCTTTCGAACTGCATCGAATACACCGCACGGCCCTGCGTCTTGGAACGCAGGTCGCCGATGTAGCCGAACATCTCGGAAAGCGGAACGTTAGCGCGCACAACCTTCACGCCGCTAGCGTCCTCCATGGACTGGATCTGTCCACGGCGGGAGTTCAGGTCGCCGATCACGTCGCCCATGTATTCCTCAGGCGTACGTACTTCGACGGCCATCAGCGGCTCGAGCAGGACCGGGTTGGCGCGGCGTGCGCCTTCCTTGAAGACCTGGGAACCAGCGATCTTGAAGGCCATTTCCGAAGAGTCGACGTCGTGGTAGGCGCCGTCGATCAGAATGGCCTTGACGCCGACCAGCGGGTAGCCGGCCAGCACACCGAGCTGCATGGCATTCTGGATGCCAGCGTCAATCGAGGGGATGTATTCGCGCGGAATACGCCCGCCGGTGACCTTGTTCTCGAACTCGTAGAAGGTGCCGTCGGAGGTGTCCAGCGGTTCGAAGGAAACCTGGACCTTCGCGAACTGGCCGGATCCACCCGTCTGCTTCTTGTGGGTGTAGTCGACCTTTTCAACAGACTTCTTGATGGTTTCACGGTAGGCAACCTGGGGCTTGCCCACATTGGCCTCGACGTTGAATTCGCGGCGCATGCGGTCCACCAGGATGTCCAGGTGGAGCTCGCCCATGCCGCCGATCTCGGTCTGTCCGGTGTCCTCGTTCAGCGACACGGTGAAGGTCGGGTCCTCGGCCGAAAGCTTCTGGATGGCCGTGGAGAGCTTCTCCTGGTCACCCTTGGTCTTCGGCTCGATGGCCACGAAGATCACCGGCTCCGGGAAGGACATCGACTCGAGCACGATCGGCGCTTCCAGGGCGGAGAGGGTGTCACCGGTGGTGGTGTCCTTCAGGCCGATGGCGGCGTAGATGTGGCCTGCGTGGGCCTCATCGACCGGGTTCTCCTTGTTGGCGTGCATCTGGAAAAGCTTTCCGATGCGCTCCTTCTTGCCCTTGGTGGTGTTGAGCATCTGGAGTCCGGAGGATGCCTTGCCCGAGTAAACCCGGATGAAGGTCAGCTGGCCGAAGAACGGGTGGGTCGCGATCTTGAACGCCAGGGCGGAGAACGGCTCGTCCTCGCTCGGCTTGCGGACCAGTTCGACTTCTTCGTTCTTGGGATCGTGACCGACCATCGGCGGTACGTCCAGCGGCGACGGCAGGTAGGCCACCACGGCGTCCAGTATCGGCTGCACACCGCGGTTCTTGAAGGCCGAACCGCAGAACACCGGGTAGGCCTCGGAGTTGATGGTCATCTTGCGGATGCCGGCAACCAGTTCCTCGTTGGTGATTTCCTCACCCTCGAGGTACTTCTCCATGAGCTCGTCCGAGGACTCGGACACGGACTCGATGAGCTGCGCGCGGTACTCCTCGGCCTTGGCCTGGAGGTCCGCCGGGATCTCGCGGGTCTCGTAGGCGGCACCCATGGTCACATCGCCCTTGGCGTCGCCCGGCCACACCAGGGCCTTCATGGTGATCAGGTCAACGACACCGATGAAGTCGGACTCAGCACCGATCGGCAGCTGCATGACCAGCGGCTTGGCGCCGAGACGGTTGATGATGGTGTCGACGGTGAAGTAGAAGTCGGCGCCCAGCTTGTCCATCTTGTTGACGAAGCAAATGCGCGGGACGTTGTACTTGTCCGCCTGGCGCCACACGGTCTCAGACTGCGGCTCCACGCCTTCCTTGCCGTCGAAGACGGCCACGGCGCCGTCGAGCACGCGCAGGGAGCGCTCGACCTCGACCGTGAAGTCCACGTGGCCCGGGGTGTCGATGATGTTGACCTGGTTGTTGTTCCAGAAAGAGGTCACGGCGGCAGACGTGATCGTGATGCCGCGTTCCTTCTCCTGCTCCATCCAGTCAGTCGTCGACGCACCGTCGTGCGTTTCGCCGATCTTGTGGTTCACACCCGTGTAGAACAGGATGCGTTCCGTAGTAGTGGTCTTACCGGCATCGATGTGGGCCATGATGCCGATGTTACGGACCTTCGTGAGGTCGGTGAGCACGTCCTGTGCCACAATGTCTCCCTTTGTAGGTGAGGGGTACGACGACGGCGGTTGGCCGCCGTCGTACCGTCTCTGTTACCAGCGGTAGTGGGCGAAGGCCTTGTTGGATTCGGCCATCTTGTGGGTGTCTTCGCGACGCTTCACAGCGGCACCGAGACCGTTCGACGCATCCAGAATCTCGTTCATGAGACGCTCGGTCATCGTCTTCTCGCGGCGGGCCTTCGAGTAGCCGACCAGCCAGCGCAGGGCCAAAGCCGTGGCGCGGCCCGGCTTGACCTCAACCGGAACCTGGTAGGTGGCGCCGCCAACACGGCGGGAGCGGACCTCCAGGGTCGGGCGGACATTGTCCATGGCCTTCTTCAGGGCAGCGACGGGATCGCCGCCGCTCTTGGCCTTCACGCCATCAAGGGCACCGTAAACGATGCGCTCTGCGGTGGACTTCTTGCCGTCAACGAGAACCTTGTTGATCAGCTGGGTCACCAGCGGGGAGCCGTGGACGGGATCTACAACTAGCGGCCGCTTGGGGGCCGGTCCCTTGCGAGGCATATTACTTCTTCTCCATCTTCGCGCCGTAGCGGCTGCGAGCCTGCTTGCGGTTCTTGACACCCTGGGTGTCAAGGGCGCCGCGGACGATCTTGTAGCGGACACCGGGCAGGTCCTTCACACGGCCGCCGCGCACCAGCACGATGGAGTGTTCCTGCAGGTTGTGGCCTACACCGGGGATGTAGGCAGTCACTTCGATGCCGCCGGCGAGCTTGACGCGGGCTACCTTGCGGAGCGCGGAGTTCGGCTTCTTCGGGGTGGTGGTGTAAACGCGGGTGCAAACGCCGCGCTTCATCGGGCTGCCCTTGAGGGCAGGGGCCTTGGTCTTATTGACCTTAGGTGAGCGGCCCTTGCGGACCAGCTGGTTAATCGTAGGCACTTTCGTGATCTCCGTTTTTCGTGAGCTTTGCCCCGCCTCACATGCGGGGCCAGGCACTGTCGGTCGTCTTCGCACCCGCTGCCGAATTGAAGCGACCGTAGGCGTGCAAAAGTGTGGCATCCTCCGCGCAAGAACCCCGCGGACCGGAAACAGGCCCCGCCCCGGTTTGATCCGGAACGGCCTTCATCCACTGCCACACAAAACAATCGAAGAAAAGTCTATCAGAGAATCGCGGCACCGGAGTACGGAGCTTATCGGGAGCCGCCTGCACCGCCATCACTTCCCCATGGCCTGCAGCAGTGCGGCTTCCAGCGGCGCGGCAAGAGTCTTCATATACGTGCCGCTCACATGGTTCAGATCCCGGTACACCAGGACGTTGCCGATCACCACCGGGCAGGTATCCCGGTCACAGAAACGCGACGATAGGTCGACGACCTCGGTGCGCGGAGCGAGCGCTGCGGCCTCGGCCGTGAGGTCCTTGCCGTCCAGCCCTTCGTTCCGGGACTGCCCGCAGCCGGAGGGATCCTCGTAGTTCGCTGCCGCGCAGTCGCGGGCCAGCGCTCCCTCGCGCGGGCGGGGTGTGTCTTTCAGCGCGTAGACGTCGATGCCGGCGTCGGCGAGCTTGTTCCAGTACTCGGCAAAGCCCGCAACCCCGGGCCGGTGCCCCGTCCCGGAGTCAACGAACGCAGACTCCGCGTAATACGACGTGAGGACCGCGTCCACCTCGCCGTCAGCGGTCAACCGCTCCAGCGTTTGTTCGTTGGGCGCCTGGCACACGGATTCACCCTTGGCCTCGATCTTGCGCTGCTCCGCATTGAACGGGCAGGAATTGTGGATGTAGGTGAGCAGCCGCCATCCTTGGCGCTGGGCAATCGGCTCCAAGGCTTTGAACCACTGGCCGGCGTGCGAGTCCCCCACCAGCGCAATGGTGAAAACCGCGTCGGGGTCCCCGAAGGTGCACTCCTTGGTTTTGGCGGCCATCGGCTTGACAGCGCAATCGCCAAGGCCCGACTGGTCGTCCCCGGCCCGGGCAGGATCAGGGACAATCAGCGGATTCTTGGTGGCGAACACCTGGTGCCCGCTTTCCTTGATCGAGGCCACGCCGAACCCCGGCGGCGGTGCGTTCAGCAGCGCGGCAGTCGCCTCGTCGCGTTGCTCCAGGATGCGTTCCTGCTGGTTTCCGGGCACGAATGCGAGCGTGCCGACCAGCGCGGTGGCAGCGGCGCCGGCGGCCAGCGGGCGCCAAGCGCTGGCACTGAACCAGCCAGAGCGGCGCACCGGCGTCTCCACCAAGTAATAGCTCAGTGCGGCCAGCCCAAAGGAGCCAGCCAGCAGCAACGGACTGGTGGCCGGCCCAGGTTCCTTGCCGGCCAGGACGGTGAAGAAAACGATCAGGGGCCAGTGCCAGAGGTAGAGCGAGTAGGACACGTTCCCGGTCCATTGCACGGGCCGCCAGTCCACGAGCCGGTGGAGGGACAGTGGGCCGCTGGTCCGTCCGGCGGCGATGACGGCGATGGTGCCCAGCACCGGCAGCAGGGCCGCTGTACCGGGGAACGGCGTGCCTTCGTTGAAGAGGAACGCCGAGGCCACAATGGCCGCCAGCCCCGCCGCCGCCAGGAGGCTGCGCAGGTGTGGCCAGCGCCGTGGGTCTTGGTGCAGCGCCGCCAGCAGGCCGCCCAGCCCCAGTTCCCAGATCCGGGTGGGCGTGATGAAGTACGCGTCCGGGCTGCCGCCCGCCGTCGCCCAGATGCCGTACGCCAGTGAGGCGGCGACTACCACCGCAAAGATCGCGGCGGCGGTCCGCTCGACGGTCCACTCGCTGGTCCATTCCCTGGGCCCGGTCGTGCTCCCCCGCCCGCCCGGGCGGCCGCTGCGCCGGCTGTGGCGCAGCACGAAGACGGACAGCAAGACCAGCAACGGCCAGAGCAGATAGAACTGCTCCTCGACGGCGAGGGACCAGAAGTGCTGGAGCGGCGTGGGCGTCTCGGTCGCCGCCAGGTAGTCCACCGATGAGGCGGCCAGGACCCAGTTCTGCACGTAGAAGGTGGACGCGAGGGCCTGCCCGCCAATGCGCTCCCATTGGCTCATCGGGAGCAAGGCCAAGGTTGCTGCCAGCACAACGGCGATGACCAGCAGCGCCGCGGGCAGGATGCGCCGGATACGGGCTGCCCAGAACGACCGCAGCGAGAGGGTCCCGGTTGCGGCCGCTTCGCGCAGCATGTGGCCGCTGATCAAGAATCCGGAAATGACAAAGAAGACGTCCACGCCGACGAAGCCGCCGGGCAGCCAGCGCGGCTCCAGATGGTAGGCCACCACCAGCAGCACCGCAAGGGCGCGCAGGGCTTGGATTTCCGGCAGGAACTTCCGCCGCGGGGTCACAGTTTCCATCACCGGACATTCATCCACGCCGAGGCCAACGAAAGTTGGCCGCGGGGTAAACGTCCGGAGCTTGCCTACTGCTGCGCGCGCAGGGCGTCGGTGATCTTGGCCGAGGCGGCCCGCAACTTGGGCAGGGCTTCGGCGACCACGGCGTCCACGTCCCGGCTGCCGTCCGCCAGCGAAGCCTGCATGGACATATTCAGCGCGGCCGCTACGGAGCCGTCCGGATGCAGGACCGGCACCGCCACGGAGCGCAGGCCGATCTCCAGCTCCTGGTCCACCAGGGACCACCCTTGGTTGCGCACGGTGTCCAGCTCCGCCCGCAGTTTCACCGGGTCGGCGATGGTCCGCGGCGTGAGTTGCTTCAGCGTGGTGGAGGCCAAGCGCTCCTCCAGTTCCTCGATCGGCAAACCGGCCAGCAGCACCCGGCCCATCGAGGTGGAATAGGCCGGGAACCGCGTGCCCACCATGATCCCCACGGTCATGATCCGGCGGGTGTGGATCCGGGCGATGTAGACGATCTCGTCGCCGTCGAGGATGGAGGCGGACGTGGATTCGTGCAGCTCGGCGGAAAGCTCCTCCAGCAATGGCTGCACCAGCTGGGGCAGACTCTGCCCGGCAAGGTAGGAATACCCCAGCTGGAGCACCAATGCGGTGAGCTCGAAAACGCGGCCATCAGTGCGTACGTACCCCAGATCCACCAGGGTGTGCAGGAACCGCCGCGCCGTGGCGCGGGTCAGGCCGGTCCTCTTGGAGACCTCGCTGAGCGTCATGGTGACGTTGTCGGCGTCGAAAGCCCTGATCACGGTCAATCCGCGGGCCAGTGACTGGACGAACTGATCGCCAGGCGTTTTGGTCTCGGTCATGGTTCCTTCGAGCTTTACGTGGGTTTTACTCGGTGGGCGGGAGCAGCTTGATGTCCATCTTGGACTGCAGTTCCTCAAGCGTGGTCCCGAAGGTTTCGCGCACCCGCACGCCTTCCGGCGTCAGCAGGAAGACCGCGTCATTAGTGTATACGCGGGTGACGCAGCCCACGCCCGTGAGCGGGTAGCTGCATTCGGGCACCAGCTTGGGCGTGCCGTCCTTGGCGAACAGGGACATCATCACGTAGACGTCCTTGGCGCCGGTGGCCAGATCCATCGCGCCGCCGACGGCGGGGATGGCATCCGGGGCGCCGGTGTGCCAGTTCGCCAAATCGCCGCTGGCCGAGACCTGGAAGGCGCCGAGCACGCAGACGTCCAGATGGCCGCCACGCATCATGGCGAAGGAGTCTGCATGGTGGAAATAGGACGCCCCCGGCACTTCGGTGACCGGGACCTTGCCCGCATTGATCAGGTCCTGGTCGATCTCATCGCCTTGCGCTTCCGGACCCATGCCCAGCATGCCGTTCTCGGTATGCAGCGTGATGTCCTGTTCTGCGGTCAGGTAGTTCGAGACGGACGTCGGCTGGCCGATGCCGAGGTTGACGAAGGAACCGGGCTGGATGTCCTGCGCGACCAGCCTGGCCAGGTCCTCGCGGCTGAGTTTCTCGCTCACTAGTGTGCCTCTCCTTCTGCGGCCTGCGGCGCAATTTCGACGACGGTGTCAACGTAGATGCCCGGCGTCACGATGACTTCGGGATCCAGCTGGCCGGTCTCCACGATGCCGGAGACCTGGACGATGCTTTTCTTGGCGGCGGCGGCCATGATCGGTCCGAAGTTGCGGGCGGTCTTGCGGTAGACCAGGTTGCCCTTCTTGTCCGAGGTCAGTGCCTTGACCAGTGCCACGTCGCCGTAGATCGGGGACTCGAGCACGTAGCCCTTGCCGTCGATCATGCGGGTTTCCTTGCCCTCGGCCAGCATGGTGCCGTAGCCGGTGGGCGTGAAGAAGCCGCCGATGCCGGCGCCGGCGGCACGGATGCGCTCGGCGAGGTTGCCCTGCGGCACCAGTTCCAGTTCGACTTCGCCCGCCCGGTAGGCGGTGTCGAAGTGCCAGGAGTCCGACTGGCGCGGGAACGAGCAGATGATCTTCTTGACCCGGCGCTCCTTGATCAGCAGCGCCAAGCCGGCGTCGGCCTGGCCTGCGTTGTTGTTCACCACCGTCAGGTCAGTGGCGCCGCAGTCCATCAGCGCGTCGATCAGTTCCATCGGCTGGCCGGCGTTGCCGAAGCCGCCGATCAGAACCGTGGCGCCGTCCTGGATGCCGGCCACGGCGTCCTGGGCAGTAGCAGCAAATTTTGCCATGCTGGCTTACCTCCTTAGTTCTTGGTTGAGTTGACGTTTTCCAGCACGACGGCGAGGCCTTGGCCCACGCCGATGCAGATCGCGGCCACGCCCCAGCGTTCGCCCGATTCCTGCAGCCGGCGTGCCAGCGTGCCGAGGATGCGGATGCCCGAGGCACCCAGCGGGTGGCCGATGGCCACGGCCCCGCCCCAGGCGTTCACGATCGCGGGATCGATGTCCCAGTTGTCGATGCAGGCCAGCGACTGCGCGGCAAAGGCTTCATTGAGCTCGACCGCTGCGACATCGGACCAGCTGATGCCGGCCCGCTTGACCGCCTGGTTCGCGGCCTCGACCGGTGCGAAACCGAAGAACTGCGGCTCCAGGGCGGAGGCGCCGCGGCCGGCAATCCGGGCCAGCGGCTCGGTTCCCAGCAGCCCGGCGGCAGCCTCGCTGCCCAACCAGGCCGCGGACGCGCCGTCGTTCAGCGGCGATGCGTTGCCGGCCGTCACCGTGCCGCCCTCAGGTCCGTCAGCAACGGGCCGGAAGACGGTCTTCAGGCCTGCCAGCACATCGGCGGTGCTGGTGGGGCGGATGGATTCGTCGCGGGTCAGGTCGGTGCCCGGGACCTGCACCACCATCGAGTCGTATTTGCCCTCGGTCCAGGCGGCGTCGGCCAGGCGGTGCGAGGCCGCGGCAAACTCGTCCTGCCGCTCCCGGCTGATGCCGTGGCGTTCGCGCAGCTGCTCGGTGGCCTCGCCCAGGGACACGGTCCATTCCTGCGGCATCTTCTTGTTCACCAGCCGCCAGCCCAGCGTGGTGGACGCCAGGGTCATGTTGCCCGCCGGGTAGGGCTTCTCGGTCTTCGGCAGCACCCAGGGCGCGCGGCTCATCGACTCGACGCCGCCGATCAACACCAGGTCGCCTTCGCCGGCGTTGATCTGGCGGGAGCCGATGATCGCCGCGTCCAGGCTGGAACCGCACAGCCGGTTCACCGTGGTGCCCGGAATGGAGGTGGGCAGGCCGGCCAGCAGGGTGGCCATCCGCGCGACGTTGCGGTTCTCTTCGCCGGCGCCGTTGGCGTTGCCGAAGATCACCTCATCGATGCGCTCCGGGTCCAGGCCCGGCGCGCGGGCAACTTCCGCCTTGACCACTTCGGCGGCCAGATCGTCCGGCCGGACGCCGGCCAGCGCGCCGCCGAACTTGCCAAACGGGGTGCGGACGGCGTCATACAAATATGCCTGGTTCATTCGAGGCTCCTTCGTGGCGCACTTCTGGCGTGCGCCGTGGGTTACAGCAAACGGTCCGGTCCACATTTGTGGCTGGACCGGACCGCTCCATAGACATGATGGGGATCCGCGCAGGAACCTTCCGTGGGGCTTCACCGAGTCCCGGGGCAGGGACCCATGAACCTTCGCCACACCTCTGGAAGTGTTCGCTTCACGAACGCATGTACGTTATATGAACTATATCGAGGCGCTGTGATCCTCGTCAAGGCTGGCGAAAACGCCCTTGGCCACCTTGAACGCCACGTTGGCATCCGGCACGCCGCAGTAGATCGCGGACTGCAGCACCACTTCCTTGATCTCGTCCCGGGTCATGCCGTTGGTCAGCGCCGCACGGACATGCATGGCGAATTCCTCCCAGTGGCCCTTGGCGATCATGGCGGTCAGCGTGATCGCGCTGCGGGTGGTGCGCGGCAGTCCCTCCCGGGTCCAGATAGTCCCCCACGCGTAACGGGTGATCAGTTCCTGGAAGTCCTGGGTGAACGCATCGATCGAGCTGTTCGCGCGGTCCACGTGCGCATTGCCCAGAACCTGCCGGCGCACGGCCATGCCGTCGTCGTAGACCTCCTGCTGGGTCTTGGCAGGATCGAAAGTGCGGTTGTCGCTCACGGCGGGTACTCCTTGGGTAGTTTCGGTCAACGATCCGGCTGCGATCAGGCAGCCAGGAAGAAATCGCGCAGCAGCGCGGCGGTTTCTTCGGGCGCTTCGGCGGGTGCCTGGTGGGCGGCGGAATCGACCACGGCGGAGCTGCCCTGACGCACGCCGGTGGCCACAGCGTTGGCGAACTCGGGCGGGCAAACCTGGTCCATTCCGCCGGCGATGGCGATCACCGGGGTGGTGATCTCGCCGAGCCGTTCGCGGACGTCGAAGCCGGCCAAGGCCTCGCAGCAGTGCGCGTAGGCGAAGCGGTCGGCGTTCTGCAGCGTGTGCAGCAGTCGCGTGGTGCGTTCGGAATGCTTCTCGATGAAGCCCGGCGCGAACCAGCGCTGCGCCGAGCCGGCCACCATGGTGGGCGTGCCCGCAGTGCGTACGGTCTCCGCGCGCTCCAGCCAGGCGGACGGCTCGCCGATTTTGGCGCCGGAGCACACCACACCCAGCCCGGCGAAGCGGTCCGGGTAGTCCAGGCCCAGCTGCAGTGCCAGTTCGCCGGCCAGCGAGACGCCGGCGAAGTAGACCTTGGCCCCGGCGTCGATGTCACCGGCCGCTGCCAGCTTGTCCAGCATGGCCACCACGCCCTGGGCGAGTTCGGCCATGCTGAACGGCCCGGTCGAGGCCGGGCTGGCCCCGTGGCCGGGCAGGTCCACGCCGACCACCTGGAAGTCCTGAAGATGGGGCACGGCGTCGATCCAGAGCGCCTTGGCTCCGGTGCCCAGGCCGGCGCCGGTCAGCAGTACCGGTTTGCCTTTGCCCTCGGACAACAAGGTGGGGGTGATGTCGGGAACGCTCACGAATGGCTCCATTCTGCATAGTGGGAAGTGATCCGGTCGATCAGTTCGCTGCTCTGGCCGATATAGCCGGTCGGATCCAGCAGTTCGGCCAGCGCCGCGTCGCTCAGTTCGCCAGCCGGCACCGCGTCGCGCAGCAGCTGTGCCAGCGTGCCCTGCTTGGCCAGCGACTGGTTGACCAGGCTCTGGACCTTGGACTTGCCGGCGCCCGGGGATCCGCCGTCCAGCAGCGGCGCCACGGTGGCCATGATGCGTTCGCTGACCACCAGTTCACCGGTGATCGCCAGGTTCCGGCGCATTCTTTCCGGATGGACCGCCAGGCCCTCGGAGAGTTCGGCCAGCTTGGCGGCTGCCCCGCCGGCCAGCCGGAGCAGTTGGCGCAGCGCTTGCCACTCGACATGCCAGGAACCGTCCGGCCGCTCGTCGATGGCCCCGGCGGCCGCGGCCTGGATCTGGGCCAGATGCCCGGGACCGGCCAGTGCGGCACTGCGGATCAGCACGGACAGCACCGGATTCTGTTTCTGCGGCATGGCCGAGGAACCGCCGCGGCCTTCGGCGGCCGGCTCGGAGACTTCGCCGAGCTCGGGCCGGCTGAGCAGCAGCACGTCGTTGGCGACCTTCCCGGCGGCGGCCAGGACATCGGCCAGCGCTGCAGCCAGTGCGGTGACCGGCAGCCGGTTGGTTTGCCAAGGTGCCACCGGATCGGCCAACCCCAGCCGTTCGGCGAGGCGGGCCGCCAGAGCCAGCGCACCGCCGTCGTCGTTCGGCGCAGCGGAGCCTGCCGCAGGACTGGCGGATCCTTCGCTTGCCGCTGCGGTGGTGACCGCAGCGTTGATGGGCCGCTTGGCCAGTTCCGTCAGCGCAGCCATGGTGCCCGCCGCACCGCCCCACTGAAGGGGCAGTTCGGCAGCCACCCGCTCCAACCGGACACCGGCCTGGGCCACGCCGGAGAGCCAGTTGGCGGCCTTGAGCCCGAACGTGGACGGCAGCGAATGCTGGGTCAGCGTCCGCGCCACGGTGATGGTGCCGCGGTGCTCTTCGGCCTGCCGCGCCAGGGCGCCGGCGGCGGACTTCAGGTCGGTGACGATGCCGGCCAGCGTGCGGCGTGCCATCAGCATCAGGGCGCTGTCCAGGATGTCCTGGCTGGTGGCACCCTGGTGGATCGCCGACGCGGCGGCTGGATTATGCTTCTTGGTCTCCGCGCGCAGGTCGGCGAGCAGCGGGATGACCGGGTTGCCGCCGCCCTGGGCACGTTCGGCCAGGGCCGCGGCGTCGTAGAGGTCTGCCCGCGAGGCCTGCTCGACCGCGGGAACGGCGTCCGCCGGCACGCGGCCGGCGTCGGCCAGCACGCGTGTCCATTCGAGCTCCACGTCGAGCATGGCCTGGATGAATTGGTAGTCGCTGGTTAAACGGGATGCTGCTGTCCCGGCCGAAGCCGGAGACAGCAGCCCGAAATCAGCGTGGTCCGCTGGATTCATGGATCCCTATATTCCCGGGTAGGTCAGGAAGACGGTCTCGTCTTCGCCCTGCAGCCGGATGTCGAAGCGCAGGTCGCCGTTCGGCTCGCGCTCGGCGATCAGCGTCTTCCGCCGCTCTTCCGGCAGCGAGGACAGCAGCGGGTCATTCGCCAGCGCCTCGGTGTCCTCCGGCAGGTAGATCCGGGTGAACAGCCGGTTCAGCAGTCCTCGGGCAAAGACCACCATGGAGATGAACGGGGCCTTGCCCTGTTCGGTGGCGCCCGGGTTCACCGTGGTGAAGGTGTAGTGGCCAACGTTGTCCACGGCCACCCGGCCGAAGCCGGTGAAGGTGTGGTTGTCGCGGACCAGCGAACCGGTCTCCCGGGAGATCTCGCCGTGCTCGTCGGCCTGCCAGATCTCCAGCATGGAGTCGGGTATCGGGCTGCCGTTGCCGTCCGTCACCACGCCGTGCAGCCGGATGGATCCGGTGTGCGCGCGGTGGACCAGCTGGCTGTCCTTCTCATAAGGCAGCGCGAAGCCGTAGAACGGGCCGATGGTCTGGCCCGGGGTAGCTGCCAGTTTGGTGGTGGACTCGCTCATCAGTGCTCCTCGCCTTCTTCCATCCAAGTGCGGTTGCTGCCGGAGAGGACGATGTCCCAGCGGTAGCCGGTGTTCCATTCGTGGCTGGTCACCGAATGATCGTAGGTCGCGACCAGACGGTCGCGCGCATCCTGGTCGGTGATCGCCTGGTAGATCGGATCCAGCGGGAACAGCGGGTCGCCCGGGAAGTACATCTGGGTGATCATGCGCTGGGTGAAGTCGGTGCCGAACAGCGAGAAGTGGATGTGCGCCGGACGCCAGGCGTTGTGGTGGTTCTTCCACGGGTACGGGGCCGGCTTGATGGTGGTGAACTTGTATTCACCGTTGGGTCCGGTGATGCAGCGGCCCACACCGGTGAAGTTCGGGTCGATCGGTGCCGGGTGCTGGTCCCGCTTGTGCACGTAGCGGCCGGCCGCGTTGGCCTGCCAGATTTCCACCAGCTGGTTGCGCACCGGGCGTCCGTCGCCGTCCAGGACGCGGCCCTGCACAACGATCCGCTCGCCGAGCGGTTCGCCGTTGTGCTGGATGGTCAGGTCCGACTCCAGGATGTGCACGTCCCGCTCACCGAACGCCGGGCTCCACAGCTCGATCGTCTCCGGATCCGCGTGGTGCAGGTCCTTGGTGGGATGGCGCAGCAGCGAGGAACGGTAGGGCGCAAAGTCGATGCGCGGCTGCGTTTCCTTCGCTTCGCCGGCGTCCACGCCCTTGCGGTAGGCCTCGTGGATGTCGGTGATTTCCTGGTTGATCGTCTCCTGCGAATCCGCGGTGGCGGCAGGATCCAGCACGTGGCTGTCGTCAAACGTCTCGGCGTCGAAAGCCTCGTCCTGAGCAGTAGCGTCGCTCATCCGGAACTCCCTTCTGTTTTTCGGGTCTCGTGGTTCAGGGTCAGGGGCCCGCAGTTGGCTTATGCCGCAGGCGGGTGGCGGGTTACTTGTGCGGCCAGCCGGTGTAGGACTCGGCCAGGTACTGCTGACCGAAGCGGGACCCGGTCACCGTGGCCAGTTCGCCCAAGGCACGCTTGGTTTCAAACGGTGAAGCGTCCTCGCGGGTGTGCAGCATGCTGGTCATCCAGTAGGAGAAGTTCTGCGCCTTCCAGACCCGCTGCAGGGCCAGGTCCGAGTACCCCTCCAGCAGCGCGTCGCTGCCGGTGGTGTAGAACGAGTCGATCGCTTCGAACAGCACCTTGACGTCCGCGAAGGCCAGGTTCAGACCCTTGGCGCCGGTCGGCGGCACCGTGTGTCCGGCGTCGCCGGCCAGGAACATGCGGCCGTGCGACAGCGGCTCACGGACGAAGGATCGGAAAGCCAGCACGGTCTTGTCGAAAATCGGGCCCTGCTTCAGCTGGAAGCCGTCGGGCCCGTCCACCCGCTTCTGCAGTTCGGCCCAGATCCGGTCGTCGCTCCAGTCGTTCACGTTCTCTGCCGGATCGCACTGGAAGTACATCCGCTGGACGGTCTCGCTGCGCTGGGAGATCAGCGCGAAGCCGTGCGGGGAGTTGGCATAGATTAGTTCCGGGGCGCTCTTCGGGGCCTCGGTCAGGATGCCGAACCACGCGAACGGGTACTCGATCTTGTAGTCCTGCTCCCCCTTGACCGCACGGCGGCAGAAACTGCGGGAGCCATCGGCACCGACCAGGATGTCGCAGTGCACCTCAAATGCGGTGCCGTCCTTGTCGCTGAAGCGGAACTTGGGCGTGGTGGTCTCCAGGTCAAGCACCTCGGTGACCTCGGCCTCGTAGCGCACGTCGCCGCCGTCGCGCTCGCGGGCAGCAGCCAGGTCCACGAAGACCTCGTTCTGCGCATAAAGCGTCACGGTTGCGTCCACCAGGTCCTTGAAGTCCAGCGGGTGCGACTCGCCGTTGAAGCGCAGGTCGATGCCTTCATGCTCGTCGCCCTCGATGAGCACCCTGCCGTCGACGCCGGTGTCGGTGAGCATCGTGACCGAGCCGGCTTCCAGGATGCCGGCGCGGTGCGTGTTGCGGATGGTCTCGTGGTCGCGGGATTCCACCACAATGTTGTCAATGCCCTGCTTGGCCAGCAGGTGGCTGAGCATGAGACCGGCAGGTCCTCCGCCGACAATGCCGACCTTGGTTTTGATGATGTGCGCCTGCGCCATAAGTGAGTCTCCTGAAGCCCTGGTGGTCACGTCTTGATCCAGTGTGACCCGGCCGACAAGCCGAATGCGCCCGCGTTCTCATTGAATGAGAATTACGACGACGGCGGCGCTTGGCCCGCTAGGCCAGCGCCACGCCCATCGCGCGGGAGATGCCACGTGCCGCCGTCATCAGCGCCGGGACCACGGCGTTGTAGTTCTCGAAACCCAGCGGCACCACAACGCCGAGCGCTGCCAGCGGCCAGCCGGCCGGACCTGCCACCGGGACGGCGACGCCGGTGGTGTCCACGTCGATCCGCCCGTCGAACGCGGCATAGCCGCGCTTGCGGATATCGGCCAGATGCCGGCGCAGGTCGAAGGAGACCGAGTCAGCGGAGGTCACGGCTTCCGGGTGGCGGGAGAGATAGGCCTCCTGGACATGATTCGGCGAGTTGGCCAGCAGCACCATTCCCATCGAGGTCCGGTGAACCGGCATCCGGCCGGCAATCTGCGCCTGGTTGACCACCGAGCCGCGGCTGGAGAGCCGCTCGATGACCAGGACTTCGTCGTCACGCAGCACCGCCAGTTGGGTGTGCTGGCGCACCACGGACTGAATGTCCTCCATGAACGGCATCGCGGCCTGCCGGAGGTCGACGGCCGGTGAACTCCGGTTGGCCAGTTCCCACAACCGAAGCCCCAACCGGATCTCGCCGGGGCCTTCCTTGGTCAGCAGCCCGTGCCGTGAGAGCTCGTCCACCAATCGGTACGTCGTCGCCAACGGCACATCCGCGCGGCGGGACAACGTGGCAACGTTCATGGCCGGTTTGTCCGGCTCGAACGCAGACAGGATGCGCACCAGGCGGTCCAGCATCGAGTCTCCGGACGGGGAATTGGCCATGCTCCTAGGTTCTCACGCCGAAAGGAACGGTAAGCAGGCCGGCCTGGCATGCAGGCCTGCCGCGCGTCCACGCCTCCCGGCTATTACCCTCAGCCCCATCCGCTGGAGAGAACTGGCTTAAACGGGCCCATATATTGGCCACTTCTCTCCAATGGAAGGTATACGATCCGAATCCCACGACCCAGCGGCCGTTAAGCGCCGAACCGCCTCCCGCTGCCCCGGTATCGGGGAGCAGGAGGCGGTTCGGTGCTTCAGATCAGGCGCGGAGCGCCCCTAAGAGTAGGGCGCGGGGGCCCCGCCGTGGCGACGAAGTCGACACTGCGGGAGCGCCCTACTCGTTAGCGGTAGTCGTTGCCCAGGTCGTAGTCATCCAGCGGGATGGCATGGAACTCGGGCGTCATCGAACCGTCGCCGCCGGCGTAGTCGAAGTCGCCGAAGGCGCTGGGGCCGGTGAAGAGGTTGGCCTTGGCTTCCTCCGTCGGCTCCACCGACACCTGGGTGTACCGGTCCAGGCCGGTACCGGCCGGGATCAGCTTACCGATGATGACGTTCTCCTTCAGGCCGAGCAGCGGGTCGGACTTGCCTTCCATGGCCGCCTGCGTCAGGACGCGGGTGGTCTCCTGGAAGGACGCGGCCGACAGCCACGACTCGGTGGCGAGCGATGCCTTGGTGATGCCCATCATCTCGTCACGGCCGTTGGCAGGCTGCTTGCCCTCGGAAACCGCCTTGCGGTTCTCCGCCTGGAAGCGGCTGCGTTCCGCGAGCTCGCCCGGCAGCAAGTCGGTTTCGCCCGACTCGATGACGGTGATGCGGCGCAGCATCTGCCGAACGATGACTTCCACGTGCTTGTCGTGGATGCCAACGCCCTGGCTGCGGTACACGCTCTGGACCTCGTCCACCAGGAACTTCTGGGCCTGGCGCGGGCCGAGGATACGCAGCACCTGCTTCGGGTCCTTGGCACCAGTAACCAACTGCTGGCCGACCTCCACATGCTGGCCGTCTTCGACCAGCAGTCGAGCACGGCGCAGTACCGGGTAGGCGATCTCTTCCGAGCCGTCATCGGGGGTGACGATGACGCGCATCTGGCGCTCGCCGTCCTCGATGGAAACGCGTCCGGCCACTTCGGCCATCGGCGCGACGCCCTTCGGGGTACGGGCTTCGAAGAGCTCCTGGATACGGGGCAGACCCTGGGTGATGTCTTCCGCGGAGGCAACACCACCGGTGTGGAAGGTACGCATGGTCAGCTGCGTGCCGGGCTCACCGATGGACTGTGCGGCGATGATGCCGACGGCCTCGCCGATGTCCACGGTCTTGCCGGTGGCCAGCGAACGGCCGTAGCAGAACGCACAGGTACCGACGGCGGACTCACAGGTGAGCACGGAGCGCACCTTGATCTCGGTGATGCCGGCGTCGATCAGTTCCTGGATCAGCACATCGCCGACGTCGGCGCCTGCCGCGGCAACCACGGTGCCCTCGGAGTTCACCACATCGGTGGCCAGCGTACGGGCGTAAGCGGAGTTCTCCACCTCTTCTGCCCGGCGCAGTTCACCGTTGTGGTCTGCCTCGGCGATGACCGTGTTCAGGCCGCGCTCGGTACCGCAATCCAGTTCGCGGACAATCACGTCCTGCGAGACGTCCACCAGACGACGGGTCAGGTAACCCGAGTTGGCGGTACGCAGGGCGGTATCGGCCAGGCCCTTACGGGCACCGTGCGTGGCGATGAAGTACTCCAGCACCGACAGGCCCTCACGGTAGGAGGACTTGATCGGGCGCGGGATGATCTCGCCCTTCGGGTTGGCCACCAGACCACGGATACCGGCGATCTGGCGGACCTGCAGCCAGTTACCACGGGCACCGGAGGACACCATGCGGTTGATGGTGTTCTCCTTGGTCAGGTTCTTCCGCATCGCGTCGGCTACCTCGTTGGTTGCCTTGTTCCAGATGTCGATCAGTTCCTGGCGCCGCTCGTCGTCGGCAATCAGGCCCTTGCTGTACTGGGACTCAACGCGGGCAGCCTGGGTCTCGTAGCCCTCCATGATGGCGGCTTTCTCGGCCGGGGCTGCGATGTCGGAGATCGCCACGGTGACACCGGAGCGGGTGGCCCAGTAGAAACCGGCGTCCTTCAGGTTGTCCAGCGTTGCCGCGGTGACGACCTTCGGGTAGCGCTCGGCCAGATCGTTTACGATCGCCGAGAGCTGGCCCTTGTCCGCAACCTTCTCAACCCAGGGGTAATCCTCGGGCAGGGTGTCGTTGAAGACGACCTGGCCGAGCGTGGTTTCGATCAGCGCTTCCTGGCCTTCTTCCCAACCTTCCGGTGCCGGCTGATCCGCGCTCGGCACGAAGCCGGGCACGCGGATCTTTACCACGGAGTTCAGGTGCAGCTCGCCGGCATCGTGAGCCATGATGGCTTCGGCCGGGCTGGAGAAGACACGGCCTTCGCCGTCTGCCCCTTCGCGCTTGGTGGTCAGGTGGTGCAGACCGATGATCATGTCCTGTGAAGGCAGGGTCACCGGACGGCCGTCCGACGGCTTCAGGATGTTGTTCGAGGACAGCATCAGGATGCGCGCCTCGGCCTGTGCCTCGGGGCTCAGCGGCAGGTGCACAGCCATCTGGTCGCCGTCGAAGTCGGCGTTGAATGCGGCACAAACCAGCGGGTGCAGCTGCAGCGCCTTGCCTTCAACCAGCTGCGGCTCGAACGCCTGGATGCCCAGGCGGTGCAGGGTTGGTGCACGGTTGAGCAGCACCGGGTGTTCGGTGATGATCTCTTCCAGCACGTCCCAGACCTGCGGGCGGAAACGCTCGACCATACGCTTGGCGCTCTTGATGTTCTGCGCGTGGTTGAGGTCAACCAGGCGCTTCATCACGAACGGCTTGAAGAGCTCCAACGCCATCTGCTTGGGCAGACCACACTGGTGCAGCTTCAGCTGCGGACCGACCACGATCACGGAACGGCCGGAGTAGTCGACGCGCTTGCCCAGCAGGTTCTGGCGGAAGCGGCCCTGCTTGCCCTTGAGCATGTCGGAGAGCGACTTCAGCGGACGGTTGCCCGGCCCGGTGACCGGACGGCCGCGGCGGCCGTTGTCGAACAGCGAGTCCACAGCTTCCTGCAGCATGCGCTTTTCGTTGTTAACGATGATCTCCGGCGCGCCCAGGTCCAACAGGCGCTTCAGGCGGTTGTTGCGGTTGATCACGCGGCGGTACAGGTCGTTTAGGTCGGAGGTCGCAAAGCGGCCACCATCCAGCTGCACCATCGGGCGAAGCTCCGGCGGGATCACCGGAACGGCGTCCAGCACCATGCCCAGCGGCGAGTTGGTGGTGGTCAGGAAAGCGTTGACCACCTTAAGCCGCTTCAGGGCGCGGGTCTTGCGCTGGCCCTTACCGTTCTTGATGATGTCGCGCAGGGACTCGGCCTCGCCAGCCATGTCGAAGTTCTCAAGACGGTTCTTGATTGCTTCGGCACCCATGGCGCCTTCGAAGTACAGACCGTAGCGGTCGCGCAGCTCGCGGTACAGGCCCTCGTCGCCTTCAAGGTCGGCGACCTTGAGGTTCTTGAAGCGGTCCCAGACCATGTCCAGGCGCTCGATCTCGGCGTCGGCGCGCTTGCGCACGTTGGCCATCTGGCGGTCGGCGGAGTCGCGGGCCTTCTTCTTCTCGGCGGCCTTGGCGCCTTCGCCTTCCAAGCGGGCCAGTTCGTCCTCGAGGTCCTTGGCGATGGCCGCGATGTCCGAATCGCGGGTATCGCCCAGCTGCTTCTTCTCCAGGTCGTGTTCGGCCTGCAGGTTCGGCAGTTCCTCGTGGCGGCGCTGGTCGTCCACGCTGGTGATCATGTAGGCAGCGAAGTAGATGACCTTTTCCAGGTCCTTCGGCGCCAGGTCGAGCAGGTAGCCCAGGCGGGACGGGACACCCTTGAAGTACCAGATGTGCGTGACCGGGGCGGCTAGCTCAATGTGGCCCATCCGCTCGCGGCGGACCTTGGCCCGGGTGACCTCGACGCCACAGCGCTCACAAATGATGCCCTTGAAGCGCACGCGCTTGTACTTGCCGCAGTAGCATTCCCAGTCGCGGGACGGGCCGAAGATCTTCTCGCAGAAGAGGCCGTCCTTCTCGGGCTTCAAGGTGCGGTAGTTGATAGTTTCCGGCTTCTTGACCTCGCCGTAGCTCCAGTCGCGGATGTCGTCCGCGGTGGCAAGGCCGATGCGCATGAGGCCGAAGGAGGATTCGCTGGACATATGGTCCCTGTTCTCTCTTGTTCTCTAAATCTGAAAGTCTGTCGGGTTACGGAAAGAGGAAATGAGCGGCGGGCCGGCCAAAGTGCGCAGGGCGTCTTCGGCCGGCCGGCCCGGCTAGACCTCTTCGACGGAACTCGGCTCGGCCCGTGACAGGTCGATGCCCAGTTCTTCCGCGGCCCGGAAGACTTCTTCATCCGAGTCACGCATTTCGATCGCGGTGCCGTCGGTGGAGAGTACTTCCACGTTCAGGCAGAGCGACTGCATTTCCTTGATCAGCACCTTGAAGGATTCGGGAACGCCCGGCTCCGGGATGTTCTCGCCCTTGACGATCGCCTCGTAGACCTTGACGCGGCCGTGGATGTCGTCGGACTTGATGGTGAGCAGTTCCTGCAGGGTGTACGCGGCACCGTAGGCCTCCAGGGCCCACACTTCCATTTCACCGAAGCGCTGTCCGCCGAACTGCGCCTTACCGCCCAGCGGCTGCTGGGTGATCATCGAGTACGGGCCGGTGGAGCGTGCGTGGATCTTGTCGTCCACCAGGTGGTGCAGCTTCAGGATGTACATGTAGCCCACGGAGACCGGATCCGGGAACGGCTGGCCGGAACGGCCGTCGAAGAGACGTGCCTTGCCGGAGGAATCGATCAGGCGTTCGCCGTCGCGGGTCGGGCTGGTCGAATCCAGCAATCCGGTGATCTCGAACTCGCTGGCACCGTCGAATACCGGTGTAGCCACCGTGGTGGGACCGGTCTGGCGCGGCAGGTTCGGCAGGTTCTTGGCCCAGTCCGGGTTGCCTTCGATGTTCCAGCCCTGCTTGGCGGCCCAGCCGAGGTGGATTTCCAGCACCTGGCCCACGTTCATGCGGCCGGGAACACCCAGCGGGTTCAGCACAATGTCAACCGGCGTGCCGTCTTCCAGGAACGGCATGTCCTCGATCGGCAGGATCTTGGATATGACGCCCTTGTTGCCGTGGCGGCCGGCGAGCTTGTCGCCGTCGGTGATCTTGCGCTTCTGCGCCACGTAGACGCGGACAAGCTGGTTCACGCCCGGAGGCAGCTCGTCGTCGTTGTCGCGGTCGAAGATGCGCACACCGATCACGGTGCCGGACTCGCCGTGCGGCACCTTCAGGGAGGTGTCGCGCACTTCGCGGGACTTCTCGCCGAAGATCGCACGCAGCAGGCGCTCTTCCGGGGTTAGCTCGGTCTCGCCCTTCGGCGTCACGCGGCCCACCAGGATGTCGCCGGCGTCGACCTCGGCACCGATGTGGATGATGCCGCGCTCGTCCAGCTGGGAGAGCACTTCCTCGGACACGTTCGGGATGTCGCGGGTGATTTCCTCGGCACCGAGCTTAGTGTCGCGGGCATCAACCTCATGCTCCTCGATGTGGATGGAGGTCAGCACGTCCTCGGAAACCACACGCTGGGAGAGGATGATCGCATCCTCGTAGTTGTGGCCTTCCCAGGACATGAACGCCACCAGCAGGTTCTTGCCCAGCGCAAGTTCACCCTGATCGGTGGACGGGCCGTCGGCGATGATGCTGCGGGCTTCCAGCCGCTGGCCCTCGGAGACGAGGACGCGCTGGTTGTAGGCGTTGCCCTGGTTGGAGCGGGCGAACTTCATGATCGGGTACCGGGTCTCGGTGCCGTCGTCGTTCAGTGCGGTGACCAGGTCAGCGGAGACCTCGGTGACCACACCCGGCTTGGTGGCAACCACGGAGTCGCCGGCATCAACAGCGGCGTAGCGCTCCATGCCGGTGCCCACGATCGGAGCTTCCGAACGCAGCAGCGGCACAGCCTGGCGCTGCATGTTGGCGCCCATCAGTGCGCGGTTCGCGTCGTCGTGCTCCAGGAACGGGATCAGGGCCGTTGCGACCGACACCATCTGGCGCGGGGAAACGTCCATGTAGTCGACTTCGTCGCCGGGCACGAGCACCGGCTCGCCGCCGCCGCCGCGCTCACGGCAGAGGACCAGGTCCTCTTCGAAGTGCAGGTCCTCGGTGAGCGGGGCGTTCGCCTGGGCGATCACGCACTCGATCTCGTCGTCGGCGGTCAGGTAGTCCACCTGGTCGGTGACCTGCCCGTTGACCACCTTGCGGTACGGAGTCTCGATGAAACCGAACGCGTTGATGCGGCCGTAGGAAGCCAGCGAACCGATCAGGCCGATGTTCGGGCCTTCAGGCGTCTCGATCGGGCACATGCGGCCGTAGTGCGAGGGGTGCACGTCACGGACTTCCATGCCGGCACGGTCGCGGGACAGACCGCCCGGGCCCAGCGCGGACAGGCGGCGCTTGTGCGTCAGGCCGGCCAGCGGGTTGTTCTGGTCCATGAACTGGGAGAGCTGTGAGGTACCGAAGAACTCCTTGATCGCAGCCACCACGGGGCGGATGTTGATCAGGGTCTGCGGGGTGATGGCCTCCACGTCCTGGGTGGTCATGCGTTCGCGGACCACGCGCTCCATGCGGGAGAGGCCGGTGCGGACCTGGTTCTCGATCAGCTCGCCGACCGCGCGGATGCGGCGGTTGCCGAAGTGGTCGATGTCGTCGACCTCGACGCGCAGGTCGTGGTCGGCGCCGTCGCGCTTGCCCGGGATGGTGGCTTCGCCGGCGTGCAGGGCCACCAGGAACTTGATCATGGCGACGATGTCGTCATTGTTCAGGACCGAGGCGTCCGGATCGCTCAGCGGCTTGTCGATGCCCAGCTTGCGGTTGATCTTGTAGCGGCCCACCTTGGCCAGATCGTAGCGCTTCGGGTTGAAGTACAGGTTGTCCAGCAGGGACTGGGCGGCCTCGACTGTCGGCGGCTCGCCCGGACGCAGTTTGCGGTAGATGTCCAGGAGGGCTTCCTCCTGGGTCTGGGTGGCGTCCTTCTCCAGCGTGGCGCGAATCGAGTCGTACTCGCCGAAGTTCTCCAGGATCTGGCCCTCGGTCCAGCCCAATGCCTTCAGCAGTACGGTCACGGACTGCTTGCGCTTGCGGTCGAGGCGTACGCCGACCTGGTCGCGCTTGTCGATTTCCAGCTCGAACCAAGCGCCACGGGACGGGATGATCTTCGCGGTGAAGATGTCCTTGTCGCTGGTCTTGTCGGCGGTCTTCTCGAAGTAGGCGCCCGGCGAGCGGACCAGCTGGGAGACGACAACGCGCTCGGTGCCGTTGATGACGAAGGTGCCCTTGTCGGTCATCAGCGGGAAGTCGCCCATGAACACGGTCTGCTGCTTGATCTCGCCCGTGTTGTTGTTCATGAACTCGGCCTTGACGTACAGCGGCGCGGAGTACGTGGCGTCGCGGTCCTTGCACTCGGCCATGGTGTACTTCGGATCGGCGAACTCCGGCTCGGAGAAGCTCAGGGACATGGTGCCCTGGAAGTCCTCGATCGGGGAGATCTCTTCGAAGATGTCAGCGAGGCCGGAGGTGGTGGCCAGGCCCTGGCGGCCTTCTTCCTGGGCCTTGGCTACGCGCGCCTTCCAACGCTCGTTGCCGACCAGCCAGTCGAAGCTGTCGGTCTGAAGGGCGAGCAGATTGGGAACGTCAAGAGGTTCGTGAATCTTGGCGAATGAGAGCCGCCGGGTTGCTCCGTCGTTCGACGAGGCGTCCAGCAGGCTGTTAGCGGTATCGGTATTAGAGGTGCTCGAGGCGACCAAGAGGGATCCTTCCACAGACCTTCAGGCTTGTCCTGCGCTTCCGCACTGCCGGCACCCCTGGTGAGGTCCGGACACAACCTGGATCCGCTATATGATCCTTGCCCGCCGCACGATCTGCAGTTAAACACAGATAGGGCGTGGCGAAGCCCACCGCTATATGAAGGCCGAAGGTTTTGAGGGAAGACGCAAATACTAAGTGTACGGGACTGCGTCGCGGATTGTCCAGCATGCAGGGCAGGACCAGTTGCCCGCTCCCCCGTCATCGGGATTGGAGCGGCACGCGTTATGCGTGACGCCGCGCGGTGCATAGCGCAAACCGCAGCATGCGGCTGTGCAAAAGCGGTGCGAAAGGCGTCTTCGCGGTTGTCTTCCCCGGGACAACGCCACCAGCATATACCCCGTTGCCAACATTTCCGGGTCTTCGCTTCTGGCGAGTTCCGCGACACGGGTAATCTGTGAAGCAGATCATACCCACCGCAGCTCCCGCCGGCCGCAGTTTCCTGCTCTGGCCGGCGGCGCAGAGAGAGTCAGGTACACCATGGCCCAGAACACCAGCAATCGCGACGACGTCGTCATCCTGGCCGGCGCGCGCACGCCCAACGGACGGCTGAACGGCCAGCTCGCAGCCTTCAGCGCCGTCGAGCTCGGCGGCAAGGCCATTGCTGCCGCGTTGGAGCGCGGCGCCGTCGCCGCAGAACAGGTGGACGCGGTCATCATGGGGCACGTCATCCAGGCCGGAGCCGGCCAGAACCCTGCCCGTCAGGCGTCCATCGCCGCGGGTTTAGGCTGGAACATCCCCACCGTGACGATCAACAAGGTCTGCCTCTCCGGGCTGGCGGCGATCGCCGACGCCGCCCGGCTGATCCGCTGCGGCGAGGCCCAGGTGGTGGTGGCCGGCGGGCAGGAATCCATGACTAACGGCCCGCATCTGCTCCCGGGGTCCCGCCAGGGCTGGACGTACGGCAGCATGACCGCGCTCGATGCCACGGCCCACGACGGCCTGACCGATGCCTTCGACCACGAGTCCATGGGTGTCTCCACGGAGCGGCGGAACAGCGAGCTGGGCATCGGCCGCGAAGCGCAGGACGAAGTGGCTGCTGCATCCCATCAGCGGGCCGCGGCCGCAGCAGAGAGCGGCGCCTTCGACGACGAGATCGTCGCGGTCAAAGTGCCGCAGCGCAAGGGCGCCGATCTGGTGGTGGACCGCGACGAGGGCGTCCGTCCGCAAACCACGGTGGAAAGCCTGGCGCCGTTGCGCCCCGCTTTTGCCAAGGACGGCACCATCACGGCCGGGAACTCGTCCCCACTTTCCGACGGCGCGGCTGCCGTTGTGGTGGCAACCCGAGGTTTCGCGGAGGACAACGGGCTGGACTGGCTGGCCGTCGTCGGCCGCTCCGGGCAGGTTGCCGGACCAGACACCTCATTGCAGTCGCAGCCCTCCAACGCCATCTCGCAGGCCCTGCAACGGGCCGGCTGGAGCACCGCGGAGCTGGACTTCATCGAAATCAACGAAGCCTTCGGCGCCGTGGCCGTGCAGTCGCTTCAGGACCTGGACTACCCGCTGGAGAAGTGCAACATCCACGGCGGCGCCATCGCTCTGGGCCATCCGATCGGCGCTTCCGGTACCCGGCTGGCGCTGACGGCCGCCCTTGAGCTGCGTCGGCGCGGGACCGGCAAAGCTGCGGTCTCCCTCTGCGGCGGCGGCGGCCAGGGCGAAGCGCTGCTGCTCTACCGCGATTAGGCCCGCTGGCTGCGTTTTCGGTCGGTGAGGGAATACCGGCCGGGCGCCGGGACTTGAACCGGACATGAGCAATGAATCCGGTGCCCCAGCCCTGCCTGCCGGCCTGCAACGTTTCCTGACCGGCGCCGACGAGCATTCGCTCCACGTGGAAGTGGCCGAGCGCTCCGGCGCCCGAAGCCTGGCCGAGGCGGCGGAACTGTTGGGCATCGCCGAAGCCGACATCGTCAAGACCCTGGTGGTCAAGCACAAGGACGGCTCGTTCCTCTTCGCCCTGATCCCCGGCGACCGCCAGATCTCCTGGCCCAAGCTCCGGACGCTGCTGGGCGTCAACAAACTCTCGTTGCCGCACGCCGACGTCGCCTTTGAGGCAACCGGCTACCAGCGCGGAACCATTACCCCGCTGGGCAGCAGCACTGCCTGGCCGGTATTCGCCGACCAGTCCATTCGCGGCCGGCGGATTTCCCTGGGTGCCGGCGAGCACGGCTACTCTGCCTTTGTCGACGCCGATGCGCTCACCTCAGCGCTTGGCGCCACGGTCGCGGATATCTCCGACCCCGCCTGACACCGCGCCGGCTGCCTTCGGGAAAGCACAAAGCCCCGCCGCCCAGTAGGGGCAGCGGGGCTTCGAAGAAGCTGAAGAAGCTTACTTGAGGGTGACGGTAGCGCCGGCAGCCTCGAGAACTTCCTTGGCCTTCTCGGCAGCTTCCTTGGTGGCGCCTTCGAGGACGGCCTTCGGAGCGCTGTCAACCAGGTCCTTGGCTTCCTTGAGGCCCAGGGAGGTCAGGGCACGGACTTCCTTGATCACTGCGATCTTCTTGTCGCCGGCAGCTTCGAGAACGACATCGAATTCGGTCTGCTCTTCAGCAGCAGCTTCGCCAGCGCCGCCACCGGCGGGGCCTGCAACAGCAACAGCTGCAGCGGTGACGTCGAAGGTCTCCTCGAACAGCTTGACGAACTCGGAGAGCTCGATGATGGTCAGTTCCTTGAAAGCTTCAATGAGCTCTTCGTTGGTGAGCTTCGCCATGGTTGGCGTCCTTCCTGATAGGTGATGCGGCTGGTGTGTCCGCACCAAGAGTGGGGTTGGTGAAGAGTCTTACTGCTCTTCGGCAGCAGCCTCGGCCGGGGCCTCGGTTGCTTCGGCAGCGGGAGCTTCAGCTTCGGCAGCTTCGGCCGGAGCTTCGGCAGCGGCGCCACCGTTCTCCTCCTGCTTGATGCGCAGCGCATCGATGGTGCGGGCCAGTGCGGACATCGGAGCCTTGAGGACTCCGGCGACGCGGGCCAGCTGGTGCTCGCGGGACTCGAGAGCGGCCAGCTCAGCAACAGCGGTTGCGTCCAGGGCCTTGCCCTCGAAGATACCGGTCTTGATGATGAGCTGCGGGTTGGACTTTGCGAAATCCGTCAGGGACTTGGCTGCTGCAACGGCGTCACCCTTGATGAAAGCGATAGCAGTGGGTCCGGCAAGCTGGCCTTCGAACGCGTCGATGCCGGCTTCCTTGGCTGCAATGCCAGTCAGGGTGTTCTTTACGACCGAGAACTTGGTGTCCTGGCCCAGAGAAACACGCAGCTCCTTGAGCTGTGCAACGGTAAGCCCGCGGTATTCGGTTAGGACTGCAGCGCTGGATTCCTTGAAATCGGTGGTGATTTCTTCAACGGCTGCCACCTTTGTTGGCGTTGCCATAACCCTCCTTCCGGGGAATAGTGCCGGTGGTTCGGGTCGCATGCATAAAAAACGCCCCATGCAGATGCACGGGGCTTCGTTCCCTTACCGGCAGTCCGGTTGCGGGGCAATGCTTCGTTCACCTGCGCAGGCCGTCCCGGGCACGGGACTTTCGGTTGAAAACGTGGAGGATTTCAACGACCGACGGTCTTTGGTTCTTCAAGGTTACGGGATGCTGCCGCCGGACTCCAAATCGGCGCCCGGCGCCGGGGCATGGACGGCCTGCAGACGGTCCTGCTATCGAGCGTTCAACTGCCGGGCGTTCACACGACGGCGATCTGTTGCCCATCGGCGCCCTGTTGCCGATCGGCGGATGTCGCCGGCTGGCCGTCCGCACCGCCGTCGAGATCATCCTGGACCTGGTCCACATGGTCCTCCATCGCCTGCCGGGCACCCTGCTGATCTCTACTTTCGACGGCGGCGAGCACCTCACCATGCATGGCCAGCGTGCGGGCGCGGACCGTCGGTGCGGAAAAGGCCTCGCGCCGCGCGTCGGCCAGCACCCGCGCCATCGGCACGAAGACGGCAGCAAAGAGCGTGTTGCCGGACATTTTGAGGATCAGGGTATGAAACAAGCGGTCGGCTTCGACGAAGGCATCGGCGTCGCCCGCCGCATCCGCTGCCGCCATCGAATCCAGTTCCCGGCGCAGAAGCTCCACGTCCTTGTCAGTGCGGCGCGCGGCGGCCAACGCCGCGGCTCCGGACTCGACCAAGCGCCGTACCTCCAGCAATTGCCTGGACGCAATGGAGGTTCCGGTGCTGTGCGCGGCTGCCCGGACGATCGCCTCGATGGAGGTCCATTCGTCCGGCGGAGTGATATAGGTACCGCGGCCCCGCTGAACGCTGATCACCTTGATCGTCCGTAGCATCGTGAGGGCTTCCCGGACGGTGAGCCGGCTGACCTGATATTCGGCGGCGATATCGGCTTCGGGCGGCAGGGCGTCTCCCGGAGCCAATCGGCCGGCGACAATTTCCGCCAGCAGCTTCTCTGCCACTGTGTCCACCAAGGTCCTGTGTTTCATGCGCCCGCCCCTTCACTCCCGGCGCGAATGCCGGTGCGCAATGATCTTAACCGGGTCCTGACGTTACTGGGAGGTAGCATTACGGCCGCCCGCCACAGTGGCATTTTGACGTGATCGCTGGCCGGAGCCCTTCCGGGCTAAGTACTGCTGGCGTGCAGCTTCTTTTGCCAGGCGGCCTCGTAGCCGGCCGGAGCGAAGCCAAGGGCATTATTGATGTCCAACATGTGGCTGTTCTCCGCCGCATTCCAAGTGTAGAGTCGGCGGCCCTGCGGCCATGCCTCCGCTACGCGCTGCAAATTGCGGACCTTGATCCACAGGCCCAGGTTGTGGCCGCGGTGCGCACGCAGCACCAAGGTATCCTCCTGGAAAACGACCTCGGGTTGCTCCGGAAACCACTCCAGGACGGTGTGCCCCACCAAGTCGCCGGTGGGGACGTACTGGGTTGTGACCACCAGGCTCCGACCGTTCATGCGCTTGAGATTCGCCTCCATGTGGCGCACCCGGGCCGCGTCCCAGGCTTCTTCCTCGTAGTCGAGCTCTCCGAGGGGAACGTCGGTGCTCATCCGTTGGCGAAGGGCAGCATAGTGGTTCAGGTATTCCGGCGGGTAGTTGTCGGACCATTCCACCAGCCGGTAGTTGCCGCCGGTTTTCGCCGCGGCCGCGGCCAACTGACCGGCGAGTCGGCCGGGGTCGGCGGGTAGCGGCAGGCTGCTGCACAGCTCCACTTGCTCCAGCCGGAAGCCGCTCACCGTGGCGAACCGGACGGCCGGTGATGCCGCAGGCAGTGAGCCGACCCCCGATTCGGCCTGGACGACGCCCGGGCCCTCCAGCTCGAAACCGGCAGGGTGCTCGCTCCAGGCCTGCAGCGTGGTCCTCCCCCGGCTGCCGGCAAACGCTTCGGCTTCGGCCAGGAGCTGCCGGCCTATCCCTCGGCGGCGGTACTCCGGGTGGACTGCCACAAAAACATAGCCGTTCTGCACGTTGTCTTGCAGCGACAGTTCCAGCAAGGCGCGGCCGACGTGCCGGTCGCCGTCCTTGGCAGCCCAGAGATAGGTGACCGCGTAGTCGTTGGCCCGGGCACCCTCCAGGCTGGCCGCCGGGCTGACCCAGAAATCGTTGTTCCCCCAGATCAGGCAGTTGACCAGGTTGGCCAGCTCCACGGATGCGGTGAAGTCGGCCCCGGCCGCACCATCCAGTGCCTCCGGGATCAACAGCGGCGCGATGGTGATCGACGTGGTCGGCATGCCTGCTCCTCAGCCTCGCACAAATGATTGAGTCTTACCAATCACCTTAGGGCATGCGTCCCGGCCAACACCAGAGCCGGCCGTCCCGCCGCTGCCCCGCCAACCTGCAGCCCGCGAATCGCGCTATACCGGCACAGGATGGAAGGGCCGGGCGGTCCGGCGTAGGCTGACCAACGCAGGACCGGACCGCGGCCGGATCGATCCGAATCGAGGCCAGCGCCGGAACACTGCAGCGGGCACACCGATCGGAGTCAGCCATGGCCAGCGAAAGCACTAGCGGCACAGTCGTCGTAGGAGTCGATGGCTCCGAAGCCTCCCTCGAGGCTCTGCGTGAAGCCCAACGGCTGGCCGAGCCGCTCGGCGCCGACCTTGAAGCCATCGCCGTCTGGGAGTATCCACAGATGTACGACGGCTATACGGTCATGGGAATCGACGGATTCAAGGAGCGAGCCGGCCAGATCCTGCAGGAATCCGTGGACAAGGCCCTCGGCCCGGACAACAACGTCCGGACCCGTCTGGTGCGGGGCGCCGCCCGGCAGGCCCTGATCGAGGCCAGCAAGGGGGCCCGGATGCTGGTGGTCGGACGCCGCGGGCACGGCCGCTTCGGCGGCTTGCTGATCGGATCGGTCAGCTCGGCCTGTGTGGCACACGCACATTGCCCCGTCGTGGTCGTGCACGCTCCGGAATCCGATAAGACGACCTGAAACTCCGCCGGCGCCTGTGGCCAACCGGCGATGGGACTAAAACGGCAGGGTTTAAACGGCAATGGCCGCAGCGTGATGCTGCGGCCATTGCGGCGGACGCCGTTGCCGGCGAACGTGAAGTCCTGACTAGGCCTCCACAGCCACCTTGGTCACGTTCGGGTCCACGGAGATGCCGGGGCCGAAGGTGGTAGCGACGGTTGCCTTCGCGATGTAGCGGCCCTTGGAAGCGGACGGCTTCAGGCGCAGCACCTCTTCCAGTGCTGCGGCGTAGTTCTCCACCAGCTTGTTGGCGTCGAAGGACACCTTGCCGATGATGAAGTGGAGGTTGGCGTGCTTGTCGACGCGGAAGTCGATCTTGCCGCCCTTGATGTCGTTGACAGCCTTGGCCACGTCCGGGGTCACCGTACCGGTCTTCGGGTTCGGCATCAGGTTGCGCGGACCCAGGACCTTGCCCAGGCGGCCGACCTTGCCCATCAGTTCCGGCGTCGCCACGGCGGCGTCGAAGTCGGTCCAGCCGCCCTGGATCTTTTCGATCAGGTCGTCCGAGCCAACGAAGTCGGCGCCGGCGGCGATTGCGGCCTCAGCCTTGTCGCCGGTGGCGAAGACCAGCACGCGGGCGGTCTTGCCGGTGCCGTGCGGCAGGTTGACCGTGCCGCGGACCATCTGGTCAGCCTTACGCGGGTCAACGCTGAGGCGGAAAGCCACCTCAACGGTCGCGTCGAACTTGGACGGGTTGGTCTCTTTGGCCAGAGTGATTGCCTCGACCGGGGCGTAAAGCTTGTCCGCCTCGATCTTGGCTACAGCTGCCTCATATGCTTTGCTGCGCTTTGCCATCTGCTTTTTCTCCTTGTGCAGTTGTGGTCTGCGGACCGCGCTCGGCCCTGCCACAACGACGGCGGTGTTCCCACCTTGGGCGAGCTATGTCGCCGTCGTTTTTTGAATTGTCTTGGTGGGGTCGAAACAGGACGTTTGTCCCGAACAACCACCGGGGTGAGGGTGCTTAGCCCTCCGACAGTGCTCGATCGTCGAGCAGCTGCGGTGCTTGCTTCCGGCGAGTGCCTCGTTCCTCGGCCCTCACCGTACGCGAGCTCCTGGCTACTCGACCTCGATGCCCATGGAACGGGCGGTGCCGGCGATGATCTTGGCAGCAGCCTTGATGTCGTTGGCGTTGAGGTCATCCATCTTGGTGCTGGCGATCTCGTCGACCTGTGCCTGGGTCAGCTTCGCAACCTTGTTGGTGTGCGGGGTAGCCGAACCCTTCTGCACGCCTGCGGCCTTCTTGATCAGCTCGGCGGCCGGCGGGGTCTTGGTGATGAAGGTGAAGGAGCGGTCTTCGTAGACCGTGATTTCAACCGGGATCACGTTTCCGCGCTGGGATTCCGTGGCGGCGTTGTACGCCTTGCAGAATTCCATGATGTTGACACCGTGCTGACCAAGCGCCGGACCGATCGGCGGTGCCGGGTTGGCGGCGCCTGCCTGGATCTGGAGCTTGATGAGGCCGGTGACCTTTTTCTTGGGGGCCATATCGGGTCCTTCTCTCACATTACGTACCGCGGCACAGGAGCGTGCATGCGGTGGTTGGCCGCCATGGCGTGGCGGCCGCCCGTGCGGGTCCGGACAAAGCGGGTCCGTATCCGCACGAAGTCTTTGGTTACTGGATCTTGGTGACCTGGCTGAACGAGAGCGTCACCGGGGTTTCGCGCTCGAAGATGGTCACCAGCACCACCAGCTGCTGGGATTCCGGCTTGATCTCGGAGATCGTCGCCGGCAAGGTCTCGAACGGGCCGTCGTTGACGGTAACCGACTCGCCGACCTCGAAGTTGACGGTGATCGGCGTGCCCGAGGCTGCGGCCTTGCCAGCTGCCTTGCCACCGGCCTCCGTCTTGGCGCCGGTGATGGTGTGCTCCAGCATGGAAGCAACTTCCTTGAGGCTCAGCGGCACCGGGTTGTGGGCGTTGCCCACAAAGCCGGTCACGCCAGGCGTGTGGCGGACCGCGCCCCAGGAGGCGTCGGTCAGGTCCATCCGGACCAGCACGTAGCCGGGGATGCGCACGCGCTTGACCAGCTTGCGCGTGGTGTTCTTGATCTCGACGACTTCTTCCATGGGGACCTGGATTTCGTAGATGAAATCCTCCATGTTCAGGGTCTGGATACGTGTCTCCAGATTGACCTTCACGCGGTTTTCGTAGCCGGCGTAGGAGTGGATGACGTACCAGTCGCCGGGCTGGCGGCGCAGCTTGGCGCGGAACGCTTCCAGCGCTTCCTCTTCGGTCTGCTCGACCTCTTCGGCGGCTTCGTCAGTCGCCTCGGCCTCTTCTGCGGCCTCGTCGGCTGCGGCGGCTTCGGTCATGCCTGCTTCGGCAGCGGCCTCGGCCGCCTCGTCGAGAACCGGAGCGTCTTCGGCGGCCTGGTCAAGCTCGCTGGCCAGATCGGTACCGGCAGTTTCTGCGGCTTCAACGCCAGAAGCCGACACCTCGTCGGTGTCGGTCTCGGTAACCTGCTCGTCTGCTTCCAGCTCCACGTTCTCTTCGGAGTTCTGGGCTTCGAGTTCCTGGTCGGACACTTGGCTTCCTGCTTTCTTCTTCAGCTCACTTGGCTCGCGCCGGCTTTCCGCCGTCGTCGTCGTCCATCCGTACGGCTGCCGCATACGCGGGCGTTACTGTTCGGGTATGCCGTCTCCGAAGACTAAGAACGCGGCCTGGCCGAAAACCAGATCCAGCAGCGTAACGATCAGCATCATGATGGCCACGAAAGCGATCACCACCAGCGTGTAGTTCACCAGTTCGCTGCGGGTCGGTGTGACGACCTTTTTGAGTTCTGCGATGATCTGGCGGACAAACAAAATGATCCGGGCGAAGAGACCGCGCTTGTCGGTCTTTCGTCCGGTGGGGCGTCCCTTGGGACTATTGGCAGCCGTATCGGTCAACCTGGCCTCACTCATTCTGTCCGGTGTCCGGCCCCGGACGGCCTCGGCCGGCCTGAACCACTGCTTCGTGCTGGGATGCTGAACTGCTGCAGTCATATCTGCGACGGTTCTGCGCAGGGCAGACAGGACTCGAACCTGCAACCTGCGGTTTTGGAGACCGCTGCGCTACCAATTGCGCCACTACCCTATGGAGCCGAATGTCGCCTGACGCTCCCGCCTGGCGGGCATGGAACATCATGGCGTTTTCAACACCGGAGATCTAGTTTACGCCAGCGATGCGCCGACGTCGAACCGGACCCCGTTTGCCGCCCCAAAAGGCGACTGATCCATTATGCAACATTTCCGCCTGCCGATTGACCACCGGATGCTTCCGGGCCGCCACTGCTGGTGGGCAGCCGGCCGCGGCGCCTCGTCAGACAGGACATGGCCGACGGCCTGCACCTAGACTATGGAGCAGTCCTACACGCTACTGAAGACGGGAATCCCATGCCTGCCAACGCCCGCGTCTCCCGGCGCATCGCGTCCATCGCCGAATCCGCCACCCTCGCCGTCGACGCGAAGGCCAAGGCGCTGAAGGCAGCCGGACGTCCGGTGATCGGTTTCGGGGCGGGCGAACCGGATTTCCCCACCCCTGAGTACATCGTCGAGGCCGCCATCGAAGCCGCCCGGCAGCCGCGCTTCCACCGGTACTCCCCGGCCGGCGGCCTGCCGGAACTGAAGCAGGCCATAGCGGATAAGACGTTGCGTGACTCCGGCTACCGGGTGGATCCATCCCAGGTGCTGGTGACCAACGGGGGCAAGCAGGCCGTTTACGAATCGTTCGCCACGTTGCTGGATCCGGGCGACGAGGTCCTGGTCCCCACCCCGTTCTGGACCACCTACCCGGAGGCCATCCGGCTGGCCGGCGGCGTTCCGGTGGAAGTTTTCGCCGGACCGGAGCAGGGCTACCTGGTGACGGTCCACCAACTCGAGGCCGCTCTGACCAAGAACACCAAGGTGCTGCTGTTCGTCTCCCCGTCCAATCCGACCGGCGCCGTCTACTCGCCGGAGCAGGTGGCCGAGATCGGCGACTGGGCTGCCGCCAAGGGCCTGTGGGTGATCACCGACGAGATCTACGAGCACCTCACCTACGACGGCATGCCGTTCACCTCCATCGCTACTGCAGCGCCGGAACTGGGCGACAAAGTGGTCATCCTCAACGGCGTCGCCAAGACCTACGCGATGACCGGCTGGCGAGTGGGCTGGATGATCGGCCCGAACGACGTGGTCAAGGCTGCCACCAACATGCAGTCGCACGCCACCTCCAACGTGGCCAATGTGTCCCAGATGGCCGCGCTGGCCGCCGTGTCCGGGCCGCTGACCGCAGTGGACGAAATGAAGGTCGCCTTCGACCGGCGCCGCAAGGCCATGATCGACGGCCTAAACGCCATCGACGGCGTGGAATGCCCGACGCCGAAGGGCGCATTCTACGCCTACGCCGACGTCCGCGGGCTACTGGGCAAGGAATTCCCGACGGCGGACGGCACCATCCGTCCGGCGACCTCCGCCGAGCTGGCCGCCCTGATCCTCGATCAGGTCGAGGTCGCCGTCGTCCCCGGCGAGGCTTTCGGCCCGTCCGGCTTTGTGCGGCTGTCCTACGCCCTGGGCGACGACGACCTGGCCACCGGCGTCGGCCGACTGCAGGAGTTCCTGGGCAAGGCCAAGTAACCATCCAGCTGCCCTCTGCGAGAGGAAGCGGCAGTCGTTTCAGAGGGCCCTTGACTTCGATTTATTGAAGACAAGGGCCCTTTTGGTGCTAGCGCATAGAAGTCCGGGGCTCGTTAATGTCACAGGCGAGGCTTCTACCTCGTCCTAAAGGTAATGAATCCTCGACTAAGGAGTAGAAGATGAACCTCGCTTTGTGGATTGCTACCGGATTGCTTGCCGCGGTAGCCCTAGCCGGCGGGATCACCAAGACATTCGTCCCTAGGGCCAAACTGGCCACGATCAATGGCGCGGGCTGGACCCACGAGGCCAGTGACGGCTTCGTCAAGACCCTCGGCGTCCTCGAACTCTTGGCCGCCGTCGGCCTGCTCCTGCCCACTGCCCTCGGAATCGCCCCCGCGCTGGTACCGGTGACTGCAGGCTGCTGGGTCCTGCTGATGGTCGGCGCGATGATCGTCCACGGCCGCAGAGGCGAATCCGCGTTGGCGGTCGTGAATCTGGGCTACCTCGCTCTGGCAGCATTTGTTGTTTGGGGACGCCTCGGCATCGAGCCTTTCACAGGCTGACGAGCGCCAGCCCTCAACGGAGCGAAAGTAACGGAGCCGGCATGAGCAAGACCAACGAATTCCTTGAATTGAGACCGCTGTTGTTCTCGATCGCCTACCGGATCCTTGGCAGTGTGGGCGAGGCCGAAGACGCTGTCCAGGAAACCTGGCTGCGCTTTGAGTCGTCTCCCACGCAACCCACATCCACCAAGGCCTTCCTCTCGACCACAGTTTCCCGAATCTCGATCGATGTTCTGCGCTCCGCCCGCGTACGGCGGGAGGAATACGTCGGACAGTGGTTCCCCGAGCCGCTGCTTGCCGACCCTTATGAGGATCCGGCGCGGTCGGCGGAGCTGGCCGATTCGGTGTCGATGGCGGCACTGGTGCTGCTGGAGCGACTCAGCCCGCTCGAGCGGGCAGTCTTCGTGCTTCGGGAGGTGTTCGATTTCGACTTTCCCGATATTTCCTCGGCGGTGGGGCGCTCGGAAGCGGCGTGCCGCCAACTAGCGGTGCGGGCGCGGCGCCACATGGCCGCGGGCCGGCCGCGCTTTGACACCGACCGCCGCGAGCGGGCAGAACTGGCGTCGCGGTTTTTCGACGCCCTGCGCGATGGCGATGTTGCCGGCTTGCAGGAACTGCTCGCTGCCGATGTTTCGATGGTCTCTGACAGCGGCGGCAAGGCCCCTCAGCTGGCCAAGGCCATTAGGGGCTCCGGGAACGTGGCCCGGCTGCTCGCCTCTGTCGTCACCCGGATGGGCCGAAGCGGTGTGACGTTCGAGCCGCAGGAGGTCAACCGCCAGCCAGGTGCGGTCTTCCGCGACCGGGACGGCAAGGTGCTGCACATTGTGGGGCTCGATGTACTCCATGGGCAGATCCAGGCGATCCGCTTGGTGATCAATCCGGACAAGCTAGGACATCTGGGCCCGCTGGCGGACGTCTGGGCAATCGACCGCGAAGTAAGGCAGTCCGGCGGGAGCGTTGAATAGCCCGCCGCTCAGCCGCCTCACAGGATCCGGCGGTCGACGGCCCAGCGGGTTAGCTCGTGCCGCGAGGAGAGCTGCAGCTTGCGCAGCACGGACGAGACGTGGGTCTCGACCGTCTTAATCGAGATGAACAGCTCCTTGGCCACTTCCTTGTACTGGTAGCCGCGGGCGATCAGCCGCATGACTTCCAGTTCACGGGCGGAGAGCTTGTCCAGTTCATCGTCGACGTTGGCCACTGCTGCCGTGCCGAAGGCGTCCAGCACGAACCCGGCCAGTCGCGGCGAGAAGGCGGCGTCTCCGCCGGCCACGCGCTGGACGGCGTCGGAAATCTCCGCCCCGGATATGGTCTTGGTGACATAGCCGCGGGCGCCGGCACGGATGACGGTGACCACGTCTTCGGCGGCATCGGAAACACTCAGGGCCAGGAACTTGGTCTCGCCCAGCAGGGCCGCGCAGCCCGCAACCACCTCGGCCCCTCCGCCGCCGCGGCCGCCGGGCAGGTGCACGTCCAGCAGCACCACGGCGGGCCGCTGCTCATGGATGGCCTCGATCGCCTGCTCCACGGTCGCCGCCTCGGCGACCACCTCGATCCGCTCGTCCAGATCGGCCTTCAAGCCGGATCGGAAGATGGCGTGGTCGTCCACGACGACCACGCGGATGGGTTCGGTCACGATGCGGTTCCTTCCTGAGGGTGTTCCAAGCTGAGGTGCACTTCGGTGCCGCTGCCGGTATTGCGGATCCGGGCATGACCGCCATGGCGTTCCATCCGGCCGATCAGCGATTCGCGAACGCCCATCCGATCCGGCGGCACGGACGCCAGTTCGAACCCGGGGCCGCGGTCGCGGACAAAGACTTCGCTGCGCCCCGGTGTGCACTCAACATAGACCGAGATGCCGCCCCCAGCATGTTTGGCCGCGTTCTGCACCGCTTCCCGGGTGGCAAACACCAGCACCTCGTGCCGGTCGGTCACGGCGGCATCGCCAACGGCCACCACGTCCACGGGGTGCCCATAGGCGTCTTCGATTTCCGCTGCCACTGCCTTCACCCGGTCCACCAGGTTGCCTTCTTCCTGCCGCCTGTCCCGGTACAGCCATTCCCGCAGTTCGCGTTCCTGCGCGCGGGCCAATCGTGTGACGTCCTGCTCCGACCCGGCACGGTTCTGAATCAGCGCGAGCGTCTGCAGCACCGAATCATGCAGGTGCGCGGCGATTTCGGCGCGTTCCGTCTCCCGGATGCGGCCGGAACGTTCGGTCTCCAAATCGCGCCAATACTTCAGCACCCACGGCGCCAGGACCAGCAGGACCCCGGCCAAAACGGCCAGGGAGGCAAACAAGGTGGGCCACATGGCCTCCCACGTGATCGACCCGGACACCATGGTGACGATGCCGGCCACCACCAGGACAAGCCCGGCCAGCAACCGCACGGCGCCCTGCGCGCCGGTGGCACCGGCGCGGTCCATCAGTCCGCTGCGCCGGGAATCGTCCAGCTGCATCCAGGCGATCACCGCCCCGGCCGCAATGGCGAGGACGGGCAGCCAGGTACCCCACGGCAGGTCGATGCCGGCGATCTGTGCGACGACGGCGCCGCCGGCCAGCACCAGGGCCGCGCCGATCAGGATTTCCTTGCCGCCGCGCTGCAGCAGCCGCCGGGTGCCGGTGCCTTCGGCGCCCTGTGAAGGGGCCGCGGGGGGCGGGAGAGGCTGGTCGACGGGACGGAGGGCGGGCGTGCCGGCCTGTCCGGTGCCGTCTCGGAAGGCACCGGATGCGCCGAATCCCCGGGCGAAGTTCTCCGCGATATCGCGCGGGTTGAAGGCGCGCTCGGCGGCCAGGGCTTCATCGGCGGCGGTCGGCACCAGCAGCCAGAGCCAAATATAAAGCAGCACCCCCGCACCGCCAGCGAGCGCCAGGGCCACCATGCCTACCCGGACGATTCCAACCGAGACGTCCAGGTGCCGGGCCAGGCCCGCGCACACGCCCGCAATAATGCGGTCCTCGGTCGACCGGATGAGTGGTTCTCGCATGGGTTAATCCAAGCATGCGCCGCGGCCCCGACCTACCATCGGCCGCGAATTCAGGGGAACCCCGGCCGGGCGGTCAGGGAAGGGTCAGGGTGGCACCCCATAGAGGAAGGGGCTGCCGGTTGGAAAGATCTAACTATGACCTCACACGCACCGACCCCGAATGACGGCAGCGACCGCACAGGCGAACCGGACCAGCAGCCGGCCGCTCCCGAATCCACTCCCGAGCCAGCCCCGGCATCCGCATCCGGTCAGCCGGAGACCGTCGAAGCACCTGCCGCACAGCCGGCGTCCGTGGAAGCCGACGCGGCCGAGCCCGACTCTGCGCCGGCTGCCGCTACACACGCCGACGACGCTGCACGCTACGACGACGACGCTGAGCCCGCCGAGGCCCCGCAGCCCGACGACGCTGCACGCTACGACGACGCTGAGCCCGTCGAGGCACCGCGGCCCGACGACGCTTCCCGCGGTGACTCCCGCGACGACCGTGGGACCAACCCCACCGAACCGCTTGCCTCGGGAACCTACCCGACCACGCCGATCGGCTCCGGCTACTCCGGTGGATCGGCAGGCTTCGGCTACACCGGCGGACCAGGCTTTGATAGCGGCCGCACCGGCTTTCCGCCGCCTCCGCCGTCGGGCGCTTCCGGCGCTTTCCCTCCCCCGCCGCCCGGTGCAGCGGTTCCGCCGCCAAGCAACCCGTTTTTTAGCTGGTTTCGCAACCTCGGCATCCCCCGTGGGCAGGACCGATGGATCGGCGGCGTCGCCTCCGGCATCGGGCACCGAATCGGCCTGGACCCGATCCTGGTCCGCGGGCTGTTCATCCTGCTTGCGGTCTTCGGCGGCCTCGGCGGGCTGCTCTACGGTATCGCCTGGGCACTGTTGCCCGAGCCGGACGGCCGCATCCATGCCGAAGAAGCAGGACGCAGCAGCTGGACTGCCGGCATGACCGGCGCGGTAATCTTCACTGTCCTCGGTGTGTTCAGCCGGCCTTTCGGTTGGTTCACCAACGATTGGGGCTGGGGCTTCGGCGGTTTCGTCTGGGCGGTCATCTGGATCGGCGCCGTGGCGTTCTTCGTCTACTGGCTCGCCACGCGCAACAAGGACGGTGCTCCCGCTGGCACACCGCCGCACGGCGCCGAGGGCTTCCCGCCTACGCCATCGGCCTCCGGGCCAGGTACCTCCGCGTTTACGAAATCCGCTGTCCCGACCGACTCCGCCGCTCCGGCCCCGGGCCACTCCGGCCCGTCCCACTCCCCCGGCTCCGGCTACCGTTCGACCACCGGCCCCGACTACGGTTCGAGCTACGGTTCGACCTCCAGTTACGGTTCGACGCCGGCCACCGGGACCGGTTACGGCCTCGGCACCAGCGGTTACCAAGGCCCGCCGCGGCCGATGTATCCGCAGCCGCGTCCGTACCCGCAGGCACCGGTTCCGCCCAAGCCGGGCCCCCGCGGCCCCTCGGGCGCAGCCATCGCGCTGACCTTGGGCACCGCCATGCTCGCCGCCGGCGCGGTGCTGGGACTGAACGCACTGGAATTCGTTGAGCTGGGCCTGAACGTTGTCCCCGTCGCGATTGCCTCCGCGCTGATCGTGATCGGCATCGGCGTCGTCGTCACGGGCTCCTTGGGCCGCACCTCCGGAATCCTCGGGTTCCTGGCCGCCGTAGGACTCGTGCTGTCGCTGGTCTTCTCCGCCGGAATCCAGTGGACCGCGTCCAACTTCGCCATCGCCTCCAACCGCACCTGGACCTCGACCGCCGCCCCGGCGGAGGGCGACGGCTACAGCGTGGTGGCCGGCAACGGCACCGTGGACCTGCGCGGTGTGTCCGGTTCCCGCCTCGGCGGCCCCACCGTCGTCCCGGTCAACGCCGTCGCCGCGTCCGTCACCGTCATCATTCCTGACGACGTGCCGGTGAAGGTTGAAACACAGATGGCGCTGGGCAACGTCGAATACGCCACCCCCGGGGACAGCGGACGGCAGTCCGGCGTCTGGCAGCCCGGAACCTACATCATCAACGACGACGGCGGCGCGCCGGAGATCATCCTGTCCGTCAGGGGCGTGGCCAGCAGCGTCGACATCCTGACCGTTAGCGAACTGGAGCAGAACCGATGAGCACTGTACGCAATCACGACGACGATCGCCGGCCCCGCGTGGGCACTATCATCTGGGGACTGATCGCCGTGGCCGTCGGCCTGCTGGTGGTCGCCGGAACGTGGTGGAACATCAGCTTCAACTGGGCCTACGTCCTGATCGCCCTGCTGATCGGTTCCGGCATTGCCCTGGTGGTCGCCGGCGTGCTGAGCGCCACCCGCAACCGCGGCCGGTAGATCAGGCGGCGACCAAGACAGCCGCCTCCCGAGTGACAACAGCTCCCGAACACGAAAGCATGGTTCCATGGAAACTTTTTACCGAGCGCTCCGCTCCAGCCCTGTCCGCCGCGGCCCCGACCGCTGGGTGGCCGGCATCTGCGCAGGTATCGCGGCAAAGTTCGGCTGGGACGTGACGTGGGTGCGCATCGCCACCCTGCTGATCTTCCTGTTCCCCGGCATCGGCATCGGCACCTATCTGGTGCTGTGGCTCCTGCTGCCGACCTACGATGGCAGCATCGCCCTGGAGAACCTGCTCCGCAAGTTCTGATCCGCGCCGGCATCGACAGGTACCGGAGCCTCCGCAGAAGCGGGGGCTCCGGTACGTTAAGTACCGCTCCTTGTGACTGCGGTGAGGTTCCTACGTAGAATCGAGGCGGGCTCAATGGGGTGCTCGCATCGACCGGCGAAGCACCGAGAAGGAGTACCTATGAGGATCGGCATCATGACCAGCGGCGGCGATTGTCCCGGCCTGAACGCGGTGATCCGCGGCATCGTGCTCAAAGGCATCACCGTGCACGGGCACGAATTCGTCGGCTTCCGCGACGGGTGGCGGGGCGTGGTCGAGGGCGACTTCATGGAGCTGCCGCGGCACCAGGTGCGGGGTATTTCCAAGCAGGGCGGCACCATCCTGGGCACCTCGCGCACCAACCCGTTCGACGGCCCCAACGGCGGTCCGGAGAACATCCAGCGGACGTTGGACAGGCTGGGCGTCGACGCCTTGATCGTGATCGGCGGCGAGGGCACTTTGGCCGGTGCGCACCGGCTCACCGAAGCCGGACTGAAGATTGTGGGCGTGCCCAAGACCATCGACAACGATCTGGAAGCCACCGACTACACCTTCGGTTTCGACACCGCCGTGCAGATCGCCACCGAGGCAATCGACCGGCTGCGCACCACCGGCGAATCCCACCACCGCTGCATGATCGCCGAGGTCATGGGCCGAAACGTCGGCTGGATCGCACTGCACGCGGGCATCGCCTCCGGCGCGCATGCCATCCTGATTCCGGAGCAGCGCGTCACCATAGACCAGGTCTCCGAGTGGGTACTGCACGCGCAGAAACGCGGCCGCGCACCGTTGGTGGTGGTGGCAGAAGGGTGGGTTCCCGACGGCGAGGAGGGCCCGTATGCCGAGCGCGGGGTGGACAGATTCGGCCGGCCTCGGCTGGGCGGCGTCGGCGAACGGCTGGCCCCGGAGCTGGAGGCGCGCACCGGCATCGAAACCCGGGCCACCACGCTGGGCCACATCCAGCGCGGCGGGGTTCCCTCCGGCTACGACCGCGTGCTGGCCACCCGGCTGGGCATGGCGGTGGTGGATTCGGTGGTGGAGGAACGTTGGGGCACCATGGTGGCGCTGCACGGCACGGACATCGTGCACGTTGGTTTTGAGTCCGCTTTGAACAATTTAAAAACGGTCCCGCAGCACCGTTACGACGAGGCAAGGGTTCTCTTCGGCTGAGCCTTCAGTAATCTGGCCAATATGCGATTGGACGCAGGAACCTCCGACATTGTGCTGCTGGCGTGGGCGCGGTTGCTGGGATTTGCCGACAATGCCTTCGCCTCCGGTGCAGGCCGGCTGACCAAGATCAACAACGACGCCGGTGCGCTCACCTTCGTGCGCTTGTTCGAGCGATCCGCGCTGGTCGGTCCGGAATGGGCGGTTGAAGCGGCCGCGCCATACTCGGACGACGAGCTGGCGGAGCACCAGACGCTGATGCAGGTGAGCCGCGAACATGGCGGCCACGGACTGGGCAAGGCGGTGCTCTCCTACGCCGATGATCTGCCTGTGGTGCAGCCCGAACGGGAGGTCACCGTTTCCACCGCGGGCAGCGACGTCGCCCGCCTTGAGGGCATGTGCCCGCCGGATGACATCCACGACGTGGCGCTGGCCGGCATGGACAAGTCCTTTGTGCTGCTTGACGGCAGCACGCCGATGGCCGGCGCTGGCTACAAGGAGTGGCAGCAAATCCTGGCCAACGTGGGGGTGCTGACCGCACCCGGCTACCGGCGCCGCGGTGCCGGTGCGCTGATCGCGGCCATCGCCGGTCACGAGGCGCTCTCCTCCGGGCTCATCCCGCAGTGGCGCTCATACGAATCCAACGAAGCCTCGCGGGCGCTGGCCGCGAGCCTGGGCTTCTGGGACGCCGGAACCCAGACGTCGGTAATCCTGACGAAGGACTAGGCTCAGCGCGGCGCGCGCAGGAACCCGGTCTGCCGGCCGACCACCTGGCCGGCGTCGGTGGTGACTATCACTTCCTGGGCTGCGTCATAGCTCTCGCCGTCGTCCACCACCGTCAGCTGGGCGTGCGGATCGGCCGAGCGTTTGACCACGGCCAGCGCGATCGGACCCATTTCGTAGTGCTGGGCCGCGGAGGTGATGGCCCCCACGCGCTTGTCGCCGAGCAACACGTCGCTGCCCGGGGCAGGCAGCGTGTGCTGGGAGCCGTCCAGCTGCAGGAACACCAGCCGGCGCGGCGGATGGCCCAGGTTATGCACGCGCGCGATGGTTTCCTGGCCCTTGTAGCAACCCTTGGCCAGGTGCACGGCGGTGCGGAGCAGGTCCAGCTCGTGCGGAATGGTCTTCTCATCCGTCTCCGCGCCGAACCGCGGGCGCCAGGCCGCGATCCGCAGCGCCTCGGCCGCCCAGACGCCGGCCAACTGCAGGCCGGAGACGGCAGATTCGAGTTCGGCGGCCGGCAGCAGATATTCGTACCAGGTCCGTTCCAGGCCGGGATGCTGCGGTTCCTCGATCCCGGTGTAGGCATAGCCGCCGGCGCCGATCTGGGGCCACGGGTCCTGCCAGACGATCCTGCCCTCGAACGCCGGCACGGGCTTGACCGAACCGACCACGGCCCAGTCGGCGGAAACATCCGTAATGTCCACCCGCATCATGAACTTCATCGACTCCAGCCATGCGGCCAGCGGCGCTGCCTCGAAGGATTCGACGATCAGCCAGGTGCGTTCGCCGTCGTCCACAATGCGGGCGTCGTATTCGATCCGGCCCTGCACGGTGAGCAGCAGCGCCTCGCTGGACTGGCCCGGCTGCAGGTTCAGCAGCAGCTGCGACGAGAGGGTGTTGAGCCAGCTCAGCCGGTCCTCGCCGGCCACGGTCACCACGCCGCGGTGGGACAGGTCCACCACTGCTTCACCGCGGACCAGCGCACGCTGTTCACGCAACGGATCGGAGTAGTGGGCGGCAACGCCGGCGTCGGACCCGGAGGCTTCGACGGCGCCGGGCTGCAGGAGCAGGGGGCTGCGGTAGGTCATATTGGGATCAACTCCTCGCGGCGGTGCCGCATTCCCGGGAGGCCCAGCGAGCCGTCCCGGCTGGTTTAGGTGCGCTTGGTGAGGATCGCCGAGGCGTGCGGGGCCAGATCCTTGCCCTTGGCTGCGGACACGTCCCAGCGCCAGTAGAGGTCATTGTTGACCAAGCCGAAAATCCGGGTGGCCGCGCTGTAGTCCTTGGACTGCGAACCGCGCATCACCATGTCCGTGCTCAGCTGCACGCGGGGGCCCTTGATCTGACCGTAGTAGAGCTCCGAGATGCCGCCGGGGTGCACGATGGTGGCGGTGATGTCGAAACCGCCGTCGGCGTTGCGCAGCTCTTCGACCTCGTCCGCCGACTTCAACGCGGGCACGATGTCCGCTGGGACCAGGCCCGGTCCAACGTCGGCGTCGTTGAGTTTACGGTCCAGCGCCCAGAAGCCGGTTTCCACCGTCAACGGCCGCAACCGGTTGCCGTCCTCATCGATGAGCCAGCTTTCGGCGGTGTACTGCAGGTAGGGCAGGCCGTTCTGGGTGAACGTGGCCTTCTGGACGAAGTGTTCGTCCTCGTCCTCGCCCGCACCCAGCCGGCCGGCACCTTCCCAGGTGCCGAGCAGCCATGACAGCGGCACCAGCTCCGGGGTCAGTTCGGTGGGGAGTTCAATCGGCATGATGAAGCGACAGGCCGCTTACTTCTGGCCCTTGAACAGGCGGACAACCACCAGCGAGGCGATGGCCGCGATGGACAGGCCGGCGAGAACCAGCAGTGAAAGGAACGCGATTTCAAGACCGAGATACGACATGGCTCCATAGTAACGGCCCGGACGGAAGGATGCCTGCTTGCTACGCAACCACCCACTGTGACCTCGATCAACCGGCGCAGACCCTGTCGCCGTGCACGGCACCTTCCCCGTCGTACTCGGATCAGCGCAGCAGCATGCGTTCCAGGAAGTAGACCAGCGAGCCGGCGGACATGACCGGCGCCGCGCCGGCAGCGAGCATGGCCGGCAGCCGGGTGGGGCCGCCGTCGGCCAGGATGAGCCGCCGGAAGCACACCAGGATGATGCCGACGACGGCGCCCACTACCGCGGCGGCGAACATCGGCACGTTGAAGAACAGCGGGGCGGCCAGCGTTCCGGCCAGCGTGGCCAGCACGACGCCCAGCGGCGCCACAATACGGTCCGGCCAGGGCAGCCAGCAGGCGCCGATGGCCAACAGCATGCTGATGCCCGTCACCAGCATCATGCCCGTGTTGGCGGTATTGGCCGAGAGCCGTTCGGCCGCCACCCAGCCAGCGCCCAGCGAGGTCAGCACCAGGCCAGCGCTGGCGCCGAAGGTGGATTCGAGCCGGTGCGGCTGCCCGGTGCCGCGGAGCAGTTGGATCAGGAAGACTGCCATCACGCCGAGCGCAATCACCACCGCCATCCACAGCAGCGGCATGCCGGCGGGCGCCACGCTGGCGAGCACCGCCGTCGCAATTCCTGCCAAGGAGATGATCACCGCCAAAGTCTTTTTGGCCGGCACCTCCAGCAGCACCGGCCATCCGATGCCGATCACCACAGCGGCAACGCACACCACGGCGGTCAGCGCGGGAAGGGACAAGTAGGAGGCACCGACGACGGCGCACAGTACGGCGGCCGCGGCTACGGCGACGATCCACGTTTTCACGCTAGTCATACTGCCCTATGACGCAGGGGCGGTGCGAGAAGCCGCGGCACCGGGGGCTGCGGGCGCTATACTTGTGCCACCGTCCGGCAGGGTTCCCCTGCTTAATGAGGACCTTCCGGGCCCAGCCCGATGATGTGCGCCGCAAACCCCTTGGAGGAACCATGCCGCACATTCTGCTGTTGACCAACAGCCCCGGTTCATCGATCGGCGTCCTGCCGGCCCTTGAGCTGCTGAACCATAAGGTCCACATCCTGCCGGCCGAACCCACGGCGCTGCTGGAAACCGACCCGGCCGACGTGGTCATGGTCGATGCCCGCAAGGACCTGGTCGGTGCGCGCTCGCTCACCCAGCTGCTGAAGGCCACCGGGCTGAGCGCACCGCTGGTGCTGGTGCTCACGGAGGGCGGCATGGCCGCCGTCAGCGCCAACTGGCTGGCCGACGACGTGGTCCTGGACACCGCCGGCCCGGCCGAAGTGGAGGCGCGGCTGCGGCTGGTGATCGCCCGGGCCCATGCCGGCGTCGAGGAAACCAGCACGGAGATCCACGCCTCCGGGGTGGTGATCGACGAGGCCAGCTATACGGCGCGCCTGGGCGGGCAGCCGCTGAACCTGACCTACAAGGAATTCGAACTGCTCAAGTACCTGGCCCAGCATCCCGGCCGGGTTTTCACCCGAGACCAGCTGCTGCACGAAGTCTGGGGCTACGACTACTACGGCGGCACCCGCACGGTGGACGTGCACGTGCGGCGGCTGCGGGCCAAGCTGGGCTCTGACCACGAACAGTTGATCGGCACCGTCCGCAACGTCGGCTACCGCTTTACCCTGGTCCGCGCTTCGGAAGAAGAACCCGCCGACGTCACCGGCTGACCGGCCTGCGAGGTTCCGGTCTCCGGGGGACCCCGAAGCACGCGGCAGCCGTGCTTGGCGGCGATTCCGTCAGGCGGCGGGCCGCGCTGCCCCTCCGTCGTTGCCTGCTCGGATAGTCTGTGCTCATGACTGCATCGGATTCCGACCTGTGGCCCGTGCTGACCATCAAGGGCGCCCCTGACACCGAGACCCTCGCGGACATCAAGGCGCTCGCCGCCGCCGCCGAAGAATCGGACGGGAACCCGCCGCTCTCCGAGCAGACCTGGGTAAACCTGCGCGCCGCGGACTCCGCCGACCTGCTGGTGCTGGCTACCTACGCCGGCGAAGAGCGCTCCGATCCCGCTACCGCGACCGCGCTGGCCGGCGTCGCCGTCGTCAGCCTGGCGACCGCCGCCGGCGCCGACAACGTGCTGGAACTGGTCGTGCACCCGTCCTACCGCGGCGAAGGGGTGGGCCTGCGGTTGGCCGAAGCCGTGCAGCACCACACCGAACTGTCCGACCTGAAGGCTTGGTCGCACGGCGGCCACGAGGCAGCGGGACGGCTGGCCGCCCGCTTCGGCTTCGCCCCGGTGCGCGAGCTGTGGCGGATGCGGTTGACCCACCCGGCGGGAATGCCCGACGCCGAGCTGCCGGCCGGCGTCGTCATCCGCGCCTTCGTGCCCGGCCAGGATGAAGAAGCCTGGCTGGCCGCGAACGCCGCCGCCTTTGCCGACCATCCGGAACAAGGGGCCATGACCCTGTCCGATTTGCAGGCCCGCATGGCCGAGGACTGGTTCGATCCGGCCGGGTTCCTGCTGGCCGAGCGCCGGGACGGCGGCGGGCTGCTGGGTTTCCACTGGACCAAGATCCATCCGCGGGCCGGCAGCCACCCGTCCATCGGCGAAGTCTACGTGGTCGGGGTGACGCCGCAGGCGCAGGGCACCGGGCTGGGCAAGGCCCTGACCATCGCCGGCATCAAGCACCTGCAGGACGCCGGCGAACACGCGATCATGCTCTACGTAGACGCGGACAATGAGCCCGCGGTGGGGCTCTACCGCAAGCTCGGCTTTACCCGTTGGGATGTGGACGTGATGTATGCAGCGCAGGCTCAGGCAGATCGGCAATAGTCGGTAACCTTATAGCTAACCGGCGCCTCGATGAGAGGTACGTCCGGCCCGCCGACGTCAGCAGGAGAGAGCATGGTCACCGAACCTGAAGCCGCAGCCATTCCGCGCTTAGGGTCCTCCGAGATGGTTCCTGCCCGCGCCACCCAGGACCGCATCGACATTCCGGAGTTCGCACCCTCGCTGGCACCCGACGGGAACTACACCCTGGAACGGTTCTTGGACCGGGAAATCAGCTGGCTGGACTTCAATGCACGGGTCTTGGAGCTGGCCGAGGACGAGGACCTCTACCTGCTGGAACGGCTGAACTTCCTGTCCATCTTTGCCTCCAACCTGGACGAGTTCTTCATGGTCCGGGTGGCCGGCCTGAAGCGCCGGATCGCCACCGGATTGGCCGTGCCGTCCGCCGCCGGTCTCTCGCCCAGCGAGCAACTGGAACAGATCAAGGTCGCGGCGCACAAGCTGCAGCACCGCCATGCCCGGATCTTTGCCGAGCAGATCCGCCCGGCATTGGCGTACGAGCACATCCACATTGTGCGCTGGGATGAGCTGGATGAGGCGGCCCGCACCGAGCTGTCCGTCATGTTCCGGGAGCGGGTGTTCCCGATCCTGACCCCGCTGGCGGTGGATCCGGCCCATCCGTTCCCCTACATCTCCGGGCTGTCACTGAACCTGGCCGTGATCGTGCGCAACCCGGTGAGCGAGAAGGAACTCTTCGCCCGGCTCAAGGTTCCCGACCAGCTCTCCCGGCTGATCTCCGTCGACGGCCCCCGCGCCGGCTCGGTGCCGGGCCGGACCGCGCGCTTCATCCCGCTGGAAGACGTCATCGCCCAGCACCTGGACCTGCTCTTCCAGGGCATGGAGGTACTGGAGCACCACACCTTCCGGGTTACCCGCAACGAGGACCTGGAAGTCGAAGAGGACGACGCCGAGAACCTGCTCCAGGCGCTGGAGAAGGAACTGCTGCGCCGCCGCTTCGGCCCGCCCGTGCGGCTGGAAGTGGCCACCGACATCAACCCGAGCGTGCGCGAACTGCTGGTGCGCGAACTCGGCGTCGAGGAATCCGAGGTGTACGCGTTGCCGGCGCCGCTGGACCTCCGCGGCCTGGAAGCCATCTACCGGATCGACCGGCCGGACATGAAATACCCCAAGCAGTTGGCGCACACCAGCCGCTTCCTGAACGAGAGCGAAACATCCAAGGCCGCGGATGTATTCGCTGCCATGCGCCGGCGCGACATCCTGCTGCACCACCCCTACGACTCGTTCTCCACCTCGGTGCAGGCCTTCCTGGAGCAGGCCGCCGCAGACCCGAAGGTGCAGGCGATCAAGCAGACGCTGTACCGGACCTCGGGCGATTCACCGATCGTGGATGCTTTGATCGACGCCGCCGAAGCCGGCAAGCAGGTGCTGGCCTTGGTGGAGATCAAGGCCCGGTTCGACGAGCAGGCCAACATCGACTGGGCCCGAAAGCTGGAGCAGGCCGGCGTCCACGTGGTCTACGGCATCGTGGGCCTGAAGACCCACTGCAAGCTCTCGCTGGTGGTGCGCCAGGAGGGCGACGGGCTCCGGCGCTACTGCCACATCGGCACCGGCAACTACCACCCGCGCACGGCCCGCTACTACGAGGATCTGGGCCTGCTGACGGCCAATTACCAGGTGGGCGAAGACCTCTCCAAGCTGTTCAACCAGCTCTCCGGCTACGCCCCGAAGTCCGCCTTCAAGCGCCTGCTGGTGGCACCGCGTTCGGTCCGTTCCGGCCTGATCGACCGGATCGAGAAGGAAATCGCCAACAGCAAGGCCGGCCTGGCCGCCCGCGTGGTGATCAAGGTGAACTCCATGGTGGACGAGGCCGTCATCGACTCGCTCTACCGTGCCTCGCAGGCCGGCGTGAAGGTGGACGTCATTGTGCGCGGCATCTGCGCCGTCCGCCCGGGAGTACCGGGGCTCAGCGAGAACATCCGCGTCCGCTCGATCCTGGGCCGGTTCCTGGAGCATTCACGCGTGTTCGGTTTCGCCAACGGCGGCGACTCGGTGGTCTACATCGGGTCCGCCGACATGATGCACCGCAATCTGGACCGCCGCGTGGAGACCTTGGTGCAGCTGAACTCGCGCGAGGACATCAACGACCTGCTGGCCGTGTTGGACCGGTACATGGACCCGGGCACCGCCAGCTGGCACCTGGACAGCGACGGCATCTGGACCAGGCACCACAAGGACGACGACGGCAACCCCCTCTCGGATATCCAGTCCTGGCTGCTCGCCTCCCGGTCCCGCCAGCGCACCCTCAGCCGCCGCTGATATGACGCAGAACAAAACCGACGACGCCGGTGCTCCCCCGGGCGTCAAAGTCACCGCTGCGGGGGCACTGTGCTGGCGTATGCGGCAGGGCCGCCTCGAAGTGCTGTTGATCCACCGGCCGCGCTACGACGACTGGTCATGGCCTAAGGGCAAGCTGGACAGCGGCGAAACCACGCCCGAGTGCGCCGTCCGCGAGGTCCACGAGGAAATTGGCGTGCAGGTCCGGCTGGGCATTCCGTTGCCCACCATCTACTACAAGGTGAACCCCGGGCTCAAGCAGGTGCTGTACTGGGCTGCCAAGCTGGACAAACAGGAACCGGTTCCGGACGGCAGGGAAGTGGACCGCGTGCTCTGGTGCACGCCGGCCAAGGCCCGCGAACTGCTGACCAACCCTTCCGACGTCAAACCGCTGGTCGCACTGGAGGCCGCACACCGGCGGGACGAGCTCGATACCTATCCGTTCGTCGTCGTCCGCCATGCCAAGGCCAAACCGCGGTCCGCGTGGTCCCAGGCCGAAGGCGAGCGCCCGCTGGTGGCAACCGGGCGGCGGCAGGCACTGGCGGTCTGCCGGATGCTCTCCGCGTGGAAACCCAAGCGGATTGTTTCCAGCCCGTGGCTGCGCTGCGTGCAGACCGTCACCCCGTACGCCTTGCACACCCAGACCAAACTGCGGACCGTCGACGCCATCACCGAACACAACAACGAGCGCAACCCGAAGAAGGCCAGGGCCGCGCTGACCCAGATGCTGGAGAAGGGCAAGCCGACCGCCGTCTGCACGCACCGGCCCGTGCTGCCGAACCTGTTCAAGGTGCTGGCAGCCCGGATGGATCCCCTGCTCGCCGCGAAACTGCCCACCGAGGACCCCTACCTGCGGCCCGGAGCCGTGCTGGTCTGCCACATCTCCAAGAAGCAGCGCGGCAAGATCGTGGCCATGGAGATCCTCGACGCCTACGACGACTAGCGGCACCTGACGAGCGCCGTGTCGCCCGGCAACCTCGGCTCTTGCACCCGACGAGCGCCCGTGCCGCCCGGCAGTCCCAGCCCTTGCACCTGACGAGTGCTCGTGCCGCCCGGCCCCCCCCCACCCTTGACCCCTTACCGCTTTGTATCAAATACTTGATCCATTGATGCAGCACGAGGGGGATCGTGGACTTACTGACCAGCACCATCACCGGCCTGCTGTGCGGCGCCGTCATCATCTACGGCGTGCTGCGGATCATCGCCGGCAGGGCGGGCGCAAGGGCAGCCACGCTTGCGGAGCCGGATTCAGGCGTGGACTCGGGTCCATCGGACGAGGCCGGACTGGATGCCGCCCGGATGCATGCGTTCTGGACGGCCCTCATGGCGTTCTTCGCCAGCGGGCTGTCTGCGGCCTCGAAGGTCGGCGATATTCCGGCCGCCTACTACGCCGGACATACACCAGCGCCTTCCTGGCTGGCGGACCTGCTGACCGTCCTGGTGCCGCTGGTCAGCTTGGCCGGAATCTACATCATCGGCCAATACACCTGGCCCAAGCCCCGCGGCAGGGTCCGCCGCGCCGACATCTCTATCCGGCGGATCCGCGACTACATCCCCTCGGCGCTGCTCTCCGTCATGATTGCGGCGGCCGTGCTGGCCGTGATGGCGGCGATCGCCGTCTGGGGGCTGCCGGGCATGGAGGGGTTCAGCGGTTCCCAATCCTTCGACGGTGTTGAGGTCTCCGGCGAGCACAACGGACGCCAGCCCGGCAGCTACATTGCGCCGATCCTGCTGATCGGCATCCTGACGCTCGCGGCCGGCGTCGCCACAGCGACGGCGGTCATCGTGCGCAGACGCTCCGTGGACTCGCTCGACCGCGAGGACAACGACATCCTGCGGCGCATCCTGATCAACCGGCTGTTCCGCACGGCCACCTTGCTCTTCGCCTCGCTCGGCACCATGGCGGTCAACTTCGCCAATCAACAGGTGCCGGCCCTCCTCTTGGACGGTCCGGCACCGGCCGCCGGCTGGGAGCCGGCCCAGCAACTGGCAGGCTGGCTCACGGTCGCACTGATGATCGCCATGGCCCTGTGGCGCCCTCCCCTGCTGGCCCCCGACGGTACCCCGGGCCGTCCGGTCATCTACCGCGGCAGCTATGCCGCGGGGCAGGAGATCACGGAGTCCACGCATACTGTCGCGATGATCTTCACCGCAGTTGCGCTGGTTGCTGTGGGTGGGTGGGCCAGTTTCGTGGTCCAGCCGGCCGCCATCTCCGACGACGGGAACCCCGTCTTCCCTGCTTCGCCCTTACTATTGCTGCCTCTGGCGTTTGCCGTGCCGGTGGCCGTGTTTTTGGCCGTTGTCGCAGCCGGGGAAGTTCGGCTTTGGCGCGGCCACACGAGATCGTCCGGCCAGCCCGCTTCCGGCTCGCCCAGTGACGGCCGGCCGGTGCCCGTGACCCGGCTGGTTCCGCGCCCGCTCCTTGCCGCCGTTGCCGGCGGCGCGGTGCTGCTGGCCGTCGCCATCGGCTTTAATGCTGCCGCCCCGGGCCGACAGCCCGACCTGCTGGCAGCCTTCGCCGTGGCCGGTGTTGCGCTGCTCCTGCTCGGCGCAGCGGCCATCCTGTTGGTGCACAGTCGCCCTCGGCTGTTCGAGGCGACCCCGGAGGCGGACAACTTGCTCCGCTGCGTTTCCGGCTTCCGCGTTGCGCGGATGACCGCCGCCGGGCTGTTCGCCCTGACCGCCCAACTGCTCAACGCACATCCGGCGGCCTGGGGCTGGTTCCTGGACGGCGGCATCTCTTTCTATCTCCACCAGCTCTCCCCCGGTCTGCATACAGCGCTCCGCATCACCACGGCCGTGCTCTACCTGGCCGCCATCGTGCTGGCGCTTCTCCCGGGAGCATCGCGACCACGTCGTTCCATGGCCAGCTATATTGGCCACCAAGTTGCGCACCACGCCGGCAACGCCGCAAGCGGGCCTCCCGGCCTCGGCCGAGACCACGACCAGTCCGCTGTCAATCAGGACCGCAGGCCATGAGCACCCAGATCCGGGTGGACCTGGCGGCACCGACTCCGCCGTACGAACAGATCCGCAGCCAGGTCGCCTCGCTCATCGCGGTCGGCACATTGGCTGCCGGACAACGTCTGCCCCCGGTGCGCAGCCTGGCCGCAGACCTGGGTGTGGCCGCGGGCACCGTGGCCCGGGCGTACAAGGAGCTCGAGGCCGCGGGCCTGCTCATCAGCCGCCGGCGCCATGGCACCACGGTGGCTGATACGGCGGCCGCCACGCACCAAACCGCAACCGGCTCCGCCGAGGTGGGCCGCGCCGTCGTACATTTGGTGCGCGCCGCCCGGGAGGCGGGACTGGACGATGAGACGGTCCTGAACCTGGTCCGCGGCCAGCTGCGGTGCCTGCGCGGGAACGCACCGGACGCGCTGTGACCCTGCCGTCCGTCGGCAGCCGCCGCAGCACCCCTCAACTACACTGGACGCTGTGAACGCGATTCCCACCCCCTATGAAGACCTGCTGCGCGACGTCATGGCCAACGGCACGGCCAAATCGGACCGCACCGGCACCGGTACCCGCAGCGTCTTCGGCCGCCAGATCCGCTATGACCTGGCCCAGGGCTTCCCGCTGATCACCACCAAGCGCGTGCATTTCAAGTCGGTGGCGCTGGAGCTGCTGTGGTTCCTGCGCGGCGATTCGAACGCGAAATGGCTGCAGGAACGCGGCGTCAAGATCTGGAATGAATGGGCCGACGCCGACGGCGAGCTCGGTCCGGTCTACGGGGTGCAGTGGCGTTCCTGGCCAACGCCCGACGGCGGGCATATCGACCAGATCGCCAATCTGGTGGAAGACCTGAAAAACAACCCGGACTCGCGCCGGCACATCGTCTCGGCGTGGAACGTGGCGGAGATCAAGAACATGGCGCTGCCGCCGTGCCACGCGTTCTTCCAGTTCTACGTGGCGGACGGCAAGCTCTCCTGCCAGCTGTACCAGCGCAGCGCGGATATGTTCTTGGGTGTGCCGTTCAACATCGCCTCCTACGCGCTGCTCACCCTGCTGCTGGCGCAGCAGGTGGGCCTGGAGCCGGGCGAATTCATCTGGACCGGCGGCGACGTTCACGTCTACGACGACCACGTGGACCAGGTCCGCGAGCAGTTGTCGCGCGAGCCCTACCCCTACCCCTCGCTCAACATCCTGCGGAAGCCGGAGAGCATTTTCGACTACTCGCTGGAGGACTTCGAAGTGGCGAATTACCAGCACCATCCGGCCATCAAGGCGCCGGTGGCCGTATGAGCCCCGACAACAACGCGGCAGCAGGCGCAGCTACCGCCGGCGCAGCCCGCCCCGCCGACGGCCCGCGCCCCTATCCGGACAGCGTCGCCGAGGCCGTGGTTGCCGCCGCAGCGGTCACCGGCGGCGGACAGCCGCTTCCGGCACCGGTGGTCGGCATGATCTGGGCCCAGACCACGAACGGCGTGATCGGCCGCGACGGCGGCATGCCCTGGCACCTGCCCGAAGACCTGGCGCACTTCAAGCGGACCACGCTCAACCATCCCGTGATCATGGGCCGCAAGACCTGGGAGTCCTTCCCGGACAAGTACCGGCCGTTGCCCGGGCGCACCAACATTGTGATCAGCCGCAGGCCGGAAATGCGCGACCAGCTCGCCGCCGAGGGCGCCGTGGTCGTCGAATCCGTGGAGGACGCGATGGCCGAGGCAGCGGCCAGTCCCGGCGGAGACGAAATCTGGATCCTTGGCGGCGGCGAGATCTTCAACCTCACCACGCAGCATTCCAACGCGGCCTCGGTCACCGTCATCGATATGGAGACCGACGGCGACACCTATGCCCCGCAACTGGGCCCGGACTGGAGGCTCGACGGCGTCTCCCCCACCGAGGGCTGGAGCACCGCGGCCAACGGCACCCGCTACCGCATCTCGCTCTGGGTCCGCGGGGAGGACAACCGGGGGCAGTAGCCCGGGCCTCACTGGAACAGCGGAAAGCTTAGGTCCTCAGCGCTGCCAGGCCGCACCAACGCGGCACGAAGGCAGCCAAGGCGAGCCCCGGCGTCGTACGCGGACCCTAGATTTGCCCCCAGAGTCACGTAACTCACGGCATCTGAATTGACCCTGCCCGTAAACTAGATGGCATGACTTCTCCCGCAGCCACTTCCTCTCCACAGTCCGTCGGCCTGATCGGTTGGCGCGGCATGGTCGGTTCCGTCTTGATGCAACGCATGCAGGATGAAGGCGACTTCGACCTGATCAACCCGGTCTTTTTCTCCACGTCGAATGCCGGCGGCGACGCCCCGGCGTTCGCTGGTGCCGCCGCGGGCGACGCAGGCAAACTGCAGGACGCGTACGACGTCGAGACGCTCGCCAAACTGCCGATCATCGTCACCGCGCAGGGCGGGGACTACACCTCCGAGGTCTATCCCAAGTTGCGCGATGCCGGTTGGGACGGCCTCTGGATCGACGCCGCTTCCACGTTGCGGATGCAGGACAGCTCCATCATTGTGCTCGACCCCGTGAACCGGGACGTGATCGACGCCGGTCTGGCGCGCGGCGTCAAGGAATTCATCGGCGGCAACTGCACCGTTTCCTGCATGCTCATGGGTCTGGGCGGACTGTTCAAGAACGGCCTGGTGGAGTGGGGAACCTCCATGACGTATCAGGCAGCCTCCGGCGGCGGTGCCCGGCACATGCGCGAATTGCTGAACCAATTCGGTTCGCTCAACGCCGCAGTGACCGCCGAATTGGCGGATCCGGCCTCTGCCATCCTGGAAATCGACCGCAAGATCCTGGCCCAGCAGCGCAGCCCCGAACTGGATTCCTCCCAGTTCGGCGTGCCGCTGGCCGGTTCCGTGATCCCTTGGATCGACAAGGACCTTGGCAACGGACAGTCCAAGGAAGAGTGGAAAGCGCCGGCCGAGACGAACAAGATTCTGGGACTCAGCGATGACCAGCGCATCCCGTTTGACGGTCTGTGCGTGCGCATCGGCGCCATGCGATCCCACTCGCAGGCCCTGACCCTGAAACTCACCGAAGACCTCCCGGTGGCCGAAATTGAGCGGATCATCGACGCCGACAACGAGTGGTCCCGCGTGGTGCCGAACACTAAGGAAGCCACCATGGAGCAGCTCACTCCCGTGGCGGCCAGCGGCACCCTGGAGATCCCGGTGGGCCGCATCCGCAAGCTGGAAATGGGCCCCGAGTACATCAGCGCCTTCACCGTCGGCGACCAGCTCCTGTGGGGCGCCGCCGAGCCGCTGCGCCGCATGCTGCGGATCGCCACCGGCAACCTCTAGGACAGCCAGCGCTGTAAGGCAGCCGGCGTTGCTGGTGGCCTAACGCTCATGGAGCCCGTCCCTTCGCGGGGCGGGCTCCTGCTGTTAAACCTCGGTCGGCCGTGCACTCTTTCCAGTGAGCGACGGCGGCTCCATCGCCTTGTCCTACACACAGTCCACTCCCCTCCTCGGCAGGCCGTCCTGCCCTCCACAGGAGGGCCCCTACCCGCTTCCACAAGCCGTTCTGCCTCCACAGGGCCGCTCCCCTGCCTACGCAAGCCGTCTTGCCCTCCGCAGGCCGTTCCCCGCCTCCGCAACCTGTCTTGCCCTCCGCAGGCCGTTCCCCGCCTCCGCAACCCGTCTTGTCCTACACAGTGCCGTGTCGGCCGGCGTTTGTGCACATACGTCGAACACCCGTTCTACCCCGAGGTTGCGCTGCGTAGCGTTGAAGTATGGCAACGGAACCGTTGGACGAGGCACAGGAGCCGGAGGAACACTCCGGCTCCGCAGCCACGCCCGGCGAGGTGCCTGAAGCTCTCCCTGGCCCCGAGCCGGAGGCCGGGCTTGGCGCCGACCCGGTCCCCTATCCCGACGTAACCGCACCAGCTCAATTTGCAGCCAATCCTGCCACAGCGGAGGACGGCAGCCCATCAGATCCTGCCGCCTGTGGGCCTGCCCCCGGCGAAGCTCCTGACGACTCCGGCCCGGACGGTGATACCGAAGCGGAGATGCCGGTGGTGCGGGAGTTGTGGGAGGAGGACTGGCGGGAGCTGGAACCGGCGGAACTGGCCGGGCTGCTCGCCGGCACCGACCCCGATACCCTGGACGACTGGTCCGTACTCGAATACCTCAAAGCCGTCCGCAAGCACGAGGCCTGGACCCAGTCCCGCCGCACCCGCGGCATGCACCGGATCGCCGTGCTCCGGCCCGCCACCGGCGCCGATGCCGGGGCGCCGGACGGGATCTGCCGGCACGCCGGCCAGGAACTCGCGCCCATCCTCGCCGTGCCGCGCCGGCAGGCGGCCGCGGAACTGGCCGACGCGCACCAGATCGCCAGCCACCTGCCCGCCACCCTCGCCGCCCTCGACCGCGGCGCCATCGACCTGCCCCGCGCCGCGGCGATCGCCCGCAAAGGCGCCGACCTGCCGCCGGACACCCTGGCCGAATACGAGAACACGGTCCTGCCCGGCGCCGGGGCCATCACCCTCGAATCCGTCCAGGCCCGCGCCCGCACCGCCCGCGACCGGCTGCACCCGCAACCCCTCCAGACCCGGCACCGGGCCGCGATGGAACGGCGCACCGTCCAATACCTCCCGCAGGACGACGGCATGGCCGAACTGTTCATCCGCACCTCCGCGGACAAAGCCCTGCTGGCCTACAACCTGATGCAGGCCCACGCCCGGAAACTGCAGAGCGCCGAGGAGACCCGCACCCTCGGCCAGCTCCGCGCCGACGTCTTCACCGACATGCTCCTGCGCTACCCCGCCCACGCCTACCAACCCGCCACCACCACCGCCGGTGCCGCCGCCGGTGCCGACGCCGGTGCCGACGCAAACGCCGCGCCCGGGAACGGCCACCCAGACGCCGCGGCAACCGCCGGTGGCAGCCCTGCCGGGCAACCGCCAGGGCACCTCTCATCCGACACGGCAGCACCCCCAGCCGACGGCCCCGCAGTCTCCGGAACCCCCGAACCGCCCGAGCCGCCCGGCCCGGCACCCTGTAACTGCGCGAACACCACCGCCTCCGTCGCCGTCACCGCACCATTGGAGACCCTGCTCCGGCTCGCCGAGAAACCCGGCGAACTCACCGGCTACGGCCTCATCCCGCCGGAGATGACCCGCAACCTCACCGCGCTGGCCAAATCATGGCTTGTCGTGCTCACCGACGACTACGGCCAAGCCATCGCCGCCGCCAAAGACCTGCGGACCCCGCCCGAATGGCTCAAACGCCTCGTCCGGCTCCGCGACCGGCACTGCCGCGAATTCGGCTGCACCGTCCCCGCCGACCAATGCGAGATCGACCACACCATCGCCTGGGAAGACGGCGGCAAAACAGTCCTCGAAAACCTCACCGCCCACTGCAAACCCGGCCACAAAACCAAACACCACGGCGGCGGCACCGTCACCCAGGACACCGACGGCACCCTGCACTTCACCACCCGCTCCGGCCACACCCACACCACCACCCCCGACCAAGGCTGGGCCCTCACCCACCCCACAGCCCAAGAGCAGGACGATACCCCGGCCGGGAACGGGCAGGGCGAACCACCCTGCGACGAAACCCCTCCGCCCTTCTAAGAGGCGGATTCGAATCAAGCGGAAAAGGACCGATGTGAGCAGGCACAACCACCTGAAGCCGACAATCGACGTTGTTCTCCGGGAGTTCTTCGCACAGCAACGTCAGTCCCGCCCGATTCGGGAAGATCGTTCGCTCCGGCTTGAGGCGCATCTACGAAGGTGCATGGAAGAGCGCGGCCCGGCCTACATCTCCGAGGAGTGGTGGTTGCCGCTGCAGATTGAACAATGCTTCGAGCCGAAGGATGCGTTCGCTAGGCTCCTACCAGCAGACTTTCTCCTGCCGCCAATGCGCGATTTCTTGTCGCCGGAGTGGCTGTTTGACCATGGTACTGACCGACTGGTTCAGGTGAATCACAGCTACCGCTTGGTCTGCTGGCTATGCAGCAGCGGCCTGGTCAATCTCCGTGCGCTGCGGCCGAGCATCATCCAATTCATGATCCGACATGATGAACTGGCCGTCCGTCCAAAGGTCCGCAAGGGACCGGAACGTCTGCTCCAACCGGCCGATGCCCCGATTACCCGCGAAGATCTGCCGTAGGACACAGTACCAAGGGAGGAAGAGCTATCCCCGCCCCCAGTTACAGCCTGTTTCCGCTGTCAGAGGCTGCAACCGATCAACAGGGGCTCGGGTTGAAGCCGAATACCGAAGGTACGGTCAACTCCATCCCGTACGGCACGGGCGATCGCCAGAATGTCTTCTGCGCTGGCTTCACCACGGTTGGTGATTGCCAGGGTGTGCTTGGTCGACAGCGACGCGCGGCCGCCGGCCAAGTCATGCCCGTTGAGGTCGCCGTTTGATGTGCCCTGGAGCCCGAAGCCCTTGGAGAAGCCTGCATGGTCGATGAGCCATGCCGCGCTCAGCTTGGTCTTGTCGCCGGCCGGCCACCGCGGCGCGTTCGCGGGAAGTCTTTCCGCGGTTGCGGTATCGACGATGGGATTTGTGAAGAATGATCCCGTGCTGAATGTGTCCCGGTCTGAAGGATCGTGGACCATCCCCTTGGACGCGCGCAGCCGGAGTACTTCACGTCGAACGTCTGAGGCCTTGGCGGTTTCGCCAATCTCGACCCCCAGGACGCGGGCCAATTCGGCGTAGCGGATCGGAAGGCTCTGCCTCCCCGCCGTCAGCCGGAACTCTACTTCCAGCACCACGAAGCGCGGCGAACCGTTGACGGTGCTCTGTTTCAAGACCGAGTCCCGATAGCCAAAGGCAAGGTCGCTGTTCCCGAATTCCTGAATCGAACCAGTGTTCCTGTCCCACGTTCGGACCCTGGTGATGGTCTGCGAGACGTCGGATCCATAGGCGCCGACGTTCTGTACCGGCGTGGCCCCCGTGAGCCCCGGGATACCGGAGAGCGCTTCCAGCCCGGCCCAGCCGTTGGTGACGGTCAAGGCAACGAGGTCGTCCCACGGCTGACCTGCTTGAACCGTGAGCGCCACGGCGCCGTCTTGTTCGTCGACGGTGTAGCCGGTGTTGCGGACACGGATGACGGTGCCGGGGTAGCCGCCGTCGGAAATCACGAGGTTGGACCCTCCGCCGACGATCAGAAGGTCGCCGCCGGAACCGTCGGCGGCCCTGACAGCATCGACAATCTCGGACTCGGAGCCAGCCTCGACGTAACGTCGGGCCACGCCGCCCACGCCAACCGTCGTCAGCGGAGCAAGAATCGTTTCTGTCACGGCGCTGGCCTCTCCACGGCCGGGTTCAGGGCGAGTCACCAAACCTTGACGACCGCCTGGGCTTTGACCAGTACCTTCACACCTGCAGCGGTCACCGTCAGGTCGACTCGCGCCGTCCCGTTGTCTGAGTCGATGGCGCCGACCGCACCGCTGACTTCGATGCTCGCACCGGGGCCGTCAACGTCCTCCACGAGGACCGGCTTGGTGAACCGTGTCTGGTAGTCGACGACGGCGGCCGGGTTGCCGATCCAGTCAGTTACCAACTGCACGGCAGCCCCCATGGTGAACATGCCGTGTGCGATGACGCCGGGAAGCCCCACCTGCTCGGCGAAGCGCCCGTTCCAGTGAATTGGATTGAAGTCGCCGGATGCTCCGGCGTACCTGACCAAATCCGCGCGGGAGATTTCAATGGCTCGAGAGCCGATGTCCTGTCCAACGGTCAGTTCGTTCAGTTCGACGCTCATTGGCCTTCCCCTCTCACCAGGATCGACGATGTGGTGGTGGCCGTTCTCTCGCCGGCCACGGTGCTGATCTCGGCGCGGGTGGTGATCATGGCCCCGCCGCCCATGGCGCGGACCTGATCGACGTGGAGTTCAGCCACGAGTTCGTCGCCGGCGACGATCGGCCGGTGGTGCACAAACCGCTGGTCGGCGTGGACGACGCGGGAGAAATCAATACCGGAGTCCGGATCCTCGATCAGCTGAGCATCTGCGCGTTGGGCCACGATGATGGCGAAGGTAGGCGGTGCCACCAAATCCGCGTAGCCGAGTGCACGCGCGGCTTCAACGTCGAAGTGCGCGGGATGCGTGGCTTTCACAGCCGAGGCGAACTCCCTGATTTTCTCGCGGCCCACAGTGTAGGCAGCGCCGGCCGGGTACACTCGGCCGGCGAGGTCGGGGTTGACCCCGGCTTGCTCGGACATGGATCTCCTTCGGGTGGAGTGGGCAGGGTGGAGTGGGCAGGGATGGACTAACGTCGCTTGGCCGGAGGGGTGCTGCGCGGATTTGCGGCCGCTTGCCGGGCCCGGGCGTCGCGGAACCGGACCAACAGCCCCGCTAGGTGGGTCAGCAGTCCCGTGGCAATGACCGCAATCGCTGCCCAGATCAGCCATTGGATACTGGCCGAGGCGCCGATGACAGACAGCAGGATCCCGAGGCCGATGAGCACCATGGCAGAGATCACCAGCTTGCGGTACAGCGGTGAGCCGAGGTCCCAAGGATTCATACTTCAAGGTTACCGGCCGCGCCGCCACCGGCCGAACCGCAGAGCGGTTTGCCCTGCTTCGGCTTCCCGGTCCGGATGGTTCGCTAGAACAGCTGCTCCTGCATGGCGGGCAGCTCCGAGACGAAGTCCCCCAGCGCGATCCGCCGGCCCTTCAGTCTCCCGAGGTCCGCGAGGAAGTGCGGGCCGCCCTCCGTCAGCTGCGCCGCCGCGACGCTGCCCAGAATGCCGTGCACGGTGAGCCCGTGGTCTCCTGAATCAAAGCTGGTCGGGTAGCTCCTCCTGATCCCGTCCGCCAAGACCGGGGCCGCGAGCTCTGGGGGCTGCCAGCGTTCGTCGACGACGTCGAAGCCCTCTAGCTGAGCGGTCGGCAGCAAGTTGCGGACGGTCGTAGCGTGGCCCGCATTGATCCGCTCCAGCTCGCCCGCAGGCAGCGGGGCCAGGAGCCCCGCATACTTGGCGGCGCTCCGCACTGCCTGGGTCAGCTCGGTAGCTCCCGAGACCATGTCCTCCAGCACCCGGACCACCCGCCCGTCACGCGTCTTGGCGACGTAACGGGCGACCACGGCGCCTTGCTCGGCCAAGCGCAACGACTTCCGTATGTTGGCCGCCGTTCCTACCTTGCTGGCACCGTTGGCGAACGTCGCCACATAGAGCCAGTGTGGCTGCGCGAGATACAGCAACAGGCCCTCAGGCGCCCGGCCGCTGCGATGGCTGTCATGTAGGAAGCGCAAGTCGTCATTGAGGAAGCAGTTCACACATTGGTAGCCGCGCTCGGCCGGCGCCTGCAACCGGCATGGCACATGTGTCCGGTCATCTGCGGAATGCACCCGGTGGCTGCCCAGGCAGAAGATCTGTGGATCCAGCACGCGGAAGCCCAGACGGGTCCCGGCTCTAACCGGAAGGCCTTCCGGTGTGCCATCCGGGGATGCCAGGCGCAGCTGGGGCCCCGCTGTGGTCCAGACGATGCCGTGGGCAAGATAGAGGGCGGGCATGCCGTTCACTCTAGTAAAGGGATGCGGCAACACGGACCGGCGGAAAGTCACCCGCACAATGACCGGCGGACAGTCCCGCACAACGAGCCGGCGGACCGATTAATAAGCTGAAGGGCCCATCCGGAACCGCAGTTCCGATCGGGCCCTTCAAGGCTTTGTAGCGGTGCCCGGACTCGATCCGGGGACCTCACGATTATGAGTCGTGCGCTCTAACCAGCTGAGCTACACCGCCACGAATGGGAGCGCCCGCGCTGCGTCTCGCGACGCAGACGCGGGCTTTGCCATTCCGAGCCCCCCACCGGAATCGATCCGGTGACCTCGTTCTTACCAAGAACGCGCTCTACCACTGAGCTAGGGGGGCAACGGAGAAATACATTACCAGCATTTTGCTCCGGGATGAAATCGAACTGAAGGCCCGTGGTGAACGCCACACTACACGCTTCGGCCTGTGCTGCGATCCTGCCCCGGGCGTACGGGCTAAGCCCTTGGAATGCACCCATCGGCGGCCGAAATCGGAGCTGAAGCCGTGTTGCGGAATGGGACCTGCCGGGGCGGGATATCGCGCCAAAAGTGAAGCGAAGATCACATCGAAGTGGGGGTGGAACGGGTGCTAGTGGGTAGTCTGGTGGCACCATTCGAAAGGAACCAATGCAGGTTTCCCAGTCATCCGCTTCCCGGGATGAAATCGTCTTCCGGCTGCGTGCCGCGGGCTGCGTATTTGCTGAGGAAGAAGCGGACCTGCTGCTGGCCGAAAGCGGCCACCCGAAAGTCCTGGCCGCAAGGGTGGAACAGCGCGCTGCCGGCATGCCTCTGGAACAGGTCCTGGGTTGGGCTGAGTTCTGCGGCCTGCGCATCGCCGTGGCACCGGGAGTCTTCGTCCCGCGCCGAAGAACAGAGTTCCTGGTCCAGCGGGCAGCCGACCTTGCCCCGGCCAGCACCGGCGTCGTCGTCGACCTGTGCTGCGGTTCGGGTGCAGTCGCGGCGGCGCTGGGCAGGCTGCTGGCACCCACCGAACTGCACGCCGCTGATGTGGACCCGGCTGCGGCTGCCTGTGCGCGCAAGAACCTGCCGGCTGCGCAGGTGCACGAGGGCGATCTCTTCGAGGCGCTGCCCTCGGGGCTGCGAGGCCGGGTGGACGTCCTGGCCGCCAATGTGCCCTATGTGCCCACACAGGAGATCGCCCTGCTGCCGGCCGAGGCCCGCCTGCATGAAGCAGCATGGGCTCTCGACGGTGGTGCGGACGGTTTGGCGGTCATGCGCCGCGTTGCGGCTGGCGCACCGGAGTGGTTGGCGCCCGGCGGGTCGGTCCTGGTGGAAACGAGCGAGCGTCAGGCAGAGACTGCTTCCGGCGTGTTTAAAGGCTGCGGGCTGGCAGCCGCTGTGGCATACTCCCCCGAACATGGGTCCGCGGTGGTCTCTGGCACCCGGATAAGCTCCAGCAACGCCCGGAAGCCGCGTTAAACGCCTCCGGGGCACCTGTCCAAGACAGATGCCCCGGAGGGTGGCTAGGAGATCCGGTGGGGATCAGCCGTGGGTGTGGCGGGGCTTGCGCGCGCCGCCGAAGCTGCGGTCGCGGTCGCCGCCGAAGCCACCGCGGTCGGTGCGGTCTCCGCTGAAGCTGCGTTCGCCGCTGAAGCTGCGTTCGCCGTCGTTCTTCTTGTACGGACGGTCGCCCTCAAACTTCTTCTTGTAGGGGCGGTCGCCGTCGGACTTCTTGGTGAACGGCCGGTCTGCCCGGTCGCTGCGGAAGCCACCACGGTGGCCGCCGCCGACGTCGTCGCGGTCCCGGCGCGGCTTGCGGCCGGCGTCGAGCTCCAGATGAATCAGCTCGCCGCCGATGCGGGTCTTGGACAGTGCGCGCAGTTGGTCCTTGCTCAGGTCCGCGGGCAGCTCGACCAGCGAGTGGTCGGAGCGGATGTCGATGCCGCCGATCTGTGCGGCGGACAGGCCGCCCTCGTTGGCGATGGCGCCGACGATGGAGCCGGGCATCACGCGGTTGCGGCGGCCGACGGCGATCCGGTAGGTGGCATTGCCCTCGGTCAGGGTGCGGGACGGGCCGCGGGAATTCATGCTGTCACGTCCGCCGCCGGCGCGCTCGCGCTGGCCCTTTGGTGCGTCCGGCAGGTCCTGGACCATCAGGGGGCGTCCGCCCTGGGCCATGACGGCCAGGGCAGCGGCAATTTCGGCTGCCGGAACGTCGTGCTCGGTCTCGTAGTTCGCGACCAGATCGCGGAAGATCGAGACGTCTTCGGAAGCCAGCGTCTCGGTGATCTTTTCCGCGAACTTGCGCATCCGGAGGTTGTTGATGGTCTCGGCGGACGGCAGGTGCATCTGCTCGACCGGCTGGCGGGTGGCCTTCTCGATGGCGCGCAGCAGGTACTTCTCGCGCGGCGTCATGAACAGGATGGCGTCACCCGAGCGTCCGGCACGGCCGGTGCGGCCGATGCGGTGCACGTAGGACTCGGTGTCGTGCGGGATGTCGTAGTTGACCACCAAGGTGATGCGTTCGACGTCCAGCCCACGGGCGGCAACGTCGGTGGCGACCAGGATGTCGATCTTGCCGTCGCGCAGTGCCTCGACGGTGCGCTCACGCTGCTGCTGCGGGATGTCGCCGTTGATGGCGGCGGACCGGTAGCCGCGGGCCTTGAGCTTGTCGGCCAGGTCTTCGGTGGCCATCTTGGTGCGCACGAAGGCGATCACGCCGTCGAAGTCTTCGGCTTCCAGGATCCGGGTCATGGCGTCGAGCTTGTGCGGGCCCATGACCTGCAGGTAGCGCTGGCGGGTGTTGGTGCCCGTGGTGGTCTTGGCCTTGACCGTGATTTCGGCCGGGTCCTTCAGGTACTTCTTGGCGATCCGGCGGATGGCGGTCGGCATGGTCGCCGAGAACAGCACAACCTGCTTGTCTTCCGGGGTCTTCGATAGGATCTGGTCAACTTCTTCGGCGAAGCCCATGCGCAGCATTTCGTCGGCCTCGTCCAGCACCATGTACTGGAGCTCGGACAGGTCCAGCGAGCCCTTTTCGATGTGGTCGATCACGCGGCCGGGGGTGCCGACCACAACCTGGGCGCCGCGGCGCAGTCCGGCCAGCTGCGGGCCGTAGGCGGAGCCGCCGTAGACCGGCAGCACGGTGAAGTCGTCCATGTGTGCGGCGTAGGAGGAAAACGCCTCCGCCACCTGCAGGGCCAGCTCGCGGGTGGGTGCCAGCACCAGGATCTGGGTTTTCTTGGTCGGCGGCAGGTCGGCCATCCGGGACAGCGCCGGAACGGCGAAGGCTGCGGTCTTGCCGGTGCCGGTCTGGGCCAGGCCCACCACATCGCGGCCTTCGAGCAGCACGGGGATGGTGGCAGCCTGGATCGGCGAGGGCTTTTCGTAGCCGACGTCGGTCAGTGCCGCGAGAACGCGGCTATCAAGGCCGAAGTCGGTGAAGAGTACAGTGTTCTCGTCTTCGACGGCCTCAGCGGCGTCAGTGTTTTCGGGCAGGGTATTAACAGTGTTTTCGGACACGGGGCAGTTCCTCGTATTCAGCTGGGGACCGGTGGCCGCGGCACATTAATGTCCGCGGTCCTCTGACTCAAAGCCCGGCGCTATTACAATCCCGTGGCAGGGCTTTTCGCCGCTTCGCTGGCTGCCCGCACTGTGCGGGGAAACCTAGCGGCGTTTTCTTTAGCCGGCGCTCCCAAACATGAAACTGCCCGCCGTTTAGAGGCGGACCCACACACATCAATCAGACGCTTCGACAAGACCGTATGTGGCATTATCGCGCAGAACTAAGGGAATACCGACAGTGGGGGATGTGTCCAGTGTACGTCATCCGGGCGGTCCATTTCTGCGGGAAGGTACGACGACGGCCGGTGACGTTCGGCACAGCTGTCATCCTGGGGCGCTGGTTGCGCGATCAGTCATCTCTGCAAGCTGCTGCGCCAGCGTTTGTTCCGCCCACTCGATCCAGGTCTGCTCGAACATGATCCCGGCCTGCAGCACGGCACGCTGCAACTGGTTGGCGCCGTCCCAGCTGCCCCGTTGGTCCAGTTGTTGGTAGGTGGCGAGCTGGGCGCGGTGCAGGCCGAGATGCCGCTCGAGTTCGTCCGTGATGGGGGCGTCGCCCAGCACCGAGGAAGCGCGCAGCCGGATCATCAATTCCTCTCGGACGGGACGAGGCTCTTGCCGTTCCAGCGTCCACCGGCTCAATTCCTTCCGGCCGGCGGCGAGCACCGTGTAGTCCTTGGCCCGGCCGCGACTGGCGTCGCGGCCGGTGGACTGGACCAGTCCGTTCCGTTCCAGCTTGGCCAGTTCGCGGTAGATCTGTTGGTGCGTGGCCGGCCAGAAGAAGCCGAAAGACTTGTCGAACCGGCGCGCCAGTTCCGCCCCGGATCCGGGTTGTTCCAGCAGCGCGGTGAGGATGGCGTGCGGCAGGGACATGGTCGGGTTCCTTCCGCTACAGCGCCGCGGCGAGCCGGGTCGCTTGGTTGATGGCACGTTTGGCATCGAGTTCGGCAGCGACGTCCGCTCCGCCCACCAGATGGACCGGCAGGCCCAGGCCCTGCAGCGCGTCCAGCAGCTCCCGCTGCGGTTCCTGCCCGGTGCACAGCACCACGTTGTCGACGGCGAGCACCGAGTCGGTGCCATCGATGGTCAGGTGCAGTCCGTCGTCGTCGATTTTGCGGTAGGTGACGGCAGGGATCATGTGTACGCCGCGGCTCTTCAGCTCCGCCCGGTGGATCCATCCGGTGGTCCTGCCCAGCCCGGCGCCAATCTTGGCTTCCTTGCGTTGCAACAGATGGACCGTCCGGGCCGGGCGGCCGGGCCGGGGATCGGTGAGGCCGCCGCGGACGGCCGGGTCGTCGTCGATCCCCCAGTGCTCCCGGAACCGCTCCGGCTCCAGCGTGGCGCTGGGACCGGCCTGGGTGATGTACTCGCTGACGTCGAATCCGATGCCGCCGGCGCCCAGCACTGCCACCGTTGCCCCGAGCTCCCGGTGGTCGCGCAGCACATCCTGGTAGCCAAGCACACTCGGGTGGTCCACGCCGTCCAGATCCGGGATCCGCGGCAGCACACCGGTGGCCAGGATGATCTCGTCGAATCCGCCGTCGGCCAGCTCGGCTGCCGTCACCCGGGTCTTGAGCCGCACCGCGACGCCGAGCAGCTCCAGCTGGCGGCCGAAGTAGCGGATGGTTTCGTGGAACTCCTCCTTGCCGGGGATCTGCTTGGCCAGGTTGAACTGGCCGCCGATTTCTTCCGCGGCTTCAAAAAGCGTGACGCGGTGTCCGCGCCCGGCCGCGGTCACGGCGCAGGCCAGGCCTGCCGGTCCGGCGCCGACGACGGCCAGCGACTTCGGCTCGGCCGCCGGCCCGATCACCAGTTCGGTTTCGTGGCAGGCGCGCGGATTGACCAGGCAGGATGAAACTTTGCCGGCGAACGTGTGGTCCAGGCAGGCCTGGTTGCAGGCGATGCAGGTATTGATCTCGTCCGCCTGTCCGCGCGATGCCTTGAGCACAAACGCCGGATCGGCGAGCAACGGCCGCGCCATGGAGACCATGTCCGCGCACCCCTCGGCCAGGAGCTGCTCGGCGGTGTCCGGGTTGTTGATCCTGTTGGTTGCCACCAGGGGAATCCCAACCGCGCCCATCAGCCGGCGGGTGACCCAGGCGAAGCCCGCCCGGGGTACCGAGGTGGCGATCGTCGGCACCCGGGATTCGTGCCAGCCGATGCCGGTATTGATCATGGTGGCCCCCGCCGCTTCGACGCCGCGGGCCAGTTGGGCAACTTCCTCGAAGGTGGATCCGCCTTCGACCAGGTCCAGCATGGACAACCGGTAGATGATGATGAAGTCCTCCCCCACCAGCTGGCGGGTGCGGCGGACGATCTCGAGCGGGAAGCGGATCCGGTTCCCGTAGCTGCCGCCCCAGCCGTCGGTGCGCCGGTTGGTCCGGGCCACGATGAACTCGTTGATCAGGTATCCCTCCGAGCCCATGATCTCCACGCCGTCGTACCCGGCGTCGCGGGCCAGGCCTGCTGCCGCGGCGAAGTCCTCGATGGTCTGCTCAATGTCCGCTTCGCTGAGTTCGCGGGGACTGAACGGGCTGATCGGAGCTTGCACCGGGCTGGGCGCCACCGGCTCCGGGTGCGCGGCGTAACGGCCCGCATGCAACAGCTGCAGCGCGATGCGCCCGCCTTCGGCGTGGACGGCATCGGTGATGGTGCGGTGGCGGGCGGCCTCCTCCGCCGTCGTCATCATCGCCCCGCCGGGTTGCAGTCTGCCGTCGGCATTAGGGGCGATGCCGCCGGTGACGATCAGCCCGACCCCGCCGCGGGCGCGTTCGGCATAGAAGGCGGCCATGCGCTCGAATCCGCCGGGCAGCTCCTCAAGTCCCACATGCATAGAGCCCATCAGCACCCGGTTGGGCAGGACAGTGAAGCCGAGGTTCAGCGGTTCGAACAGCTTCGGGTAGGCCACAGCCATATTGCACTCCTTTGCACAACAAGTTGCATAAAGACTACGGCGGCATGTTCCGGTGAACAAGCACTGGCTGGCGGGGTGGGTTTTGAGTCGGCTGGACGATTCGCGCGGATGAACCGCGACGTGGCAGCAGCTAGTGCCGTCAGATGTGGATCCGGCCTCGGTCCAAAGCCCTGCGGACCGCTTTGCGGACGTTGCCGTGCAGCGCAACTTCGCCGATGGCCTCGGACGCCCGGAGCGCCTGCGCTTGCTCCGGGGTGAGCCCCAGCGATGATTCCGCCACGCTGACACCATGCCCCGGCCGGAAGAGCACGTGGATCTCGTCGCCGGCCGCTAGCGAACCGGCAGTGATGACTTTGAGGTAGGCGCCGGGCAGTCCCTTCTGCTGGAAGCGCTTGACCCAGCGGGGCTCGTCCATGTGCCGGGCGAAGGTGGCGCAGGGAATACGCGGCATGGTCACTTCGACGACGACCTCTCGGCCGATTTGCCACCGCTCCCCCACCAGCGCGCCGCTGACCTGCACACCGGTGGTCCGCAGGTTTTCCCCGAACAGACCCGGCGGAATGTCGCGCCCGAGCTCGGCCGACCACGCGTCGGCGTCTTCCTGGGCATAGGCGTAGAGGGCCTTCAGCTCGCCGCCGTGGTTCTTGCGGTCCGCTTGGACGTCGGCGTGCAACCCCACGGAGCGGAGCGGGACCCGCCCGTCGACCGGCCGTTTGTCGATGCCGGTGATGCCTACCTTGCTGGCGTCGGGCTTCAGTTCGTGCAGCCGGCACAGGGCCAGCAGGGATCCGGGATTCATGCAGTGATCATATGTTTGCCGGCTGCCTGCTTAGGCGTGGCCTTCGTAGCTGACGTCCTGCTCCTTGGCGCCGTTCGCGCCGGGCAGCGGCTGCCCGCGGTACTTGCCGAAGGCCCAGAGGTTACCGTCCGGATCGTTGATGGCGAAGCCGCGGTCCCCATAATCGGTGTCCTGCAGGTCGCGGATGATGGAGGCGTCCGCGGCCTTCAACCGGGCATAGAGGTCATCAGGATCATGGGTGTACACGTTCAGCTGGGCCGAGCCGGGCTCGCGGGCCCACAGTGTGCCTTCCGCGTGGCTGGAGACCATCACCATGCCGCCCTCCGGCCACAGCAGCTCGGCGTGTACGACCACCCCGTGCTCTTCGAACCGGGCGTGTTCGATGAACCCGACGGTGCCGGTGAGGTAATCGATCAGTGCTGCCGCCTTCCGCGACTGCAGACCGGGGACAACGCTGGCCGGTGGGTACCGCTTGTTCGCATCCATGGGCACAGTATTCTCCTCCATCCCGGGACACGCCAGAGGCCCACGGTCCGGTCGCCCGGACCGTAGGCCTCTGCACTGCCGTTTGCTGCTTTTGCTCCGCCTGGATCTGCCTGGATCTGCCTAGATCTGCCTAAATCTGGCTGGAGCCGCCTAGAGCTGGGCGAAGGCCTGTTCCAGGTCGGCGATCAGGTCCTCGATGTCTTCAATGCCCACGGACAGCCGGATCAGATTCTCCGGCACGGCCAGTTCGGTGCCCTTCACCGAGGCGTGGGTCATCTCCGACGGGTAGTTGACCAGCGACTCGATGCCGCCCAGCGATTCGGCCAGCGTGAAGACCGTGGTGGACTCGGCTACCTTGCGGGCCGCCGCCTCGCCGCCGGTGAAGGAGACCGAGACCATGCCGCCGAAGCTGCGCATCTGCTTCTTGGCCAGCTCGTGGTCGGGGTGGTCCGGCAGCCCCGGGTAGAAGACAGCCTCGACTTCGGCCCGGCCCTGCAGCCATTCGGCCACGGCCTGGGCGTTGGCCGAATGCCGGTCCATCCGCACGCCCAGCGTCTTCAGGCCGCGGGTGGTCAGGAAGGCGTCCATCGGCGCGGACACGGCGCCGACGGCGAACTGCACGAAGCCGATCTTCTCGGCGAGCGCGTCGTCGTTGAGCACCACGGCGCCACCGATCACGTCCGAGTGTCCGCCGATGTACTTGGTGGTCGAGTGCACTACGACGTCGGCGCCGAAGGCCAGCGGGTTCTGCAGGTACGGCGAGGCGAAGGTGTTATCCACCACCAGCAGCGCACCGGCGGCGTGGGCCAGTTCCGCCAGCGCGGCAATATCGGTGACCTTCATCATCGGGTTGGACGGGGTCTCCACCCAGAGGAACCGGGCCTTGTGCTCGTTGACCGCGGCGGCGACTGTCGACGCGTCGGACATGTCCACCACGGTATGGCCGATGCCCCAGGCACCCAGTACCCGGTTGATCAGCCGGTACGTTCCGCCGTAGGCATCATTGCCCAGCACAATGTGGTCGCCCGGGGCGAGCAGGGCGCGGATCAGCGCGTCTTCGGCAGCCAGGCCGGAGGCGAAGGAGAACGCGTGCTTGCCGCCCTCCACCGCCGCCAGCTGCACCTGCAGCGAGTCGCGGGTGGGGTTGGTGCCGCGGCCGTATTCGTAGCCGTTGCGCAGTCCGCCGATGCCGTCCTGGGCGTAGGTCGAAGACTGGTAGATCGCCGGCACCACCGCGCCGGTAGCGTCGTCCGGCACCTGGCCGGCGTGCACGGCCCGGGTGTTGAAGCCCTGGTTGTTCTCTGCGCTCATTCTTCTCTCCTTCAGCTCGTGAGGTAGGACAGCAGGTCGTGCCGGGTCAGGACGCCCACCGGCGCCCCGGCCAACGTGACCAGCACGCTGTCGGCGGCCTGCAGCTTTTCCCGGGCGGCCGACACCGGCTCCAGCGATCCGACCAGCGGCATCGCCGCACCCAGATGGTCGCCGACCTTGTCGGTCAGCTTCGCTTCGTTCTTGAACAGCTTGGCAGTCAACTCCCGTTCGTTCACGGCTCCGACCACCTCGCCCATGACCACCGGCGGTTCCTGGGACAGGACCGGCAGCACGGAGACTCCGTATTCGTTCATGATCTCGATGACGTCGCGCACCGTCTCGTAGGGATGGGTGTGCACAAGATCCGGCAGCCCGCCGCTCTTGCCCCGCAGGACATCGCCCACGGTGGTCTCTTCTCCGTCGGCGATGAAGCCGTAGGACTTCATCCACTCGTCGTTGAAGATCTTGCCCAGGTAGCCGCGGCCGGAATCCGGCAGTATCACCACCACGATGTCGTCCGGCCCCAGGTCCTTGGCCACGTTCAATGCCGCCACCACGGCCATGCCGGAGGAGCCGCCAACCAGCAGCCCCTCTTCCTGCGCCAGCCGGCGGGTCATCGCGAATGCTTCCGCGTCGTTGACGGCCAGGACCTCGTCCGGAACGGACTTGTCGTAGTTGTCCGGCCACATGTCCTCGCCCACGCCTTCGACGAAGTACGGCCGGCCGGTGCCGCCGGAGTAGACCGATCCCTCCGGGTCGGCGCCGATGATCTTCACCGGGCCGCCGGGGCGGTCGGCGGAAACTTCCTTCAGGTAGCGGCCGGTTCCCGTGATGGTTCCGCCGGTGCCGGCGCCGATCACCACGTGGGTGACCTTGCCGTCCGTATCGCGCCAGATCTCCGGGCCAGTTGTCTCGTAGTGGCTGGCCGGGGCGGCAGGGTTGTTGAACTGGTCCGGCTTGTAGCCGCCGTCCACCTCCGTCACCAGCCGGTCGGAGACACCGTAGTAGGACTCCGGGCTGTCCGGAGCCACGGAGGTGGGGGTGACGACGACGTCGGCGCCGTAGGCCTTGAGCACATCGCGCTTTTCCAGGCCCACCTTGTCCGGGGTCACGAAGATTGACTTGTAGCCCTTCTGCTGGGCCACCAGTGCCAGGCCCACACCGGTGTTGCCGCTGGTGGGTTCGATCACCGTGCCGCCGGGCTTCAGCCGCCCGTCCTTTTCGGCTTCCTCGATCATCTTCACCGCGATGCGGTCCTTGATCGATCCGCCCGGGTTGAAATACTCCACCTTCGCCAGGACGGTGGCAGCAATACCTTCGGTCACTTTGTTCAGCTTGACCAACGGAGTGTTGCCGATCAGGTCCAGAACAGAATTGGCATATTTCATGGGCCCAAATCTACCTGCCAGCCCAGACCGGGGCACATCCGGCGTAAGACGGGTTCACGCCAGCGCCTGTTGGTGGCCTGAAGGTGCGCCCGGCGAGCCGGCCGGACCTGAACTGTCTGCTCCGCGTGCGACGATTAATCCATGCTGTCCACTGCCTCTGCGTTCGGCACCACCGGACTCATCAAGGAGGTGGAGTTCCCGGAGCCGTACGACTTACCCGGGACGTTGTCCATCCTGTCCCGCGGCAAGCAGGATCCCACCGCCCGGATTGACGACGCCGGTGCCTGGCTGGCGCTGAACACCTCCTCCGGCGCCGCCACCCTGCGCATCACCCGCCGGCCGCGGCGGGAAGACGAAAGCAGTAGGGGGAACGACACCAGTCGGGAAGGCGAAGCCAAAGGCGCGGCCGAGGCAGGCAGCCGGGGCACCGCCGTCGTTCTGGGACAGGCCTGGGGGCCGGGTGCGGCGGAAGCGCTGGCCGGGCTGCCGGCGCTGTTGGGGGCCGACGATGACTGGTCTGGATTTGACGCACCGGAGTTCCACGCGGGCCTGCCGCGGCTGGTGAGCGTGCCGCGGCGGCGGCATCCCGGGCTGCGGCTGCCGGCCACCGGGCGCATGATCGATGAACTGGTGCCGGTGATCCTGGAGCAGAAGATCACCACGATCGAGGCGCGTTACTCGTACAAATACCTGGTCCGGCGGCACGGGACGCCGGCGCCCGGACCGGCTCCGGACGGGCTCATGGTCCCGCCAACCGCCCTAGGGTGGCGGCGCATTCCGTCGTGGGACTGGCACCGCGCCGGGGTGGACTCGAAACGCTCGGGTACCATCATGCGCGCCTGTTCCTCTGCCGGCGCCTTGGAGCGTTTGGCGACGCTGCCGGCCGGCGCGGAACTGGCCAGCAAACTGTGCACCATTCCCGGGATCGGACCGTGGACGGCGGCCGAAACCGCGCAACGCACGCACGGAGACCCGGACTCGGTGTCAGTGGGCGACTTCCATCTGGCGGCGTTTGTGGGCTATGCCCTCACCGGAAGCAAGACGGACGACGCCGGCATGCTCGATCTCCTTGAACCGTGGCGGGGCCACCGGCAACGAGTGGTGCGGATGCTGGTGCTCAGTGGTTTCCGCAAGCCCACCTTCGGGCCGCGGCTGGCGCCGCAGGACCACCGCCGGCACTAACCACTGGGTCACGCACCGAGCGAGCAGGCGTTAACGGACCGAGGGAGCAGGGCAGTTGCCCTGCTCCCTCGGGAGAATCGTGACCGCTCTGGGCTACTCGGCTGCCTGGCCGTCCTGCGCTGACTGCTGTTGGGCGGCGACCTGGGCGTGGACTTCCTGCATGTCCAGGCCCTTGACCGCGTCCACCAACTGGGTGAACTGGCTGGAGTTCAGTGCGCCGGGCTGGGAGAACACCAGCACCTTTTCGCGGAAAGCCATCAGGGTCGGGATCGAAGTGATTCCGGCGGCTGCGGCAAGATTCTGCTCGGCTTCGGTGTCTACCTTGGCGAAAACGACGTCGCCGTGTTGCTCGGAAGCGGCGTCGTAGACGGGGGCGAACTGCTTGCAGGGCCCGCACCAGTCGGCCCAGAAGTCAACGAAGACAATGTCGTTCTCTTCAATGGTCTGCGGGAACTGGGCCTCGGTGATATCGATGGTTGCCATACCACCACGCTACGCGCCGGGCTTCGGCCTGTCGCCCCGTGTTCGCTCAGCGCATGAGCTTGCGGATTCGCGCGGAGGCCGTTGGGCGGGGCGGCGGCCCGGCCGCGGACGTAGCCCCGGTCGTTATCCACAACCTGAGGTGATGGCTTCCGGCGGCAGTGTCCGGCTACCTAAGGTCGACTCCACAAGACACTGCTACCGGAGGGAACGACATGAACCGCTGCACCGTCCTGATTGTCACCGACGGGCTGGAACTCGACGCCGCCATCTCCCAGAGCATCGGTTTGATGGACGAGCTGAACGACAGGCTCCCGTTCGCCCATGATCCGTCGAAGAACGAGCTGTACGCCGTGGGCGATGGCGCCTCGCTCAAAGACAGGATCGGCTTGCCCCACGGCAGACCCGGTGCCGGGCCCGCAGCCACTTACGTGGGCGACCTGCACTACATCTGGAGCGATGGAAAGTGGTACACGCCCGCCGACTGCCCGCCTGCTCCGGCTGACCATAACGACGCAACTGCCTGGCAATGGTTGTACTACAACGTCATGCACAACTCCGGGCCCACCACGTACTGCTTCCTCTGGGACATCCATCCGCTGCCGCTGGCAGCGTGAGGTCGAGGTTGATGAGGGGCCTCCCCCTTGCCTGCTGCCTGCTGCCTGCTGCCTGCTGCCTGCTGCTCAGTAGAACGGCTGGCGGCGGCGGCGCACGTAGAGTCCGCGGGCGATCTTCTCCCCCGCAGCTGACCACAGCTTGTACTTGAGCGGGGAGATCACCTGGTCATAGCAGCCGACGAAGTCGGTGATGGTCTTGGTGAAGCTGGTTTTGAACAGGCCCAGCCCGTAGTACTCATGCTCCGGGTTCTTGAGTTCGGACGCCGGCGGAGTTCCGCACAGGTCGTAACTGGTGATGCCCAGCTCCTTGAGCTGGTTCATCGCCGTCCACTGGATCAGGTGTGAATCACCGTATTGCTTGCGCCGCGGCAGCGATCCGCCGTCCTTGTAAGTGCCCTTGCGCCCGTAATTGACCACAAACGCGCCCACGGACGGCTTGCCGTCTTCGTAGGTGAACAGCAGCCTGCCCTGTCCGGCGGCAATAAAGTTGCCCCAGAACGCCTTGAAGTATTCGAAGGAGCGGACCTGCACATTTTTCTGGCCCTGCTGCACCTGCCCCATCAGGTTGAACATGGCCCGGAAGTTCTCCTCCGTCGGCTCGGCCGTGACTACCTTGGCGCCTTCGCGGATCGCGCGGCGCACGGCGTTGCGGCCGCGGGAAGAGAAGCTCTTGAGGACCACCTCCGGGTCCGGGGCAATATCCACGATGGCGGTGTGATCGTTCGGCTGCAGGTTTGGCATCTTGACCAGCCCTTCGCGTGCCAGCAGGGCACGCGTTTCATCATTGTCCTCGACATCCGGCTCGATCCGGATCGCGAAGACACCGCGCGCCTGCTCCCGGCAGAAGCGCTGGTTGGCTTCGAAAATACCGGGCAGGTCATCGGGGGACGCAACGTCCGGGCCCTTGATCATGTACCAGTACTTGCCCAGCAGCGGAACTTGCTTTTCCAGCACCAGGTTGAAGCTGGTGTAGTCGGAGGTCTCATACGCGAGGTACAGCGGCTTCCATCCGTGCTCAGCTTTCACCGCCGCGTAGGCCTTGGCCTGCAGCATGTTGCCGCCATTGGGGTTCGCCGTGACATGGCTGTCCCATGCCTCGATTTCCTCCGGCGTGGCGAAGCGGGCGGTGAATTGTCGCAAGAGAACTCCTCGTTCTGGCGGCCAGTCGCCGCCGGTCACATCCGCGGTCAAGTCTATCGACGCCGGTCCTGGCCCGCTGCCGCAGGTGAACCAGCGGCGGCCGGTGAAACCGGCTAGTACGGAAAAACCCCGTCCGACCAGTAACTCACTTGGTCAGACGGGGTTTCCCGTTCGGTGGCAGATGAGGGATTCGAACCCCCGTAGGCAATGCCAGCTGATTTACAGTCAGCCCCCTTTGGCCGCTCGGGTAATCTGCCGAACGCCTTCTTCAGTAGAAGACCGCTTCCCCGTGAGGAAGCAAGACAACTTTACACAAAGATCGGCCCAAGAATCGAATCGGCGTTCTTCGCGGCTACAGACCGCGCAGAATCCGCTCCTGCATCTGGTTCACAAAGCGGTCGGCCTGTTCCGCGGTGACCAGATGCAACTGCACCGCCTGATCCATTTCCTGCCGGATGCCTTCCAACCGGGACACCGCCCCAGCTCCGAGGAGTTTGTTTGTTTCAGCGGATGCACCGCCCGCGCTGGTGCGGTCGCCGCCCGGGCGGTTGGCCCCGCCGCCTGTGGCGTCGGTGAGCCCCTGCCCCGATTGCCGCTCAAAGTCCTCCGTATCCCGCTGAAGCAAGGGAGCAGCGCCCACGGCCCTGGCCGGAGGCTGCACCGATGACAGGGAGGCAGTGGCGGCGGAGGCCGGCGCCGAACCCATCACAACCACCGTGGCGACGGCGGTGGCCGTCAGAAACGAACCCGCGGCAACTCGTATCGACGTGACTATGTACCGCGGGCGGGCTCCCATGTGCGCTTCTCCTGAAGATCGGTGATTGACAACACAGTGATTCTGGCGGATCTGGATGAAGGAACGATGGACGAAAGCTGCGTGGAAGCTGGGAAATCTGCGCCGCCGCTACGCGATTCAGTAGGCTGGTGCCAAGCACAAACGCCCCGACCCAGGAGGAACCATGGCCAGCGAGTCTTCGTTCGACATTGTCAGCAAGGTGGACAAGCAGGAAGTTGCCAACGCTTTGAACCAGGCGCAGAAGGAAATTGCGCAGCGCTATGACTTCAAGGGAGTCGGTGCCGAAGTTGACTTCAGCGGCGAGAAGATCCTGATGAAGGCAAACTCCGAGGAGCGTGTGAAAGCCGTTCTGGACGTGCTGCAGTCTAAGTTGGTCAAGCGTGGCATCTCGTTGAAGTCGCTGGATGCAGGCGAGCCGTTCGCCTCGGGCAAGGAGTACCGGATCGAGGCCGGCATCAAGGAGGGCATTGCCCAGGACCAGGCCAAGAAGATCTCGAAGATCATCCGTGAAGAGGGCCCCAAGGCCGTGAAGGCCCAGATCCAGGGTGACGAACTGCGCGTCACGTCCAAGTCCCGCGACGATCTGCAGGAAGTCATATCGCTGCTCAAGGGGTCTGACCTGGAAGTCGACCTTCAGTTCATCAACTACCGGTAATCCCGAACGTAACGCCTAGTCAGAGGACGGTTCTAGGCGTTAGTCCGCACAGAGTCCGCAGAATCACCGAGGACCGCAGCCATGAGACCAGCCGCTGCGGTCCTCGTCTTGTCTTCAGCCGTGGGCCAAAGATGGGAATAGACCCCAAGCGTGATCGTCGCTGAAGAGTGGCCGCGAACCTACTGCACCGTCACGATCACACCCATCCGCACTGGCCAAAGGTTGGCTACAACCGCACCGGAACCTCCTCGTGCACGGACTGTAGCCGCCTGCAGTAACCACCTTGCCTGGTTCTTCGACATGTCGCGTGCCGTCTCTTCGACATGTCGCGTGCCGTCTTGGAGCGGGTGAAGGACCGCTGCGCCTGCAGCATGACCGCTGCCGCCCTCCTGGACGGAAGGCGGCAGCCGTCAGCGAAACCGGTTCGAAGCTACGCTGCGCAGCGGTTGCTCCTCTGCTCTGCATTAGAGGGGTTGTTGTAGCAGGTCTGGCCGGTGCTGCGGACATCGGTCGTGACGATCGGCGCCCCCGGTGCCTCGGTCTCCGCGACAAGCGGTTCGATGTCCTCACGGGTCACGGTGACAGTCGGCTCTGCGGGCACGGTCGCCGTCGTCACCTCCTGCCTCGTTTCCCCTTCGGTGACCGTCACCACGGGGGCGATCGGCGCGCACTCGGTGTCCGTTTCCTCGTCGCCCGGCCGGGTTCCGGTGGTCACGATCGGCGTGCCGGGAACCACTGCTTCCGTCACCACCGGAGTCCCTGGTTCCGTTGACTGCGTCACCTCAGGCACGCCGGTGGGGGTCGGGACGTCGGTGCCGCGCGGGAAGTTGAACCTGGTGATCGTCGTCGTTGTAGTCCGCGTTGTCGGCTGCGTCGTCGTCGCCGTGCGCTCCGTCTGCTGCGTCGTCGCGGTGGCGATCACCGTCTGGTAGGTCGTGGTGGTGCACATTTCACGCTGCTGGGTGCTGGTGAAGACCTCGGTGAACGGCGTCGTCGTGGTGATCAGCGTCTCCCGCGGCTGCGTTGTCGTGGTGACGCGTTCCTGCGGGGTGGTCGTCGTGGTGACGATCGTCGTGGGCGTCGTCGTCGTGGTCAGGACGGCCCTCTCGCATCTCTCCACGGGCTTTGCCGCCCGCTCGTTGTTTACCCTGCGGCAGTTGGTGGTCGCGGGCGTCTCGGTGCTCGTCGGAGTGCCCCGCTCCGTCCGGGTTGTCGACGTCGGCGTGCCGGGAACAACTACGTCCTCGCTGACGGCCTCGCCGGCATTGCGCTCTTCCTCGGTCACTACCGGGGTGCCGGCGCGCTCGGTCCGAACGACAACCGCGTCGCCGACGTTGCGTTCCTCGGTTGTCACCGCGGGATCCGGCTGCCGGGCTGGAAGCGACGTGTCCACGGTGACAGGATCGCCCACGGGCCGGTCCGAACTGAACGTGGTCGTCGGAGTGCCTGACGGAACATCCGGACCCACGACGACGGTTCTGACCGTGCAGACTTGATTATTGCCGTTGCCGCTGAGCGTCCCGCCCAGCGCTGTACACGCGGCCTGCCGTTCGGCGGGACCAGCTAGCGCCGGACCGGCTGGTGCCAATGCGACGACGAGCCCCAACGTCGTCGCGGCCACCAATGACGAAAAACGCATGATGAACTCTTTCCCCCAAATGAACCCCGCGCGGCGCGGATCCGGTGACACTAACAGGCGGACTAAACCACGGGCAACGAAATCTAGGCGTATCCGAAAGGTTCGAGTAGTGGGCCCGATGGATCTAAGTACTTGCCCGAAAAAGACGGGTCAATTACCCCGCACACACAGGTAATTGGGCCTGCAAAACCGAGTATCGGGCGAGGCCGTCCCCCTCGGAACCCCTTTCGGGCCGTGCTGCGGTTACTTTGCCGCGGCGGTGCGCGGGCCGCGCGGCCAGCTGTACGACCCGCTGCGCCGCCGCTCTCCCCTGATCCACGACAGCGTCATGCGGCAGATCCGCTCCTTGACCAATGCGCCGCCCCTGCTGCCCAGAGCGAACCGGCGCGGGGAGTCGTCCGCATGCACTGGCTGGACCAGCCCGGACCTGCGGCCCAGGCTGATGCAGCGCAGCATGAACCCAGCGGACAACCCCTGAGGGCTCCGCTGCCGGATCCGGGCGATGACATTGTCGGCCGCGTGAGCGCCCATGGGCATGGCCATCGCACAGCTCATCCGCAGGTGCGAGGCAACCAGGTCAGGCGCGTGGACGGCGTCGCCGGCGCCGAAGATCTCCGGGAACTCGGGACAGGCCAGGGTCGAATCAACGAGCAGCCTGCCCTCGGCATCGGTGGCCAGGCCGCTGGCTCGGGCGAGGTCCGGAGCGGTGAAGCCGGCGGTCCAAACGGTGCAGTCGGAGGCCAGGGACGTGCCGTCCGTCAGCGTGATGTACTGCCCGTCCGACCGGTCCACGCGCAATCCCTCCATGACGTGGACCCCGATGCCCTTCAGTTGTGCGAGCAAGGCGCGGCGGCCGCCGTCGGACAGGTCCGCCCCCATTTGCCCGCGCGAGACCAGCCGCACCGTCAGCCGCGGATGCGCCTCGGCAATTTCAGCAGCTGCCTCGATGCCGGTCAGCCCACCGCCGATCACGCTGACGACGGCGCCCGGTGCGAGCTGCTCCAATGCCGGCCTCAGGCGCTTGGCAGACTGGGCGTCGTGCAGCGCGTAGCCAACGGATCCCGAGGGTGCCGGCTGGTTGGCACTGCCGGGAGCGTAGACCAGGAAGTCATAGTGCAGCGGGGCTCGACCGTCGTCGAAATGGACCGTGTGTGCGCGCGCATCGATCCGGGAGGCCCGGCCGACCACCAGCGTGGCGGCCGGGTGCAGCACAGATTCCATCGGAACGGAGGCCGACTCCCAGCTGCCCGCCGCCACCTGATGCAACCGGATCCGCTCCACGAAGTCCGCCAGGGGGTTGATGACGGTCACGCCGACTCTGCCTGTGAAGTCCTTGCTGCCGGCCAGCCGGTTCGCGGCCATGACTCCGGCATAACCTGCCCCAATAACGACGATTCGTTGACGTGTAGTCACCGCGAGCTCCCCTAGTTTTGTGGTTACAAACATAGGACACCGCTGAGGGCGGAATTGTGACACGTGAGAGGAACAGGCGGCAGCCGACGGCGAGGCTCCGGGCTAGCCCGGGCAACTGAGCGCCGTCGTCGGTCCCGGGAATCTGGCTTCAGTCGCTGGAATCGGTGGGGATACGGTCCGGATTGATCGCATCGGCGGTGGGACCGTCGGCAAGCGGTGCGGCAAGTTCGGGCCCGCCCACGGCCTGGCCCATCCAGGTGAGCGCCTCCCAGCCGTCCGGGCCGCCGTCGAGGACCACCACTCCGGTGTTGCTCAACTGGTTCTGTGCCACGAACGGGACGGAGAGATTCGATGCCCGCGCGCCGGCCCAGCTGCGGATCATGGCGCCGTGGCTGACCACGGCCAAGGTGCCGACGCCGGAGGCCCGGGCTTCGTCGATGACGGCATCGAAGCGGCCAAACGTTTCGTGCCCATCCGGGCCGCCGGGCATCCGCCGCTCCAGGTCACCTGATGCCCACGCAAAGACTGTGGTCATGTAGGCAATGATGGCGTCGCGGTCGCCGCGCATTTCCAGCTCACCGGCCGAGATTTCGCGCAGCCCGTCGTGAACGTCGGGCTCGAGCTTGCGTGCGGCAGCCAGCGGAGAGGCGGTAAGCTGCGTGCGCACGAGGGTGGAGACCAGGAGCGCGTCGATCGGCTCGCCGTCGAGCGCCGTCGGCAGCGCACGGGCCTGTTCCTCGCCCAGCTGAGTCAGTTCCGCACCGGGCGCCCCTGTATCCAGCAGCCCGCGGACGTTGGAGGGGGTCTGGCCGTGCCGGATCAGCAGCAGTCGCATGCCGGCCTCAGTAGCCCAGTGGCCGTCCGGCCATCCGTTCCAACCGCGCCACGCGGTCGTCCATCGGCGGGTGAGTGCTGAACATCTTCTTGACGCCGCCGCCCTTGAACGGGTTGGCAATCATCAGGTGGCTGGTGTTGACCAGCCTCTGGTCCTGCGGCAGTGGCGCCTGCTGCGTGCCGTACTGCAGCTTGCGCAGCGCCGAGGCCAGCGCCAGCGGGTCGTCGGTCAGGGTGGCGCCGTCCTCGTCCGCGTCGTACTCGCGGGTGCGGCTGACTGCCATCTGAATCAACATGGCAGCGATCGGGGCTAGCAGTGACATGGCGATCAACGCCAGCGGATTGGCGTTGCGGTCGCGGCCGCCGAAGAACAGCAGGAACTGGGCGACCGAGGTGATGACACCTGCCACCGCGGCGGCAACGGAGGACGTCAGGATGTCCCGGTTGTAGACGTGCATCAGTTCATGGCCCAGCACGCCGCGCAGTTCGCGCTCGTCCAGCAGGCGCAGGATGCCCTCGGTGCAGCAGACCGCCGAGTTCTTCGGGTTGCGACCGGTGGCGAAGGCGTTCGGCGCCATGGTCGGCGAAACGTAGAGCCGGGGCATCGGCTGGTTGGCCCGCGTGGAAAGTTCCCGCACGATCCGGTACATGCCGGGCTGGTCGGCTTCGGTGACCGGATAGGCCTGCATGCTGCGGATGGCCAGCTTGTCGCTGTTCCAGTAGCTGTAGGCCGTGGTGCCCACGCCGATCAGGGCCATGATCCAGATCCAGTTGGCACTGCCGGTCCCGCTGGCCAACAGCGCGCCGATCGCCAGCAGCAGGGCGAAGAGACCGCCCAGCAATCCTGCCGTTTTCAGTCCGTTGAAGTGGTTGTGCACAGCTTGTAAGTCCTCTCCCGCGCCGATGCGGCCCTCTGCCGCTGCGGGCGCAGCATGTCCGGTTTCAGTGTATCTACCGCACACTTATTCCAACGCCGGATTCCGGCGCCAGGTTCCGTAGTGCTCCGGCATCCTCTACGGCTCGGGGTGCCTGTCGTCATAGCGGGCGAATCTCGGCTGCAGCCGGTGCAGCAGTCCGACCATACACACGCAGGCGATACCGCCGGCGAGCGCTGCGAACCCCTCGCCCAGCCATTCGCCGCCTCCGCCGGCGACGGCATCACCCAGCCTGGGGCCGCCGGCCACCACCACGATGAAGATTCCCTGCAGCCGGCCGCGCATCGCATCGGGCGTCGCCGATTGCAGGATGGTGTTGCGGAAGACGCCGCTGACTGTATCCGCGCCGCCGGCAACCGCAAGGCAAAGGGCGGCCGGCAGCAGCCACTCGCTCACGTCGCCGGCGGCGGCGGCGGCGGCGGCGTCGGAACGGCCTGCCATCACGACGACGGCGCCGAACCCGGCGACGGCAATCCCCCACACCACCACGCACCACAGCACGGCCAGCCCCTGCCGCCGGATGCCTCCCAGCGGGCCGGAGAACACAGCCGCGGCGAAGGAGCCGGCCGCCACCGAAGCCAGCAGGATACCTGCCGTTGCCTCGCCGCCGCCGATGATCACCGCGCCGATGGCCGGCATCAGCGCGCGCGGTTGGGCCAGCACCATCGCGGCCAGGTCCACCAGGAACGTCATCCTGATGTTGGGGCGGGTCCGCAGGAACTGCAGCCCCTCGACCACCGACTTCCGGCCGGCCTTGCGCACTTCCCCCTCGGGTGGGAGCGGTGGCAGCTTGACCACCGCCCAAATGGCCGCCGTGAACGTGAGGACGTCCAAGGTATAGGTCCAGCCGAAGCCCACGTTGGCCACCAGCACACCAGCCGCCAGCGGCCCGATGGTCATACCCAGGCCGAACGTCATCATGGTCAGGGCATTGGCCGCCGGCAGCATCTCGCGGCGCACCAGCCGCGGCACGATGGCACTGCGTGCCGGCTGGTTGATCCCGACTGCGGCGGAATGCACCGCGATCACCAGATACAGCAACCACACCTGCTCCAGCCGGAACCAGGCCTGCAGGGCAAACACCGCGGTGCAGGCCCACAGCACCAGGCCGGAATAGAGCGCCACTTTGCGGCGGTCGTGGGCGTCCACCACCGAGCCGCCGTAGAGCCCGGCCAGCACCAGCGGAATCAATCCGACGACGCCGACGGCGCCCACCGCCCACGTCGAGCCGGTGAGCTGATAGACCTCCAGGCTCACGGCCACCGCCGTCAACTGGGCGCCGATGGCCGAGAGCGACGTGCCGATCCACAGCCTGCGGAATTCCGGGCTCTCCTTCAGCGGCGCCGTATCTGCGAGCAGTTTGGGCATGGCGGAGATTCTAGTTGCCCGCGGCACCTTTCCGCGGCTGGCGGGGGCGGAACGGCGGAGCGTGGCGTCCCGGACGCGGGGGCGGTTCAGCGGCAGTCGTGCCGTCGCCACGGCGTGCCGAAAAACCGGGCGGGCACCGGCGTCGTGCTTGTCCGACACCCGGAGTTCACCGGCTATTCTGGACTCGTTCCAAAACATATTTTGGACTCAGTCCAGAAAGCTGACAGAATGGCTGTCATGGTCGATATGAGGGAACCCGAGGACATGTTGCGCGAGGCTTCGCTGCGCGTCACCCGTCCGCGGACCGCGGTGCTGGAAGCAGTCCGCGCACACCCGCATGCCGACGCCGAGGCCATCACCGGCATGGTGCGGGACGAGTTGGGCGGGGTTTCGAAACAGGCCGTGTACGACGTGCTGGCCGCGTTGACCGACGCCCGGTTGCTGCGCCGGATCGAGCCGTCAGGCTCCCCGGCGCGCTACGAGGCCCGGGTGGGCGACAACCACCACCACGTGGTGTGCCGGAGGTGCGGCGATATTGCCGACATCGACTGCACTGTGGGCGAGGCGCCGTGCCTCGCGGTGGGCGATAACCACGGTTTCGCGATTGACGAAGCCGAGGTCACGTTCTGGGGCATCTGTCCCGCCTGCACTGCCACCAAAGACCTTTAATTGGAAGATCCGACAAGGAGCGATAACTAAATGGCTGATAACACCAAGCCGTTGACAACCGTTGCGGGCGCGCCCGTAGTGGACAACCAGGACAGCATGACCGCTGGTCCGCGCGGCCCGATGCTGCTGCAGGACGTCTGGTTCCTGGAGAAAATGGCGCACTTCGACCGCGAGGTCATCCCCGAGCGCCGCATGCATGCCAAGGGCTCCGGTGCGTTCGGCACCTTCACGGTGACCAACGACATCACCAAGTACACCAAGGCGAAGATCTTCTCCGAGGTCGGCAAGAAGACCGAGCTGTTCGCCCGCTTCTCCACCGTTGCCGGCGAGCGCGGCGCAGCCGACGCCGAGCGTGACATCCGCGGCTTCTCGGTGAAGTTCTACACCGAAGAGGGCAACTGGGACCTGGTCGGCAACAACACCCCGGTGTTCTTCTTCCGCGACCCGCTGAAGTTCCCCGACCTCAACCACGCAGTGAAGCGTGATCCGCGCACCAACCTGCGCAGCGCCGAAAACAACTGGGACTTCTGGACCAACCTGCCGGAAGCCCTGCACCAGGTCACCATCGTCATGTCCGACCGCGGCATCCCGGCGTCCTACCGCCACATGCACGGCTTCGGCTCGCACACCTACAGCTTCATCAACGACGCCGGCGAGCGTTACTGGGTGAAGTTCCACCACCGCACGCAGCAGGGCATCAAGAACCTCACCGATGCCGAGGCCGCCGCACTGGTCGGTGAGGACCGCGAGTCACACCAGCGCGACCTGCTCGAGTCGATCGACAAGGGCGACTTCCCGAAGTGGAAGCTCATGGTCCAGATCATGCCCGAGGCCGACGCGGAGACCTACAAGTACCACCCGTTCGACCTGACCAAGGTCTGGTCCAAGAAGGACTACCCGCTGATCGAGGTTGGCGAGTGGGAGCTGAACCGCAACCCGGAGAACTACTTCGCCGACGTGGAGCAGGCTGCCTTCACCCCGGCCAACGTGGTTCCGGGCATCAGCTTCTCGCCGGACCGCATGTTGCAGGGCCGCCTGTTCTCCTACGGCGACGCGCAGCGCTACCGCCTGGGTGTCAACCACCACCAGATCCCGGTGAACTACCCGCGCGGCGCCGGCCTGGTCAACTCCTACCACCGTGACGGCTCCATGCGCGTTGACGGCAACCAGGGCGCCACCCCGGGCATCGAGCCCAACGGCTACGGCCGCTGGCAGGAGCAGCCGGCCTACCGCGACCCGGCCCAGGCCGTGGGCGCCGTGGCCGACCGGTTCAACTTCCGCGAGGACGACGACAACTACTTCGAGCAGCCCGGCATCCTCTTCCGCGAGAAGATGACCGCCGAGCAGCGGCAGGTGCTGTTCGAGAACACCGCCCGCGCCATCGACGGGGCTTCGGAAGCCACCATCGAACGCCACATCGCCAACTGCACCAAGGCCGACCCGGCCTACGGCGAAGGCGTGCGCAAGGCCATCGAGGCCCTGCAGGCCGGCAAGATCTCCCCGGTCGACGTGAACACCGACTCGGCGTAATGCCCCTCGCCTAACGGCATAAAACTGCCCGGGACCAGCCAATGCGGCCGGTCCCGGGCAGTTTTTTCGTTGCTAAGAGCCGGAGTTTACTTCTCCAGCAGGTGCTCGCGGCCGAACATCTTGGCCGCATCCCGCGCGCTGGGCGTGCCGGCTTCCACATCCGCGCCGGCCGCCAGCAGCTTGGCCACCACCGCGTCCTCGCCCTTGAACAGGGCGCCGGCAATCGGGGACTGGTCGCGGACGTTGCGGAGATCCGGATTGGCGCCCCGGGCCAGCAGCATGTCCAGGGTCTCTTCCTGCCCGTGGTAGGCGGCCAGCATCAACAGGGTGTTGCGGTCCGGGTCCTGCGCGTCCACGGGCAGGCCGTGGTCGAGGAACTCGGCCAGCTCGCCGGTTTTGCCTTCGCGGGCCAGATCCATGGCGATGTCAACTATCCGTTGGGTCTGTTCTTCATTGAGCGGCATTTCGTTGGTCACTCCCCCAGACTATGCGAATGTGCCAAACCACGACGGCGGAGCCCGGCTTATGTTGCTGTGGCGCCTTGCGTGGGGGCGCCCACCGAAACAAGGCGTCAGGTTGCTGCCTGCAGGAGACGCTCCAGCAACAGGTGGAATGCTGCCGTTGATCCTTCCGGCGGCTCGGCGGCGGCTACCTGCCCGAACCACAAGCCGCACAGTCCGGCGGCGAAGAGCGTTCCCTCGGCTGCCGCCTTCTGTTCGTTTGCCCCGCGGGCGCTGAGCCAGCCGGCAACGGCTTCGCGCCAGAGGGAAAACCCGGGCGGCCGGAGTGGGCCTGCGTCCGGCGCGGACTGGGCAGCGGCCGCTTGCTGGATGGCCGCTTCGAAGCCCAGCCGCTGGAGCACGCGGCTTTGCGGAGTCTGCGAACGCTCCCAGGTCTGGAGCAGCAACTGCCGCAGCGCCGGGGCGTCCAGGCCGGCCAGCTGCTCCGGCGAGGGCGCCGAGAGCTGTGCCTGGACCCGGTGCACAATCTCCTCGAGAAGCTGTTCGCGGTGCCCGAAATGGTAGACCAGCATGTAGCTGCTGATGCCCAGGGCTTCGGCCAGTGGACGGAATGACAGCTCGGCCAGGTTCTTGTCCTGCAGGTAGTGCAGGATGTCTTCGAGCAGCTGAGGCTTGCGCTGCGGGTTCTGCGGCCTGGCCATGCGGTGCGCTTCCTCCTTCTGCTGTGAACCTTTGCCGGTACGACGCCGATCGTTAGCGCTCCCGGGGAGCGGCGTTATCCGGCCGGGTCTCAGCTTAGTCGCTGGCGTCGAGGGCGCGCCGGGAGGGGGCGGATCGCAGGCACTTCCGCGACTTGCCGGAACGCCTCGCACATTTATGGCCCGCCGCTCCCATACTTGGTGAAAGGGCCGACCTTGGGGAATCGGACCGGCCGGCCGCCGGCGGTGAAGCGAGCAAGGAAGCGGGCAACAAGGCGATGGTGGCTCCAGTACAGTCTCTGCTGCAGCGGTGCGGAGGGCGGTTCCGGGCCTTGCTCCACCGCCCGGCCCCGGGAATTCAACGTGGGCCGGATGTGCCGCCCATTGATCCGTATCAAACGCTGCTCAACAGCCTGCGTTCCGCCTACCCCGGAGCGCGCCTCAGCATGTCCGGCAACGGCAATGTTCGGGTGGAGTTGCCCGGCGGAGACGTGCTGCGCTTCTACATCAAAGGTTAGGCATACCGCCGCTGGCGCGGCCGGCCCGCAGGTTTCCCGACGGCCCGTCCGCCTATGTCAGTTGTGCGAAATCTTGATCATGTCTTCGCGCGGGACCACCTTGACGCGCTCGCGCTCGACGGCGGGAGCACCGCCGTCGTTGTTGTTGTCCGCGACGAAGGAAGCGCCAAGCTCGCGCTCATGCGCGTCCAGCTTCAGCCAGCCTTCCCAGGTGGTGTAGGCGACGCCGCGCTCTTCGAGCAGCTTGATGATGGCGTTCTCGTCCGGCTCGTCGGCGGCCGGCAGGTCCAGCCGGTCCTCGAGCAGGCAGCCGATGGTCTCCAGCGCATCGCCCTTGGTATGGCCGATCAGGCCGACGGGGCCGCGTTTGATCCAGCCCGTGGCGTAGATGCCGGGGACGGGATTTCCGCCCTCGTCAATCACGCGCCCGCCTTCGTTGGGGATCACGCCGCGGCGGGCATCGTAGCCAACCTCGGGCAGCTCGGAGCCGAAGTAGCCGATGGCTCGGTAGACCGCCTGGACCGGGTATTCGACGATTTCGCCGGTGCCGCGGACATTGCCGGTGCCGTCCAGCTCGTTGCGCTCGAACTTGATTGCCGCAACGTGGCCGGCGCCGTCCCCGGTGCCCTCGACGATTTCCAGCGGTGTGTGCAGGAAGTGCAGGTGCAGCCGGCGCGAGGCACCGGTGTCCTGTTCCTCCACCAGCCAGTTGGTGAGCGTGTTGACCATGGTCTTGGTCTGGTTGTTGGTGCGGATGGCCTCGTCGGATCCCTCGTCGAAGTCGAAGTCCTCCGGGTAGAGCACAATGTCCACGTCGCGGGAATGCGAGAGTTCGCGCAGTTCCAGCGGGGTGAACTTCACCTGGGCCGGGCCGCGGCGGCCGAAGATGTGCACGTCGGTGACCGGCGAGCCCTTCAGCCCGCGGTAGACGTTGTCCGGGATCTCGGTGCTGAGCAGGTCGTCGGCATGCTTGGACAGGATGCGGGCCACGTCCAAGGCAACATTGCCGTTGCCGATGACCGCGATCTCCTTGGCATCCAGCGGCCACTCCCGCGGCACATCCGGGTGGCCGTCGTACCAGGACACGAATTCGGCGGCACCGTAGGATCCGTCCAGCTCAACGCCCGGGATGTCCAGGTCCGCGTCCTTGATGGCGCCGGTGGCGAAGATGACGGCGTCGTAGAAGTGCCGGAAGTCGCTCAGGGTCAGGTCGTGGCCGTAGTCGACGTTGCCCAGGAAGCGGATGTCGCCGCGGTCCAGCACCTTGTGCAGCGCATTGACGATGCCCTTGATCCGCGGGTGGTCCGGCGCCACGCCATAGCGGATCAGGCCATACGGGGCGGGATAGCGGTCGAAGAGGTCGATGCTGACCTCGAAGTCCCGCTCCGCCTTGGTGAGGATGTCAGCGGCGTAGACGCCGGCTGGTCCGGCGCCGATGACAGCCACCCTCAGGGGACGCTGGGTGATGGCCTCGGCAGAGTTAGACACGGGCAGTCCTTCTTCTTGTGGAATCCTCCTGCGCAATAGCGCACAGTTTCCTATTCTAAATGCCCTCGGGTTTGGCCGCCTAACAGTGTGCCGGGCGTCTCATCTCATGCAGGGAGCGCTCAGCGGCCAGAGCCCGGCAGGCCGGCCAGCCGGTTCTGCACGAACTGCAGATCCTGCACGTCGTCCTCGGCAGCAATCGCCCGGTACACGCCGGCATCGGCCTTATCGAGTTGCAGGCCCTCGGCGAAGTCGGCGTTGTGACCGGTGTAGGACAGCCTGAAGAGGCGCCGGTCGCCATCCATGGCGGTATCGAGGACCCGGAAAGGAAGCCCGTTGAAGGTGCAGGAGACGTTCAGTTCGTAGAGGTCGGTGACGTCCGACAGCCGTACTTTCGCCCGCCAGACTCCGCGCGGGGTCCTCTCGAAAACCGACACTTCTGCCGGGGGCTCTCCGGGCGACGAGAGCACCACGGTGTTGCCGTCATCGATCACGTCGGCAACGAATTCTGCTCCGCGCCAGGTAGCACGCCAGCCCAACAACGACGACGGCGGTACGGGCTTCGGCTCCACCTTCGCCTCAGCGGTGACCGCCGCCCAGCCGCGGGCTACATCGACGTAGACCGCGAGCAGATCCTCCGAGCCGTTTCGGCCGATGCGCCAGAGTTCCGCGCCGGCCGGCAGCCGCACTTCGTCGAGATAGAACAGCGGGGCTTGGCCACCGTCCCAGGACGTGAATCCCGTTCCGGTGAACGGCTCGCGGTCCACAAATTCCGGCGCCAGCGCGTCGTACAGGTAGTTGCCGACCGGGGACTGGAACCGGACCACGTCGATGGTTTCCGAATTCCGCTGCCACGGAGACCCGGAAAACCCCAGTCCGTGGGCGTCGAACAACAGGTCCGGGGTTTGTGCGTCCAGGACGTCAGCCGCCCGCAGCACGTAGCCAGCCACGGTGTCCGCGGAGTTGGCCCGATAGTCGCGGCTCAGGGCCGGGCTCACGGCCTTCTGCAGGATTGTCCGGGTCATGCTGCTTACTCCACTCTTGATCACGCCGTGCGCGCCCGCTCGGTTCGCTCGATCTTCAGGTCCCGCTAGCTTCGAGCCATCGTTGCGCCACATATTCCGATTTCCACTCTCGTTGTCCTCCGGTGGCGTGAACTGGGACCGCCGAAGTCAGGACCAACGTTCTATTCGTTTGACTCTAATGTCTGTCAGCGCATGCTGGGGAACCCAGCCGAAGACCCACGAACGGTCGTACTCTTCGAATCCGTTATCCCGGATCAGCGCGTCCCAATGGTGGCGCGGTTCCTGAGGTTCTGTCTCGACCGCTAGTCGGCCCTGACCGTCCTGCGCGATAACGCGCACGCATGCCTGAATATCACGGCCAGTCTCGTCGTGCAGCGGAACGTAGCCCGTGGTCAAGATCTCGTGCACACCGGAGACTTCGACTTCTGGAACGCGGAATCGATAGCGCACAGCAGTCCGAGCGAACCTGTTCGGAAAGGTATCTCGCTTCCATTCGGGCCCGGGCTGGCCTCCCCCGTCCTGAATAAGGGTGTACTCGCCTCTGAAGGCGACCGGAGAACGCAGTTCCAGTTCACGATTCAGCCACGTACCGTAATAGCCAGTCAGTTTCGTTCCATCGCGCATCCACATGGCCTAGACCCTAACCCAGCCCTCGGTGCCATCCTCACGAGGATCGATTGGACACCGTGCATGGCGGGACGTCATTTTTCCCGCGCTGTGCGTTCGATGGTGATATCGGCGAGAGCGTGCCGCGGAACCCATCCGAAAACGAATGCGTTCTCATAGCGCTCGAACCCGAACTCCTGCACGAACCGGTCCATATGGTTCGGCGCGGCCCCGCCCAAAGTATGCACGGCGAGGCGTCCTTCGTCATCCTCCGCCAGCAGTTCAACCGACAGACGGTCCAGCTTGGCCGTGGCACGAATGGAATGTAAGTCCGACACTTCGTTCGCATCCACGATGCGTCGGAAGTGAATCGGGGTGCGTGCAAATCGGTTCGGGAAATGCTGTTGGCCCCACTCCGGACCCGGTCTGTCGCCCCCGTCCTGGATCAGAACCAGTTTCCCCCTGAGCGGCCGAGTGCTGTCCAGTTCGATCTCTTCGCCCCGCCACGTTCCGTACGATCCGGAAAGCTTGGTTCCGTCACTCATCCACATATTTGCACCACGCCGTAGTTGATTCCCGCCGTGACCCTGACATGGGCGGAGGCTCATGGTGTCGAGCCGCATTCATTCTGATATTCCGGTGCGTTCGATAGAGATGTCAGCAAGGGCCTGCGGGGGAACCCATCCGAAAACGAACGCGTTCTCATAGCGCTCGAACCCGAATTCGTCCACGAACCGGTCCATGAAGTTCGGCGGTACCTGACCCAACGTTTGTACAGCCATGCTCCCCGCGTCGCCTTCAGCCAGAAGCTCAACCAGCACTCCGTCAAGTCTGGCCGTTGCCCGAACGGAATGGACGTCGGAGACAGAGGCAGCTTCGACGTCTTTGTAAAAGCGGACCGACGTCCTGGCGAACCTGTTGGGATAATCCAAGCGCTTCCAATCCGGCCCAGGTTGCTCTCCGCCGTCCTGGACCAAGGTCAGGTTTCCGCGATCGTCGGCGGAACTCCAGAGCTCCCATTCACGCCCATGCCAAGTCCCATAAGTACCACTCAGTTTCGAACCATCGTTGCGCCACATATTTCGAATTCCAATCCAGTCGTCCTCCTTCGCATGGGGAGAAGCGCCCCATGGCTTTGCGCGATTCTATTGGCGCCCGGGCTAAATCGTGGTCCACTTCTTGCCGTCGAAAATGCCAATCAGCACTTCGTCGCCTGCTTTGTTGAGGCGCCACATTTCAGCACCGCGGCGCAATGGCACACCGCCGTTTACCTGCAACTCCGGAATGACAGGGGCACCATCAACACGGCTGCTCGTGTACCCGTGCCCGGTATTAGGCCACACTGCTTTGTCCGTCGCTGTCTTGACCGGGAGTCCGTGAGCATTCGCGTTTTCGAGTTTTTCGCGGGCTAAATCCTCTGTCGTGGGCGACTTACCCGAGGCTGTCTCTGCCGCGCGGTCCCGCTGGAGTTCCCCGACGCGTTCACGGTTGGATCCATCCGGGATCTCGATATTGTTCCAAGCGTCGGTGCTTCCAGCTTGGAAGCGGATCGCCACAACTTCGTCCACGTCGCCGGCTTTGTACGCGATGTACGGGTGATCGGCAGCGTCCTTCAGCCAGTAATCGAGCCTGAGGCCATTGATAACGTCATCGACGGACTTCAGCCGAGCCGCATCCGATGCCTGGCTTACGAAGCCTCCGACCGATCCCGGATAGCGGTCGGCGCCTGCGAGGACCTGGGCGGCATCGTCTACCGACATGACCTTTTGGTAGAGGGTGTCAGCGTTCCCGGTTCCCATGGCATGACGCAGGCCGTGGATCAGCGTTGCTTGGGAGTCGGTCAGGTCGTAGTAGTAGCGGTTGGTGAACGGGGCAAGTGCACGCTCGACGGCGCTGGCATTCTCTGGTGGTTTGGGCCAGTTGCCGTCCGGGGCACCGAATTCGCGTTCGATCAGGCCTGCCAGCTGGTTGTCGATGACCTCGTTTGGCAGCTTGCCGTCCGGGCCCCGCAGATCGTCCAGCCGGGCGAGGTCGCTCTCCGGCAGGTGCCGCTGCAGGACAGATTCTGCATCAGCCCAGTTGGCGGGGTTGCTGGAACGCGGAAGCTCAGCGATCTGATCGGAGCGGGTCGACACCGTGTGGGTCTCGCCGTCGATGACCACCTCGGTGGGTCGGCCGGAATCGTCGCGGCGTACGGTGACTTCAGGCTCGTGCGCCCCCTCCACGGCGGCACCATCGCTATCGGGAGTGGTCTGCGCGCTGTCCGAATCCCGTGCCGCTTGGGGAGCTTCGGCATCCGGACTCTGGTGCGGAGCCTCGGCGTCCGGGGTGGTGTGGGGCGATTCCGCGTCCGGGGTGGTGTGGGGCGCGTCCGGGGCAGTCCGCGGCGCCTCGGTTTCCGGCGCGGACCCCCGTCCGGCGTTGGTCTCCGGGGTTTCGATCCGCTGGCCGTACTGCGGCGGGGCTGAGCGGTCCGGGAGGGTGTAGCCGGTTTGGCCGGAGGGCTGCTTGGGCCCATAGGCGTCGAAGTTCATGGTGCTGTTGGAGTTCCGGCTCGACGGCATCTCCACGTCGAACCGGTGCGGCGTGGTGAAGCCGCCGCCAGCGGTGGCGACACGCGGGCCGCCGAGCGCGTTGGCGACGTTGTCCGCGCTGGTGCGCACCGACGTCGTGAGCTTGTCCATGCCCGTGCGCAGGCCCGTGGACGCCTGATGCAGGCCGTCGGTGATGGCGTGTCCGGCAGTGCTGACGTACGGGCGGACGGTGTTGCTGACCGTCTTGAAGCCGCTGGTGGTGACGTCGATGGCGGTGAACTTCAGGTTGCTGGAGAAGTCGAGGGCGCGCGTAGTGACGCCCGCCGTCTTGGTCAGGCCGGAGAAGTCCAGCACCTTGGAGGCCACACCGCCGGCCCTGCTGACGGCGGTGACCTTGTTGGCCACGCCGCCGACCTTCGCCGCGGCTCCGCCGCCGGCAGTGAGCAGGATGGCGGAGAGATCGAACGCTGTGGCGCCGGCGGCGTAGGCCGGATCGCGCTGCCAGTCGTCCCAGTGGATGGCTGCCTTGCCGACGGCCAACAGTTCCTCACCTGCCTTTTTGACCGTGCCCGGGCCGCCGATCGACTCGGCCACCGCCGCTGAGATCGGGCTGGAGACGATGGCTACGTTCAGGGCGATCTGGCCGATGCCCTTCCAAGTGGCGGCGAAGGTCTCACCGTCGGTGAAGTTGACCATGTTCCACAGGCCGGTCACCGTGCCGGTAATGCCGCTCCAGACGCCCTTGCCGAAGGACACCACGCCGTCCCAGGCGTCCCGGTACCAGGGCTTGTCCCACTCGGTGGGCTGGCCCCACGGGATATGGCCCTCCCCGGTGGCGGAATCCAGTTGCTCGGCCGAGTAGCCGTAAGCCTGCTGTCCGGTGGCCGGGCCTTCCTGGGTAGTCTCGACCAGGGTGATGCCGCCGTACAGCGCGGTGATGGCATTGCTGCAGGCACGCTCGGCTGCCATGTGTTCGGCTGCCAGGGCGTTGGCGTCCTTGAGGATCTGGTTGTCGTCGTTGACCAGGTCCTCTTCCTTGCGCCAGTCGCCGCCCTCGCTCGCGATCCGGCGCCGCACGCTGTGCCAGCGGACCACCAGCGCGTCATAGCGGGCCTTGAAGGTGTCGGCCCAGTCGGCAAACGCTTCGATGGCCGACTTGATGGCGGCGGTGTCGGCCTTGATCTCCTCGGCGGTGGTCTTGACCGGTTTGACCGCGACGTAGACCTGCGGCGCTTCCGGTGACTTGTAGACCGCTTCCAGCCCGCTCCAGTCGCCCTCGATCAGCTCGACGGTGTCGACAATGCCCTCGGCCGTCTCATCCAGCGCCCTAGCATGCGTGCGCAGCAGTTCCGCGTCGGGCCGCGGCGGATATGCCTCGGAATAGGGATCCCAGGCCGTCATTAATTCCCCTTAGGTGGTGCGAGAGACTTGTGTGGTGAGGCCTGTCAGAGTGCCTGCGGAACCGGTCCGTGCGGGCTGTGCGGCCGCGCGGCCTGCTCCTCCTCCGGCAGGGTGCCGATCAGGTCCTGCGCGTCGCCGGCCATCTTGGCATCTCCGAGGACGTAGGCGTTGACCGCGTCCATGGTCCCTTGGAACGTGGTCTGCAGGCGTCCGCCGACGGCCTCCAGCCCCGGCTGGACAGTTTTCTCCGCCCACCCGTTCAGCGCTTCCATCACCGGCCCGGACTTGGAGGCGGTGGCCATCTCGGATAATTCCGTGCCGAGCGCCGGAAAGTCCTTCTGGAAGCTGTCGGTCCGCCCGCTGGCGGTGCTGACGATCGCCTGGACCTTGGTGGGGTCGATGTCCCAGCCGTCGAGTGCCACTGCTGTCCGCCTTCCGTACTAGATGTTGTCCATGCCCTGGATGGTTCCCGCGCCCGGACGTTTCCCCGGCCCGGATCCTGCGGCGGTGCTAGATGTTCGCGATCTTTCCGCCGGCGGTCTTGATGGTGCTGCCCGCGGTGCTCTTGGCGTCCTCCAGCAGCTTATGCACATCGGCCATGATGCCCGCGAAGGCGATGCCGGCGTCGGCCCAGGCCTGCTCCACACGGTCGTACTGCTCGGCGATGTCGGTGGCCTGGAACTTGGCCTGCAGGTCCGCGGCGTCCTTCTTGCGGGTTTCCACCAGCGCGTTGAGCTTTTTCTTCACCCGGTCCAGGTTGTCCTGGGCCTGCGATGCTCCGCCGTCGGAAAAGGCGAATGAATTCTGGTCTGCCATGATGTTTCCTCCCTCATGCCCGGCCTCGGCCGGAAAAGTCTTCTATGGGTGCGTGCGTCTGCTGGCCGCCGCTGCCGCTGGCGGCCGGTTGCCGCTTGACGCGGCGGGAGCGCTAGCCGCGGTTGCGGAAGACGGCGTCGTCCCAGGCAGCCTTGCCCTCGGTGGCGTCGGCGTCGTCGGCCTGCTGCTGCTCGCCCAACTGCATGGTGGTGTTGACCTCGGACTGGCCCTGCTGGATGGACACCAGCGACTTCTGCAGTCCCGAAGCCACCATGTTGGCCCGGCCCATGATGCCCTTGAACTTCTCCCAGAAGTCACCGGCCGTGTTGCTGCGCATCGGCTCCGGGACGGCCTCGAGTTCCTTCATCAGCGCCTGCAGCTCGGTGTCGGCCGCCGCGCTGGCCTTGCCGGCGTCGACGAACGCGCTCTTCTCCATTTTGATGAACTGGTTACCGCTCATTGCTCCACCTCCGTGCCCCATCGGGGCTGTAGCTGCCGCTGTGCCGGCGGGCATGGCTGGTCCGCCGAATGCCGGGTTGCCGCCCGGCCGGTTGTCTTGAGGCGGTTCCCCGCCTTTACCATAGAACGCGCTGCCGGCATCGGCGTCAATCGATGTTAATGGGTACATCTCCCCATCGTGCGCGGGACAGCAGCGGTTTTGTCCATCAATTGGAACGATAAGCTCGAGAAGCGACACACCGTCAATCGCACCGCTTGGGAGGAGAGGGATGGCACACGATTACGACAATCAGCTCATCGAGTCCGTGGCTCTCCGGCGGACCCGCCTGGCCACCGCCCTGCTATACGGCAACAATCCATTGCAACGGCGGTGGAAGTCCAGCGTGCGCACTTTCTTCTTCAGCGTGGCCCTGGCCGCGGTGATTGCTGCCGTCTGCGTCGGCTATTCGTTTGTGACCAACCTGCTCGAAGACCTGCGGCAGCAACAGCAGCAGCGCGCCCAATCCGCCGTCGTCCTCCAGATCAGCGGTGATTTTGCGGACGACGACGGCGGTGGCGGTTTCCGTCTCACGCTCACCCCAGATTCAGGAGCCGCCTGACCATGGCCGAAACCTTTACCCGCGTCACCGTGGCCGGGCCGCAGCGCCATGTTGATGTGCTGCTGCCGTCGCAGACCCCTGCCGGTCTGCTGCTGCCCCAGATCCTGGAGCTGCTGGACGACCAGCCGACGTCCGCCGTCTCGGTCAAGACGCTGATCACTCCGGCCGGCGACCCAGTGCGCGAGGACGCCTCGCTCAGCGACGCCGGCATCGCCGACGGCGCCATGCTGCGGCTGGTGAACGTGTCCGAGGCACCGCCCGCGCCCGTGGTGTACGACATCACCGACGCCGTGGTGGAACAGACCGAGGACATCGGCGGCCGCTGGACGGAGAAGGTCCGCCGGGCCACCGGAGCCGTCTTCGCCGCCGCGGGACTATATCTCGGCGTACATGTGCTGCTTGAGGGCGCCGCCGTCGGCTTGGCGGCCTCGGTCTTTTTCGGCCTGGCCGCGGCGCTGCTGGGCGCCGGCATTTATCTGGGCCGGGCAACAGCCACCGTGCTGGGCCCGCTGCTGGTGGGCATCGGCTGGCTGCTGGCCGTGGGCGGCGTGCTGCGGCTGCCTGCTGATCCCGGGACGCACATGCTGCTGGCCGCGGCGGTCAGCGCGGTGGTGCTGGTCTGCGCGGGCCTGATCTCGCAGCGGCCGCGTGCGCTGATGTCCGCAGCCGGCCTGCTGGCCCTGCTTACCCTGTTCTGGGCAGCGTCGCTGGCCTTGTTCGGCACTCCGGTTCAGGCCGCCGCCGTGGCCGCACTGCTCAGCTGCGCCACCCTGGGCCTGCTGCCGCAGATCGCGCTGTCCGTCTCCGGCCTGGCCACGCTGGACGACCGCCGGGCCAAGGGCGGCCGGATCGGACGCACGGACGTCCATGTGGCGATCGGCTCCGCGCACCGCGGGCTCAGCCTCGGCACCGCACTGGTGGCGCTCTCGGTGGCCGCCGGCCTGTGGATCCTGGGCACGGACACCACCGGGCAAGTCTGGACCATGCCGCTGATCGGCTGCCTGGCGCTGGCCACCGGGCTGCGGGCGCGCGCCTTCCCGCTGGCCCCGGACCGGATTGCGCTCTACCTGGCCGCGGCAGTCGGCACGCTGGCGCTGGCCCGTTCGGTGCTGGCCTTTGCCCCCGCGCAGGGCTGGCTGGTGGCGGCCGGGCTGCTGGTGCTGGCCGTCGCCGTCGTGATTTCGCTGACCGTGACACTGGCGGACCACTCCGCGGCGAAACTGCGCCTGCTGGCCAACCGGTTCGAGACGCTGGCCATCCTGGCCTCGGTCCCGCTGGTCATCGGACTGTTCGGCGTCTTCGCATCGCTGCTGACCACCTTCGACTGACTCAGGCTGGGACCGACTCTATGGAACAGATTTCGCGCAGGGATTTGATCGCCCGGGAACAGGCGGCCACCGGCCACCCCATGGCGGGCCAGCCCCATCCGGGTAGCGTGCCGCCGGGTGCCCCGTCGGGTGCCGGGCTCCCGAGTGTGGCGCCTGCGGCCGATCCGTGGAGCTCACCGGCCCCGGCCGCCGGGCCGGGGGGAACCGGACCGTTCGAGTCCGATGCCGAACAACGCCGCCGCCGGCTGCGCAGCCGGCCCGGCGAGCCGTGGCTGCTCCGCACCGCCCGCGCCGCCAAAGGCCTGGTGTCTTCCGACGACTACCCGCAGCGGCTGGTCGCCGCCACCGCGGGGGCGCAGGCCGCCGTGAGCACCGGGCGCCGGATAGCCGTGATCGGCAGCCGGGGCGGGGCGGGCAAGACCACGACGGCGGCGCTGCTGGCGTCGCTCTATGCCGCGGCGCGGCAGGACACCATTGCCGCCGTGGACTTGGCACCCGCGGGCGGCACCCTGGCGCTGCGCCTGGGCGTGCCGGCCGCCCCGGCCATCGACGAGGCCGCGACCGTGCTCCAGCAGGTCCCTGCCGCGAGCGCCGACGACCTGCGCCGGCAGCTGGCCGCGGCCGGCGCCAATCTGTGGGTGGCCGGTGAACGTGCGCTCGGCGGCCATGCCGGCGGCGCCGCGCTTTCGGCGGCCGGCCAGAGCATCTCCCGGTACTGCCCGGTGGCGGTCTACGACTGCGCCACCGGCCCGGGCGAGAACCCGGACACCAACTGGGCCATCGCCGCCGCCCAGCTGGCCGTGCTGGTGGCCCCCGCGTCGGTGGCCGGGGTCCAGGACGTGCGCCGGACGGCCGCGGCCTGGGCCGCCACCCCTGAGCTGGCCGGCACCGGACTGCTGGCGGTGCTGACCCAGACTGACGCGGAAGCCCCGCTGGACCCGATGTCCGAAGCCAAGGCGCTGGCCCGGGACGGACTAGCCGTGCTGCCGCTGGGCTACGACCGGCATCTGGCCAGCGGCGTGGAGTTCGACCCCGGGCTGATGTCCCGTGCCGTCCGGCTGCAGGCGGCGGAGCTGGCCTCCACCGCCCTGGCCCTGGCGATGGAGCACACCGGCCGATGAGCGTGAAGATCATCCACCGGCCGGCCCGCACCACCGCCCCGGCCCGCGACGCGACGCCGTTCAGTTTGGAAGCACCGCCGCCGATGGCGGAGAAGGCCGGCCGGATGAACGCCATGGCGCTGATCCCGCTGCTCGGCGCCGGCCTGTCCATGACCGTGATGATGCTCTTCCGCGGCAACAGCCTGGCCGCCGTCGGGGCCATCGCGATGATCGTGACGGTGGTGGCCTCCATCATCATGATGCTGGGCCAACGCGGCCGGGCCGCCCGCACCCGGGCCGAAGAACGCGACCGCTATCTCGAGTACCTGGAGGAATCCCGGGCCACGCTGCGCACCGACGAGCAGCGGACCATCACCACCGCTCGCACCAGCAACCCGGAACCCACCGCCCTCTTCGACATCGTCCGCAACACCAGGCGGCTGTGGGAACGGCGCCGCGGCAACGAGGACTTCCTGCAGGTCCGGATCGGCTCCGGCGAGCGGATCAGCCGGCAGATCACCGTGAACGAGCAGGGCCCGGCCACCGCGCAGCGCGACACGTTCATGGACAACGAAGTGCGGATCCTGCAGCAGCGGTACGAGAGGTCGCCGGACCTGCCGCTGACCCTGCCGCTGGACTCGGCCGGCAACGTCAGCATCATCGGTTCCCGCGAGTTCGTGCTCAACGCCGCCCGGAACCTGCTCATCGAGGCGTGCGCCTTCCACTCGCCGGAAGACCTGCAGGTAGGCATCGCCGCCCGCGAGGACCGGCTGCGCGACTGGGACTGGACCCTGTGGCTGCCGCATCTGGCCGACCAGAAGCAGGCCCATGCCACCGGTCCGGTGCGCCGGATGGCGCGCTCCGTGGATGAACTCGGTGCCGTGCTGGCCGACGAACTGAACCGCCGCGCCGTGGTGGCAGCCGAATCGTCCAAGAACCTCAAGGGCGCCAGCCAGCACCTACCCCGGCTGCTGGTGCTGGCCGACTGCTACGGCACCCTGCCCGAAGACCTGGTGCTGCCGGACCGGCACGCCGGACTCGCCCAGCTGGGCATCACCGTGGTGTATCTGGTGGCCGACCGCGGACAGGAGCCCGGCGAAGTCAACGTGCGGGTCAGCCAGGACGGGGCGGCCAAGGAGGCCGCCCCGGAAGCCGGTGCCCCGCCGTCGGCCGCGGGTTTCCTGATCCAGAACTACCGCCAGGATCCGGTGGAACCGGTCGAAGAACGCGGCAGCCTGGATGGCCTGGCCGAGGCCACCGCCGAGGCCCTGGCCCGCGAGCTGGCCCCGATGCGGCTCTCGGCGGACTCGCTGGAACACAACACGGCCGCCGGTTCGGACAGTTTCCTGGAAATGCTGGGCCTCAGCCCGGCGCTCGACGAGGCGGACATCAGACGGCTCTGGAAACCGCGCAGCGAGGTGGATTTCCTGCGCGTCCCGCTGGGGCCGGACGACCGCGGCCGGCCCGCCCTGCTGGACCTGAAGGAGTCGGCCCAGTTCGGCATGGGCCCGCACGGGCTTTGCGTCGGCGCCACCGGTTCCGGCAAGTCGGAAATGCTGCGGTCGCTGGTGCTGGGGCTGCTGGCCACGCATCCGCCGGAGCTGTTGTCCATGGTGCTGGTGGACTTCAAGGGCGGCGCCACCTTCGCGCCGTTTGCCGACGCGCCGCAGGTCTCCGGCGTGATCACCAACCTGGCCGACGACGCCAGCCTGATCGAACGCATCTACTCCAGCCTCAACGGCGAGGTGGTCCGCCGGCAGGAAGTGCTCAAGGCCGCCGGCAACATCGCCAACATCACCGACTACCAACTGCACCGGCAGGAACGGCTGGCCCGCGGCGAGGCGATGGACCCGCTGCCGCATCTGGTGGTGATCATCGATGAGTTCGGTGAACTGCTCACCGCCCGGCCGGATTTCATCGACCTGTTCCTGTCCATCGGCCGGATCGGCCGGTCCATCGGCGTGCACCTGCTGCTGAGCAGCCAGCGGATCGAATCCGGCAAGCTGCGCGGGCTGGAGACCTACCTGTCCTACCGGATCGGGCTGCGCACGCTCTCCGAATCGGAATCCCGCACGGTGCTGGACACCCCGGACGCCTTCCACCTGCCGCCGGTCCCCGGTTTCGGCTACCTGAAGGTGGACACCACCGTCTACACCCGGTTCAAGGCCGGCTACGTGTCGGGCCCGCTGGAAGACGTCCAAGTTGCGCAGGAAACCGCGGACGACGACGGCCCCCTGGTACTGCCGATGCCCACCTACGCGGCCAGCCTGGAGAAGGCGAACGACGACGGCAAGTCCGCCGGCAAGCCGGCCCGCACCGGAGCCTCCAAGCGGACCACCGGCCCCACCGTGATGTCCACGCTGATGGACACGCTGGCCCGGTTCCCCCGCGCGGTGGATCCGATCTGGCTGCCGCCGCTGCCCGCCGCCGTGGCGCTGGACACCGCCGCCGGTTCGGTGACCAGCACCAGCCAAGGCATCCGGCTCACCAGCGGCGGATCGCTGAAGATCCCGGTCGGCCTGCTGGACGACCCGGCCAAGCAGTGGCAGGGCGTCTGGGAGCTGGACCTGAAGTCCGCCGGCGGCAACGTGGCCATCATCGGCGGCCCGCAGTCGGGCAAGAGCACCGCGCTGCGCACCATCGCGGCCTCGCTGGCCATGACGCACAGCCCGCAGGAAGTGGGCATCTACTGCGTGGACCTGCTGGGGAACTCGCTGATCCCGCTGGAGGGCCTGCCGCATGTGGGCGGAGTGGCCGTGCGCACCAACCGTGAAGTGGTCCGCCGCACGGTGGAAGAACTCCTCGCCATGCTGACCGTGCGGGAGAACGTCTTCGAGAAATACCAGGTGGACTCGCTGGCCACGCTGCGCAAACTCTGCGCCCAGGGCAGGATTTCGGAACTGCCCAGCGCCGACATCGTGCTGGTGCTGGACGGCTACGGCCTGCTCACCGACGAGTTCGAGGACATCGAACCGGCCGTGCACGCGTTGATCGCCCGCGGCGGCGGCTACGGCATCCACGTGGTCACCACCGCCAACCGGCAGAACGAGATCCGGCTGGCCCAGCAGTCCTTCTTCGGCACCAAGATCGAGCTGCGGCTGGCCGACCCGGCGGACTCCTCCTACGGCCGCAAACTCGCGGAGACCATGCCCGCGGACCGGCCCGGCCGGGCGCTAACCGACGCCAAGCTGTTCGGCCACTTCGCGCTGCCGCGCATCGACGGCGTGGCCGATGCGGACACGGCCACCCAGGGCACCCGGGACATGGTGGCCGCCGTCGCCGCCTCCACCGATGCCCGCGCCATGCAGGTGCGCATCCTGCCGCAGCTGGTGGAGGCCGCGGAGATCGAGGTCCCGCCGCTGCCGGGCCTGCTGCCGCTGGGCCTGCGCGAGACCGATCTGGGCCCGGAAATGCTGGACGTGGTCCGCGGCGAACACCACCTGATCGTGATGGGCGACGAGCAGTCTGGCAAAACCAACGTGGTCCGGTCGCTGGTCTCCTCGCTGGTGGCCCAGTATCCGTCCCGGGACTTGGTCTTCGCGGTCTTCGATCCGCGCCGGGCGCTGGCCGACGTGGTGCCGGACGCCTATCTGGGCGGCTACGCCCCCAGCGCCGCGCAGGCCGAACCGCTGGCCAACGCCATCGCCTCCGAGCTCGCCAAGCGGGCCGCCGGCGGTGAGGCCATGCAGGACAGTATCGGCGAGCCGGACAGCATCCCGCGGATCGTGCTGCTGGCCGACGACTACGACATCCTCACCGCCGGCGGCGCCGGGCCGCTGCGGTCGCTGATCGAGTACCTGCCGATGGGCCCGGAGCTGCAGCTGAACGTGATCCTCACCCGCCGCGTGCGCGGTGCCGGCCGCGGCATGTACGAGCAGTTCTTCGCGGCGCTGCGCGACTCGGGCAGCACCGGCCTGATCCTTTCCGGCGACCGCTCCGAAGGCGGCCTGCTGAACAACGTGCGCGCCCGCCGGCTGCCGCCCGGCCGCGGCCTGCTGGTCCGCTCCGGCGGCCCGGTGCAGACCGTGCAGACCCTGTGGACCCCGATGGAGGCAACCGCCGATGTCTAACACCGTCACCGTCGTGGCGCTCGACGAGCCGGACCAGGACGTGGTCATGGTCTCGCTGCTGGCCGTGGTCCCGCAAGAGTACGTCCGGCAGGCGGCGGACAGCACCCTGCTGGAAGTCGAGGACGGCCACGGCACCACCATGTTCGCCGTCGAGCTTCCCCGCCTGATCCGCGTGCCCGGCGAGGTATCCCGGCTGCTGGCCGGCGCCAGCGTGAACGCCGTCGAAGGCGCGCCGATCCCGTCCGTCTTCTCCGACGACCCGGACTTCGCCGACCCGGAGCACCAGGACCTGTGGTGGCAGGAGATCACCATCCGCAACGGCATCCCGGACGGCGAATCGCTGGGCTACCGGCTGGCGCAGAACATCGCGGTGCGCTGCCGCGGCGCCGTCGTCGGCCACCAGCTGCCCGGATCTGGAGAACAGGGATGACCATGCACGCCTCGGCCTTCGATTTCCACACCGACCGCACCGCCGTCGTTTTCCAGGACAAGCCGCTGGTGTTCCTCTCTCCCGCGCTCACCCGCGCGTACGTGGCCGCGCGCGAGTCGGAACGCCAGTTCGTGGTGATGACGCCCAGCGCCAGCAAACTGACTTTGCCGCTGTACCAGTTGCTGCAGCGCGACGGCTGCATCTGGATGGCGAGCGCGGCCGACGGCACGTTCTACAACGGCTTCACCGGCCAGCAGTACCGCTGGAACGGGGACGTCTTCGCCGCCGAGGAACAGCTCGCGCCGGATTATCTGCAGGCTCCGGCCGGATCCGACGGCGTGGTCCAGGCCCGCGGCGAGATCCTGCATCCGGCCAGCGAAGCGACCCGGATCGGCGAGTTCGCCGCGGCCCTGTTCCGCGAGCTCACCGGGGCCGAGCCGGCCGGCTGGGGCATCCACGAGCCGGTCAGCGAGCCGTGGGACACCGCCGAGCTGACCCGCTACTGCTACGAGACCGCGCCGATGACCAGCAACGTCATCGTGGTCGGCCGGCCCCGCCCCGGAACGGAGGTGCCGTCCATCGGCGTGCTTACGGTGACCCGCTCCTCCACCGGCGTGCACGAGTCCGTGGAGCTGTTCTGCGAATCGGTGGACCCGCTCACCGAGGACGAACTGGCTTCCTTCGGCTCCGCCATGCACCGCGCGCACGCCCGCACCGCGCTGGCCGGCCACACCATGTTGCTGGACCGGCTCGCGTTCCCGGCCCGCTTCACCGGCGTCGGCGTCCCGGCCTGTTCGTTCTTCGGGCCGGAGGCGCTCCAGCTGTTCGGCCCGCAGCAGGCCTTGGCCGCGGCCGGCGAGCGCGCCCGGCTGGTGGGCGTTCCGCCGCTGCAGTCGCTCGCCGTCACCTACCACCGCGACCCATCCGGCGGCCGCCGACATCCGCTGGACGAGTTCACCGAACTGGTCGGCAAGCTGGCCGGCGGAAAGTTCTGACCGCGGCGGTTACCTCGGGATACCGTGGGCGTAGAACCCAGCGGAATAGAACCACGTGACCGGAGGTTGTCCCAGCGTGTCAACGAACGACGGCGGTGCCTCCTCCCAGTCTTCTGCCCCGGCGGCTGTGGCTGCTGAGGCCGGCGCCCGCCGCGGACTAGGCCGGCTCCGCAGGCAGGGCGGCCGACCCAGCGAGAACGGAGCCGGCATCGGGTACGGGCTCGCCGCCTACGGGCTCTGGGGCATCCTCCCGCTGTACTTCACCGCACTGATACCGGCCGGTCCGCTGGAGATCGTGGCCAACCGGATTGTCTGGTCGCTGCTGTTCTGCTTCCTGCTGATCACCGCGCTGCGCGGCTGGCACACCTTCCGGGCCGCCCTGACCAACTGGCGGACCTTCGGAACCCTGTCCCTGGCCGCCGGGCTAATAGCGGTCAACTGGTTCACCTACACGTTCGCCGTCCTCAATGGCCAGGCCATCGAAGCCTCACTGGGGTACTTCATCAACCCGCTGGTCTCCGTGCTGCTTGGAGTCATCCTGCTCAAGGAACGGCTGCGCCCGGCACAGTGGGTCGCGATGGGCGTAGCGTTCATCGCGGTGCTGGTGCTGGCCTTCGGCTACGGAAACGTGCCCTGGATTGCGCTGATCCTGGCGCTCAGCTTCGGGTTCTACGGCCTGGTCAAGAATCGCGTCGGCGGCCGCGTCGATGCCGTCACCAGCCTCAGCGTGGAAACACTGGTACTGGCCCCGGTCTCCGTGGTGATCATGCTCATCCTGCTGGCCGGGAGCCAGGCAACCCTGCTCTCCGAAGGCGCCGGCCACTTCTGGCTGATGGCTGCCAGCGGCCTGATCACGGCCCTGCCGCTCCTGTTCTTCGGCGCCGCCGCCCGCCGGTTGCCGCTCAGCACGGTCGGCATGCTGCAGTATCTGGCCCCGATCCTGCAGTTCATCACCGCCCTCGTCTTCCTGCACGAGCCCATGCCGCTGGAACGCTGGATCGGTTTCAGCCTGGTCTGGCTCTCGCTGGCCATCCTGACTGCCGACATGGTTGTCGCCCTCAAGAGAGCCCCCAGAGCCGGCGCCGCACCCGCCGCTGCACCTGCACGCTAGGTCCGGGCACGTCACGATGTGCAAGGTTCAGTCTGGGAGAGATCCCAGCTAAGAAAAAAGCTCCTGCTAGTGAGCGCCGGCAAGGATGAGGCCATCCATCCAGAGGCACTGGCCCTAAGCGCCGGTAAGCCCCTTGTAAGTTGACCAGAAGTCGGCCATGGGTCGCGGATGACCCGTGAGTAAGTCCTCCAAGTACAGAAGGTGAGTATGCCAGCCGGACAGGTAACTGACGGCTTCGCTCCCGAGGCCATCGTGCGTCAAAACTAAGTGAGTTGTACTGCTAGCTGGGGTGAGTGCAATCCGCACATGCGAAAGTGCCTCGTCCGGGAACTCCCATGTCATGACTAGCAGTTGGGGTGGTTCACATTCCAGAATCTGGCTGGTACAGAAATAGTCTTCCGCGTGCTGGATAGTCACGACTTCACCGCCAGCGAATCTCCCAGAGGTCAATTTTCCTAGCCAATGAGGTAACGCTTCCGGGTCGGTAAGGCCCCACCAAAGACGGTCCGCGGGAACTGCCATTGACCAGCTATGACACACGCGTTCATTGACAGTTTGAATAGAACGACTTATGAGAGGCACAAGCGGAGACTGACGCACTTTAGTGCACGTTGAAACGGTTCAGGTCATCACCCTCTCCAGATATGCGGGGGAGGGCCGGCACGCTAGTAGCGGATCGCGTCAATGACCTTCACGCGGACGGCTACCAGGGCGGGGATCAGGCCGGCCAGCGCGCCGACGGCGGTGGCGGCGCCGATGCCGACCAACGCCGCCTCCACCGGGAACGGCGGCAGTTCGCTGATGCCCTGGGCAATCAGGTCCTGGACCCACGGGCTCTTCACCACCGCGACGGCGAGCATCACCCCGACCACACCGGCCACGAAGGTCGCGACCACGGATTCGAGCATGACGCCGAAGAAGATGCGCCCCGACGTCGCACCGAAGCTGCGCCTGATGCCGATCTCCCGCACCCGGTACTTGACGGTGACCATAGAGATGTTGAGCAGCCCCACTGCCCCCAGCAGCAGCACCAAGCCTGCGATGCCGCCCACGGCCCACTGAATGCCCTCGAACGGGTCACCCCAGGCGGCGTAGTCGCTGCGGTAGACCTGCACGTGGGCGGCAGGGAATTGGGCCTGCAGATCGCCGGTGATGGCAGCCGTCAGGCTAGGCTCCGCGTCGACCGGGAGCCACATCTCCAAGGCGGGAGGAGACCCTCCTGCCCCGCCCAAACCCCAGCGTTCGTACTGGGCGGTGAGCATCATGGCTGCCGGCATGGCGTCCTCGTGGCCGTCCGGCGTGACGCCCACGACCGTGGCAGCGATCGGCCGCTGCTGGAAAATCTGCACCACCGGGTTCACCGCCAGATCGGGTTCGCCCAATTGGCGGTGGAACGCCTCGTTGATGATCACCGCCGGCGCCAGCGCCGCGGCGTCGGCCTCGGTGAACCAGCGGCCGTTAGCCAGGTTCACGCGCCGCATCTCGCCGTAGCTTCTGTCCACCACCGTGGTTTCGGTCGCTATCACGCCGTGCGGAAACTGGAACGGGACCTGGGTAAAGGCGCGCCGGCTGGCGTACTCCACGGCGTAGCGTTCCACCAGAGAGTCGAAGGCAGCTTGGAGAACTGCCGGGTCCTCATTTCCCGTCTCCGTGAAAACCTCAACCGACACGGTGGCCGCACGGCCGCCGGATTGCTCCTGCGCCTGCACCATGCCCTCCCGGGCCATGTTGCCGAGTCCGACGACGGTGGTCAGCGCCGCGACCGACAGCGCCACCCCGATCAGTGCCAGGAGGATCCGGGTTTTGTGGATGCGCAGCTCGGCCCATGCCTCCACCAGCAGCGCAACTACTCCGGTCATGCTGCCAGCTCCGGCGCGTTCAGGATGCCGTCGCCCAGCCGGTAGTGCCGCTGGGCCAATGCAGCAACGTTCGCGTCATGAGTAATGGTCACCAGCGCCGCGCCCGACTCCAGCGCCACTTCGTCCAACAGCGCCATCACCCGCTGGCCGGTCTCGATGTCCAAGGCGCCGGTGGGCTCGTCCGCCAGGATCAGCTTGGGCGAACGTACCAACGCCCGTGCAATCGCGATCCGCTGCTGCTCGCCGCCGGAGAGCTTGTGCGGCTTCTCGCGCAGCCGGTCGCCCAAGCCAACCCGCTCCAGCATCCTCGCGGCCAAGCGCTCACGCTGCCAGAACTGTGTGCCGCGCGCATAAAGCAGCGGCGTCATGACGTTCTCCAAGGCGGTGCGGCCGGGCAACAGGTTGAACTGCTGGAAGATGAATCCCACCTGGTCGCCGCGGGCGACGGCGCGCTGCTTCTCCCCCATCGAGGAAACCGGCCGCCCGTCGAAGTACAGCTCGCCGGTGGTCGGCACGTCCAGCAGACCGAGGATATTCAGCAGCGTCGATTTACCTGATCCGGAACGCCCCTGGATTGAGACATGGTCTCCGGTACTGATGCTCAGGTCGATGCCCTGCAGAATGTGCAGCGGATCGCGGTCCGGGATGTGCACGCTCCGGGTCACACCGTGAAGTTCCAGCAGCGGTGCTTCCGTCGTGGCGCTCATCCGACGATCATCCCGAAGTCGCCTTCCATCCCGGGCATCATTTGCTCACCGGGAGCCCCCGGGATGAATTGCAGGACCATGTCGCCCTCGGCGATCCCGTCAACGATCTCCACTTGCGTGCCGTCGTTCAGACCCAAGGTGACGGAGCGCTCGACCGGTGCACCGCCGTCGTTCTCCACCACCCATACCAGCCCGGTGTCCACAGATCCTTGGACGGCCGTGGTGGGGACAACCACCACGTTTTCCGCAGTCCCTGCGGTGATGTCGATGGTGGCGCCCAAGCCGGCGAAAACCTTGACGTCTGACGGCACGGCACAATTGACCGTGCCGGTTGCCGCGGCCGGAAGTCCCATCGGCCCGAAGGGATCCAGCGGCTTCCCCTGCACCGGCTCCGCGCCGCCGTCGTCCGGAGCTTCCCCGACGGTCACTGCCTTGCAGTCGAACGGCGCCGGACCGCCGTTGACCGTCACGGTGGCCGAACTGGGTCGGTCCAGCAGCCGGAACTGCTGGTCGGCGGTCAACGTCCCGGTGACCGAGAACGTGCCGGGCGAAATGGTGGCGGCTTCGGCACCAACCGAAACCTGCTGGTCCACCAGCACGGACAGATCGGTGAGCTTGCCCGCCGCCGGGGCCACCACGTTCACATACGTATAGACCGGGGCGGGCGGCGGGGCCGGTTCTTCATCCGGGTCCGGCTCAACCGCCACCAGGGTGGGATCCGGTTCCACCAGCTTCTGCACCTGGAACAGCGGGTCGCCCTTGGACACGTTCGCGCCGGCATCGACAAACAAGAAGTTGACGGTTCCTTCGGCGGTGCTGCGCACGGCCACGGCCGCGTCGCTGGCCACCGACCCCTCGATCTGCACCACATTGGTCACCGTCCCCAGCGTTGCCGGGACGCTGGGCGTGACCAGCTGGGCCGTGGGCTGCTCGGTGACCGCATCGGCGCGCATGCCGTCCACGAAGGCGAGCTTGAAGAGTGCGACGGCGATGACGGCGAAAATCGCCAGCCAAGCCACCGGAAAGACGTAGCGCCGCAGAACGCGCATGCAGGATCCCCCTCTATACGATGCGCGCAATTGCGCACGAGACTGCGGGACGTTCAGGACAATGCCAGCAACAATCCCCGCTTGTGACGGAGGTTACCATTTGCCGGATCGTCGAACCGACGGCACGCACAGGCATTCGAGGGATAGTTACCCAATCGTCGCTATTTAGGTAAATTGTCCGGAGAACGCTTCGGGTTTGATGCCCGAATTCCCCAGCGCTTCCGCCACGGCCGGACGGGAAACAATCTGGTTGGCACCCTGCCCCTCGACAAGTGAGGAATAGTTCGATGAATCAGCTAGCCTGATACTTCATTCCAAATTCGCACCATTATCGGGAGCGACGGCGAACCGGGGAAACTGTTGAAAAAGCGGCTGAGCATCCGAACGACCGCCGTCCTCTTATTGATCGCGGGATTCACCCTAGGACTCTCCACATTCGCCGGCGGTCAGTCGCCCAGCCCTTCCGTTGCCGGGACTTCGGCCGACTTGCCACTTCCTGCCCTTGACGTGGGGGCTCCCAGTCCTGCGCTTGATGTCCAATCTCCATTGGATGATTCTGGGACTGAAGTATATGAACCCTTCATGGAATGCTCCGCGGACTATGCCGAAGGCTCCGGCGGGGACCTGGACAAAAAGAGCATGATCAGCCCTGAGAACAGCGTCATGGTTACCCCGGAGGAAATGAAGGCCCTAGGCATGCCCGAGACTGCGATTCGGTCGCAGAAGGCTGGATGGCAGAACCTTTCCTTGGAAGAACGCGAGGAGCAATTGTGCCGCGCAGCTCAACAGGGCAGTGTCCTTAGAAAATAAAACTACCGCAGAGTCCGTGGTGTCGTGGGTAGCCATGGGGTAAACAGCACTTATGCCATCCGTCCCTCACATCGACGTCAGGAGGATCGATTTCATGGGCCCTGTATAAGGCAGCTTCGGCGTCGTTTCCGAATGAGCTCCCTGTAAATATCACGTTCCCAGGAACACTTCCGTCCTACCTGCTTGAGGATAATTATGTTGCGGAGGCGGGCGTCGCAGAGGGCGTGGCCAGCTTCTATTGGTTATGCGCCTGGCAGGATGCGTTCTTGACTGCCGCATCGTCGAACGACCAAGGTGCAGCAGCCGCGGCATTTGAAAGACTAAGCACCGACTGGGAATCGCTCCCCTATTAACAAAAGTACGTCGAGGACCCGGAACGATTATGGCGAACGGATGTGCTTGATCCGGCGGCCAGGGGAGACTTCATGCCGCTCGAGCGGGACTTTCAAAGAGGCTGTCATTTTTATCTGGAGCACAATGCTTCCTCGGAAGTCCATCCGCACAGATGCTCCAACAGAGCTTCGACAGGCACACAACCCGCATTCCCGCCGATCCCGCGGGCGCTTCGCGCGAGCGGACCTGAGGACACAGTCGCGACCTGGCCGGCTGCCATCGATTGATATTCGATAGGAAAGAAGCGATACTCGATGGATGCGAAAGACTTATTTGGCGGTCACCGCCCTCAGGATCCTGCTGGTGGTGGCATTTGCCCTGCTCCTCTTATTCCAGGTGATGTCGCTGCCGGGCCAATTCGCCCACATGGCAGCGGAATCTCCGCAGCTGGCGTACCTGCAGTGGCCACTGACGGTGTTCTCGATCGTCGAGCTGCTGTGCGTCCAGGCCGTGATCGTCAGCACCTGGAAATTGCTCACCCTGGTCAAGCACGACCGGATTTTCAGTAAGGCCTCCCTGGCCTGGGTGGACGTCATCGTGTGGGCCGTGGTCGCCGCATGGATACTGCTGCTTGGAGTCTTTCTGTTCGTCGGATTCAATGCCGATGACCCCGGCATGCCGCTGCTCCTGTTCCTGTTTGTAGTTGCCGGGGCGGTGCTCGGACTGCTGTTGGTGGTCTTGCGGGCTGTGCTGCACCAGGCCATCACCCTGAGGGCCGACATGGACGAGGTGATCTGATGCCGATCGTGGTGCGCATCGACGTCGAGCTAGCGAAACGAAAGATGAGCGTCGGGGAGTTCGCCGAGCGCGTCGGGCTCACGCCCGCCAACGTGGCAGTGCTGAAGAACGGCCGGGCCAAAGCCGTGCGCTTCAGCACCTTGGACGCAATGTGCCGGGTGCTGGAATGCCAGCCCGGCGACTTGCTTGAGTGGGTTGAGGAGTGACCGACATCGGCACGGCAGCGGTTGCTCCGCCGCTTCCGGGGCTCCGGCGCGTCTCGTCAGCAGCGGTCCAGCTGCTCCGGTTCGCTTGGCTGCAGGCGCAGTGCTGCCTGTTCGCCGCCGCGATTTTTGCGGGCCTCGCGGTGAGTACGGCAGTGCCCTTGCCGCTCCCGCGCTACGATGCCCTGCTGGTTTACGGGTTGGTCCTCACCGCGGTCTTCTACCTGCTGCGGCTGGAAACGGGCCGCGAGGTGGCGGTCATCTTCGGCTTCCATCTGGTCGGGTTGGCACTGGAACTGTTCAAGGTCCAGATGGGCTCGTGGTCCTACCCGGAGGAGGCGTGGACCAAGGTCGCGGGTGTGCCGCTCTACTCCGGCTTCATGTATGCGGCCGTGGGCTCCTACATTTGCCAGGCGTTCCGCCGTTTTGACCTGCGGATCAACGGCTTCCCCTGGGTCCCGGCCGCGGCACTGGCCGTCGCAGCGTACGCAAACTTTTACACCCACCACTATCTGCCGGACCTGCGCTGGGTGATCGCCGCCGGCTTCGTCGTCGTGCTCTGGCGCAGCCGGGTCTTGTTCACCGTGGGGGCGCGCCGCTATGCCATGCCGCTGAGCCTGTCCTTTGTCCTGATCGGCTTTTTCCTGTGGATCGCCGAGAACGCCGCCACCCTGCTGGGCGCATGGCGGTATCCGGACCAGTCCCAGATCTGGCAGATGGTCCACGTGGGCAAGTGGGGTTCCTGGGCCCTGCTGGTCAGCCTCAGCTTCGTCCTGGTGGCGGCCGTGAAGTCGCAGGAGGGCCGCTTCTACGGCGGGGCCGGTGCGGTGCCCTCTGTTGAACCGCCACGCTGACGGTAGCCTGTTCACACAGGCGGGCCGCTGATGGACCGCCCGGCCATCAGGAGGGGCAATGCGCGGGACAGGCGGCATCACTGCCTTGACGTTCGGGATCATCCTCGCCATTGCCGGCCTGCATTTGTCCGGCCATCAAGACTGGGCCGGGTATGGCATCCAAGGCCTGATGATTCTGGCCGTGGTGGTGACGGTGGTTCGCTCGATCCGGGGCCGCAAGCACAGGGTTGCCCGCCCGATGGCCGATTCGGGAAGCGTGGTCAACGATCTGTACTTGGGTACCGTCTACAGCGGGCCGCGGATTGTCGCGCCGCCGCAAGCAAAGCAAGTTGAGCTGGTCATTGATGATGGTGAACGGCGGGAGTTCTTGAAGGCTCTCGACGACGCAGATCCTCGGTCTGATCCGTGACGCGTTCATACCGGCAGGCTCTGGCCTGAGAATCGCGGTTGGCTTGTCCATGACCGGTTTGGGACTATAAAGCATGGTTGACGTCACCACCGAGATGATGATCGGCGTTCCACGGGAACGTGTGTATGCTGCCGACCCGGACAACGCTCCCGAGTGGTACCAGAACATCGATTCGGTCCGCTGGGAGACTCCCGGGCCTCTGTCGGTAGGATCCAGCGTTGCCTTTGAGGCTGCCTTCCTGGGCGGCGTCTCTCCTACACCTACCAGGTCGTGGAGTTCCGCCCGGCCGAAAAGCTGGTCATGCGTACCGTCCATGGGCCCTTTCCGATGCAGACTACCTACGAGTGGACCGAGGCGGGCACCAACCGAACGCTCATGACCCTGAGGAACAACGGAGAACCGGCAGGTTTCTCCCGACTCCTTGCTCCGTTCGTCAGCTTCATGATGAAGCGGGCCAACCGCAAGGACCTGGCGCGGATCAAATCGATCATGGAGTCCGGCGGACCCAACGAATGCTAATCCCGCAGCCCGTCGACCTCCTGCGGGACCACCACCATGGGCACCGGCAGAGAGCGGAGAACCTTGTATGCGGTGGCGCCGAGGAACAGCCGGTTGTGTTGGGCCAGCCGGCTGGAGCCCATGACCACCAACTCGCCGTCGTCCCAGTCCAGGGAGTCGATGGCCTCTTCAATGTTGCGGCCGTGCGCCACGGTAACGGTCGCCTTGCCCGGCGGCAGTTCGGTGGCGGCCTGGGCGAGCACCGAGTTGGCATGCAAGTGGGCGCTGTGGATGGCTTCACCGCTGTCGGAATCCTCGCGCGTATCCAGTGATACCAAGGAGACCAACCGCAGCTGCAGGCCGCGGCGGGAAGCCGCGTTCAGGGCCACATCGCGCGCGGCTTGGGCGCCCTGCCGCTCGCCGATGAATGCGGTCAGCCGGGTCAAGGGCTCCGTCCGCTGATAACCGCGCGGGGCCAGCGCCACCGGAATCGTCGAGGCATGCAGCAACGCATTTGCCACGCTGCCCACCGTGAAGCGCTTGAACAAGCTGCCGCTGCTGGCCCCGATGACGATGAGCCGGGCACCGGCTTCCTCGCCGGCGGCGATCAGGCCCTCGGCGAAAGAGTCGGCGGACCGCACCTTGAATTCGGCATGCACATCAGATGGAATCAATTTCAAGGCCTCGCGGCGTGCGGTGGCGATTTCCTGCTCGCTGGCACTGACGCGCTTGCCTTCGGGATTCAGCGCTGCGTACGGAGCGTTTTCGGCCACCACGTAGACAATATCCAGCCCGGTTCCCTGGGTCCGCGCGATGGCCACGGCCAGCGCCACGGCATCGGCTCCCCGTTCGTCCGGTTGGTAACCCACCACATAGCGCATGCGACAACCCCTGTCCTGTGTCCATGGAGCAGCTGATGCGACGGCGCCCGGCACATCCGCATCCAATGAGGCGACTGTGGTTCCGACTCTAGTCCGCGAGCGGCCGCGGCAACAGGGCGCCAAGTGGCTGGTCCCATACGTCCCGACCGGACGCCTGATATCTCGGGGAACGACCGCGGGGCGGCCTCCGGACACCCGTCCCGCAGGACGAAGGGATCCGGCAGCCGCCCCGGCGGGACGTAACGAAAGGCTAGGCCGCAGCGACCTTGCGGATGGCTGCTTCCAGCACGTCCAAGGCGTCCGCCAGCAGCTCGTCGCCGATGACCAGCGGCGGCAGCAGGCGCACCACGTTGCCGTAGGTGCCGCAGGTGAGGATGATGACGCCTTCCTGCAGGCAGGCCGCGGCGATCTCCTTGGTGGCCTCGGCGTTCGGCTCCTTGGTGCTCGCGCCGGTGCCCGGCTTGACGAACTCCATCGCCAGCATGGCGCCCCGGCCGCGCAGGTCGCCGATGATGTCCACTTCCTCGGCCAGCTTCCGCAGCCGGCCCATGACCTGCTCCTCGATGTGCCGGGCCCGGGCGCTCAGGTCCTGGGTCTCCATGGTCTCGATGGCAGCCAGTGCGGCGGCGCAGGCCACCGGGTTGCCGCCGTAGGTGCCGCCCAGTCCGCCCGGGTGCACGGCGTCCATCAGTTCGGCGCGGCCGGTGATGGCGGACAGCGGCATGCCGCCGGCAATGCCCTTGGCCATCGTGATGATGTCGGGCACCACGCCGTCGTGCTCCGAGGCGAACCAGGAACCGGTGCGGCAGAATCCGGACTGGACTTCGTCCGCGATGAAGACCACGCCCTTCTCCTTGGCCCACTCCGCCAGCGCCGGCAGGAAGCCCTCGGCCGGGACAATGAAGCCGCCCTCGCCCTGGATCGGCTCGATCAGGATGGCTGCCACGTTCTCCGCGCCAACCTGCTTCTCGATCATGGTGATCGCGCGGCGTGCGGCGTCGGCGCCCTTGATCTCGGCTTCCTCGCGGTACGGGTAGCTCATCGGCACCCGGTAGATCTCCGGGGCGAACGGGCCGAAGCTGCCGGCCGGGCTGGACTTGTACGGGTTGGCCTTGGCGGTGAGCCCCATCGTCAGGTTCGTGCGGCCATGGTAGGCGTGGTCAAAAGCGACGACGGCGGTGCGCCCGGTGGCGATGCGTGCCACCTTCACAGCGTTCTCCACTGCTTCGGCGCCGGAGTTGAACAGCACGGAGCGCTTCTCGTGGTCGCCCGGGGTCAGCTCGGCCAGCTTCTCGGCCACCGCGATGTAGCCCTCGTACGGGCTGACCATGAAGCAGGTGTGGGTGAACTTGGCAACCTGATCCTGCACCGCGGCGACGACGGCGGGGTCCGAAGCGCCGACGCTGGTGACCGCAATGCCGGAGCCCAGGTCGATGAAGGAGTTTCCGTCCACATCGGTGATGATGCCGCCGTCGGCGTCGGCCACGTAGACCGGGACGCTGGAGGCGACGCCGCCGGCCACCACGGCGCTGCGGCGGGCGGCCAGTTCAGCGGACTTGGGGCCGGGGAAGCCCGCGGACACATCGCGCTTCTGTTCAAGCCGGTACTGGTTCGTCTGAGTGGTCATGGTGTGCCTTTCACGTTTGGGTTGGAGATGCCTCCGGCAGCCTGGACGCCCGGCGCACGCTCGTCACAGCCGCTGGCCGGCCCTGATGGAGGTCGTTCAGCCGTCGAACAGCGCGCGCCGAGGGAAGCCGTGCTCTACAGCGAGGTTACGGTTTCCGCGCGAGTGCTGCCTATGGCGCCCCGCACAGCCAATCTGCCATCGCCCCGTGCAATTGGCCAGACATGGCGACGGTGGCGCCCTCCGGCACATCGGCCGGAGGACGCCACCGGGGAAACGGCAGCCGGTTCAGAGTTCCGGCGCGTGCTCCGCCGGCATTGCGCCATTGTCCTCAGGGTGGCGGTTGAGGTTGAACAGTGCCAGCGCTAACCCTCCCCACACGGTGAGGATGGCGATGATCAACATCACGATCGCTGCGGTGCTCATCGTTGTGCCTCCTGCAAGATTGGGGTATCGAGTTCCGGATCATTTGCGGCCGAGTTCTTGCCCCACGGAATCAGCGAGAGCAGGAACGCAACGACGATTAGCGCCCCGGCCATCCCCCAGCCGAAGACACCAACAAACCAGTCGGGCATGGCCGGATCGCCGTAGCCTTCCTGGATCCTCTTGATCACTTCGCTGATCAGGATGTAGCCCAGCACAATCGGCGAGACGATGCCGACCATGATCCGCCACCACAGTCCCAGCTTGATGGAAGATACCTCACTGACATGTCCGCCCAGCAGCGGCAACTTGCGGAAGCCATAGGTCACGAGCAGCACGGTCACCAGGGCACACGCCATGATGCCGAAGTTGTTGACAAACGCGTCGGTGACATCAAGCAGGTTCAGGCCGGTGGTGGTCGGGAACAGCAGGATCGAAATCAACGCCAGCGGGATGCCCACCCACCACGTGGTCTTGATCCGGCTCATGCCCAGCTTGTCCTGCACTGCCGCGATGATGACTTCAATGATGCTGATCAGCGAGGTGAAGCCGGCGAACACCAGCGAGCCAAAGAAAAGCACTCCCAGCAGTCCGCCCAGCGGCGCCTCGGAAATGATCGTGGGGAACGCGATGAAGGCCAGGCCGATCCCGCCGGCGGCAACATCGCCGACCTCGGCACCGGAACTGAAGGCCATGAAGCCCACCGCGGCGAAAACACCGATGCCGGCCAGGATCTCGAAGCCGGAGTTGGCGAAGCCCACCACGAAGCCGGAGCCGGTCAGGTCCGTCTTGTGCTTGAGATAGGACGCATAGGTGACCATGATGCCGAAGGCCACGGACAACGAGAAGAAGATCTGGCCGTAGGCCGCAGCCCAGACCGTGGTGTTCGTGAGCGCACCCCAGTCCGGAGTGAACAGGGCATTCAGCCCATCAGCGGCGCCGGGCAGGAACAGCGACTGCACCACCAGGATCAGGAACATGACTAGCAGCAGCGGCAGGAAAATGATGTTCGCCCGGCCGATGCCCTTCTGCACGCCGGCGGCAAGCACCAGCAGGACCACGGCCCAGACAATGACCAACGGGATCAGGACCATGGGCACGAAATCGAAGCCGATGTTCACGTCCTCGCTCACCTGTAGGAAGGAGCCCAGGAAGAACCCTGCCGGGTCGTCACCCCACGCCTCCGTGACCGAGAAGATCATGTACATCGCGGCCCACGCGATGATCACCGCGTAGTAGACGCAGATGATGAAGCAGATGGCCACCTGCCACCAGCCCAGTCCCTCGGCGCCGCGGGCCAGCCGGCGGTAGGCCAGCGGGGCGGATCCGCGGTGGCGATGCCCCACGGCGTAGTCCAGGAACAGCAGCGGGATGCCGGCCGTCAACAGGGCCACCAGATACGGAATGATGAAGGCGCCGCCGCCGTTTTCATAGGCGACGTAGGGGAAGCGCCAGATGTTGCCCAGGCCGACGGCGGAGCCGATCGCGGCCAGGATGAACACCTTTCGGGTGGACCACATCTCGCGCTTGGGCTTGGCGCCCGGCGCGGCCTGCGGTGTAGGGGTACTCATAAATGGACCTCAAAGGGTAGGGATTTCGGTGCTGTGACGGCTGTTACGCCGCGGACAATCCTAACGGCGCTGCTTCGGCGCCGGAAACGGCGCAGGCCGGGCGGCCGCTGCAGCACGGCGATTTCTGCTAAGCGGCCAGCTGTTGACCCGCGTAAGGCGGCAGCGCAGCCTCCGCGTGATAGTGCACCTGCACAACGGACGCCCGTATAGTGGGAGCATGGCTGTCACTCTTGCCAAACTTCTCGCTTCCCCTTCGCTGCACCTGAAACTGGTTGGCACCGCGCAGGGCGACCCGGACGCGCCCATTACCTGGGTGGCTTCCACGGAATTGGAGGATCCGCTCCCCTTCCTGAGCGGCGGAGAGGTAGTGCTGACCACCGGCCTGCGGCAGAAGACCGCGGCCGCGCAGCGCAGGTTCGTGGCGCGCGTCCATCAGGCCGGTGCGGTGGGCATGGGCTTCGCGCTAGGGCTCACGCACCGCAGGGTCCCGCCGGGGGTGCTGGCAGCAGCCAATGAGCTTGAGCTGCCGGTCTTTGAAGTGCCCTACGAGACCCCGTTCGTGGCGATCAGCAAGATGGTGGCCGATGCGATTTCCGCCGACCACTACAACCGGCTGGAGCACCTGCTCAAGGACCACCAGGCGCTGGCGGCCTCGCTGTTGGGCGGTGGCGGTCTCCCCGCGCTGCTGCGTAAGCTCGCCGCGATGGTGGGCACCGACGTCGTGCTTTCCCAATACGGCACGCGCCTGTACGGAACCGGCGGCGGGCGCACCGGTTGGCACGAGGTTCCCATTGCCACCGGGCTGAAGGACCGCTGCACGCTGGCACTGGCCGAGCCGTACGAGCGCAACGCCATCGTGGACTACGCGCAAAGCCTGATCAGCTTGGAGCTGAGCAACCAGGCTCACCGCCGCGCGGCCGATCGGCGCTCCGTGGGCCAGGTGCTGCTGGATGTGGTGGGCGGCGTGCTGCAGGGCGGGGACGCGTCGCTGCGGCTGAGCAATGTGGGGATCGACGCCGGACGGCGGCAACTGGTCGTCATGGTGCAGGCGGCCGGGGCCCAGCGCCGGGCGCTGCCCACGTTGCCGCTGCCGGCCCCGTTCGACGGCGTGGTGACCGGCCTGGTCGACGAGCGGCTGGTGCTGGTGGTGCAGGGCGCCGAGTCGGGTGAATCGCTGGGCCGTGAGCTGAGCACCTACCTGCAGAACGCGGGCATCACCGCGACCGTGGGCGTGGGCGGCAGTTATGCGCAGGCGAACGGGCTGCGCTGGAGCTACTTCGAGGCCAAGGAAGCCGTGGGCCGGGGCGGGCGGCTGAACGTGCCGCAACGGCTGTCGCTGACCTCCCTCCTGCTGGCGTCGGAAGATGTGCCGCTGGGCGATCTGGCGGCCGAAGCGCTGGACCCGCTGGCCGACTTCGACGCCGCACATGATGCAGCCCTGCTGCCCACCTTGCAGACCTATCTGGAGCTGAACGGATCGGTAGCTGCCGTGGCGGAGGAGCTGGGGCTGCACCGGAACTCGGTTCGCTACCGGCTGTCCCAGATCGTGGAGCTGACCGGCTACGACCCCGCGCTCACCGCGGACCGAGTGCACCTGTGGCTGGCCCTGACGGTGCGGAGACTGGGTTCCGACTCGGGGTCGCAAGGCTAGCCCGGGCGGCCGCTCCCGAACCCTTGTCAGAAGCGGGCGCAGGCACAAGGCTGGGGGGCATGGGACACGAGACGCACGAGAGCCGCACGGTTACCTGGCTGGGAACCGATGATCCGCAGCGTGCCGACACCGCCACCATCAACCTGGAACCCGAACGGCTCAGCGCTCATGGTGCCTCGCGCACCGCCGACTACGCCGCGAGCTGGTCCCTGACCACCACCGGCAATTGGTTCACCGAGAACCTCACGGTCTCCGTGCACGGGCAGGGATGGAGCCGGTATTTGGAGTTGGACCGCGCCACTGACGGCAGCTGGCGCGCGGCAACGAAGGTGTCCGGAGACTCCGACTTGCCGGAGCCCGGCATCGTTGATCCGGCGTCACTGATGGGGGCCGTGGACTGCGATCTGGGCCTGTGCCCTGCCACCAACACCATGCCGATCCTGCGCCTGGGCCTGGTCCACGACGCCGAAGCCGCAGCAGAGCTGACAGTGGCGTGGGTGGAGATGCCCAGCCTGCGGGTGCTCGGCCGGCAACAGATCTACAGCGGCTCCCGCGCGTACGACGACGGCACCGGCACGGCCGCTGTCATCTTCAGTTCCGGCGACTTCAGTGCCGAGATTGTGGTGGACTCCGACGGCATCGTGGTCGACTACCCCGGCTTGGCCACCCGCCGCCGGGACTGACGGACGCGAGCTAAGCACCGTCGTCGTCATCGGTTCGAGACGACCGCTGCCGCCGCATAGGATGGTAGCCAAGCCCGCCTACCAACCGTTCCAGGGAGAAGCCATGCCCGAAATGTTCGTGGACAAGTTCCGTGCCCTCGTGCCCAAGTACCTGGACCGGACGTGGATTGAAGACGACGGCATCTCCTACGACGAACTCGAGGGGCTGCTGGGCGAGCACAAGTTCCAGGTTCCGCAGGCGCTGGTGGAGTTCTACCACGCGCTCGGCGGCTGCGAAGACCTGATGGAAGCCCACGATTTCTTCTTCGACCCGGACGAGCTCGAGGTCGAGGATGGCTACCTGCTGTTCCTGGACGAGATGGACGAAGAAGCGAACTGGGGTTTCAAGTCCGAGCATCTGGATGTGCCCGACCCCATTGTCTGGATCCGCACGAACGGCCCGAAGCCGCGGTGGCAGAGCGAAGAGGCAACCTTCAGTGAGTTCGTCTTCGACATGTTCGAGTGGGTCTTCGGGGACGAGGAAGAGGAAGACTAAGTCGCCGCCCGCGGCGGGTGCTCAGTCGCGCGGCCAGCGGGCCGCAAAGGCATCCGTCTAGCGGGCCGCAGAGGCATCCGTCTAGCGGGCCTCCGCCGCCAGCGCCACGCCGAAACCGACCAGCACGGTGCCGGTGACCCGGTCGATCGCACGCACAACGGCCGGGGCGCAGAGCCAGGTGCGGGCAACATGCGTGCCCCAAATGATGGCCGAGAAGAACACCAGCCCCTCCAGGTTGTGCACCATTGCCAGCGCGGTGCCCATCAATGCCGGCGAGACATCCGGCGGAATGAACTGCGGGATCATTGCCATGTAGAACACGCCGACCTTCGGGTTCAGCAGGTTGGTGCCCACGCCGGTGAGCCACGCCCTGGCGTATGACGCCGGAGCCTCCGGCTCGGCCGCGCCGGGCACGTCTGCCCGCCTCCGGAACGATTTCCACAGCATCCGGCCGCCAAGCCAGACCATGTAGACGGCGCCGGCAAACTTCAACACAGTGAACCCCGTCTCCGAGGCGGCCAGCAGGGCCGATGCGCCGACCGCTGCCGCAATGCCCCAGACCAAGGCTCCCGTATTGATGCCCAGGGCGGTGGCGTAGGCCTTGCCCCGGCCTTGGCTGACGGCCGAACGGAGCACCAGCGCAGTGTCCATTCCCGGCACCAGGGTCAGCAGACCGGCCACTAGGGCAAAGGACAACAGTGCCTGTTCTACGCTCATCGGCTCACCGGCTCACCGGCGGGTCAGAGCGCGCCCGCACTGGTTAGACCTCGCGGTCTACGACGGCTTCGGCGAAGGCCGTCAGCGCGAACTTCACCGTGCTTTCCGGCAGCGGCTCCAGGGCCGCCTTGGCGGCGTCGGCCCATTCGCCGGCGATAGACCAGGCCTTCCCGGTGACCGGGTGTCCGCGCAGTGCGGTCACGGCCTCGGCCAGGGCTTCGTCGGAGGTCAGATCGGCTTCCACCAATGCCAGCACCGAGGCGGCGGAAGCATCGCCGTCGGCCGCGGCCTGGCGCAGCAAGAGCACCGGCAACGTGGGCACGCCCTCGCGCAGGTCGGTTCCCGGGGTCTTGCCTGACTTGACCTTGAGCCCGGTCACGTCGATGACGTCGTCGGCCAGCTGGAAGGCAACGCCCACCTTCTCGCCGTATTCCAGCATCACGTTGACGGCCTGCTCGCCGGCGCCGGAGAACATGGCGCCCAGCTGGCCGGAGGTGGCGATCAGCGACGCGGTCTTGTCCGCGATGACGGACAAGTAGTGTTCCACCGGGTCCTCGTCGTCGCGCGGGCCGACTGTCTCGTGCAGCTGGCCCAGGCAGAGACGTTCGAAGGTCCGGGCTTGGATGCCCACGGCCTCCGGCCCCAGCTGGGAAACCAACAGCGAGGCGCGGGCAAAGATGAGGTCGCCGGCCAGGATGGCCACCTGGTTGCCCCACACCTCGTGCGCGGTCGGGGCGCCGCGTCGGTACGGGGCGGAGTCCATCACGTCGTCGTGGTAGAGCGTGGCCAGGTGCGTCAGTTCAACCACGACGGCGGCCTGCACCACGTCCGGGACCGACCCGTTCCCCAGCTGCGAGGCGAGGATGGTCAGCAGTGGGCGGATCCGCTTTCCGCCGGCTTCCACCAGATGCCGGCTGGTGGCATCGGCGAACGGATCGGAATGCGCAATGGCCGCCCGCAACTGCTTCTCCACCCGGGCCAGCGCGGTGGAGACCTCGGGACCGAGCACGGCGTCTTGGGCCACCGGGTCGAACCCTGCCGGCAGGTTCAAGCTGGTGGCAAGGGCGGCGGTTGCTGTATCCAGCTCCGGCGACTCCGGCGGGTTCTGGCCGGCAGGAGTCCAACTCGGTTTAGCGTCAGTCACGGTTCAACACTAACTAATCGTCGGGGCGGTGTGGCTGGTCGGCTTGCGGCCGCCAGTCTGGTTGGATGCCGGCGGCGTGAGCTGCTCCAGCAGATGAATAACTCTATCCTCAAATCCCTTGCCGCCTGAGTCGGTCAGGTTGGCCAGCATCCGCACCACAAAGCGCATCAACGGCGGGACCGGCATACCGGTTCGCAGCGCCAGCTTCATAATGGCCGGTTTGCCGATCAACTGGGCGAAGATCCGGCCCAGGGTGAAGTGGCTGCCCCAATGGCCGCGGATGATTCCGGGGTAAGTGGCCAGTGCGGTGTCGAATCCGGCCCGGCTGAGCAGTTGGCCGCCGGAACCGGATAAGCGGGCATGTGCGTCGGCAATCAGTTCTGCGGCGTAGCGGGCAGACTCCATCGCGTAGGAGATGCCCTCGCCATTGAACGGGCTGACCATGCCGCCGGCGTCGCCGAGGAGCAGTAGGCCGGGACTGTAATGCGGTGTGCGGTTGAAGCCCATCGGCAGCGCGGCGCCGCGGATCTCGCCGACCTGGTTTTCCTCGGTGAAGCCCCAGTCCGCGGGCATCCCGGCGGTCCACTCGCGGAGCACTTGCTTGTAGTCCAGCTTGCCGAAGGACTTGGACGAGTTCAGAATGCCCAGGCCCACATTGGAGGTGCCGTCCCCCACGCCGAAAACCCAGCCGTAGCCGGGCAGCGGATTACCGGCCGCGTCGGGCAGTTCCAGCCAGCCTTCCATCCACTCGTCGTCGTGCCGGGGCGAGTTGAAGTAGGTGCGCACGGCCACACCCAGCGGCCGGTCGTCGCGCTTTTCGATGCCCAGGCTCAGCGCCGTGCGGGTGGAGTTGCCGTCGGCAGCGAGCACCACGTCGGCGAAGAAGTCCTTGGTCACGCCGGTCTTGCGGCCGCGCTCATCCAGCAGGTTGGCGCGCACGCCGATGACCCGTCCGGCGTCGTCCCTTAAAGCGGTAGAGACAGAATGGCGCTCGAACACCACCGCTCCGGCCGACTCGGCATGGCGGGCGAGTGCCTCGTCGAAGCCCAGCCGTGTGCGGATCAGGCCGTAGTCCGGGAAATCGCTCAGCTCCGGCCAAGCCAGCTCAAGCTGTCGGCCGCCGGCGATCAGCCGCAGCCCCCGGTTCCGGCGCCAGCCAGCGGATTCCTCGTGCGGCAGGCCCAGCAACTGCACCTCGCGCACCGCGCGCGGCGTCAGCCCGTCGCCGCAGACCTTTTCCCGCGGGAAGGCGGTCTTTTCCAGCACGGTCACGTCCACACCGGCCGCCGCCAGGTAGTACGCCGCGGTGGCTCCTGCCGGACCGGCCCCAACAATCAGAACTGACATGGCTACAGGGTGCGCCGGCTGCTTTGGTGCTTCAGCGAAGCCTGCGCACCGGTGTTGGCCATGTCTTCCCGGCCGGGCTTGGACGCCCGGTGGACGGCGACGATGCCGCCTGACAGGTTGCGGTAGGCCGCATCCTGCCAGCCTTCGCCGGTAATCCACTCGGCCAACTGGTCTTGGTTCGGCCAGGCGCGGATCGACTCGGCAAGGTAGACGTAGGAGTCCGGGTTGGATGAGATCTTGGACGCGATCGCCGGCAGCGCCCGCATCAGGTACTCGGTATATACGGTCCGCCACGGAGCGAAGGTCGGCTGCGAGAACTCGGCGATCACCATCCGGCCGCCGGGCTTGGTGACGCGCAGCATCTCACGCAGCGCCAACTTGGGATCGCTGACGTTGCGCAGGCCGAAGGAAATGGTCACCGCGTCAAAGGAGTTGTCCGCGAACGGCAGATTGGTGGCGTCGCCGGCCACAAAATCGATGTCCGGGCGGCGGCGCTTGCCCACGCGCAGCATGCCCAGCGAAAAATCGCACGCCACTACATGGATGCCGGCGTCGGCATACGGCTCGCTGGAGGTGCCGGTTCCGGCGGCAAGGTCCAAGACCTTCTGGCCACGCTCGGCGCCCACCGCATCCACAACGATGCGGCGCCACCGGCGGGTCTGGCCCATCGAGAGCACATCGTTGACCAAGTCGTATTTCGGCGCCACGTCATCGAACATGGCGGCTACTTCATCCGGGCGCTTCTCCAGCGATGCACGATTCACCGCTTCATTGTCTCAAATACCGGCACCCGCCCGCGAACCCGGGCGGGTGCCGGCCGTTGATCCCCGCGCGGCCGGTGTTCCCCGCGAGGCAGAGTAGGCTTAATGTCCATGACCTCCGCGCTCTTCCCCTCGTCCGGCCTGCCCGGAACCCGGCCGGCCGCCGCTGCCGTGGGCACGGCCCCAGAGGCGGCGGACCCATCGCCTACCGGCACCCTGCGCGGCATTACGGTCGAGTGGCCGGCGGTCCCGGATACCCAAGGACTGCTGGAGTATCTGGTGCGCGACGACGTGCTCTGCTGGGTGCGCCGCGAGGGCGGCCTGGCCGGCTTCGGCGAGGTTGCGCGCTTCACGGCCAGCGGGCCGGACCGCTTCCAACAGGCCGCAGCGTGGTGGCGCGGTCTCCAGGCCGGCGCCGACATCGACAACCAGGTGGGTGGACCGGGCACCGGACCGGTTGCCTTCGGCTCCTTCGCGTTCTCCTACACCTCGGCCCACGATTCCCGTCTGGTGGTGCCCGAGGTACTGGTGGGTCTGGATGGGGACCGCGCCTGGCTCACCTATCTCACGTACGACGGCGATGCCCCCCTCAGTGCCGCGACCGCCGAAGCTGCGCTGGCAGCGTGGGTTGAGGAGATCTCGGTCGAACGCAGTCCGGATCCGGCCGACTCGTTGGTGCCGGGACAAGTGTCCGAGCAGGCCTACATGGAGGCCGTGGCGGCGGGTGTTGAGCGCATTCAGGCCGGGAACTTGAGCAAACTCGTGGTGGCCCGGGACGTGGTGGCCAACCTGTCTACGCCCATCGCCACCGCACAGGTGCTGCGCGAACTCGCCGCACGGTACACAGACTGCTGGACGTATTCGGTGGACGGGCTGATCGGTTCCACACCGGAAATGCTGATCAAAGTGGAAAACAACGTGGCCCGCGCCCGGGTGCTGGCCGGCACTTTGGACCGCTCACGGACGCAGAACCATGCCGGCGAATCGGACACCGACTACGCCCAGCGGGTGCTGGCCGGCTCGGAGAAGCAGCGGCACGAGCACCAGATCGCCATCGACTCGCTCACCCGCAAGCTGGAACCGTTCACCACGGCCATGACCTCGCACAGCGAGCCGTTCGTGCTGGAACTGCCCAATGTCTGGCATCTGGCCTCCGATGTCTCCGCCGAACTGGCGCACGACGCCGGCCAGCCGCCGTCGTCGTTGGAGCTGGCCGAAGCAGTGCACCCCACGGCAGCCGTCTGCGGGACCCCCACCGAGGTTGCCGGAGCACTGATCCGCGAACTGGAACAGATGGATCGCGGGCCCTACGCCGGTCCGGTGGGCTGGACCGACAGCGCGGGCAACGGCGAGTGGGGAATCGCGCTGCGCGGCGCCGTCGTCGAAAGCCCGCAGCGGGTCCGGCTGTATGCCGGATGCGGCGTCGTGGACGGCTCCGACCCGCAGGCCGAACTGGCCGAAACCTGGGCGAAGTTCCGGCCGATGATTGAAGCGCTGGGGCTGCGCCGCTGATAACTATTCACTGACAATCCGCCGGATACGCTGTTTCCCAATAGGCAATCAATGTAGCCTGTGGTGCATATCACCTGTGACGGATAGTTCCGGCTACACTTAAGCCGGATTTCCAACGAGACAAAGGTAGTAACCATGCGCAAAAACGCATCCAAGGCGGTCCAGGGGTTCTCCCTCCTGGCCGTGGCGGCACTCGCTTTGACCGCCTGCGGCGGTTCGGACAACGCCGGCGGCAACGGTGGCACCGGCAGCGCCACCGGCGCGGGTAGCGATCTGCCCCTGGTCCAGGCCGGCACGCTGACCGTGTGCTCCGATATCCCCTACCCGCCGTTCGAGTTCGAAGAGGGCGGGAAGTACACGGGCTTCGACATCGACCTGGTCACCGAGATCGCTTCCGATATGGGCCTCGAAGTGGCCATCCAGGATGTCGGCTTCGATGCCCTGCAGTCGGGCGTCACCCTGGCCGCCGGCCAGTGCGACCTCGGCGCCAGCGCGATGACCATCACCGAGGATCGCAAGAAGAACCTCGCCTTCTCCGACCCCTACTACGACTCGCTGCAGTCGCTGCTGGTTCCGGAGGGCTCCGACATTGCTTCGATTGATGACCTCGCCGGCAAGAAGGTAGGGGTCCAGCAGGGCACCACCGGCGAGTCCTACACTCGCGAGAACGCACCGTCCGACGCGGAGGTTGTCGCTTTCCCGTCCGACGCCGAGATGTTCCAGGCAATCCAGGCCGGGCAGGTCGACGCCCTGCTGCAGGACCTGCCGGTGAACATCGGCCACGCCAAGGACGGTAAGTTCACCTTGGTGGAGGAGTACAAGACCGACGAGGCCTACGGCTTCGCGGCGAAGAAGGAAGGCTCCGAGGCCCTGGTCTCGGCCGTCAATGATGCCCTTTCGACGCTGCGCGACAACGGCAAGTACCAGGAAATCTACGACAAGTACTTCACCGAGTAGTACGCCCTCCGGCCCCCGTTCCCGTGCCACAGTGCCGGGAACGGGGGCCGCCGACTTACAGCTGGAAGGCATCACCAGTGAAACCTTCGACCCGCCGCCGACTATTCCGCGGGGTCCTCTACGCCATCTTCATCGTTGCGGTGGCCGTCGTTGTCCTGCTCGCCGATTGGAAGGCTATCCAGACGAGCTTCCTTAATCCGGAAGTCTTCAGCGAGCAGTTCCCCGAAATCATCATCATCGCGGCGAAGAACACGGTCGTCTACACCATCATCGCCTTTATTGGCGGCCTGCTCCTGGGCCTCCTGCTGGCGCTGATGAAACTCTCACCGGTGGCCCCCTACCGTTGGGTGGCGACCGCCTACATCGAACTGTTCCGCGGCCTGCCTGCCCTGCTGGTGATTTTCGGCTTCGCCTTCGCGGTCCCGATCGCTTTCCAGTGGCGTCCGCCGGGTGGCACTGCAGGCGCTGGCTTGATCGCGCTGATCATTGTCTCAGCCGCCTACATGGCAGAGACCATCCGCGCCGGCATCGAGGCCGTTCCGTCGGGCCAGCGCGAGGCTGCCCGCTCGCTGGGCATGAACCCGAGCTGGACCATGGTCTCCGTGGTGCTGCCCCAGGCGGTCCGCATCGTCACCCCGCCGCTGACCAACGAGTTGGTCATCCTGATCAAGGACACCTCCCTGCTCTTCATCGCCGGGATGGCCCTGAGCCAACGCGAGCTCACCACTTTTGCGCGCGACGGCGTCTCCCAGTTCGCGAACGCCACTCCCCTGGTTGCCGCGGCCCTCATGTACCTGATCATTACCTTGCCGCTCACCCAGCTGGTCGCCTGGCTGGAGAGACGCAACAAGAGAAGCCGGTAACCCCATGACTGAACAATTCCTGCGCCCGGACCTGCCCGCCATCGAGGTCAAGGACCTCTACAAAAACTTCGGCAGCAACGAGGTCCTCAAGGGCATCGACTTCCATGTAAACCAGGGCGAAGTCGTGTGCGTTATCGGACCGTCGGGTTCGGGCAAGTCCACGCTGCTGCGCTGCGTGAATCGGCTTGAGGAGCCCACCAGCGGCACCATCCTGGTGGAAGGCGTTGATATCACCGATCAAGAAACGGATCTGGACCGGATCCGCACCCGGATCGGCATGGTGTTTCAGCAGTTCAACCTATTCCCGCATCTGAACGTATTGGGTAACCTCACCCTCGCCCAGCAGCGCGCTAAGAAGCGTCGCAAGGCAGAAGCCGTGGAGATCGCCCGCAAGAACCTGGAGAAGGTGGGACTGGCCAACCGCGAGAACGCCTATCCCGCCCAGCTCTCCGGCGGCCAGCAGCAGCGCGTGGCCATCGCCCGCGCACTGTCCATGAACCCGGACATGATGCTCTTCGACGAGCCCACCTCGGCCCTCGACCCGGAACTGGTGGGCGATGTACTCGGCGTCATGCGCCAGCTGGCGGACGAAGGAATGACCATGATGGTGGTGACGCACGAGATGGGCTTCGCCCGTGAGGTCGGCGACCGCGTGGTCTTCATGGACGGCGGCGTGGTGGTGGAGCAGGGCAAGCCCGAGGATGTGCTGGGAAACCCGCAGCACGATCGCACCAAGGCGTTCCTCTCGAAGGTCCTCTAGCCCGGCTCAGTTAATCTTTAGCCCGGCTCAGTTGAATAGGTCAGCCCAATAGCTCGGAAGTGGCGGTCGCAATAGCGGCCGCCACTTCTGCATGGAGGCTGCGCAGCCGGCTTCGGTCCGTCCGGACTTCCACCACGCTGCGCCCGACCACCGGCTCGGAGAGGACGCTGTCCAGCTCGTCGGCGTCCTTGACCAGCCGGTGCTGGACCCCATAGCCGGCCGCCAGCGAGGCAAAGTCCGCCCGGTGCGGAGTACCGAAGAGGCGCTCGACGGCGGACGCGTACGATGCCTGCTCCCCCACCTTTCCGTGCTCCAGGGTCGAGAAGATACCGCCACCGGAATCGTTGACCACTACGATCTGCAGATCGGGCTCGGGTTCCCCCGGTCCGAGCAGAAGCGACCCGGCATCATGCAGGAACGTCAGGTCACCCATGAGTGCGCGGGTCCCGGTTCTTGTGCCCAGCGCGATGCCCGACGCCGTGGCCACCGTACCGTCGATGCCTGCCAGCCCCCGGTTGGCGTGCACGAAGGCATCCGGGATGTCGATGGGAGTGCCGGCCAGGTCCACGTCGCGGATCGGGTTGGAGGAACCCAGCACCAGCCGCCCGCGGGTATTCAGCCATACCGACCGGCCCACCCGCAGCCCGGTCAGTCCCGGTTCGGCGTCCAGCACATGGATCAACGCAACATCGGCGGTTCCGGCCGCCCGTCGCCACAACTGCAGCCAGCCGTCCGGACCCGAACCGGCAAAAAGGGATAGGTCCTCAGGCTCGGAGATGACACGTTCGCGCCGCCGCCCCGGCTCGAACCAGGCGACCGGTTCGGGCTGGTACAACGCAGTTTGCACGTCGTCGCGCGCCAGCAGCGCGGCCACCGGACGGGACAGCGTGGGCCGTCCGAAGACCACCGCCCGCTCGATCTGTGTCCCGAAGCGCCCCAGCAACATGCGGTAGGGACCAATAGCGTTCGGGCCGAAGCGTGCGTTGGAGGAGGGCTCCGCCAACAGGGGCAGGCGGTGGGCGCGGGCGAAGGCCTCAGCAGTGGCTCCGGCGCCGTGGCCTGCAACCACCACGGTGCGTCGTTCGTCGTTGGCGTGGACGGCCGGTTCGGCCAGGCTCTTGGGCCAGTCGATGGCCCAGCCAGGTTCCCGCCCAGCCGTCTTCGAGGGCACGGCGCCCGGGTCCAGCCGCTGGCCCTGCTCCGGGAACAAGGGATCGCGGAACGGCAGATTGATGTGAACCGGACCCACCGCGCCCTGATGCGGGCCTAGATCGGTCGGCGCCGTGGGCGGTCCTGGAGGCGGCGTGGCTGCCATCGGGCGAACGTCGTCCAGCAACGGAGGCAACAGGATGCCTTTGGCGCTGAGCAGGCTCGTGCCGATAGCGTCCGTCGGATCATCGCCGGCCGGAATATCGACGGCTGAGCGCACGTGGATACCGAAGAGGCCGGGTTGGACCGTGGTCTGGTTGGCGCCGGTGCCGCGCATTTCCTCCGGCCGGTCGGCGGAGATCACCAGCAGCTCCACGCCGGCGTGGTTGGCTTCCATCACGGCCGGCAGCAGCTCGCCCACGGCCGTTCCGGACGTGGTCACTACCGGGACCGGACGCACCGAGCCCAGCGAGAGCCCGAGCGCCGTGAAGGCGGCCCCGCGCTCGTCAATGCGCACGTGCAGCCGCAGTTCGTCCCGGGCTTCCGCCTCGGCGAGCACATAGGCAAGTGGAGCGCTGCGGGAACCCGGAGATATGACGACGTCGCGCACGCCGCCCCAGACCAAGGCCCTCACGGCCAGTCGGGCGGCTTCCATCGAGCTCAGCTGCGCAGTCACCCCCTCATGGTAAGCAGACGGCCATGCCCGGGTGGACATGGCCGCCTGCTAGCTCCAGTCGCGACAACCTGTGTCAGGCTGCCGTTTCACTGCTGTGCCGGGCTAGCGCTTCACGGCTGTGCCGGGCTAGCGCTTCACGTGCCCGTTCTTGCCCTTGAACATCTGGATCACGGCCGGGCGGGGCAGCGCGGCGTCGCCCCGCTTGGCGCGACTGCCTTCCTGGACGTAGTCCGGGAACAGCGAGCGCTGGGCACCCCAGCTGCCGTCCTCGCCCGGGTGCTGCACCGCGACGAAAACCATCCCATCGTCGTCGTGAATCAGCGGGCCGCAGGTCTCGGCATCGATCGGCACGGCCATGAACTGCTCCACCTTGCCGCGTTCCCGTCCTTCCAGCGTGACGCGGAACAGGGCGTCGTTGCGCTGGATGGTGCCGGGCTGGCCGTCGGTGGAGACCCACAGGTTGCCGGCGGAATCGAAGGCCAGGTTGTCCGGGCAGGAGATCGGCTGCACCTGGTCCGCCGGGTAGCCGCTGAAGTAGACGGATTCGTCCACGGCAGGGTCGCCGGCCACCAGGATCACGCTCCAGGTGAACTCGGTGGAGGTCTGGTCGCCGGTCTCGGTCATTTCGACGATGTGGCCGTGGCGGTTGTTGGCCCGCGGGTTCGGCTCGTCCGCCTGGGCACGGGTCCGGGAGGTGTTGTTGGTGCACGCCATGTAGATCTTGCCGGTCGCCGGGTTGATCTCAACATCCTCCGGGCGGTCCATCTTGGTGGCGCCCATCGCGTCGGCTGCCAGGCGGGTGTAGACCAGTACTTGGTCGATGCTCATACCCGGCACCAGGGACTTGCCGTCGCGGGTCAGCTGAATCCAGTGCCCGGTTCCGTCGAACGCGCCGTCGGAGGGAAGCACGCCGGAACCGTCGATCTGGTTCTGCGGCGAGTTGCCCTTGAAGCTGGCCACAAACAGATCGCCCTCGGTCAGCAGGGTCATGTTGTGCTTCTTGTCGCCCTCGCGGTATTTGCCCTTGGAGACGAACTTGTACAGGTAGTCGAAGCGCTCGTCGTCACCGGAGTAGGACACCACGTGGCCGGAGGCCGCGATGGTCACGTTGGCGCCCTCGTGCTTGAACCGGCCCAGGGCCGTGTGCTTGCGCGGGGTGGACGTGGGATCGAACGGGTCCACCTCAACGATCCAGCCGAACCGGTTGTCTTCGTTCCTGCCCTCGGGCCGGTCGGTGTCGAAGCGCGGCTCCGGGATGTGCCAGCCGCGCGACGGGTTGGCGCTGGTCACGCCGTAGCGGCGCTGCTCGGCGGTCGGCGCGGACACCTTGAAGTACTGGTTGAAGTTCTCTTCACCCGACAGGACCGTGCCCCAGGGAGTGGTGCCGCCGGCGCAGTTGTTCAGCGTTCCCAGCACGACGCGGCCGGTGGGATCGGCCTGCGTCTTCAGCAGGCCGGAGCCGGCAGCCGGTCCGGTCAGTTCGTATTCGGTGTCCATCAGGAAGCGGCGGTTCAGTTGGGCGCCCCGGACGTACCGCCACGGCTGACCCTTACCCTTGCGCTCCAGCTCCACCACGGACAGGCCGTGCGCGGCCATCGCAACCTCGCGCTGGCGCTCCATCGGCATGTCCGGCGGGAACATGATGCCCTCGTTGGTGTATTCGTGGTTGGCAAACAGCACCGCGCGCTTGCCCTTGCTGCCCGGAATCTCGATGATGTCCAGGTAGTCGTTGTTGTAGCCGAACTGGCCCGACTGGGACTCCTTGGTCTGGTTCTCCGGGTCGAACTCCGGGGTTTCATGGAACAGCGGGTCGCCCCAGCGGATCACCGGGTCCCAGTTGTAGCCCTTGGGGACCACCACGTCGTCCACGTTGTTCGGCACAGCCTTGATGCCGTCGAACTTAAGCTTGCTGCGGTTCCCCGCGACATGGCCGGCCTTGGCGGCCGGGGCGAGCCCGACCTGCGCCTCGGCGGCCGCTGCCCCGCCGCCGAACATCAGCGCCAGCGCACCTGCGCCGCCCAGCCCCATCATCCGGCGGCGGGAGTACTCGGCCGCGACAATGTCCCGGAAGTAGTTGTTCTCCGAAGTGTTGCAAACGCCCTTGGCACAGGCGTTGTCGCACTTGAGCGCGCAGGTCACGGCGCTGCGCTTCCCGGACACATGGCCCAGCATCGGCAGGTAGCGCTTCTTGGTATCGGTCACGATTTTCGCCTTCCACATTCAGTCTGTCGGTTCCCTCCTTGAGCGTTTCGCTTGAATTCGACTGGAAGACCGAGCGCTGGTGAATTCTTGGCCAACAGTGGGCAAAACACCGCACCGTCAGCTTCCCGTCGTGCCGCCAAAGAAGCGTTGACCTGCGATACAACGACAGGGTCAGAACGGCGGTGGTGCGTTCGGGTCGGTGTCCTCATCGTCGGGCAGTTCGATGCCGCCGAGGGTCCGCTTGGGCTTCCCGTCTCCGGTTCGGGCGGTGTTGTTACCGCTGCTGGCCCTGCCACCGCCTTGGGCTTCGCTCGTGCCTTCGCGACCGGCAGCGTGGGGCAGGAGGGTGTCCCAGCCTTCATCCGGGAAGGTGGTCTTGCGGTGGCCTGTCCGTGTGGTCCACGTGACCTCGCCATTCGGGCCCGGCTCTGCGCTGGATGCACCGGCGGTCTTCGCGGCATGATGCGCTTTGCAGAGGCATTGCAGGTTCTCCAGCACGGTCCACCCGCCGTCTTCCCACGCGATCACATGATCGATCTCGCAGTATCGTGCAGCCCGGCGGCAGCCGGGGAACCGACAGTGCCGGTCCCGAATGCGGACTAGTCGTTTCAGCCATTCGGGCGGGATCCGCAGCTTCCTGGCCGCAGCGATGGCTTGGCCTTGGTCATCCGTGAGCACCAGCAACCAGGATTTCGCCAACTGGGAGAGTTGGCGACCCATGTCTGGTGGAATCGGTCCGTGCCGGCCAGGTCGCCCGGCTCCTCGCTGAGCTTCAGCAGTGTGGTCAGCGGCATGGTGACCAGCATTCCCGGCCCCGCGCTACCGGGCGTCCCCTGTGCGGACCCAGGAACCACACTGGTGCCAGCAACCGGTGCCGCTTGTTCCGCAGCCCGGACCGCTCCAGACAGCAGCAGATCGGAGAACACATCGGCCCGCAACTGCGGCAGGGTCCGATTTTCCCCCAAACCTTGGAGGGACCGAGCGGTGGACTGGATGCGGTCGAAGACCAAATGCGCCTTGTCAGCGCTCATGCGGATCCACAGTTCGGCCATGCCGTCATCCTGATCCGTCAATTGCACGTCCCGGGACTCGTTCGCACGCCGGTGCCGCTCTGAAAGCGGCTCCGTTTGCAACCGGTCGCGCATCCTCCGGGCCCGCGACCTCACGGAATCTAGGGTGATGTCCCCGGCCCCCGGCAGCACTGCGGCTTCGAAATCCTCAAGACATTTCGTTGGCAGATCGGCGGAGCCACGGGCTAAGGCTTTCGCCCGAGCTAGGTCCAGGTCACCGCAACTCATGGCTTGGAGCGTTCCCGGCAAGTTCGTGCAGATCTGGCGGGCGTCTGCCAGCATTGCCCGCGCGGCGGCCTCTCCCGTGGATAGGTGCGCCGAGATCTCCTGCGGCGCGAACCGGGAGAAGCCTTCCGGGTCCCGGTCACCGCCGTGTCCAGGCCGCAGGAGGGCGAAGCGGTTCAGTGCCTGCACCTGGCACGACTGCACCCAAGCTTCCACCCGAGCAGCAGATTTCAGGTAATCAAGCGCCTGCGCATCGTCCAGCGCCATCGGATCCACTACGGCGAGCAGGCCAGCCAGCTCAGCCGGTACACCCGCGCCATCCTCCGGTATCAACGGATCATCGCCAGCGTCTTCCGGAGCCAAGGACCTGAGACCATCAGCAGTTTCTGCGCCACTGTCCAGCTGAACTTCGGTAGCGGTACCATCCGATTCTGCGGCTGGCGTGGTTGTGTTGGCGGTAGGTGCGGTGGAGCCGCCGCCCGCGGGGGAGCTTCCCACAACTCCGGGCAAGACGCGGTAGCGCCGCAGGAGTGCATCTGCCAGAACCTGTTGCAGCAGCGCTTCCAGCAGCGAGCTGTCCGGTCGCGCCGGAAAACCAAGATCCATCACCAGTCCCTGGCCCGGAACCGGAAGCTGAAGCTCGATGCCTTCGCTGTCCATAGACTCACGCTATCGGCTGCCTCGGACGTTTTGGCAGCGGAGAATGGCTCCCACGAATTGGGGTTGGTACGCGGGGTGAGGCCCTTCCGCCCCCCACTGGAACGGAACGTTTTCAGGGGCGAGAGGAATCTCTTTGGTGCGGCACAACTGCGCACGGCCGTGGTGGGACGGCGATAGGCTGCCGTTCCTACACAGGACGCCGCCGCCGCACCGCTCGCCCCGTGACCTCACCACTCCAGCCGCAAGGTCGCAGCCGCGCCGCTAGATCAAACCTCAAGCAGCCGATAGGTCCGCGCCAGCCGGTCCAGCCACCACTGCCGCCGGTCCTCCCGCGCGGCAAAGCGGTCCATGAGTACCGGATCCGGCACCACCTCACGCACCGGCAGCCGTCCGGCCACCGGCACCAGCGATTGAGTGGTGACGTCGCCGCCCATCAGGGACACCGTCGCCAGGCCGCAGGCGTACGGTAGGTTCGGCAGCGCAGCGGCCAGGGCCACACCGGCACGGATGCCCACGGAGGAATCCAAGGCAGAGCTGACGGCGGCTGGGAGTCCGGCTTGGGCGACGATGTCCAGTGCCCGGCGCACTCCCCCGAGCGGCTGCACCTTGACCACGATCAGGTCCGCGGCCTCTTCGCGGGCCACCCGCAGCGGGTCGGAAGCTTTGCGCACGCTTTCGTCGGCGGCGATGGGCGTTTCGATACCGCGCCGGCGCAGTTCGGTCCTGACGGCCCGCAGCCCGGCGATGTCAGGCACCGGTTGCTCGGCGTACTCCAGCGAGTACTCGGCCAACCTGGTCAGCGCGTCGACGGCCGCCGCGACGTCCCATCCGCCGTTGGCATCCACCCGCAGCACCGCGTCGGGAGCAGCGGCCCGCACGGCCGCCACGCGGGCCACATCCTGGTCGATGTCCTGGCCGGTCTCGGCGACCTTGATCTTCACCGTCTGCGCCCCGTCGTAGCGGGCCAGCACAGCGGGCACCTGGTCCGGCGTCACCGCGGGAACGGTGGCGTTGACGGGAACGCTGTCGCGGACCGGGTCTGGGAAGCCCCGCCAGCCCGCCTCCACCGCAGCGGCCAGCCACGCGGCGGCCTCGGCGTCGTCGTACTCAAGAAAAGGCGAGAATTCCGCCCACCCCGCCGGACCTTCCAGCAGCAGCACTTCGCGCTCAACCACCCCACGGAAACGGACCTTCATCGGCAGCGAAACCACGCGTGCGGTGGCCAGCAAATCGGCAAGCTCGGGCAGATCGTGGTGCCCGGAAAAGTCTGGAAGCTGGTGCGATATCATCAATCCCACTGTACGGCTGGCGGCCCCTCCCGGATGCTGCCAGCATTGTGTGCGACCCTTGAATCGATGACTTCGCAGCGTTCCAGCCTCCGCCCCCGGACCGCCTCCCGCCGTCCGGCAGCGCATGCTCCTGCCCTTTTCTGGCTGGGTGCCCTGCTGTGCGCGGGCGCTTTTGCGCTGAACTACTACGCCTTCGTCCGGACCACCACCGGGCAGTTCGCTGATGAATCGGCCTGGGCCGAGGCGGAGTCCGGCTGGCGGCTGGGCCGGGGCGTGTTTTTGGACTTCCTGGACTTGCTGCCGGACGTCTCTGTGGCCGTTGCGGCCGCCGTGCTTCTAATAGTGGCATTAGTACGACGGCGGTGGGTCCCCGCTGCGATCGGCGTCGGCGTGGTCGCGGCGTCGGCAGCCACCACCTGGATCCTGAAGAACTTCATCCTCGACCGGCCCGACCGCGGTGTGCCGACACTGGAACACAATTCGTTGCCGTCCGGGCACACGACCATCGCCGCAGCCGCGGCCCTGGCCGTCTTCTTGGTGGTATCGCCTCGCTGGCGCCCGTTCGCCGCGGCGGCGGGTGGTTTGTATGCCGTGCTGGCCGGCGCGGCCACCTTGATCAATGGCTGGCACCGGCCATCCGACGTGGTGGCTGCCTTCCTGGTGGCCGGTTTCTGGGCCTTGGCTGCCGGTCCCTTCGTGCTGCGGCACGGCAACGACTGGAACGTCTGGTCGGGCTACGGAAGTTTCTGGGCCGCGTCCGTCTGGTGGCCGCGGCTATGCTGGCTGCTGGCCGTGCTGGGAATCGGCATCGCCGCCGGCCTCTACCTGCTCGCGCAACAGCTCGGTGCAGCCGCGGTCCCTGGCGAGGGCAGGATCCCGTTCTTCTTCTGGGCCGGCATGGGCCTGATCGCCGGCACGGGAATGCTGCTCTGCGCCCTGCTGACGTGGCTGTTCGGCTTCCAGTCCCGGCGGCGCTGAGCGGCGCAAAGCGTCCAAGCAACGACGGCCGGCGCTTCCATGGTGCTGGGCAACGTATTCGACTGAATATGCTGTAGGGATGGACGCCCTTTCCGAGGTCGAACGAGGCAGCTGGCTGCTCCCATGCCTCGCCACGGAGCCATCGAGCATGCACGTGGCCGTGCCGCGCGGCTACCCGGCCTACGCTCGAATCTTCCACCCGGCAGAGCGTGACCGGCCGGTGCTGCAGGGAAGTCAGCTAGCGCAGGATGGGGCGACCAAGGACGTCACAGCGGGCCCTGTGAGCGATGTCCGTGTCGCCTCGGAGCAGGTGCCGTGGACCACGGTGGCCGAGGCCTTCGGAACCATCATGCATCCGCTGGCGCAGTTCCACCGTCTCATCGGTGCCCCACACGATGACGGAAATGGTGCTCGCGACGCAGCCGGCTGGCGGTATTTCGAACCGATGCAAGGCAATCTGGACGCGGGAGTGCTCGCCGCCGTCGCACGGCACCTCGTTGCCCACACTACGACGCCCACCCAGGGGGTCGCGGCCGTTTGGATAGGCTGGGGCGGTCTGACCAGTTCCGCCGGATATGCGGTGCTCGCCGCGTCCGACGGGCCGATACCGGTCGGCTCGGGATACTTCGTGCGTGACGGTAGGCCCGGCTCCGGGATCCTGCCCAAGGACGTGGTCAACGGCCCGGTTCTGGAACTGCCTGACCGTTCCTATTACCTCTTCAGCGCCGGAGCAGAGTTCTTCGCCGGAAGCGGGTGGCCCAGCGGTGCCGCGTGGCACGATGGCTCGGCGTTCCCGCAGTCACCCAGCATTGTGTGGCCGGACGATCACAGCTGGGTGCTGGTCACGGAGATCGACTGGGACTCGACGATCGTTGCCGGAAGTTGGGAGCTCATCAAGGCCTTGGTGTCCGACCCACGGATCGAAGCCCTGCCGATCCGAGAAGGCGCCGACCTGCGGTGGGACTCTGACAACGAAAACCGGCCCCCGATTTGCTCGGCGTAGCTGCCGGTCACGCGTTTGGGCTGCCGCGCCTGCGTACTGAGGCCCGGACGTTCGGTCCGGGAACTTCCGCGGGCCGCGTCCGTGGGATCCAGTAGCCCAGGGCCACCGCGCCCAGGATGGCGAGCCCCGCCGTCGTCCATATCCCAACGGAGAGCGAGACGAGCGCGGTGACGGCGCTGAGCAGCGCGGGCCCGCCCATGACGCCGGTGTCCGTGACCAGTCGCCACAGGCCCAGGAACTGCGGCCGTCCCGTCGCCGGAGCGTGGTCCGCACCCAGGGTCATCACGATTCCGGAGCCCATCCCGTTGCCCACCCCCATCAGCAACGCCGCGAGCAGCAGCGCGGTGAAGCCGGTGGTGAACGGGACCCAGATGAGGCCCGCGGCCATGATGGCCATGCAAGGCACCGCCGTCCAGATCCGGCCCTTGACGTCCATGAGCTTGCCCGCCGGGTAGAACAAGAGCATTTCGACGGCGCCGGACATGCCGTAGATCAGCGACGCCGCCGAGGCATCCAGGCCCAGGTTCTCGGCCCAGAGCGGCAGCACCGCCTGCCGCGAGGCCCGGACGGCCCCGACCAGCATCACCCCGACGCCAACCGTGGCAAAGGTCCTCCAGTGGCGCGTGAAGATGCTGCGGATGGTCACCGGCGGGGCGTCCGGAGCCGCCGTTGTTGCCGGCTCGAAGTCGGGCACGGTCAGCGAGAGCGCCGCCGCCAGCACCATGGTCACGGCCCCGAGCCAAAACGCGGCGGGGATGCCGCCCAGCGCAATCGCCGCGGCGGCAAGGAACGGGCCGGCGAAGATGCCGATCCGGTGTGTCCCGCCGAGGGTGGACATGGCGCGGGCGCGCAGGTGGTGCGGCACGGCTGCGGTCAGGTAGGACTGCCGGGCCAGGTTGAACACGGATCCTGCCATGCCCACCATGAAGATGGCCGCGGCGAAGAGCGGCAACCCGGTGGCGGTCGCGCCGAGCACCATGGCCGCCAACGCCCAGACGGCTGCCGCGACCAGGGCTCTCCGTTCGCCGAACCGTGCCGTGAGCGACGACGCCGGCAGGTTGGTCAGCAGCGAGGCGGAACCGACGACGGTGGTCATCAGGGCGGCCACCGCGAAGCTGGCGCCGAGGTCGTGGGCCCGCAGCGAGATCACCGGGGTGATGGAGCCCATGCCGATGCCGTACAGCACCGACGGCCCGAAGGCCGGCAGCGCTATCTGGCGGAGGCTGAAGTCGCCCGCGCCGCTCACCTGTGGGCTTGGAGCCGCTGCAGCAGGGAGCGGGACTGCACCGGGCCGTAGGGCAGGATCGGGATGGCCTTGGTGGCGTCCGCGGGGGTGTCCCGGCTGGCCTGTTCCCCCATCCGGACGGCCAGGTTCATGGTCTCGCACATGTTCTTGACGAAGTCGTCGCTGACGGTTTGGCCGTGGCCGGGCACCAGCACGTCGTACTCGTGGCGGAGGCCGGAGAGCCGCCGCAGCGTCTCGACCCATTCCCGGGGATAGGAGTCCTCGAAGGCCGGAGGCGCACCTTGCTCCACCAGGTCGCCGGCGAACAGTGTGCTGGGCGAGCCGACCAGCAGGTCGCCGTCGGTATGGCCCAAGCCCAGATGGAACAGCTTGACGCTGACCCCGCCCAGGTCGACGGTGGTCTCCGTGTCCACCAGCTTGGTGGGGATCCTGATTGCGGTGTACTCGCCGTCGGCCGCCGCCATTTCCGGTTCCGTATCCGCGACTGCGGCCCGTTGCAGCGCACCGTTCTCGGCGATGTCGTGCGCGCAACTGCGGTGGGCATAAAAATCCTGCACGCCCTGGGCAGCGAAGTAGTCGTTGCCGAAGACGTGGTCATAGTGGAAGTGCGTATTGACGACGGCGAGCGGCAGCTTGGTCAGGCGGCGTACCGCGGCGTAAATCCGCTTTGCCTGGCGCGGTCCGGCACCGGTGTCCACCACCAGGGCCTTGTTCCTGCCGATGACCAGCCCGGTGTTGAGCAAGTACTCCGGGGTGCGGATCACATAGTTCCCAGGCGCAACCTGAACGGTCTCCGCCGGTTCGCCAGTCATGTTCTCTGATCCGGCGGCATCGCTCATCCGGCCGTCACCCTCCATCGCCTCGCACACCGGCCGCACAGATCGCACGGCCCTTTCCTGCTACCGTACCGCCCCTATCCGTTCCCCTGAACGGCGGCCCACAGGGAGGTCGCGTCGCGGCTACCGACCGCGGCCCACTCACAACTGACTCCGATTATCAGTACTCGTGGACGTGTCGGACTTCCTCGCGGACTTCGCCGAACGGCACGGTGTCGTCGACGAACGCCTGCACGTGCTTGGACCCCATGCCGCGGATCGAGATGCCGTGTTCCCCGTCGGCAGCGGACTCGAGGAACACCGGCCGGAGTGCCTCGGCATGGTGTGCAGACAACCCGGCGAGATACTTGCGGTACGCCTCTGGCAGAGTGATCATGCCTAAGCGTAGCGCCGGGCGGATCGGGTCAGCTAGGGAAATTTCCGGGGCTCTCCCGCAGGCCGGTCACGCTCCGGCCTGCGGGACGGTGCTACAGGTCTGCCAGCACGCCGCCGGGGTTTTCGATGGCGTCCGCGACGTAGCGCAGGAAGCCGCCGGCGGTGCCGCCGTCGCACACCCGGTGGTCGAAGGCCAGCACCAGTTCGGTGACCTTCCGGACAGCCAGCTCGCCGTTGACCACCCAGGGCTTGTCGATGATCCGGCCGACGCCGAGGATCGCCACCTCCGGGTAATTGATGATGGCGGCGCTGCCGTCCACGCCGAAGACCCCGTAGTTGTTCAGCGTGAAGGTACCGCTGGTCAGCTCGGCGGGTGTGGCCTTGCCGTCGCGTGCGACGGCGGTGAGCCGCCTGATCTCGGAGTCCAGTTGGCGGGCGCTGAGCTTGTGGGCATTGCGGACGCTCGGCACCATCAACCCACGGTCGGTCTGGGCGGCGAAGCCCAGGTTGACGCCGTCGAAGCCGACGATCTCCTCGCCTTCCAACCGGGTGTTCAGCTCCGGATACTTGGCCAGGCCGGCCAGCACGAACCTGGCGATGAAGGCCAGCAGCCCCGGGGTGTTCTCCGGGTCGCGACGCTTGAGGTCGGCGCGCATCTGCAGCAGCGCGGTGGCATCCACGTCCACCCAGACGGTGGCCTCGGGGATTTCCGTGCGGCTGCGCGACATCGCCTGCGCCACCGTCTTGCGAACGCCCTTCATCGGCGCGCGGGCCGAGATGCCGAGACCGGTGCGGGCATCGGTGCCGAAGGCGCTGGCCGCGCCGCGGGCCTCCGCGCGCTCGCTGGCGCTCGCTTGGTCGACCACCGGGGCGCTGTCGGTGGTCGATGGAGGCGCGCCAGCGCCGAGTAGAGACCGGCCGACCCCCGGGGCCCCTCCGGCGAGCGCGGCCTCGACGTCCCTGCGCAGAATCATCCCGTCGGCGCCGGTGCCGGAGATGTCGGTCAGGCGAAGGCCACCGTCGCGGGCCAGTTTCCGGACCAGCGGCGAGATGACCAGCGGGGCCGCGCCGATGTTGTTGGTCTCCTCTCGGGTCTCCACGCGCTCGCTGGGGCTCGCTTGGTCGACCACCGGGGCGCTGTCGGTGGTCGATGGAGGCGCGCCAGCACCGAGTAGAGACCGGTCGACCACCGGAGCGCTCGCCACTGCAACACGGCCGGCCTTGGGCCTGCGCGTGCGCTTGGCCCCGGCCGCCCCGCCGGGCGTACCGTAGCCGATCAGGACGTTGCCCGACCCGGACTCCGCCGGCTCCTGGATCCCGGCGCGCTCCTCGTTCCGGTAGGCCTCGCCGTCGGGATGGGCGGAGCCTGCCCCGGCACGGTCGGGGTCCGGAGCATCTCCCGCCGCGACGGCGGCGGCAGCCTCCCCCGCACGGGGCGCCTGCGGTGCGGAGCCAGCGGCACCCGGCGCATCGCCGTCGTGCACGTACCCGGGCGCATCCACGGAGATGAGGGGCTTGCCCACGTCCATGGTGTCACCGGCGGCGCCGTGCAGCACGGCGACGGTCCCGGCGTAAGGGCTGGGCACTTCCACCATGGACTTGGCGGTCTCCACTTCGGCCACGGGCTGGTCCACGCGGATCTCGTCTCCTACCTTGACCAGCCAGTTGACCAGCTCGGCCTCGGTCAGGCCTTCGCCGAGGTCCGGCAGCTTGAATACTTGTCGGGTCATGGCTACGCGTCCTCCCACTGCAGTTCGTCCACGGCGTCCAGGATGCGGTCCACGCTGGGCAGGTAGAAGTGCTCCAGCTTCGGCGCCGGGTACGGAATATCGAAACCGGTCACGCGCAGGACCGGGGCGGCGAGCGAGTGGAAACAGCGTTCCTGCACCCGCGCCACGATTTCCGAGGCGACCGAGGCGAAGCCGGGGGCTTCGGCGACGACCACGGCACGGCCTGTCTTGCGCACCGACGCCATCACGGTCTCGTCGTCGAACGGAACGATGGACCGGATGTCGATGACTTCCAGCGAGCGGCCTTCCTCGGCGGCGGCTGCCGCTGCCTTCATCACGGTGGGCACGGACGGTCCGTAGGTGATCAGCGTGGCGTCGGTTCCCTCGCGGGCGATGACGGCGCGGCCGATGCTGGAGTCGGCGGGCGCAGCCGTCGGCTCGGGTCCGTCGGTCCGATCCAGCGCCGGGGTCCCCCAGCGCGACTGCAGGGCCTCAAGGTCCAGTTGCTCCTTGGAGAAGTAGAGCTTCTTCGGCTCTAGGAACACCACCGGGTCCGGGAAGCGGATCGCTTCCCGGAGCATGGCGTAGGCGTCCTCCACGGTGGCCGGCGCCACCACGGTCAGCCCGGGGGTGTGCGCGTAGTAGGACTCGGAGGAGTCGCAGTGGTGCTCCACGCCGCCGATCCCGCCGGCATACGGAATCCGGATGACCATCGGCAGCTTGACCTTGCCGCGGGTGCGGTTCGGCATTTTGGCCACATGCGAGACCACCTGCTCGAACGCGGGGTAGGCGAAGGCGTCGAACTGCATCTCCACCACCGGGCGCAGGCCGTTCATCGCCATGCCGATGGCCATGCCCATGATGCCGGATTCGGCCAGCGGGGTGTCGAAGCAGCGTTCCTCGCCGAATCGTTTAGTCAGACCGTCGGTGATCCGGAAGACCCCGCCCAGCGGGCCCACATCTTCGCCGAAGACGACGACGGAGCGGTCGGCTTCCATTTCATCGGCCAGTGCCGTGTTCAGCGCCTTGGCGAACGTCATTGTTGTGCTCATGGTGTGTCCTTCGGTGGCGGCGGTCAGGCCGACTCGCGCGAGAGTTCGTCGCGCAGCATGGCGGCCTGCTCGCGCAGCTGGCTGGTCTTTTCGGTGAAGACGAACCGGAACAGGTCCTCCGGGTCCACTTCGGTCTCGGCATTGAGTCCGTCGCGCATCTGGGCGGCCACCGTTTCGGCCCGGCCGGCGATCTCCTCTTCCAGCTCCTCGGTCAGGACGTTCAGCTCCTTCAGGTAGGCCCGCAGGCGCACCAGCGGGTCCTTCGGCGCCCACTCGGCCACTTCGTCGTCGGTGCGGTAGCGGGTGGCGTCGTCGGCGTTCGTGTGCGACTGCATCCGGTACGTGTGCGCCTCGACCAGGGCCGGGCCGCCGCCCTGCCGGGCGCGGTCCACCGCCTTGCCCAGCACGGCCAGCAGCGCTGCGGTGTCATTGCCGTCCACGCGCTCGCCCGGCATGCCGTAACCGATGGCCTTGTGCGCCAGCGAGGGCGCCACGGTCTGCTTGTTCAGCGGAACGGAGATGGCGTACTGGTTGTTCTGCACGAAGAAGACCACCGGCAGGTGGAACACGGCGGCGAAGTTCAGCGCCTCGTGGAAGTCGCCTTCGCTGGTGGCCCCGTCACCGCAGAGAGCGACGACGACGGTGTCCTCGCCTTTGAGTTTGGCCGCATGGGCCACGCCCACGGCGTGCAGCAGCTGGGTGGCCAGCGGCGTGGCCTGGATGGAGACCTTGTGCTCGTACGGGTCGTAGCCGCCGTGCCAGTCGCCCTGCAGCAGGGTGAGGGACTGCACCGGGTCAACGCCCTTGGCGATCACGGCCACGGTGTCGCGGTAGGTCGGAAACAGCCAGTCGTCCGCGCCAATGCAGAGCGCGGAGGCCACCTGACAGGCTTCCTGGCCGTGCGAGGACGGGTAGACGGCCAGCCGGCCCTGGCGGACCAGGGCATTGGCCTGGTCATTGACGCGGCGGCCCACCACCAGCTCGCGGTACGCCTTCAGCAGGGCCTCGCCGTCGGGCAGCGGGTACTTGTCGTTGTGCACATGCAGGCCGTCCGGATCCACCAGCTGCACGGGCTGGCCGGAGGGCAGCATGTAGGCCTCGGCGGTGACCGGATCGTCCATGCCGGCGCGGCGGGACGGATCGGCCATCGATCCCTCGATCGGGTTACCGGTTGAGATAGTCATGGTGTCTCCCTCGAATCCTTGGTAGGCCGCGGCAGCGTGCCGCCGGTCGGTCACGGCCGTGTTGCCGCCCTTGCCGCGCCGCCCGGCCATACTGCGGGCGCCTGCCTGAAGAAACTGTGTAGCTTTAGTATGAGATTGGACTACTTTTCGTATCCACTTCTCCGGCAAAGCGTGGATAATTTGCCTCATCAGCCGTACCCTTGGAGACAAATTGTAAGTGTGAGCTGGATAACCCCACGAGGTGTAGACGTATGGCAGAGAGCGCCGCGGTGAAAGTCCCCCAGTTGGACGAGATTGACCGTCGGATCTTGGCGGAGCTGACCCGGGACGGCAGGCTGTCCGTGACTGCAGTAGCCGAGAATGTGCACATTTCCCGCGCCCACGCCTACTCGCGGATCTCGCGCCTGACCGAGGCCGGCGTGCTTACCAAATTCACCGCATTGGTGGACCCGATCAAGGCCGGTCTGAAGGCCTCCGCCTACGTGACTCTGAAGCTGCGCCAGCACTCTTGGCGCGAGTTGCGCGAGGCCCTGCGGTCCATCCCCGAGGTGCATCACATCGCCTTGGTCGGCGGGAACTTCGACGTCATCCTGCTGGTCCGCGCGGTGGATAATGTGGACCTGCGCCGGGTCATCTTCGACCAGATCCAATCCATGCCCGGCATCCTGGACACCCAGACGTTCCTGGTCTTCGAGGACCTGGATACCCGCTGAGCCGGCCGGCGACTTCGTCAGCCGTCGCCTAGCTCCTGCGCGCCTCGACCTCCTCGATGTTGCCCGTCTCAACTTCGCCGGCACGCTCGTAGACCAGCCCCACCGCCCCCTTCTCGAAGGTGCGGGCCGGGCCGACGAGGCGGAACGACGCCGGAATAGTGCCGGAGCCGAAGAGCCGCTTCCCGCTGCCCACCGTGATCGGATACAGCCAGAGGTTGAGTCGGTCGACCACGTCCTCGGTGAACAACGACTGCAGCAGGTTGCCGCTGCCGAATAAGTGCACCTCATCATGCCGTTCGCGTAGGTGCGCGGCCGCCATCGCGTTCGGCAATACCGTGGTGCCCGCCCACGACGGGTCGGTCAGAGTGGTGGACACGACGTACTTCGGAACCGCGTTAAATTTCACCGCGATCGGAGAGTCCTCGCCCGCCTTCGGCCAGTAGCCCGCGAAGATGTCGTACGTCTTCCGCCCGAGCAGCAGTGCGTCGATGCGGTCGATCACGGCTCCCATCGCCGCCCCGGATTCGTCATCGAAGAACGGCGCCTGCCAGCCGCCGTAGCCGAAGCCGCCCTCCTGGTCCTCGTCGACCGCGCCCGGCGCCTGGTACACGCCGTCGAGGGTGAGGAACATGTTGGCCACGATGATGCCCATCGGTCATCCCTCCTCCGGCGCTGGGCGGCTGCCCGAAGCGCCGTTTCCATCCTGCTCGCGCCGCCGCACGGTTGTCCAGCCCCCGGAATGTCGTCACTGTTTTACGTCCATGTCGACTACGTTTTTGAACAACACGCTTTCGTACCCTTGTGAGAAAGGCATGATGTGTCAGCTGGTGTCGGCCCTTGGCTGATCGCCGCAGCACGCCAACAAGCAGGAATCGCTCCGTGCCCGCTGCTGCAGGATGTATCAAAATTGCTTCATAGCCGCTACGCGGCCGAACCGCTTCCGGTCGCGAGCATCCCTGACCAGGACTATGCGAACGACGAACACGTGAACGAAAAGCTCGTCGCTGCCCTGTACACGATCACTGACCCGGCTGTTATCCGGAGCATTTCCTCGCCCCAGGAGCTGGAAATGTTCGCGCCCGATGAGGACGAGGAAGAGGAGTATTCCTACCCCGTTGAGCCGGGTCTGGAGTTCTACAGCCGGATGAACGAGGAACACGGCACCCTCCAACGGGTGTCGGTGCTGCTGGAGCACGCGGCCGGCAACCCCGACCGTGTGGGCAATTTCCGGGTCTATGGCGCGGGGCAGCTGCTGAGGGAAGTCCTGTGGGCCGCCACCGGCCTGCTGGGGAGGGACACCGGGGTACCGACAGGAGCGTTGTACTCCCAGTACGTCGAACACCTTGCCGCTAGAAAACCCACACAATGACGGCGATATTGCCGCGTTCAGCCCAGCCGGCGTGCTCGCCGGATAATCAGATAGCAACGAGAGAAGGAGCTCCATGAAGGCCGACGACATTTGGAACCGCGCGGTGGACTACGAGTACGACGGCCCGCTGGCCGAGGGCGACCAAGCGCTGCGGGATCTGCTGCTGCTGGACGGTATGGCGCAGAACGGCGGCTTGCTACATGCCGTGGAAGGACTCGAGCCCGAAGAGTTGGCTGCCGCGCTGGCAGGCTACCGCTGGTTTGGGCTGGACGCGTTGGCGGACGGGATTGAATCGACCGCCGCCGAGGCGGCCCGAGCCGAGACGCTGGCGCAGCAGGAGGCTTTGGAGGAACGGGCCAATGACTTCTACTACGGGGAACACGGCAGCGACCAGATCGACCCTGCGTTCAGTGCAAAGCTGGTCGAGCGCCCCGACGCCTTCGCGGCGACAGCCAGGTAGTACGAGGTACCGGCCCCGGAAAGGTTCTGGATGCTGCACTCCCGACCGGTTAGCTGTCGCTCTGATCCGTACCGGCTGAGTCACGTCCGAAGCGACCCGGCTGTACCAGGTTCTGCGGTGCCTTGCCGGCGGCGACAGCCGCTAGTTGCTCCTTGAGCAGCTGGACGATCCGTGGTTCGAACGCCGTGGTATCGCCGCCCAGGTGCGGGGTGATCAGCGCGTTGGCGGCGCGCCACAACGGGTGGTCCGGCGGCAGGGGTTCGGGATCGGTGACATCCAACGCGCAGCTCAGCCGGCCGGAGACAACTTCGGCGGTCAAGGCCTCCGTGTCCACCACCGCCCCGCGCGCAACATTGACCACGAGGGCGCCGTCCGGGAGGGCTGCCAGTACGGCGCCATCAATCAACCTGAGGGTGGCATCGGTCAGCGGTGTGATGACGACCAGCACCTCGTGGGACGCGGCAAGCTCCTGCAACTCGTCGGTGCCGTGGATGTGGCCCTCACCGTCGTCGCGGGCGTGGGTCCCGACCCGGGTCAGCTGCACTTCGAACGGTTCCAGACGGCGCGCGATTTCCCGGCCGATGCCGCCCACGCCGACCAGCAGGATCTTCCGGTCGGCCAAGGACAGCCGGCGCTCGTGGCGCCACAGTCCCTCGGCCTGGTCCCGGGCGGCAATGTCGATCCCGCGCAGCGAGGCGAGCATCAGGCCGACGGCGAGCTCGGCGGTGGAGGCGGCATGTACGCCGGCGGCGCTGGCGATCGCGACGTCCGGACCGACCACGGCGGCAATGCCGTCGACGCCGGTAGTCTGGGCCTGCACCAGCTTCAGGTTTTTCAGCTGAGCCAGCTGCGGGAGGGCGCCTGCCGTGTCCGGATACGGCAGCACGACGGCGTCGATTTGATCCGGGTGCGCCCCGTCCGGTTCGCCGTCGAAATCCCAAGGGACGGCGCTTATTCCGGCGGGAAGCGGTCCCAATGCCGACAGCAAATCCCGGTTCGGGATGGCAACAGTCCAGTGAGCCGCCGTCGCGGCGGTTGGTTTGGTGCTCATGGAGCCATCCTGCCAGAGTCTGAGAGGCCAGCCAGTCGTCGGCCAGGCAGGGGTCGGCCCCTCAGCCCTTGAAGACCGGCTTGCGCTTCTCTTGGAAAGCCTTGAAACCCTCAGCGTAGTCGTCGCTCTTGCAGAGCCGGCCCTGAGCGGCGTTCTCCTCTTCGGTGGCCAGCCACAGGCCCAGCCGCTGGTCGCGGATATTGGCCACCAGTTCCTTGGAAGCCCGGAACGCGCCGGTGGCGCCCTGCGCGACTTTGCCGACGATGCCACGCGTGGTCTCCAGCAGTTCGTCCGCCGGCATGGCGCGGCTGAACAGCCCGGCCTTCACAGCTTCCTCGCCGCTCATTAGCTCGGCGGTGTAGATCAGGTCCAGGGTGCGGTGCGCGCCGAGCCGCTCGGTAAACAGCCAGTGCCCGCCCGAGTCCAGGGTTGCCCCCAGATTGGCGAACGGGGATCCGATCTTCGCCGAATCGGCAACGTACACCACGTCCGTGGCGATCAGCAGGCCAAGCCCGACGCCGAGCGCGGCACCCTGCGCGGCGGCGAAGGTGGGAGCGGGGAATTCCGCCATTTTTCGCAGCACCGGGGTGACGACGCCAGAGAGGTAGCCGTAGGCATCGTCGGTGGCAGGATCCACCTGGGAGATGTCGCGGCCGGCGCAAAACCCGCGTCCCTCGCCGCGGAGCAGCAGCGCACGGACGCCGGCGGCGGCGGCGTCGTCGTACGCCTTGCCCAGATCCATCACCGCCTGCTCATCCAGGGCGTTCATTTTGCCCGGCGCATTAAGCACCACTTCGGCAACATTGTTTTCGATGGACAGTTCGATCATGCTCATGCGTGGTTCCTCTCGGGGTGGCGCGGCTACCGGATCTCCGCGCGCTCGCTGGGGCTCGCTTGGTCGATCACCGGCGGCACACGCTCACTGGCGCTTGCGTGGTCGGCCACCGGGTGAAATCGTTGCTAGGCGTCGTAGTCGACGGTGATTTCTTTGCTGGTTGGGTGGGTCTGGCAGGTGAGTACATAACCGCGCTCAATCTCGTCCGGCTCCAGCGCATAGTTCTCCTCCATGGTGAACGTGCCGGAGACCACCTTGGCGCGGCAGGTTCCGCATACACCGCCGGCGCAAGCAAACGGAACGTCCGGGCGGACCCGCAGCGCCGCGTTGAGCACCGACTCGCGGGCGTGCTTGGGCGAAGCGACCTTGCCGGTGAGTCCGTCGAGCGTGAAGGTGATGTCGTAGTTGTCCGCGCTGGGGTCTACCTGCACCGGGCGGCCGATGTTGCCCTGCGGCTTGGTCGGCTCGCCCGTGGAGAACAGCTCGTAGCGAACCTTGTCGGCCGGCACGCCGCGCTCGGCCAAGGTGTCGCGGCACAGCTGCACCAGCTCGTATGGGCCACAGAGGAACCATTCGTCCACGTCGTCGGTGCGCAGCACGTTGTCGAACAGGCTGGTGAGCTTGTCGGCATCGATCCGGCCGGAGAGCAGCGGCGAGATGCGCTGTTCGCGGGAGAGCACGTGGTGCAGCGCGAACCGGGTGGGGTACTTGTCCTTCAGGTCCGCCAGTTCCTCCACGAACATCACGTCCATGGCGGCTTTGTTCGCGTACACCAGGTCGAACCGGACATTGGTGTTGGCAGCCAGCACGGTCCGCGCAATCGAGATCACCGGGGTGATCCCGGAGCCGGCGGCGAACGCCACAAAGGTGGCCTCGACGTCGGTGTTGATCTGTTCCGGATGGTTGATTTCCGTCATCTGGTGCTTGGAAATGAACGCGCCCGCGGGGCTCATGACGTCCAGGACGTCTCCGGCCCTGAGGTTGTCGTTGGCCCAATTGGAAAACAGGCCGCCGATGTCCCGTTTGATGGCCACGCGGATCTCGCCCGGCTTCGGTTCGGCACAGATGGAGTAGCTGCGGCGGATTTCCTGGTCCTCCAGTGTGGTCCGCAGCGCCACGTACTGCCCGGGCACGTAGTCGAACTGACCCTGCAGTTCCTCCGGCACGGCGAAGGTGACCTCCACGGCTTCATCGGTGAGCTTGCGGACCTCGGCGACGGACAGCGGGTGGAACGTGCCGCGGCGCTTGGCCGCCGGGGCCTCCGTGGTGGAAGTAGTCATCTAGAGCACCTTGAAGTAGTCGAAGGGTTCGTGGCAGTCATTGCACTGATGCAGCGCCTTGCAGGACGTGGAGCCGTAGCGGGAGAGCTCGCGGGTGTTGAGCGAATTGCAGCGCGGGCACTTCACGCTCAGTCCCACCTTGACCGGTCCGCTGCGGATCGGCGCGGAGCCCGACGGCGGCGCGATGCCGTATTCGTTCAGCTTCGCTTTGCCCTCGGCAGTCATCCAGTCCGTGGTCCAGGCCGGGGCCAGCACCAGCTTCACGCGGACGTCGGCGTAGCCCTGGGTTGCCAGTGCGCTGACGACGTCTTCGCTGATGGCATCCATCGCGGGGCAGCCGGAATAGGTCGGGGTGATGGTCACCTCGACAGCCGGCCGGCCGCCGTCGTCGGTTTCATCCAGCACTGACACGGACCGCAGGATTCCGAGGTCCTCGATGGTCAGCACCGGGATCTCTGGATCGCAGACTGTTGCCGCGACATCCCAGGCCCGGGCGGCCTCGGTTTCAGCGGGCCGCTGCGCGGTGTTAGTGGACATGCATTGCTCCGTTGTTCCGAAAGGGCTGTTCCGAAGGGACCGGCCCGGCGTTACCAGGTGGCGCAGGGATGTTCGCGGGCCAGCACCTGCATCTCGGCCAGCAGGTAGCCCAGGTGCTCGCTGTGCTTGACGCGGGTCTTGTCCGTCATGGCGGGCTGGACGTCCGGGACCTCCAGCGTGGCCTCCGCGAAGACTGCGGCGATGTAGGCATCGAAGCTTTCACGCAGTTCCGAGGGCCGCACGGCGATGCCGTCCAGACGGTCGATCAGGTCGTCGTCCTCGAACAGCTGCTGCACGTATGGCCAGATGGATGTGAACCCGGCGGCGATCCGGCGGTGCGATTCTTCGGTGCCGTCGCCCAGTCGAAGGGTCCACTGCTCGGCGTGGTCGCGGTGGTAGTCCACTTCCTTCACGGCCTTGGCCGCAATGGCTGCCAAGGTTTCGTCCTGCGAATCGACCAGCCGTGAGTAGACTTCGTGCTGGTAGGCGGCGATGACCAGCTGGCGTGCGATGGTCCTGCCGAAGTCGCCGTTGGGCTGTTCCACCAGGTAGCTGGAGCGGAATTCGCTCTCGCCGCGCCAGTAGGCCAAATCGTCTTCAGACTTGCCCCAGGCGGAGCCGGCATAGGTCAGGAAGGACCGGGCGTGGCCGATCTGGTCCAGGGCAATGTTGCCCAACGCGACATCTTCTTCCAGCTCCGGTGCGCGGGAGATCCACCAGCCCAGGCGCTGGGCCAGGATCAGTGCGTCATCACCCAGGCGCAGGGCGTATTCGGCGATGTCCTCGCTGGCCTTGTTGCCTTCGGTCACCTGCTGGGCAATGTCTTCAGGCCGCAGGGCATTGCCCGGGGTGATCCGGGTAGCGCTTTCGCCGCTCATAGGTGCTTCACCCCTTCGCTCTTGGTGTAGTACGTGGCGTGACGGTAATCCTTGCCCTTGGGCGACTCGAAGAATTCACCCTTGGCGTCCGGATCGCTGGCCACAATGGCCGACGCCGGCACCACCCAGAGCGAGACGCCTTCGTTGCGCCGGGTGTACAGGTCCCGGGCGTTGCGCACGGCCATCTCGGCGTCCGGGGCATGCAGCGAACCTGCGTGCACGTGGGAAAGCCCCCGGGAAGAGCGGACGAAAACCTCCCAGAGCGGCCAAGGCTGCTTGTCCGACCATGCCGGATTCTCCTCGGGCGCCGGTTTGATGGGCCGGGCCATTGCGGTCTGGTCTCCTGTTGCCACTTAGGCCACCTGTGCTTTCTGTGCCTTCTTGGCCGCGTAGGCCGCTGCTGCTTCGCGCACCCAAGCGCCGTTCTCATGTGCCTCGCGGCGGCGTTCCATCCGCTGCGAGTTGCAGGGGCCGCGGCCGGCGAGGACTTCGTAGAATTCGTCCCAGTTGAGTTCGCCGTGCTCCCACAGGCCGGTTTCCTCGTTGTAGCGGATCTCATCGTCCGGCAGCGTCAGGCCGAGGACCTTGACCTGCTCCTGGATCATGCCGACAAACCGCGAGCGCAGCTCGTCATTGGAGAAGCGCTTGATGTTCCAGGCCATCGACTGCTGCGAGTTCGGCGAATCGGTGTCCGTGGGGCCGAACATCATCAGCGCCGGGGCGTAGAAGCGGTTGACCGCATCCTGGGCCATCTGCTTCTGCGCCGGGGTGCCGTTGGCCAGTTCCAGCAGGATCTCGAAACCCTGCCGCTGGTGGAAGGACTCTTCCTTACAGATGCGGACCATCGCGCGGCCGTACGGGCCATATGAGGCCCGGCAGAGCGGCACCTGGTTGGCGATAGCGGCGCCGTCGACCAGCCAGCCTATGGCACCCATGTCCGCCCAGCTGTTGGCCGGGTAGTTGAAGATGGAGGAGTACTTGGCCTTGCCCGACATCAGCTGCTCGTTGAGCACGTGGCGAGGGGTGCCCAGCGTCTCCGTGGCGGAGTAGAGGTAGAGCCCGTGGCCGGCCTCGTCCTGCACCTTGGCCATCAGGATGGCCTTGCGCTTCAGGCTGGGGGCGCGCGTGATCCAGTTGGCCTCCGGCTGCATGCCGATGATCTCGGAGTGCGCGTGCTGGGACATCTGCCGGGTCAGCGTCTTGCGGTACTTCTCCGGCATCCAGTCGGCCGGCTCGATCCGGGAATCCTCGGCAATGATTTTGTCAAAGTAGGCCTGTCCGGCCTCGTCCTCAGCGGACGGAACGGCGTGCAACTTCTGGTCGCCGGCGTCGGTCTGCGTTGCCACGATGGTCACCTCACTGTACGTAGTCCGGCCGCGAAATAATTACCGACCGTTCGTTCAGGATATAGGGGTGTTCGCGGGAGCGTCAAGACTGGAGCAGCGCATTACCGTGCTGCGCGCCAAAGTTGCAGAGGCTTCGCTCTTCCACCCTCAGCCAAACCCGGCCGGCAGCCCTGCGGCGCTCTATATATTGGTGCCATGACGCACACCCCTGCCGAAACCGTCCGCGACTCCCCCATGGCTTCCGCTCCGGCAAGCCGGCCCGAACCGCCGGTAGCCCGCAAGGTTCCCACCGAGCGCTCCCACCACGGCGACACCTTCGTGGACCCCTACGAGTGGCTGCGGGACAAGGGGAACCCGGACGTCGTGGCCCACCTGCAGGCGGAAAACGCCTACACGGAAGCCGTGACGGCGCACCAGCAGCCGCTGCGCGAGGCGATCTTCCAAGAGATCAAGAACCGCACCCAGGAAACGGACCTGTCCGTGCCGGTGCGCAGGGACGGCTGGTGGTACTACGGCCGGATGGAAGAGGGCAAGCAGTACGGCATCCAGTGCCGCGTCCAGGCCTCGGACACCGGCGACCCGGCCGCGGACTGGACTCCCCCGCAGGTTGAGGCCGGCCAACCGGTACCCGGCGAGCAGATCCTGCTGGACGGCAACGCGGAAGCGGAGGGCAAGCCGTTCTTCTCCTTGGGCGGCTCGGCCGTCACCAAGGACGGCAGGCTGTACGCCTACGCTGCGGACTACGCCGGCGACGAGCGCTTCACACTGCGGATCAAGGATCTGGACACGAGCCATTTGTTGGACGACGTCGTGGAGAACGTCTTCTACTCCCTGGCCTTCGACCCCGACGGCAGCCGCGTGTTCTACACGGTGGTGGACGAGTCCTGGCGCCCGTACCAGATCAAGGCGCACACCATCGGCACATCGGTGGACTCCGACGTCGTGATTTATCAGGAAGACGATCCGGCCATGTGGATGGGCTTTGAGCTCTCCGCCGACCGCCGGCACCTGGTGATCGGCATCGGCTGCTCCGAATACTCCGAGACCCGCCTGCTGGACTTCACCGATCCGGACGCCGGGCTGCAGACGCTGATCCCACGCAGCGAGCGGGTGCTCTACGACGCCGAACCGTTCCTGCTGGACGGTGCGCAGAAGGTGCTGCTCACGCACAATAAAGACGCCGTGAACTCGATGGTCTCGCTGGCGGACCTGTCGGAATTCTCCCGGCCGCTTCACGCGCAGCACTGGGACACCGTGGTGGAGCACGACGACGGGGTGCGGGTCAACGGCGCGGGCGTCACTTCCACGCACGTGGTGCTGTCGATCCGCAAGGACACCATCGAACGAGTGCAGGTGCTGCCGTTGGCCGGTCTGGGCACAGCAGCCCAGGCAGCTCCGGTGGAACCGGGCTTCGACGAGGAACTGTTCACCGCGGGCGTGGGCGGTTCCGACTACGAGGCGCCGGTGATCCGGCTGTCCTATACCTCGTTCCTGACCCCACCTCGGATCTACGACTATGAGCTGGCCACCGGCACGCTGCACCTGCGCAAGGAAACGCCGGTGCTCGGCGGCTACGACCCGGCCGACTATGTGGCCGAACGGGAATGGGCCGCTGCGGCCGACGGCACCAAGATCCCGCTCTCGGTGGTGCGCAAGGCCACGGTGCAGCGCGACGGCAGCAACCCCGCCCTCATTTACGCCTACGGCAGCTATGAGGTCAGCATGGATCCGGCCTTCAGTACCGCGCGGTTGTCGCTGCTGGACCGCGGGGTGGTCTACGTGGTGGCCCATGTGCGCGGCGGCGGCGAGATGGGCCGGCACTGGTACGACGACGGCAAGAAACTGCACAAGAAGAACACCTTCACCGACTTCGTGGACGCCACCGACTGGCTGGCGGCCTCCGGCTGGGCAGACCCGGCGCGGATCGCAGCGATGGGCGGCTCGGCCGGCGGCCTGCTGATGGGCGCCATCGCCAACCTGGCACCGGAGAAGTACGCGGCGATCGTGGCGCAGGTGCCGTTCGTGGACCCCCTGACCTCCATCCTGGATCCGGTCCTGCCGCTCTCCGCACTGGAGTGGGAGGAATGGGGCAACCCGATCACCGACCCCGAGGTCTACGCCTACATGAAGTCCTACTCCCCGTACGAGAACGTGCGGCCGGCGGCCTACCCGAAGATCGCGGCGGTGACCAGCTTCAACGACACGCGGGTGCTCTACGTGGAGCCGGCCAAATGGGTGGCGGCCCTGCGGGAGGCCGGAACCGGGTCCGAGCCGATCGTGCTCAAGACCGAAATGGACGCCGGCCATGGCGGCGCGTCCGGTCGTTACGAGGCCTGGAAGGACCGGGCTTGGGATTACGCTTTCGCCCTCGACGCGATCGGCGCCACCGAACTGGCCTAGCGCCGGCACCGCGGCGCCCTCCGCATCTCGAGGGCGCCGGCCCACGCCACCGGCTGGCGCTACCGGCACCCTCGGGCCCGCCTTGACTTGAGTCACAATTCAGGATTACCTAATGAACATTCGGTATTAAAAGCAAGGGGCCCCATGACGGACATCGACGTCGACACTTCCCGCGACAATCCGGCGGACAGCAACGACCTGCAGCCGGGAGAGCGACCCATGCATCCTGCCTTCATCGATGACCAGGCCGCCAAGTGGATGGGCGTGGAGGTCGTGAAGGCCGAGTTTGGCGACGTCGTCATCCAGATGCGGCTGCGCGAGGAAATGCTCAATGGCTTCGGCATGGCGCAGGGCGGCATGGTGTTCGCGTTTGCCGACGTGGCCTTCGCGCTGGCGTGCAACGACCCGGACGGCGACGGCAGCACCATCACGGTGGCCTCCGGCGTCGACGTGAATTTCCTCAACCCCGGATTCGCCGGCCGACTGCTGACCGCCAACGCCCGGCTGGTTAATCAGACCGGTCGCAGCGGCCTATTTGACATCACCGTCACGCAGGAGAATCCGAAAGGCGGTGCTGACGTGCTGCTCGAGTTCCGTGGCCGTTCCCGCACCGTGTCCAATCCTGCCCGCAAGCCCTCCGCCCCCTGAACCGCCGCCCCACAGCCACCCGCCGAGCAGCAAGCCCGACCCGCATCGAAGGACCGTCCCATGACCGCCATCATCGGCACCAAAGCCCGCAAGACCACTCCCGCCGCCGAGGACACCCTCGATCCCGAGGAGTTAATGAGCCGGGACGAACTGGAAGCGCTGCAGCTGCAGCGCCTGCAGCACACCGTCGCCTACGCCTACGAGCGGGTGGCGATGTACAAGAAGAAGTTCGACGACGCCGGCGTGCGCCCCGAGGACCTCAAGGAATTGTCTGATCTGGCCAAGTTCCCGTACACGGACAAGGAAGACCTGCGCCAGGCCTACCCGTTCGGCATGTTCGCCGTGCCGCAGCAGGAAGTGGCACGCATCCACGCCTCGTCCGGTACCACCGGCCGCGCCACCGTGGTCGGCTACACCCGCAAGGACATCCAGAACTGGGAGACCCTGTTCGCCCGCTCCATCCGCGCCTCCGGCGTGAAGAAGGGCTGGAAGGTCCACAACGCCTACGGCTACGGTCTGTTCACCGGCGGACTCGGCGCCCACTACGGCGCGGAGAAGCTCGGCTGCACGGTGATCCCGATGTCCGGCGGCCAGACCGAGAAGCAGATCCAGCTGATCCAGGACTTCGAACCGGACGCCATCCTCTGCACCCCCACCTACCTGCTGACCATCGTGGACGCGATGGAGCGAGCCGGCCTCGACCCGGCCAAGACGTCCCTGAAAGTCGCCGTGCTCGGCGCCGAACCGTGGACCGACGAGATGCGCCACGAGCTCGAGAACAAGCTGGACATCGACGCCTGCGACATCTATGGACTCTCCGAAGTCATGGGCCCGGGCGTGGCCGGTGAATGCGTGGACTTCAAGGACGGTTCCACCATCTGGGAGGACCACTTCCGCCCAGAGATCATCGATCCGCTGAACGACGCGGTCCTGGATGACGGCCAGGCAGGCGAACTGGTGTTCACCTCGCTCACCAAGGAAGCGATGCCGGTGATCCGCTACCGCACGCACGACCTCACTCGGCTGCTGCCCGGCACCGGCCGCCCCAACATGCGCCGCATCGGCCGGATCACCGGCCGTTCGGACGACATGATCATCCTGCGCGGCGTAAACCTCTTCCCCACCCAGATCGAGGAGATCGCGCTCCGCATCCCCGGCCTGAGCCCGCACTTCCAGCTGGAAATTACCCGGCCCCACCGGATGGACGAGCTGACGGTCAAGATTGAGCGCCGCGAGGACTGCACCCCTGCAATGGCGGTCGAAGCGTCCCGCGAGCTGCAACGCCAAATCAAGATCCATGTGGGCTCCAGCTGCAAGATCGTGGTCTCCGACCCCGGCACCCTGGCCCGCTCCAGCGGGAAGCTGCGCCGGGTCTATGACCTGCGCGACAACGACTGACGGGACCAGGCACGATCCACGCACGACGGCGGGTGCCCGGCTTGGCCAGGCACCCGCCGGCCGCATTACCGACCTAACGGTCGTGGGAGAATAGAACAATGGTGAAGACAAAGGACCAGGAGACAGTCCGCCGCGGTCGCCCCGGCTACGACCAGCAGTCGGTGCTGAACGTCGCCGTCGGCGTCTTCAACAAGCACGGCTACGAGGCCACGTCCATGGGCATCCTCGCCGAGAACCTGGGCATCTCCAAGAGCGCCATCTACCACCATGTTCCGTCCAAGGGCGACCTGCTGCGGCTGGCCCTTGAAGAAGCGCTGGGCAGCCTGGAAGCCGTCCTGGAAAACCCTTCGGCTTCCGTCGGCCGGGCCGACACGCGGCTGGAGTTCGTGCTGCGCGGAACCGTCCAGGTGCTGTGCGACAAACTCCCGTACGTCACCCTGCTGCTGCGCCTGCGCGGCAACACCGAGATCGAGCGTGACGCGCTGGAGCGCCGCCGCACGTTCGACCATACCGTCGCCGAGTTGGTGGATGCCGCCCGCAGGGAAGGGTCCCTCCGCGGAGACATCGACCCGCGCATCACGGCGCGGCTGCTCTTCGGCACCATCAACTCGATCGTCGAATGGTACAAACCGGGCGGACCGCTGACGCCGCAGAAGCTCGCCGACGACCTGATCGCCATGGTGTTCGACGGCCTCCACCTGCCCGCTGCCGCCCGCGTGATCGCCTGACCCGAACTGCCGTGCCCCATCACGGCAGCTGGCCCGGCGGGGTCCGCCGCAGGCTCGCCCGACAGGCCGGAAGTTCCTGCTGAATTCCCGGTCCGCGCCTGCTAGGCTGGCGTCAACCAGTCGGCGTTATGGGGACGTGATCGATATGGATGGGGTGTCCTGGTGGGTGCCGGCGCTGAATATGGCGCTCACGATTGCCGCCATTGTTTTGTTCTCCTTCCGCGTGCCCTGGGCCTGGCTGCTGCCGGTGACCGCCACGGCCGTCCTGCTAGCCACCGGCATCCCGAACGGACGCTTGAACACCAGCACCGTCTTCGTCCTGGCCGCCGCCCTCTACGGCCTGTGGAAATGGACCCAGTACCGGCGCGAAGGCGTCCACGTGCCGCTCCGCTCGGCGCACGGCCGTGAGTGGGGAATCGGAGCCGGCCTGTTGCTGCTGTTGTACCTGCTGAACGCGTTCGCCGGCGTGACGCCGGTAGCCGAGATCGGCCCGCTGTATCTGTTCAACGCGCTGCTGGCCGCGCTTCCGGCGGTCATGTACCTGGGCTTCGCGCACGGGATCACGCAGTCCTGGTGGCTGGGCGTGGCGCTCTCGCTGGCCACCATGTTCCTCTCCACCATCCAGAACGCACCGGTGTGGTTCTCGCTGTATGGCGCGGTCGCGGCAGGACTTCAAGTCTTCGGTTATCGGACCTGGCAGCACGCGATGCGGCGGCCGGTCCGGAGCAAGCATCGACTGGCTCCAGCGCATCCCGGCCATCCAGCCACACCCGGCACCGGCACCCCGGGCCGGACCGCGTAGCCAGCCCACGCAGAGGCCGGCAACATGGACTGGATCATGGCGTTGAAGGTCCATGACGGTTCTGCCGGCGCGCTGGTGTCCGTGGGCCATCTGCAGGCACTGGTCGGGCTGCTCGCCGTCTTCCTGTTCGGGCTCCGCACCCGCTGGGCCTGGCCCGTGCTGCTGGTCCAGCAGGCGATGGTCTTCCTGCTGCTCGTCATCCCGAATTTCGACGGCGGCCCCGCCTTCTTCGTTAATGCCTCCATAGCCGTGGCGCTCTTGCTGCCCTGCTACGGTGCATGGCGCTGGCGTGCCGCGGCCTTGCCCGTTGCACCGGAAGACCCCCGCGCCGCTTTGGCCGCGGTGCAGGTCCGCCGGGCAACCGGCCGACAATGGGGTGTGGCCCTGCTGGTGCTGCCGGCTGCCACCTTGTTGTTCATGGCCAGCGACGTCCAGGCGGGCTTTCCCTTGGAAGGCGGCTTGATGACCGTCCTGGTGCTGCAGGCGCTGTACGCAGCCGTAGTCGTGGTGGTGTATCTGGGCCTGGCCCACCGCATCTATGAGGCGTGGTGGCTGTGGCTGGCTTTCGCCGTGGTGCAACTGGCCACGTCGCTGGTGTTTCCCAGTCCGCCGACCTCGCAACTACTGAACGGCGCCACCGTGCTGCTGGTGCTGTTCGCGTTCTGGCGCTGGCACACCGTGGTCTACTACCCGCCGGTCCCCGGGGCCGGAGCCGCCGGGGACGCGGCAGGAGGAGCTCCGGCTACTTCTCCACCAGCGTGAGCACGTCGTAGGTCGCCACGATCTCGTCATTCTGGTTGGTCAGCACTGCGTCCCAGGCAACCTCGCCGTACTCGTCCGTCTCCCGCGGCGTGATGCGCTTGGCGGTGAGCGTGACGCGGATCGAGTCCCCAGCTGCCACCGGAGTGATGAAGCGCAGGTTCTCCAGGCCGTAATTCGCCAGCACCGGTCCCGGCGCGGGTTCAACGAACAGCCCGGCGCCCCAGGCGAGCAGCAAGTAGCCATGCGCCACGATGCCGGGGAAGAACGGGTTGGCGGCCGCAGCTTCCTGGTTGGTGTGCGCGTAGAACGTGTCGCCGGTTTCGTTGGCGAACGCCGTGATGTCCTCCAACGTGACCTGGCGCAGTTCAGAGCGCAGCGCGTCGCCGATCTTCAGCTCGGCCAGGCTCTTGCGGAACGGGTGGACGTCGTCGAAATTCTGGTCGGCGCCGGTGTGCCACACACCGGTCACGGCCGTGAGCATGTTCGGTGACCCTTGGACGGCGGTGCGCTGCATGTGGTGCAGCACGGAGCGGATGCCGCCCAATTCCTCGCCGCCGCCGGCGCGGCCGGGACCGCCATGAACCAGGTGGGGCACCGGAGAACCGTGTCCGGTGGACGTCTTGGCGTCCTCGCGGTTGAGGACCAGTACGCGGCCGTGGTGGGCGGCGATTCCGGTCACCAGCTCGCGCGCGGCTTCCGGGTCATTCGTTGCCACGGTCGCCACCAGTGAGCCTGCGCCCATCGCGGCCAGCCGCACGGCGTCGGCCAAATCCTCGTAGCCGATCACGGAGGAGACCGGGCCGAAGGCTTCGAGCGAGTGCACGGCCTCGGCTTCCGCGTCCGCCCAGGTCAGCAGCACCGGGGACATGAAGGCCCCTTCGGAGTCGCCCACGGTCCCGTCGGCGCGGGTCACCTGCGGCGCGTCGAGCGTGCCGTAGGCCAGTTCGCCGCCGGCGTCGACCATGGCCTGAACCGCGGCGCGGACGTCGTTGAGCTGCTCCAGCGAGGCCAGCGCGCCCATGGTCACGCCCTCGGCCCGCGGATCTCCAACCACCACGCGCTGCTCGATCCGCGCGCGGACAGCATCGGCTACATCCTGGATGCGGTCCTTGGGAACGATGGCTCGGCGGATGGAGGTGCACTTCTGGCCGGCCTTGGCGGTCATTTCGGTGACCAGCGACTTGATGTACGCGTCGAATTCCGGGGTGCCCGGCACCGCATCGGGGCCGAGGATCGCAGCGTTGAGCGAATCGGCCTCGGCGGTGAAGCGGATGCCGCCCTGCGCCACGTTCGGATGGGACTTCAGCAGGTTCGCGGTGGAGGCGGACCCGGTGAAGGCCACGGCGTCGCGGTAGTCCAGATGATCCAGCAGGTCACGGGCAGAACCGGAGATCAGCTGGAGCGAACCGGCCGGCAGGATGTTGGACTCGATGATCAATTTCACCGCAGCGGCGGCGACGTAGCCGGTGGGAGTGGCCGGCTTGACGATGGTCGGCACACCGGCGATGAAGGCCGGGGCGAACTTTTCCAGCATGCCCCACACCGGGAAATTGAAGGCGTTGATCTGCACGGCCACGCCCGGAATGCGGGTGTAGATGTGCTGGCCTATGAACGAGCCGTCCTTGGCCAGGACCTCTGCCGGGCCGTCCACCACGATCTGGGAGTTCGGCAGTTCGCGCCGGCCCTTGGAGCCGAAGGTGAACAGCACGCCGATCCCGCCATCGATGTCGATCATGTTGTCGATCTTGGTGGCGCCCGTGCGGTGCGAGACTTCATACAGCACGTCGCGCCGTGCGTTCAGGTACTGCGCCAGCTCCTTGAGCTTGAGCGCACGCTGGTGGAACGTGAGCTCGCCCAGCGAGGTCTGGCCGACCGTGCGGCCGTGTTCGACGGCGGCAGCCAGGTCCAGCCCGTCGGTGCTGACCCGGGCCAGCAGATCGCCGGTGCTGGCATCGCGGACCTCGGTGCCGGACACCTCACCGGCGGGCGTCCACCAGGCATCCTGGATGTAGCTGGGAACAATCTCGACATCAACGGCGGTAGAGGTCATCGTTGACAGCCCTTTCTCTTCCCGGGCCGGACGCTGAAAAGCGGATGCCCGACGGGAACTTAAAATACTGAACGGTCGGTCGGTAACGTTCCTAGCCTACATGACCGTCCTGCCGCGCACAGCCCCCGGCCCGCCATCAGGCTTGTAGTGCAGCAGCTTGCCGGGCCGTCAGCCGGCCATCCGGGCACGGAGCGCCTCGACGTCGCTTCGGGCCAGTCCGTGGCGCAGCAAGAACGGTTCCACCTCAAGCTGGGACAGCACCTGCAGCAGCGAGCCGCGCATGTCCGCCACCCGCGCTTCCAGTTCGTCGCCGCTGACGTAGCTCTCCACCGGATGCCGGTAGGGGCTGATCCGATGCCAGTCGTTGATGCCGCGGATGCCCAGTTCGTGGGCGTCAGCTATCTGCCCGGCGGGAACTCCGGCGAGCTGCAACAGCATCATGGAGACCATTCCGGTGCGGTCCCGCCCGGCGGAGCAATGGACGACGACGGCGCCCTCCGCGTGCGCCAACGTGCGGAAAACCTCGGCGATCAGTTGCGGGAAGATCCGTACGTTGTCCAGGTAGAAGCGCGGATGGTTCATATACGGCGCGTCGGCTGCGAGTTCCGGGTGGCCGGGCTCTTCGGTGGGCCGGTTCAGCACGGTGAACCTTTCCAGCGCCGCCGGCGGAACCACGGGATCAGTCGGACGGCGCGAACGTTCACCCGGGTTCCGCAGATCCACAATGGTGCGCACCCCATCGTCGTACGCCTGCTGCCAGCCGGCGGCCGTCAGCCATTCCGCCCGGCCCATCCGGAAGATATCCCCCGCCACGCGGCGGGCGTTGACCGCACCTTCCCAGGCGACGGAACCGGAGGCTGCCGTGCCCCGCTCCCGGGTGGCTGCGGCGTCGCCGACCTCCGGTGCGGGGGAGCCAGCGGGGCCGGGATCCATGGTCCGGCCGTTCACGGCGTGCGCTCCTTGGTCACCCGATTCCGCAGCCGGGCCTTCACCTCCGGCCACTCCGAGTCCAGGACGGAGTAGACCACGGTGTCGCGGATCCGTCCGTCGGGCATCTTGGTATGCCTGCGCAGCACGCCATCCTGCCGGGCGCCGAGCCGCTCGATGGCGTCACGGGACTGGCGGGGCGACGGGATCCGCGTGCACCACAGCTTCCATAGTTCGCCGTCGCGCACCGCATCCTGGAGCTCAGCCAGATGCCGCACGCGCAGAGGCTGCAGCTTCACCAGACTGCCGGTCAGCGTCAGCGGTTCGAACAGGGCCATCCCAGCAGCCTACAACCGAGCGCGCCGCGAAGGCGTGGCCTCGGTTACTTCTCCCAGTCGAAGAAACCCTTGCCCGATTTGCGGCCGAGTTCCCCGCGGGCCACCTTGTCCCGCAGGATCTGCGGCGGAGCAAACCGGTCCCCGAGCGTGGAATGCAGGTACTCGGCGATGCCCAGGCGGACGTCCAGCCCCACGATGTCGGTGGTCTTGAGCGGGCCCACCGGGTGCTTATAGCCCAGCACCATGGCGGCGTCGATGTCCTCCGCCGATGCCACGCCTTCTTCCACCATCCGCATGGCTTCCAGCGCAATGGCCACGCCCAGCCGCGAGGAGGCGAAGCCCGGCGCGTCATTGACGACGACGGCGGTCTTCTTCAGTGCCTCGACCCAGCTTCTGGAGGCGGCGGCGAGCTCTTCTGAAGTTTTCGGAGCCAGCACCACTTCCACCAGTTGCGACGCCGGCACCGGATTGAAGAAATGCAGGCCGCAGAAGTTGGCCGGCCGCTGCAGTTGGTCGGCCAGCTTGGTGATGGACAGCGAGGACGTGTTCGTCGCCAGCCACGCCGTCGGCGAAAGCTGGGCTTCCACGGCCTTCAGCGCGGTGGACTTGAGGTCGAAGTCCTCCGGCACGGCCTCCACCACCAGGCCGCAGGTGGCGAACGATCCGTAGTCGACGGACACCGACAGCCGTGACGTCAGCGCATCCAGTGACTCTTCGGTGGTGCCACGCTCCACGCTCTTGGCCAACGCGCCGGCCACCCGCTCGTGGGCCGCCTGGGCCGCCGCGTCGTCGCGCTCCACCACGACGACGTCGGCTCCTGCGGTGAGGAACGCGTGGGCGATGCCGGCGCCCATGCGGCCGCCGCCGAGGACACCTACGTTGTTGGGAATGGTCTGCACAGGGTTCATCTCGCTCACTTGGATTGGTTCTGCTTCGCGGCACTCCGGGCGGCACTCTTGGCAGCGCTCTTATCGAGAAACGTCTGCATCCGGTCGAATTTGGCCTGGGATTCGAACAGAATGCCCTGGGCGACGGTGTCGATCACGGGGTGCGCTTCACGCGGGGTATGGAACACGGTCTTGGTGAGGCGGACGGCCAGCGGGTCCTGCTTGCCGATCCGGTCCGCCAACGCATGCGCGGCGTCGACCAATTCGGCCGGCTCGTGAATTTCGGTGACCAGTCGGGCTGCCAGTGCTTCGTCGGCATCCAGGATGCGGCCGGCCAGCAGGATCTCCTTGGCCAGCGGCTCCCCCACCAGTTCCTTCAGACGCCAGGTGGCTCCGGCCGCGGCCATGATGCCCAGGCCGGTTTCCGGCTGGCCGATCTTTACCGACGGCGTGGCGATGCGGAAGTCGGCGGCGTAGGCCAGTTCCGCTCCCCCGCCGAGGGCGAAGCCGTCGAGGGCGGCGATGACCGGCAGCGGCAGCCGGGCAATGCGGTGGAAGACGGTGGAGTTAATGCCCGCCAGCGCGTCGTCGCGGCGCCGTTCGCGCAGCTGGGAGATATCCGCGCCGGAGGCGAAGATCCCCTTGCCGTTGACCTCGGTGCCGGACAGGATCAGGATCCGCGGTTCACGCTCCAGCACGGCGCAGACGGAGTGCAGTTCGTCCACCATGGCCTGGTCGATGGCGTTGCGGACTTCCGGCCTGTTCAACGTCACGTGGACGCGGTCATCCCGCTCATCCACGCGCAGCGTACTGAAGGAGTAGTCGGCGAAGAGCATCAGACCCGCTCGACGATCATCGACGTGCCTTGGCCGACGCCCACACACATGGTGGCCAGGCCGCGCTGTGCGCCTTCGCGCTCCATCCGGCCCAGCAGGGTCACCACCAGACGGGAGCCGCTGGAACCGAGCGGGTGCCCCAAAGCGATGGCACCGCCGTCGTTGTTCACAATCGCCTGGTCCAGCTTCAGGTCGCGCAGCACCGCGAGCGACTGGGTGGCGAACGCTTCGTTGAGCTCCACCGCGCCCAGGTCATCGATGCTCCAGCCGGCGCGGTCCAGCACCTTGCGGGTGGCGGGCACCGGGCCGATGCCCATGATCTCCGGGGCGACGCCGGCCGAGGCGCCGTCGACAATGCGGGCGCGGGGTGTGAGGCCGAACTTCTTGACGGCGGCCTCGGAGGCGACCACGATGGCCGAGGCGCCGTCGTTGAGCGAACTCGAGTTGCCGGCGGTCACCACGCCGTCCGCGCGGTTGATGGGCCGTAGGCCGGCCAGGACCTCGAGGGTGGTGCCGGGACGGGGTCCCTCGTCGGTGTCGACGACGGTGTCGCCCTTGCGCCCCTTGACCGTCACCGGGACGATTTCCTCCTTGAGCCGACCGCCCTCGATGGCGGCGATGGCCCGTTGGTGGGACTGCACGGCGAAGGCGTCGGCGTCCTCGCGGGAAATGCCGTAGACGTCGGCGACTTCCTCGGCGGTTTCCGGCATGGAATAGGTCATCTTGCCGTCGCGGCTGAGGTCGCCGCTGGCGAAGCGCTTGTTGACGAAGCGCCAGCCGATGGAGGTATCGAAGATCTCGCCCGGCTTGGCGAAGGCCTTGTCCGGTTTCTCCTGGACCCAGGGTGCGCGACTCATCGATTCGACGCCGCCCGCGATGACTATGTCCGCCGCGCCCGCCTTGATCATGTGCGACGCCTGGATGATGGCGCTCAGGCCGGATGCGCACAGCCGGTTCACGGTGATGCCGGGAACGTGGTCTCCGTAGCCCGCCAGCAGCCAGGCCATGCGGGCCACGTTGCGGTTTTCCTCGCCCGCCCCGTTGGCGTTGCCGAGGATGACCTCCTCGACGGCATCCGGATCGATGCCTGCCCGGACCACGGCTTCCTTGACGACCAGCGCCGCCAGATCATCGGGACGGACTGCCGAGAGCGCCCCTCCGTAGCGGCCAACCGGGGTCCGCGCCCCGCCAATCAGGAATGCCTCAGCCATAGAAATAATCCCTCGCGCTTGATCGATCAACGATGACGATGAGCGGCCGCTCCGGCTGTCTGACAGCAGAAATTACCGACCGACCGTTCTATCAAGAATCCCACGCGGTTCTGGACCGGTCAACTGGTGTGACGGCCAGAGGCGGAGAAGGAGCAGCTGGTGCCCGCGAGGGCCAGCATGCTCCCGCGGCAGCGGCGCGGACTTCAGCGCCTTCCGGCCCCAGCTTCACGCTGCGGTTTGGTCCCGGCCCTCAGCCTTGGCCGCGATCTCTTCCAGGTCCCTGGCCATCTGCTTGCGCGTGATGCCGATGGCGAGCTTCCCGAACAGCGCCAGCATCACTTTGGCGAAGGCCCCGGGATTCTCCATCTCGGCGCCGAAAAACATGGTGAGCCGGGTGCCGCCGCCCGCCGGGGCGAGTGTGAACCGGGTGGTGTAGTCGGCGCCGTTCGACTTCGCCTTGACCGTTGTAGAGGTCGGCGCATCCACGTCCGCCACCCACATCTCCTCGGTGGATTCCTTGCCCATCATCTTCCGGGTCTCACGCCACCGGTAACCCTCGGCGTAGTCGCCGGGCGTCAGGATCTCCACGCGGGATACGGATCTCAGGGTCCCGGCGGAACCAGGGATGTCGGTGAGGACGCGCCAGACGGTTTCGGCCGGCGCGTTGACGTGCTGGACTAGTTCAAGGTGATGGCCCACAGTTGCTCTTTCGGCAGGAGTCGTTGGTCTGCCAACAGCCTAGTGGAGAGGCTGGCCGTTTGAGGACCGTTGCTGTCCGCGTTCCCCTACCGCTGGCTGACGGGAGCCTTTACGCTCTACGCCATGACGTACAACATCCAGATGGCGGTTGACTGCAAGGACGCGCATGCCCAAGCCGACTGGTGGGCGGAAACGCTGGGCTGGGCGGTGGAACCCACAAACCAGGACTTCATCACCAGCATGATCGAGCAAAGATTCGCCACCGACGCCGACACCATCGTCCACAACAACGTTCGGGTGTGGAAAGACGGAGCGGCAATTTGCCCGCCGGATCAGGTAGGGAACAAAACCAGGCAGCGGATCCTCTTCCAGCCGGTTCCGGAGTCCAAGTTGGTCAAGAACCGGGTCCACTGGGATGTCCGCTTAGCCGGGGAAGACAAGGACAAGGTGCGGGCACGGCTCGAAGCCCGCGGTGCCACCTTCTTGTACTCGGAGTCGCAGGGCCCGCAGGGCTGGCACACGATGGCCGACCCGGAAGGCAACGAGTTCTGCATCTCCTAGGCGCTGCGGGCCTGCGAGAGGCCCCAGAGGTAGACCCCCCTGGGGCCCCACGCGGCGACCAACACCTAGCGATCAGCGCTAGTGGCCCCGCAGGTCATCGTCGGCCTCAATTTCTTCCTTGCGCACGTCTGTGGAAACGGTCTCCTGCTCGGTGACGGTATCTTTATCCAGCCGGACACGTTCAACCGGGACTGCTTCCTTCTCCACCACCGGCCGTTCCGCGTGCAGGGTCACTTCGTGCTCAGCCTCGCTGATCTCTGGCCCAGAGAGCGCCGCGCCACGGTTGGCGTCAGTAATCGGTTCACGCTCAATGCGCACCTCTTCATGCTGAACGGGGACCGTGCGGGTGACGTTCTCGGTGACGACGTACTTGCGCAGCCTGACCTTTCCGACCTCCTGGGATTCGGTGCCCACGTGCACCCGCTCCTCCGAACGGGTCATAGCGTCGTCGGCCCCTGCACGGGAGGTGTCCCTGTCCGCGATGCCGGCGTTACCGGCGGTGCCAACGGTCCCGGCGGTGCCAGCGGTCCCGGCGGCTCCGGCGGTGCCAGTGGTCCCGGCGGTTCCGCTGTAGCCGGCGTCGCCTGCGGCCAAGCCGTAGTGACGGTAGAGGCGATCCTCCTCCGCCGCTTCCAGATGTCCCTCCGGGTCCACGCGCGGGGCGTCCTTGATTTGGTCCTTGGTGTAGGGCACGCGGAGGTCCCCGCCCTCGGTGGTGGCATTGTCAAGCGGGATGAAGCTTTCGGACATGCCGAACATGCCGGTCTTGACCGTTGCCCAACTCGGTTCATCGGTCCGGTCGTCGAGGTAGAGTTCCCCGAGCGAACCGATCTTGTTTCCTTCGGAATCGATCACATTGGCGCTGCTGCCGACCAGACGGTCGATGTTATCCTTGGCGATCATTTCATCTCCTTATTTGTTTCCACCTGCCCCGGCTTGACCGGGCGAGAACGCTCCGCCGGCACGGTTGTGCTACCGGGCGCGATGATGGTTTTGATGGTTCTGCCGCCCCCGCTTGACCGGGAAGAGGCGGTCAGGTCGGTAGTCCGTCGGGCTGGGTTCCATTCCCCAGCAGGTTCATCCCGGGCTGTCAGGAGGGCCGGAAGACCGGTTTGCGTCGGCCCCGGGTTCTGTTCAGGATTTGCCCTTACTGGACAGAAACTCACTGTTGGCCTGAAGGTTGCTTACACCGTAAGCAAAGCATGCTTAGCATTCACCCGCAACACCCTCGGCCAAAAAATATCGTGGTGAAACCATGTCCTCCGACGGTCCAGAAGGTCCCCGCCACCGCAACGATAAACTCGAAGGGTGACTTCCGAGACCCCTACCCCAGCCAGCACCACCTCCGCCAGCAGCACCGGCCAGGCGCAGCCTGACCTGCCGGAGAAGGTTTCTGACCTCTTCGACCCGCAGCGCTGGCGCGCAGTGGAAGGCTTCGACTTCCAAGACATGACGTACCACCGCCAGGTGGAGCGCGACGGCGACGGCACCGTGGTCCGCGACCTGCCCGCCGTGCGCATCGCGTTCAACCGGCCAGAGGTGCGCAATGCGTTCCGCCCCGGCACTGTCGACGAGCTCTACCGCGCGATGGACCATGCACGGATGACGCCGGACGTCGCCACGGTGCTGCTGACCGGCAACGGCCCCTCCGCCAAGGACGGCGGCCACTCGTTCTGCTCCGGCGGCGACCAGCGCATCCGCGGCCGCGACGGTTATCGCTACCCGGTAGAAAACGCCGCAGGGGAATCCGCAGAATTTATCGATCCGGCCCGCGCCGGCCGACTGCACATTCTGGAAGTCCAGCGGCTGATGCGCACCATGCCCAAGGTAGTCATCGCCGTCGTCAACGGGTGGGCAGCCGGCGGCGGGCACTCGCTGCATGTGGTCTCCGACCTGACCATCGCCTCCCGCCAGCACGGCAAGTTCAAGCAGACCGATGCCACCGTGGGCAGCTTCGACGCGGGCTACGGCTCGGCCCTGCTGGCCCGACAGATCGGCCAGAAGGCGGCGCGGGAGATTTTCTTCCTGGCCCGCGAATACTCCGCCGAGGACATGGTCCGGATGGGTGCGGTCAACGAGGCGGTCGACCACGAGCGTCTCGAAGAGGTGGCGCTGGAATACGCCGCGGACATCGCCCGGCAATCGCCGCAGGCCATCCGGATGCTCAAGTTCGCCTTCAACCTGGCCGACGACGGGCTGGCCGGCCAGCAGGTCTTCGCCGGTGAAGCCACCCGACTGGCGTACATGACGGACGAGGCCGTCGAAGGCAAGGAAGCGTTCCTGGCCAAACGCGACCCCGACTGGTCTGCGTTCCCCTACTACTTCTAAGGCGGCGAGGATGGACATCCAGCCGGCCTTGTCCGCCCTGACGGCAGCGCTGGGCGGCGAGGGTCCAGCCGTCGAAATCGCCGCCGATGGGACCCCGCTGCCGGTGACTTCGCCCGGACTGGCTCCGGAAACCGCCGCGATTGTCCGGACCTCGGGTTCCACCGGCACGCCCAAGGCCACAATGCTGGGGATCGACGCGCTGGCCGCGTCGTCGATGGGCACCGCGTTGCGGCTGGGCGGCGAGGGGCAGTGGCTGCTGACGCTCGCACCCAATTACGTCGCCGGCCTGCAGGTGTTGGTCCGCTCGCTCTACGCCGGTACCCGGCCCTGGGCCATGGACCTGTCCCACGGCTTCACCCCGCAGGCGTTCACCGATGCTGCCTCCGCGCTGACCGACCGGTTCCGGATCACCTCGCTGGTGCCTACTCAACTGCACCGGCTGCTTGCCGCCCCGGCGCCGGACACGGTCAGGGCGCTGCGCCGCTTCGACGCGATCCTGCTGGGCGGGGCCCGGATGCCGGCGGCGCTGCGCACCGAGGCGGCCAAGCATTCCCTGAAGATCGTGCGCACCTACGGGATGAGCGAGACCTGCGGCGGCTGCGTGTACGACGGCGTGCCGCTGGAGGGCGTCAGGCTGCAGATCCAAGAGGGCCGGGTGCTGATCGGCGGCGACGTGGTGGCCGGCGGCTACCTGGAGAATCCGGAGCTGACGGCAGCGCACTTCAGTGAGTCCGGCGGCACCCGGTGGTTCCGCACCGAAGATTTGGGTGAGGTTGACGACGCCGGCGCGCTCACCGTGAGCGGGCGCGCGGACGATGTGCTGATTACCGGCGGCGTCAAGGTATCTGCGGCTGCCGTCGCGGAGGCAATTGAGGGGCTGCCGGAGGTGCGGACGGCGCTGGTGGCCGGCATCGCGGATCCTGAATGGGGCACCAAGGTGTGCGCCGCCGTCGTCGGCGCCGCCACCGTGGATCAGATCCGGGCGCGCGTCCGCGCGGCTTTGGGGACTCCGGCCGTTCCGCGCCACATTGTGCATCTGGATGCGCTGCCCCTGCTGTCCAACGGGAAACCGGACCGCCTGGCCGTGGCGGAGATTCTGCGCCGGTCAGCGGCGGAAGCCGTGCAGCACGGCGACCGGCAGCCTGGCGAGGAACATCCGCAACCGTGACATCCGGCACTCCTGGGCCGCCTGCTGCACGGCGCGTCCGCCCCCATGGGCGAGAATAGAACCTTGCTGCGGATGCCCGCAGCCCATGATGCACCAGTCCCCCACAGGTAAGGATCTTCCACAGTGGCTACAGCCGGGCAATGGCTCGAAGGGGCGCGGCCCCGCACACTTCCGATGTCGGTCGCGCCGGTGATCATCGGCAGCGCGGCCGCCTACGAACTGGGTTCCTTCCAGCCGCTGCTTGCCGTGCTGGCCGCGCTGATCGCGATCCTGTTCCAAGTGGGGGTGAACTACGCGAACGATTATTCGGACGGCGTTCGCGGCACCGACGACGTGCGCGTCGGGCCGTTGCGGTTGACCGGCTCCGGACTGGCCACGCCACAAGCGGTCAAGGCCGCCGCATTCGGCAGCTTTGGGCTCGCCATGGTGGCCGGGCTTGCGCTGATCATCCTGTCCCAGACCTGGCCGCTGCTGCTGGTGGGCGTGGGCTGCGTCATTGCGGCTTGGGGATATACCGGCGGCAACAACCCGTACGGATACCGCGGGCTGGGCGAGGTCTACGTGTTCCTGTTCTTCGGCATCGTCGCCACCATGGGAACCACCTACACCCAGGCCCTGCAGGTCAGCTGGCAGTCCTTCATCGGCGCGGTCGGTACAGGTTTGATTGCCACTGCCTTGCTGATGGCCAACAACGTCCGCGACATCCCCACTGACCGTGAAGTGGGGAAAATGACGCTGGCGGTCCGCATGGGCGACGAGGGCGCGCGGATCAGCTACGTCATGATGCTGGCGGTAGCCATCCTGCTGCCGCTGCTTCTGGTCTACGACTACCCGTGGATCCTGCTGGTCCTGCTGCTGGTGCCGGCGTGCCTCACACCGAGCTGGCTGATGCTCAAGGGCAAAAAACGCGAGAGCCTGATTCCGGTGCTGAAGCAGACCGGGCTGATCAATCTGGGGTTTGCAGTGGCCTTCGGCCTTGGCCTGGTGCTCAGCGAGATCATGTAGGCGGCGTGGACCGCGGGCGCACACCCGCGGTCAACCCCGCCTGCCGGAACCGGCCGGTTGCCGGTACAGGTCAGTGCTGGTCCGGGGACCGGGGTTCGTTCGGCTTCTGCTGGGCCGGTTGCTGCGGTGCAGTCTTGGGCTTGCGGTCCGAATCCACCCGCAACTCGCCGTGCTGTTCGACCGCGGAGTCCTCGGCCAAAGCATCGGAGATCTCCGTGGAGGTCCGCGGTGCCGTCACGCCCTTGTTGAAACGGCTGGCGAGTGCCCTCCCGGCTTCGTCCCTCATCTCGCGGAAGAACAGGTATGTGATGCACCAGCCCATGACCGCGGCCGCGATGGCGGAGTAGACAATGCCAAGCCTCAAGAACAGGCAGATGACAAAGATGACGGCCATGATGCCGAGCCGCAGGGCGCTGAATTTCCAAAAAGCCACGCCTCAAGTTTACGCTGCCCGCGAGATCAGCCGGACAGTCCACGGTTTCCACAGTCCGCAGCGAAGCGCTCACCTACAATTAAGTCATGGTCCGTCTCTATATCCTGCTCGCGGTACTGGCTCTAGCGGTGGTGATCTATGCGCTGATCGAGTGCGTCCGGTCCAGCTCCCATGAGGTGCGCAGTATTTCCAAACCGGGATGGATCCTCACGATCATCTTGGTCCCTCTGATCGGGGCCCTGATGTGGTTCATGTGGGGCCGCCCGCGCGCGGCGGGCCGGCAGCCCCAGCAGGCGCCCCGCCCGGCGGCTCCGGACGACGACATTGCGTTCTTGCGCACGCTCGATGCACAGCGCCGCGCCAAACAGCGCGAAGAGGAATTGAACCGGCGTAAGCAGGAGCCGAAGAAGACCGAGGACCCGCAGCACGGGAACAAGGACAAGCCCGCCACCCATGACGGCCGGCAGTTGAGCGAAGACGACCCGGACAACGGTCCGCGCTAACCCGCCCCGAGGCCCCTAGGTTTCGAAGAAGGCCCGCAGCTCTGAGCCAATCCAGAGCTGCGGGCCTTCGACGTTGCAGGGTCGGGGACGGGTTTCCTTCAGCGGGGCCCCGCCCCAGCTGTGTTCTAGATCCCGGCGTAGCTGTGCAGGCCGGCGAAGAAGACGTTGACAATCGTGAAGTTGAAGACCACGCAGAGGTAGCCCACGATCGACAGCCAGGCGGCGCGGGTACCGGTCCAGCCGCGGGTGGCGCGGGCATGCAGGTAGCCGGCGTAGACCACCCAGATCACGAACGTCCAGACTTCCTTGGTGTCCCAGCCCCAGTAGCGGCCCCAGGCCTCCTCGGCCCAGATGGCGCCGAGCACCAGGGTGAAGGTCCACAAGACAAACGCCACCGCATTGATCCTGTAAGCGGCGTTCTCCAGCGTCAGCGCGGAGGGGGCCAGCCGCATGAAGCCGAGCTTGTCCGCCTTGCCGGCACGGCCACGGGCCTCACGGTTGGCCTGGATCAACTGCAGCACGGACATGGCGAAGGTCAGCGTGAACAGCGCGGACGCCAATACCGCTACCGAGACATGGATGATGATCCAGTAGCTCTGCAGGGCGGGAATCAGGTGGGCCACCGGCGTCGGGAATCCGATGGTGGCAGCGATCAGCATGATCACCACGAGCCCGATGACGAACGAGCCGAGGAAACGCAGGTCCTTGCGGGTCAGGGCAATCAGGTAGACGACCGCCACCATCAGCGCGCCGGTGGTGCAGAATTCGTACATGTTGCCCCACGGCACGCGGTGCGCGGCCATCCCGCGGGTCACCACGCCGGCGGCCAGGATGACGGTTGCCAGCACGGTGAGGGCCACGCCGATTCGCGCGGCGGCGCGGCGTTCCTTGCCGTAGTTCATCGAGTCCGAGGCCATTTCGACCGTGTGCGCCGGGCCTCCGTTGCCGGCGGCGCTCTTGCCGGCCGCGGGTCCGGACGTGGCTCCGGCCGCGCCGACCAGCACTGCCGAGTCCGCCGTGGCGTTCTCGGCGGCCAGCCGGTCTTCGACTGCCTTGATGGTCTTGCTGGATTTCGCCAAATCCCAGCAGAACGCAATGAAGGCAACGGTGAATGCCATCGCACCGAGCAAGATGAACAGCTCGCTGTACTGGGCCAGTGTTTGGTCAATCGTGGGCATGGGAAGAGGTGTCCTTAGGAGTTGTCAACGCCGGCGGCGCTCTTGCTATTGTGCGCCTGTGGGCCGGCATCCGTCAGCCATTGGTCGCGGAGAAGTTTGCTGATGGTCGCTGCTTCAGGGGCCAGCCGGTGGTCTTCGCCGCGGGCCAGCAAGCCCCACTCCACCATCGTCCGTCCGTCGTCGTGGGTGCCGGCGCGCACCCAGACGCGGCGTCGGCCGATGAACAACGAGGCGCCCAAGCCGGCCATCGCCAGCGAGGAGAAGACGAGTGCCCCGAGCTTGCCCGGGTCATGGTGGATGTCCAGCGCGGCGTAGCGCACCAATCCGTCGAAGGTGATGCTGCCCATTCCGTTGGGCAGTTCCTTCGTTTCGTAGGCGGCGAGCTCGATGCCGCCGCTCTCCTGGTTGCGGTCGTTGAGCACGGTGAGGTTGCTGGTGTCCAGGACGAAGACGTTCTTCGGATCACCGTTGTCCAGGCCCAGGTCGCCGTAGTAGGAGTTCAGGTACAGCCGCGGGTTCATCGGGTCCGGGTCGCTGCCGTAGGCCACGCCGTCTTCGCCTTCCATCGCCGTCGGCAGGAAGAAGCCCACGAAGCCCAGCTGCTCTGGCTTCGCGTCCGGCACCTTGATCACCATCGTGGAGGTGTAGGCGCCGTCGTTGGGAATGGCGACGACGGGGCCCTGGTGGGCGATGTTGCCCTCGCCGTCCCGGATGGTCACCACGGGCGCGTATCCGTTGCCCATCAGGTAGACGTTGCTGCCGCCGATGGTCAGCGGGTGGTTGACCTTCAGGACCTGCTGCTCTGCGGGTGCCCCCGGCTCATCGCGCACGGAGATGGTGGCGGTAAAGTCCAGCGGCTGCCCGTAATGGGTCGTCGATTCGCGGTCGAACACCACCTCGAATTTGTCCAGGCTCAGGGAGAACGGGTCCAGCCGGTCCTCGGTGAAGCCGGTCCCCGGGTTGAAACTGTCGTAGCCGATCAACGAATTCACGAACGTTTCGCCCTCGACCAGGACCCGCTGGCCGGTGTAGCCGAACTGGCCGCCTACCGCCACGGAGACCAGCACGCCGATCAGCGAGGTGTGGAAGATCAGGTTCCCGATTTCCTTGGCGAAGCCGCGTTCGGCGCCAACGGAGGGCCGGTCGGTGTCCGCGTCGCGCACGTCCACCCGGTAGCCGCGGCGCTTCAGCAGCCGGGCGGCCTCTTCGACCGCCAAGCGTGCGGAAACCCCTGCTTCGGTGGGGATGGCCATAGAACCGTACTCGGGCAGGCGGGACAGCCGGCGCGGCGTCCGGGGAGGCTGCGACCGCATGGCCTTGTAGTGCTGGATGGCGCGCGGGATGACGCAGCCAATCAGCGACAGGAACAGCAGCAGGTAAATGGCGGAGAACCACACCGAGGAGTACACGTCGAAGAGCTGGAAGCGGTCCAGCCACGGCCCGACCTCCGGATTGTCCGCGAGGTACTGGGTCACCACGGCGGGGTTGGCCGGGCGCTGCGGGAACAGTGAACCCGGGACCGCGGCCACCGCCAGCAGCAGCAGCAGGAACAGCGCGGTGCGCATGCTGGTCAGCTGGGTCCATGCCCAGCGCAGCATGCCGAGAAAGCCCAGCGCGGGGACGGCGACGTCGTCCCGCTTGCGGTTGCGCTTGCGGTCGGTCCCGGCACGGCCTTTGCCGCCGCCGGTGCCCGGTCCGCCCGGTGCGGGTGCACCTGCGTCGTCATGGCGCCGTGCGCCGTCGGGGGTCTGACTCATCAGATCGGGAGCCTCACTTCATTTGCAAACCAATCCTGCAATTGCGTCACCCAGTCCCCCCAGAGCCCGGAGGCCATCAGCAGACCCAAAACCACCAACATGGCTCCGCCCGCCCGCTGCAGGAACAGCCGGTGCTTGCGGAAGAAAGCCATGGCGCCCATCCCCCGCCGCACCCCGAGCGCGATCAACAGGAACGGGATGCCCAGGCCCAAGCAGTACACGAAGGCCAAAAAGGCGCCCTTGGCCGCATCCGCTCCGCCCGAGTACGCCAGCGCCTGGACCGCGGAGAAGGTGGGGCCGATGCACGGCGCCCAGCCCAGCCCAAACGTCATGCCGAGCACCGGGGCACCCCACAGCCCCGCGGGGGGACGTGAGTTGATTTTGCGGTCCCGCTGGAAGAAGGACAGGCCGCCCATGAAGATGATGCCCATGACCACGACGACGACGCCGAGCAGTTGGGTGATCCAGTCGGCGTCGCTGCCCTTCAGCCAGGCACCCAACTGGCCAAAGACCGCCCCGATGAACACGAAGACGATGGAAAAGCCGAGCACGAACAGGCCGATGCCGGCGAACATCCGGCCGCGGCGCTGGCGTTCCAGGTCCACCCCGGTGAGGCCGGTGACGTAGCCCATGTAGCCGGGAACCAGCGGCAGTACACACGGGGACAGGAAGGAGACCAGCCCGGCCAGCATGGCCACCGGGATGGCCAGCAGCACGGAGCCATTCAGCACCGTGTCGCCGAAGGCGCCCCCCAAGGTCATCGGCAGCGAGGCCGTCGCCCATCCCACGGCTACGCGGCCACTGCGTCTTTGATCAGGGCTTTGAGCGTGCCCTTGTCCGCCACGCCCAGGATCCGGGCGGCGACTCGGCCGTCCTTGTCCAGCACCAAGGTGGTGGGGACGGCCTGGGGCGGCACATAGGAAGTCATGGCCAGCAGGATGCCGCCGTCCTTGTCCATGAAACTCGGGTAGGTGATGCCGAAGTTGCGTTCGAAGGCTGCGGCGGTGGGCCGCTCGTCCCGAATGTTCACGCCGTAGAACTGGGCGCCGTCGGCGAACTCCTCGCTGAGGGCCTGCAGGTCAGGGGCTTCCAGCCGGCAGGGCGCACAGGAGGCGTACCAGAAGTTCAGCACGGTTACCTGGCCGGCCCAGTCGGCTGCATCGACGGTGGTGCCGTCGAAGAGCTTGGCAGTCAGCCGCACCGGTTCGCCGCGGGATTCGGGCGCGTACTCGGTCACCGACCCGTCGCCGGCAATGTAGTTCTTGTTGTCTCCGGCGTTGGCCTGCTGGGCCAGCGGGTCCTCAACGGAACAGGCGGCCAGCGAAAGGGCGCCAACCAGCCCCGCACCGACTTTGAACACGGTACGGCGGTTGAACGAACGGGGAATATCGGCAGTCACAGTCACACTCTTCTTCGTGGGGTCGAGGGCATCCCACTTCTACAACGCGTAGTAATTCTATTATGCTCCCGGCAAGTTCGCCGCACCGGGCAGCAAATCGGCGCAGGGCTCGGCATAACGGACCGCACTCAGGCGCCCGCCGTCGAACTCAAGGGAGGTCACCGACGCCAGCGTGCACTGCCGGCGACGGGGATCATGCCAGAGCGGTTTGCCCTCGCTGGCCAACCTGGTGACCCAGATGGGCAACTGGTGGCTGACCAGGACCGCTTCGGCCCCCGGCCCGCCGCGTTCGATGGCCTGGCGCCGGGCGTCGGCGATGGCTTCGCGCATCCGGGCCACCTGCGCCGCGTACGGCTCTCCCCAGGACGGCCGGAACGGATTGTAGAGGCGCCGCCAGTACCGCGGCTCGCGCAGGTGCGAGCGGATGTCGGCGAGGCCCTCGAAGTGGTTCTCGGCTTCGATGATCCGCTCGTCGGTGACAATATCGAGGCCGAGCGCCTTCGCGGTCGGCCCTGCGGTCTCCTGCGCCCGGGTCAACGGCGAGGCGACCAGATAACTGATCCTGGCGCCGTCTGTCCCGCGCTCGGAAAAGTAGTCAGCAGCACGCCGGGCCATCTCCTGCCCCAGCTCAGACAATCTGAAGCTCGGCAGCCTGCCGTAAAGCACACGGTCGGGGTTGTGGACCTCACCGTGGCGGAGCAGATGGACAATGGCTTCGGGCATGCGTACAAGTGTCTCAAACTGGGCGTGTTTGCCCAAAAGCCCTTAGCTCCCGCCGGTCCGGGTGGTTCGGCCGCCGGCGCGCCGCAAAATCATCCTTCCGAGCGACCGACACGGCACTGACCTGCATTGTAGTGTGGCAGTAACAGCTGCCAAGAGCCTCGGCGGTCGGGCGCGCAGACCCGGCCCGTATGGATGAGATGAAAAGGATCCGGCCATGAGCACCCCACAGAACGAACCGAACACGCCCGGTGACGGGGAAGGCCGGCCCAGCGGCCAGGAACAGCCTCAGTACGGGCAGAATTTGCCGCAGTACGGCCAAAACGCTCCGCAGCAGCCCGGCTCCGGCCAGCCGCAGTACGGACAGAACGCCCCGCAGTATGGTCAGGGCCAGCCGCAGTACGGACAGAACGCCCCGCAGTACGGCCAGCAGCCCTACGGCCAGGGCCAGCAGGGCCAGTCTCCGTATGGCCAGCAGTACGGGCAGCAGCCGTACGGTTATCAGAACGCCGTGCCCGGTCAGTACGGTTACCCAAGTGGCCAACCGCAGACTGGCGCCAAGCCGACTCGTCCACGCGAAGTGGTCATCGCTTTCTGGCTGATCATCGCGGCGGCGGCGCTGACCGCCATCGAGATGCTGACCCAGCTGTCGAACCTGGACGGCACGATGGCAGCGGTGCTCCAGGATCCGTCAGTCCGTGAAGCCCTCGGCGAGCAGGGCGGTCAATTCTCCGACGCAGAGCTGTCGCAGATGATGAGCGGCACGGCGGGCGTGATCATCGTCATCACCGCGGTCATCGCCATCGGGCTGTACCTGCTGGTGGCCTTCGGCGTGAAGGCAGGCAAGAACTGGGCCCGGATCACCGGCACCGTGTTTGCCGCGCTTTCGCTGTTTGGTCTCTTCAACATCTGGTTCGGCACTTTTTCCGTGCTGCTGGGCATCGCGGCGATCGTCCTGCTGTTCCTGCCGGCGTCGAACCAGTTCTTCCAGGCCACCAAGGCCCACAAGTTCGGCATCTACGGCCGCTAGGCGAGTACGCAGCCGGCTGCACCACGTAAGACTAGGGACGGGCGCTGGACTCGGAGTTACTCTCCGTCTCCTGCGCCCGTTGTGCGTGGTAGGCCAGAATCTGCAATTCTGTGGCCATGTCCACCTTGCGCAGCTGCACGGACGGCGGCACCTGGAGCACTACCGGCGCGAAGCTGAGGATGCTCATCACGCCGGCCGCGACCAGTCGGTCGCAGAGTCCTTGGGCCACGCCGGCCGGCACGGCCATGACAGCCATATTGGCCCCGGTCTGCCGGAGGACGGATTCCAGTTCGGTGATGGGGCTGACACGCAACCCTGCAACCTCCGTCCCGACGACAAGCGGGTCCGCGTCAAAGAGCGCCACGACTCCGAACCCCTTGGTGGTGAATCCGGAGTAGCCGGCCAGCGCCCTACCCAGGTTGCCGATGCCGATGATCGCTACTTTCCACTCATGCATGAGGCCCAAGGCGGCCGAAATCTCCTGGCTGACCAGGCGCACGTCGTAGCCCACGCCGCGGGTGCCGAACGACCCCAGGTGGGACAGGTCCTTGCGCAAGGTGGGCGGACTGACCCCGGCGGATTCGGCCAACTGCTCGGAGGATATGCGTTCCGTGCCACCGGCCATCAGCGAATTCAGCACCCGGAGGTAGATGGTTAGGCGTGCGAGTGCAGCCGGCGGGATCTCCTGGCCGGAAGGCTTGGCCGCCTCGGTATCCGTCAGGTGGGTCACTGTTCTCGCTCCGATGACTGCTGCGGGCTCCGTCCCAGGCTGTCTCCAGCCGTTCCGGATCCTGGCTGCCTCGGCGGTTGTCCTACCGAAGGCTGGTGTTCCCCTTAGATTAAGCTCCGCCGCGCCGGTCTCCAATTCTGATGACGCGGGCCGCCGTCCTACTGCGTGAGCAGGCGGCGCAAACGCTCCGGATCAATGTGCCAGAAATCCCGCTGCACGCCGTCGATCATGACCACCGGAATCTCTTCGGCAAAGCGGCGTGAGAGCTCCGGGTCTTCCAGGATGTTTTTTTCCTCCCAGGCCACACCGAGTTCCCCCGCAACACTGTCCACCGTCTCCCGCGCCGCCTGGCACAGATGACAGCCGGGTTTAGTGAGCAGCACCAATTCGTGACTGCGGCCCTCGGAACCGTTCATACCTTCCACGGTAGCCGCCGGCGGCGGTGAACGGGGAATCCCCGGCGCCTCGTTAGACTCGAAGTATGCCCAAGTCCGCCGCCGGCCATGCACAGCGAGCCTCGCTCTCCGCCGACCCGGGGACGGAGGCTGCCTTTTTCGACGTCGACAACACGCTGATGCGCGGCGCCAGCTTGTTCCATGTCGCCCGCAAGATGTACCAGCGGGGCGCCTTCCGGATGCGCGATGCTGCCAGCTTCGGTTTCAAGCAGGCACGGTTCCTGATGCGCGGGGAAAACCTGAAGGACATCCAGTCCATCCGGGACACGGCCTTGGCCCTGGCCACCGGCCTGTTGAGCGACGACGTCAAGCAGCTCGGCGACGAGGTCTACGACGAAGTGATCGCCTCCAAGATCTGGCCCGGCACCCGGGCCTTGGCGGACCAGCACCTGCGCGTGGGCCGGAAAGTCTGGCTGGTCACGGCCACACCGGTGGAGGTCGCCGCCGTGATCGCGGACCGACTGGGCCTGACCGGTGCCTTGGGCACGGTCGGCGAAGTCGAGAACGGGGCCTACACCGGGCGCCTGATCGGGGACATCCTGCACGGTCCGGCCAAGGCGATTGCGGTCGAAGAACTGGCTGCCCGCCAGGGTCTCGACTTGGCGCGCTGCTGGGCCTACAGCGACTCATACAACGATGTCCCGCTGCTGACCTTGGTGGGCAATCCGGTGGCCATCAATCCGGATGCCAGGCTGCGCCGGCACGCCCGCGGGAACAACTGGCCGGTCTACGACTTCCGCAGCGGACGCCGCGCTGCCACGCTCGGGCTTAAGGCCGCTACCGGCGCGGGCGCGGTCTACGGGCTCTGGCGCGGCATGAGCAAATTCCGCCGGCCGGCAGCATAAGCACCGGTCCTCCCCCATCCCGGGCACGGCGTTAAATGCACACGGTCCGCCAGTTTCCTGACGGACCGTGGAAGCGTAGGAACCGGCTAACGGGTCCTACTTCTTATTGCGGCGCTGGTGACGGGTCTTGCGAAGCAGTTTGCGGTGCTTCTTCTTGGCCATACGCTTGCGGCGCTTCTTGATAACTGAACCCACGAGTCCCTCATTCACTGATAGTTTCCGTGCTGCCGGTGCCCGGCGGGGCACACGCCAACTTACGGTTTTTCGACGATGACGTAAAACGTTCCTTAACAGGGTACAGCTTCCGCGCACCCGTCATTGACCGCCGGACGCCGCGGAGCCGGTAGCCGGTCGTCAGGCGGTGCCGGTTTCCCGGTCAATCACCGCGCCGCGCAGGTACTCCTCCACGGCCGACTCAGGCACCCGGTAGGAACGCCCGAAGCGCACGGCGGGCATCTCGCCCGAATGCACCAACCGGTAAACGGTCATCTTGGACACGCGCATGACTGCGGCCACTTCCGACACCGTCAAGAAGCGCACATTCGAGAAGTTGTTCTCGTCAGCCATTTCGCACTGTTCCTTTACTGTAAGCAACGACGACGGCGTGCCGCCTTGCCCTGCCCCAAACCCTCTTCCTAGATACTTTAGAGGCTGTTGTGGCGAAAGTGAAAGCGGCCACTGTAGCTTAAGGATTTTATTGCTGCACGGTCTTTGTCTGCGGGGTTGCGTTTGCTCCGCGATGTCCGGCCGCCGCCGCCAACTGCGCCAGCACATCGGCCGTCACGTCCCACTCCATGCAGGCGTCCGTCACGCTCTGGCCGTAGACCAGCCCGGCCCCGTCAGCGTTTTCAGACACGTCCATTTTCTGTGCTCCGCCCACCAGGAAGCTCTCCAGCATGATGCCGGCGATGGTGCTGCCGCCGGCCTCCAGTTGCGCCGCGATTTCCAGTGCCACCTCGGCCTGGCGGTGGTGGCTCTTGCCGCTGTTGGCGTGGCTTGCGTCCACGATGAGCCTCGGATTCACGCCTGCTTTCGCCAGGGCATCGGACGCCGCGGCCACGTGGTCGGCGCCGTAGTTCGGGCCGCTCTTGCCGCCGCGCAGGATCAAGTGGGTGTCCGGGTTGCCGTTGGTGGCCACCAGCGCCGCCCGCCCGTCGCCGTCGATCCCCAGGAATGCCTGCGCCGCGGACGCGGCCTGGCAGGCATCGAGGGCCACCTGCAGCCCGCCGTCGGTTCCGTTCTTGAAGCCCACCGGCATGGACAGGCCGGACACCAACTGGCGGTGGATCTGGCTCTCCGTGGTCCGTGCACCGATCGCACCCCAACTGACCAGGTCAGCCAGGTACTGCGGGCTGATCGGTTCCAGGAACTCCGTGGCCACCGGCAGGCCCAGCTCCGCCACCTCCAGCAGGAAAGTCCGTGCCAGCCGCAGCCCGGCGGCGATGTCGTGGGAGCCATCCAGCCGGGGGTCGTTGATTAGGCCCTTCCAGCCCACCGTGGTGCGCGGTTTCTCGAAGTAGGTGCGCATCACAATCAGCAGCTCTTCGCGGTGTTCCCGCGCCACCTGTGCCAACCGGCGCGCGTAGTCCAGACCGGCCTCGGTGTCGTGGATGGAGCACGGACCGACGATCACCAGCAGCCGGTTGTCCACACCGTCCATGACCGCACGGATTTCCTCCCGGCCCCGGGCGACGACGGCGGCGGCTTCAACGGTCAGCGGCTGCTCCCCCATGAGCTCTACCGGCGACGGCAGCGGGCTGAAGCTGCTCACCCGCAGGTTGTTGGTGCCGCGCGGCGCGGTGTGTCCGCCGGCCCCGTATGTGCCCGGCGCCGCAACATCGGACTGCGTGGCCGCTTCCAAGAGGTGGTTGGCAGGTGCATTCATGGTGGGTGTCCCGTCTGTTGGTGGCGGGACCTCGGATCCAGAACCCGCCGGAGAAATGGCGAAGGGCAGAGAATCATCTCTGCCCTGTTGGCTCTGAAGGTTAGTATGCGTACGCGCTAAGCGGTTACGTCAGGCCCCTCCAGAGCCAACGCAAAATACGCATACCAACGAGTCGTCATACCTGCACTCTACGTCGGACCCGCCGGAGCCGGAAAATCGGCGCTCGTGACATGACCGATTATGACGACGGCGGCTCGGCCTCCCGCGGGCGGCTGGAACACTGCGCCCGTTCGCGGCACCGGGCCGGGAGGACCCGCCTAGGCCAGACCCGCCAGGACATCGATGCCGAAGACCGGTTCCCGGTCCAGCGGTCGGATGTCGGTGATGCCGTGCGGCTCCAGCGCCGCAGCCACAGACCGCTGGAAGCGCCGGACGTTGCCTCCCAGGCCGCCGCCCAGGACCACCGGACCGGCGAAGCCGAGCCGATGTGCCACCAAACGGATCTGGCCGGCAAGGTCGGTCGCCGCCCGATCAACCATCGCTTCAGCCGGCGGCTCGCCGTCTTCGGCGGCGGCCACCACCACCCTGGACTTGCCCGCCCAGAACCGCCGGTCGGTTTGCGGCGAGTGGAACAGCGCAATCAGGTCCACCGGTTTCCGCAGTCCGCAGTCAGCCAGCAGCAGCGCAGACAGCCTGTCCGGCGGGAGGCCGGCGTCCAGCCGGGAGAGCGCATGCCGGACGGCTTCGCGGCCCAGCCAGTAGCCGCTGCCTTCGTCCCCCAGCAGGTGCCCCCAGCCGCCGGCGCGGGCTTCCTCGCCGGCGGCGTTGATGCCCCACACGGATGATCCGGTGCCGGCAACCACGCCGATTCCCGTGCTCCGGTACCCGGCGGCCAGCACCAGCCGGGTGTCGTGGACAATATGGATGTCCGCCCCGGGAGCCAGCGGGGCAAGCAGCGCACGCAGCGCATCGGCGTCATCGTCGGTATCGACTCCACCGGCCCCGGCGTAGACCGCAGCGACGTGGGCTGCGCCGAGCCGGCCAAACACCTCGGACAAGGCGGCGGCGGCCTGGACCGGACTGGTGTTCTGGACGTTGGCACTGGCGGCAGTCGCTTCGGCGGCCAGCCGGCCGTCGTCCAGCCGGATACCATGCGTCTTGCTGCCGCCGATATCCAGCCCGATCAGTGTCTGAACCATGCACCGAGCTTACAGTTCTGCCCCGAGACCAAGTCGACGACGGTGCCCGCCTGAGTGGCGGGCACCGTCGTCGTGATCAGGACTCTGCTGGGTCAGCGGGCTTAGATGAGCCCCTGCGCCAGCATGGCGTCTGCAACCTTCTTGAAGCCGGAAATGTTGGCGCCGGCCACATAGTTGCCGGGCATGCCGTACTTGTCGGCGGTCTCGGCGCAGCGGTCGTGGATGCCGACCATGATGTCCGTCAGGCGCTGCTCGGTGTACTCGAAGCTCCACGCGTCGCGGCTGGCGTTCTGCTGCATCTCGAGCGCGGAAGTGGCCACGCCGCCGGCATTGGCTGCCTTGCCTGGGCCGAACAGCACATTCGCCTCCTGGAAAATGGAGGCAGCCACACTGGTGCAGGGCATGTTGGCGCCTTCGGCCACGGCAATCAGGCCGGATTCCACCAGCCGGCGGGCGGACTTGTCGTCCAGCTCGTTCTGCGTCGCGCTGGGCAGGGCCACGGTGCAATCGACATCCCAGACGTTGCCCTCGGCCACGTAGTGCACGGCCGAGCCGCGGCGCTCGGCGTACTCCGAAATGCGGCCCCGCTCGACTTCCTTGATCTGGCGCAGCAGTTCGACGTCGATGCCGGCCTCGTCCACCACGTAGCCGCCGGAATCGGAGGCTGTGACGACCTTGGCGCCCAGTTCCTGGGCCTTTTCGATGGCGTTGATCGCCACGTTGCCGGAACCGGAGATCACCACGCGCTGGCCGTCGAAGCTCTGGCCCCGGGTCTTGAGCATCTCCTGGGTGAACAGCACGGCGCCGTAGCCGGTGGCCTCGGGCCGGACCAGGGATCCGCCCCAGCCGGTGCCCTTGCCGGTGAGGACACCCGACTCGTAGCGGTTGGTGATGCGCTTGTACTGGCCGAACAGGTAGCCGATCTCGCGGGTGCCCACACCCATATCGCCGGCGGGAACGTCGGTGTATTCGCCGATGTGGCGGTACAGCTCGGTCATGAAGGACTGGCAGAAGCGCATCACTTCATTGTCGGAACGGCCGCGCGGGTCAAAGTCGGAGCCGCCCTTGGCGCCGCCGATGGGCATGCCGGTCAGAGCGTTCTTGAAAATCTGCTCGAAGCCCAGGAATTTGACGATGCCCAGGTAGACCGACGGGTGGAAACGCAGCCCGCCCTTGTACGGGCCCAGTGCGGAGTTGAACTCGACGCGGAAGCCGCGGTTGATCTGGACGTTGCCGGCGTCGTCCATCCACGGAACCCGGAAGATGATCTGGCGCTCGGGCTCGCAGATGCGCTGCAAAATGGCGGCATCGATGTATTCGGGGTGCCGGGCGGAGAGCGGCTCCAGAGTGTCAAAGACTTCGTTGACGGCCTGGTGGAATTCCGTTTCGCCTGGATTGCGGCGGAAGACTTCGTCGCGGACTTCAAGCAGATGGGCATCCATGGGTGCGTCCCTTCCCTAGCTGACGTATTGGGGCACTCGACTTGCTTCAGGCCCTCACAAAGAAAACCACACGGAGACGGGAACCAAGAAACAACTCTGACATATCGTCGAGGCGTCTCGTAACGCGCTGACCGGCGGTGTTACCGGCCATTGCGGCCTTCGAAGGCCTATAATTCCGGCTTTATCCGGCCTTCAGCGGCGCGAAAAGTGCGGGCGGTCACGCGCGGGCGGGACAGCCTGCGGGGCAGGGAATGTGCGGGTCATCACCGTCCGGGGTCCGGTTCCCGCCATCGCCGGGCGGCGTTCAGCCGCGGCGTCGGCGCGGCAGCTTGGGCAGATGCGCAAAAAGGTCCGCGGCCTTGGTAGTTGCCTTGTTGGCGGCCTGACCCAGCGACCGACTGAGGTTGGCCGGAACCGGAACCTCCAGGCTCCGCCCCGACACCGCGTGGCCCGGCTCCTGCGGAGCAACGACGGCGGCCGCCACCGCGGGTGCCACCGGTTCGGCAGCAGGCAGCACGTCGATGCCGAAAGCGACGATCCAATCGGCCACATCCTGCAGCGGCTTGGTTTGCAGCGAGTAGTAACGCTTCTGCCCTTGGGCGCGCATGGACACCAGCCCGGCCTCGCGCAGCACCTTCAGATGCTTGGAGACGGTCGGCTGGCTGACTTCGAGTTCTTCGACCAGCTCGCCGACCGCTTTATCTCCGTCGCGAAGCGATCCGAGTATGTCCCGGCGCGTACCTTCAGCAATCACTGCAAAGACGTCATCGATGGCCATTCCATTACCCTAATCGCATATATGCCTGGCAGGCACCCCCGGCGGCGATCGGTCACGCGGGGAAGGCGAAATCATTAAACCAAGCCGGACGGGGACAGCCTCAGGGGCCATGCGGGGAAAGCTCAGTCGAACCACGGATCGAGGCCGTGGTACGGAAATATCTCCTTGCGGGTCGCCATCACCGTGCGGTCCACACTGTCGTTCGGGTCGTAGCCGACTTCCCACGACCGCCACCACAGGTCGGCGTCGTCGCCCATGTACAGCGGGGCCTGCTGGCCGTACCTGACCTCCACATATTCGTGCCAGGACTGCGGCACCTCGCTGTGCAACGGGATGGGCCGGCCGGCAACAATGGCCAGCATGTGGGTCCAGGACCGCGGGACCACGTTGAAGACGTCGTAGCCGCCGCCGCCCGTGGCGATCCACCGGTCGCCGGCGACCTCGCGGGCCAAGTCGGCCATGTCCAGCATCATTTGCCGCTGCGCGTCGATGCTCAGGCGCAGGCTGCTCAGCAGGTCGCGGGCGTGGTTGTCGCACCCATGCTGGCTCACGATCACTTCCGGCGCGAAGGCCCTGACCAGCTGCGGGACCACCGCGTGGAAGGCTCGCAGGAAGGCGGCATCACCGGTGCGGGGTGGAAGGGAGACGTTCACCGAACTGCCCAGCGCGTCCGGGCCGCCGCTTTCGTTGGCAAAACCCGTTCCCGGAAACAGGTGGGTGCCGGTCTCGTGCAGCGAGATAGTCAGCACCCGCGGGTCGTTGTAGAAGATCGACTGCACGCCGTCGCCGTGGTGGGCGTCAACGTCCACGTAGGCAACCCGCTGCACACCGCGGTCCAGCAGGTGCTGGATGGCCAGCGCGCAGTCGTTGTAAATGCAAAATCCGCTCGCCTTGCCGCGGGCGGCGTGGTGCATGCCGCCGGCAAAGTTGACCGCATGCAGCGCCGACCCGTCCAGAATGGCGGCCGCGGACTGCAGCGAGGCTCCCGCAATCCGGGCGCTGGCAGCGTGCATGCCCGGGAACACCGGGTCGTCTTCGGTGCCGAGCCCCCGCTCTTCATCTACCGCCGCGGGGTTGTCGCTGACCGCCTTCACCGCGGCCACATAGGCCGGATCGTGGACGGTTTCCAGTTGGGCGTCCCCGGCCATCTCGGCTGTGGCCAGGGTGACGTTCGGCCGGTGGAAGATGGCGTATTCGTCGGCCAGCCGCGCAGTCAGCTCCAACCGGATCGGGGACATGGGATGGTGCGCGCCGAAATTGTATGCCAGGAGGGAATCGCTCCACACCGCCAGAGTGGGAACCGCGGGAACTGGGGTAGCTGACATCACAGACAGGCTACGCGAAACCGCTGCCCCGCACGCATTCGTCCCGCCCCTGCGCGGTTAAATGATGATTTACTACTGCAAGGAACACATCAGCGATTTCGGAGCCGGACAGAAGCGATCGGAATGACCAGACAGCAGCCGTCGTGGCTGGCCGAGCGGGAGCACGGACGATTCTGGCTCCTGCGCACGCTCCGTGACTTCGTCGACAGCGTTGCCAATAGCTCGCCGGCGCGGCTGGCGCTGATCGTCTACGTGGCCGTGATCCTGGTCTTCACCGGGCTGCTGTCCTTGCCCGCCGCCGCCCGGGACGGGCAGATCACCCCGCTGTACGACGCCTTCTTCACCGCGGTTTCCGCCGTCTGTGTCACCGGGCTGACGGTGGTTTCCACAGCCGTGCACTGGACTTTCTTGGGCCAGGCCGTGATCCTGCTGGCCATCTTCATCGGCGGTTTGGGCACGCTGACGTTGGCCTCACTGCTGGCACTCATGGTCAGCAAGCGGTTGGGCGTCCGTGGCAAGCTGATCGCCCAGTCCGCCATGAGCAACGCCGGGCGTCTGGGCGAGGTTGGCACCCTGTTGCGGATTGTGATTACCACTTCGGTGATCATCGAAGTGATTCTGGCCCTGATACTGTTCCCGCGCTTCCTGATGCTTGGCGAATCCTTTCCCCAGGCCGCCTGGCACGGCATCTTCTACGCCATTTCGTCCTTCAACAATGCCGGTTTCACCCCGCACACCGATGGTCTGGTCCCCTACGAGACGGACGAGTGGATCCTCATCCCGCTGATGGTGGGCGGGTTCCTGGGCAGCCTCGGCTTCCCCGTGGTCATGGTGCTGCTGGAGCGCGGCGCGCGGTTCAAGAACTGGAACCTGCACACCAAGCTCACCGTCGAGGTGTCGCTGATTCTGCTGGTGGTCGGCGCCCTGGTGTGGGGAGCCTTGGAGTGGAGCAATCCGGAGACGATTGGCGGCATGACCGTCTGGGACAAGGTCCTACACTCCACGTTCGCCTCCGTCATGACCCGCTCGCTCGGCTTCAACCTGGTGGACATGAACAACCTGGAGCCCAGCACCATGCTGTTCTCCGATGCCCTGATGTTCGCCGGCGGCGGTTCCGCATCGACCGCCGGCGGCATCAAGGTCACGACCATCGCGATCGTGTTCCTGGCTATCGTCGCCGAGGCCCGCGGCGACCGGGACGTGAAGATCCACGGCCGGACCATCCCGGAAGGCGCCATGCGGGTGGCCATCTCGGTGATCGTCATGGGCGCCACCTTTGTGGCAGGAGCGGCCGGACTGCTGCTGGCCCTCACCGGCGACAGCCTGGACCGGGTGCTGTTCGAAGTCATCTCCGCGTTCGCCACCTGTGGGCTGAGCACGGGGCTCAGTGCCGAGCTGCCGCCGGAGGGCAAATACGTGCTCTGCGCGCTGATGTTCGCGGGCCGCGTCGGCACCATCACGCTGGCTGCCGCGCTGGCGCTGCGCGAACGGCGCCAGCTGTTCCACTACCCAGAAGAGAGGCCCATCATTGGCTGATAAGTCTGCATCGAACAAACGCCCCGCCCACAACGCGCCCGTGCTGGTCGTCGGCCTGGGCCGGTTTGGCGCCTCGACCGCTGAACAGCTGGTCAGGCAGGGCCGCGAGGTATTGGCGATCGAACGCGATCCGGCTCTGGTGCAAAAGTGGTCGGGACAGCTGACCCACGTGGTGGAGGCGGACGCCACGAACATCGACGCGCTGCGCCAGCTGGGCGCCCAGGAGTTCAGCGCAGCTGTAGTCGGAGTCGGCACGTCGATCGAATCCTCGGTGCTGATCACCGTGAACCTGGTGGACCTGGGCATCGAACATCTATGGGTCAAGGCCATCACGCCATCGCACGGCAAGATCCTCTCCCGCATCGGCGCCAACCATGTGATCTATCCGGAAGCCGACGCCGGCCGCCGCGCGGCGCACCTGGTGGGCGGCCGGATGCTGGACTTCATCGAGTTCGACGACGGTTTCGCCATCGTGAAGATGTACCCGCCGAAGGAAACCCAGGGCTTCACGCTGGGTGAGTCGCAGGTGCGCTCCAAGTACGGCGTCACCGTGGTGGGTGTGAAGTCTCCGGGCGAAGACTTCACCTATGCGCGTCCGGAGACCAAGGTGTCCAGCCGGGACATGCTGATTGTCTCCGGCCATGTGGACCTGCTGGAGCGCTTCGCCGCCCGCCCCTGATCGAGCCCTGTCCGGGCGCGGACCGCGGGCTCGCGGCCAGAGCAGGTCAGGCCGAGCCCGCGGCTCAGGCCAGCTCGCGGGACAGTTCGGCAGCCCGTTCCGCGGCGGCCGCTGCGCCGCGCGCGATGATCTGTGACAGCCCCGCCTCGTCGAAAGCAGCGATGGCCCGCTCCGTGGTGCCGTTGGGGCTGGTGACATTGCGACGCAGGACGGCCGGGTCGGCGTCCTCCGCGGTCAGCATGATGCCCGCCCCGGCCACCGTTTCGCGGGCCAGCGTCATGGACAGTTCCGGGTCCAGGCCCAGCTTTACTCCTGCGGCAGCCATTGCCTCGGCCAGGTAGAACGCATAGGCGGGACCGGAACCGCTGACCGCGGAGACCGCGTCCAGCTGGTCCTCCGGAACGACGACGACGGTGCCGGCTCCGGCGAACACCCCACGGGCGGCGTCCAGCTGGGAATCGGTCACCTGGCTGCCGGCCGAGATGCCGACGGCCCCGCGACCGACCTTGAGCGGCGTATTGGGCATGCTGCGAACCAGCGGCTGGCCTTTGGGCAGCGCCGCTTCCATGGTGGCAATGGTGACTGCCGCCGCCACGGAGACCACCACCGTCGTCGGATCCAACGCGGGTCCGATGCTGCGGCACATGTCGACTATTCCCATCGGCTTGACGCCCAGCACCGCAACGTCGGCGCCTTGCACAGCGGTGGCGTTGGCACCGGCGTCGTCCTGCTCCGCCAGTACCGTCAGGCCCGGATAGCGGCCGCGCAGCTCCTCGGCGCGCTCGCTGCGGCGCACTGTTGCCGTCACGTTCCCCGCTGGTGTTCCGGCGGACAGCAGGCCCACGAGGATGGCCTCACTCATGGAGCCACAGCCCAGGAAGACGGTGCGGCGGGTGGATGGAGTCGCAGAGGCGTCAGCAGTCATGTTTGCCATTGAATCACGCGGGTGTGCCGAGCAGCCGGGCGTGGGCCGCGCGGTTTCCCCCTTCGGCGGCCAGTGACGAGAACTCACAGCTGCTTTTCAGGTTCTTAAGGGGGATATCTCAACTTCGGCCCCTAATGTTTATAAAACCTCATCAAGGTGCGAGTGATGATGGACCGGATCTGCTGGTCCGGTCCGGGCGCCGGCGAACAGCGGTTGACTCCCCCAACCGACCGCAACGTTCGCCGGCGCCGCCTTTTAAGCTCTGTTCTCCAATAGCGCTGCCGATGACGCCACGCCGCGCTTCACCCGCCGCCAGGACTGGCTTATTAGCTTCCCACCGTCTCGACGGCAGGGGCCGGCTCCACGGCCTTCTGCACCAGCATGGTGCCCACCGGGCTGACCGGCGCATCGCTGTCGAAGAGCAGGTGGTCGAAGCGTTTGAGGATCAGGCCTTCGCGCAGCGCCCACGGGCAGATCTGCAGGGTCTCGATGCGGAACATTTCCATCGCGGCTTCGGCAACCATGGCGCCCGCCAACAACTGCGGCGCCCGTACGGCCGAGACCCCGGGAAGGTTCACCCGGTCGCTGACCGGCATGGCCGCCAGCCTGCGGGCCCACAGGGACAAGTCGGTGCGGTGCAATTCGCGCCGCACGTAGGGTCCGGCCGCAGAGGGAGCGGCTCCGGCAACCCTGGCCAGCGAGCGGAACGTCTTGGACGTACCCACCACCATGTCCGGGCGGCCCAAGGCGGCGAACTCCGCCACGGCAGGTGCCATGGTGTCACGGATATAGCCGTGCAGGTCCTTGATGCTCTTCACGCTCGGTGGGTCCTCGGGTAGCCACTGCCTGGTCAGTCGACCGGCTCCCAGCGGCACCGATACGGCCAGGTCGGGCTGTTCGTCGTGCCCCATCGCCATTTCAAAGGAGCCGCCGCCAATGTCCAGATCCAGAACGGTGCCCGAGCCCCAGCCATACCAGCGACGGACCGCCACCAGGGTCAGGCCGGCCTCTTCCGGGCCGGTCAGCTCCTGCAGCGTGACGTTGGCTTCCGCCTTGACCCGGTCCAGCACGGCCCGGCCGTTGCTGGCCTCGCGGATGGCGGACGTGCAGAAGGCCAGCATGTCTTCGGCACGGTGCAGCCCGGCGAACCGCCAGGCCTCCCGCACAAAACCGATGAGTTCCTGCTGGCCTTCCTCAGTGATATTGCCGTCGGCGTCCAGGTAGGCCACCAGCGACAAGGGCCGCTTGTGCGACGCAAAAGGCACCGGACGCGCACCGGGGTGGGCATCCACCAACAGCAAATGCACAGTGTTGGAACCGATATCGAGGACACCCAGACGCATGCTCATATTATGCAGCGCCGTTGCCCCGGCGCTGCAACCGGACCGGCTTCGGCAGCACCTACCCAGGCTGCCGAAGCGCGCGGTCGGCTACTTCTTGGCGGTCACCTTGCGCCGGGCGGGCTTCTTGGCGGGCCCCTTCGCCGGTCCCTTGGCCCGCTTTTCCGCCAGCAGTTCCACGGCCTGTTCGCGCGTCAGTTCCTCAAGGCTGGTGGAACGCGGCACCGTAATGTTCGTGACGCCGTCGGTAATGTATGGGCCGAACCGTCCGTCCTTGACCACGATGTTCTTCTCCGACACCGGGTCCACGCCGAACTCGGCCAGCGGTGCGGCGGCGGTACGGCCACCGCGGGTCTTCGGCTGCGAGTAGATCTCCAGCGCCTGCTCCAGCGTGATGGTGAAGATTTCCTCCTCCGAACCGATTGACCGCGAATCCGTCCCCTTCTTCAGGTACGGGCCGAAGCGGCCGTTCTGCACGGTGATTTCCGCGCCCTCCGCATCGGTGCCGAGCACACGCGGCAGGCTCAGCAGCTTGAGTGCATCCTCGAGGGTCACCGTGTCCACGCTCATCGACTTGAACAGGGACCCGGTGCGCGGCTTGACCTTGGCGGGCTTCTTCGGCGGCTTGGGCTTGCCGTTCTTGTAGTACTCCACCGGCTGCGCGGCCAGTTCCTCGGCCGTCGGCTCGTGGATCACTTCGGTGACGTAGGCACCGTACCGGCCTTCCCTGGCCACAATGGTGCGGCCCGTCTCCGGATCCGTGCCGAGCTCGCGCTCGCCCGGTCCCTGGGTTTCCATCAGCTCGATGGCTTTCTCCGCCGTCAGCTCGTCCGGGGCCAGATCGTCGGGGACGTTGGCACGCTGCGGCTCGTCCCCCTCGCCGTTGCCGTTGCCGTTGCCGTTGCCGTTGCGCTCCAGATAGGGGCCGAATTTACCCACCCGCAGGGTGATGCCCTCGGCAATATCGATGGAATTGATCACACGGGGATCGATCTCGCCCAGATCGTTGACCACGGTGTTCAGGCCGGTTTCCTTGCGGTCGCCGTAGTAGAAGCCGGAGAGCCATTCGGTCCGGCTGGCCTCGCCGCGGGCAATACGGTCCAGGTCCTCTTCCAGCTCTGCCGTGAAGTCATAATCCACGTAGTCGCTGAAATGTTCCTCCAGCAGCCGGACCACGGAGAACGCGATCCAACTCGGGACCAGGGCGGAGCCCCGGGTGCGGACGTAGCCGCGGTCCATGATGGTGGAGATGGTGGCGGCATAGGTGGACGGACGCCCGATGCCGCGGTCTTCCAGCGTCTTGATCAGCGATGCTTCGGTGTAGCGCGGCGGAGCGGAGGTCTCGTGTCCGACGGCGTCGACCGACTGGGCTTCCAGGCCGTCGCCTTTGGCGAGGTTCGGCAGGCGGCCGCCGCTGGCGTCGTCGTCCTCCTCCCGGCCGGCGTCCTTGCCTTCCTCATAGGCGGCCAGGAACCCGGGGAAGGTGATCACGGTGCCGGATGCAGTGAATTCGGCGTCCCGGCCGTCACCGGCAATGGCGCCCAAGCGCACCGTCGAGGTGGAGCCCTTGGCATCGGTCATCTGCGAAGCCACGGTGCGCTTCCAGACCAGCTCGTAGAGCCGGTACTCGTCGCTGGACAGCTGGCTGCGGACCTGGCCGGGCGTGCGGAACGAATCACCGGCGGGCCGGATGGCTTCGTGGGCTTCCTGCGCGTTCTTGTCCTTGCCCTTGTAAACCCGGCGGGAATCCGGAACGTACTCGGGACCGTAGAGCTCCGAGGCCTGCCGGCGGGCCGCGTTGACGGCCTGGTCGCTCAGCGCCGGCGAGTCGGTACGCATATAGGTGATGTAGCCGTTTTCATACAGTTTCTGCGCCACCTGCATGGTCGAGCGGGCGGAGAACCGGAGCTTGCGGGCCGCTTCCTGCTGCAGGGTGGAAGTAGTGAACGGGGCGGCGGGGCGGCGGGTGTAGGGCTTGTTCTCCACGGCGCGAACGGAGAACTCGGCACTGCGCAGCGAGTCCGCCAAGCCGGTGGCGGCGGCCTCGTCCAGGTGGACGGCCGAGCGGGCCTTCAGCCGGCCCAGATCGTCGAAGTCCTTGCCGACGGCAACCCGGCCGCCGTCGACGGCAACCAGCTTGGCTTTGAATGCCGCGCCCTTGGAAGCGTCCTCGGGCTGCACCGTGGCCAGCAGATCCCAGTAGGAGGCCGCACGGAAAGCCATCCGCTCACGTTCGCGCTCCACCACCAGCCGGGTGGCCACCGACTGCACGCGTCCCGCGGACAGGCCCGCCTTGACCTTGCGCCAGAGCACCGGCGAAAGCTCATAGCCGAACAGCCGGTCCACGATCCGGCGGGTTTCCTGCGCGTCCACCAGATCGGTGTCGACGTCGCGGACCTCGGTCAGGGCGCGCTGCAGGGCTTCGCGGGTGATCTCGCTGAAGGTCATGCGGTGCACCGGCACCTTGGGCTGGAGCACTTGGAGCAAGTGCCACGCGATGGCTTCGCCCTCGCGATCACCGTCAGTTGCCAGGTAGAGTTCGTCGGCGTCCTTGAGCATCGATTTGAGCTCGGACACCTTCTTCCTCTTGTCCGGCGACACCACGTAATAGGGCTCGAAATTGTTCTCGATGTCCACCGCGAACTTGCCGACCGACGTCTTTTTCAGTTCAGCAGGCAGGTCGGAGGGCTGGGGCAGGTCACGGATATGACCCATGGAGGCCGTGACCTCGTAACCCTCGCCGAGATACCCGGCGATGGTCTTGCCCTTGGCTGGAGACTCGACGATGACGAGTTTCTTGCCGGTTTTTTCGCGGGCCTTGGCTGGCACTGTGCTCCTACGTAAAGAAAGGTATTGATGCGCTTGGAAGTACGTCCTCCAACCCGGCGGGGCGGAGGACCGTCAGCACTAGGTTAGCCGCAACAGTACCGCGAACCAGAACATGCGAACTGACGAAGCGGCTGGCTTCGGGGTGCGCGGGAGGCTGGCAGTGGCCCTGCCGGAGCCCTAGTCGCTGTCGATGTCGCCGGGCAGGAAGGAGAAGACGTAGTAAAGTTTCTCCGCCCCTTCTCCCCTGTTCTCCGGGTTGGTGGTAGGGCTGAATTCCAGCAGGATCTCGCCGATCCGCCGGCCGAGGTCCTTGCGCTGTTCCTCGGTCAAATAGAACCGTCCCGTGCTGAGCGCAGCCAGGTGGCCTTCCTGCCGCCAGGTGTCCGGATCGGGCGCTTGCTTATCCCGTTTGACATATTTGGACAGACGCTCGCGAAGATCGTTCAGTTCCACGTCCACCACGCCCAAGGTGGCGGCGCGGCTGTCCGCCACGCTGGTCACGTCCAACCGCCCCGCAGCCGCCTGCCAGTGCCGCTCCCGCCCGTCGCCTTGGTTGGCGCACCGTTTGACGAATCCCCACTTCTCCAAAGCGCGCAGGTGGTAGCTCATGGCGCTGGGCGTCAGCCCGTGCCGCTGGGCCAACTCGGTGGCGGTGGCCGGCTGCTGCGTATCGAAGAGCTCCTCGATGACTTTCAACCGCACGTTATGGGCCAGTGCCCGGATGGCCCGGGCATCGGAAATGTTGACCCTGTCCCCGGCTTCCGGCTCCCGCTGGGGGTCCGCCGCAGCAGTCGCCGCCCGGCCGGTGGTCGTGGATGAACCCTTAGTCATGATCAGTAAGTGTAATGCCGCTCACGGCCGCTGGCGGCGGTGTTTCCCATTCCCACAGGCTGCAATCAGGCAACGATCAGACCTACTGGCCGGTAGGCACCAGGAACCCATCGGCCACCAGGTTCCGCACCTCCTCAGACAGCTGCCGGGCGAAGTCTGGTTCGGGGCGGTCCAGCAGCGCAGCCAGGGCGCCGATGATCTGGTCCACCTCCAGTTCGCCGTCACTGGCAGAAACGAAGCCCGCCAGTTCCGTGCTCATCAGGTTGGTCCGGCGCAGCCCCGCGCCCTGGCGCAACAAGATCACGCCGGGATGTTCTGCTCCGGGCCGCTGGTGCCGCTCCTCGGTCACGTCCCCGGCCACCTGGAGATGCTGGCGGCCGAAGTCCGCCGCGTGGGCGGCCAGCCAGTCGGAGCGCTCGACCGCCGCTGCCAGATGCGGCCCGATGGGTTGCTCGATCGGATAGGTGATCTCTTCGAACCGACGCAACGCACCTGCGGTCATCGCCCCGGGACCGGCGGCCACGGAACGGCGCAGCCACACCAGGCCGAAGCCAACGGCCGCCACCGCCCGGGACTCGAAGTCCTCCAGATAGGCGGCGTACGCCGACTCGAACGACGCGGGGTCGCGGTTCTCCGAAGCGTCGCGCAGCCAGGTTTCCGCGTACTGCGCCGGGCCGAGCTGTTCGCGCTGGATCACCCAGGCGTCGGTGTCCGGGGTCAGCCACCGCTCGAGCCTGGCATGCCAACTGACGGCACCGTCGGGGATTTCCCAGTTCCCCAACAACTGGGCAACCCCGCCGTCGGCCAGCACGGACGGGAGCGTGCGGAAGAGGGAACCCACAATGTCGTCCCCGGACAGCCCGCCGTCGCGGTAGGTGAACTGCTCGTCGGCGCGTTCCGCCGGCAGCCGCGGTGTGATCACGAACGGCGGGTTGGACACCACTAGGTCAAAACGCTCCGCCGCCACCGGCTCCAACAGACTGCCCAGCCGCAGGCTGACCCGAGCCGCCAGATGGTCCGGATCCAGCCCGAGCGCGCCGGCGTTCAGCAGCAGGTTGAACCGGGTGAACGCCAGCGCCCGCTCCGAGATATCGGTCGCCGTGACGTGCCGGCAGTGGCCCAGCAGATGGAACAGCTGGATCCCGCAGCCGGTGCCAAGGTCCAGCGCCCGCTCCACGTCGGTTCGGATGGTCAGCTGGGCCAAGGTCAGCGAGGCCTGGCCGATGCCCAGCACATGGTCGCGCCGGAGGACGCCGGGCCGCTGGTGCGCGCCCAGATCGCTGGCCACCCACAGTTCGGTGCCGCCAAAGGCGTACGGACGGAGGTCGACGGCGGCACGCAAGGCGCCGCCGTCGTGCTCCACCAGCCCCAGCGCGGCCAGTCCGTCCAGCCCCGTCCGTGGGAACGCCGGCGCCAACTGCTCCGGCTCCACCGTGCGGCCCAAAAGCCAGCAACGCACGACGGCGGCCAAGCGGCTGTGCGCCGGATCCTCCAGCAATCCGGCGGTGGCCAGCACGGCCGGCACCAACTGGTCACGGTCAAAGGCCGCCCAGGCCTGCTCGCCCAGCAGTGCCGCCACCCCGTCCACGCTGTAGTCCAGGGCGGCCAGGTCGGCGGCCAGGTCCGCCAGCAGCCGCGGGTCGGTGCTGGCCGGGGCATCGGGCACATCGAAGAAGTCTGCAAAGTCCACCCGCCAAGTCTAGTGAGCCGGCCGGTTTCCCTGCCGTTCACCCGGTCGCCGCAAGCGTGTGGTACTGACTGGGGCATGGATTCACGTACCGGGGCGGCCCTGCCCCTGCCGGACCGGCCGCAACGGGTCGGCGACCTGGGTCATAAGGTCCCGGTGGTGCCCGCCGACACCCTGATCATGGAGGTCAACGGCTGGTTCCAAGCCGACCGCTCGTTGCAAGCCGTTGCGGTGGAGGCGGACGGGCCGCACTGGCTGCTCCTGCGGGAGCGGCTGGAGTCGGAGCTCAGCGGGCGGCTGGGCTATGGGCGCGCGCTGAACAGTCGCACGCGAGTGGGCCAGCTCCGGCCGGATCACTCCTTCGAGGTGGACCCGGAGTTGTCCATGACGCAGGCCGCGCGGCGGATTCTGGCCCGTCCGTCCGGCGCCCGCTACGAAGACTTCCTCGTTGTCGGCCCCGACGGGCCGCGGGTGGTGGCCGTCTCGCGGATCTTCGAAGAGGTTTCGGCGCTGTTCCAGCATGACGCGATGCACGACCCGCTGACCGGGCTGCCCAACCGACGGCTGCTCGACGAGCGCGGAGCAGAGCTGGTCGGCGACTGCGATCCCGGCCGCGTAGCGATCCTTTGCATCGACCTGGACCGGTTCAAGCACGTCAACGACACGTTCGGCCACCGTGCCGGCGACAGCATTCTGACGGGCTTCACCAGCCGGCTGCAGCGCACCGTGCGCGGCCGCGACATCGTGGCCCGGCTGGGCGGCGACGAATTCGCGGTGCTGCTGGTCGACGTCGGCCCTGACCAGGCCCGCAGCATCGCGAACCGCATCCTGGCCGAAGCGGCTAAACCCTTCCCCTTCGATGACCACGAGCTTCACATCTCCGCGTCCATCGGCTTGGCGTTGGCATCCGATGTGGTCGAGGAAGAGCAGCTGAGCCAGCTGGACGTGCTGCTGCGGCAGGCGGACGGCGCCATGCTGGCGGCCAAGCGGACCGGGAAGGGCCGGGTGGTCTGGCTCAGCGCCCGCGGTGAAACCGCACCTGTGGCCAGGCAAGCCCAGCTGCGGCGCCGTCTCCAACTGGCGGTGGCGGCGGGCGGCTTCCGGCTGCACTATCAGCCGCTGCTGGACCTGGCCACCGACGGCAGCCTGGCAGTGGAGGCGCTGCTGCGCTGGCACGACGAGGTCCTTGGTTCGGTACCGCCGTCGGAATTCATCCCCGTGGCCGAAAGCGTGAACCTGATCCAGCAGCTTGGGCGTTGGGTTTTCAACGAGGCTTGTGCCCAGGCCGGCGCCTGGCTGGAGGCAGGCAGCCCGCGGACCATCTCCATCAATGTCTCTCCGATCCAGCTGGCCGCGAACAAGGTGGTCGGCGAGCTGCTGGCCGCCATGGCCGCACACCGTGTTCCGGCGGAACTGATCCGGGTGGAGATCACCGAGAGTTCCGCGATCGCGGACTTCCCCCGCGCGATCAAACAGCTGACCCAGCTCCGGGAGGCCGGCATCGGCGTCGACCTGGACGACTTCGGCACCGGGTACTCCTCCGTGGGAATGCTGCGCGACCTGCCGCTGAACACGGTCAAGATCGATAAGTCCTTTATCGACAACATTGACACTTCCGAGCGCGAAGCCGCCTTCGTCGGCGGCCTGATCAATATCGCCCACGCGTGGGGGCTGAAAGTGACCGCCGAGGGCGTTGAACGGCCGGAGCAGCTGAAGGTGTTGCGGGAGCTGGGCTGCGACACGGCGCAGGGCTACTACATCTCCCGCCCCACCAGTGCCACCGATCTGCCGGAGGCCCAAGCTCTGGCCGCGCTCCAGCGGCCGCAGCCGACGGCTGTGCTGTGAGCTCGGCACCGCGCCCCGGTGGTTAAATGGCTGCATGCTCGTCACCACCACCCACCTTGAACAAACCGATCCCGCTCAGCTCGTTCCTGGGTCGCGCCCGCTGCCGGACGACGCCGCCGTTGTACAGGTACGCCAGATCAGCCCGGAGTTCAGCAAGTTCCTGTACCGGAGCGTCGGCAGCAGCTGGAACTGGGGCGACCGGCTGGTGCTCACGCGCAGCGAGTGGGAACAACTGGTCCGCACTCCCGGCTCCGAAACCTGGGTGCTTTACACCGGCGGCGCGCCGGCCGGCTACGTGGAACTGCTGGGCCGCCCCGCCGAGGCGGGCACCGACGTCGAAATCATGTACTTCGGGCTGTTCCCCGAGGCGATCGGCCGCGGCCTGGGCGGTGCCTTGCTGGCCGAAGGCATCCGGCAGGCATGGCAATTGGACGAACGCTGGGAGGAGTTCCCGCCGGTGCGGCGGGTCTGGGTACATACCTGTTCCTTGGACGGCCCGGCCGCCGTTACCAATTACGAGGCGCGCGGCATGAGCGTATTCAAGACGGACGTCGAGGAGACCGAACCGCTGGATGCGGCCGCCGGGCTGTGGCCGGAGACCGCGGCCGTGTAAACCGCGGCTAGGCCGGGCAGCCGTCCGGGCAGCGCAGAGTCTCCGGATCCGCTGCACACGCGGAGCAGTACAGGGTCAGCTGCCGGCATTCGGCATTGGAGCAGTTCTCGAACTTGCTGGTCGGCGCGTTGCAGCGAACGCACGCTCCGATGGTTTTGGCGTCCGGCGTGAACTCGAGGTGCATGCGCTGATCAAAGACGTAGAGCGAGCCCTCCCACAGCCCGGCGTCGCCGAAGGTCTCGCCGTAGCGGACAATTCCGCCGTCGAGTTGGTAGACCTCTTGGAAACCACGGTTGACCATCAGGGAGGAGAGGACTTCGCAGCGGATCCCGCCGGTGCAGTAGGTGACCACCGGCTTGTCCTTGAGGTCGTCGTACTTGCCCGAGTCCAGTTCCTTGATGAAATCGTGGGTAGTGGCCACGTCCGGAACGATGGCGTCTTTGAACTTGCCGATCTGTGCCTCGAAAGCATTGCGGCCGTCGAAGAAGACCACATCGTCGCCGGCTGCCTTCTTCGCGTCGATGAGCCGGTGCAGTTCCTCCGGGCGCAGGTGCTTGCCGCCGCCGACCACGCCGTCCTGGTCCACTTTGAGCTCGCCCGGTGCGCCGAAGGAGACGATCTCGTCGCGGACCTTCACGCTCAGGCGCGGGAAGTCCTCCGCCCCGCCGTCGGACCATTTCACGTCAAGGTTGCGGAACGCCGGGTGCTCGCGCGTGGTTTTCACATACTGCTTCACCGCGTTCAGCTCGCCGCCGACGGTGCCGTTAATGCCGTCCTTGGAGATCAGGATGCGCCCGCGCAGGCCGAGTTTCTCGCCCAGCGCGCGCTGCCACAGCCGGACGGCATCCGGGTCCGGCAGCGGGGTGAAAGCGTAATAAAGCACAATTCGGTTCAAAGCCACCCATCAAGATTACGCGGTGGTATGGAATCCAAAATTTCCCACCGGCGTGTAATTTGGGATTGTGACAGGGTTGTCATCGCTAACAGGTGCCGCCCGCGGCCGCCGTTAGGTACAGTCCTGCTATGGGCAACGATTACACGACTGACGTTCCGGACGACGTCCTTTCCGTCTGGGTTGCCGGCTGGTCTGCCTGCCGGGGTTACTCTTCCGAAGAGGTTGCTGGCCACCCCGCGGTGCTGCTGGCCGATAAGACCGGAGACTGGGAATACTTTGCGTTTGAACCCGGCGATGAAGAATTCGCCGCGGTGGCCCGCGACACTACCAAGTCCCCGGGACGTATTTTCACGGTACTGACCCGCGATGCGCAGCGGATCCACCAGCTGGCCCCGCAGCACGGTCTCCGTGTGCACCACAATGCCCAGTCGCTGATGGTCACGGACATGTCCGGGCAGGACGCCGAGGATCCGTGGTACCGCGACGCCGATTTCAAAACCGAGCTGGAAAAAACGGGCAACGTCCACCGGGTCCATGTAGTGCATGAAGGCAACGAGGCGGCACACGGCGTGGTCGCCGTCGTCGACAATTTTGCTGTCTTCGACCACATCGAAACCGACATCAACTACCGGCGCCGCGGATTGGCCACACACGTGATGCGCGCGCTGATCGCCTCCACCTTCGAACATGTGGTGGATACCGGCCTGCTGATCGCCTCGTACGACGGCCAGATGCTCTACAACCACCTGGGCTGGGACACCGTCTGCGACGTGATGATCCTCAAGCCCGCCGTAGAGGGCTGATCACTTCCGGCTGGCGCTGCAGGCGTCTGCACTGACGCACGGCTGCGGCTGGCCCGGGCCGTCCTTGCGGTCTTGGCCGGGGTGCACTGCCGCGCCCCGAGGTGATGACACAATATGCGGGTGGCGATGCACAATTCTCTGATTCCGCTGCTCGGTTCCGGTCCGGAGCCCGAGCAGCTGGTGCATGTCCGCGAACTCCCGGCCAGGGAGGCAGTGATCGAGCCCTGGCCAGACTGGGTCCACGACGATGTCCGCGCCGCCTTCGCCATGCTGGGCGTGCACCAGCCGTGGCGCCATCAGGTTCAGGCGGCCGAGAGCGCCCACGACGGGCGGCACACCATTATTGCCACCGGCACCGCCTCTGGAAAATCGCTTGCCTACCAGGTGCCGGCGCTGGATGCCATCCACCGGACCGGACTGGCGGACGCGGTGAGCCTGGAGCCCAGCGGTGCCGTCGCCTTGTACCTGGCCCCGACCAAGGCGCTGGCAGCCGACCAGTTGACAGCGATCAAGTCGCTGAAGCTGCCCACCGTCAGGGCGGAAACTTATGACGGCGACACTGACCCCGGTGCTCGCCGCTGGATCCGGGACCATGCCAACTTCGTCCTGGCCAATCCGGACATGCTGCATTTCGGCATCCTTCCCAATCATGCTTGGTGGGCGCGGTTCTTCCGCCGGCTGCGTTACGTCATCATTGACGAAGCGCACAGCTACCGCGGCGTTTTCGGCTCGAATGTGGCCAACCTGGTGCGTCGGTTGCGCCGGATCTGCGCGAGCTATGGGGCCGACCCGGTGTTCATCGGAGCCTCGGCCACCTCCGCGGACCCTGGAACCTCGTTCGGACGGCTGATCGGCGCCGACGCCGTGGCCGTGACCGAAGACTGTTCGCCGCATGGCTCCACGACCGTGGCGTTCTGGGAGCCTCAGCTAACGGAGCTTAGAGGCGAGAACGGCGCCAAAGAACGGCGCACGGTGGTCGCCGAGACGTCAGATCTGATGGCCAATTTGGTGTCCGCGCAGGTGCGCACGATCGCTTTCATCAAGTCACGCCGCGGCGCCGAGACGATTTCCTCTATCACCAAGCGGCTGCTGGACGACGTCCACCCCTCGTTGCCGGGCCGGGTCGCGGCGTACCGCTCCGGCTACCTGCCGGAGGAACGACGCGAGCTGGAAGCCAAGCTCAGGTCAGGGCAATTGCTGGGCGTCTCCAGCACTTCGGCACTGGAACTTGGCATCGACATTTCCGGGCTGGATGCCGTCCTGGTCGCGGGCTGGCCGGGAACCCGCGCCTCGCTGTTCCAGCAGATCGGCCGTGCGGGCAGGTCCGGCCAGGACGCGCTCGCTGCGTTTGTTGCCAGCGACGATCCGTTGGACACGTATCTGGTGCACCATCCGGAGGCGGTATTCGACGTCTCGGTGGAAGCCACCGTGTTCGACCCCTCGAATCCCTACGTCTTGGGCCCACATCTGTGCGCGGCGGCCCAGGAGCTTCCGTTGACGCCGACGGACATCGGGTTGTTCGGTGCGGCTGCCCCCGGCCTACTCGACCGGCTGACGGCCGAGGGCTACCTCCGCCGCCGGCCCGCCGGCTGGTATTGGACCCACCCGGAAAGCGCAGCCGCCATGGTCAATCTGCGGGCCGACGGCGGCGGACCGATCAGCATTGTCGAGTCGGAATCCGGCACGCTGCTTGGGACCATGGACTCGCCGCAGTCGCACTACCAGGCCCACAGCGGCGCCGTGTACGTCCACCAGGGAACAACGTATGTGGTGGATGAACTCAACGAGCAGGACCACTGCGCGATGGTGACCCGGGCCAACCCGGACTATTACACGCAGGCCCGCGACATCACGCAGATTGAAGTGCTCGGTGCCGAACGGACCGAGGACTGGGGTGAGGTCCAAGCATGCTTCGGCGACGTCAAGGTCACCACGAAGGTCATTTCCTTCCAGCGCAAAGCGTTCATCTCCAACGAGATTCTGGGTGAAGAACCGCTGGATCTCGGTGCCCGAGAGCTGTTTACCAAGGCCGTGTGGTTCACCATCGGCGAGCAGCAGCTGGCCTCCGCCGGTTTGGTCGCGGCCCGCGTTCCCGGCGCCCTGCATGCCGCCGAACATGCCGGCATCGGGCTGCTGCCGCTGGTGGCCTCCAGCGACCGATGGGACATCGGCGGAGTCTCGACCGCCCTGCACGCAGACACCGGCAAGCCGACGATCTTCGTCTACGACGGACATCCCGGCGGCGCGGGGTTCGCCGAACGGGGCTTTGAGGCGGCGCGGACGTGGCTGGCGGCAACCCGGGACGCCATCCGTTCCTGCGAGTGCGACACCGGCTGCCCGTCCTGCGTGCAGTCGCCGAAATGCGGCAACAAGAACAATCCGCTGGACAAGCCGGGTGCGGTCACGCTGATCGAAGCACTGCTCTCCCACGCCGGCCCTGCCCAGGCAGAACGGCACCAAACAACGGCGGTGTAGCAGGGCAGCGCCGCCGGGAAGCCCGCACCACGGCTGCTGCCGCCCCGGCGCCGATCGTCTATGTCTCCGGCGGCGGCCCAGCCCGTGCCCGGCCTTCGGCATGCGTCCACTCCCCGTTGAGCCATTCAAAGACATCGGGCAGGGCGGACCGGGAACGCACGTCGACCACGACACCGCCGGGTCCGGACCGGCTGCACGCGGACAGCTCGGAGCCCTGCTTGCCCGCTACTTCCGCGGCAAGACTGCAAGGGTCGCCTGCCAACAATCCGCGGGCTGCATCGGCGCCGGCCAGGGCAGCCAGATCGGCGGCCTTGCCGGCCCGCGCCGATGCCATTCCCGCTTGCAGCACCGAGGCGACCACTGCGAGCATCAGGCACAGCAGCAGCACCAGTCCGACGGCAAGGACCGTTCCGGCCCCGCGGTCCTCGCCATTCCGGGAGGGAGCGCTGGCACCCGAACGGCGTGAGGCCATCCGCGGTGCCGGAGGCTCGTTATTTGCCACCGCTGCCTGCTCCCGGAGGAACCACCGGCCCGCCGCCTAGCTCGGCCGGACCGGTGGCTTCGGCGGCCAGCGTCCAGCCGGCGAATGCCGGCCAGGGGCCCGACGCCGAGGCGGTGACCCGGACGGTCACCCAGCCGCCGCTGCTGTCCGCCGCCACGACGGCGCCCTCCCCTGCAATGGAGCGGACGGTGCGTGCGGCAGATGCCTCCGTCTCGCCGCGGCCCAATTGGCGGACCGCCGCCTGCGCCGCCTTCTCCAGATTCAGCTGGGCTGCCCCGGCAGCCGCGCCCGCCAACAGGAAAGCCAGCACGACGACGACTGCCGGCAGGGCGATGGCGAATTCCGCCGTAACGCTGCCGCGTTCATCGGTGCCCCGGCCGTTGGCGCTCGCACCGCACCAAGGGTGGCGGACAGGACCGCAGCGGCTCCGCATCTGTCAGACCGCCGTGAGCGCCAGTTCCACCAAGCCCGTGAGCATGCCGCGGACTTCGCCGCTGCGCAGGATCAGGACCAAGAGACCGGCGAAGGCTACGGCGGCAAGCGTTGCTATGGCATATTCGGCAGTAGCCATCCCCGCTTCGGAACCGCCCAGCTGGCGCCAGGTCTTCCTGGTCAGCCTGTTCTGTCCGCCGCCGGGGAACGCAATCACCTCCGCCAAATGGTCGGTTTCATCATGCTCGGCCTCGGGTCCTTCTGCCGGCGCCGGGTTCAGCGGCAGCTGGTTCGATACTGTCCGATCCCGCCAATTTGCCAGTGACAATGACATGTTTTCCTCCTGGATGTGACCGCCGGATTGCGGTTATTCGAGCTTCTAGGACACGTCGTGCTCCCGGCAGGGCTCATCTGGTGCTGGTGCACAACCTGCGCCTCAGCCGCACTGTGGAGGAATGCTTACAGCCGGGGCACGAGGGCGACCAGTACCGGCACAACTCCCAGCGCGATGAAGGAGGGAAGCGCACATAGGCCCAGTGGGAGGACGAGTTTTGTACCCAGCGCAGCTGCCCGCTGCTGGTCTTCCTGTCGCCGGCGCCGGCGCAGCTGATCGGCTTGCGCAAAGAGCACCGCTGCAGACGGAGCGCCCGTGGCGGCGCCGAAGCGTAAGGATTCGCGGAGCAGGTCCAGCCCGCTTTCGCGTTCCCCGAGCGCCCAGGCCTCCTGCCAGTCCACGCCCAGAAACAGCGCCGAGGCAACCCGTTGCAAGGCTATTTGCTGCGGTCCGCGAGTGGTGGCAGCAAGGGCAGCCACGGCATGCGGCAGGGACAGGCCCGCGGCCAGCATGGCGCCCAGCAGGTCCAGGTGCAGCGCCGGATCTTCGGCGGCTGCGTTCCCGCCCTCGCTCCCCCGGTCTGTGCTCGTGGCCCGTTTGGCAGCGGTTGGAGCCGCTCCGGACAGCCCGGGCCACAGTAATATGGCGGCGCCAAAGAGCAGTGCGCCCGTCAGGACCGGGATCACAGGGCGTCCGGTCCGGCTGCCCGTCGGACAAGTTCGCGCGACCAGAGGCGTGCGCCAATCATCAATGCTGCCCCGATGACCAGGACCGGCCACCCCGATGCCGAGAGCAGCAGCGTGCCGAGGGGGTCGGCTCCCATGGCGGTTCCGAGGCCGAGCCCCAGCAGCGGCAGCCAGCCGAGCAGGGTGGCCGTCGCCTTCGGTCCCGCCAGCGCAGTCCGGCGCGCAGCCCTGCCATCGAGGCGATCCTGCAGGTGCCGCGCATAATTCTCCAGCAGCAGCGCCAGGGGTGCCCCGGTCCTTTCGGAAACCTCCCAGCAGGAGGCCAGGTCTTGCCACATGCGATGTGCCGCGGCGGCGGCAGCGTCCATCCGCCTGCCCTTGACCGGCTGCGGCCGTCGCAGAACCGGCCCGATGCCCAGTCCCAATGCCGCGGCTTGTCCCGCCGCCTGAAGACGGGGCAGCACCAGCGCTGCCGCTTCCGCCGGCTCACCGGGTGCCGGTCCCGTCCGATTCGGTTTTCGGCTGCCCTGCGGCTCTCCGTCAGGCAGTCCCGGTACAGCGTAGACCGCGAGCATGTCCGGCCACAGTTGTGCCGGGGTACGCCCCGACCGCAGCAGCGCGGCCAACTGCCGCACGAACAGGGGCAACTGGTCCAATTGCGCCGCGGCTACTTGCCGCCTCCTGCCGTTGCCGAATGCCCTTCGCCGGGAGCCCACTTCCACGTCCGCTGAGCCGGCCTGCCTCCACGGCAACAACAGCAGGCAGGCGGTCGCCGTCAGCAGGAACACAACAAGCCCGGTCACGGGAACAGCCGTCCGCGGAGTTCGTCCCAGCCAAGGCAATGCCGCACACCGGCTCCGTCGGCAGCCAAGGCCGTGATCGTGTGCAAACGTCCGGCATCATTGGTTTGCAGCAGGCAGACTTCCTGCACGCAACGCCCTGCATCGGTCCGCTGCATCGAGATCACCAGATCCAGCGCGCTTGCGGCCTGCAGCGCAATCGAGTCCGCGTTCATGCCTGCGAGCGCACCCATCGCCGCCAGCCGAGCCGGTACGGCCGCCGCCGAATTCGCGTGGATGGTACCCCCGGCACCGGCATGGCCGGTGTTCATCGCGGCCAGAAACTCCCGCACTTCCGCCCCACGGCACTCTCCGACGACCAGCCGGTCCGGGCGCATGCGCAGGGCCTGCCGGACCAACTCCGCCATGCCGACCGCCCCAGTGCCCTCGACATTGCTGGTCCGGCTCTGCAGACCCACCACATGCGGATGGCCGGGATCAAGTTCGGCGGCGTCCTCGACCAAAACCATCCGTTCCTGCGGGGAAGCGGTCCCCAGCATTGCCGCGAGCATCGTGGTCTTGCCGGATCCGGTTGCTCCACAGATCAGGAAATTCAGGCGCTGAAGCACGATGGCTTCAAGGTACGGCTGCCACTGCGGGGCGGCGGCGAGCAGTTCCGAAAGCGCGAAGCGACGCGGCCGGTGGAGACGGATCGACAGCAGTGTGCCACCGGTCGAAATCGGCGGCAGCACGGCATGGACCCGGTAACCCGCGAGGTGTACATCCGCGCACGGATTTCCGTCGTCGAGCCTGCGCCCGCCGGCCGCGACCAAACGTGCGGCCAGTGCCCGCACGTCGGCATCGCTGCCAAAAGCGACCTCGGCCCGACGCAGGCCTCCTTCGCCGTCGGTCCAGACGTCGTGCGGGCCGTTCACCAGAATGTCCGTCACCCGGGCGTCGGCCAGCTGCTGCAGTGGCCCAAGCCCGCGCAGCTCCGCGGATAGTGAGTCGACCGCCTGCAGCGTGCCGGCCGTCCCCAACAGCCGGCCGCTCGACTGGACCGCTGCCGCCAGTCGTGCCCCGGTCACCGGCGACGGGTCCGACAACACGGCACTGCGGAAGGGCTCCAGGCTGATGCCGCGGGCCTCCGCCGGTGCAGCCCGGCGCCCCCGACCAACGCCGTTCATGGCAGCCTCCCCGGTTTGTGTCTCGTGTCCAGCCGGTCCAGCAAACTGGTACACAAGGACCGGATCCGCCTGTTGGATGCCATCTCCGGCAGTCGTCCGTCGCGCTGGCCCGCAGGCACCGCCCGGAGATGCGGCAGATATCCGGCCAGCGGCAAACCCAGCCCATCGGCAATCAGTTGTTCGTCGGTCCCTGCCGGCAGCGGCCCCCTGACCACCACGTGGACATTGGCACCGGTGCCGACTACAGCTGTTACCGCAGTGGCCGCGGCCCGGCGGGAGTGGCAGTCGGCTCTGGTCAGCAGAACAATGTCGTCCGCCGGTGGCCCGATGTCATGCCCCGTCCCCAGCCTGCCGGCGTCGATCACCACCAAATCAAAAGCGCCCGCGGCGGCTGCCATGATCGCCGCCGAAGTGTCGGCCGCCGGCAGCTCCGGCCGGGTTGCTCCCCCGCTACCGGGCCAGGACAGCAGCGAGAAGCCGGCGATCGCCGGCAGCGACGCCGCCAGTTGCACCGGGTTCACCGTTCCCTGCACTTCCGTCAGATCCGGCCAGACCAGTCCCGGAACGTCGGCGGCGCCCAGGGCCGACGAGAGTCCACCGCCCAGCGGATCCCCATCCACCAGCAGCGTGGCTGTTCCGGAACGTGCTGCCGTGGCGGCCAACCATCCGGCCAGCGCCGAAGTCCCCACTCCGCCGCTGGCCCCGTGCACGGCAACCAACTTTCCTGCCGTTTCGCGCCGCCAGGTCCGGCTCAAGTATTCAGCCAGCCACGCCGCGCCGTCGGGCAGCACGGCGACCCGGCCCGCACCGGTCGAGGCCGCCAAGTCCCAGAGGGCCGGCGCCTCATCAATGAAACCGACGACGATCACTTCCGCAGTGGTCCGCGGTACCCGGGCGTACCCGGTTCCCAACAGCACCGGCGTGGCTCCGGCAGCGCTCGCCAGTGCGTCCCTCGGGGTCTCGGGGCGAAGTGCCAGCCCTGCCGCCGCAGCAATCCGGGCGATTTCGTCGCGCAACCGGCCTGTCCCGCCCAGGAGCACGACGTCGGTCGCTTCCGCCGGTCTCCAATGGGTCCGCTCTTTGACCGTCTGGTGTCTTGGCATGCTCCGATCGTCCCGTGAGTCCGGCCGGTGCCGGTCCCGGACGCCGACCGATGTGCACGGCGGCGGCCTGCCGCGCCTGTGTGGAGGACAGGTCAGGGGAGAATTGAGGCGTGTACATCGTCCTGGCCTCCGCAGCACGAAACATTCCCGTGCCCGCAGGGACGGACCCCGAAGCGTACCTGCAGCGCACCGACGCGCACGGCGCACCCGCGGGGCCACCCGCCGTCGTGCCTGCCGGCAAACTGGCCGAGACGGTCCGCGGCTTGGACGCAGAGGCACCGCGCTGGGTGTTCGAATCCACCCGCGACGCCTATCTGCCGCTGCTCGCCGCCGGGGCGGGCGTGGACCGCAGCCACGATCTGGCGTTGGTCCGCAGCATCCTGTCATTGTCCGTCTACGCACCGGACACGGCATACATCCTCGCGCTCCGGGAGAAGCCGGTGGCGCACCAAGATGACGAGCTCCCCCGCCATCTGCCGCCGCTGCAGCAGTCCCCGGACCAGTTCACGCTCTTCGACGAACCGCGGGCCGACGGAACGGTTTTGGAGGACCTGGTGGCCGAATTGCAGGACCAGCTGGCCGCTGTTGCTGCCTCTCCGCAGCGCGGCCGGCTGCAGCTGCTGCTGGCGGCCGAATCGGCGGGTGCCCTGATCGCCGCCGAGATGGAGCACTCGGGCGTGCCGTGGAGCGAGGATATCCACTTGGACATTCTCGCTTCCCACTTGGGTGAGCGGCCGAGGGAAGGCCAGCGGCCGGAAAAACTGGAGGATCTCGCCGTCAAGCTCGGGCAGGAGTTGGCCAATCCCAGCTTCAACCCGGACTCCCCGCAGCAGCTTATCCGTGCCTTGCACCGGGCCGGCATCGAGGTCAAAACCACCAGTTCGTGGGAGTTGAAGGAGCATTCCCATCCAGCGATCGAACCCTTGCTGCAGTACCGCAAGCTCTCCCGCCTGTTCACGGCCAACGGCTGGGCGTGGCTCGATGCCTGGGTCCGGGACGGCCGTTTCAGGCCCGAGTACGTTGTGGGCGGCGTGGTCACCGGGCGCTGGGCGTCGCGCGGCGGCGGTGCCCTGCAGATACCCGGCCAGATCAGGGATGCCGTCCGACCCGACCCCGGCCGCAAGCTCCTCGTCGCCGACGCAGCTCAATTGGAACCCCGCGTGTTGGCTGCACTGGCGCAGGACTCCGCCTTGGCAGCGGCAGGGCGGGGCAAAGACCTCTATCAGGGCATCGCCGACGCGGGCTTCGGCGGTGACCGGGCCAAAGCGAAGATCGCCGTTCTGGGTGCCATGTACGGTGCGACCAGCGGTGAAGCCGGCCGGCTGATGCCCCAGCTCACGCGCACTTATCCGCAGGCTATCGCGGTGGTCGAACGTGCGGCACGGGCCGGCGAAGCAGGCCAGACGGTCAGCAGTTACCTAGGCCGCAGCTGCCCTCCGCCGTCTGACCGGTGGCTGGCCGCGCAACGGACCACCAGCGCCGAAGAGCAGCGACGGGCCGATGGCCTGGCTCGCAGCCGCGGCCGCTTCACGCGCAACTTCGTGGTGCAGTCCACTGCTGCGGAGTGGGCACTGTGCTGGCTGGCTGAATTACGACGCCGGTTGCGCGCTTCCGCTGCCGAAGGCACCTTTGTGGGGGACATGGTGTTCTTCCTGCACGATGAGGTCATGCTGCATATCCACGAGGACCGGGCGGACCTGGCCCGCCGGCTGGTCGAAGAGTCGGCCGCGGCGGCCACCCGTCTGGTCTTTGGCCGGATCCCCGTCGAGTTCCCGGTCAGTGTTGCCGTCGTCGATTCCTACGCCGACGCTAAATAACTCCTCCGGCCCCCTCCGTGTGGACGGTTATCCACAACGCGGACCTTGGCCATGGTCGGCCTCCACCTTCCACCGTAGCGTTTGTCCCACGGTGGGCGGCCACCGGTCCGCGGTGCTGGAGGAGGGATGCGGATGGGAGTGCTGACCGTTGATACTGACGCCTTGGAGCAGGCCGCAGCGGCGGCGGGAACGGCAGCCGCAGGCTACGAGAACTTGCGGGAATCGGCAAACGGCCGGTTGGGCATGGGCGCTGGGATGTCGGGCTGGGAGGCCGATGCTTCGTTGTGGGGACATGCCTACGACCGGGATGCAGCGCTGCTGTTGCGCGGGATTGAAGGACTAGCTGGCGCCTACGGCCGGCTCCGCTGCTCCACGCAGTGCGCCGCGGCGCTCTACCGGTTCGCGGAACAGGCAGCGGCGGGATCCCCCGCAGCCTTTGCACAACCGGCTCCCCCACACGGCGAGCGCTGCCTTCCCTTGCCGGCTTCAGCCGTTGGCGGCAAGTTTCCGCTGCTTCCGGAACTCGGTCAGCTGATCGCCGATGCTGCCGGTGTGCAGTGGCCGTCCGGCGACGCCGCCGCAGTGCGCAGCATAGCCGGCGTCTGGCAGGACATCGGCCGAGAAACCAGGACATATGCGGCCGCCGCCGACCGAGCGGCGAAGCGCGCGCTGGCCGGCCTTCGCGGGACGGATCTGCTGCTGATCCTCGATGCACACCGTGAGCTCATGACGTGCGCGTCCGTGTTGGCAGACGGTTGTGATGCCCTCGCCGAGGGATGCAATGAGTATGCCGGGGCGGTAGAACTGGCGCACCGGCAAATGGTTGAGGAGGCCACCGCTTTCACCCGCGATGTCGCCCTGACCCTGGGTGTGAGCCTGGCGCTGGCGCCGGTCAGCGCAGGGCTCTCGGTCTGGATCTCCGGCGCCGCCGGTGCTGCGCGGCTAGCTGCTGCGGCATCCATTTTCCGTTCGGTGGTCGGTGCGCTGGGGGCAGCATCGGCGAGGGCCGCTGGCACCAGTGCCGCAGCGATGGCACGGATCGCCGCCGCGTCACACCGCATGCGCGGGATCGCAGCTTCCTCCACCGCTTTCGCGGCCCGAGGAATGGTCAAGGCCTCCGCCCGTGCAAAGCTGACCCTTGCCTCAGAGAACATGGTGGCAGCCCGCGCTATGGCGCGCCGCCACGGAGACCCCGTCCTCGGCGTGCTAGCCGCCGGACCGGAGAGTCTGGTCCTGCAGCTTGCCGGCCAAGCCGCCCAACGACGGCTGGCGGCGCAGCTGGCGCCGCGGCTCCTCTCGCCGGTACCCACGGCGAACCCGGTGACTTCCGTCCTAAAGCCGGGCAGGTTGGTGCCGTTCGTTTTCTCCGTTTTCACCGCCTACAACTGGGCCCAGCGGGCCGATAGCGCGTGGACGCTGTCGTCGAAAGACGCCTGGTTGAAGAAAGTCCTGGGCACCGGCGGCAGCGCTGTGCCGCCCGCACGGGACAATCACTCGCCAATGCCGCGCCCCGGGCCCGGGCCATCGCCGGCACCACGCCCGGGGCCCGCGCCATCCCCGGCACCACGCCCAGAGCCCGCGCCAACCCCGGCACCACGCCCGGAGCGAGAACCAGGTCGGCCCTCCGGACGTCAGGCCACTACCGGGCCAGCGGATCCTTTCCGGTCGCCCGCTGGCAGTACTACGCGGTCATTCCCGCCGCCTGCGATTAGTCCCCCGCCGCGGACGGATCCGCCCATGGCGGGCTTGCGGGATATCGTCAGCCGTCCATCGGGGGCGGAGCGATCGGGGCCGGGATCTCCTGGGACGTGTCCCATTCCAAAGTCCAGCCCAGATCATCAAAAAGATGGCTCAGCAGGATCGCGGTAAAGCCCCAAACCACCACTCCATGGACCAGGAACGCCGGACTGCGGAAAATCCGGCCGCCACGCCGGAGCACCGACATTCGCCGATTGGCAGGATCCAGCAGGTCCGCGACCGGCACCCGGAAGACCTGTGCGGACTCAGCGAAATCCACCACGGCCACCGGCGAGGGCGAAGCCCACCAAGCCAGGACGGGGGTGACCAGGAAGTTGCTGACCGACAGCGGGATGTCCGGCAAGACCCCGAGAACCTCGACCCCGTTGGCGTCCAGTCCGGTCTCCTCCACCGCTTCGCGCACTGCGGCGCCGACAGGGCCGTCGTCGTCGGGATCAATGGAGCCACCGGGAAAGGCCACCTGACCTGGATGCGAAGAAAGGTTGGCGGCACGCTCCACGAAGAGCACGTCAAGGTCGTCCGGTACTGCGGAGTCGTGAAAGTGGGCCGGCGCATCGTCCAAGGCGCCGAAGAGCATGAGCACTGCTGCAGGACGGACAGCTTCCGCGTCCAAGGCGACGTCGTACCACCGCTCGCGTTCCCGGACGGAGAGCCGCTGTTCCATCGGCAGCTCCATGAGCCGCTGCAGATCCTTTTTGGCGCTCACTGTCAGGCTCCCAGCGGGAAGCCTGCGGCGCGAAGCTCCTGTCGGGTCTCACCGGCCATCATCCGGGCCAGCAGTTCTTCACGTCCAGGGGCAAGCTCGTACTTCAGCAGTTTCCGTGCCTTCTCTGGATCAACTTCCCCTTCACCATAGGACGGACACCATTGGGCCACCGGACAGGCGCCGCACGCCGGCTTGCGGGCATGGCAGACGCGGCGGCCGTGAAAGACCACATGGTGCGAGAGCATGGTCCAGTCCTTGGGGTCGAACAGCTCGGCCACGTCGGATTCCACTTTGACGGCATCGGTGGAATCGGTCCAGCCGAAACGGCGCGACAACCTGAGGAAATGCGTGTCCACGGTGATACCTGGGATACCAAAGGCATTGCCAAGCACCACGTTGGCGGTCTTGCGTCCTACACCGGCGAGCTTGACCAAGTCATCCAGATTGCCCGGGACCTCGCCATCAAACTCATCGACGATCTGGCCGGCCATCTTGAGCAAGCTCTGGCTCTTGGCACGGAAGAACCCGGTGGGCTTGATCAGCTCCTGCAGTTCCATCTCATCTGCCTCGGCGAGCGCGCGGGCATTCGGATAACGTGCGAAGAGCACCGGGGTGGTCATGTTGACCCGGACATCGGTGGTCTGCGCGGACAAGATCGTTGCCACCAGCAGCTCAAATGGATTGCTGAAGTCGAGCTCGGCGACCGCGTAGGGATAGTGTTCGGCGAGCTCCTTGTTGATCCGCCGGGCCCTGCGTTTGCGTGCCAGCAGGGATTCTTCAGTCTTGCGCCGGCTAGTCGCCGGCGCCTTGTCAGGCACGCTCAATGTTCGTCAGGTCCCTCAAGACGCCCACCCGGCCGTCCGTGTGCTGGACCAGGAATTCATCCCCCCGGTCCTGCAGCGCCAGGATCCATGACCCCGGTTCGACCATGAACATGGCCTTCCCGGTGTTCTCGTCCAGGACCGGGCGGGTGCGTCCGACGGCGAACCAGAAGGCTTCGTACTCCTCCTCGGATTCCTCGTAGTGTTCACGCGTAGCGCTAATCGGAGACGTCGCCGAGGCAGCCTCGACGGGGGCGCGGTCAGCGCCGTTCGCTGCGACGGACGGCATGGCCGTGGTCGCCGTTTCCGGGACGGCGTCGGCACGAGTCGCGCCGGTTTGGGCTGCGGTTGACTCGGCGTCGGCACGAGTCGCGCCGGTTCGGGCTGCGGTTGGCTCGGCGTCGGCACGAGTCGCGCCGGTTCGGGCGGCGGTTGGCTCGGCGTCGGCACGGGTCACGCCGGTTCGGGCGGCGGTTGACTCGGCGTCGGCACGAGCCGCGCCGGTTCGGGCCGCGGTTGACTCGGCAACGGCAGGCACACTTGCACCCGGCCCGGTTGGCTCGACGGCGGCCCCGCCGACCGCTCCTCCGGCAGGGACGGACGTCTCGCCCTGCCGGTCAGCAATGCTTGTCTGTGCAGTGCCGTTGCCGCGATCCTGAGCCTCGGCGCCGCCTGCTCCGGCAGACTCCGCTATCCGATGACCGTCGCCGGACGGGTTAGGGCTTCCCACCACCGTTTTGGCGGAGTACCCCACGTCTCGGGCGACACCGCCGGCAGCGAGGGCAGCTGCCCTCGCGGTTGACGATCCACTCGAGTCCTCAGTTACCGGGATGCCGACGGCCTCCCCGTCTGCGGAGCCCGGCGCAACGGAATCGTCGGAACCGAGTTCCGTGGCCTGCTGGACGTTGATCGGGCTGGCTTCGGTTGCACGCCCCGTGCGGTGCGTCGAGGCGTCTGTGGCTGATTCCGGCGCTTGCGTTGCTTGGGCAGCTGCGGCAGCGCCCGCGACCCCGGCTGCGCCCTTGCCGGACGGGGCGGCAAACTGGCCGGTGGACGGCTGTTGCGTGCTGCTCTGGCCCCAGCCCCCTGCAGCCCGGGCTGCTGATCCATAGGCACCGGCTGCGCCAGCCGAAACGGTTTGATCCTGGCCAGTAGCGTCCGTCCCGTACGCAGCGGCGCCGGGACGCTGCGCGGCAGGCTGCGGCGCCTTCGGCCTGGGCGCGGCGGGGACTGCATCCCGCGCCACCGGGTGGGCCGGCGTCTCAGGACGGCCCGCAAAATCTGCGGCCAACTGCGGGATCCATCGTGCGCAGACGGTGCCGGCGAAGAGCACCAGGGCGCCGATGAATCCAATGACTCCGCTGACGCTATAGACGGTGACGATGGTCAGGAAGTAGAAGGCCAAGGCCAAAGATGCCACCACGGAGGCAAATTGATCAACAGACAAGGAGCCGATCCGCAGCGGCGTTTGCGGCGCCAATCGGCGCACCACAAAGAGCACCAGCACCACCGCAGGCAGCAGGATGCCCAGCCCCAGCTGGAACAGTCCGGCCGAGTTCCACAAGTTCACACCGATGCCCCGGAGAACCTCAAGAGGCAGCACTGAGGAGAGGAACAGCAGGATGACGCCGGCGCCCACCACCAGGTCTCGCACGGTGAAGGGGCCGGCCACCGCAGTTCCTGCCGTGCCGTGGGTCTGGGAGCTCTGTGACATAGTCGATCCTCCGGGTCGTTGCGGTTGCAGAGCGGGCGCTGCCCACCGTGCAACGTTCTGGCGCTGGTCTCAGCGTAGTCAAGGAACCAACCCTTCACTAGCCGGATCACCGCCGTCGAACGCACTTGCATGTGCCGTTCAGCGCAGATTCGAGACCTTTTGCATCGCGCATTGTGACGGTCGACACTGCGGAAGCCCTACAAAGGATTAGGCTGAAAAGCAGCAGATGCGCCCGGCCAACAGAAGCCGGTGCACGCCAACGACCGCAGCAAAACGAAGGGGCCTTCATATGTCTGAAGCCAACGGAACGCAGACTTCCACCGCCGCCGGCGATGCTTTGGAGAACCTGCTCCACGAGAACCGTAAATTTGCGCCAAGCGCTGAATTCGCTGAGGCAGCGGTGGCCAAGCCGGATGTCTACGCGGAAGCCGAGGCGGACCGGCCGGCATTCTGGGCCAAGCAGGCCCGCGACGTCCTGTCGTGGGACAAGGACTTCAGCCAGGCCTTGGACTGGTCCGATGCGCCGTTCGCGAAGTGGTTCGTCGGCGGCGAGCTGAACGCGGCTTACAACGCGCTGGACCGGCACGTGGAGAACGGTCTGGGTGACCGGGTGGCGATCCATTTCGAGGGCGAACCCGGCGACACTCGCACCTACACGTATGCGCAGCTGACCGAAGAAGTGAAGAAGGCCGCCAACGCGTTCGAATCCCTCGGCGTGGCCAAGGGCGACCGGGTCGCCGTCTACCTGCCGATGATCCCGGAAGCGGTGATCACCATGCTGGCCTGCGCGCGGATCGGCGCCGTGCACTCGGTGGTCTTCGGCGGTTTCTCCGCCGATGCGCTGCGCTCCCGGATCGACGACGCCGAGGCGAAACTGGTAGTGACCGCCGACGGCACCTGGCGCCGCGGCAAGCCCTCCCCGCTGAAGCCCGCCGTGGACGAGGCCCTATCCGCGCCCGGCCACACCGTGTCCAACGTGGTGGTGGTCAAGCGCAACGGCGAACCGGTGGACTGGCACGAAGGCCGCGACCAGTGGTGGGCGGACACCGTGCAGACCGCGTCCGCGGAGCACACCCCCGTGCCGCACGACGCCGAGCACCCGCTGTTCATCCTCTACACCTCCGGCACCACCGGAAAGCCCAAGGGCATCCTGCACACCACCGGCGGCTACCTCACGCAGTGCGCCTACACGCACAAGGTTGTCTTCGACCTGAAGCCGGAAACCGACGTCTTCTGGTGCACCGCGGACATCGGCTGGGTCACCGGCCACTCCTACGTCACCTACGCCCCGCTGATCAACGGCGCCACCCAGGTCATGTACGAGGGCACCCCCGATTCGCCGCACCAGGGCCGCTGGTGGGAGATCGTGGAAAAGTACAAGGTCTCCATCCTCTACACCGCGCCGACGGCGATCCGCACCATGATGAAGTGGGGCGACCACATCCCCGCCAAGTACGACCTGTCCTCCATCCGCGTGCTCGGCTCCGTGGGCGAACCCATCAACCCCGAAGCCTGGATGTGGTACCGGCGCGTCATCGGCGGCGACAAGGCACCCGTCGTGGACACCTGGTGGCAGACCGAGACCGGCGCACACATGATCGCCCCGCTGCCCGGCGTCACCGCCACCAAACCCGGCTCCGCACAGGTCGCCGTGCCGGGCATCGCCGTGGACGTGGTGGACGAACTTGGCGCCTCCGTCCCGGACGGCCACGGCGGCTACCTGGTCATCCGCGAGCCGTGGCCGGCCATGCTGCGCGGCATCTGGGGCGACCCGGAACGGTTCAAGGAAACCTACTGGTCCCGGTTCGAGAACATGTACTTCGCCGGCGACGGCGCCAAAAAGGACGACGACGGCGACATCTGGCTGCTCGGCCGGGTGGACGACGTCATGAACGTCTCCGGCCACCGGCTCTCCACCACCGAGATCGAATCCGCCCTCGTTTCCCACCCCGCGGTCGCCGAAGCCGCAGTGGTCGGCGCGAAGGACGAAACCACCGGCGAAGCCGTCGTCGCCTTCGTCATCCTGCGCGGCGACGCAGCGGAAGACCCGGACATCGTCGCCACGCTGCGCGCACACGTCGGCAAGGAAATCGGTCCGATCGCGAAGCCGCGCACCATCCTGGTGGTGCCGGAACTGCCCAAGACCCGCTCCGGCAAGATCATGCGCAGGCTGCTCAAGGACGTCGCCGAAGGACGTGAAGTCGGCGACGCCACAACCCTCGCCGATAACACCGTCATGCAGCAGATCGCCGCCTCGCTGAAAGCCTGACCCCCAGCCCGGCCGCATGCCGGGGGCTTGCCCACTGACTGTCCTAGCGGGAAGCCCCCGGCCTGCCCTGCACTCTGCAAGACCACGCGTAACAGGAGATCCCGCCGGCGGCGCGATTGCGGCATAGTAAGGGCATGACTGCAGACACGCCCGGATCCCGCCGCCTACTGGTACTGAACGGCCCCAACCTGAACCTGCTCGGCACGCGCGAGCCCCAGGTTTATGGCACCGCAACACTGGCGGATGTGGAGAAGTTAGCCACCGAGGCGGCATCGGCGCACGGCTGGAGCGCCGAGTGCGTGCAGTCCAATCACGAAGGCGCGCTGATTGATGCGGTCCACGCTGCCCGGGACACTGCTGATGCGATCATCATCAATCCGGGCGGCTACAGCCATACCTCCGTGGCCCTCCGCGACGCGCTCTCCGGGGTGGCGCTGCCGGTGGTGGAAGTGCACATCACCAACATCCACAAGCGCGAACAGTTCCGCCACCACTCCTACATTTCCGGGGTGGCCGACGCTGTCATCGCGGGCGCCGGCATCGTCGGCTACCGGTTGGCGGTCGAATACCTCGCCGAGGTCCTGTAGCCGGACACTAGCGGGTCACGCACTGACCGGCGGAGATGGTCTCCTGGTAGCCAGGTGCAGCGTCCACGACCGGCTGGACCTCTTCCAGCGTCAGCGCATAACCCACCGGCACGTCTTGGGTGGACTTCGCGAACACCACACCGGCAACATTGCCGTCGGCGTCCAACAGCGGCCCGCCCGAGTTGCCTTGCTTCACGTCCGCGGCCAAGGTGTACACCTGAAGCGAGGACGGATCCGCACCGTAGATATTCTGGACCAGCACCTGGGATCGGCCTTGGACGGTGGCCGGGTTGCTCTGGAAGGGGCCGCCGGAAGGGTAGCCCTGGAAGGCAGCGAAGTCGCCGTCGGATAGTTGGCCGCCGGTTGGCAGCGGCCGCACATTCAAGCCGTCCACGGCCAGCACTGCCAGGTCGCGCACAGCGTCGAAGAACACCACGCGGCCGGGCAGCACCCGTCCGTCCGGGATCTCCACCACCGGTTCATTGACGCCGGCCACTACGTGCGCATTGGTCATCACACGGTCCGGCGCCACCGCAAAGCCCGAACCGGTCTGGTTCTGCCCGCATTGGAAGGCCGTTCCGGCGATCCGGAGAACCGATGCCGACGCCTCGTTCAGCGCGGCCGTGTCGGTGCTGGTGTCGGGAATCTGGGCTGGTTCCCTCGGCGCCTGCGGATCGAGCACCAGTGGGATGCCGTCGGCCACCACGGTGGAACGTACCTGGGCCGCCCAAGCCTTCACCGGATTCGGGGTCAGGTGCTCAATGGCCGCAATCACCTTGGACCCAGCAATCTGCTGGGAAATAGACGGCACGCCCATCGTGCCCAGGCTGAACGCCAGCATGGAGATCACCAGCGCGGTCACGGCCAGGTTCATGGCTCCGCCCAGCAAACGGTCCAACGGCCGCAGCGGCGGGAAGTCCATCCGCCGGCGGATACCGGCGCCGATTCCCGAACCGAGGGCATGGCCCAGCACCACCAACAACACCGCCACGGCGATGGTTGCAGCGAGCCGCCATCCGCTGTCCGGCACCCACTGGCTGACCAGCGGGATCGCGAAGAAGGCCGCCACCGCTCCGGCGACGATGCCAACGATGCCGCCGAGCGTGACCACAAACCCCTTGCGCAGGCCTGAAACCAGGTAGGACAGGAGGATAAGAAGGAGGACGATGTCCAAGATGGTCAGGCCGAAAATCACACATTCTCCATAGCGGTCGGTGTGCAATAGTCTAAGCCGTCCACCTGTGGGAATTATTCAGGCAGGTTGGCCGTTGACCACTCCGGTAGACCCTGCTCGGCCCACAACGCCGCCGGTTATCCCGTCCTCTGGGAGCGAAAAGCCTTGTGGAAGATGTCACAACCGCTTTACATACGGCAAAATGGAAGCCAGTGCCCCCACGGGAGAGCAGCCTGACCCATGCCGAACAGTACTAAATTGGAGAATTCATGGACGTAGAGATCCTTCGCCGCGCACCTCTTTTTGCCACCCTTGACGACGACGTGTTTGCAGCGCTGACCGACGAGTTGACCGAGGTCGATCTGTCCCGCGGCGCTTCGGTGTTCCGCGAAGGTGACCAAGGCGACCAGCTCTATTTCATTGTCTCCGGCAAGATCAAGCTGGGCCGCACGGCAAATGACGGCCGCGAAAACCTGGTGGCCATCCTCGGCCCGGGCGAACTCTTTGGCGAAATGGCCCTGTTCGACCCGAGCCCGCGCAGCACCTCGGCAACGGCTGTTTCCGAAACCCGCCTGGCCGGTCTGAAGAACGAGAATCTGCGCGGCTTGCTGGAGACCCGTCCCGAGGTTTCGGCGCAGCTGCTGCAGGCCTTGGCCCGCCGCCTCCGCCGCACCAACGATTCACTGGCCGACCTCGTCTTCTCCGACGTTCCGGGCCGCGTTGCCAAGGCCCTGCTGGACCTGGCCGACCGCTTCGGCCGCCCGGCTACGGACGGCATCTTGGTGGCGCACGAGCTGACCCAGGAAGAGCTGGCCCAGCTGGTGGGTGCCTCCCGCGAAACCGTGAACAAGGCCCTGGCCGAGTTCGTCCAGCGCGGTTGGCTGCGCCTGGAAGCACGCGCCGTGGTCATCCTGGACATCCAGCGTCTGCGCCAGCGTTCCCGCTGATTTTCCATTGAAAAGTACGACGGCGGGGGCCCACCTTAAGGTGAGCTCCCGCCGTCGTACTTTTGCGTAGGGGATGGACAGTGCGCTCAGCGACCCCGCTGAACGGCTCCGCCCTCGGTAGCGGCGCTCGCCACCACCTGCAGCATCGGCACGCCATCCACCAGCACCAGTTCCGGGTGGTAAATCCGCTGCGGGCGTTTGTGTGAGAGGTAGGCAATGCAGCCGCGGGCCGAGGCGATCTTTTCCACGATGATCTCTACTGCCGGCGACGTCACTTCGCTGAACGTCAGTCCCCGCGTGTCCGGCTGGCCCACCAGATCGCCCAATGCGCTGGTTTCCCGCCCCGCGATCAGCTCCTGCGCCGGCAGCCAGGCGGCCCACACTCCCTTGCTTTCCAGCAGGGACGGCCGTTGGTTGGCCGGCTGGGCGGCAGCGAAGTAGCGTGTGTCGAACCGGCGGTGGGCGAAGTCCGGGCTCAGCCAGTTGGATAGCGGCTTGAGCAGATCAGTGCGCACCCCCAGCCCGCGCCGGGCAAGCGCCTCGGCGAAGGACTTTTCCTGTCCGGCCACGGCCTCGCGGGTGCGCATCCAGTCGGCGCCGGAGGTGGATTCCGGCAGGCTGGACTCGTCCGGGCCGGCCAGCAGCACGCCGGTTTCCTCGAACAGTTCGCGGATGGCGCCCACCACATGGGCCTGGGCAACGCGATGGTCGGTGATCCCCATCGTCTCGGCCCACTTCGCCGGCGACGGCCCGAACCAGGTGACGGGCTCGCCGTCGGCATCATCCAGGCTGCCGCCGGGAAACGCCACGGTGCCCAACGGAGAGGAGCCCGACCGGTAACCGAGGTAGGTTTCCGTGCCGGCAGGCCCATCCCGGACCAAGACCACCGAGGACGCCAGGCGCGGCTTCCGCGGCGAGCGTTCCCCATGTTCGAACCAGCTGTGGGCCGCGCCCAGCTGGTCCGGAGCCAGTGGGAAGAGCCGTTGCTCCTCTCGCAGCGGACTAGCTGAATTCGGCAATCAGTTCTACCTCAACCGGCGAATCCATCGGCAGCACAGCCACGCCGACGGCCGAGCGCGCGTGGGCGCCGGCGTCGCCGAGTACTTGTCCCAGCAGTTCGGATGCCCCGTTGATCACGCCCGGCTGGCCGGTGAAGGCGGGATCGGACGCCACGAAACCTACAACCTTGACGATCCGGGTGATCCGGTCCAAGTCGCCGATGACGCTCTTGACCGCTGCCAGCGCATTCACCGCGGCCGTCGCGGCCAGCTTCTTGGCCTCCTCGGCGCTGACCAGGCCGGCGCCGTCGCCCACCTTGCCCACAGCCGGCAGTTCGCCCTTGACAAAAGGCAGCTGCCCGGAGGTGTAGACGTAGTTGCCGGTAACAACCGCCGGTACGTAGGCGGCGACCGGAGCTGCCACCTCCGGCACGGACAGGCCCAGGCCGGCGAGCCGCTCTTCGACGGCGGACATCCGGGCTTCGGTCGTTCCGCTCATGGCTACTGCTTCTCCCTCTTCAAATAGGCGACCGGATTGGTCCCGTTCGGGCCCGGGAACACCTGGACGAGCTCCCAGCCGTCGTCGCCCCACTGGTCAAGAATCTGCTTGGTCGCGTGGATAATGAGCGGAATTGTCGCGTATTCCCATTTGGTCATGAATGAAAGCCTATCGCTTGCTTGTAAAGTGGACCCCATGGCCGCTCGCAAATCCCCCTTCTTCGACACTGCGACCACCCTCGGCAAGATAGTTGGCTTCCTGGGTATCAGTGCGCTCTGTGGCGTGCTCGCGGCAGGCCTGCTGGTCCCGGCCGCCGCCGTAGCCGGTGTCGGAGCAACCTCCTCGATCGAGTACTTCGACCAGCTGCCGGACGAACTGCAGACGCAGCCGCTGTCCCAGCCGTCGCGGATCCTCTCCGCCGACGGCAAGCTGATCGCTACGTTCTACGCCGAAAACCGCGTCCCGGTCAGTCTGGATAAGGTTTCCCCGCATATGCAGGACGCCATCATCTCCATCGAGGATGTGCGCTTCTACGAGCACAACGGCGTGGACCCGCAGGGCATCATGCGTGCGGCCGTGACCAACTTGGCGGGCGGCGACCTGCAGGGAGCGTCCACGTTGACCATGCAGTACGTGAACAACGTGCTGATCGACGCCGGCGCGTCGGCGGGCAAGGGAGCCGACGAGCTGACCATCAGCGGCACCAAGGACATTGGCGACAAGCTCCGTGAGGCCAAGCTGGCCATCGCCGTCGAAAAAGAATTCAGCAAGGAAGAGATCCTGCAGGGCTACCTGAACATTGTGTTGTTCAGCGGCCAGGTGTACGGCATCGAAGCCGCTGCCAAGACGTTCTTCGGCGTTTCCGCCGCGAAGCTGACCATTCCGCAGTCGGCCATGCTGGCCGGCATGGTGCAGTCGCCCAACTACTTCAACCCGGTGAACAACCCGGAGGCCACGCTGGAGCGGCGCAACACCGTGCTGGCGGCCATGCTCAGCGCAGGCAAGATCACCAAGGCGGAATACGACGAAGCCGTCGCCTCCGACTTGGACCTCAACCTCAAGCCCGTCCGTTCCGGCTGTGTGGCGGCCAACTTCGCCGATTACTTCTGCAGCTACGTCCAGCACGCGATCATGCAGTCGGACGCCTTCGGGGCGGATTCCACCGAACGCGCCAAGCTGCTGGCCCGCGGCGGCCTGACCATCAAGACCACTCTCGATTCCCGCCTCCAGAAGGAAGGCCAGAAACAGATCGAGCAGGAAGTCCCGAAGGGCGATAAGTCCGGTGTCGGTTCTTCCATGGTTTCGGTCGAGCCGGGCACCGGCAAGATCCTGATGATGGCCCAGAACACCAAATACAGCCCGGAAGACGGCGCGGCCAACACGGAACTGAACTATAACGTCGACGCTGACATGGGCGGCGGCAACGGCTGGCAGCCCGGCTCCACGATGAAGCCCTACACCATGGTCGCCTGGCTGGAAGCGGGCAAGGCCCTCAATGCATCGGTCGATGCGCGCCGCACCATGTACCCGGCCCAGTACAACTGGCAGGCCAGCTGCCTCCCGCCGGACGCGTGGTTCAGCGAGTGGGACTTCCAGAACGCCCTGCCCGGCTACGAGCGCAGCATGACCGCCAGCCAAGGCCTGACCTGGTCGATTAACTCCGCCACGGCCGCCATGGCCGCGCAGTTGGACCTGTGCGACATCCAGGACGCTGCTACCCGGCTCGGGGTACGCACGGCTACGGACAAAGAGCCGATCAGCATTGAGCACCCGTCCTTCATCATCGGCACCTCCAACGTTTCCCCGATGACGATGGCCGCCTCGTTTGCGGCATTCGCCAACGGCGGTGTGTACTGCAAGCCGATCGCGCTGACCTCCGTCACAGACGCCGCGGGCAACAAGTACAAGGTCCCGAAGAAGTCCTGTGAACGGGCTATCTCCGAAGAGGTCGCCGCTGCCGTCAGCGTGCCGCTGGAAAACCTGGTCAACCTGCGGCTCGGAGCGATCCGCCCGATCGGAGTTCCCGCCGCTGCCAAGACCGGTACCACGGACAAGTCCGAGTACACCTGGACCGTGGGCTACACCAAGGGCATCTCCACTGCTTCCTGGGTGGGCAACCCGCACGCTTACAAGTCGATCAACAACATCCCGATCAACGGCGTGACCCGCAGCTACGTTGACGGCGCGACCATCGCCGGCGGCCAGTGGACCGACTACATGGAAAAGGTCGCGGGGTTGTACAAGACCGGGAGCTTCGGCTCCGCACCCGGCAGCATGCTCTATCCGCCGCAGCCCAAGAAGATCGAGACCGACGATAAGCGCTCGGATTCCGGCGATAATGACGGCGGCAGTGACTCCGGCGGTTCCGACAACGACAACGACAACGACTCCAGCGGCTCGGACAACGGCAACGGAGGCGGCTCCGACAACGGCGGCGGCAATGGAAACGGCAACGGGAGCGACGACTGACCGTGGACGCTGACGCGCTGCGAGCACGGCTTCGCACCGCAGGCAAGATGGCCATTGGGGCCGCTGCCGCGGGCGGGGCCGCGCTCGTTTACGGATCGGTCATCGAGCGCAACCTCTTCGGACTGCGCGAAGAAACGCTGCCCATCCTGCCTGCGGGGCAGCCGCCGCTGAAGATCCTGCACCTGTCCGACATCCACATGTCGCCCGGGCAGTCGCTCAAGCAGAAGTGGCTGCGTCGACTGGTGGCGCTGGAACCTGATTTGGTGGTCAACACCGGCGACAACCTCAGCCACCGCCAAGCCGTGAAGCCCCTGCTGGACTCGCTGGCTCCGCTGATGGACGTGCCGGGGGTTTTCGTTCCCGGCTCCAACGACTACTACGCCCCGGTGATGAAGAACCCGTTCTCCTACCTCACCGGACCATCGAAACAGCCTGCTGACTACAGTTCACGGGAGCTGCCGTGGCGGGAAATGCACGCCGCTTTTGGCACCGCCGGCTGGATCGATTTAACCAACCGGAACCAGTCGCTGGCACTGGGCCGAGTGCGGTTGGACTTCACCGGCGTGGACGATCCGCACCTACGGCGGGACCGGTATGTGGGCTTTCCCAACGGATCCACCTCTGCAGACAGTGCGGCCCATCTTCGCATCGCCGTGGCGCACGCACCGTACCAACGTGTGTTGGACAAGTTCGCGGCCGGTGACGCCGATTTGATCCTGGCCGGCCATACTCACGGAGGCCAAGTCTGCCTCCCCGGTTACGGGGCCTTAATCAGCAACTGCGATCTGCCGACCTGGCGTGCCCGCGGCCTGACCTACTGGGACTACCACGGGCGCAGCGTGCCCTTGAACGTCTCGGCAGGGCTGGGAACGTCCCGGCTGGCTCCGATCCGGTTCGCGTGCCGCCCAGAAGCGGTGCTGCTGACGCTGACGCCTTCTCCATCGGCCAGTGAAGTCCCGGCTGCTGGGCCCCGCCTCGGCTGACCATGCTGCCTGGTTGCGCCGCTGGCTTTCGTAAAACCCGTCAACCGCGTCGCAGGGAAAGCTGTGGCTACTAGCGAGGCTATGTTCCGCTCGGGTGACCGCCCGGAGCACGAGGTTGGAACGGCCGGACCGGAACCTGGGTTTGCCAGTACGAATTTCGCAGCGGTCTTCGGTCGGGGTCGATGTAGTCGGGCGGAGTGAACCAAGGGATCCCCTCCAGGACGTTGATTTCCCAGTTTCCTTGCTCGATCAGGTCATGGTGCAGAATGCAGAGGCAGACCCCGTTATTGATGTCCGTGCGGCCGCCGGCCCACCAGGGCACGATATGGTGCGCTTCGGTCCAGAATGCGGGCATGCTGCACCCCGGGAAGGCACAGCCCTTGTCCCGTAGAAGGAGCGCCCGGCGGATCGCCCGGCTGAAAAACCGTTGCGACCGGCCCAGGTCCAGGACCTCGCCCTTGGACCCGAGGATCGCCGGGATGATATCTGCATCGCAGGCCATCCGGCGCACCGTCTTTGCCGATATCGGACCATTGAACACCGCGTTTCCGCCGCCGGAGAGCAAACCGGCCAGTTGTTCGTAGCCGGCAGTGACGATCACCTGGGCCCGGTGACCGCCGGAGTCCGGGAGCCTGCCGGTGTTCAGGGCGATCCTGCAGGCACCGATCAGGCCGACCAGAAGTTTCTGCGCCCTGGTGAAGCCGTCCATTCCGGCCACGACCGCCGGATCCACCTCGCGGGGACATGAATCAACGTCCGAATCATCGCCCTCTTCCGCTCCCGTGGGGGCGGAAGACGCGCAGTCTATGTCGGTGTGACTGGGATCGTCGCTGCCGGGATCTGCGTCGGCGGTGCCGGCCGTACCGGCATCCGTGGTTCCGGTGTTGCCTGTGCCATGACTGCCCGTTCCAGCGGGAGCGCCTTCGGTTCGGCTGTTGGCGGCGGTTTCGATGGCGTCAGAGCGGATGCGTGGGTTCGCGGCGCTGTTCATCACCGTGGCGAGGAGTTCGTACTGGTCGTCGGTGGTGTTGATGACGAACTGGTGCAAGCCCCGCCGACGTCCGCGGTAGAACATGCCCTGCCGTGCCCGCAGCTCTTCTTCGGACGGTTCCGCGCCATCCTGATCCACGGCTGTTTCCCAAGTCCTGGCGACCATCGCCAGCGTGTCGGTGTCGGTTTCAATGGCCTGCGCCACCAGCGAGGCTTCCATCGCCTCCAAGGTCCCGGGATCAGCGGCGTGCCGGGCCCGTCCGATGGAATCGGTTACGAGGGCCGCGGCCTGGCCACTGATGTCCCCATGAGCCATAGCGTCTGCCAGTGCGGGCAGATCCGGGGTACCGGCCCCGCCGTCCAGCCTGACCGGGGCGTTCACGGCCTTGCCGACCCGCAGCCGCCGCCGCGCTTCGACGATGCTGATGCCCAGCCGCGCGCGTAGGTATTCGGCATTGTTGCGAAACTCGGTCTTGCGGCGGCGCTGCCTTTTCTCCGACCTCGCGGCGTTAGAGCTGCCGGGGCCGTCAGCACGCTCGGGGAGGTTCCCGCCACCCTCGGTAATGGCTGCAGCCGGATTGGCCCACTCCCCCGCACTACCGGGAGCGCAATTATCGGCGAAGGCTGCGGCATGGGCGGAGGATTCCCCGTTGGCTGCCAGGTCAGCGCGCTCCACGGCATGCGCGCCGGCTGCCTGTAGATACTCCACGGTCTTAGAAACGTCCTCGACCGCAGCTACCCTGATAGCCAGATCCCGGGTTGACAGCGACGGCGCTTCCGCCGCAAAGCGGACAGCGATGTCCTGGAGCACGGCGCGCACCTCGGCCAGAGACGTTTCCATCCCCTCGGTCCGGTCGATCGCTGCAAGCGCCATACCACAATTTTATTCGTACACAGCTTCGACCCCTAGCGAAAACCCGCAGTGTGTAGGAGTAGTCAGCGCCAGTACCAGGGCGCCGCCAGAGAAGCTGCTGCAAACTGGTGAGACGTTGGGCAAGCGATCCCTTGGGTGCACGCGGCCGGCAAGACTAACAAGCACTGCCAACGGAGCGGATGCATCGTACGGAGGTGGACACGGGGTGACCGGCGCCTCACTCGGCTCGCTAGGATGGTTGCTGCAGTACACAAGGCATGCCCGCTACGAAACCCCTGGTGATGAATCGACGAAATGACTGAGCTTTCCCTCTGGCGGACCATTGCCAGGCTCAAGGACTATGTACGGCCCATCCTTCCCCGGCTGATTATGGGATTCTTCAGTGCCCTCGGTGCCAGCCTCGTGGCGTTGGCCATTCCACAAGTGCTCCGCGGGCTCGTCGACACGATCCACACCGGAGGCGCTCCCTCCGAAGTCTGGGGCCCCGCCGTCGTCATTGCCGTGCTGGGCTTGGCCGAAGCGGGCCTGGTGTACCTGCGGCGGGTTTTCGCGATCGCGCCAGCCACGGACGTGGAGATGGGCATGCGCACCCGTCTTTACAAGCATGTGCAGCACTTGCCGGCCGCCTTCCACGACCGGTGGGGGTCTGGCCAGCTGCTTTCCCGGGCGATGGCCGATCTGGGCCTGATCCGCCGCTGGCTGGCGTTCGGATCGCTGATGCTGGTGGTCTCCTTCGTGACGGTGGTCGTGGGCCTGGCGTTGATGTTCGCGCTGAACCAACTGCTGGGACTGATCTTCCTGGTCGCTGCCGTGCCGCTTGTCTGGCAGGGGTTCCGCTTCCGCACGGCATTCGGTGCCTCCTCCCGGCTCAGCCAAGACCAGGCCGGGGATCTGGCCACCACGGTGGAGGAATCTGTGCACGGCATCCGCGTGCTCAAGGCCTTCGGCCGGGGCCCGTACGCTCTGGACAACTTCCACGGGCAGGCGGAAGAACTGCGTCAGACCGAACTGGCCAAGGCCCGCACGCTGTCCAAGTTCCTGGCCACTGTTGTTTCGCTGCCGGACCTGGTGCTGGGCGCGGCCCTGGTCATCGGCATCATCCAGGTAGCCGGCGGACACATGACCGTGGGCGAGTTGGTCGCCTTCTTTGCCACCGCTGCAGTGGTGGCCGGGCCGGTGGAAGCGATCGGGTCCCTGATGGGCATGACGCTGACGGCCAAGACGGCCCTGGACCGGCACTTCGACGTGATGGACACGGAAAACACGATCACGGATCCGGAAGAACCGCAGCGTGCGGGCTCCGTGAGCGGGGACCTGCGCCTGGCCGGCGTCGTCTTTCGCTATCCGGACGCCGCGCCGGGCACGGCACCGGTCCTCGACGGCGTGGACCTGCACGTGCGCGCCGGCGAAACCATGGCGCTGGTGGGCGTGACCGGCTCGGGCAAGAGCACGCTGCTGCAACTGGTCCCCCGGCTGTATGACGTGTCCGACGGCGCCGTGCTCCTGGACGGTACGGACGTCCGCCACTTCCCGCTCACCGAACTGCGCAGCCACGTGTCGGTGGCGTTCGAAGATTCCATTCTGTTCTCCACCTCGGTCCGGGAGAATGTGCTGCTGGGGGCCCGGCCCGGCGGGGCGGGCCGGGCCGGGCCCCCGGCAGAGCTGCTGGCCCGCGCACTTGAGGTGGCACAAGCCCAGTTCGCCTACGATCTGCCGCACGGCGTGGAGACGAAGATCGGCGAGGAAGGGCTAAGCCTCTCCGGCGGGCAGCGCCAACGGATTGCGCTGGCCCGGGCCATCGCAGCCCGGCCGGCCGTGCTGGTGCTGGACGACCCGCTCTCCGCTCTGGATGTGCGGACCGAAGAAGCGGTGACGCAGCGGCTGCGCCAAGAACTGCAGGGTACGACGACCCTGATTGTGGCCCACCGGCCGTCGACCGTGGCGCTGGCGGACCGGGTGGCGTTGCTGCAGGACGGGCGCATCGTCGCCGTCGGGACCCACTCCGAACTGCTGCGGAACAACGAACACTACCGCTACGTGATCGCCTCGCTGGCGGCCGAGCCCTCCGTCGAAGACGTCCTGGACGCGTAAGGAATCCCGATGAGTTCCATGACCGGAGTCGCCGGCGAAGACAACATCAACCTGGACAAGGCCGACCGCAAAGCCGTCCGCCGGCGTTCGCTGCACCTGCTGGGCGAGCTGGTATCCCCGCACCGGAGGCTGTTCGCGCTATCCGTGGTGCTGGTGGTGGTCAGCAATGCCGCCCGCGCGGCAGGCCCCGTGCTGGTGGCCTTCGGCATCAACAACGCCCTGCCGGCCTTGACCGGCGGCGACGCTGCCCCGCTGGCGCTGGTGGGCGCCGCCTACGCGGCCATCGCGGTCGCCGGCGGCTCGCTGTTGGCCGCCTACACCTATGTCACCGCCCGGCTCAGCCAGGCCATGCTGCTGGCCCTGCGCGTGCGGGTTTTCCGGCACACCCAGCGGCTAAGTTTGGAGTTCCACGAAACCTACACCTCCGGCCGGATCATCTCCCGGCAGACCTCTGATCTGGAGGCCCTGCGGGAGCTGCTGGACAACGGCGTCACCCAGCTGACCTCCGGGGTGATGTTCATGGCCTTCACCGCCATCAGCATCGTGGGACTGGACTGGAAGAGCGGCGTGATCATCCTGGTCGCCGCCATTCCCATCGCCTTCGTCACCCGGTGGTACCAGAAGGGTTCGGAGCTGGCGAACCGCGCGTCCCGGGTGGTGTCGGCCCGGCTGATCGTGCACTTCGTGGAAACCATGACCGGCATCCGGGCGGTCAAGGCCTTCCGCCGCGAGCGGGACAACGCTGCACGGTTCGACGAGCTGGCCGGCGACTACCGCCGTGCGACCCTGCGGAACATCGAGTACTTCGGCGTGCTCCAGCCGGCGTTGAACGGCATCGGCAACCTGACCGTGGCCGCGGTGTTGCTGATCGGGGGCTTCCGGGTGCTGGACGGCGACTTGGCCATCGGCACCCTGGTGGCGGTGCTGCTGGCCACCAAACAGGTCTTCCGCCCCACCGAGCAGATCGCCATGTTCTACAGCTCATTCCAGTCCGCTTCGTCGGCGCTGGAAAAGGTCTCCGGGCTGCTGGAGGAAGAACCCACCGTGGTTCCCCCGGCAACCCCTGTTCCGCTCAACAACGCCCGGGGCGCCATCCGGTTCCGCTATGCGGTCTTCGGTTACGGGGACGGGCGGGTAGTGCTGCCGAACCTGAATCTGGACATTCCCGCCGGCCAGACCATCGCCGTCGTTGGGCAGACCGGCGCCGGTAAGTCCACGGTGGCCAAACTGATCGCCCGCTTCTACGACCTGACCTCGGGCTCGCTCACCCTAGACGGCGTCGAGCTGCGGCAGCTGTCCAACGAGGACCTGCGCCGCGCCGTCGTCATGGTGACGCAAGAGGCGTTCCTGTTCAGCGGGAGCGTCGCGGAGAACATTGCCCTGGGCAACCCGCAGGCCAGCCGCGAGCAGATCGAGAATGCCGCCCGCGCCGTCGGCGCCCACGAGTTCATCCTGTCCCTGCCGGAGGGCTACGACACCGACGTGAACAAGCGCGGCGGCCGCGTCTCCGCCGGCCAGCGGCAGCTGGTCGCCTTCGCCCGCGCATTCCTGGCGGATCCCGCCGTGCTGATCCTGGATGAAGCCACCGCATCGCTGGACGTCCCGAGCGAGCGCCAGGTCCAGAAAGGTTTGCAGACGCTGCTTGGCAACCGCACCGCGCTGATCATCGCGCACCGGCTGTCCACCGTGGAGATTGCCGACCGCGTGCTGGTGATCCACGACGGCCAGGTGGTGGAGGACGGGTCCCCCGCGGAGCTGATCGCCGGTAGCGGCCGCTTCGCGCAGCTGCACGCCGCGTGGAAGGATTCGCTGATCTGACCCGTGCGGGTTAGCCCGAAAGTCGATTTCTCGTTTCGGACCTGACTCCGCTATCCTTGAACAGTTGCTTTCGCGGTTATCATAACGACGGCGGGGCACCGGTATCGGGGTGTGGCGCAGCTTGGTAGCGCGCGTCGTTCGGGACGACGAGGTCGCAGGTTCAAATCCTGTCACCCCGACCAAATAAGAACTCCCGCTGCTCTTCGGAGCGGCGGGAGTTCTTGCTTTTCCGCTTCCCAACCCGGATTGTATCGCCCGGAAGTTGTGAACCCGCCCCTAAAGCGGGAAGTATGGACCCATGGCTTCTCAGCAGCGCTCGGCGCTCATCGTAGGGGCCGGAATCGCCGGGCTCGCCACTGCGCGGGCCTTGCAGCGAACCGGCTGGAAAGTCCATGTGGTTGAACGCTCCGGGACGCTGCAGCCGATGGGTACCGGAATAACCATCTGGGCCAACGGGACGCGCGCCTTGGAGCGCCTCGGTTTGCTCGGCGCCTTCCAAGACGCCTCGCTGCCGGTCGGCGGCAGCTCCCACGACCAGTTCGGCAACGTGCTCGCCAGCTTCAGCAGCGATGACCTGCGCCACCGGTACGGCCACCCACTGCGGGCGATCCACCGCTCGGACCTCACCGCGCTGTTGAACGACTCGCTGTACGTCAACACCGTGCACCTGGGCCTGCAGGCAGTGAAGTTCCGCCGCGATCCGCACGGCGGCACCGTCATGCTGAACAACGGTGGCAGGATGCACGCCGACCTGGTGATCGGCGCCGACGGCCTGCGCTCGCTGGTCCGGCACGATCTGGTGGGCGACGGCGCCCCGCGTCCCTCCGGCATCACCGCGATGCGCGCGGTCTGCCCCATCGGCGACCTTGATCCCGGGTGGCTCCCGTGGGGTGAGTCGTGGGGCAACGGCGAGGTCTTCGGCATGGTCCCGCTGCCCGGCGGGCTGATCTACTGGTATGCCACCATGCCGAATGCGGCGTTGGCACAGGACGACGACGTCCTCTGGCGCACACTGGCGCTGCAGCGCTTCGATCGTTGGCACCCTGCCATCAGGGCGGTCATCCTCGCCACCAAGAGCCAGGACATCATGGCCCACGAGCTCTTCGACCGGAAGCCGGCTCTGGCTTGGTCCGGCAACCATGCCACGCTGGTGGGCGACGCCGCGCACCCCATGCTGCCGTTCCTCGGCCAGGGCGCGGGCCAGGCCCTCGAGGACGCCGTCGCGCTGGCCGACGCCCTGGCCGCCGATTGGAACATCACCACCGCGCTGCGAAGCTACGAACAGGCGCGGGCACCACACACGGCCAAGGTGGTGAAAGGCTCACGAAAAATGGCCAATATAGCCCGGGAGCAGAAGCCGTGGAAGCAAAAACTCCAACGTTCGTTGATCAGCATGCTGCCGCAGGCAGCGCTGTACAGGCAGTTGGACGACGTCGTCGGCCGCGTCGAGGGCTGATCCGGCAGTCACCAGCTGAGCGCACCATTGACTGAAGACCGCGTCCGTACTGGAATAGAGGTAACTCCGTCCCTGAGGGGTGCAGATGTTCCTCGCACAGTTCGCGCAGCTGGCCGTGGCCACCGTGGTGCTGGCGACTGTGGTTTTCCTGACCTCTTACGCGGTAGAACGCGGGCTGCGCCGCTCCCCTGACGCAGATACGGCGTTCTGGTACTGCTTTTCCGGGCTCTGCTGCGCGCTGACCGTGGTGCTGGCCGCCGCCGCGCTCTTCCCGGCAGCCGTGCCGCTCTGGCTGCTGCTCGCCGCGGGTTGCTCCGCACCCGCCGTGTGGCGGATTACCCGCCGGGCCGCCGCGGCCGTCCGCTACCAGGACACCCGCGGCTGGCATGAGGCGGCCGCCCGCCACGATGCGGCCCGTACCCGCTGGCTGGCGTATGAACTGGATCCGGCCCTGGCCATCGACTACCCGGACATGTCGGACGTCTCGCGGCCGGAGACTGCGGCCATGCTCCGTGCCATGAAACACGCAGATGCGCTGCGTACCCTGGGTCCGGATCACGACGGCGGTGCCAGCGCCTATCCCACGGCGGTAACCGAGGCTGCCGCCCGCCTGAACGTGGCCGAGCGGGCGGCCGGCCGCCTCGGCGAAGCCGCTCCGCAAGCCGGCCGAGCTTTCCTCCCGGTCAGGCGAACGCCCGACCGGTGAGCCGCTCGTAGGCTTCCACGTAACGGGCCCGGGTTTTCTGCACGATCTCCTCCGGCAGCGCCGGCGGCGGGGTGTCCGAGCTTTTGTCCCAGCCGGAGGCCGGCGAGGTCAGCCAGTCGCGCACGAACTGCTTGTCGAAGGATGGCTGCGCCTTGCCGGGTTCGTACGTGTCCGCATCCCAGAACCGGGAGGAGTCAGGGGTCAGCACCTCGTCGCCCAAGGTGATGTCCCCGGTCGTCGGATCGATCCCGAACTCCACCTTGGTGTCCGCCAGGATGATTCCGCGTTCCCGGGCAATCTCCTCGGCGCGGGTGTAGATCTGCAGGGTCAGCTCCCGCAGCCGGCCGGCGGTCTCGGCCCCCACGGTCTGGACCACGGCGTCGTAGGTGATGTTCTCGTCGTGCTCGCCCACCTCGGCCTTGGCCGACGGGGTGAAGATGGCCGACTCCAGCCGGGATCCGTCCACCAGGCCCGCGGGCAGCGGAAGCGCGCACACCGTCTGGGATTGCCGGTACTCCTCCAGCCCTGATCCGGTCAGGTAGCCGCGGGCGATGCATTCCACCGGGAACATGTCCAGCTTCTTGCAGACCATCCCCCGGCCGGCCACGGCTTGGGGCACATCCGTGGACACCACGTGGTGGGCTATCGGGCTGTCTCCTGCCGCGAGCTGTTCGAACCACCAGAGGCTCAACTGCGTGAGGATGCGACCCTTGTCCGGAATCTCGCTGGAGAGCACATGGTCGAAGGCGCTGATCCGGTCGCTCGCCACCACCAGGACGGTGTCATTGCGCTGGTCCAGCAGGCCTTCGGCGGCAATGTCCTCGCTGGAGGTCTCTACCTGCTGGGCCGCGGCCGGCACGTACAGGTCGCGGACCTTGCCGGAGTAGACATGCTTCCAGCCGGGCAGTTCCAGCACATCGGGGGCGAATGCCATGGCGTTCCTAGTCTCTCTGTGCTTCGGCCTGGGGCGACGCGTGCATGGCCGGTGCGGGCACCGTGATCGCGCCTTGGGCGGCCAATAAGGCGATGTCGCTCCGGAACTGCGAGCCCTCGAGGCCGATGGTGCCGATGCCTTCGTAGGCACGTTCGCGGGCTTCCACCAGGTCTTTCCCCAGCGCGACGACGGCAAGCACGCGCCCGCCGGCGCTGACCACCTTGCCGTTCTCGTCCAGAGCGGTCCCGGCGTGGATCACATGCACGTCGGTCAAGGCATTGGCTTTCTTCAGGCCGCGGATCCGGTCACCGGTGCGCGGCGTGCCCGGGTAATTCTCGGAGGCCAGCACCACTGCCACCGCGGACCGCCTGGACCACACCAGCTGTTCGGCGTCGTCCAGTTCCCCCTTGGCGGCGGCCAGCAACAGTCCGCCCAGCGGCGTCCGCAACCGGGCCAGCACGGCCTGGGTTTCCGGATCGCCAAAGCGGGCGTTGAACTCGATGACGCGCACTCCGCGCCTGGTCACCGCCAGGCCGCAGAACAGCACGCCGACGAACGGAGTGCCGCGGTTAGCCATCTCACGGATCGTGGGCAGCGCAACGCGGTCCATCACTTCATCGACGAATCCGGGCGGCAGCCAGGACAGCGGAGTGTAGGCGCCCATGCCGCCGGTGTTCGGGCCTTCGTCGCCGTCGAAAATCCGTTTGAAGTCCTGCGCGGGCACCAGCGGGATTGCGCGTTCGCCGTCGGAAATTACAAACAGGGAGACTTCCGGGCCGTCCAGGTATTCCTCGATCACCACGGAGCCGCCGGCGTCGAAGCAGGCCTGGGCGTGGGCCAGGGCGGCATCGCGGTCTCCGGTCACCACCACGCCCTTGCCTGCAGCCAGTCCGTCGTCCTTGACCACGTACGGAGCGCCGAACGCGTCCAGGGCCTCGGCTGCTTCCGCGGCGTTGGTGGCAACATGCGCCATGGCGGTGGGCACGTTCGCCGCGGCCATGACCTGCTTGGCAAAGGCCTTGGAGCCCTCCAACCGGGCAGCTTCCTTGCTGGGGCCGAACACCGGGATCCCGGCCGCGCGCAACGGGTCCGCCACGCCTGCGGCCAGCGGCGCCTCCGGGCCCACCACCACCAGGTCGGATTCCAGCCGTTGGGCCAGCTCGGTGACGGCGGCCGGGTCGCTGGCGTCCACCGGGTGGGTGGGCACGATCTGCGCGATGCCGGCGTTGCCCGGCGCGGCATGGACCTCGGTCACAAACGGATCGGCCAACAGGGAACGGATTATTGCGTGCTCGCGGCCACCGGGGCCGATCACAAGTACCTTCACAAAGAACTACCCTACTTGGCGCGGGGCGGAGCCTTGAAGTTGTTGCGCCGGACCTAAACTAAGTCCATGCCCGAGACATTCAAAGCCGCGGACGCCGTGGAACTGGCCGTCGTCGAACGCAACGGTTTCATCGAATCACGCCACTTGGGTTCCGCCGTCGTGATGGCCGCGGACGGCACCGTGGTGACCGAACTCGGCGACATCACCGCGCCGATCTTCCCGCGTTCCACGCTCAAGCCCTTCCAGGCCTTGGCCGCGATGCAGTCCGGCGTCCCGCTGCGCGGTGACCAGGTGGCCATGGCCTGTGCCAGCCACGTGGGATCGCTGGAGCACATGGACGTGGTGGAGGGCATGCTCAAGGCCGCCGGCCTGACCGACGCCGACCTGCGCTGCCCGCCGGCCTGGCCGCAGGACGAACAGGCGCGCGGCTGGCTGGTCCGCACCGAGCGGGGCCAGCAGCGGCTGGCCTTCAACTGTTCCGGCAAGCACGCCGCCTTCCTGTGGGCCTGCGTGGAGAACGGCTGGAACACCCGCAACTATCTGGAGCCGAACCACCCGCTCCAGCGCCGCGTGATGGAAGTCCTCGAGGAATACGCCGAAGAGAAGATCGAGCACATCGCCGTCGACGGTTGCGGTGCCCCGGCCCCGGTGCTGTCCCTGACCGGCCTCGCCCGGGCCGTCGGCAAGCTGGCCAAGGCCCCGGCGGATAAGAACGCCGATGCCCGCGCGGCCACCATCGCCACCGCCATGCTGGACTACCCGTGGGCGGTCCACGGGTACGGCCAGGAGAACACCGTGGTGATGCAGGAACTGGGGGTCGTCGCCAAGTCCGGCGCCGAAGGCGTCATGGTGATGGGTACACAATCAGGGGTCTCGGTAGCGGTGAAGATCCTGGACGGCAGTTCCCGCGCCGGCTCGCTGATCGCGCTGACCCTGCTGGCCGCCTGTGACGCCATCGACGTGGACAAGGTCGGCCCGGTGCTGGAGGAAGTGGTCAAGCCGGTGCTCGGCGGTGGCCAGCCTGTGGGCCGGCTCCGGTTGGCACCGCCCGTGGTCGCCCTGCTGGACTGAGCCGGAGGACCAGTTATGGGAGTACGACGCCGGATCGCGGCGGAAGAGGGCAACGCCGCCTTGGGCGCGTGGCGGGCGGGCGCCACCGACCGGAAGACCACCGCCACGGCGGTGCGGTACGCGTTGGAGGAACTATCCGAACGCGCTCCCGGGAACAGTGTGGAAGTGCGGGTGCCGCCGTTCGGCGTCGCCCAGTGCATCGAGGGTCCGCGGCATACCCGCGGCACTCCCCCGAATGTGGTGGAAACCGACCCCGCTACGTGGCTGGCCCTGGTAACCGGTGCGCTGGGGTGGGACAGCGCCGTTGCCGAGGGCAAGGTGGCTGCCTCCGGTCTGCGGGCCGGGCTGGCGGATAGGCTGCCGCTCTTCGCCCGGTAGGCTGGAATGCATGACTTCTGAGCAAGAACCGGCCCGCGACAACCGGCAGGCTGATCCGGAACGCCGGGACGTCACCGTCCGCCGGGCGCCCAAATTCGTGCCGTTCGTCCTCATCTGGGCGCTGTTGGGCGTCATTGCTGCCGGCATCTCCGCCTACACCGGCCCGGAGAACCCCGATTTCACCCGCGGCACCATTTTCGCCTTCCTGGCCGTGCTGTTCGCGCTTGCCGGCGTGCTGATCGGATCGCTGCTGTTCCTGATCATCGACCGGGTCAGCGTCAAGCGTGCCAAGCCGGCGACGGCCGTTGCCGAGCCGGGGCAGGACGTCTCCGCAGGCTCGGTGGTTGACGCCGGCCCGTCGGGTGCTCCGGCTCACGACGAGCCCGCCGCCCCCGCGAACCGCGATGAAGTTCCCGGCGCGTCCACGCAGCGGGACAGTAGCGCAGCTGCCGGCGGCGAAGCAGACGGCGAATCCGACGGCGAACGCCGGACGTAACCTGTCGGCCGACGGCCGTAATTCCCATCACCTCGGTGATGCTGCCCGCCGGGCACATGAGAGAATAGGCGGGTGGCACGCGGTGACGGAAAACTCTCCCATGATCTTCTTCCCGGCGAAAAGGGACCCCAGGATGCCTGTGGCGTTTTCGGCGTCTGGGCTCCCGGTGAAGAAGTAGCAAAAATGACCTACTACGGCCTGTACGCTTTGCAGCACCGCGGACAGGAGTCCGCCGGCATTGCAACCAGCGACGGCAAACGCATCAACGTCTACAAGGACATGGGCCTGGTGTCCCAGGTCTTCGACGAAACCACGCTTAACACGCTGACCGGGCACATCGCCGTCGGCCATTGCCGCTACTCCACGACTGGCGGCTCCACTTGGGCCAACGCACAGCCCACCCTGGGCGCTACGGCCACCGGCACGGTGGCGTTGGCGCACAACGGCAACCTGACCAACTCCGCGGAGCTGTACGAGAAGGTGCTGGAGAAGTTCGGCAAGCCCGACCGCGGCGAAATGGCCCAGGGGAATACCACTGACACCGCACTGGTCACCGCGCTGATGGCCGGCCAGGAAGGCCAGTCGCTCGAAGAGCGCACGCTGGAACTGCTGCCCAAGCTGCGCGGTGCGTTCTGCTTCACCTTCATGGATGAAGGCACCCTGTACGCCGCCCGCGACCCAGCCGGGGTCCGCCCGCTGGTACTCGGCCGGCTGGAGCGTGGCTGGGTGGTGGCCTCGGAGACCGCTGCGCTGGACATCGTCGGCGCTTCCTTCGTCCGGGAAGTTGAGCCGGGCGAATTCATCGCGATCGACGAGAACGGACTGCGCTCCCAGCGTTTCGCCGAGAAAAAGGCCGCCGGCTGCGTCTTCGAGTACGTCTACCTGGCACGGCCGGACACCGCCATCAACGGCCGCAGCATCCACGCCGCCAGGGTGGAGATGGGCCGCAAGCTGGCGAAGGAACATCCGGTCGAGGCCGACCTGGTGATTCCCACACCGGAGTCCGGAACACCGGCAGCCATCGGCTACGCCGAAGCCTCCGGCATTCCCTACGGCCAGGGGCTGGTCAAGAATGCCTACGTGGGCCGGACCTTCATCCAGCCTAGCCAGACCATCCGCCAGCTGGGCATCCGGCTGAAGCTGAATCCGCTGAAGTCCGTCGTACAGGGCAAGCGGCTGGTGGTGATCGACGATTCGATCGTCCGCGGCAACACGCAGCGGGCCCTGGTCCGGATGCTCCGTGAGGCCGGTGCGGCCGAGGTACACGTGCGGATCTCGTCACCGCCGATTAAGTGGCCCTGTTTCTACGGCATTGACTTCGCTAGCCGGGCCGAGCTGATCGCCAACGGAATCGGCGTCGAAGATGTCCGGGCGTCCCTCGGAGCCGACAGCCTCGGCTACATCTCCGAAGAGGGCATGATCCAAGCCACCGAACAGCCGCGGGAGCAGCTGTGCACCGCCTGCTTCACCGGCGAATATCCGATCGAGCTGCCGACCGCGGACCGCTTGGGCAAGAACCTGCTCGAGCGCAACGGCGACGAACCGGAGCACGGCTCCTGCGACCCAGGGCCGGACTCGGACCTGGAGAACCTCCTGACCGCCGAAGACAAGAAAGAGCGAGTATGACCTCCCCCGAACAGGGCCAGATCACCTATGCCAGCGCCGGCGTCGACGTCGAAGCCGGCGACCGGGCGGTTGAGCTGATGAAGGGTGCCATCAAGGCCACTCACAACTCCAACGTGATCGGCGGGGTCGGCGGTTTCGCCGGGCTGTACGACGTTTCAGCACTGCTGAAGTACCGCAAGCCGCTGCTAGCCACCTCCACCGACGGGGTGGGCACCAAGGTGGCCATCGCCCAGGCCATGGATATCCACGACACCATCGGCTTCGATCTGGTCGGCATGGTCGTCGACGACATTGTGGTGGTGGGCGCGGAACCGCTGTTCATGACCGACTACATCGCCTGCGGCAAGGTGGTCCCCGAGCGCATCGCGGACATCGTGCGCGGCATCGCGGCCGCCTGCGAAGTGGCCGGCACCGCGCTGGTGGGCGGCGAAACGGCCGAACATCCCGGCCTGCTGGGCGAGCACGAATACGACGTTGCAGGAGCGGCCACCGGGGTGGTGGAGGCCGACGCACTGCTGGGTCCGGAGCGGGTCAAGGACGGCGACGTCGTGATCGGCATGGCGTCCTCCGGCATCCACTCCAACGGCTACTCCCTGGTCCGGCGCGTGATCAACCACGCCGGCTGGGCGCTGGACCGGCAGGTGACCGAGTTCGGCCGGACGCTGGGTGAGGAACTGCTGGAGCCCACCCGCGTCTACGCGGCAGACTGCCTGGACCTGGCCCGCTTTGAAGCGGCCGGAGTGCACGGCTTCAGCCACATCACCGGCGGCGGTCTGGCCGCCAACCTCGCACGTGTGCTGCCGCAAGGGCTGATGGCCACGGTGGACCGCTCCACCTGGGAGTTGCCTGCCATCTTCAAGCTCATCGCCGAACTGGGCAACGTGCCGCAGGCCGATCTGGAGCGGACGCTCAACCTCGGCGTCGGCATGATCGCCATCGTGGACGCCGCCGGGGCCGATGCCGCCCTGCAGCGGCTGAACGAGCGCGGCCTGCCCGCCTGGGTCATGGGGCAGGTCGCTCCCATCGACGCATCGCTGGGCGGCGTCGACTTTGTCCAGGGCGCCAAGGGCGTCGACGGCGGCGCCGTCCATCTGGTCAGTTCATACGCCTGAGCCGCCCCGGCCACCCGACCGCCCCTGCACCGCCATGCGGTGCAGGGGCGGTTTTGCTTCGGCGGGCGTGTTGACGATCCACACCCGGTGGGACACTGGGCGTATGGGTGCGTACGTGGTCGTGGTGTTCATCAGACCGGTGCAGGCCGGGCACATGTTCCTGCGGAGCGACTGGCCGCTGCACATCACGCTGGCACGTTTCGACAGCAAGGAGTCGCCCGAGGGCATAGGCGAGCGGATCGGCCGCGCATTCGCCGGCCTGCTGGAGTTTGACGTACGCACCGGAGCGGACGAGTTCTTCGGCAGAAACCATTCCGTGCCGGTCTCGCTGGTGGAACCGCATCCGCAACTGCAGTTGCTGCACAACCGTCTGCTCGACGCACTCGGTACGGATGTCCACCTGCTCAGCCCACACCATGCCCGCCAAAACTTCCGCCCGCACATCAGCCACCAGGCAGAAGGACGGCTGCAGCCAGGCGATGTTGTCCGGGTGGAGCAGGCAGCGCTGGTGGACATGCGGCCCGACGGGGATTCAAAGCACCGTCGGGTCCTCGCCGTGTGGAACTAGGCGGGAAGCCTGGCCGAAAGGGCCTCGACAGGAGGTAGCGACCTGGGCCGGCTAACCGACGTTGCGGCTGCCTTCGTCCTCGTCGTCGTCGTACTGATCCGCGTACTTATCCTCATAACCCGAATAATCCGGCTCATGCGGATTCTCGGAGAATGCGTCGGAGGTATGGCGTTTCGCAGCGCCGAGTTCGCGCTGGAGAGCAGTGAGGTCAGTGGCCGGGCTGTAATACTTCATGTCCCGGGCCTGCCTGGTTGCTTTTGCCTTCTGACGGCCGCGCCCCATGGCGTGACCCCCTTTGTACGTCGATCCGGAGGTGGTCGCACGGCTGGCGCACGAGGCTCCGGAATAATTGATCAATTCTGTCGTACCTCTAGGGTACATGGTTTTCCACACTGCTCGTGGCAGGGCGGCCAGTCGCCGCGAAGCGACTCCCCCACGTCCGGAAACGACAAAATCGTGCCGCACAACGGGATTGTTGGCTAAAGTCATCGTGGACCAGTTCTCCTTTTCTCCGGGAGGACAACACGCACGGAAGGCAAGTTTCCCCATGAGCGAACAGGACAGGCGGCCTGACGACCGCGGGAGGCCTCCGCAGGAGGGCCCGGAGAACCTCGACGTGCCTGAACCCGATCTCCACGTCAGTGCCGACGACGTCGAACTGGCTGAACCGACGCTGGGCCCTGCGCGGATCAGCGACGAAACCGCGGCCGAGGCCGACCTGGCGGTCGCTGCCGCCGAAGCACAGGCGGTGGAGGAGGAAGCCGAGGCTGCCGGCCGGTTGGTCGGTGGCAGTCGCGACGACGGTGCCGTCAAGGTCAGCGGCACCGCGCCGGCCGGAGCGGCGGCGGGAGATCAGGCCCAGGGGGAAAGCGCCGAGGCGACCCCGGCCGCGCCCGCACCGGAAGCCACGCCCACCTCCCCTGCCGTCCCGGCGGCATCAGCTGCCGTCCCGCCGTCGGACTGGGACCCCGCCCCGGCTAGCACCGACGGTTCCGCGCCGGAAAAGAAATGGTATTCGACCCCCGCCAGCGGCGGCACACCCCCGGACGGTGCCGGCGACGACGCCGCCACCGAGGATTCCGCTGCTGGCTCGGGCCGGAACATCGATTGGAAGCCGCTGGTCATCATCGGCGCGGTGGTCGTTGTAGCCATTGTGATTATCGCCATCATCGTTTCCAGCCTGACCGGCAGCTCGCCGGCCGGCGGGGCCGCGAGCCCCTCGTCGTCGCAGAGCGAGGCGGAGACGGCGAACGCCGACGGAGTGGTCGCCGAGGACGTCTCGCCGTTCGACTTCCAGCAGGGCCAGTGCTTCATCAAGTTCGAAGCCGTGATGCGCGAGGCCACCGTGGTCACCTGCGACACCCCGCACAAGGCCCAGCTGGTCGGAACGTTCTCCTACGGCGACGATGAAGAGTTCCCGGGTGCCGACGAGCTGAACATCAAGGCCCAGGCCGTCTGCACCGCCGTCGTCCTCAATGAATCCGCGGCAGACCAGCCCGAGCTCAAGGACTCCTACGGGATGCCGTCCGAGGAAACCTGGGCCCAAGGCGACCGCAGGATCGATTGCTTCAAGATCGCCGCCGAAGGCGAGGAGATCACCGGCACCCTGGTCGGCCAGTAGCGACGCTGACACAGACGCTGACACAGAAAAGTCCGGCGACCACGCTGCTGCGTGGACGCCGGACTTTTCTGTTCCGGGAGCGGTCCGGGCTTAGCTGCGGACCGCGCCCACCTTTGCCTGCACGGTGAGTCCGCCGGCCCCACCCTCGGCGCCCATCTCCGGCGCATCCACCAGCACGGTGTCACCGTCGGTGATCTCGCCGGCCAGCAGGCCGCGGGCCAGCTTGTCGCCGATCTCGCGTTGCACCAGCCGGCGCAGCGGCCGGGCACCGAAGGCCGGATCGAAGCCGGTCAGCGCCAGCCATTCCCGGGCCGCGTCCGTGACCTCCAGGGCCAGCCGGCGATCGGCCAGCCGGGCGGCGAGCGAGGCGACCTGCAGGTCCACGATCCGGGACAGCTCGTCGATGCTCAGCGGGTCGAAGATGATCACGTCGTCCAGCCGGTTAAGGAACTCGGGCTTGAAGCTCGCATGCACCACGTTCATGACGGCCTCGCGCTTCTTCTCCTGGTCCATCGACTGGTCCACCAGGAACTGCGAGCCTAGGTTAGAGGTCAGCACCAGGATCACGTTGCGGAAGTCCACGGTGCGGCCTTGCCCGTCGGTGAGGCGTCCGTCGTCAAGCACCTGCAGCAGGATGTCGAAGGCCTCAGGGTGGGCCTTCTCCACCTCGTCCAGCAGCACTACCGAGTACGGCCTCCGGCGGACCGCCTCGGTGAGCTGGCCGCCCTCTTCGTAGCCCACGTACCCGGGAGGCGCACCGACCAGGCGGGATACGGAGTGCTTCTCCGAATACTCGCTCATGTCGATCCGGACCATGGCCCGTTCGTCGTCGAACAGGAAATCCGCCAGCGCCTTGGCCAGCTCCGTCTTGCCGACGCCGGTGGGGCCCAGGAAGAGGAACGAGCCGGTGGGCCGGTCCGGGTCGCTGATGCCCGCCCGGGCACGCCGTACGGCGTCGGACACCGAGGCCACCGCCTTGCTCTGGCCGATCAACCGGGAACCGATGAACTCCTCCATATGCAGCAGCTTCTGGCTTTCGCCCTGCAACATCCGCCCGGCCGGGATGCCGGTCCAGGCAGAGATCACCTCCGCGATGTCGTCAGCGGTCACTTCCTCGGAAACCATCTGGTCGCGACCGGCGCCGCCCTGCTCTTCGGCCGCCTGCGCGGTGGCCAGTTCCTTTTCCAGCGTCGGGATCTCGCCGTACAGGATCCGGGAAGCCTCCGCGAGATCGCCCTCGCGCTGGGACTTGTCCGCCTGCGAGCGCAGCTCGTCCAGCTTGGCTTTCAGGTCACCCACCCGGTTCAGCCCGGCCTTTTCCGCTTCCCAGCGGGCGTTGAGGCCGGCCAGCTGCTCCTTCTTGTCCGCCATGTCGGCGCGCAGCGCTTCCAGCCGCTCCCGCGAGGCTGCGTCGGTCTCGTTGGCCAGCGCCAGCTCTTCCATGGTGAGGCGGTCGACGGCGCGGCGCAGCTGGTCGATCTCCTCCGGCGCGGAGTCAATTTCCATCCGCAGCCGCGAGGCGGCCTCGTCCACCAGGTCAATGGCCTTGTCCGGCAGTTGCCGACCGGAAATGTACCGGTTGGAGAGCGTCGCGGCTGCCACCAGCGCGGAGTCCCCGATCGAAACCTTGTGATGTGCCTCGTAACGTTCTTTCAGACCACGAAGGATGCCGATGGTGTCCTCCACGCTCGGCTCGCCCACGTAGACCTGCTGGAAGCGGCGCTCCAGCGCCGGGTCCTTCTCGATGTTCTCGCGGTATTCGTCCAGCGTGGTGGCGCCGATCAGCCTCAGTTCGCCGCGGGCCAGCATCGGTTTAAGCATGTTGCCGGCGTCCATCGATCCCTCGGAAGCCCCGGCGCCGACCACGGTGTGGATCTCGTCGATGAAGGTGACGATCTGCCCGTCGGAGTTCTTGATCTCCTCCAGCACGGCCTTCAGCCGCTCCTCGAACTCGCCGCGGTATTTGGCTCCGGCCACCATGGCGGCGAGGTCCAGGGCCATCAGCGTCTTGCCGCGCAGCGATTCGGGCACGTCGCCGGCAACCATCCGTTGCGCCAACCCCTCCACCACGGCGGTCTTGCCGACGCCGGGCTCGCCGATCAGCACGGGATTGTTCTTGGTCCGGCGCGAGAGCACCTGCACCACGCGGCGGATTTCCGCGTCACGGCCGATCACCGGGTCCAACTTGCCGGAACGTGCGATGGCGGTCAGGTCGGTGCCGAATTTTTCCAGCGCCTGGAACGTATTCTCCGGATCCGCACTGTTGACCTTCCGGTCCCCGCGGACGCCCGGCAGCGCGGCGAGCAGCGCCTCGTGGGAGGCTCCGGCGTCCCGCAGGATCTTCCCGACGGCGGAACTGTCCGCGGAGAGCCCCAGCAGCAGGTGTTCGGTGGATACATAGGAGTCCCCCAGTTGCTCTGCCTCCTGCTTCGCGGCCTGGACCGCTTGGAGCAGCCCCCGGGAATACTGGGCCTGCGCCACGGAAGACCCCGACGACGAGGGCAGCGCCTTGATCGCGGTACTCGCCTGCACGCTGACCGAATCCGGATCGGCCCCGGCGGACTTCAGCACGGCGACGGCCACGCCGTCGCGCTGGTCCATCAGGGCTTTGAGCAAGTGGGCCGGCTCTATCTGCGGATTGCCCGCCGTCGACGCGTTCATGGCGGCGGCCGACAGCGCTTCTTGGCTCTTGGTGGTGAATTTAGCGTCCAACGCTCATCTCCCTATCACTCCGTGATGGATCCGGCCAGCCGCAGTGGTGCTGGTCAAAATGACTAACTTGAGTCTAGTTCACTCAACTTTAAAAGTAAAGTTATCCACAGGCTGCGGCACCCGTTGACACTTACCCATCCTGTCGCTCTCACGCCCTGCCCGGAAGGGCCACGGACGCCTAGGCTGTAGTCGGGACATGCTCAAACATTCTGAACCGAGGTGGGCGCGGTCAATGGAAACGATGCTGGAAACGGCCCGGCTGCTGCTGAACCAGCCAACACCCGGAGACATCGACGCCATGTTCCGCATCCTTTCCGACCGGCGCACCACGCGCTTCAATCCTTCGGACGCGCTGCAATGGAATGAGGAAGCCGACGGCCTGTTCCAGCGCTGGGAAGCCCAGTGGGAGAACCACGGGGTGGGCTACTTCGCCGTCCGCCTGCCCGGCCGCGAAGAACCCATTGGTTTCGCCGGGGTCAAGCACGTGTCATTGTCCGGCCGGCCGGTGCTGAACCTCTATTTCCGGTTCGACCCCGCCGTATGGCACCGAGGCTACGGGCGCGAGGCGGTGGGCGCCGTCGTCGCTCATGTCAATGAGTTCCTGGAGCTGCCGCCCATCCTGGCGCTGGTTCATCCGGACAACACCGCTTCCATCCGCATCGTCACGTCGCTGGGCTTCAAACGCAACGCGGCGGCTGCCATCAGCGGCCCGGACGGCTACCAAGATGCATATGTGCTGAACTGGGACCGGCAGCTTTAGTATCCGACAAGGAGTCCCATGGAAATCATCCCTGCAGCGTCGCTGAAGGAACAGCGGTGGCGGAACGGCGGTGGAGTGACCCGGGAGGTGGCTGTCGGCGCCGTTGACGCTGACGGGCTCCCGGCGTGGCGGCTGAGCCTTGCGGACATCGGTACTGACGGCAGCTTCTCCGAGTTTCCTGGCATGGACCGGATTTTCACCGTGGTGGACGGCGACGTCGCCTTCCTGACCGTGGACGGAACCCAGCACCAGATGGAGCGCTTCCGGCCGTTCCGGTTCGACGGCGGCAGCAGCGCAGAATGCAGCCTGCCCACCGGGCCGTGCCGCGCGCTGAATGTGATGGCCCGCCGCGGGACCTGGGGCGCGGGACTGTTGATCGTCGAACTCTCCAAGAAGCAGCCGCTGGCCGTTGCCGACGGACAGTTCCTGATGATGCTGCAAGGCCAGGCGCAGGCGACGGCGGACGGCACGGCCCACCCGCTAAACACCTACGACACCGTGGCCGGCTCGGCGGTTCCCGCGGAGGTCAGCGGGCGCGGCTTCGCGGCCCTGGTCTCGGTTTATCCCGTCGAGGACTGAGCGCCGCCCATTGACTGCAGGCCAAGGCAGGCGAAGGAGGCGGCCTCCGCGCCAGGCGTGGCCTGGACTCCCTTACTGCCCGGCCGTACTACCGGCGGCGCCGCCGGCGGTGCCGCCCGCGGTGGACTCTATCTTGACGGCCGAGACCTCGAATTCCAGCATCACGCGATCCGAAACAAGCATGCCGCCCGAATCCAGTGCCGTGTTCCACTTGACCCCGAAATCCTGGCGGTCGATGCGCCGGGAACCTTCAAAGCCTGCGCGCAGCTGGCCGCCCGGGTCCCGTTCCACGCCGATGAAGTCGATCGGCACCGCCACCTGCTTCGTGACGCCGCGGATGGTGAGGTCACCGTTGACAATAAAGTTTCCGGCCTCCACCTGATCGATTCGGGTGCTGACGAACGTGATCTCCGGGTAGTGCGGCGCGTCGAAAAAGTCGTTGGTCCGCAGGTGCTCGTCGCGCTGCGGGCTGCGGGTATCGATGCTGGCGACCTTGATGGTGAGCCTGACCGAGGAGTTGGCAGGGTTGTCCACGTCGGCGTGGATAACGCCCTCGATGTCGTTAAACGCACCCCGGACTTTGGTCACCATGGCGTGGCGGGTGGAAAAGCCGATGCGCGTATGCGCCGGATCGAACCGCCACTCGCCGGATAGATCCGAAGTCAGTTCGGACATGGCAGAGCCTCCTCCTTGTGGGCACAGGCGCTGTCTCCCCCAATGACTGAACGATGCGTCTGGCCGTCCCCTTCAGCCGCGTGCGGCTCGTGTGGTAATTCCAACACATAATGGGGAGCAATGCACCACATTGGCGCTGAAATTCCGAGCCGGTCCTCCGGCTGCAAATGCCTACGCATCCGGCCGAGTCCGGCCCCTGTCCCGGCCCCCTGTCCCGGCCAGCCGGGGACCAATAAACTGATGCCATGACCACCGACAACGAGATGCCGTCATCCACCACACAGTTGCCGGCGGACGATTGCTGGAAATTGTTCCGCAGCGCCGATTTCGGCCGGCTCGGAGTCATCGTCGAGTCCCACCCGGAGATCTTCCCGGTCAACTACGTCGTGGACCACGGAAGCATAGTGTTCCGTTCGGCCCCGGGAACCAAGCTCGACGCCGCCCTGGCGAACGAGGTGGTGATGGAAGTCGACGGCTTCAATCCGGACACCAGCGTCGCGTGGAGTGCGGTGGCGCGAGGCAACGCCCAGCGGATGACCAGCATCGACGATGTGCTGGAATCGGCCATGCTGCCGCTGTTCCCGTGGCAGTCCGGCGAGAAGAACAATTTCGTCCGCCTCGTCCCCACTGTCGTGACCGGACGACGGTTTGTCGTGCCGGCCTCGGCCCGCCGGGGCCCGGGGCTCAGCGACAGCCACCGGCTCCAGATCGAGTAGCACTACGGGCGGCCGATGCGCGCGGCCCGGTAGGGGCGCTGCCCGGCTTACCGCCAGTTGCCGACAGTTGCCGCCAACGCGCGCGAACAGTGAAGTTCAGCGCCAGTTAGCATTGCCCGGCTGATAACCGGCGACAAAACCGCGGAACGTCCGGTCTGTGGACACTATCTCCTTGCCCAGCGGCGTGAGGGACACCGGAATCATTTTAAGATTCGCAATCGCCAGCGGGATTCCGATGATCGTGATGGCCTGCGCGACGGCGGTCAGCACATGCCCGATCGCGATCCAGATGCCGGCAACCAGTATCCAGATAATGTTTCCCAGCGTGGACAGGAAGTAAGTGCGTCCACCTCGGTCCACCACCATGCGCCCAAACGGCCACAACGCGTAGCCCGCAATCCGGAACGATGCGATGCCGAACGGGATGGTCACGATCAGCAGACAGCACACAATGCCGGCCAGGAAGTATCCCAGGGCCAGCCAGATGCCGCCGAAGAGCAGCCAGATAATGTTCAGAAGGGCCTTCATCCCACCATTCTGACCGCTGGTGCGGCCGGCCGCTATGCGGGACGCCCCTGAGCTGCCCCTGAACCGCATGGCCGCCCCTCCAATGATCGGAAAGCGGGCGTCGGCGCCTTGTGGGGGCGCCCATCCATCGCCCAAGTCAGGGCTCGGCGCCGACATCATCCTCCACGGACCCTGATCTCGTCACCAGATCGGGGGCCCTGCCGAGGGCGCCCGCACAACCCCGGATCTGGACGACGGCGATGCATCTGGCCGCCGGTCAACCGTGCCTGTAGCAGCGAAGGCGCTGCATCTGGCCGACCGCAAATGCCCCCGACGACGAGAAGGCCGCGGGGCGGCCCTTCCGGATGGAGGGTCTGCCCTGCGGCCTCCGTCAGTGCGGATGGGAGCCGGGTCCCGGCTTGGCTACCCGGCTTGGCTAGCTGGTCTTGCGCTTCTCCTGCGACGCCGGAGCCGTTGCGCGGCGCGGTCCACGCCGTGCCGGACGCTCGGCGGCCGGTGTTTCGGAGCGGAAAACGGGACGGGTGCCGCCGGCAGAACGCTGCGAACCGCCCGCGGCACGCTGGGCGCCGCCCGTGCGGCCGGTACCGCCGGAGCGTGCGCCCGAGCCGGTGCGGCTACCGCCTGCTGCGGCCTGGCCCTGGCGCCCGCCCGAAGCCGCATTGCCGGAGGCGCTCCGGTGGCTACCGTGGCTGGGGGCTACAACGTCCTGTGAGCGGCCTCCACGGTTCTCGCCGCGTGAGGACTGGCGCTGGCCGCCCTCGGACCTGCCGCCGCGGGCGGCGCCGGCCTGCTGGCGGGCCTCGCCGGTGCGGGCTTCGCCGGTGCGGGCTCCTCCGCCACTGCGGGAGCCTCCGCCGCTGCGGCCACTACCGGTTCGCAGGGCCCGCTTACGCTGGGCGTTCGCGCCGGTAGAGGTACCGCCGCCGCGCTGAGCCTGCGTCGATGCCTGCTGCTGGGCCCGCAGCTGCGGATCCACCGGTGCGGCGACCTCGCCCACCAGATTCGCCAACAGCTCGGAGGAGGCGGTGACGTTCTCGAAGGCCACGTCCACTCCGGCGGCCTTCATCAGTTTGCCGACCTCGATACGCTGTTCCGGCAGCGCCAAGGTCACCACCGTGCCGTCGGAACCGGCGCGGGCGGTCCGGCCGGAGCGGTGCAGGTATGCCTTGTGCTCGGTGGGCGGGTCCACATGGATCACCAGTTCCACCTCGTCCACGTGCACACCACGGGCCGCAACATCCGTGGCCACCAGCACGCGCACGCCACCGGTGGAGAACTCGGCCAGGTTGCGGTCACGGGCGTTCTGGGACAGGTTGCCGTGCAGGTCCACTGCCGGGATGCCGGCAGCCGTGAGGGCCTTGGCCAGCTTGCGGGCGTGGTGCTTGGTGCGGGTGAACAGCACGCGGCGGCCGGTGCCGGCGGCGAGCTTGTTGAGCACCTGCTTCTTTTCGGAAGCGTCGCGGGTCACCAGGACGTGGTGTTCCATCGTGGTGACCGCGGCCTGCGGGTCGTCCACCGAGTGGGTCAGCGGGCTGGACAGGTAACGCTGCACCAGCTTGTCCACGCCGTTGTCCAGCGTGGCGGAGAACAGCATACGCTGGCCGCCGGCCGGCGTGGTGTCCAGCAGCTTCTTCACCACGGGCAGGAAGCCCAGGTCGGCCATGTGGTCGGCCTCGTCCAAAACGGTGATTTCCACCGATTCCAGCGTGATGATCTTCTGCTTCATCAGGTCTTCAAGCCGGCCCGGGCAGGCAATCACAATGTCGACGCCGGCGCGCAGAGCCTTTTCCTGGCGCTGCTGCGAAACACCGCCGTAAATCACGGTGGTGTTCAGGCCCAGCTCGGCGGCCAGCGGCTCAATGGTGTTGTTCAGCTGCGTGGCCAACTCGCGGGTCGGCGCCAGCACCAGGCCCAGCGGGCGTCCCGGCTTGCGGAAATGGGCGGCTTCGCGCTCGGCCAGCCGGGCCACCAGCGGCAGCGCGAAGGCCAGCGTCTTGCCGGAACCGGTGCGTCCGCGGCCCAGCACGTCCCGGCCGGCCAGCGTATCGGGCAGCGTCTCGGTCTGGATGGGGAACGGGGCGTCAATGCCAGTGGCAGCGAGCTTCGAAGCAAGGGCCTTGGGCACGCCAAGGGCAACAAAAGTAGTCATAATAAAGTGCGAATGTCTTCCGGTCAGTGTCCCCGCGGCAGGTTAGCCCAGGGTCGCCGAAGAAAAATCAGACAGTGCCAACCGCCCCCGGGTCAGCCCGGTCACGTCATCAGACGGAAAAGCGGCGGTGCAAATGAAAGCGTTCATCGACGCAGGAAAACGCGTCAATTGCGTTTTCGAGTACCCCCAGTCTAACAGCACGGCCGGGACGCAACCGCACTGGCGATACGCTGGTAGGGATGACCAGCAACTCCCCCACCCCTGATTCTTCCGCGCACGACGACGGTGCGCGGCTCGCGCCGCCCATCCACCTCGCCCAGCCGGTCAGCTTTGTGCGCCGCGGCTCGCGGCTGCAGGGCCGCCGCCAGCAGGCCTGGGACGAATACGCCCCGAAATTCGCCGTCGACGTCCCCCGTGATGGCGGCGACACCACCGTGGACCCGGACTACGTCTTCGATTCGGCGGCAGCCTTCGGGCGGTCCGCGCCGCTGGTGGTGGAGATCGGCTCCGGCCTGGGCGAAGCCGTTTGCCATGCCGCCGAACAAGATCCGGAACGGAACTTCCTGGCCTTAGAGGTATATCGTCCCGGACTGGCGCAGACCCTGTTGCGGATCGGCCAGCGCGATTTGGCCAACGTCCGCGTCGCCCAGGTCAACGCACCGGACGCCCTGGCCACGATGCTGCCCGAGTCCTCGGTCGCCGAGCTCTGGGTGTTCTTCCCCGACCCGTGGCACAAAACCCGCCACCACAAGCGTCGTCTGGTGCAGGAGAGCTTCGTCGAGCTCGCCGCGCGCGTGCTGCAGCCCGGCGGGATTTGGCGGCTGGCCACGGACTGGTCCGACTACGCCATCCAGATGCGCCGGGTCGTCGACGCCTCGCCGGACTTCAGCAATCTGCACGCCGGCGAGCGCACCGGCGCCGACAGCCCGTTGACGCAGGTGTGGGAGAGCGGCGTCGAAGGGGTGGTCGGCGGCGCGCCGGTCCGCGAGGGCAAGGTCCCCGTCAGCACCGGCAACGCCAGCACCGGCGAAGGCATGGACGAACTTGGCGGCTGGGCACCCCGCTTCGACGGCCGGACCATGACCAGCTTCGAGCAGAAGGCGCACGACGCGGGACGAATGATCTTCGATCTCGCCTACCGCAGGAACTGATCCACACCGGCCCCGCCCGGGCTCAGTTGGTGCTCACGGCCGCCAGCGTGTCATCCGCGTCGTTGCGCAGTTCCACTAGGGCGATCTCGTCGGTGTCCATGGCGCAGGATGCGGTGAGGGTGGCCCGGCCGGCCGGCGTGCCCTGCCAGGACGCCACCTGATAGGTGTAGCCGGATTTACCCGTCACCCACAGGGTGAGGATGCCGTCCTGTGGCAACTTCTCCCCGGCCACGTCCATCTCCGTCCCCCAGGTCTTGTGCACTAGGGCCAGCTCAACCTGCAGGCCGCCGTCGGCAGTCATGGTGTAGGTATCCGACGGCGGAGGCGGCTGCTGGTCCAGCAGCGGCCCGACCGATGCCCCGGCCACCAGGCACACCGCCGCCACGGCCGCCACCAGCCCGGTCCATCGCCGTCGTTCTTTCCGGCGCCGCAGGGCCAGTTCATCCACGAGTTCTCGGGTGCGTTCCTCGAGTTCATGCGGCGGCGGGGATTCCAAGTCCAGCGCCGCCCCGCGGGGCAGCGCGTCCAGCAGATCCGGCAGCGACTCCAGTTCGGCGGCTTCGCGCCGGCACTCCGGGCAATCCGCCAGATGCTCTTCGAACGCCGCCCGTTCATGACGGTCCAGCCCGCCCAGAATATAGAGGCCTAGCAGTTGGTGCTGTTCCTCGCTGGTGTTCACGGCTGACCCACCCCCATCTCGTCCAGTACCGATCGCAGGGCCTTCGCGGCGTAAAACGCCCGCGACTTCACGGTGCCCAGCGGAATGCCTAGCGACTGCGCGGCCTCGGCAGCGGTGAGCCGCTGGTAGTGCAGGGCCAGAATGATATTGCGGTGGTCCGTACTGATCCGTGCCAGGGCTTCCTCCATGACCACGCGCAGCAGTAGTCGATCAAACTGGTCTTCTTCTATAGGGGGCTCGTCCCCGCCCCATCCGGTCTCATCCGGCCGCCGGCTGCGGCGTCGGTAACCGTCGATGATGACGTGCCGGGCGGTCTGGTACAGGTAACCGCGCATGTTCTCCGTTTCCGGGCCGCGCTTCCACACCCGCAGGATTGTTTCCTGAACAACGTCCTCCACTTGGTCCGCGTTGGAGGTGGCGGCGCGCACGAACCGCCGCAGGGCTGTGGCGTGCTCGCGGTAGAGGCGGGCCACAGCCTCGTCATCAAGTGACACGGCTGCCTCCTCCCTGGCCGGGAACCCGCCCTGTCAGTAAACGCCTGTCAGTAACCGGCGGCACCGAATGCCGCCCCGACTCTTCTACCCAGTACGACGACGGCGGAGGCCTTCCGGTTCAGCGGCGCCGGAAATCGGCCGTGCCGAAAATCCGTGCTAAAAATGCCGACCGCCGGCGTTGAACCATTGTGGGCGCGTGCGGCGTCTTTTCCAATAGCGGGTTCGCGCCCCGCGGCACCGCACTCCGGGCAGCACCCGGGAGACGGCAAAGGGAGCCTCATGAAGTTCACACAGACAGCCCGAACCGCCCTGCTGGCCGCCGGCATGCTGGTCCTGGCCGGTTGTGGCGGCGGCTCCGGCACGGAAGAACCCGCCGCGACACAGGCGCCGCCGGCGAGCGAATCCGGCCTGGCCACAGAATCGGCTTCCCCACAGACGTCGGAGGGCGGGCCGACCGGCGGCGAAATAGCCGACGCTGCCGGCACACTGACCACCGCGGAGACCAATCTCGGCGAAATCGTCGTGGACGGGGCGGGCATGACCGTTTACTACTTCACCAAGGATGTTCCCGACTCGGGCAAGAGCGCCTGCACGGGCGATTGCTTGGCTGCTTGGCCGCCGGTGCTGGCCGAGACAGAGCCGAAACTCGACGGGGTCACCGCCAAAGTAGGGCTCATCGACACTCCCGACGGGAAGCACCAAGTCACCCTCAACGGCATGCCCATCTACTACTGGGCCCAGGACAAAGCCCCCGGCGACACCACCGGGCAGGACGTGAACGAGGTCTGGTACGTCGTCGCGCCCAACGGAGACATGATCAAGTAAGCCACGCCACCATCCGCCCGCAGCTGCCCAGTTGGGGCAGGGTAGCTGCGGGTTCCTTTGTAGCGGCAAGGCCGTGGCGTTGCCCCGGTCGGTGCTGGCGCATGCCACGGCCAAGGCAATCTGCCTCCACAGGCACAGTTCAGGAGCCCGATGTCCACACCCGTCAGGACCGGGACGGCTGGCAGGGTTGCCGCCGTCTTACCGTGAAACCATGAACAGCCATACCAGCATTGCCGAGATGCCCGAAGAAGACCGGCCGCGAGAGCGCCTTGCCCGTTTCGGCATGCGCCGGCTGCGCGATGCCGAAGTTATGGCCCTGGTGGTCGGCTCCGGATCGCGCTCGGCCAGCAGCGTCGAGGTGGCGCAGGTGGTCCTGAAGAAATTGGGCGGCCCGGCCGGGCTGCGGCAGGCCTCAGTCGAGGATCTGCTGGCCGTCCCCGGGGTAGGCGGAGCGCTCGCTGCCCGGATTGCCGGAGCCATGGAACTGGCCCGACGGGCGGCGGCACGCGGACGGATCAGCGCTGCGGGCGCCAAACCACCAGGGCCTGGCTGCGCGGACGAGGCCGCTGGCCGCGGACCAGACTGACCACGTCGCCGGCCAGCCCCGCGGCGAACACGCGGCTGGAGTCGGCACGGCGCTGCCTGGCCACCAGTTCCTCGGACAGCTCCCGGACCTGGGCCCGCAGGGCTGCGACCTCATTCTGCAACTGGAGGATCCGCTTGATCCCTTCCAGCGAGACGCCTTCCTGGGAGAGCCGCTGGACTTCGCGCAGCGTGTTCACATCCTGCTGGGAATAGCGGCGCTGCCTGCCCCGCTGCCGCGACGGGGATACCAGGCCGAGGCGGTCATACTGGCGCAGGGTCTGCGGGTGCATGTCAGCCAGTTCGGCGGCCACTGAAATCACGAAAATCGGCGCATTCATATCGATACCCACGGTGCTCTCCCTCCTGCGCTGCGCGCTTGCCGCCCGGTCCTTCCGGTCTGCTGAAACTCCGACCCGCTACAACCGTGCCTTGGTGGCAAGGTTGCCGCGCGGATCGGATCCTGCTGTCGCCGCCGCGAAGGCGTTGACCGCGTCTTGTGCCTCCTTGCCAAGATTCTGCGGGACCACCACGTCGATGGTTACCAGCAAGTCCCCGGTGTTCTTCGAGGTCTTCACACCGCGCCCCTTCACGCGCAGCGTCCGACCGGACGGCGTTCCGGCCGGCACCTTGACCTTGACGAATTCACCGTCAAGGGTTGGCACCTCGATCTGCGCCCCCAAGGCGGCCTCCGGGAAGGTCACCGGGACGTGGATCCGGATATTGTCGCCATCGCGCTGGAAAAAGGGGTGCGGTTTGACGTTGACGGTCACCATCAGGTCGCCGGCGCCGGCCGGGCCCGGCTGGCCCTTGCCGCGGACGCGGACCTTCTGTCCATCCTTAATGCCGGCGGGGATCCGTACATCGATCACCTCGCCGCTGGGTTCGCGCAATCCGATGGTGGTGCCGTTGATCGACCCGGCAAAGGAAATGCTGGTGCTCGCGGTGCGGTCCGCACCCTTGCGCGGCGCCTGCTGTTGGTAGCCACCGAAACCGCCGAACAGGTCGGCGAACTCCGGCGGCACGTTTCCGGCGGTGCTGGTGCGCGTGCGGGCACCCTGACCGAACAGGTTGCCGAAAATGTCCTCGAAGCCGCCGGCACCCGGCCCGCCGGCGCTGCCCGGGCCCCCGGCGCTGAAGCGGGCGCCGCTGCCCATCGCCCGGATCGCGTCGTATTGCTCGCGTTCCTGCGGGTCGGACAGGACCGAGTAAGCCTCGGAGACATCCTTGAACAGCTTCTCCGACGCAGCGTCGCCCGAATTGGTGTCCGGATGGTGCGTCCGGGCGAGTTTGCGGTACGCCTTCTTGATGTCGGCGTCGGACGCATCTTTGGAGACACCGAGGATCTTGTAGAAGTCCTTCTCGACCCAGTCCTGGCTAGCCATGCAGGCGCCTCCTTTCAGTTTCACAAAGTCTATGGGCCTTCCGGCCCGGACGATGACGGGTTGGCCTCCGGCGGACCGGAAACCAACCCGTCATCTGTTCTGTAGCGTCATGGCACCCTCACGGGCCTCATTCAGCCGGTACAGCCACCACTACCTGGGCGGCGCGCAGCACGCGGTCGCCCGATCTATAGCCCAGGCGCAGGATCTGGCTGACCGAGTCCACTTCCACCTCTGCATCGGGCTGCTGCATCAAGGCCTCGTGGATGTTCGGGTCGAACTCCACGCCGGTCTCCTCGATACGGGTCAGGCCGTAGGTCTTGAGCACGCTGTCCAGCTTGGTGGCAATGGCAGCGAACGGACCGTCGGCCAAGTCACCGTGCTGGCGTGCCGCGTCAATGTCATCCAGGACCGGAAGCAGCGAGTTCAGCACGCCGATGACAGCCATTTCGCCGGCCACCGCGCGGTCGCGTTCCACCCGCTTGCGGTAGTTCACGTACTCGGCTTGCAACCGGAGCAGATCGTTCTTGAGCTCCTCGGCTTCCTGCGACGTGGTGCCCTGGGCAACGGACTCCCCCGCCGGGACCTCGGCCCCGTTAAGGATCTCCTCGGCCTGGGCCAGCGCGTCCGCGTCCGCACCCTGACCGGCTGCGGGAGTCTTTCCTGCGGCCTGGTCCGCGTTGCCGTTACCGGCATCGGCAGCAGCTCCGCGGACCTTTCCGGTCTCCGGATCGATCTTGCGGTTGTCCCGGAAGTTCACCGGCTCTGACTGGCGTTCTTCTTCGTTACCGTTTTCCGCCATGGTTACTTCTTCTCGTCTTCTTCGTCGACCACTTCGGCGTCCACGATGTCCTCGTCGGCGCCGGCCCCGGAGGCACCCTCACCGGCGGGAGCACCGCCGGCGCCGGCTGCGCCGGACTGGGCCTGCGAGTAGATGGCCTCGCCCAGCTTGGTCTGGGACGTCTGGAGCTTCTCGAACGCGGCCTTGACCTCGTCGTCGTTGTCCTGCTTTTCCAAGGCTGCCTTAAGGGCGTCGACGTCGGCCTTGACCTCGGTCTTGACCTCTTCGGGCAGCTTGTCGTCGTTATCGGCGAGCAGTTTGTCAACGGAGTAGGCGAGCTGCTCGGCCGAGTTGCGGACGTCGGCGGCCTCGCGGCGCTTCTTGTCCTCGGCGGCGTGCTCTTCAGCTTCACGGACCATGCGGTCGATGTCATCCTTGGACAGCGCGGTGCCGCCGGTGATGGTCATCGACTGCTCGGCGCCGGTGCCCTTGTCCTTGGCGGAGACGTGCACAATGCCGTTGGCGTCGATGTCGAAGGTGACCTCGACCTGCGGCACTCCGCGCGGAGCCGGGGCGATGCCGGTGAGCTCGAAGGTACCCAGCGGCTTGTTGTCGCGGGTGAACTCGCGCTCGCCCTGGAAGACCTGGATGGCCACGGACGGCTGGTTGTCGTCAGCCGTCGTGAAGGTCTCGGACCGCTTGGTCGGGATCGCCGTGTTGCGCTCGATCAGGTGCGTCATGATGCCGCCCTTGGTCTCGATGCCCAGCGACAGCGGGGTGACGTCGATCAGCAGCACGTCCTTGCGCTCGCCCTTCAGGACGCCGGCCTGCAGGGCTGCGCCCACGGCCACGACCTCGTCCGGGTTCACACCCTTGTTCGGCTCCTTGCCGCCGGCCATTTCCTTGACCAGGTCAACGACGGCCGGCATGCGGGTGGAGCCGCCCACCAGGACGATGTGGTCGATGTCGGAAACCTTGATGCCGGCTTCCTTGATGACGTCGTGGAACGGCTTCTTGGTCCGGTCCAGCAGGTCCTTGGTGAGGTCCTGGAACTTCGCACGGCTGAGGTGCTCGTCCAGGTGCACCGGGCCCTCCGGGGTGACCGAGAGGTACTGCAGCGAGATGTTGGTGGAGGAGGCGGAGGAGAGTTCCTTCTTGGCCTGCTCGGCTGCTTCCTTCAGTCGCTGCAGGGCGATCTTGTCCTTGGACAGGTCGGCGCCCTTGGCCTTGGCCTGCTGCAGCAGGAAGTCCACCACGCGCTGGTCCCAGTCATCGCCGCCGAGGCGGTTGTCGCCCGACGTGGCGCGGACCTGGATGGTGGAGAACTCGTCTTCGTCCTTGCCGACTTCCAGCAGGGACACGTCGAAGGTGCCGCCGCCGAGGTCGAAGACCAGAATCAGTTCGTCTTCCTTGCCCTTGTCCAGGCCGTAGGCCAGCGCTGCAGCGGTCGGCTCGTTGACAATGCGCAGCACGTTCAGGCCGGCAATTTCGCCGGCTTCCTTGGTGGACTGGCGCTCGGCGTCATTGAAGTACGCCGGCACGGTGATCACCGCGTCGGTGACCTTCTCGCCCAGGTAGGACTCGGCGTCGTGCTTGAGCTTCTGCAGCACACGGGCCGAGATTTCCTGTGCGGTGTAGTTCTTGCCGTCGATCTCGACCTTCCAGTCGGTGCCCATGTGGCGCTTGACCGAGGCGATGGTGCGCTCGATGTTGTTCACGGCCTGGCGCTTGGCGATCTCGCCGACCAGCACCTCGCCGGACTTGGAAAAAGCGACAACGGACGGAGTGGTGCGGCCACCCTCGGCGTTGGCGATGACGGTGGGTTCGCCACCCTCCAGAACAGAAACAACGGAGTTGGTGGTTCCGAGGTCAATACCTACTGCACGAGACATACGCGTGTCCTTCCTTTGCGGCCGCAGCGGCGGCCTTGTTCACTGTGGCGGCCCGGTCGCCGGGGTTGAACCGACGGCCGCCGCCGGGAAACGGCGGCTATTGAGCCTTCTGCACTCAAGTTTACTCAGGCCCTCGGCTTTGTCAATCAAGTTGAGCGTATCTCGCTCAACTTTGGGACTGGTCATTGGGACGACGACGGCGGGGTCGCAGGTAATTACGTCCGCCCGCCGTGCGTCAGCGCGGCCCGCGGCGGCCAATCTCAGCCCGCGGTGCGCCCGCTGCCCGCTCCCACCAGCTCGCGCTCCTCCGCCTCCTGCCGGGCCAGCTTGGACGGCCACCAGATGTTCGGCCCGATATCGTACGCCAGCGCCGGGATCAGCAGCGAGCGCACCAGCACCGTGTCCAGCAGGACGCCGAAGGCCACGATGAACGCGAGCTGGCCCAGGAACAGAATCGGAATGACGCCGAGGGCGGCAAAGGTAGCAGCCAGCACCACCCCGGCCGAGGTAATGACGCCGCCGGTGGAGCCCAGGCCACGCAGGATGCCGGGCCGGGTGCCCAGCCGCAGCGATTCCTCGCGCACGCGGGTCATCAAGAAGATGTTGTAGTCGATCCCCAGCGCCACCAGGAAGACGAAGCCGTACAGCGGCACCGTTGCATCCGCCCCCGGGAACCCGAAGACATGGTTGAAGACCAGCGCGGAGACGCCCAACGCAGTCAGGTAGGACAGCGCCACGGACAGGATCAGCAGCACCGGCGCCAGGATGGAGCGCAGCAGCAAGATCAGGATGATCAGGATGACGCCGAGCACCATCGGCGTGATCTTCAGCAGGTCGGCCTGCGCCGTGACGTTCGTGTCCAGCGCTACCGCTGTAACGCCGCCGACCAACGCCTGCGGATCGGCCGAGTCCAGCGCGGTGCGCAGGTCGGCAACGGTGGCCTCGGCCGCGTCGGAGTCCGGCACATCCTGCAGCGTCGCATTGATCATCACCCGGCCGTCGAGCTCCACCACCTTGTCCTCACGGGTGAAGAATTCGGCGGAGGCAACCCCGTCCTCGCTGCGGACCACGTCCAGCACCTGGTCCCGCTTACTGCTGTCGGCGACGACGACGGCGGGGCTGCCCGTGCCGGCGTCGAAATGCCGGACCAAGGCGTCTTGCCCGTCCGCAGAATCCGTCTTCACCAGGACCAGCTCCGACTGCGGGACACCGTGAGCTTGCAGTTGCAGCACACCCAACGCCCCGGCGGCCAACAGCAGTACCGATACCAGCCAGGTAGCCCGTGGCCTGGTGGCCACGAGATTGGCCACCCGAAGCCACAACCCGCGCAGGCCCTCGGTTCCGGCCACCGTGTTTTCGGATTGGGCCACGTGGGCGTGAGCCCCCGGGCGGGGCACGATGGGCCAAAAGGCGCTGCGGCCGGTCAACAGCAGGACCGCGGGCAGGAACGTCAGCGCCGCCAGCACGGCGAACACGATGCCGATGGCGGCGATCGGGCCCAGGCTGCGGTTGGAGTTCAGGTTGGAAAACAGCAGGCACAGCAGGGCCAGGATCACGGTGGCACCGGAAGCGGCAATCGGTTCGACCGCACCGCGGTAGGCGGTCTTCATCGCCGCCCACTTGGACTCCTGCTCCCCCAGCGCCTCGCGATAGCGGGCCGTCAGCAGCAAGGCGTAGTCGGTGGTGGCGCCGATCACCAGAATGGACAGGATGCCTTGGCTCTGGCCGCTGAGCTGGATCCAGCCCTGCAGGGCAAACCAGTACACCACCAAGATGGCCGCACAGAGCGCGAACACGGAGGTCAGCAGCACCAGGAAAGGCAAGAGGAGTGCGCGGTAGACCAGCAACAGGATCACGAACACGGCACCCAGCGCCACTCCCAGCAGCAGTCCGTCAATGCCACCGATGGCCTCCACCAGGTCGGCGATGAACCCGGCCGGGCCGGTCACATAGCCGGTGGCGGATTCCGGCAGCTCGGCCGCCAGCACCGCGCGCAGGTCGGTGACCACCTCGCCGGCATCCAGGTCCTCCGGCACCGGCACGATGAACTGCACCGCCTGGAAGTCGCCGGACGGGATAGGCCCCACCACCTGATGTGCACCGCCGTCCTCCAGGCCGGCCGCCTCCGCCAGCCGTTCGGCCAGCGGGGCGTAGTCCGCCAGCTGCTGCGGCTGGATCGGCTCGTCGAATTCGACGACGGCGATGGCCGGCACCGCATCGGAGTCACGGAAGCGCTCCTGCCATTCGCCCGCGGTGGTGGACTCGGCGCTGGCCGGCAGGAAGCCGGCCTGGTCATTGGTGGAGACGTCGGAGAGCTTGCCGAAAGTCGGCCCGCCGAGGCCGGCGGCAGCCAACCAGGCGACCACCACCAAGGCGGGGAGGAGCATTCTGAACCAGCGGGCCATGGCGATCGGTCCTTCGTAACCTAGGCGGCGGAAAACAAGCTCCACTATAGAGTAGTTCCACAGTAGAGATAACCCATGTCTGAACTATCCTGTTGATGGGTCGATGGAAGGGAGGAGCACGTGGAACAACGCACGGACCGGCTGATGCTGCTGTTGCAACAGTTCGTCGTGGAGAGCGAGCGCTACGTTGAAGCGGTCAGCGAACGGAATGCCCTGCACCGCACCGACCTCAACGCCCTCGCAGCAATGGTCCGGGCCGCCGCGGCCGGCCGCACCGTTACTCCCGGCGTGCTGCGGACCGAACTCCACCTCAGCTCTCCTGCGACCACTGCCTTGGTCGACCGGCTGGACCGCTCCGGGCACGTCAATCGCACGCGCAGCGACACGGACCGCCGCAAGGTGTATCTGGAACTGACGGACAAGGCCCGCGCCACAGGCGGCGCGATGTTCGCCCCGCTGGCCCGGAACATCGGCCAGGTACTGGATGGCTACCCGGCGGAGGACCGTCAGCGGCTCGCTGGCTTCCTGGCCGACATCATCACCGCCACGTCGGCCGCCTGCCTGGAGGTCGCCGGCCGCGACGGGGACCCGGCGGGCGGCGGCACGGCCCCGGGCGGCGATGGGTCCACGAGTGGAGCCGGGGCGCCGGCGCGGACCACCGGCGTCGACAAATAGCGCAACATTCCGGCACGGCGGCTACGTGGCGGCAGGGGCGCAGAGTAGTCTCCCACTATGAAGGACGAGGTCTACTCCCACGGCCACCACAAGAGCGTGGTCAACGCCCATGCGATCCGCACCGCAGAGGACTGCGCAGCCTATCTTCTGCCCGAACTCAGGCCCGGCATGATGCTGCTGGACGTGGGCTGCGGCCCAGGAAGCATTACCGTTGATTTGGCCGAGCGGGTGGCTCCCGGGCAGGTCATCGGTCTGGACCGGTCCGACGATGTGCTGACTCAGGCGGCCGAACTGGCGGCGCTGCGCGGCATCGAGAACGCCACGTTCGTCAGCGGCAACATCTACGACCTCGAGTTCGACGACGACACCTTCGACGTGGTCCACGCCCACCAGGTCCTGCAGCATCTGACGGACCCGGTGGCCGCACTGTACGAAATGCGGCGGGTGCTCAAGCCCGGCGGCATCGTGGCCGTGCGGGACGCCGATTTCCACGGCATGAGCTGGTACCCGGAGCTGCCCGAACTCAGCGACTGGATGGATACCTACCAGCAGATCGCCCGGGGCAACCGGGCAGAACCGGACGCCGGCCGGCACCTGATTTCCTGGGCACAGGCGGCAGGCTTCCGCGAGATCGCCCCGTCGTCGTCCAACTGGCTGTACGCCACCGAAGAACAACGCCGTTGGCAGGGCGATGTGTGGTCCGAGCGCGTCCTGCACTCGGCCTACGCGGAACAGTCCCTGGAACGCGGGCTGCTCGACCAAGCCGGGCTGGAGCGGATTGCGCAGGGCTGGCTGGCCTGGGCGGACGCCCCGGACGCCTGGTTCCTGATTCCCAACGGCGAGATCCTGGCCCGCAAGCCCTGACCCACCAGCAGACAGGACCCGGCGGACATGCGCGGACGGCATGACGTAGTGATCATCGGCGGCGGCCACAACGGTTTGGTCGCCGCTGCCTACCTGGCCCGCGCCGGGCAGAGCGTGCTGGTGCTTGAGCGCGAAGACCGGCTCGGCGGGGCCGCCGTCTCGGCGGAAGTCTTCCCCGGCACCGGAGCCCGCATCTCCCGATATTCGTATCTGGTCAGCCTGCTGCCACGGCGCATCATCGAGGACCTGGAGCTGGACCTGCGGCTGCTGCGCCGGCGCTACTCGTCCTACACTCCGCTGCCCGGAACATCCACCGGGCTGTTGGTGGACAATCAGGACCCGGAGGCAACCCGCTCGTCCTTCGACGCCGTGGGCGCCGCGGCAGACTTTGGCTCGTTCACCGAGTTCTACCAGCGCACCGGCCGGCTGGCGCAGGCCGTGTGGCCAACGGTCACCGACCCGCTGCCCCGCCGCTCCGAACTGCGCCGCCGGCTGGGCGATGACGCATCCTGGAACGACTTCATCGAAACGCCGATCGGCGCCGTCCTGGAGCGCAGGTTCGCCTCGGACCTGGTCCGCGGCGTGGTTCTCACCGACGCGCTGATCAGCACGTTTGCCAGCGCCCACGACGACGACCTGCAGCAGAACAAATGCTTCCTCTACCATGTGATCGGCGGTGGCACGGGCGACTGGGACGTGCCCGAGGGCGGCATGGGCGCCGTCACCGGCGCGCTGGAAACGGCCGCCCGCCGCGCCGGCGCGGAACTGCGCACCTCGGCGGAGGCCACCTCGGTGACTCCGGACGGAGAGGTGCGGTACCACGACGGCGGCACCGACGTCGTGGTCTCCGCGCAGCGGGTCCTCGCCAATGTCTCGCCCGCGGTCCTCAACGGACTACTGGCCGCCGGCGGCGCCGACCCGGCCACACAGCCTGGTCCTTCGCCCGAGGGAGCACAGGCCAAAGTGAACCTGCTGCTGTCCCGGTTGCCGAAGCTGCGCGACAGCGCCGTGGCTCCGGATGCGGCCTTCGGCGGAACCTTCCATATCAACGAGCTGTACTCGCAGCTGGAGCGGGCCTTCGCGGAAGGCGCCGCCGGCCGGATTCCGGATCCGCTGCCTGCGGAAATCTACTGCCATTCCCTCACCGACCCGTCCATCCTCTCGCCTGAGCTGCAGGCATCCGGTGCCCAGACCCTCACCGTGTTTACGTTGCAGACCCCGCACCGGCTGCTCACCGAGGAGAACAACGATGCGACCCGCGCCCAGCTGCAACAGGCCGTGCTGGACTCGCTCAATGCCGTGCTCGCCGAGCCGATCGAAGACTGCATCCTGCGCGATGACCGTGGAGAGCCGTGCATCGAAACCAAGACCACGCTCGATCTGGAACGAGCGCTGAACCTCACCGGCGGGAGCATCTTCCACGGACCGCTCGACTGGCCGTTCGCCGAAGACGACGAGCCACTGGACACGCCGGCCCAGCGCTGGGGCGTGGCCACGAACCATGAACGGATCCTGCTCTGTGGAGCCGGCGCCCGCCGCGGCGGAGGGGTCAGCGGCCTTGGCGGCCACAACGCGGCCATGGCGGTACTGGAAAACGGCGGTGCTGGGTTAGAGCGCGCCGGAAAAGGGCGCGTAAACTCGTCGAGCGCCTGAACGGGTTGCGCTGACCTGCACCGTAGGATCATCTGGTGCAATTCTCGTTATGGCTGGCGCTGCTCGGCGCCACGGTAGTGATTAGCTTCACCCCGGGCGCCGGTGCCATCAACACCATGAGCAACTCGCTCAACGCCGGCTTCGGCCGGTCCATCTGGGGCATCTTGGGCCAGCAGGCCGCCTTGGTCATCCATGTGGCGATTGTGGCGCTGGGCCTGGGCCTGCTCGTCTCCAACTCCCCGGTCTTGTTCGCCGCGATCAAATATGCCGGTGCTGCCTACCTGATTTATCTTGGCCTGCGCCAGTTCCTTGCCAAGCCGACAGGCAGCGCGGAGGTCGAAGCGGTGCGCCGCGACGAACCGGCCTTCTCCATGTTCCGTCGCGGCATGTGGGTCAACCTGCTCAACCCGAAGGCGATCGTCTTCTTCCTGGCGTTCATGCCAGGCTTCATCCGGCTGGACCAGCCGCAGCTCCCGCAGTACCTGGTCCTGATCGCCACAGTGCTGGCCGTGGACATTCTGGTCATGTGGTTTTTCTTCGCCGCGGCGGCCAGGTCTTTCCAGCGGTTCACCCGTACCGTGCGCGGACTAACCATGATGAACAGGGCCTTCGGCGTACTTTTCATCGCGGTCGGCCTCATGCTGGCTTTCCTATAGCCGCATTCTCATAGACTCGACACATGTACCGCATCATCGCTGTCTGCACCGGAAACATCTGCCGCTCCCCCATGGCCGAGCGGATGCTGGCCCGCGCACTCCAGGAGGCAGGACTGGACGGCCAGGTCAGCGTGGACTCCGCCGGCACCACCGGCTGGGAGTTGGGGCGGCCGATCGACCAGCGGGCAGGCGAGCGGCTGGCGCAGTCCGGCCTCACAGCGCTGGACCACCGGGCCCGCCAGTTCGAGGCGTCCTGGTACGACGAGCGCGACCTGATCCTGGCGCTGGATGTGGACCACTACGACGTGCTGCGGAACGGTGCGCCGACCGATGCCGCCCGGGAGAAAGTCAGGCTGTGGCGCTCCTTCGACCCCGCCGTCAGCGATCTTGGTCCGTCGGATCAGGGGATCTACGACCCGTGGTTCGGCGAGGCCTCCGATTTCGACGCCAGCTGGCAGATGATCGACGCCGCGCTGAAGGGAATCATCGAGTTCGTGCGCAAGGAACTCGATGCCGGTTAAGCCGGTCCTGATCGCCGTCGACGGACGCTCCGGATCCGGCAAAACCACCCTGGCGGTGGAGCTGGCAGCGCTGCTGCGGGTGCACCGCACGGTCTCGCTGTTCCACCTGGAGGACATCTATCCCGGCTGGCACGGTCTGGCCAGCGGACAGCAGCGCTACCTGGAGACAGTGCTGCGTCCGTTGGCGGCCGGGGAGGCCGCGCGCTGGATAGCCTGGGACTGGAACAAGGACGACGACGGTGCCTCCCGCACCACGGAGCCCGCCGACGTCGTGGTCCTCGAGGGCGTCGGGGCTGCGCACGCCGCCGCCCGCGGCCTGCTCGACGCCGTGGTGTGGCTGCAAGCACCGACCGACGACCGGCGGACCAGGGCCTTGTCCCGCGACGGCGCAACCTACGAGCCGTTCTGGGACATGTGGGCGGACCAAGAGGAGGCCTGGCTGGCCGGCGACGATGCGGCTGCCGCCGCGGACGTCGTGGTCGAATCCGGTCCCGCCGGCGCCCCGGAACAGGTCCTGGAGGCCCTGGCCTCGCTGCCCCCGCTCGAACACGCCCTGGCCCCCGAGCGCACGGCCCGCGAAGCCGTCCGGCTGCTGGCCGAACGCGTGGAAGCCTATCCGGACGCCGAGGCGACCTACCGCCGCCTGTACGCCGGGGCGGTCCGCAGCGTCTGGCTGGACAGTTCCAACGTCCACGAAGCCGCCGACCGGAACCGGATCAGCATCATGGCCGACGACGGCGGCAGCTTCGGCCAGTGGGCTGAGCACCGGAACGGCACCACGCTGGTGAGCCACTACAACACCACCGCACGGATCAGCGGCGGGTTCTTCCGCTGGCTGGACAGCGCTTGGGGACACCACCCCGCCACCGCCGCCGAGGACGTCCCCGGCGGCTTCGCCCTGGGCTGGCTGGGCTACCTGGGCTACGAGCTCAAGCGGGAGACCGGCGGCAAGGACACCGGCGCCCGGGTGCAGGACCGCCTGCAGGACAACGCCCCCGGCAACCCGCCGGACGCCGCGCTGCTGTTCGCCGGCCGCGCCGTCCTGCTGGACCATGTCCGGAAGTGCACGTGGCTGCTGGCCCTCACCGGACCGTCCCACTCGGGCGAAGCCGCCGAGTGGATCGCCGGCACCGCTGCCATCATCCGCGGCCTGCCACGGGCTTCCGGCCCGTCCCCGGAACCGGCACGGCGGCCGTCCGCCCTGGACTTCCAGCCGCGCGACTCACGCGAGGCCTACCTGGCCAAGATCCGCGAAGCACAGGCGGAAATCCGCGAGGGCAACACCTACGAGGTGTGCCTGACCACCCAACTGCACGCCACCGCGGCGGAACCGCCGGATCCGCTGGACACCTACCTGGCCCTCCGCCGTCGCAATCCTGCGCCTTTTGCCAGCCTCTTGCGGTTCGGAACGCTGGCCGTGGCGAGCACGTCGCCCGAGCGGTTCCTCAGCATTGGTGCCGGCGGCGCTCTGCGGGCCGAACCGATCAAAGGCACGCGGCGGCGTCTGGCGGACCCCGACGCCGATGCGGCAGTGGTCAAGGAACTCGCCGGCAGCATCAAAGACCGGGCCGAAAACATCATGATCGTTGATTTGCTCCGGAACGATCTGAGCCACTTTGCCGTGCCGGGCTCACTGCAGGTCAGCCGGCTGTGCGCCATCGAGTCCTACGCCACTGTGCACCAGATGGTCTCCACCATCGACGCGCAGCTGTTGCCCGGGGCGGTGCGGGCCGAAGCCGTGGCGGCGGCTTTTCCCGCCGGCTCGATGACCGGCGCACCGAAGATCAGCACCATGGACATTCTGGACCGGCTGGAGACCGGACCGCGCGGCGTCTACTCCGGCGCCGTGGGCTACTTTTCGCTGGACGGGGCCGCGGACCTGTCCGTGGTGATCCGGACGCTGGTGATGGACGGCAACCGGCTCAGCCTGGGCGTCGGCGGTGCGATCACGGCCGACTCCGTGCCCGACGACGAGTGGGACGAGGTGCGGGCCAAAGCCTTCGGCGTGCTCTCGGCGCTGGGTGCGGTGTTCCCGGACTAGCGCACCCGGCTACTGCAGGGTGGCGGTCAGCCGGGCCACGTTATCCACGTAGCGCTGCCAGCGCGGCCGCTGCCTCCACTCTTCAAGCGTGAGCTCCTTGGAAATCGCCCGGTAGCTGTCCTGGATGTCGGACAGTTCCTCCACGATGTGGTCGCCGAGCATCATCACCGAGACCTCCAGGTTCAACGAGAAGGACCGCATGTCCATGTTGCTGGAGCCGATGACGGCAACTTCGTTGTCCACCGTGAAGTGCTTGGCATGCAGCACCAGCGGCCTCGGGTAGCGGTAGATCCGGACGCCGGCCTCCAGCAGGGCCTGATAGTAGGACTGTTGCGCATGGTGGACCAGCGCTTGGTCGCCGACCTCGGACACGAAGAGCTCCACGTCGACCCCGCGTTGCGCCGCCGTCGTGATGGCATAAAGCAGCGAATCATCAGGCACGAAGTACGGGCTGCAGATGGACAGCCGCTCGACGGCCGCATAGATCAGCGTGTTGAACAGGCGCAGGTTGTTCTCGGTGGCGAAGCCGGGGCCACTAGGCAAGGCCTGACACGTCATCGGCCCGGGCTCGCGGAACGGAACCGGAGTGAACAATTGGGTTTCGAGTATGTCGTCGGTTTCGCTCAACCAGTCGGTGGCGAAGACAACATTCAGCGCGGTGACGATGGGACCTTCGTAGCGGGCCATCAGTTCCACCCACTTGCGGCCAATCTTTTCGCTGGAGGTGCGCCGGTAGCCGGGTTCGATCAGGTTCTGCGATCCGGTGAAGGCCACGCGCCCGTCCACAACCAAGATCTTGCGGTGGTTGCGCAGATCGATCCGTCGCCACTGACCGCGGACCGGCAGCACCGGCAGCGAACGGCGCCAGTCGATCTGGGTGGTGTCCAGCCAGCGGCGGAACTTGCGGTAGCCGGTCACCCGGAGGGCTCCGATGTGATCGAACAACAAGCGCACGCGGACGCCACGGGCTGCGGCTTCCTCCAGCGCGGTAAAGAGTTCGCCTGTGGTCGCGTCCCTGCTCATGATGTAGAACTCGATGTTCACGTACTCACGGGCCTCGCGCACCGCCTCCGTCATGGAGGCAATCGAGGCGTCGTAGTCCGGGTACAGCTCCACGTGGTTGCTGTCCACGATGGGGAAGGCGCCGAGCCGCCGGTTCAGCTCGGCCGCCGAATGCACCCAGGCCGGTGCTTCCCGTTCGCTGCGGGGCTCCTCCAGATCATTGGTGGCAGCCCAGACACGGCGGTTGATCTCCGCCTGCTTGGCGATCCGGCGTTCCGAGAGCCGGTAGCTGCCGAACATGAAGAACAGCGCAAGGCCGATCAGCGGGATGAAGAAAATGGCGAGCAGCCAAGCCATGGCGGTGTTGGGGCGGCGGTTGCCGGGAATCACACCCAGGGCGATGATGCGGATGGCCATATCGATGACGCCGAGAATGGCGACAATCCAGTCGGGGAATGTGCCCAGCCCCGCAAACGACCACAGCACGCGGCTGTTCCTCCCCTCCCGCCGTGTGCCGGCGCAATCCTCCCCAGCCTACCCGGCGGCCAGCGACAAACTAAGCTAGAGATATGACAGTTCTGGTGTTCTTGGACCCTGCCTACGAGGCGGGGCGCATCGCGGATGCTTCACAGCCCCAGCTCATGGCCACCGATCAAGGGGCCACCCGCGGGGACGGCATCTTCGAGTCCCTGCTGGCCGTGAACGGAATACCGCGCAAGGTGCAGGCACATCTGGACCGACTGGCGACATCCGCCCAAACCATGGATTTGCAGCTGCCGCCCGCCGACGCGTGGGAACGTGCGATTAAGACGGCGATCGCGGAGCACCCACCCGTCGAGGAACTGGTCATCAAACTGTTGGTGACCCGTGGCGTGGAAGGTGCCGCGGCGCCCACTGCCTGGGTCCAGGCGTCGCTGCCGCCGTCGGCCGGACAGCGCCAGCGCACCGACGGGATCTCGGTGCTGCTGCTGGACCGCGGCTATGACAGCTCGCTGGCCGAACGCGCCCCGTGGTTGCTGATGGGCGCCAAAACGCTCTCCTACGCGGTCAACATGGCGGCTCTGCGTTACGCCCGCAAGAACGACGCCGACGACGTCATCTTCACCTCCAGCGATGGCCGTGTCCTCGAAGGACCTACGTCCACCGTGCTGATGGCACGGGTACGCGATGGCGTCAGGACCTTGGTCACGCCGCTCCTGGAGAGCGGTATCCTGCCGGGCACGTCCCAGGCAGTGCTGTTCAAGGCGGCCGCCGCGGCCGGATGGCAGCTGGGCTACGGGCCCTTGGAACCGGACGACCTTTACGAGGCCGATGCTGTCTGGCTGGTCTCCAGCATCCGGCTGCTTGCACCGGTGAAGAGCATCGACGGCAAGGACATCCCGGTGTCGCCGGAGCTGACGGAGGAATTGACCGCGCTGCTGGCCGAAGGCAGCCGGGAGTAGCTTCCGCCGGCCCCGGCCGCCGTCCGCATCAGGCTTAGACGAAGATGAAGTTCCAGGTTCCGGCGGCCACAGCTGCCGTGGCCGCTGCACCGGCGATCAGCACGCCGCCCAGCAGCACCCAAACGTCCACCGTGCTGTAGGTGGACTCACGCGCCCAGGTCCGCTGACCCGCACCGAAACCGCGCGCCTCCATGGCGACCGCCAGCCGGGTGGCCCGCCGGATGGCCTGCACAATCAGGCCGAATGCCTGCCCCACGAACGCGCCGGCCTTGGCCACGGGTCGGTTCTCGGCGCCGACGCCTCGAGCGCGGCGCGCCAAACCCAGCGTGCGCCACTCCTCCACCAGTAGGCCGACCAATCGCATGGCGGCCAGCGCTCCCAGCACAAACCGATGCGGCAGCTTCAGCTTCTGCGCCAGAGCGTCGGCCAGATCAGTGGGGTCGGTGGTCAGCAGCAGGAAAATGCCGGGCAGGGCGACGGCGAGCGAACGCAGGCCGATGGCGATGCCGCCGGCCACCGAATCCTCCGTGAACACTACCGGCCCGAGCTGGAACAGCACGGCCCCGGTCTTCTCCGCCAACAGCGCCGTGGCCCAGGCGCCGGTGGCCGCCGCCGCCAGCAGGGGCCAACCCCGCTTGAACAGCAGCCACGGGTGCACCCCCAGCACGGGCATCAGCAGCAGCTCGGCCGCGAGCACCACCGACGCGCTGACCCAGTCCACGCTGAGCATGACCACCACGGTGATCACGGCGGCGGCCGCCAGCTTGGACACCGGGTTGGCGCGGCTGAACGGCGAAGCGGCGAGCCGCGGAGTCATCAGGTCCACGCTCATGCTGCCCTCCGAAGCGTCTGCGCCGGTTGGACTCCGCCGTCGGCCACGCGCACGGCGGCACCGCCGAGCGCTGAGGTGAAGTCGGCGTCGTGCGTCACCGACACCACGCTCTTGCCATCCGCCACCAACTCGGCCAGCAGGGTGACCAGTTCCGCCCAGGTGTTGGCGTCCTGCCCGAAGGTCGGCTCGTCCAGCATCAGGATGTCCGGGCTGGTGGCCAGCATGGTGGCCACCGAGAGCCTGCGCTTCTCACCGCCGGACAGGGTAAAGGGGTTGGCCTGCAGCAGCCGGGTCAGCCGGAGCCGCTCGGCGATGGTGTCCACTCGCTGCCGGATCTCCGCCTCGGGCAGCTTCGCCACCCGCCGCGGACCGAACTCCAGCTCATCGAGCACCGTACTGGCCAGGAACTGATGTTCCGGTTCCTGGAACACGCTGCCTATCCGGGCCACCAACTGGGCGGACTTCCATTTCACCGGGGACTGCGCCGCGCCGCGGTGCAGCGCCGGCGTGGCGGACAGCTCCCCCCGGGCGGGCGCCAGCAGACCGCCCAGCGTGAGTGCCAGCGTCGACTTGCCGGCGCCGTTCGGGCCGGTGATGCTCAGGGCCCGCCCACTGAGCAGGTCCAAGTCCACGCCGCGCAGCACCGGCGCGGTCTTCCTGCTCCGGGCCACGTCCAATCCCTTTGCCTGCAGCAATGGTCCGCCGGGCGACGGAGCGGCGGGCAGCTTGAGCCGAGGAGTGTGTCCGGGGACCCAGACGCCGGCCTCCACCAGCCGGGCTCGGGTGGCGCTTTCGGCCAGCACTTTGCCCGGCGGGCCGTCTGCCAACACGCCGCCGCCGGCCGCCAGCACGATCACCCGGTCCACGACCTCCGCCCAGACGGCCACCCGGTGCTCGACCACCACCAAGGTGGCGCCGGTGCGGTCCAGCACCCGGGCCACGGCGTCGCGGACTTCCTGCACGCCTTCCGGGTCCAGGTTCGCCGTCGGCTCGTCCAGCAGCAGCAGTCCCGGCCGCATGGCCAGCACCGATGCCAGCGCCAGCCGCTGTTTCTGGCCACCAGACAAGGCGGCGGTGGGATGGTCCAGCGGCACGTCCAGTCCAACATCGGCCAGGGATTCGCGGACCCGGCCCCAGATCTTTGCGCGCGGCACGGACAGGTTCTCCGCCCCGAAGGCCACCTCGTCGCCCACGCGGGCCAGCACCAGTTGGCTTTCCGGATCCTGCAGCACCAGGCCGGCCCGGCCCCGGGCTTCCGAGGGACGCAGCCCGGCCACGGCGAGCCGGCCGGCTTCCTCGCCTTCCCCGTCGTCGCCTAGCACGCCGGCCATGGCGTGCAGCAGCGTGGACTTCCCGGCGCCGGACGCCCCGAGCAACAAAACCCGTTCACCGGGAGCAATGCTGAAGCTGGCCCCGCTGACCGCCGGTGATTTACGGCCTGCGTGGCGCCAGCCCCACCCCTCGGCGAGAACCGGCACCGGGCCGGGCACCGCCGTCGTACTCTGCAGTTCCATGAAACGGCTCAGGCGTCTGCCGTGCGGCCCGCCGCGAAGGAGGACAGCACGCCCGTCCGCGCCAGGCCCCTGACCGCCAGCCAAGGCAGCAGCCCGGCAATCACCACGCCGGACACGGCGGCGAAGCCCACGTAGGCAAGCTGCCATTCGGGCGCCCAGAGCATGTTGTACAGGATGTTCTCGCTGATCGACAGCGCCAGGCCAGCGCCGAGGCCGGCCAGCATCGCCACCATCAAGTTGAACTTCCGGTACAGGAAGAGCAGGAAGACGACTTCGGCGCCCAGGCCCTGGATCAGGCCGGACACCAGCACGCTCATGCCGAAGCTGGTGCCGAGCAGGCCGGAGACGATGGCCGCCAGCATCTCGCAGTAAATCGCGGCGCCGGGCTTGCGGATGATCAGCCCGCCCAGCACGCCGGCCATCAGCCATCCGCCGGTGTACAGCCCGGCAGCGGGCGGGAAGGCAACGGTGAGGCCCTCAACCAGCGGCCAAGCCGCCGACCAGGCCCAGAAAATGACGCCGACGGCCACGGCCACCACCGAGGCGACGACGATGTCCACCACCCGCCAGCCGTAGCGCTGCCTGCGCGCGGGAGTGGGCGTGGTTGGTGCATTCGAAACGGTGCTCATGGAATCCTCCTGGATACAGGAGGGGAGGGAGGCCGTGTGGCACACCCCGAGAACTCGACTCCCTTCGCCGGTACTAACCGGAGCAGGTTCGAGGGTCTGCGGTCTTTCCGCACTCTCAGCGTCCCTCCCGGTGTCCGGCGTGTGCCGGTCGGTCGGACGCTCCCCTGTCGTTATTGGTGCTGTCTAGCAGCACCAACAAGTCTACACTCGCCCGGGCGGCGGGCCCATTCGGCCACCATCCGTTGGAAAACGCACGACGACGGCGGGATGGGCGGGTGCCGGGCAGTAGGCTGGGAGCGGCAGAGCTGATGACACGGGGACGCGGCGCCCCGGAAAGGAGCAGGCATGACCGTTATATTGAGGCTCTTAGGCACCCTGGTGAGCGTTGGTGCCGGATTGGCAGCCACCCGCATCTTGGGCTTCGTGTGGAAGAAGGTCACCGGCAATGATGCACCCCAGGCCGACGATGACCTGGAGAACAGCCTGCGGTCTGCCGTCGCTTTCGCGGTGGTCTCCGGCACGGTGGGCCGGGTGATCCAGGTACTGCTCAAGCGGGCCACCGCCAAGGCAGTCCGGCACTATCAGAAGACCCCGGAAATCGTCTAAATCGAAATCGTCTAGATCGACGCGTTTGACGGGGTGCTAGCGGGGGCAGGGCTGCGGCCCGGCCCCTGCTGCTAGTCCTTGCGTCTGCCGGTGGAGTCTTGGTCGTTCCGGACTGGGCCAACGGCGGTCGTTGCGGAGTCGATCTCAGCGGAGTCGATCTCTGCGGGGTCGATCTCCGCGGCGTCGACGTCACCGGCGGTGATCTCGGCGGCGGTGATCTCCGCTTCCGGCTCTTCTTCGGCTGCCGCTTCCACCACCGCGTCGAGGTCGTCCACACTGAGGATTTCCTTGCGCAAGTGTTTGGTGCGGTATCCGGCGCGGCCTACCATGTGTGCCGAGACCGGCACGGTGAGCAGCTGGAACAGCCAAGCGATGAGCAGCACGGGCACTGTCGCCCAGCTGCCCAGCTGAAGTCCCAAGCCCGTCAGCAGCAGCAGCAAGCCAAACACCTGCGGCTTCGTGGCGGCGTGCATACGCGAGAGCAGATCAGGGAACCGCAGCAAGCCGATGCCCGCGGCCAAGGACATCACCGAACCGGTGATCAAGCAGACGGCAGTGGCGATGTCGAGGATCAGGTCAGTGTTCACGAGGCCGCCCGTCGGTGACGAATCGGGCCACAGCGACCGAACCGATAAAGCCGACCAGGCAGATCACCACGACCAGCGTCAGATTGTTCATGTGGCCGCCGATGGCCATGTCCACAATCAGTCCGGCACAGACAACCGCCAGCAGCACGTCGATGGCCAGCAACCGGTCCAACAGTGACGGCCCGCGGGCCAGGCGGACCAGCGCCAGCACCGCGGCCAGGGCCAGGACTGCGATGACGATGATCTGGGCAACAGAGATGACGTCCACGTTTACGCTGCCCCTCCTCTGCCGGTACCTTCAGCCTTGACCAGTTCCAGTTCCTCCTTGGACCCCATCACCCTGATCAAGCCAGCCTCGATCTTCCTTACTTCTGCCTCAAAGTCCTCGGCGGCTTCCCTGGTTGCCACGTCGATCACGTGCAGGTAGAGCGTGGATGTGGACCGGTCCACGTCCACCACGAAGCTGCCGGGGATCAACGAGATGGCATGACCGGTGGCCGTCACCAACAGGTCCGAGTGGCTCCGCAGGCGCACCGCCACCACCGCGTTGCGCAGCCTCGGGCCGGTCGTCAGGGCCAGCCAGAGAACTTCGAAGCTCGCCACTGCCACTTTCCACACAAAGGTCGCGGCGAAGATCACCGCCGCCAGTGGATTGAAGCGCCCGCTGAGTTCGACCGGCGGCAGATAGAACAGGTTCACGATGACGAGCGCGATCAGCAAACCGAAGATCAGGTTGCCGGGGCTGAAATCCTGCCAGAGGGCGCCCCAGAGGAAGACCAGCCAAGCCAGCAGGGGCAGCTCGACCCAGATGGAGATGCGCGGCTTCCTCATGGGGCAACCCCCTGCATCGCGCCTTCGCCCAGGACCGCCTCGATATACGGCGTGCGCTGCAGCATCTCCCGCGCGGCCTGGTCGCTCAGGTCGAAGAGCGGCCCGGCGAAGACCGTCAGGGCAACGCCCATCACCACCAGCCCGATCGTCGGCCAGACCATCGGCATGGGCAGCAACTGAACGATGCCTCGACCGGTGAAGCGCCCGTGCGGACGCTCCTCCACGTGGCGTGTAGTCCGTACCGCCGACCCGTCGGGCTTGGTTGCAACCAGAACCGGATCCGGGTGCTCGGCGTCTTCCGGGCGCCGCCAGAACACACGGTTCCAGACCCGGGCCAAGGCAAGCAGGGTGAGCAGCGACGTGATCATGCTGCCCGCCACCAGCACCCAGGCGACCGGAGTGCCCAGGTCCACGCCTCCCTGCACCAAGCCGATCTTGCCCAGGAAGCCGGAGAACGGCGGAATCCCGGCCAGGTTCATGGCCGGCACGAAGAACAGGATGGCCAGCATCGGCGACAGCTTGGCCAATCCGCCAAGCCGGTCCATGTTGGTGGTGCCGCCGCGGCGTTCAATCAGGCCTGCCACCAGGAACAGGCTGGTCTGCACCGTGATGTGGTGCGCCACGTAGTAGACGGCTGCGCCCAACCCCACCACCGAGGACATCGCCAAACCGAACACCATGTAGCCGATGTGGCTGACCAGCGTAAACGAGAGCATGCGCTTGATGTCGATCTGCGCCACGGCGCCCAGAATGCCGACCAACATGGTCAGCACGGCCACCACCATCAGGAACGTGTTCAGGCGGTCGCCCGGGAACAGCAACGTCTCGGTGCGGATCAGGGCATAGACCCCGACCTTGGTCAGCAGGCCGGCGAACACCGCGGTAACCGGCGCCGGAGCCGTCGGGTAGGAGTCGGGCAGCCAGAAGGACAGCGGGAAGACCGCCGCCTTGATGCCGAAGGCCACCAGCAGCATGAGGTGCAGCGTCATCTGCGTCGCCGGATCCAACTCGCCGAGCTTGATCGCCAGGTCGGCCATGTTGATGGTTCCGGTCGCCGCATAGATCATCGCGATGGACACAAGGAACAGCATCGAGGAGATGACGCTGACGACGACGTAGGTCACCCCTGCGCGGATGCGCGGGCTGGTGCCGCCCAGCGTCATCAGCACGTAACTGGCCGTGAGCAGCATTTCGAAGCCCACATAGAGGTTGAACAGATCGCCGGTCAGGAAGGCGTTGGACACGCCGGCCACCAGGATCAGGTAGGTCGGGTGGAAGATCGAAACCGGGCCCTCTTCGTCGCTTTCCGCCATGCCCTGGCCGGAGGCATACAGCAGCACCGCCAAGCTGACGGCGGAGGAGACCACCAACATCAGTGCGGACAGCTCGTCGACCACCATGGTGATCCCGAAGGGCGGAATCCAGCCGCCGATATTCACGGCCTGGGCACCGTTGGCCCATGCCGAGGCCAGCATGACGGCCTCCAACGCCAGCGTCACGGTCAGCGTGATGGCACCGGTACGGCGTTGGGCATTGGGGTGGCGGATCAGCACGAACGCCAAGGCAGCGCCCAGCAGCGGCAGGACAACTGCCAGCGGAGCTATCTGTGCGGCGTTCACTTCTCCCTCTCCATCCGGGCCCGGTTGCTGGCAGGTGCTTCCTCCGCCTCGTCCGACGGGACGAACTCGGTGGTTTCCGCCGGAATGTCGGCGTCGTCCTCGGCATCGAAGGTCGGCTGGTTGGCCACGCGGCGGTCTTCGATATCGTCCTGGACCTCGTCCTGCCGTCCCAGCACCCAGGAACGGTAAATGATGGCCAGCATGAACGCTGTAACCGCAAAGGAAATCACGATGGACGTGAGGATCAAGGCCTGCGGCAGCGGATCGTTGTAGGTATCGGCGGGGACATCAACGCCGAAGATCGGTGCCAGCCCCGCCGGGCCGCCGGTGCTCAGCAGCAGCAGGTTGGCGCCGTTGGTGATCAGCATCAGGCCGAGCATCACACGGGTCAGGCTACGTTCGAGGATCAGGTAGACGCCCACTGCGAACAGCACGCCCATCACCAGCAGCAATGTCAGGTTGACCGTCATTTGGACACCTCCTCCTCGATCGTTGTCGGCGCGTGGAGTTCTGCAGCTTTTCGGCTGCGGGACGTACGTTCTTCGGTTCGTTCGTCGATTTCAGAGCCGAAGCTGCGCAGCACGTCCAGCACCAACCCGACCACCACCAGGTAGACGCCGATGTCAAAGATCGTCGAGGTGACGAACTTGTGGTCGCCGAAGACCGGCAGGCTGAACTCGATGATGGCGCTCTGGAAGACCTGGCCGCCCAGGAAGATCGGGACGACGGCCGTCAGGGCCGCGGCGGCAAGTCCCACGCCCAGCAGCAGGCCGGCGCTGACGGGCGTGGCCTCAGCCAACTCGACCCGCCCACCGGCCAGATAGCGGATGGTCAGCGCAATGCCCGCCAGCAGCCCGCCGGCGAACCCGCCGCCGGGCAGGTTGTGCCCGGTCAGCAGCAAGTAAACGGAGAAGATCATCACGGAGTGGAAGAGCAGCCGGGTGATCACCTCGAAGATGATGGACCGGCGTTCCGGCGCCAGTGTCCGGCCGGCCACGAGCCAGGCGTCACGCGGCACAACGGCGAACTTGCGGGCCGTCGCTAGGGCCGCCGCCTCGCGGTCCGAGTGCGCCACCATTTCGTAGCCGCGGCCCACAGAGCCACTGGCGACGGCGTCAACGGACGGCGGGCGCTGATCGCCGCGGCCGCGGATGAAGATCAGGCTGGCCACGCCGGTAGCTGCCAGTGCCAGCACGGAAATTTCCCCGAACGTGTCCCACGCACGGATATCCACGAGGATGACGTTGACGATGTTCCTGCCGCCGCCGTCCTCGTAGGCCAACTCCGGCAAGGCAAGTGATACCGGATCTGCCGTCCGTGCAGCCATCGCCGTCATCGCGATCACGATCATGGTCAGGCCAAAGGCGGCGCCAATGACGGCGCGGAGCAGTTTGAAGCGGCCGGGCGTGCGCAGCCACAACCGTGCCGGCAAGGAACGCAGAGCCAGCACGATCGCCACCAGGGAGATGGTTTCCACCAGCAATTGGGTCAGGGCCAGATCCGGAGCACCCTGGATGGCGAAGATAAAAGCCAGCCCATAGCCGGTCACCGAGACCATCAGCACCGCCATGAAGCGCTTGTTGGCGCGGATGGCACCGAGCGCTCCCGCCGCCACGATCAGCCCCGCGATTGCCTGCGCCGGCGTATCGAACCACACCAGGCTTTCCGGCAGCGGGGCATCCATCAGCACGACGGCGGTCAGCGGCATCACGATGGCCACTATCAGGATCACGCACAGATAGAAGACCAACGAACCGCGCTGGGTGCGGCCGGTGACCCAGATGGCCACCTCGTCCAACACGCCGATAATGCCGCGGTAGATCCGGTCGGCATCGGGAATGAAGCGGATCTTCGCTTGGAAGGCGGCAACCGGCGTGCGCAGCAGGAACAAGGCGACTCCGGCGGCAAGCGTGATCGCTGTCAGGCCCAGCGCCGGGGTCAATCCGTGCCAGAGCGCCAGATGGGTGACGACAGTATCCAGCGGGAACAGCCCCGCATACGGTTTCACGGCATTTTCCACCGGAACCGGCCACAGCCCGAACAATACGGTGGCCACGGCCAAGATCGCCGGCGCCGCCAGGAAGGCCCACGGAACAGGTTTGAACTTGATGGCCTCAAGTCCGGGTTTGGCCGCGAACCCGCCCCAGATAAACCGGGCGCTGTAGGCGAACGTCAGGACGGATCCAACCACAATGCCGGCCAGCAGCAGTCCGCCCACCCAACCGGAGGCCTGCTCGCGGTGGATGAAGGCCTCATAGACCGACTCTTTGGCGACGAAACCCAGCAACGGAGGCAGGCCGGCCATGGAGGCGGCCCCGATTAAGGCCACCGCGAAGAGCTTCGGGGCCTTGCGGTACAGATGGGACAGTTCGCGGATGTCACGCGTTCCGGACTGGTGGTCAATGATGCCCACCACCAGGAACAGCGTTGCCTTGAAGAAGCCGTGGGCCAGCAGCAAGCCCAAACCGGCCAGCGCGGCTTCCTGGGACCCCAGTCCTACCACGAGGGTCAGGAAACCCAACTGGCTGACCGTGCCATAGGCCAGGATCAGCTTCAGGTCGTGCTGGCGCAGGGCCTGCCAGCCGCCCACCAGCATGGTCAGCAGCCCCAGTCCCAGCACGACGGCGTGCCAGTACTCGGTGCTGGAGAATCCGGGAGACAGCCTGGCCACTAGGTAGATGCCGGCCTTGACCATGGCCGCCGCATGCAGGTAGGCGCTGACCGGCGTCGGCGCGGCCATGGCCGCCGGGAGCCAGAAGTGGAATGGCACCAACGCCGACTTGCTGATCGCACCAACCAGCATCAGCAGGATGGCTATATCGATGATCTGCCCGTAGTCCATGAGCGAACTGGCGTCCGCGAGGATCTCGGAAATCCGGTAGGTGCCGGCGGTCTGGCCGATCATCAGGATGCCGACCAACATCGCCAGGCCACCAAATGTGGTGACCATCAAGGCCTGCAACGCCGACCTACGCGCCGAGAGCCGGTGCCTGGCATACCCGATCAGCAGGTAGGAGAGAACACTGGTCAGTTCCCAAAAGATGTACATCAGGATCAGGTCATCTGCGGTGACCAGACCGAACATGGCCCCGCTGAAGGCCAGCAACTGCGCGCCGAAAGGACCGATGTCGGGATCGTCGGCCTTGAAATAGCGGGCGCAGTAGAACAGCACCAGGGCGCCGACCCCGAGGATGAGGATGCAGAGCACCGCGGCCAGCGTGTCCATCCGGAAGGCCAACTCCAGCTGCAGGCCCGGCACCCAGGAGTAGACTTCCGACGGCGGAGCGTTGGGAGCGCCGTCCAGTGCTGTCTGGTTCGCGTTGGTGTAGCTGCCGAATGTGGCGATCAGCCAGACGAATCCGGCGGCGGGAACCGCAGCCAGAATGTAGAAGGTTGACCGACCGAGTTTCCGGAAAATCAAAGGCGCTACAAAGGCCACCGCAAAAAGCAGGGTGAGCACAATCAGCACGGGGATTCTCCGGAACTTCCTTCAGATTTGGCAAGGATCAGGCGAACAAGGCCATGCTCCATTCTACCCATGGCATAAACGCTACCGCCCCGCCGGGTTGTCACATCCGGCCGCCGGGCCTCCTCCGCCCTGCCTTCAGACTCGCTGTTCGGCGAACATTCACGAGGCATACGGCGCTGCTCAAAGTTCGCAGCGGGCGAACCGGATAGCATCGCGGTATGACTGACTCGGCCGGCATGCCGGCAACCCAAGAAGCGGGCGGTGCGGCAGCGGAACGGCTGAACAAGAAGCACGTCCTGGCATGGGCGTCCTGGGACTGGGGGTCGGCGGCGTTCAACGCCGTGATGACGACCTTTGTCTTTACTGTCTACCTGACCAGCGATGCCTTCGGCGGAGAGGCGTTCGCCTCGGAAATCCTCGGCTACGGGCTGGCCATCGCCGGGCTGGCCATCGCGCTGCTGGCGCCGGTGACCGGCCAGCGTTCGGACACCGGCGGTCGCCGCAGACTCTGGCTTGGCGTCAACAGTGTGGCGGTGGCGGTGCTGACCGGCCTCTGCTTCTTTGTCTTCCCGTCGCCGGGGTTCCTGTTTCTGGGCGTAGCGCTGATCGCGCTGGCCAACATCTTTTTCGAGTTCGCGAATGTGAACTACTACGCGATGCTGACGCAAATTTCCACCCCGTCAACCATCGGCAAAGTCAGCGGCTTCGGCTGGGCGATGGGTTATGTTGGCGGCGTCGTGGCGTTGGCCCTGGTGCTCGTCGGGTTTGTCCTGCCGGAAACCGGTTGGTTCGGGGCCACCGCTGACAACGGGCTGAATATCCGCCTGGTGGCGGTGTTCTGTGCCGTCTGGTTCATGGTCTTCGCGCTGCCGGTGCTGTTTGCCGTTCCGGAGGTCCCTCGGCAGCCGGCGGCCGCATCGCTTGGTTTCTTCGCTTCCTACGGGCTGCTCTTCCGCCGGATCAAGGCGATCTTCCGCTCCAGCCCGCACACGATTTTCTTCTTGATCGCCAGCGCCATTTTCCGCGATGGGCTCGCCGCGGTGTTTACCTTCGGCGGGGTGATTGCCGCCGGCACCTTCGGATTCTCGCTCAGCCAGGTGATCGTCTTCGCAATCGCCGGCAACGTCGTGGCGGCGCTGGGCGCCGTGTGCGGCGGCGTGCTGGACGACCGGGTCGGTCCGAAGAATGTCATCGTCTGGGCCTTGTCCGGACTGATCGTCGCGGCTGCCGCCATCTTCATCCTGGGCGCCGGTGACCATGTGTTCTTCGGCAGCGTCTGGACCGGCGATACCACTTTCTGGGTGTTCGGCCTGCTGCTGTGCCTGTTCGTCGGGCCGGCCCAATCGTCGTCGCGCGCCTATCTGGCCCGGCTCGCGCCGCGCGGCGAGGAAGGCGAATTTTTCGGCCTCTACGCCACCACCGGCCGGGCCGTCAGCTTCCTGGCGCCATCGCTGTTCGCGCTGTTCATCACCGTCTTCGGCGAACAGCGCTACGGCATCCTGGGCATCCTGTTGGTGCTGCTGGCCGGCCTACTGACGCTGCTGCCGGTCAAACCCCCGGCCAAAATCCAGCGGGCCACCACTCCGGCGGCCTAAAGCCCGCGGGGCCGGCCCGGGCCCCGCGGGTACTGGCTGTGCCGCGGGCGCAGCCGGATCAGCGCTCGATGACCGTGCGGTGGAAATTCTGGTAGCTGCGCGAAGCGGTTGGTCCGCGCTGGCCCTGATAGCGGTTGCCGTATTCGCCGGAGCCATACGGGTGCTCTGCCGGAGAGGAGAGCCGGAAGAAGCACAATTGGCCGATCTTGGAGCCCGGCCAGAGCTTGATCGGCAGCGTAGCCATGTTGGAGAGCTCAAGAGTCACGTGTCCGGAAAAGCCGGGATCGATGAATCCTGCCGTCGAGTGGGTCAGCAGGCCCAGCCGTCCCAGCGAAGACTTGCCCTCCAGCCGGGCGGCGATGTCGTCAGGCAGCGTCACCGTCTCATACGTGGAGCCGAGGACAAATTCGCCCGGATGCAGGATGAGTGGCTCCTCCGGGTCCACCTCCACTAAACGGGTGAGCTCGGGCTGCTCCAGTTGCGGGTCGATGTGCGCGTACTTGTGGTTGTCGAACAACCGGAAGAACCGGTCAAGCCGCACGTCCACGCTCGAGGGCTGGATCATGTCCGGCTGGAACGGATCAAGAATGATGCGTTCGGAGTCCACTTCGGCACGAATATCACGGTCGGAGATCAGCACCCTCTAAAAATACACGGGACCGGACCACTCCCCTGCCGCATGACGCGGCCGTCCCCCTGGATCGTCCATGCTCCGGCCCCTGTCCCGATCCGCGTCGGGGTGCGACCATGGAATCAGTCGGGCCGCACGAGAACCGTTGGCGGCCACCAAACCGCTGTCGGCGGGGGAACGAACGGCCTCCGCCGGCAGCCCTTTTCCGCAACCTTATTCCACCGGTCCAGCCTTGCCGATCTCCGTTCGTACCGCATACAGCTCGGGGAAGAACGTCAGCTCCAGCGCCCGGCGGAGGAAGCCGACGCCGGAGGACCCGCCGGTGCCGCGCTTCATGCCGATGGTCCGCTCCACTGTTTTCAAGTGTCGGAAGCGCCAGAGTTGGAAGTTGTCCTCCAGATCCACCAGTTCCTCGCAGGCCTCGTAGACGTCCCAGTTCCGGCCGGCGTTCTCGTAAACGGACGTGAAGGTCTCCACCAGTTCCGGATTGAAAACGTGGGCCTCGGTCACGTCCCGGTCCAGCAATTCCGCCGGGATTGAATAGCCATGGCGGTGCAGGTAGGCCAGAAACTCGTCGTACACACTGCTCTGCTCCAGCAGTTGGGCAAGCAGGGCCTGCGCGGCCGGATCATTCGCGAAGACGTCCAGCATGCCCTTGTTCTTGTTGCCCAGCAGGAACTCCACCGCGCGGTACTGATAGGACTGAAAGCCCGACGACGCCCCCAGCTCCCCGCGGAACTCTGCGTATTCGGACGGGGTGAGCGTTGCCAGCACCGACCATTGCTCGGTCAGCGAGCGCTGGATGTGCTTGATCCGCGCAATGCCCTTCATCGCGAAGCGCAGGTCGTCGTCGCGCAGTTTCTCCCGCACGGTGCGCAACTCGTGCAGCACCAGTTTCAGCCACAGCTCAGAGGTCTGGTGCTGGATGATGAACAGCATTTCGTCGTGGTGCTCCGGCCGGCTGACCGGGTGCTGGGCAGAAAGGAGCTGGTCCAGGGACAGGTAGGAGCCATAGCTCATCTTGTCCGAAAAGTCGGTCTCGATGTTTTCCTCGAGCCGTCGGGTGTTCTTGTCTACGGTCATAGCGGCTTCCGTCGGTTCCCCTGCCTCATTGCAGGACTGCTACCAGCCTACGACGCGGGTCACGGGAACGCTCCCGTCGCCGCGCACCGCCCTCAGCCGCGGACCGACGAGTCCCACCGCCACTTCTGTCCGCGGGTTTCGGGGGTCCTGCCGCTGGCCCGCAACAAGTCCTGCCACGGGTCGCCCGTCCGCTCCGCCGCCGGGAAGATCCGGTCCAAAACCCGACCGATCACCACGTCATCCGGGCGGTAGCCGATCCCCTGAGCAGCGAGGATATCGAAGCCGTGCAGCACCGCTTCCGCCACACCCATCGCCGCAAAACCGGACGCGTCCGAAGTTCCCGCCGGATGGTAGCCCCGGTGCCCCGACGGTGCGGTGGCCGTGACGGCATACAGCAGGCCGGCCGCGGCGTCGAAGCAGCTGACGATTCCGGCCGTCCCCGTGGCTGGATCGGGCCAGAACAAGATGTCGGGCCCGCCCGACTGCCACGGGGGCGGATCCACCAACACCACGTAGTCATCCTGCGGCGGTTGGCGGCCGGACAACTGCATCGCATAGAAGGCGAAGTCGTCCATCAGGTGTGCGGCTGTCTCGCGGCAGTCCCACGCCAGCTCGAGCGCAGGCTTGGCCCAGGCATCGTCCGGCAGTTCCGCGAAGCGGCCGGTCAGGTCGTCGGTGATGATGCGGAAGTCGTCCGCTGTCGGTCCCATCCGACGATCCTCCCGCAGGGTGGCTTCCGGCGCCACCCTTGGGCCGGGGCAGTCAGCGGGCCCGGCGTTCACCGGCTTCCACCGGGGCCCCGATGACGTTGCCCTCAACCGGCATCGGGCAGGTGCCGAAGTCGGTGAATGCGCTGGGGAAATTCGTGGCGCGGTTGAAATCGATCAGCACGGTTCCGTCGGGACCGGGACGGCGGGTGGCGACCGAACGCCAGCCCGCGGTGGTATTGCCGTTGGTGGCGTCGTGGAAATTCAGCGACAATGCACCCAGTTTCTCCGGCTCGGCCACCAGCGTGTGACCGGTGCCGCCTAGTTCGAAGCTGACCGTGCCCACCGCGGTGATGGCGCCAGGTACGTCTGGATTCGACGTGGCGATCGGCAGAATCCGCGGCTGGTCATATTCTTCAAACCTTGCGGCGACCACCAGATCCGGGTTGTAGTCGAAGACCGGAACGGCCTCGAAGTCCGCATGCACCGGCGAATCATTGTCCCGGGTCCGGATGGCATAGCGGTCGCCCCGGGCGGCGAGTTCGACGGCGATGCTGCCGCGGCGCACCCAGAGCAGCGATTCCTCGTTGCCCAAGGTGGCCGTAAACGTCCCGACCGCCGGCTCGCCGGTTTCCATGAAGTACAGGCCGTCGTCGGCGTTTGCGCTCAAGGTGGCATGTCCGCCTGCGGACGCCGGACCGTTGGCGCTCCAGAGGCCCGTGATCTGGTCCAGCGGTGCCGGCTCGGCAGGCAGCCACTGCAGCGAGGTCAGGGTGAGCCAGCCGTGCTCAACTGCCAACGCCCGGTTCCGGTGATCCCTGAAACGCAGCCAGCTTTCCCGCCGCCGGGCGTCTCCACTTGAATTCCCCATGCTCACCTTCCCTCACGCTTCGCCCGCGGTTGCCGGGCGGTATGCGGCACAACGTCCCATCTTGCTCGCCGTATTCCCCCCGCCGGCCGGTTCCGGGCCCGCGCGAACCATGGCGCATTTGCCTGCGGGAGAATACGCTCTACTTCACAAGGCTGCGTGGCACATAAAAGCGACAGAAGCCGGGCAGCCGGAGCGTCTACCAGAACGTGGAGGCTAGTGCCGATGCCCAGAGACGGATACCGGCCGCGCTACCGGCGCGGCACAGCTCGAACCGGAGCAGCCGTGGTGCTCGCGCTGGGAGCCACGCTGCTGGCTGGCTGCGGCGCCGAGGAGGGACCTCCCACCCTGACCTGGTACATCAACCCCGACGCGGGCGGCCAGGCAGCGATCGCCCAAAAATGTACCGAGGCCGCGGGCGGAGAGTACCGGATCGAAACCTCCTTGCTGCCCAATGACGCCGCATCGCAGCGGGAGCAGTTGGCCCGGCGTCTGGCGGCCGGCGACTCCTCGCTGGACATTATGAGTTTGGACCCACCGTTCATCCCCGAACTGGCGGAACCAGGATTCCTGGCTCCAGTCCCGGACACCGTCGCCCAGCGCACCACGCAGAACGTCGTGGAGGGCGCGCTCACCGGGGCCACCTGGAAGGATCAGCTGGTGGCCGTTCCATTCTGGGCCAACACGCAGCTGCTCTGGTACCGGAAGTCCGTGGCGGAAGCGGCCGGACTGGACATGACCAAGCCTGTCACCTGGCAGCAGTTGATTGACGCCTCTGCAGAGCAGGAAAAGTTCTTGGGCGTCCAGGGCCAGCGCGGCGAGTCAATGACGGTCTGGCTGAACGCCCTGGTCGAATCGGCCGGCGGAAAGATCCTGGAGAACCCGGAGGCGGACGCCGACCAGATCCAGCTGGGCCTGGCCAGCAAGGCCGGTACGGAAGCCGCCCAAGTCATCTCCACCATTGGCAAAGAGGGACTGGGCGGGCCGGGGCTGCCGACCCAGGACGAGAACAATTCGATGATCCTCTTCCAAGGCGACAAAGGCTCGTTCATGGTCAACTGGCCGTTCGTCTGGCCTGCGACCAATGCCGCGGTGGAGGACGGCACATTGGATGCATCGCTGATCGAGGACATCGGCTGGGCCCTCTACCCGCAAATGAACGGGGGCGCGCAGACGGCGCCGCCGCTCGGCGGCATCAACCTGGGCGTTGGGGCCGCCAGCGAACACCCTGATTTGGCCTATGCCGCCATAGAGTGCATCGTCACCCCGGAGAATCAGGCGGATTACTTCATCACCAATGGCAACCCGCCCTCGAACACCGAAGCCTACGAGGATCCGCGGATCAAAGAATCGTTCCCGATGGCTGACACCATCCGCGAATCCTTGGAACTGTCGGCACCGCGTCCGCAAACGGTCTTCTACAACGAAGTTTCCACCAGCCTGCAGCAGAATTTCGCCCCGCCGGACCAAGTAGATCCGGCCATCACGCCGCAGGAGACGTCGGACTTCATCGTTTCCGTCCTACGGGGGGAGAACCTGCTGTGAGCACCGCGACCGAAACTCCTACGCTGCCGAACGGCCGGACCGGGCGCGGCGGCCGGCGCCGCGCCGTTCAACAGTTCAGCGACCGTGCCAGAGCCGAGCGCCGGCTGGGCTGGTGGCTGGCGGGCCCGGCCTTCGTCATCATGCTGGCCGTCACCGCCTACCCGATCTTGCAGGCATTGTTCGACTCGCTGTTCAGCTACCGGCTGACGGCACCCGACGAGCGCGAGTTCATCGGGCTCGGCAACTACGGCGTGGTCCTCACGGATATGGTCTGGTGGCGGGACCTCGGGGTGACGCTGCTGATTACGGTGGTGACCGTCGTCGTCGAACTGATCTTGGGTTTCGCGCTGGCGCTGGTGATGCACAAGGCGCTCAAGGCCGTGCGCGGCTGGTTGCGCACCGCGATCCTGGTTCCGTACGGCATCATCACCGTGGTCTCCGCGTTTGCCTGGTTCTATATGTTCGACATCAACTCCGGCTTTGTGAACACCTGGTTCAATTGGGTCCCCGGGATCGATCCGGACCTCAACTGGTTCGCCGGCACGTGGACCTCGCTGGCGGTGATCATGGCCAGCGAAATCTGGAAGACCACGCCTTTCATTTCACTGCTGCTGCTGGCCGGACTGGCGCAGGTGCCCGACGAGCTGACCGAAGCCGCGGAAGTGGACGGCGCCACGTGGTGGCAGCGGATGCGCCGGGTGATCCTGCCGAACATGAAGGCCGCGATCATGGTGGCCGTGCTGTTCCGGGCGCTCGATGCGTTCCGAATATTCGACAACGTCTTCATCATGACCAACGGCGCGTTCAATACTGAGGTGCTCTCCCTGCTGGCCTACCGGACATCCATCGGACGCTTGGAAATTGGCTTGGGATCCGCGGTGTCGGTGCTGCTTTTCGTCTGCGTGCTGCTGATCTGTTTCATCGCCATCAAGCTGTTCAAAGTGGATCTTGCCAGCCAGAGAGGAGACAAGTGATGAAAGCGTCCCGGACCAAGGAGCGGGTTACCTGGATCGTTATTTCCGTGCTGGTGCTGCTCTATGCGCTGTTTCCGGTGGCGTCCATCCTGGCCACCTCGTTCAAACTTCCCAGCGACCTGACCTCAGGCCAGTTCCTGCCCAGCACCTGGACGGGATCCAACTATGAACAGATCCTGGTCGGCACGGCGCAGGAGTTGTTCCTCAGCTCCTTGTGGAATTCCATCGGCATCGCGCTGATCGCAACCTTCATCGCCGTCGTCCTGGCCACGCTCTGCGCCTACGCCATTGCCCGGCTGGATTTCCCGGGCAAGAAGGTCATTCTCACCACCGCGCTGGCCGTCTCCATCTTCCCGGTGATCTCGATCGTCACACCGTTGTTCAACCTCTGGCGGAACATCGGCCTGTACGACACGTGGCCGGGCCTGATCATCCCCTATCTGTCGCTGACCCTGCCCATCTCCATCTGGACGCTGGCGGCCTTCTTCCGCCAGATCCCGTGGGAGCTGGAACAGGCCGCGCAGGTGGACGGAGCCACCACCTGGCAAGCGTTCCGCAAGGCGATCGTGCCGCTGGCCGCGCCAGGCGTCTTCACGACGGCGATCATCGCCTTCTTCATCGCCTGGAACGACTTCGTCTACGGCATCTCGCTGACTTCCACCGAGGCCGCACGGCCGGTCCCTGCGGCGCTGGCCTTCTTCACCGGCGCTTCCCAGTTCGAATCCCCCGTCGGCGCGATCTCCGCGGCGGCAATCATCGTCACCATTCCCATTGTGCTGCTGGTCCTGTTGTTCCAGCGCCAAATCGTCTCCGGCCTGACCCAAGGCGCCGTCAAGGGCTGAGCCCGCGGCAGGAAAGGACATCCCATGGCCTCGATTACGTTGCAGAACCTCGTCAAGCAGTACGGCGACGGCTTTCCCGCGGTCAACGACGTCAGCATAGACATCGACGACGGCGAGTTCATCATCTTGGTGGGTCCGTCCGGCTGCGGCAAATCAACCCTGCTGCGCATGATCGTGGGGCTTGAGGACATCACCTCCGGTGACTTGCTGATCGATGGCAAGCGCGTCAACGAGAAGGCGCCCCGGGACCGGAACCTGGCCATGGTGTTCCAGAACTATGCCCTCTACCCGCATCTGACCGTGTTCGAGAACATCGCGTTCCCGCTGCGCTTGGCCAAGGGCAAACATAGCGACGAAGAGATCCGGAAGCTGGTCACCGACGCCGCGAAAACGCTGGAGCTGACCGATCATTTGGAGCGCAAACCGGGCAATCTTTCCGGCGGCCAGCGGCAGCGGGTGGCCATGGGTCGGGCGATCGTTCGGCAAGCCGATGCGTTCTTGTTCGACGAGCCGTTGTCCAACCTGGATGCCAAGCTGCGCGGCCAAATGCGTTCGGAAATTTCCCAGATGCAGCGCCGGCTCGGCGTCACCAGCGTCTACGTCACGCACGACCAGACGGAGGCAATGACACTGGGCGACCGCGTGGCTGTGCTGAAGAAGGGAGTGCTGCAGCAGATTGCCTCCCCGCGGGAACTGTACGAACAGCCGGTCAACCTGTTCGTGGCGGGCTTTATCGGATCGCCTTCGATGAACTTCCTGCCGGCTACCTTGGAAGGCAGCTTCCTGAAGACACCGATTGGGAATATCCCGGTCACCGAGGACAAGGCAAGAGCCGTCGCGGGCAAGCCAGTAGTTTTGGCGGGACTACGGCCTGAATTCTTCGAGGATGCTTCGCTGGTGGAAGAGCACAAAAAGGACAAGGGGTCCACGTTCATGGCCGAGTTGACCCACACCGAGTGGCTCGGCAACGAACAGTACGGCTATATCAACTTCGACCCGGATCCGGAGGTCCGCGACCTGCTGAATTCGCTGGCCCGAGACATGGACGCAGACGAATTGCGGCCGCAAATCGTGGTCACCCTGGACGCTGCAAGCAGGATTCGCGGCGGGCGCTCCGCCGAACTGTGGCTGGATACCCGCCGGATGCACCTGTTCGACCCAGAAACCGGCGACAACCTGACCCGTGATGCCGAAGCCGGGGCAGCCCTGACCCAAGAGGCCAACCAAGCACGGGCCGAGGAAATCACCGAAGCCCGCGAGCGCGAGGCTTCTACGGCCCGCCAGCCGGCCTGAATTCCGGCTGGCCCTGACCTGGGGTAAACTCGGTTTCGTTGTTTGACCGGATCCGGCTTCCACACCGGTTCCTTGCGGGCGTAGCTCAATGGTAGAGCGCTAGCTTCCCAAGCTCGATACGCGGGTTCGATTCCCGTCGCCCGCTCCACTCGCACCGTGCACCCCGGCCCATCTCCGGGGTGCTTCTCTTTGCCCTGCCGGCTGTCGATGGGTGGTACTACTCGATGTCCTCGTCGGGTTCGAAGCCGGATCGGTCAACGGCGCGGTGGTAGCGCATGCCGGCGGCGCCGCCCAGAAGTGCTCCGGCCAGGCTGGCCAGCAGCACTACGGCCAGCCCGATCAGGCCCGGAAAAGTCAGCTCTTGGATGGGCCGCTCAACGACCGGCACGGGCGCCGGCCCGGTCAGCACACCCAAACCCCCGGCGGCCAGACCGATCAGCCCCGCAACGACCGACATCACGATGCCCCAAAGCCAGACCGCCAGTCCCTGTCTGATGCCGTCGAACCGTGCCATCCGTCCTGCCACGTAGCCGCCGCCGAAATACGCCAGCAAGACGATGACCGCCAGCGCTATCCCTGCGGTGATGGCAGCCGCGCCGCTTCTATCCGTGATGTTGTCCAACCAGCCGCGCACTTCGGCCTCATTGGCCATCCCGAAGGCCGCGGCCACGCCCACAACAACCGAAGTGATCAGCACAATCAAACCCGATGCCACCAGCCAGCCGAAGAACGCCGAGCCCAGCCTCACCCCGCCGTAGGCAAGGTGTTCCCGCAGATACAAGGACTCCGCGTCGAGGGCGGCCTCCGGGCGGTAGGCGTTGGTGTCGCTGTAGTTCCGTTCGGCTACTATTGCCTCGTCTTCACTGCCGCGGCCGGCATCCGGGTCCATGCTGTCCGCGGTGGGCCAGCGATCGAAGGCGGAGGTCTGCTGTTGGTCCGAGCTGGCGACCGGTGTCGCCTCGGTGGGCGCAGCTGCTGTTGGCGTGGCGGCCGGCATGGCCTGTGTGGGCGGGGTTGATGCCTCCATCGGCGCTGGCCCAGGTTCTCGAGGTTCCCCCGGACCTGCCGGAGCATCGGCTGCCGGCCGGGGACCGCCGTCGTCGTACCGATCTCTGCCGATATCCGAACTCATGATGCCTCCCGCTTCGATGGATCACATCGTTGCTTTCTGCTGGCTTTACCCTAGTCGTGGCACTATCGGCAAACCAGAACCGGATTCGTTTCACCGGTGGCCGGAGGGAGTCTAAACTTGGACTCGATGATGCGCAAAATGTTTAAGTCCAAGATCCACCGTGCGACGGTGACGCACGCCGATCTGCATTACGTCGGTTCCGTGACCGTGGACCTGGATCTGCTGGATGCTGCCGACATCCTTCCCGGTGAGTTGGTGTCCATTGTGGATGTCACCAACGGGTCCCGGCTGGAGACTTACAGCATCGCCGGTGAACGCGGTTCAGGCGTGGTGGGTATCAACGGGGCCGCTGCGCACCTGATGCACATAGGTGACCTGGTCATCCTGATCACCTATGCCGACATGACCGACGCGGAGGCGCGGTCCTTCGTTCCCTCCGTGGTGCATGTGGACGCGGACAACAAGATTGTTGAGCTGGGCTCCGACCCGGCCGAGTCCGTGAACGAAGGCCTGATGCGGCCGCCGTACGCGGTTAAGTAGCCTCCCCGGTCCCAGCCGGCCGGCCGTTCAGCGCCGGTGGAACCGCTGGTGCAGCCCGCGGACCTCGTCCGCCAACTCGGCGGACGGGCCGCCGACCTCAATTCCCGGCGCCACCTTCTGGATCGGCAACGCGGCCACCGGCGCCGGTCCGATGCCCCATTCCGCCAGCCACCCGCCCAGCTGCTCCGACGACGCGGCGTAGACGATCCGTCCGAGCCCCACCCAAGCGTGCGCGGCCGAACACATCGGGCAGTGCTCGCCCGAGGTGTAAACCGTCGCCCTCAGGCGTTCCTCGGGTGCGAGGTTCCTGGCCGCCCAGCGGGCAATCTCGAATTCCGGATGCCGGGTCTGGTCCCCGTCCTTCACCCGGTTGCGGTCCTCGAACAAGACGCGGCCGTGCGCGTCGACCAGCACCGAGCCGAATGGTTCATCGCCGTCGTCCAAGGCTTCACGAGCCAGTTCCACGCAGCGGCGCAGATGCCTGAGGTCCTCCGATGCCAGTGCCATGCGCTGATTATGGCAGAGACCGGCGCAACCGGGTGTTTGGCTGGCAACCGGCCTCGGTCCTGGGGCGTGAACTGAGGCGCAGCCTGTTCGGGACCCGGCGGCGGCGCCGGTGCTGGTAGGAGGCGCACCGCCGTCGTCGGGGCTGTAACCAGCATGCCGATCCCGGGAACCGTCCCGCCAGCGGGTAACGTAGGGTTGGTGGGAAATTCAAAAGTACTCAGGACCGTAGCCACCTGGCTGCTGTGCTTGATGCTTGCCGTGGCCGCTGCTGCGCTGACTATTGTGCTGGTCAATGCGTTCGTGTTCAGCCCGCAGCACCAGGTCAAGGCCTACTTCAACGCCTTGGAAGACGGCGACGGCGGGACCGCGCTCGGTTTGCTTCACGCCACCGTTCCCGACGCCAATGCCGCCATGCTCGACGGCGCCGCGCTCAAAGCCTCCGTGGACACGCTCGACAACCTGGAAATCCAGGATCCGGTTCCGGCGGGCGACAACAGGGTGGACCAGCCGGTCAGCTACACGGTTGACGGCGTTGCCCACAGCACAACCTTTTCCCTGGAAAAGACCGGCACCACGTGGCTCTTCTTCAATCAGTGGTCCTTCGTGCCCAGCACGCTGCCCACCATCAGCGTGGACGTGGTCAACGAAAACGAGGCCTCGCTCAACGGCACGCGGGTGGCCCTGCCGGAGGGCAAGAGTTCCTTCGCAGTGTTCTACCCCGGCAGCTTCGAGGCCCACTACACCAGCGACTACTTCGCCGCGCCGGTGGTCGAATCCGTACTGACCGGCCCGCAGAACGCCCAAGATGCGCGGCTCTCGCTGGCAACGGCCGCCACACCCAAGCTGGTGGACGACCTGAGCGGCCAGGTCAATGCCTTCCTTGACTCGTGTGCGGAGCAGCGCGTGCTGCAGCCCTCCGGCTGTCCGTTCAGCGCGTCGATGGACCGGGTCCAAGACAACACCATCGACTGGTCGATCGCGGAATACCCCGAGGTCAAGGTGGAGCCGTTCAAGGGCAGCTGGGTACTCAGCCCGCTGAACGGGGTGGCGAAGCTGAACGTGGTGGAAATTGACTTGTTCACCGGTGCCGCGGTGGAACGCGAGCTGAAGCAGGAGTTCGATTTCACCGGCCGGTTGTCCGTCAATGACGGAAATGTGACCCTGACCCCCGTTGTGGAGTACTAGCAGCCCGGCCCGCAGATTAAATGCCGGGGCGGACAGGAATTCCTGTCCGCCCCGGCATTTTTGTGCTCCGCGGTTGGTTAGTCCAGCCCGCGCAGGTCCAGCGTCAAGTCCCCGGTTCCCGAGCCGATGACCACCGGTATGCCCCAGTCCTGCTGATACAGGTGGCAGGCGGCGTGGTCCGGGATCTCGCCGCCGGGCTCGCCGTCGCACGCCGCCGCCCGGGCGGTGATGTGCAGGACGCCCTCGGTGACTTCGTCGGACAGCACCAGTTCGCGCAGCAGGCCCACCGAGGTGCCGCCGCCTGAGACCAGCAGGTTCTCCGGCGAAGAGGAGATCTTCAACTGGGTGGGATCGCCCCAGCGGTCGTCCAGCTTCTGGCCCTTAGGCGCGGCGAAGCGGACGGTCAGCGACAGCGGACCGGCCGAAACCTCGGTCTTGGGCCGCTGAGTCTGCGATGCGCCCTCGTCCACGGTCAGCGCTTCCTTGGGGATGGGCAGCCGGATGAGCTGGTGCTTGTTCGCCTCGACCACCAGCAGCAGCGGTTCGCCGCCGTCGGCCACGGCCGAGGTGTCCAGCAGCACGTCGGACGGCTCGGCCAGGCCCCGCGCCAACGTGGAGACGGTCTCGGTGGCCGGATCGTAGCGGCGCACCGCCCCGTTGTAGGTGTCGGCCACCGCCACGGAGCCGTCCGGCAGGACCGTCACGCCCAATGGATGCTGCAGCCGCGCCTCGGCCGCCGCGCCGTCGCGGAAGCCAAAGTCGAAGAGACCGGCGCCGATGGCGGTGGACACCTGCACCCGGTTTTCGCCGTTGACGTCCACGAAGGAGATCTTGCGCAGCGCGGATGTTTCCGAATCGGCAACCCAGATGTTGCCCGCCGCGTCACCGGCGAGTCCGGAGGACTGGGCGAACCAGGCCACGGTGGCGTCGCCGTCCTGCAGGCCCTCCAGCCCGGTGCCGGCCAAGATGGCCACCTTGCCGGAGACCGGATCGAGGGTGAAGATCTGGTGCACGCCGGCCATGGCGATCACCACGGCGTTCAGCTGCGTGGACCAATGGACGTCCCAGGGCGAACTGAGCGAGACGGCCAGCGGATCGGCGGCCAACTGGGCCCAGCTGGACGCGATGGCTTCGGCAAGTTCTTCTTCCAGCGCCTCGCCGGATGGGGCTTCGTCCGCGACCGATCCGGGGCCCGCTTGCTCCATCCCCGGAGCGGTCCGCTGCGTATCGGCGTCCAGCAGGCGCTGCACGCCGTTGCCAGCCACCGTGGTCACCTGGCCGGTGGCCAGCGACAGCCCGCGCAGCCGGTGGTTTACGGAGTCTGCAATCACGACGTCGTAGCCCACCTGGCTGCGGATCTCTTCGGGCAGCAGGGCCAGGCCCTGGGGTTCGTTGAACTTGGCCTCGCCGGAAGATCCGTCCTGCCAGCCCTTGTCGCCGGAGCCGTAGGTGGCGAGCACAGTGGTCAGGTCCGCCGCCAGTTCCACCAGCCGGTGGTGTCCGGTGTCGGTCACCAGGAAGGAGCCGCCCTCGGACCCCACTCCGTCCGGCAGCGGGATGACCTTGCCCGGGAAGCGCAGGTCGCCGGCGGTGGTTTCGGCGGGAACATAGGGGCCGTCGCCGCGGTGCAGCGTGCCTTTGGCTTCGTGCTCGGCCACCAGTTCCTGCACCAGCGACTCCAGACCGCCGGCGTGACCTTCACCGGACAGGTGCGCCACGATGTAGCCCTCGGGGTCGATGACCACCAGCGTCGGCCATGCTCTGGCGGCGTAGGCCTGCCACGTGTCCAGCTCGGGGTCGTCCAGCACCGGATGCTGGATCTCGTAGCGCTCCACGGCCGCGGCCAGCGCCACCGGGTCCGCTTCATGCTCGAACTTGGGCGAATGCACGCCGACCGTGACCAGCACGTCCTTGTACTTTGCTTCCAGCGGCCGCAGCTCGTCCAGCACGTGCAGGCAGTTGATGCAGCAGAACGTCCAGAAGTCCAGCAGCACTATCTTGCCGCGCAGGTCTTCCAATCCCAGCTGCCTGCCACCGGTGTTGAGCCAGTTGCGGCCCACGAGGTCGGAACCACGGACCCGGTAGTTAGTGCGGATGGTGTCGGCTGCCTCAGTCATCTGGATTCTCCTTGGGTCCGGCCGGCATTATCCGGGTCCGGAGCGGGCTCCTGCCCGTTGGTGGTTTTCGGTGCGTCACGGTGGCCCCCGGACGCGCGGTGACCGGCGGCCGGCCTGACGGCCCCGGGCGGGACCATGCGTTCGTCCTGCCGGGCCATCTTGGCAAACATATCGTTATAAGCTGCCAGCTCGGCGTCGTTATTCCTATCGGCTGAACGATCTTTACGCTTTGTTTCCCGGGCGTCTGAGCGCGACCACATGATCGCCACCCCGACGGCGACGCAGAGGGTGGGTATTTCACCGACGCCCCACATAATGGCTCCGCCAACTTGCTGGTCGTCCATGGCCGAGAGGCCCCACTCACGCCCCATGCTGCCGAACCAGGAGGCCTGGATCAGGGCCGTCGAGCTGGTCAGGGCCACGCCGAAGAAGGCGTGAAACGCCATGGTGGCGAAGAGGATCAGCAACCGCATGGGATAGGCAGCCCGCCGCGGCAGAGGGTCCTGGCCGATCATCGTCAGGATGAAGATATAGCCGGTCAGGAGGAAGTGCAGGTTCATCAGCTCGTGCCCGGTGTGTTCGTCTAAGGCAAACCGGAACAGCGGCGAGTAGTAGAAGATGATGATCGAGCCGGCAAAGTTCGCCGCGGCAAAGAGCGGGTGCGTGATGACCTGCGAGTATTTTGAATGCACCAACCAGAGGATCCATTCGCGCAGGCCCTTGCTCCCGTCCCCGCGGGGCGGCAGCGCCTTCAGCGCCAGCGTGATCGGCGATCCCAGGACCAGGAACAGCGGCACCACCATGGTCAGCGCCATGTGGTCGAGCATGTGCGCGCTGAAGAGCACCATCCCGTAAACGGCCGGGGCCCCGGAGGTGACGTAGGTGAGCGCCAGCAAGCCGACAATCCAGCTGACGGTCCTCGCCACAGGCCAGCGGTCGCCGCGGCGGTGCAGCCTCACGGCGGCCACCAGGTAGGCAATGCCGGCAACCAAGGCGAACGTGACCCACAACCAGTCCAAGCGCCAGACGGTCAACCAGCTGCTACCGACGAGTTCGGGCGGCAGGTCGTAGCCGGTCAGGATGCGAGCCGGGGAGGCGTCCACCGGCAATTCTTCCGGCGTGGGCGGCGCCGTGCGCGCCAGTGCCGTGGCGATTCCGAACACCGCCGCCATGACCAGCAGCTCCACAGTGATGAGCTGCCACAGGACCCGCTTGCCGGACTTTGTGCCCAGCTCGGGGATGATCCACTGCCGGTGCATGAAGCCGATCGCGCCCAGCAGCAGCGTGGCGAGGGCCTTGATCACTACCAGCACGCCGTAGGGGCTGGAGAGCTGGTCCAGCGAGGTGATCCGGATCGACGCATTGATGATGCCAGAGAAGAAGACCAGGAAGAAGCTGATCAGCGCCAGCGAGGAGTAGCGGCGCAGCACCTGGCCGGTGATGTCCTTGGTGCCCAGCGTTCCGGAAATGACCGCGAGCACAATGATGCCGCCCACCCAGAGGCAGGCGCCCAGCAGATGCAGACCGATCGAGTTGACGGCTCCGTAGTGGTCGTCGCCGCCGGCGGAGTGCCCGATCAGGGCCATCGGCAGCAGTCCGCCGATGGTGGCCAGAGCCAGCGTCATGCCCAGCCCCGGCAGCGAGCGGATTCCTAAGATGAGCGTGGCGACGATGGCGGCCACGATGGTGATGGACAGCCATGCCTGGCCGGTGCCGATATCCGTCATGAATCCCACGAACCCGGCCGTGTAGCTGGCATCCCCGCTGACCGGCAGGCCGGCGATGTCGGAGAAGCTGAAGACCAGCACGGCCATCGCGGCAAGCGTCCAGACGATCGCCGCGACCGCGGCCAGCCTCAGCGCCGCGGTGAACGCCGGGTGCTCGGGCCCGTCCTCGCCTCTGCCGGACCTGCGGTTGGGGCGCAGTTGCTTGGGCAGGATCCCGACGGCGAACAGCAGCGAAGCAATGACCACGGACAGTGCCGTGTTGTTGGCGGCCTTGGCCACCGGCAGCGCCCAGCGGGTCAGGGCGCCGGGATCGGACAGCTGCCGGGCCGCGGCCGCGCCAGAATACAGCAGGGCGGCAACCAGTGCCAGGACCAGGACAACGGCTCCGGCAAGGACCCATCCCCTGCCGATCCCGTCGGCAGTAATCGCCGCGGGACGTGCTTTAGCCGGTGGAGCCAACCGCTCAGCCACGACCGTCCGTGCCTCCGCCACGCTTGCTGAGCACAAACGCGGCCAGCCCTGCGGCGATGGCCAGCGCGCCGGCGCCCAGCGCGACGAAGAGGCCGATGTTGCTGGGACCATCCTCTTGTACGGCGGCCGCGGGAGTGTTGCCGGCGCCGTCGGCCGCGGAGGACGCTGCAGGGCCCGCCGCCGCCACCGAGAATTTCAGCGTGCCCTCAATCGGGTGGCCGTCGCTGGAAACCACGCGCCAGCCCAGCTGGTAGTCACCGTTCGGCATGCCGTCCCGCAGGGGAATGCTGACCTCGCTGCCGCTCAGCAGCGGCGCTCCGGCTGCCCAATCGGTGCCCTCGCCGTCCAGCACCTGGGTGGTGGCACCAATCTCCATCACGGTCGCGCTGAACTTGAGCGTGACAGCATCCGGTTGGGTGTCCAGGGCGGCACCGTTCGCAGGCGTCGAACTAATCAGTTCGTCATGGGCCGCGGCCGGGCGCGCCATCGCCAGCGCCAAGGCCAGCCAGAGCAGCATGGCGATCAGGGCAGCCGCGAGCAGTCGGCGGGCCGTCGCTTGCCGGGCAGCACGGAGGCTTTCCTCCTGGCGGCGCCGGCGGACCGAAGACTCCTCGATACTGACACGCACCGGGGCAGGGATGTTCAGATGGTGGTTCATCACGTTCTTTCGTCAGGGGATGCGCTTAGTGCGCGGGTCAGAAAGCGTGACGCAACGGCGGCCCCCGGTGCCGCAAGGACAGGAGCGAGATGCCCAGGGCCGCGAATGGTTGGTTCAGCAGTTCCACCGGGGCGGCCAGCCGAACCCGGGGCATCGGGCGCCAACTGCTCAGCCTGCGTGGCGCGGCCAGGGCCACTGTTCCGGCCAGCGCGGCCGCAGCATGCTCGCCTCGGCGCAGCAGCAGCACAGTGGCGGCAGCAGCAGCCAGATGGGCCGCCCACATGGCGCCAGTCGCGGCCGTCGCCGCCTGAGAGGATACTGCGGGGATCAGCGATCCGGCCGGCAGCAGGGCTAGGTGATGGCCGGCATGGCCGACCGCCGTCGGGACACCCGCAGGCGCAGCGTGGCCCAGCTGGAACAGCAGATGGTAGATCGCTTGGCTGATTCCCACCGCGGCCAGCAGACGTGCCCAGGACAGCGACTTGCCAGCCAAGCCGACGCAGACCAACCCGGCGAGGGCAAACGCCAGAAGCCAGACGGCCGGCGCGGGGACGTGACCGCCGCCGGCCAGGTGCGAGAGCGAGGCGAGGGAGGTGGCCACGGCAGCGCCCAACCAGCCGCGCAGCAGCCGACCTTCCCGCTGGACCATGCCCTCAGTCCTCCGTCCTGATAATTCTTCGGATCGGGCACCATGCGGCGCAGACCCGACCTCTATTTTACCGCTCGTAGAAGCCAAGCGGTTAAACAGCAGGACCGCCACCGGTTGCCGGTGGCGGTCCTGCGCAAGTATGGGTGTGGACTACTTCTTGGAGACGGCAGCCTTCAGCTTGGAACCGGCGGTCAGCTTGACGCTGTGGCCGGCCGGAATCTGGATCGATTCGCCGGTCTGCGGGTTGCGGCCGGTGCGGGCAGCACGGTCGGTGCGCTCGACTGCGAGCCAGCCCGGGATGGTGATCTTCTCGCCCTTGGAGACGGAGGTGGCGAAGATGTCGAAGACAGCGTCCAGGACACCGTTCACTGCGGTCTGGCTGGTGCCAGCCTTCTCTGCAACAGCTGCAACAAGTTCACTGCGGTTGATAGCCAATTTTTGTCCTCCTGGACTGCTTTGGTTTGGTCAGAGCTTCCGCGGCTGCGAAAAAGCTACTGTGCGAAAACTTACCAGCTTGGCCACCCGGATCCGGCAAAAACCGCGGAATCTGGCGGAATTTTTAGCGAATTACCCGGAATTTGAGCCGATTCTGCCCCCGGGGGCCCGCTTTTTCCGCCCAGAGCATATGATGTGCGCCCTCGGCGCGCCGCGGAGGGCTTGCCGTTCCGGCGCAGCGGCGGGCACCGTCGTCGTTATTTGAGCGTCCCGGAGGTTGCTCCCGGGCGCCGCGCGGGTGCTCCGAAGATGCCTTCCGGGCATGACAAAGGGCGGCGGTCCCGACTGGGACCGCCGCCCTTCAAGCTTCACTATGAAGCCAGCAGGGTTTTTACCAGCTGGACTTCTTGATGCCCGGCAGTTCGCCGTTGTGCGCCATGGTACGGAAACGCACGCGGGAGATTCCGAACTTCTGGAGCGTGCCGCGGGGGCGGCCGTCGATCTGGTCGCGGTTGCGGACGCGGACCGGAGAAGCGTTGCGGGGCAGCTTCTGCAGGCCCAGGCGGGCCTCTTCGCGGGCCTCGTCGGTCGCGTTCGCGTCGACCAGGGTCTTCTTCAGCTCGGCACGCTTCGCGGCGTAACGCTCGACAACGACCTTGCGCTGCTCATTGCGAGCAATCTTGGACTTCTTGGCCATGTTTAGCGCTCCTCTCGGAATTCGACGTGCTTGCGGATGACCGGGTCGTACTTCTTCAGGACAATGCGGTCCGGGTCGTTACGACGGTTCTTCCGGGTCACGTAGGTGTAGCCGGTGCCAGCGGTGGACTTCAGCTTGATGATGGGACGTACGTCCTTGTCCTTTGCCACTAGAGCTTCACACCCTTCGCGAGGAGCTCGGTGACGACTGCGTCAATGCCGCGGACGTCAATGGTCTTGATGCCGCGGGCCGAAACCTGCAGCGTGACATTGCGGCGCAGGGACGGAACCCAGTAGCGCTTCTTCTGAATGTTCGGGTCGAACCGACGCTTGTTGCGGCGGTGCGAGTGCGAAATGCTGTGGCCAAAGCCGGGCTCGGCTCCGGTCACCTGGCAGTGTGCTGCCATGATCTCTCCTCCAGTTGTAGTAAATATGACGGACCTGACGCAGAGACGAAGTAAAGCGGCCTGCGAATCTGCGTGTAAGAGCGCCCGCCACCAGTTGTGACACCGTTATTACTGCGACTTTCCGGAGGTGAACCTGGCGGGGTGAGATCCAGCCGAAGTGCCTCGCCGCGGGGAAGACGGTGAAGTCAGGAGCAAATAAACCACATCTTCCCGGGGGAAGAACGACCTATTCGCGATCCTCATTTCTAGGTAAACACGGACGCCACGCAATGCCCGCACCGCCCTACCTTGGCAAGGGGGTGCCGATGCTGCGTGACTTAACGCCTTTCCATCTTAGGGGCAGCAGCCGTTTGGATCAAACCAACGACGGCGGCCGTCCCCTCGGCGGCGGATGCGCGCCTCAGGCGTTCAGTCGGGGCTCGCGCAGCACCCAGCTGCCGGGCTCCAACTGCTGCACGATCTTCTTGCCGATCCGCTCCAGATCCTGCACATCCCGGCGGTCGAGTCCATCGAAAACCGCTTGGCGCACGGCTTCGACATGCCCCGGTGCCAGGGACTGAATCGCTTCCATCCCCGCCTCCGTGAGCAGCGCCATGGTGACCCGCGCATCTTCGGCGCACTGGGCCCGCTCGACCCAGCCGCGGCCCTGGAGCTTCTTCACCACATGCGACAGTCTGGACAGCGAGGAATAGGTCCGGGAGGCCAGCTCACTCATCGGCAGCGAGCGGTCCGGCGTCTCGGACAGCATGGCCAGGACATGGTAATCAAACAGCGTCAGCTTGCCTTCCCGATACAGCGGGGCGTCAAGCGTACCGGGCAACAGAGTGGACACCGCCAGCAAAGCCAGCCAGGCCTGGCGTTCTTCGGGATCGAGCCAGCGTGCAGAGGTCATTCCTCCATTCTGCCACAAAACTTGATCCTTCAACTGTTAACCGAAGTGAGGGCCGGCAGGACGCATCTGCCGGCCTCAGCGGGCACCCGGCTGCGTTCCACACCGCTTACGGAAGGCGGCAGCGCACGAGTTTTATGAAATGCGCCACCGCTCGCGCGAAATGGGACCTAAACTACCCCGGTGCCGCCCAGCCAGGTGCCGATCAGCAAGGTGGCCATCAGTGCCAGCGCGCCGCCGAGCACCACACGGAATGACGCCCGAAAAACCTTGGCGCCACCGAGCCAGGCACCGACCGCTCCGGTGGCGGCGAGGGCCACCAGAACGGCCGCGAAGGTGATCGGGATCCGCAGCTCCGCGGGCGGCAGCAGCACGGCCAGCATCGGCAAGGCTGCGCCGAGGAGGAAGGCCACGGCGGAGGCGGAGGCCGCATGCCACGGGCTGACCACGTCGTCGTCCTGAATATTCAGTTCCGCATGCAAGTGCGCTGCCAGCGCATCGTGTGCGGTCAGCTCCTTGGCCACTTGCCTTGCCGTCCCCGGCGTCAGCCCGCGTTCCTGGTAGAGCGCGGCCAGCTCGGCAAGCTCTTCTGCCGGCTGTTCCTGCAGCTCCCGTTTTTCCTTGGCGATCAGCGCTTTCTGGCTGTCGCTGGAGCTGGAAACGGAGACATACTCGCCCAAGGCCATGGAGATGGCGCCGCCGATCACCGCCGCCAGGCCCGCCGTCAGCAGCGTTCCGAAGTCGTTGGTGGCGCCCGCGACACCCACCACCAGCGCGGCAACGGAAACAATCCCGTCGTTCGCGCCGAGAACACCGGCGCGCAGCCAGTTCAGGCGGGCGGCGAGACCGGCGACGTCGTGCGGTTCATCGTCGTGGAACTCGGGTTGGTTCGCTGGCTGGATCCGGGCATCTGCGTCCATGGTCCAAGCCAAGCACTCCGCGCGCCCCGCTTCCAGACAGGACAGCCAACCCTCAACAGCGGCCGGGAACTTTGCCCGGCCCGCCCTTTGTTCAGGCGGTGGCGTGGAGCCCGGTCAACTGGGGGTATTTGGGCGTGAACGAGTCACCGGAGGAGGTGCCCCGCAGCCGCCGCCCGATCCACGGGCCCAGGTACTCGCGCGCCCAGCGGACATTGGCCACCATGGCAGCGCGGCGGGACAGCACCGCCAGATCCGGCAGCATCGGCAGATCGATCACGTCCTCCGCCTGTAGCAGTTCCAGCACCTTTTTGGCCATCAAGGTATGCCCCGCGGTGGACATGTGCAGCCGGTCGGCGTCCCAGTAGCGCCAGTCTCGGAACTCGCGCATCCGCCAGTAGTCAACGATTTTCGCTCCGTGCAGGTCGGCAATCTCCCGCACCCATTCGTTGTAGATGGCCGTGCGGCCCCGGGTCTTGCCGAAGACCGCCGAGGCGACGCTGTCAAAGCCGGTGAACAGCACGACGTCGGCGCCGCTGGCAGCCAGCCGGCCGACGCCGGCCTCGTAGCCGGCCATGAGGGCGTCGATGTCCACGCGCGGGCGCAGGATGTCATTGCCGCCGGCGTAGAGGGTGACCATGGTCGGCTTGAGCGCGACGGCGGCGTCAACCTGTTCGTCCAGAACTTGGGCAATCTTCTTGCCCCGGATGGCAAGGTTGGCGTAGCCCCAGCCTGAGTCGGCCAGCATGAGCTGCTCGGCCACCCGGTCCGCCCAGCCGCGCACGCCATTGGGCAAAGTGGGGTCGTAGTCCCCTACCCCTTCGGTGAAAGAATCCCCCAGAGCCACAAACCGCTTTGTAAATGTCACCGGAACAGATTAACAAAGAACGGCCCCGGCCGCGGCCTGTTCACCATCTTCCGGCCCGGCTTGGCCCGTTAGCTGCCGCTGCGCGGGGCATACATCATGACCGCGACGCCGGCGAGCGCGATTCCGGCCCCGATGTAGTCCCAGCGGTCCGGTTGGAATCCGTCCAGCAGCATGGCCCAGGCCAGCGACCCCGCGATGAACACGCCGCCGTACGCGGCCAGCACCCGGCCGAAATTGGCATCGGGCTGCTGCGCGGCAATGAAACCGTAAAGACCCAGTGCCATCACGCCCAGGCCCGCAAACCACCAGGCACGGTCCTCGCGCACGGCCTGCCACACCAGCCACGCTCCGCCGATCTCGGCAACGGCGGCGAGGACAAACAGGATGGCGGATTTGGCGAATGTCATACAGTCATTGTCCCAAGGCGTCAGCCGGCCCGGGTCCGGCGTCAGCGGTTGGTCAGCTCCCGGATGGCCTCTTCGAAAATCTCGTGATGCCGTTCGACGTCGGCGCCGGTGGTCTGCGGGCACATCAGGGCCATGTTGTGGAACGGGGTGAGCAGGACGCCGCGGTTGGCCAGATACAGGTGCAGAAAGTCTTCCAGTGCACCGTCGTGGCTGGCCGCCGAATCGGTGCCGTTCCCGGGTGCCGGGCTGGCGAAGCGGTATTCGGCACGCGCGCCCAGCTGGGAAACCGACCAGGGTAGCGAATACGTGTCGATCACTCTCTGCACGCCGGCGGCGAACTCCGTGGCGCGGCCGATCATCGATTCGAAGGCCCGGTCCGTCAAGACGTGTTCCAGCGTGGCCCGCATGGCCGCCACGGACAGCGGGTTTCCGGCCAAGGTGCCGCCGACGCCGCCCATGTCCACCAGGTCCAAGTCGGTCCGGCCCAGCGCCCGCTCGGCCAGTTCGGCGCTGAGCCCGTAGGCACCGCACGGAATGCCGCCGCCAATCGATTTGCCGATCACCACGATGTCCGGCTCAAGTCCCCACGCCGCCGTCGCCCCGCCGGGCCCGGCGGAGAAGGTGTGCGTCTCGTCAATGATCAGCAGCGTCCCATGCCGGCGGGTCAGCTCCCGCACACCCTGCAGATAGCCCGTTTCGGGCAGCACTATGCCGATGTTGGTCAGTGCCGGCTCCATCAGCACCGCCGCCACGTCGCCGTGGGCGAGCTGCCGTTCCAGCGCAGCCAGATCGTTGAACTCCGCCACCCGGCTGGTCTCCGTGACCTCCACGGGCGCCCCGACATTGCCCGGGCGGCTCATCCCCTCGCCATCGGGACCGGCCACGATCAGCGACTCATCCACCGACCCGTGGTAGCAGTACGGATTGAACAGGATCTTGCCCCGGCCGGTCAGCGCGCGGACCAGCCGGATGGCCCAGCGGTTGGCATCCGTGGCGGTGAGCGAGAAGCTCCAGCGTTCCACGCCGAACCGCCGCGCCAGCTCGGCGCCCACCCACTCTGCATCGGCCGTCGGCAGCATGGTGGCCAGTCCGCCGTCGTCCGCAACACGCCGAATGATGGCGTCGACGGTGGGCTGCGGGGAATGGCCGGCCATCGCGCCGGTGTCCCCCAGCGCGAAATCGACGTACTCCAGGCCGTCCACGTCCCACACCCGGCAGCCGCGGGCGCGCTCCAGATAGATGGGGAAGCCGCCCGCCTTCTTGTTCATCCACGTCATCGGGACTTTGCCGAAGAGGTGGGCGGCGCCGTCGTACAGCGCTTTGGACTGGGGGTGCTTGGCTTCGAAGTCCTGCAGCTCGCGGTCGAACAGCTCGGCCAGCCGGTTCCGATCGATCATAAAGTACTCCTAGCAACGGGCCGGCAGCACGCCGGGCGGCGGGGTGTCAGCGAGCGGCCAGCATCTTGCGGCGGCGGTGCGCCAGGACCTGGCCGCCGATCACGATCAGCAGCGCGATGATGAACATCGCCGAGCCGATCACATTGGCCTGCGCAGGGATGCCGCGCGTGGCAGCCACGTAGATGAACTTCGGGAAGGTGTCCACGTTGCCGGAGTTGAAGTTGGTGATGATGAAATCGTCGAAGCTGATGGCGAAGCTCAGCAGGCCGGCCGCCACGATTCCCGGCAGCAGCAGCGGGAAGGTCACCCGCCAGAACGCCTGCATCGGCGAGGCGTACAGGTCGGCCGCTGCCTCCTCCAGCTTCGGGTCAAGGCTGGCCACCCGGGCCTTGACCGTAACCACCACGAACGAGATGCAGAAAACGGTGTGCGCAATGATGATGGTTCCCTTGCCCAGTTCCGCGCCCACATTCAAAAACTGCGCCAGCAGCGAGGCGCCGAGGACGACCTCCGGTGTGGCCAGCGGCAGGAAGATCAGCATGTTGGCGGTGGCATTAAATCGGAACCGGTAGCGGACCAGCCCAATGGCGATGGCCGTTCCGAGGACGACGGCGATCAGCGTCACCGCCGCCCCGATCTGCAGGCTGTTGCCCAGCGCCGAGCAGACTTCGGGAGCGCCGCACGGGTTGCGCCAGTTGTCCCAGGTAAAGCCGCGCCACGTGAGGTTGGTTCGCCCGGCGTCGTTGAAGGAGAACACGAAGACGTAGGCGATCGGGACCAGCAGGAAGACGAACGCCAGTCCGCCGATCACAGGAACCAGCCAGCGGCCGAAGGAGTTTTTCACCGTGGTTTCCCCCTACAGCAGTTCTTTGGTGCCGAAGCGGCGGACGTAGATGAAGACCAGGGCGAGGATCGCCAGCATCAACACGAAGGACAGTGCCGAGGCCCCGGGATAGTCGACCACCCGGAAGAATCTGGAGTCCACGACCTGACCGATCATGGTGGTGTCCCGGTTGTTGCCCAACAGCGCCGCGTTGATGTAGTCGCCGGCAGCGGGAATGAACGTCAGCAGGGTTCCGGCGATCACGCCGGGCATCGACAGCGGCAGCGTCACGGTGCGGAAGGTGGTGAAGCCGCTGGCATACAAATCGTTGCCGGCCTCGATCAAGCGGATGTCCAGCCGTTCCAGGTTCGCGTAGATGGGCAGGGCCATGAACGGAAGGAAGTTGTAGGTCAGGCCGCACACCACGGCGAAGGCGGTGGCGGTGAGCCGTCCGTCGTCCGGCAGCAAAGCGAACGTGCGGAGCACGGAAACCACCGGCCCCTCGTCGGCGAGGATCTGCTTCCAGGCCTGCGTGCGCAAGATGAAGCTGGTGAAGAACGGGGCGATGATCAGCACCAGCAGGATGCCGCGCAGCAACGCATGATTGCGCAGCCGGACAGCAATCAGGTAGGCCATCGGATAACCGATCGCCAGCGCCGCGGCCGTCGCGATCAGGGCGAAGCCGAAGGAACGCAGCAGCTCCGGCCAGTAACTGCCCAGCATTCGCACGTAGTTGTTGAATTCCAGCGCGGGCACAAACTGGCCGATGTCGGCTCCCGGCGGCTTCGCATAGAGCGACGTCGCGAGCAACGAGAATACGGGCAGCACAAAGAACAGCAGCAGGAAAAAGAAGCCCGGCAGGATCAGCCAGTAACCCATCCGCCCCCGGCGGCGCTCCTCCTTGAGCTCGCCGCTGCCGCGCTCACTGCCCCGCCGCGGCTTCGGCGCCGGTGTCTTGTCCGCCGTGGCCTGAACGCTCATCAGTCGTCAACCTCTGGCGCCCCGTACTGCGCGTCTTCGGCGCCATCCAGGCCGAAGGCGTGCTCTGTGTCCCAACTGAGCACCACGCCGTCGCCCGGCTGGGCCAACTGCTGGCCGTGGTTCTGGCTGAAAACGCCCACGGTACCGACCCCTGGCACCTCCACCAGATAATCGGTGCTGACTCCGGTGAATGAAGTATCCAGCACGGTGCCGTGCAGGACGTTGGCCGCATCGTCCGGCGCGTCCTGCGGCCACATCATCCTCAGCTTTTCCGGCCGGATGCCGATCAGGGCCTTGCCCTGGTGCACCGTGGAGCGCTCCTTGAGCACGGCCAGCCTGTTCCCGTTGGCATTGACGACGACGGCGTCACCGCGGTCCTCCACGATGTCGCCGGCAACCAGGTTGGACTTGCCCAGGAAATTCGCCACGAAGACGGTGCGCGGCAGTTCGTAGAGTTCGCGCGGGGCCCCCATCTGCTCCACCTTGCCGGCGTTCATGACGGCCACGGTGTCCGCCATGGTCATGGCTTCCTCTTGGTCGTGGGTGACGTGCACGAAGGTCAGGCCGACCTCGGTTTGGATCTTCTTCAGTTCCACCTGCATCTGCCGGCGCAGCTTCATGTCTAGGGCTCCCAGCGGCTCATCCAGCAACAGCACGGCCGGGTGGTTCACGATGGCGCGCGCCAATGCCACCCGCTGCTGCTGTCCGCCGGAGAGTTGGGCCGGCCTACGCGCGGCCAGGTGCGATAACTCGACCAGCTCCAGCGCCGCCTCGGCTTGTGCCCGGGCATCGCTGACTTTGCGCCGTCGAAGCCCGAACGAGACGTTGTCCAGCACACTCATGTGCGGGAACAGCGCATAGTTCTGGAAAACCGTGTTGACCGGTCGCTGATGGGCGCTGGACCTGCTGATGTCCTTGCCGCCAATGCTGATGGTCCCGGAGGTGGGCTGTTCCAGACCGGCCACCATGCGAAGCGTGGTGGTCTTGCCGCAGCCGGAGGGCCCGAGCAGGGCAAAGAACTTCCCTGCCGGGATGGTCAGGTCAAGGTCCTCCACCGCGACGAAATCGCCGAACCGCTTGGTGATGGCTGCCAGCACCAAGTCCGCTCCGCTCTCTTCGCCGACCGCGCTGGCATTCTCTGTCCGCAGGGGTGCCTGAGTCATCAGTTGCCAATCGTCTGCTGGAACCGGTCGCTGAACTCGGTTTCCTCATCGGCGTCCAGGCTGCGGAACACGCTGACTCTGGCCAGGTCCTCCTCGGTCGGGAAGATCAGCGGATTGTCCACCAGCTCCGGATCGATCTTCTCCATCGCCTCCTTGGCGCCCTCCACCGGGCAGATGAAGTTGACGTAGGCGGCGACGGTCGCTGCGTTCACCGGGTCGTAGTAGTAGTCCATCAGGGCTTCCGCATTCTTCTTATGCGGCGATCCGATCGGCACCATCAGATTGTCCGACCACAGGGTGCCGCCGGCTTCCGGAATGGCGAATTCCCATTTGTCGCCTTCCTCGAAGTTTAACTGGGTAATGTCCCCGGACCAGCAGATCACCGCGAGGGCATCGCCGGAAATCAGGTCCTCCTTGTAGGAGTTGCCCTTGACCTGCCGGATCTGGCCGCTGGAAATCTGCTTCTGCAGGACCTCCAGCGCGGCGTCGTATTCGTTCGCGCCCCACTCGCCGGAAATGTCCACACCGTTCTCCAGCAGCAGCAGGCCCATGGTGTCGCGCATTTCGTCCAGCACTTCCACGCGTCCCTTGAGCTCCGGCTTCCACAGGTCGGCCACGGACCTCAGCCCGCCCGGCACGGCTTCCTTGTTCCAGGCAATCCCGGCGTAGCCGGACTGCCAGGTCAGGGAATTCTTCCGGTCCGGATCGAAGTCCACATCCTGCAGGGTCGGCAGCAGGTTGGCCGCGTTCGGAATATTCGCGTGGTCCAGTTCCTGGGTATAGCCCAGCCGGATCACGCGCGCCGCCATCCAGTCTGTGAGCGTAATGATGTCCTGCCCGATATCCTGCCCGGCGGCGAGCTGGCCCTGCACCTTGCCGAAGTACGTGTCGTTGCCGTCGATGTCCTCGGAGTAATTGGCTTGGATGCCGCTCTGCTTGCTGAAGGCCTCGAGCGACGGGTATTTCTGCGCGGAGTCGTCGTAATCCAGGTACAGGGTCCAGTTGGCCCAATTGACTACCTTTTCCTGGTCCGAGAGATCTTCCGCCGGCGCCAGTCCACCCGCTGCACTGGTATTCGACGAACTGCCGGTCCCACCCGTGCCGCAGGCAGCGAGCAGCCCGGCCAAGCTGAGTCCTCCGGCGCCCATGAGTACGTTGCGGCGGGACATCTGCGCGGCAATCAGGCGGCGCAGGCGTGGGTCTTCAGGTAGTCGTTTCGGCATCTGATGCTCCCAAGTCGTCGGAGTGGACCTCGCGTGGTGCGGTTGATACTTCCAGACACCGGAGAGCCCGACAATAGTTTCAGTTGTAAATATTTGGTTACACGACGGAATCCGAAGCGGCACATGCCCCTTGGGTTGGGATTGCCCCGGCCCTGCCCGGTGCACCCGCGAAGTACGCACCGTTGGACCGGACCGCCTGCACCTGAAATGGCTTGTGACCCGCTTCACAACAGATAGTAGCCTCCAGAAGTTCGTATTTCGATAGTTACAGCTGCATATTTTTTCGAATCCACTACTTGCGCAAGCCGCAGACAACGGATTCAATAGCAAGCAATCCCGCCGATGGCGGAGATCCGTTTCACAGGAGGTGGATACGCTTGACCTTGCTCCCCGGTGCCGGGCACGGCCACAACGGCAATTCCCACAGCGCTGCGGTTGACGAGGTCTCCAAGGCCATCATCGAGCAACTGCAGGAAGACGGCCGGCGCTCTTACGCAGCGATCGGAAAGGCCATTGGCCTCTCTGAAGCGGCTGTACGTCAACGCGTCCAGAAGCTGACCGACGCCGGCATCGTCCAGATCGTTGCGGTGACCAACCCGCTGCAGTTGGGCTTCGCCCGGCAGGCCATGTTGGGCATCAAGACCGCCGCCGATCTGCTGGAGGTGTCGGACAAGATCGCTGCACTGGACCAGGTGGATTACTGCCTGGTCACCGCCGGATCATTCGACATTCTGGCCGAAGTTATTTGCGAAAACGACCAAGATTTGCTGCGGCTGGTTAACCAGATCCGCGGCATTCCCGGCGTCGTGAGCACTGAAACATTCATGTACCTCTCGCTGCGCAAGCAGGAATACAACTGGGGAACCCGATGACACAAACATCCGCATCGCCAAGCACCAGCATTCCGGGCCAAGGCACACCGGCCGGGACCACCACCGACGCACCGATGCGCCGGACTTACACCACACCGATGGGAACGGACCGCCAGCAGGCGGCCCGCGACCATTTGTGGATGCACATGGCCCGGCATGCGCCGCTGGCCGCCGGAGGCAACGTTCCGGTGATCACCCGCGGCGAAGGCCACCTCATCTACGACGACCAGGGCCGCGAATACATCGACGGGCTCGCCGGGCTCTTCGTGGTGCAGGTGGGCCACGGCCGCGAAGAACTGGCCCAGGCCGCCGCCCGCCAGGCCAAGGAACTGGCCTTCATGCCGCTGTGGTCCTACGCCCACCCGGCCGCCATCGAGCTGGCCGAGCGCCTTGCCCATCATGCCCCGGGCGACCTGAACCGTGTCTTCTTCACCACCGGCGGCGGCGAAGCCGTGGAATCGGCGTGGAAGCTGGCCAAGCAGTACTTTAAGTTGCAGGGCAAGCCCAACAAGACCAAGGTGATCTCCCGCGCCGTCGCCTACCACGGCACTCCGCAGGGCGCCCTCTCCATCACCGGTATCCCGGACATGAAGGCGCCCTTCGAACCGCTGGTCCCGGGCGCTTTCCGTGTTCCCAACACCAATCAGTACCGGGCGCCGGCGGGTCTGGAAGACCCGAAGGCGTTCGGCCGCTGGGCCGCCGACCGGATCGGCGAAGCCATTGAGTTCGAGGGCCCGGACACCGTCGCCGCGGTGTTCCTGGAACCGGTGCAGAACTCCGGCGGCTGCTTCCCGCCGCCGCCCGGATACTTCGAGCGGGTGCGCGAAATCTGCGATGAGTACGACGTCCTGCTGGTGTCCGACGAGGTCATCTGCGCCTTCGGCCGGATCGGTTCCATGTTCGCCTCCACAGATTTCAACTACGTGCCGGACATGATCACCTGTGCCAAGGGGATGACCAGCGGTTACTCCCCGATCGGTGCCATGATCGCCTCCGACCGGCTGTTCGAACCGTTCAAGCACGGCGACACGACGTTCTACCATGGCTACACTTTCGGCGGGCATCCGGTCTCCGCCGCCGTCGCGATGGCCAACCTGGACATCTTCGAACGCGAGGGCCTCAACAACCACGTCAAGGAGAATGCCCCGGCCTTCCGCAAGACCCTGGAAAAGCTGCTGGACCTGCCGATCGTCGGGGATGTCCGGGGCGAGGGCTACTTCTACGGAATCGAGCTGGTCAAGGACAAGGCCACCAAGGAAACCTTCAACGATGAAGAATCCGAGCACCTGCTGCGCGGCTACCTGTCCAACGCGCTGTTCGACGCCGGTCTGTACTGCCGCGCCGACGACCGCGGCGACCCCGTGGTCCAGCTGGCACCGCCGCTGACCGTGGGCCAGCGCGAGTTCGACCAGATTGAACAGATCCTGCGCTCCGTGCTGGTGGAGGGCATGAACCACCTCTGACCGGCGCCCCTTGATCCCCAAGGGGTGGGAGCCCGTCCTTGGGATGAGAAGGCGGCGGGTGGCCGGCTCACAGCCGGCCACCCGCCGTCGTTGTTAGACTTCGCCGCGGACCTGCCGCAGCCAGACGCGCCGCGCGTCCAGGTACGATTCGATGTTGTCCACGGTGTGCAGCGCCACCTGGTCCGGGTCGAGCCCGGCGGCCTCGATCATGATGCCGTAGCCGTCGCGCTCGGCGCCGGCCCACCATTTGCCGCCTTCCTGCCAGAGCGCAAACTCCACCTCGTCACCGTCGACGGCGATGCCCACCATCCGCGGTTCCTGGAGCTCCAACTCGTTGAGTTTCTGCCGGAAGGAGTCCTCGTCCGACACCGTCGCGCCCGCCCCCAGCCGCATCGTTCGGATGCTCTGGTTCACGCCGTGCACGGTGGTCAGGACCTGGGCATGGGGCACGCCCAGTCCGGGATCGCCGTGCAGCAGCCCGTGCGGGCCGTTATCGTCATTCCATTCCCCCACCATCACGGGGCCGTCCCAAGTGGCGAGGGCGAAACAGGGCAGCTCGGGGAAAGTCTCCCGGATGCGCCGTTCACCTTCTGCCACCATGGCCCAGAACCCGTCCGGCTCCACCTGTCCGTTCACGCCCATGGATCCAGTATGGCAGCGGCGGGGTCAGCCGCGCCCGGAAACTTTATCGGCAACCCGGGCAATCAGCGAGGTGGATTTCAGCCGTCTTCGCCGTTGACAATCGCCACACCATCTCCTTGTCCCGGCCGCCGGATCGGCGGCCCGCTAGGGACAGGCTAATGGCAACCGCTACAGTTCGGCTTTACCGGCCCGCCAGTACCCCATGAAAGCCACCTGCTTGCGGTCCACGCCCACGTCCCGGACCAGGTAGCGCCGGAGCTCGCGGATCACCGCCGCCTCACCGGCCATCCAGGCATAGAACGGCCGGGTGGAACCGGTGCTGGTTTCCCAGAGGATCGACCGGTCAACATCTACGTCCTCGGGGTCCTCCCCCGCGACCTGCGCCAGCCCTGCTCCCGGAACAACGACGGCGGTGCGTACCGCTTCGTCCAGCAGTTCGCCGTGCGGGCGGTCGCCTCGCGCCAGCCAGGCGATCTGCACGTCCGCGGCCGAACGGATGTCCTGGAAGTCCGCGGCATCGGGCACCTCGAGCACGGCGTTGCCGGTCATGTCCTCCGGCAGGCTTTCCAGGATGGCGGCGATGGCCGGCAGGGCGGTTTCGTCGCCGGCCAGCAGCACGTGGGAGGCCAGTCCGGGGCGCCACTCGATGCCGCCGTAGGCTTTCGCCGTAGCGCATTTGGCGGCCTCGATGTTCGGGCCGATGATGGTGACCTCGTCGCCCGGGACGGCTGCCGCAGCCCAGCACGATGCCGGCCCGCCCTTGCCCTCGGCGTCGAAATGCAGCACAAAATCAACGTCCAGTTCGGCGCCGAGGTTGCCTGCCGCCGGACGGAACTCCCGGACCGTGTAGGTGCGCATCGAACCGCGTTCGGCCGGGTCCATCGCCAGCCACTGCTGGTACCAGCCGCCGCCCAGTTCAACCGCGGTGTCCGTGCTGGTCCCGTTGGTCGAGCTTGTCGAGACCCCAAACGGAGGCAGCGGGAGCCGTTGGCCGTCGGCGCCGAGGGACGGGATCATCACCTTGATGCGCAGATCCAGCGTGGGCCCGTCCACGCCGAAACGGCGCAGCGATTCACCGGAGAACGTGATGCGCCGGTAGCTCGGCGAGAGGTCCTCCACCCGGCTGACGGCAACGCCGAAGGCCAGCACCGGCACCACCGCGGACGTTTCAGTTACAACAGCAGTCATCGTGCTCCGTTCTCCGTGTCCATTCCATCGACTACCCAGCAGGCGCCCTTTTCAGCCCTGAGAAGGGCGGCTGCTGAATAGTCGTTTGCTCGTGTGCGGGCGGCGTTCGCGCGCACGCCGGTTTGTGCGCTCATGCCGCGGGCTCCCTGACCCCAGAGGGGGCCTCGCAGTGGTGCCGCCCCCACGGGGACCACCATCGGCGTTCCGGAGACCGGATCCGGGATCACCCGCGACTCCAGCCCGAACACCGTCTGCACCAACTCCGCCGTGACCATCTGGCACCCAGCGCCAGCGAGGCAACGCAGACCACGGCCAGCACCATCAAAGCGGCCGGAATGCCCACGAGCGCCCTGCGGGTGAGCCGCCACCCAGTAGCGGGAGCGGGGGACTGCTGCCCACTTCCGATCTTGCCAGCAGGTGTGCGGCCGGCGGAGCCACCGGGTAGCTGCTGGGAAGGCGCTGTTGCTGCCAGATCAGCTGGCATGCGCACCCCCTCAAGCCGAAACAAAGCAACTCAGGTAAGGCTAGCCTATGCTTTCGCCCATTAAGAAACGCTTTGATGCCCTATTTGCCGGCCCGAAGCCCGCCCGCTTCGCACCCCACCCCATGGCGGGCACCGGCCCGTGCATAATCAAGTCATGCCCCATCCCATCGTCCTGCTCCACGGCTGGGCCTGCTCCGCCGCGTACTGGAAACCGCTGGCGGACCGACTCGCTGCCGGCGGCCGCAAGGTGCTGGCCGCGGACCTGCCCGGCTACGGCAGCGACCTTCGCACCGGCTTCGACTGGACGGTGGAGAACGCCGCCACCACCATGGCCGAACAATTCGGCGGCGGGCCTATGCACTGGGTGGGACATTCGCTGGGCGGCAGCATTGCCGCCACCATCGCGGCACGCTTCCCGCGCACGACGGCGTCGCTCACCTTGATGGGGATGGTTCCGGTGGCACCGTCGGCGGCAACGGTCAACAAACTGACCCGGCTGTTCGGCGGGGATTCTTCCGATCCGGAGGCAAACCTGGCAGCCGGCGAGGAACTGCTTGGTGCGTGGTTTCGGGGCGGCACCGAGCCGCAAGGCGACGACCGCGAAACGTTCCTGGCCGCCTTCAGGCGACGCCCCGCCGTCGTCCGCCAAAGCCTGCTGGCCGGAGTGACCGGCGCGGCGCCGGAGGTGGCGGAGCTGGTCTCGGCACCCACCCTGGTGGTGACCGGCACACGGGATGCCACCCGGCCGCCCGCCGCCGTCGCGGATTTCCTGGCCCGGCACCCGGACTGGCGGCACGCCCCAGTGCAGGACGCCGGGCACATGGTGCATTGGGAGCAGCCCGCCGCCTGCGCCGAGGCGATTCTGCGGCATGTTGAATCCGCGGAGAACAGTTAGGGCCGTTTGGCCGGATGGGTTTCGCGCTGGACCACCGGCATGATTTCGGTGGCGAGCAGTTCGATGGAACGGGCGGTATCTGCGAACGGGAGTCCGCCCAGGCCCACCTGCGCCATGTAGCGGTCGTGGCCGAACAACTGGTACTGCTCCATGATCTTGTCGATCACTTGCTGCGGACTTCCGGCCAAGAGTCCCCCGCCTGGGCCGGCCCACGCTTCGAAGGTCTCGCGCGGGAAATGCCCCGCCGGCCGCGGCATGTTCTGCTCGAAGTATGCGCGGTAGTACGGGTAGAACGTGTCGCGGGCCTGTTGCGAGGTGGGAGCCACGAAGAAGTGGCCGCCCGTTCCCACCGGCAGCGTGGCCGGGTCGTGCCCGTGCGCGGCGGCGGATTCGCGGTAGTACTCAATGTGCCGGGTGAAGTGCTGCGGACCGGAGAGCAGCGCCAAGTACAGCGGCAGCCCCAGCCGGCCGGCGCGCTCGAAGGAGGAGGGAGTGCCGCCCACGCCGATCCAGACCGGCAGCTTCTCCTGCAGCGGGCGCGGCGCCACGTCCATGCCGCGGATGCTGTGGTGGTGCGTTCCGTTCCAACTCAGGTTCTCCTGCTCGCGGGCGGCCAGCAGCAGCTGCAGCTTCTCTTCGAACAGGCCGTCATAGTCGGCCATGTCGTATCCGAACAGCGGATAGGACTCGGTGAAGGCCCCGCGGCCGGCGATGATTTCCGCCCGGCCGCCGGACAGCAGGTCCAGCGTGGCGAACTGCTCGAACAGTCGCACCGGATCTTGGGTAGACAGCACCGTGACGGCGGTGGCTAGGCGCAGCGTGGTGGTCTCGCGGGCGATGGCGGCCAGCACCACTTCGGGGGCCGAGATGGCGAAGTCCTTGCGGTGGTGTTCGCCCAGTCCCAGGAAGGAGATGCCCGCCTGATCGGCGATCTTCGCCAGCTGGATCAGCTCCTCCAGGCGCTGCTGGGGCGATAACGCCTCACCGTCCGGGCCGTGTGTCAGTTCGCCGAAGGTGAAGATGCCGAAGTCCATTAATGCTCCCGGGGTCGCGTGCAGTGTTCCATTAGTTGAAGCTTCAGGTAATCCGGGATATTCCCCGGGTCGAAAAAGGCCCTCGGCAAAAGAGCTACCGGGAAGTAACATGAGGGGACAGCACAGGGCCTGAAGCCCGGCAGGCCCGCGTCGAAGGGGACTGCCATGAGCGCCGAGACCGACCAGAAAAAAGCCAGCGCCAGCGAGGATGCCGCCGCCGGACCGTTGCCGGCCGAAGCGGGCACGGCCGGCCCGGCGGAGACCACTGAACGGGACGCGCGCGAACTCGCCGAGGCGTCGCGCGAAACGGAATGGACCCGGCCGAGCTTCGCCAAGGGCCTGTACATGGGACGGTTCGAACTCGACCTGATCCACCCGCATCCGCTGCCGACCCCGTCAGAGCGTGAGGCCGGCGATTCGTTCCTGGCGGCGCTGGAGGAGTACGCCCGCACCATGGACGGCGCACGGATAGAACGCGACGCGAAGATCCCGGACGAATACATCGACGGCTTGGCCAAGCTGGGAACCTTCGGCATGAAGATCCCGGTCGAGTACGGCGGCCTGGGGCTGTCACTGCTCTATTACGGCCGCGCCCTGATGCTGCTGGGCTCGGTGCATCCTTCTCTCGGGGCCTTGCTCTCGGCCCACCAGTCCATCGGCGTTCCCGAGCCGGTCAAGGTGTTCGGCACCGAGGAGCAAAAGCGCGAATACCTGCCCCGCTGCGCGGCCGGCGCCGTGACTGCCTTCCTGCTGACCGAATCCGACGTCGGCTCCGACCCCGCGCGTCTGGGCACCACCGCCACTCCCACCGACGACGGCGAAGCGTACCTGCTCAACGGCAGCAAGCTGTGGACCACCAACGGCGTGATCGCGGAACTGGTGGTGGTGATGGCCAAGGTCCCCGAGCATGACGGCCAGCACGGCGGCATCTCAGCGTTCGTGGTGGAAGCTGACTCCCCCGGCATCACGGTGGAAAACCGAAACGCCTTCATGGGCCTCAGGGGCATCGAAAACGGCGTGACCCGGTTTGACAACGTCCGTGTCCCCGCGGCCAACCGCCTGGGCCGTGAAGGACAGGGCCTGAAAATCGCGTTGACCACGCTGAATACCGGGCGCCTCTCCATCCCCGCGCTCTGCGCGGCTGGCGGCAAATGGTCCCTAAAGATCGCCCGGGAATGGTCCAACGCCCGCGTGCAGTGGGGCAAGCCCGTTGGCAAGCATGAGGCGGTTGGCAAGAAGATCGCATTCATCGCCGCCGGCTCTTTCGCTCTCAACGCAGTCTTTGAACTGTCTGCCGGACTCGCCGATGCCGGCATGAAGGATGTCCGGATTGAAGCGGCGCTGGCCAAGCTGTGGTCCAGCGAATTCACCTATAAGATTGCCGACGAGTTGGTCCAGATCCGCGGCGGCCGAGGTTTTGAGACTGCCGATTCGCTGGCTGCCCGCGGCGAACGCGCCGTGCCGGCCGAGCAATTGCTGCGCGACATGCGGATCAACCGGATCTTCGAAGGCTCCACCGAAATCATGCATCTGCTGATTGCCCGCGAGGCTGTGGACGCGCACTTGTCCGCCGCCGGAGATTTGGCCTCGGCCGACGCCGATCTCCAGGCCAAGGCAAAGGCTGCGGTGGGCGCCAGCAGTTTCTACGCCAAATGGCTTCCTCAGCTGCTCGCCGGCCAAGGCATGAATCCCAAGGCCTTTAAAGACTTTGGTCCGCTGGCCAAGCATCTGCGCTACATCGAGCGTTCTTCCCGCCGGTTGGCCCGGCAGACGTTCCTCGGCATGGGCCGATGGCAGGCGGGGCTGGAGAAGCGGCAGGCGTTCCTGGGCAGGATCGTGGATATTGGCGCCGAGCTCTTTGCCATGGCCGCCAGCTGCAGCCACGCCGAAATGCTGCGCAGCCAGGACCCGGCACAAGGCCAGGCGGCGTACCAGTTGGCGGACGCCTTTTGCCTGCAGTCCAGGGAGCGGATCCACCAGCTCTTCGGCGAACTGTGGCGCAATTCGGACGCCAGCGACGGAATGCTGGCCTCCCGGGTGCTCGCCGGCGACTACACCTGGTTCGAAGCCGGCGTCCTGGACCCTTCGGAGGGGACCGGACCGTGGATCTCGGAACGCCCAACCGGGGTCTCCACCAAGGAGAACCTGCACCGCGCCTACCGCTGATTCAACCGGCCACCTACAGCAGCGGCCAGGCGCGGCGCTGCGCGTCGAAGACGTCCCAGGCCCGCGGCACCAAGCCCAGCGAGACGTCGCACATCTGCCGCAACTGCTCCATGCTCCCGGCCCGGAATGTCCCGATCCCGGATTCGCTGAACGGATCCGAATAGCGCGCTCCCCCCATGGCCGCCCACTCCAAGCCGTGCGAGTGACCGCTGCAGAACTGCCAGACATACATTAACGACGGCGGCAGGTCCTCGGTCCGCAGGTCCTTCAGGATTGAGGTCTGGGTGCGGTTCTTCGTGGCATAGCCCCAGGAATTGTCGGCCTTCCTGGAAAATATTGGCGGCAGCTGCAGCGACTCCGCCACCTCGTTGACCGTGCGTCGCAGCCCGTTGAAATACTCCATCGCCCGGGCATGCTGTTCCGGCCGAAAGTCCGCCAGGTAGGCATCCCAGAATGACGCCGCGTTGAACACATCCCGTGCAACGAGCACCAGACTACGCCGGGCCCGCTCGGTACCCTCGGCCGGCAGCAGCGCCCACAACACGGTGGAAGTGCATTCGATAACCGTCCGCACCAACGAGTACGGCGCATGCGTCTGCAGCCGGTATTCCGCCGTCCGGTGCTCGCCATGTTCCTCGAACAACAGCCGGCGCAGGGCCAGCACATTGTCGGTCGCCGCAGCCAACGACTGGCGCAGCAGGCTGCTCACACTCTGGGCCGCGGTGAATTGTTCGTCCAGCTGGGCCAGCGGCGACCCCGGTTCGACGGCAGCCTCATCCCGCTGCAGCCACGGCTCCAGCTCCCGCAGCATCTGCAGGATGGCCAACGCCGCCCGGCCTTCCGGATCCGTTCCGCCAACCGAGCGCATCTGGCCGAAGGAGGCACCGCCGTCGTCCATTGGCCCATGGTAGCGCCGCAACGGCGCGCTGTTCCTGCCAGAGGTTATCGTGGGAGCAACCGGCTGCCATCGAGCCGGATACGTTGTTCCGAACGAAGGGGCTCCACTTGTCCGCTGATCTGATCAATCTCGATTCGCTGCTGACTGATGCCGAGCTTGCGCTGCGGAGTGACGTCCGCGCCTTTGTGGACAGCGCGATCAAGCCGAACATCGCCGGTTGGTACGAAAACGCCGTGTTCCCGCTGGAGATCGTGCCAGAGATGGCCAAACTGGGCCTGCTCGGCATGCATCTGGACGGCTACGGCTGCGCCGGCCGCTCCGCGGTCGATTACGGGCTGGCCGCCGCCGAACTTGAAGCCGGCGACTCCGGCCTGCGCACCTTCGTCTCCGTGCAGGGCTCGCTGGCGATGAGCGCCATCCACAAACACGGCTCCGAAGAACAAAAGAACCAGTGGCTGCCGCAGATGGCTGCCGGCGAAGCGATCGGCTGCTTCGGCTTGACCGAACCCACCGCCGGCTCCGACCCCGCCAACATGAAGACCTTCGCCCGCCGCGACGGCTCCGGTCCCGGCGCCGACTGGGTGCTCAACGGCTCCAAACGATGGATCGGCCTCGCCTCCGTCGCCAGGCTCGCGATCATCTGGGCCCAGACCGACGACGGCGTGCGCGGGTTCATCGTCCCCACCGACACCCCGGGTTTCACGGCCATCCCGATCGAGCCCAAGCTCTCCATGCGCGCCTCCATCCAGTGCGACATCGAACTCACCGACGTCCGACTGCCCGCCGACGCGCTGCTGCCCCACGCCAAGGGCCTGCGCGGCCCGTTCGAGTGCCTGAACGAAGCCCGCTACGGCATCATCTGGGGCGCCATGGGCGCCGCCCGCGACGCCTGGCAGACCGCCGTCGACTATTCCAAGGAACGCCTGCAGTTCGACAAGCCGCTGGCCGGCTACCAGCTCACCCAGGAAAAACTGGTCAACATGGCCCTGGAAATCAACAAAGGCTTCCTGCTCGCCTTGCACCTGGGCCGACTCAAGGACGCCGGTAACCTGCAGCCGCACCAGATCTCGGTGGGCAAACTCAACAACTGCCGCGAAGCCATCGAGATCGCCCGCGAATGCCGCACCGTCCTTGGCGGCAACGGCATCACCCTGGACTACTCGCCGATGCGCCACGCCAACAACCTCGAATCCGTCCGCACCTACGAAGGCACCGACGAAGTCCACACCCTGATCCTCGGCCAGAAAATCACCGGCATCCCCGCCTTCCGCTGACGACGTCGCAGGGAGGCGGTCTACTACCGGCAGGTCCCGGTCAGCCAGCCCGGCGCGGGCGGCTGACACGCGCCGCAATCAGCAGTGCCAGGCCCGTCAGTCCGATGCCCAACAGGGTTTCTGCGCCCACCACGCTCCCGGCCGACGGCCAGAAAATATCCACGGCCAACGCTCCCACCAGCTGCCCGCCGATCACGGTCAGTGTCATCAGCAGAACCCCGGTGCTGGCCACGCAGACGGTGGCAGCGGCAAGGATCAGGGTGCCGAGCGGACCGCCCAGATACAGCCACCACTGCCCGGTGAGGAGGTCGGCCTGCCCGATGATCGTCGCCTGCACCACCCAGACCGCCAGCAGGGCCGCCGTTCCCACACCGAAGTTCAGCAGCGTGGAGATCACTGGGCTGCCATGCGCCGTGCCGATCTGGCCCAGGACGCCCTGCTGCACACTCTGAAACAATCCTGAAAGCAGCGGGATCAGCATGAGCAACACCAGCGGACCTACAGCCTTCGATGAGCCGAAATGCGGGCTGCCGGCAAGGATCGCTGCCACGAAGGCAAGCACGGCACCGGTGATCCGGGCCCCGCTGACCGCAATCTTCCGGCCGGCTCCGATGCCCAGCCGGTCCATCAACAGGCCGGAGGCCATCTGCCCGGTCACAATCGCTATGGTGAACAAGGACAATCCGATTGGCCCGACAGTTGCCGCCTGGGCGAACACGTAGAGGGCCCCGACGACGCCGGCGAGCAGGTACCAGCGCGGGTACACCCGCCGTCGCAGCAGCCTTGGAACGGCACGCAATTTTGCCCGCACTCTCGGCCGAATGAGCGCAAAAAGCACCACCGCCGCGAAGCCCGTGCCGAAGCTGACCAAGGCTGCGCCCACACTGTCCTGCAGCTCGATTCCCAGCTGACTGTTGAGCCGGCTCTGCACCGCCAGCCCCACGCCTGCGACCAGCGCCAGCAGCAGTGCCAGCGGAACCGGCAATTGGATGCCCTCGCGTTTGGTGGGAGCCCTCCCGCCCGGCAGATGCACCCTGGCGCGGCTGCCGCGGGGAGAATCAGCGGGCCGGTCTGCGTGCACGTGCCGATGTTATCCCGCCCGGCTGCTCCTGTCTGTTCCTGCCCCTGCCAGCCGCGCCTTGCGCGCCTGAATCAGGCATCACCGGTCTTTACCTTGACGTTGCGTCAAGCTCCATAGTGGTTGCTATGAGCATGACACCGGAGGTCGAAGAGTATTCGATTCAGGAAGTGGCCAAAGCTGCCGGGACTACCAGCAGGACCTTGCGGCACTACCAGGACATCGGCCTGCTCGAGCCGAGCCGCACGGGCCACAACGGCTACCGCTATTACGACGACGAGGCCTTGCTTCGCCTGCAGCGAATCCTCCTGCTCCGCCAGCTTGGATTGGGTCTGCCTGAGATCAACGAGGTGCTGGAAGGCACCCAGGATACGACGGCCGCCTTGCGCGGGCATCTTGAACTTCTCCTGCAGGAACGCGATCGACTCGAAAAGCAGATCGCCTCCGTCAAGACAACTATCGACAAGACGGAAAGGGGCGAACAGCTCATGGCAGAGGAAATGTTCGACGGATTCGACCACACCCAATACAAGGCGGAAGTCGAAGAGCGCTGGGGCAAGGAGGCTTATGCCAAGGGCGACCGGTGGTGGCGCGGCATGTCCGACGCCGAGCGGACGTCCTGGAAGGAACGCTCAAAGCAGTTGATCTCAGATTGGGTTGCCGCCGGTCAGATCGGAATGGCCGCCGATAGCGATGAGGCGCAGGCCCTGGCACAGCGCCAATTCGACTGGCTGGCCAGCGCGAACGGCGGACAGGAAGTGTCCTTCGGCTATTTCACCGGCCTGGGCGAAATGTACGTGGCCGACCCGCGGTTCGGCGCCAACTATGGCGGGGAGCAAGGCGCAGCCTTCGTCCGGGACGCCATGAAGGTTTATGCCGAGAGACACTTGGCATAGGTTCCACACAAGAGGTGTGGGGACAACGAGCCGTCTGGTTTTCCCCACACCTCTCCGTCCCGTCAGGCTGCAGGGCGAATCAGTTCTTCCCCCGGGATACGGACAACCGCCCAGCCACTCTCTGTACCGCTACCAGGACGGCCGCCGCCGGCAGCACGCGCTTGCCGAAGGGCAGCCTGCACCAGGAGCCGCGGCTCTCCTGCAGTTTGCTGTCCACGCGGCGCAGCCACTGCCGCTGCCGTCGGTCCGATTCTGGTGCCGGGCAGGGGTGGTGCGGTGGAAGTGTAGGTGTGGCCGGTCGGGGTGGTTGTTTCCACCGTGTGGCGTGGGCCGTGGACGGGTTTGGCGGACCAGCCGTCGGCTTCCTTCGCGTGGTTGCAGCGCTCGCACATCCCTTCGCCGTTGGCCACGGTGGTGGGCCCGCCCTCGGACCAGGCGACAATGTGGTCGATGTGCCGGATCGGCGCGTCGCACCAGGGACCGCCGCAGGACGCGTCCCGGGCCATGACCATCCGCCGGATCCCGTCCGGGAACTTCCGCGCCCGCGAGTCCATGCCCAGCAGCTGCCCGGTCCCCGGCGCGGTATACAGCCGCCGGATCCAGACATCCTCCACGCCGCCGGCCTTCAGGTTCCGCAGCCTGTCCTGCCGGGCCTGCTCGCGGGCCGTCTTCCAGCCCGGCTCGGTCCCGGCCGGCGGCGCCTTCCGCCCGCTTCCCGGACCAGGCCGCGTTTTCTGGCCGCTGCCCGGTGGGCCGGTCGGGCTGTGAGGCGGCGGGCTTTGGCCTGCTTGGTTCCCACCGGTATCGGCCTGGGCACGCTCCGGCGGGTTCTGGGGCAGGCGGATCAGGTCCCGGGCGTACTGGGCCGGGACGATGCCGTAGCCGGTGAGCCAGGCCGGTTCGTTCTCGCCCTGCAGCAGCGCCCGGTCGGTCATCACCAACTGCACTTCCAGGGCGGCCGGGTCGGCGGTGCTGCGGCCGGTGACGCGTTCAAACACGGTATCGGCCATCACCTGCCCCCGGGTCCTCGGGTCCCCGGCGTTCGCCCGCCGGTCCGCCTCCTTCTGCAGCGCGGCCATCACCGCGACCCCCTGCACCACCGGCAGCAATGTCCTCACGGACACCATGGTGTCTGGTTCGGGCCGGGAGGAGACATACCGGTCCGCTTCGGCCTGCGCGGCCCGCTTCACCACCGCGTGCGGGTCCAGCCGGTAGGCGGCGCGTTTGGCTTCGGCTTCCAGCTGCCGGTTCCCGAGTCCGTGCAGGCGGTCCGGGTTCGCGGCCAGTTCCTCATCCACCGCCGCCCGGTGCTCCGGGCTCAGGCAGTCGGTTTCGCTGACCAGGATCGCTGCCCGCCGCTCGTTCAGATACCCCGCCTCGAGGGCCTTGAGTGTGTGCGGCATCTGGTTGACCAGGACCTTGACCCGGCCCAGCAGCACGGCGCCGTGGTTCGGGGACTCCCGGCGCGCCAACCCGACCTGCTTGGCGATCCCCTCGCCCTGCCGGGCGGCCGGGACGCCCTTGGCGGCCCGCTCGGCCCGCATCCGCCGGTCCAGGGCGGCCATGAGTCTGGCCTGCTCCGCGGCGATGGCGTCCTTGGCGTTCTCCCGGGCGGTGATCTGGTCCACCAGCCCGGCCGCGGGCGCCTCAAGATCGACCGGCGGCAGCGGGATCGCCCAGCCGTTGACCGCGGGCAGAACCGCCCCGGACACCATCCCGCCGGCAGCCGCGGCCCCGGCGGACTGCACCGCGGCAGCCGGGGCGGGAGGTTCAGGTGCTGCCGGATCAACCATGGGTGCGTCTCAATCTTCAGCATGCCCACTACGGGCACGGCATCGACTACGAACGGTCGCGGAACAAAGCCCGCAGACGCCACCGGAAAACCTGCCCGGTGGCCAACGTTTTTGGTGCTCAACTGCTACTGAAAACAGCCTATAAGCCGGGTCGGACACTTTTCGGATGACACGAAATTGGGCCAGCACAGGGAGGGACGCCAGACGCCGACCGTCTGGTCCTGATGCGCACTGATCTGCACGTGGCAGCAGACCTGCTCGCAAACGGTCAAGAACATGGCACTCATGAGAACGGCTGACCGCAACGGCTCGAGACGACGAATCCGCCTGATGGCGGACGCCTGTGGGCCTCCCTGATTCGCTGCCCGGACGGGTTGCCCCTACCCGGCCATGCCGAGAGGAGTCTGTCGGCAGGCCTCGACGAAGGGTTTGAGCAACGCTTGGAGCTGGCCGTCGGGTGAGCCGGGTTCTTCGGGATGCCATTGCACGGCGAGCAGCCAGCCTTCGTCGGGACGGGCCAGTTCCACGGCTTCGACCACGCCGTCGGCCGCCGTCGCCACCACGCGAAGCCGGTCGCCGAGCCGTCGTACCGCCTGGTGATGGCCGGACTGGACCGTGATGGCGTCCGTGCCGAGTGCGCTGGCCAGCAGGCTGTCGGGGGCAATCTGCACCGCGTGGTTCGCCATGGGCGGCTGCGGCTGGTGGATTTTGTGGAGGGAATCCGGACCGAGGTCTTCAATCAGCGAGCCCGCGAAGGCAACGTTGATGAGCTGGAGTCCGCGGCAGATTCCGAGCACGGGTCGGCCGTTCTCGATGGCGCCGTTGACTAAGTCAATCTCGGCCTCGTCTGCTCCGGTATCCACGCAGTGCACGGTTGGTTCGTCGATATCGCCGCCGTAGCGGGCTGGGTCCACGTCGCCGCCCCCGAGGATGACCACGCCGTCGTAATCCAGCGCGCTAAAGACGTGGCCGGAGGCCGAATTCAGGACGATGGGTTCCGCTCCGGCGGCGCTCAGGCCGTCAGCCGCCCGCTGGGCCAATTCCGCCAGGATCTTCGAAAACCAGGCAGGATGGGACGGCGCGTCCCGAACGTAGCTGACGGCGATGCGCGGGCGGGCACTGCCGTCGTCATCCAAGGCCCGGGCACCGCCGTCGTCATCCACAGTGCGGGACACGGCGGTCAGGCGGAGTAGAGCGGATTGTGGCCGGCGGTGACGCGTTCGGATTCCGGCACCGGGCCTGGTGCGGTGCCGTTTCCGAACGGGCTGCCGCCGAGGGCTTCGCGGCCGTGCTCGGTCAGCCAGCCGGAGAGGTCCGGGCCTTGCGGGACGATCCGGGTGGGGTTGATGTCCTCGTGCACGATGTAATAGTGCTGCTTGATCTGCACGAAGTCGGTGGTGTCGCCGAAGCCCGGGGTCTGGAACAGGTCACGGGCGTAGCCCCACAGCGCGGGCATCTCGGTCAGCTTGTTCCGGTTGCACTTGAAGTGGCCGTGGTAGACAGCGTCAAAGCGGGCCAGCGTGGTGAAGAGGCGGACGTCGGCTTCGGTGATGGTGTCGCCCATCAGGTAGCGCTGGTTGGTGAGGCGCTCCTCGAGCCAATCCATGGCGGCCCAGAGCCGGTCGTAGGCGGCGTTGTAGGCTTCCTGCGAGCCGGCGAAACCGCAGCGGTAGACGCCGTTGTTGACCTCGGTGTAGATCCGCTTGATGACCGGCTGCATCTCCTCGAGCTTGTCGGCCGGCAGCAGGTCCGGGGCGCCGTCGCGGTGGAATTCCTTCCACTCGGTGGAGAAGTCGAGGGTCATCTGCGGGTAGTCATTGGTGACGACGGCGCCGCTCGCCTCGTCCACGATGGCCGGAACGGTGATGCCGCGGGGGTAGTCCGGGAAGCGTTTGAAGTAGTTCTCCTGCAGGCGCTCGGTGCCCAGCACCGGGTCCCGGCCGTCAGGGTCCAGGTCGAAGGTCCAGGAACGGGCGTCGTGGGTGGGGCCGGGCAGGCCCAGCGAGATGGCGTCTTCGAGCCCGAGCAGCCGGCGCACGATGATGGCGCGGTTGGCCCAGGGGCAGGCGCGGGCGGCGACCAGGCGGTAGCGGCCGGCCTCCACCGGCCAGGCTTTGGCGCCGTCGCCGAGTCCGCCGTTCGGGTTGCCGATGGTGCCGCCGGTCGGCCCGTCCGAGGCACGCACGGCATCGGGATCGGCCACGATCCGGTCCTCGATGTAGCTGGTGTCCCGGTCGAATTCCTCGCCGCTGTGGACGTAGGCGCCTTTGGTGCTGAATTGTGCCGTATCGCTGGTGTGGCTCATGCTTCCACCATATCTGCGGGTGGGCTTCAGTGGGATGGGAAGCGTTCGTTGCGCTGGTTCAGGCCGGGTTTGTTCAGGCTCTGTGGGTCAGCTGCGCATCCGGTGCAGCAGCAGCGCAACGTGGAGCGAGGTCCGCGACTCGGCGTCGTCGAGCGGGACGCCCAACTTCTCCTGCAGCCGCGCCAGTTTGGCGTACAGCGTGGGGCGGCTGAGGTAGCCGATGCGGGCCAGTTGGGCCTTGTTCCCACCGGATTCCAGGTAGTGCAGGAGCAGGTCGAGGGCTTCGGCGTCTTGGCTGATGGGTGCGAGTTCGGCGTCCGCGAAGGCTGCCGCGCGCGGATCGTCGCGCAGCATGGAGAGCAATCCGCGCAGCCGGACATCGGCCGATCGGTAGAACCGCCGGCCGCCGCCGAGCCCGGCGGCGGAGCCGAGTCCGGCCGCGGAGCCAAGCCCGGCCGCGGATTCGGCCACATGCGCGGCTTCGTCCAGTCCTGCCGCGGCAGCCAGCAGGTCCGGCCGGCCGCGGCCTACGCCAACCGCCCAATCGACGCTGGTCCGCTCGGCCAGCTGGCCACACAACCGTTCCAGCACAGGGTCTTCGAGTTGCCTGGCGGGCACGGCCACCAAGAGCCCGAGCGCGCCGGCTTGCAGGCTGGCCGCCAGGGCCGGCACCCGGGCGTCCGCCAGCACGCTGTGCAGCATGTCCAGCAGCGCCCGCTCGCGCCGCTGCACTTCGATAGGTTCTTCACCAGGCCGTCGGTTTAACCGGAACACCACCGGCAGGTACACCGGAGCCGCGGCCAGGCCAAGGGCGGACGCGCGGGCCAAGGCTTCGGCTTCCTCCAGTCCACCAGGGCGGCGGAGTTCGTGCAGCAATCCGGCGCGTGCCTGATGGCCGAGTTCGCGCTGGTCCCGTTCGGCCATCCGGTTGATGGTCAACGCCTGGCCTGCCCGCTCCAAGACCATGGCGTCGTCGCCGTCGACACCCGCTGGTCCCGCCGCCGCAGGCACCACCAGGCGGCCCCAGCGCTGGCCGCGCAGTCCGACGGGCGTCTGCAGCCAGCCCGCGGACCCGGCCCGAGCTGTCTCCTCGCGGTAATGCACCAGCCGCGACCGTTCGGCCCACCCGCTGAGCAGTTCCGAGGCCGGCACGCCGGCGGACGCGAAGGCCAGCACCAGGTGTGCCACGTCCTCCAGCACCACCGGTGCGCCCATCAGCTCCGCCGCCCGGGCCACAATCTCCTCCGGCGGCGCGTTCTCCAGACTGAGCATGGTGAAGGTTTCGTGCACCTGTCTGGACCGCTCCAACTGCGCCAATTGCCCCGCCACCAGCATCCGGTGCACTACTTCGGTGACCTCCACGAAACGGATGCGGCCGGTCAGCAGAACCACCGGCAGGGCGGCATGCTGGGCGGCCTGGCGCAGTGCCGCTGCGGTCCGCGGCCGCTGCTCGGTGATTTCGACGACGACGCCGGCGGCACCTGCCGCTGCCAGCTCACCGAGATAGCGGGCCGCCTCTGCGGCGGAATCCTCGAACGCCAAGCCGGTGGTCAGGACCAGCTCGCCGCCTTCCAGCAGACCGGCCAGGCTTTTCAGCTCGGCCACATGCACCCAGCGGACCGGCGAGGCTAAGGCTTCAGTTCCGGCGAGGATTTCCGGCGCTCCGGCGCGGACCACGTCCAGGTCAAGGACATCCTGCACAGAAAGCGTCATTGACACAGTGTAAGGCTCGGAGCGCTACTTCCGACAGGATGTAAGTGGTGGGTTGCCGGCGGACGGCGGAGGATGTTCCCAGGACAGAGAGGCCGCAGCCGGACGATCCGACCCACCGGGCTGAATCAACCGGACCCCGACCGGCCCTGCCGCCCAGAACTACACCAAGGAGCACCATGCAGACCATCCAGCACTGGATCGACGGCAGTTACGTCAACCCTGATCCGGACGGCCGGCTCGGCGAGGTGACCAACCCGGCCACCGGCAAAGTCTCCTCCCGCGTCGCCCTGGCGAGCACCGCCGTCGTCGATCAAGCGGTGCAGGCAGCGGCGGCAGCGTTCCCGGCCTGGCGCGACACGTCGCTGGCCCGCCGCGTGCAGATCCTCTTCACCTTCCGCGAGCTGCTGAACGCCCGCAAGGGCGAGCTGGCCGCGATCATCACGTCCGAGCACGGCAAGGTGCTGGACGACGCGCTCGGCGAGGTGTCCCGCGGGCAGGAGGTGGTGGAATTCGCCTGCGGCATCCCGCACCTGCTTAAGGGCGGCTACACCGAGAACGCCTCCACCAAGGTGGACGTGCACTCGATCCGGCAGCCGGTGGGACCGGCGGCGATCATCTCCCCGTTCAACTTCCCGGCGATGGTGCCCATGTGGTTCTTCCCGGTGGCCATCGCCGCCGGCAACACGGTGGTGCTCAAGCCGAGCGAGAAGGATCCCACGGCGGCCAACTGGCTGGCCGAGCTGTGGAAGGAAGCGGGGCTGCCGGACGGCGTGTTCAATGTGGTGCACGGCGACAAGGAGTCCGTGGACGCGCTGCTGGAGCATCCGGAGATTAAGTCCGTTTCCTTCGTCGGTTCGACGCCGATCGCCCGCTACGTCTACGAGCGCGGCACCGCCTCGGGCAAGCGGGTGCAGGCACTGGGCGGGGCGAAGAACCACATGCTGGTGCTGCCGGATGCGGATCTGGACCTGGCCGCGGACGCCGCGGTCAACGCCGGCTACGGCTCCGCCGGCGAGCGCTGCATGGCAATTTCCGCGGTGGTAGCGGTGGAGTCGGTCGCCGACGAACTGGTGGCCAAGATCGCCGAGCGCACCGCGAAGCTGCGCGTGGGCGACGGCATGCGCGGCACGGACATGGGGCCGCTGGTCACGGCAGCGCACCGCGACAAGGTGGCCGGCTACATCGCGGCGGGCGAGGACGCCGGCGCCGAACTGGTGTTGGACGGGCGCACGGTGGAACCGGATGCCGAGGGCGACGGCTTCTTCCTGGCCCCTACACTGTTCGATCGGGTGACGCCGGAGATGTCCATCTACACCGACGAGATCTTCGGGCCGGTCCTGTCCGTGGTGCGGGTGCCCGGCTACGACGAGGGGCTGGCGCTGATCAATGAGAACCCGTACGGCAATGGCACCGCGATTTTCACCAACGACGGCGGGGCTGCCCGCCGCTTCGAGAACGAGGTGCAGGTGGGTATGGTGGGCATCAACGTCCCGATCCCGGTGCCGATGGCGTACTACTCGTTCGGCGGCTGGAAGAACTCACTGTTCGGCGACAGCCACGCACACGGTTCCGAGGGCGTGCACTTCTTCACCCGCGGCAAGGTGGTGACCACCCGCTGGCTGGACCCGAGCCACGGCGGCATCAACTTGGGCTTCCCGCAGAATGCTTGATCCGGCCGGGCCGGCTCGCGCCTGCCGCAGCTGCCCCGCCGAGCCGACCGTCCGCCGTCGTAGTTTGAGGAGAGACAGATGACCACCACCACCGGCACAGCGTTGAGCGCCGAGGAACTGGAAGCCGGCCGCCGCGCGTACCAGCTGGACCGCCAGCATGTGTTCCATTCCTGGTCCGCGCAGGAACTAATCACGCCCATGGTTATTACCCGGGCGGAAGGCTCCTGGGTCTGGGACGGCGAGGGCAACAAGCTGCTGGACTTCTCCTCGCAGCTGGTCAATACGAACATCGGCCACCAGCATCCCAAGGTAGTGGCGGCGATCCAGGAGCAGGCGGGGCTGCTGTGCACCGTCGCACCGCAGCATGTGAACGCCGCGCGCTCGGAAGCCGCCCGGCTGATTGCCGAGCTGACCCCGGGTGACCTGGACCGGGTCTTCTTCACGAACGGCGGCGCGGAGGCCGTGGAGCATGCGGTGCGGATGGCCCGGCTGCACACCGGCCGCTACAAGGTGCTCTCCGCCTACCGCTCCTACCACGGCGGCACCGCGCTGGCCGTGAACATCACCGGCGACCCGCGGCGGGTGGCCAACGACTACGGGAATGCGGGCACGGTGCACTTCCATGCGCCGTTCCTGTACCGGAGCCAGTTCCACGCCGAGAACGAAGCGCAGGAATGCCAGCGCGCGCTGGAGCATCTGGAGACCACCATTCAACTCGAGGGCGCTGACCGCTTTGCCGCGATCGTGCTGGAGTCCATCCCGGGCACCGCGGGCATCATGGTGCCACCGCCGGGCTACCTGCAGGGTGTCCGCGAGCTGGCGACCAAGTACGGGATCGTGTTCATCGCCGATGAAGTGATGGCTGGCTTCGGCCGCTCCGGCAAGTGGTTTGCGATCGACCACGCGGAGGTAGTGCCCGACCTGCTGACCTTCGCCAAGGGCGTGAACTCCGGCTACGTGCCGCTGGGCGGTGTGGCGATCTCCGAGGAGATCTATGCGACCTTCGCCAAGCGGGTCTATCCGGGCGGCCTGACCTACTCTGGACATCCGCTGGCCTGCGCCGCGGCGGTGGCGACGATCAACGCGATGCGTGAGGAGCAGATGGTGGAGCATGCCGCTTCGCTGGGTACCGAGGTGTTCGGTCCCGGGCTCGCGGAGTTGGCGGCGAAACATGAATCGGTCGGCGAGGTGCGCGGCGTCGGAGCCTTCTGGGCAGTGGAGCTGGTGAAAAACCGGGCCACGCGCGAACCGCTGGCGCCGTACGGCTCCTCCAGCCCGGAAATGAACGAGGTGATCGCGGCCTGCAAGTCCCGCGGGCTGCTGCCGTTCGCCAACTTCAACCGGATCCACGTGGTGCCGCCGCTGAACATCAGCGCGGAGGATGCCCGGACCGGCCTGGCCATCCTGGACGAAGCGCTAAAGCTGGCGGACGCGCACGCGGAGGACTGAGGGCCGCGGGGCCGGACCGGGCGAACTGCCCGGTACCGGCCCTCCCGGCAAGCCTTGGTAGGTTGTTCAGAGCCACACATACCTACCGCAGGAGAGCCAAGCACGCATGGGCATTCATTGGGACCGGTTGGACGAGCGGCTGCGCGCGCAGGTGGAGGCCAACACCGCGCAGTACGAGCGGGTGCGCCCGGCGCTGGCAACCGTCACGTCCCAATTGCAGTCGGGCATCCGGGACATCTTCCGCTCGGCCGAACTGACGCCGTTGTTCGTCACCGCCCGGACCAAAAGCGTCGAATCGTTCCGGGACAAAGCGTCGCGGATGCTGCAGCCTGCCGAACCGGGTGGTGCCCCTGCGCTGGAGTTCCCCGATCCCTTGCGGGAGATCCACGATCTGGTCGGCGTCCGGGTGATCGTGAGCCTGCCCCACGAAATCCGCGAGGCCGCGTCGTTGATCAAGCGGCAGCGCAGCGACTTCGACTGCCGGGCCGACCGCGAGAAGGACATCGGCTCGATCGAGTCCGGCACCTATGGTTACGCCAGCCGCCACTTGATCATGCGCACGCTGCAGAACAACACGGTCAAGGCTTACCAGCAGGCCTTGGGCGAACCGGCCCGCGCCACCGGCAGCTACCTCTTCGAGGTCCAGATCCGTACGATCCTTTCGCATGCGTGGTCGGAACTGGAGCACGATATCCGCTTCAAGTCCTCGGACCCGCGGGCCTGGAGCCCCTATTTCGACCGCCAGTTCACCGCCACCGCAGCCATGTTGGAGGCGGTCGAGTCGGCCTTTGCCGAATTGCACGAGCGCTACGAGACCGTCACCGGCTACTGGGACGAAGAGGGTGAAGGCGCAGCACCCCTGACTCCCCGCCGGGTCCGCGAGGTCTGGCAGACCCTGCTGCCGCATGTGGACCGCAAGTCCGACGACGACTGGGGCTGGGCGGCGGAACTGCTGGCCGCGCACGGCCTGAAGACCACCACCGAGCTGGCCGCTTTGTTGAATCCGGAAACCATCACCGCCGTCCGCGCCGCCCTGGAGCACCGCTACTCCCCCGGCCCGGACCGGCTGCTGGACGATTTGCTGCTCTGGCGCTTCGGCCGGCGCCATATCGAGCTCACGGCCGGCCAGGACGTACACCGGCGCGAGTCGCTGCAGCGCCGGTTCCGGCAGCTGGAGACATACCGCTTGGGCATGTAGGGGCCCCTCCAGCACCCTGACACCTAGGTTTCGTGATGGCCGTTACTTAGGCTGTGGGGTGAAACGTTGGATGATCCGTGGCGAGGCAGCCACGGATCCGAGCAGGAGGTGCCATGTCCCCCGCAAGCCAGACGCGATCCAATCCGGTCTCCGCCGCAATGCGGCCGGTGAATTCCCTCGTTGAACGGTTCATCCCCAGCGCGCTGGTCTTCGCGATCGTCCTGACTGTCGTCGTGGCCATCATGGCCCTGGTTCTCACCGGTTCAAACCCGGTGGAGGTGGTGCAGGGCTGGGGCGACGGGCTGTCCGGCCTGCTGTCCTTCATGACCCAGATGGCCCTGATCCTGCTGCTGGGCCACACGCTGGCGAACACTCGGCCGGTCCGCCGGCTGCTCTCCTTCCTGGGCGGCGTGCCGCGCGGCCCGATCCAGGCCTACGTTTTCGTCTTCGTGGTCGCGGCCGTGGCATCGCTGATCACGTGGGGCCTGGGCCTGGTGGTCGGCGCCCTGCTGGCCAAGGAAGTCGCCGCACAGTTGAAGGCGAAGGGCATCCGGCTGCATTTCCCCATGCTGGTGGCCGCCGCCTTCTCCGGCTTCGTCGTCTGGCACATGGGCTACTCGGGTTCCGGTCCGCTGACCGCAGCGACGGAAGGTTCCTTCCTGGCGGAGCAGATTGGCCGCACCATTCCGGTCAGCGAAACCACGTTCTCGCTCTGGAACATCCTGGCTGCTATCGCCACGGTGATTGTGGTGGGTGCGGCGCTAGCCCTGGTGGCTCCCCGCGGCGACGACAAGATCGTGGAATTGGAGATCGACGCGCGCGATGGCGAGGCGGATTACGACGACGACGTGGTCACCCCGGCGGACCGACTCGACGCCAGCCGCATCCTGACCCTGCTCGTCGGCCTGGCGCTGGTGGCCTACTTGACCGTCCACTTCGCCGGCGGCGGCACCCTGACACTGGACATCGTCAACTGGTCCTTCCTGGCACTGATCTTCCTGCTGGTCCGCAACCCGTTCGAACTGATCGCGCTGATCAAGAATGCGGCGTCCAACGTGGGCGATATCCTGCTGCAGTTCCCGCTCTACGCCGGGATCATGGGGATCATGACCGCCACCGGCCTGATCACGGTGCTCTCAGACTTCTTCGTGGACATCTCCACCCCGCAGACCTTCGGCGTACTGGCGCTGCTCTCCGCCGGGCTGGTGAACTTCTTCGTCCCCTCCGGCGGCGGCCAGTTCGCGGTTCAGGGTCCCATCATGCTCGACGCCGCGGCGCGGCTGGACGTAGACCCCGCCGTCGCCATCATGGCTGTGTCCTACGGCGATCAGTGGACCAACATGATCCAGCCATTCTGGGCACTGCCGCTGCTGGCCATCGCCGGACTGAAGATGCGCGACATCCTCGGCTACACCATGGTCACACTGATCGCATCGGGCCTGGTGTTCGCGGCCACCATGCTGATAGTCGGCGCGGGCTAGGCGGCGAAGGCGAAGCGGTCCCGTCCAACCAGCAAGCCGGTGGCTGCCTGCAGGACGGCGATGAGGCAGAGCAAGGCCAGGGAAGCTGCCCAGGCACCGGACGCGGCGAAAAGCCCGCCGAAGATCGGCGGGCCAGCGGCGGCCAGCAGATAACCGATCGACTGGGCCATGCCGGAGAGCGCGCTCGCTTCGCGGTGCGTGCGGGTGCGCAGGCCGAAGAGCGAGAGCGCGGTGACCAGCGAACTGCCGCAGCCGAAGCCGGCCACCAACACCCAGAGCAGCATGATCTGGGGCATTAGCAGGATGCCCAGCACCCCGGCGAGCACCAGCAGCGGCGGCAGTGAAGCCGCCAGCCGCTGCGTGGGCCCGCGAAGGGCCACCGGCGTCATCAGGCTGGACACCACGCCGATCAGCTGGAACATCATCAGGTCCCATCCGGATGCCAGTTCGCTGCGGCCGTGGAAGCGTTCCAGCGTGGGCAGCCAGGTGATCAGGATGTAGAAGATCATGGACTGCAAGCCCATGTACAGCGTCACCTGCCAAGCGATCCCGGACTTCCAGACCGCGCCCCTGACCAGGGCCGGCGCGGCAGCCGCGTCCCGGGTCTGGTCGGGGTGCCGGCTGCCGCGGCGCAGGCGGGGCAGCCAGAGCAGCACAGCCGGCAAGGCCAGCACCACGAAGGCCGTCAGGGCGAAGCGCCAGCCGGCCGGTTCGCCGCCGATCGAAACGAGCGAGAGCGGCACGGCGAGCCCGGCACCGAGCGAGGCGCAGCCGCCGAGCACGGCGGAATAGCCTCCGGTGAGCGAGGCCATCCGCTCGGGGAAGTCGCGCTTGAGCAGTGCCGGCAGCATCACGTTGCACACGGCGATGGCGGAACCGATTAGCAAGGTGCCGATCCACAGATTCGCCAGAGCCCCCGGAATGGGTCTCAGCAGCGTCCCCGCGACCAGCAGCAGCAGGGCCCCGAAGACCGTGCGTTCGACGCCGAACTTCTCGCTGAGCCCGTGCGCCAGTGGGGAGACGGCGCCGAAGGCCAGCAGCGGCACCGCGGCCAGCACGCCCAGAGCGGCAACGCCCAGACCGGTGTCCGCGCCGATCTGGTCCAGCAGCGGGCCCACGCCGGTCAGCACCGGGCGCAGGTTGGCGGCCACCACCAGGATGCCCGCAATCAGCAACCCGGCCGACAGCGCCCGGCTGGTCCCGCGGGCTTCCCGCACGCCCACTCCCTTCCACAATAGGTAGTCTCCGGCAACTGTATGCGACAGGACACAGAAAGGGGCACCCTGTCCGCGCAGGAACTGGAGGTTCCCCGCGGAGGGTGCCCCTCCGCCGTCGTACTGGGGTAGAGGCCGGAGCTGCTACTTGGGAGCGTCCGCCGCGTCAGCCGCCTGGCCCTGCATCGGCAGGAAGGTGTCCAGCGCCCAGGGCAGGCTCAACGGCGACGCCGCGGAAATGGACAGCGTCAGGGTGTTGTCCGAATCCGCCACCAGCGCATCGTCCTTGATGGCGGGGTCCTTGGTGGCCTCGGTGACCACGTCCGCCTGCACCATGCCGATGCTGGTCAGGAACTTCGGCCGGTTGTCATTGGCGGTGTAGACATTGACGCCGTCGCCCTTGGCCGGTTCAAGGTTGCCGTAAATGAAGGCCTTGCCGGCCAGCTGCGGCTCACTTGGAATAAGCAACTACTTTGTTGCGTACTTCGACGGCGGTGCGTTGCCGCCTTCTCGGCGAACCGTTGACAAAGTCCCCCGCTCCCTGTGTCATAAGTGAAACTCGTTCATTTCCGGCAGGCGCCGGGGACCCAGGAGCGGCCATGGCGGCAGGTTGGATTTTCCACTCCGGCAGGATCTTCGATGGCCTGCGCCTGGATCCGGCGGCCACGGCAGTCGCCGTCACGGACGGAGCGGTCACCGCCGTCGGAACCGATGCCGACGTCCGGGCAGCCGCCGGGCCGCACGCCATGGCGATCGACCTGCGCGGCCGGCTGCTGGCGCCCGGGTTCACCGATGCGCACGTGCACACGGTGATGGCGGGGCTGGAACGGCTGGGCTGCGACCTGTCTCATTGCGCGGGAGCCGATGCCGTGCTGGCGCAGATCGCCGCATCCTCTGAATCCGGCAGCGGCTGGATCAGCGGCGGCGGCTGGCACAAGGCCAATTTTCCTGGCGGCTATCCCACCCGCCAAGCGCTGGACGCGGTGGTTCCGGACCGGCCGGCCTATCTGGTCAACGCCGACCACCACAGCGCGTGGGTCAACACCAGGGCGCTGGAGCTGGCCGGAATCGACGCCGCGACCCCCGATCCGGCGGACGGACTGCTGGAACGCGACGCCGACGGCTTCCCGAGCGGGACACTGCACGAGGGCGCCATGGACCTGGTGAACCGGGTCATTCCCCGCGCCACGGTAGAGGAGATGCGGGCCGGACTGCTGGAAGCCCAGCGCTACCTCCACTCGGTGGGCGTCACCGGTTGGCAGGAGGCGATCCTGGGCGACTATGCCGGCTATCCGGAGGCCAGCGCCGCCTACCGGATGCTGCTCAACCAGGGTCTGCTGACCGGCCGTGCCGCGGGAGCGCTCTGGGTACCGCGGTCCACCACCGTGGAGTCGGTTCCCGATCTGGTGGCCGAGTTCGTCGCTCGGCGGGAGCAAAACTCAGCCGCGGGCTTCCGCACCACCAGCGCCAAAATCATGGTGGACGGGGTGCCCGAGAACCGGACCGCGGCCATGCTGGAGCCGTATCTTCAGCCGTGCGCCTGCGAAGGTATGGCAGGGCACGACGGCGGTACGCCCGCCGACCGCGGGCTGAGCTACCTGCCGAAGGAAGTGTTGGTGGCAGTTGTGGCGGCCCTGGACGCGGCCGGATTCGACCTGCATCTCCACGTGATCGGCGACCGCGCCGTGCGCGACGGGCTGGACGCCGTCGAGCACGCCCGCCGTGTCAACGGCCGCGGCACGGGGCGCCATCACATGGCGCACTTGCAGATCATCCACCCCACCGATGTGCCCCGCTTCGCCGAACTGGACGTCACCGCGAACCTGCAGGCACTCTGGGCCTGCAACGATGCCCAAATGCGCGAACTGACCGTGCCGTTGATCGGTGAGGAGCGCGCAGGCTGGCAGTACCCGTTCAGCTCCCTGGCGGCGTCCGGCGCCCGCCTGGCGATGGGCTCGGACTGGCCCGTTTCCACGCCGGATCCATGGCAGGCCATCCATGTGGCGGTGAACCGCCGGCACCCGGACGACGGCTCGGACGGGCCGCTGCTGCCGGACGAGGCGCTGTCTTTGGAGACCGCGCTGGCGGCTTACACGTCCGGCTCGGCCTGGCTGAACCGCCATGACGACGGCGGCCGTATTGTTCCCGGAGCGCCGGCCGATCTGGTGGTGCTGAGCGCCGATCCGTTCAGCCTGCCGGTGGAGGAACTGCATACCGTCGGCACGGATATGACCTTCGTGGCCGGCGAACCGGTGTTCGAGCGGCAGGCGGTGCGGGCATGAAAACGTTCTACGACCGGGCCGAAGAGGAGATCCCCGCCGCCCGGATCGACGCGGCACTGGCCGAGGCTTCCCCCACGCCTTACTGGTTGGACGATCCGTCCCGCCCTGAGGCGCTGCCGCCGCTGCGCGGCTCGGTGACGGCGGACCTGGCGGTGGTCGGCGGCGGCTACACCGGCTTGTGGACCGCGCTGCTGGCCAAGGAACGCGACCCGGACCGCTCGGTGGTGCTGCTGGAGGGCAACCGGATCGGTTGGGCAGCTTCCGGCCGCAACGGCGGATTCTGCGAGGCCAGCCTGACCCATGGCAGCGCGAACGGGCAGAAACATGTGCCGGAGGAAACCGAACTGCTGGGAAAACTGGGCCTGCAGAACCTGGACGAGATCGAACAAACCTTGGGCCGGTACGGCATAGACGCCGGCTTCGAGCGGACCGGGACACTGTCGGTGGCCACCGAAGAGCACCACGCTGCCTGGCTTCAGGAGGAAGCCGCCGAAGACCCGGCGCTGGAGTTCCTGGACCGGTCCGCCGTGCAGCGACTGGTCGCCTCGCCGGCCTACCGTGCGGGGTTGCGGGACCGGCACGGGACGGCGCTGGTCCACCCGGCCAAACTGGCGTGGGGGCTGCGCGACGCCTGCCTGAGCGCCGGCGTCGAAATCCGGGAACACACCCCGGTGCGTTCCGTGGCAGGGCGGGCAGGCGTGGTGGCGCTGCGCACGGACTTCGGCTCGGTGGCAGCCCAGCGGGTCGCGCTGGCGACCAACGCCTTCCCGTCGCTGCTGGCGCGCACCCGCCTGCACACCGTCCCGGTGTACGACTACGCCCTGATGACCGAGCCGTTGAGCGGCGCGCAGCGGGAAGCGCTCGGCTGGGCCGAGCGGTTCGGTCTCTCGGACAACGACAACCGGTTCCACTACTACCGGCTGGCCACCGACGCCGATGGCCGGGACCGGATGCTGTTCGGCGGGTACGACGCCGTCTACCATTACGGCCGGTCGCTCAGGCACAGCCACGAGCAGCGCCCGGAAACGTTCCGCCGCCTGGCCGCCCACTTCTACGCAACCTTCCCGCAGCTGGCCGACGTCCGCTTCAGCCACGCCTGGGGCGGCGCGATCGACACCTGCAGCCGCTTCTTTTCCTTCTTCGACACCGCGTACGGCGGCCGGGTGGCCTACTGCGCCGGCTTCACCGGACTGGGCGTGGGAGCCTCGCGCTTCGGCGCCAACGTGATGCTGGACCTGCTCTCCGGCCAACCGACCGAGCGCACCCGGCTGCAGATGGTGCGGAAGAAGCCACTGCCGTTCCCGCCCGAGCCGCTCGCCTGGCTGGGCGTCAAGCTCACCACCGCGGCCATGGTCCGCGCCGACCGCAACCAAGGACGCCGCGGCCCGTGGCTGAAAGCCATGGATGCTGTCGGCATGGGCTTCGACTCGTAATCCGCTTGTCTGCGCCGATCACGCGCCGCTGCAGGCAACAGCAGGGCTGGTGTGTCCGCGCGCTCCGGGAGCCGGACGGCGGTAGGCTGGCCCGGATTGCCCCGCACCGGACGGGGCTGCGCAAGAGGGACGGGGCAATGGCATTGTTTTCCACACTCGGGGTGTTGTACGTCGTCTTCCTGGTCGGGATGGCAGTGCTGGTGGTGTGGGTGCTGGTCCTGCTGATCGGCTTCCTGCGCCTGAAAAACACCGAACTTCGCGACGCCGCCGCACGGAGGCAGGCCGAGTAAGCCACGCCGCAGGCAGCCTGCCCCGTAACAAAAGACAACCGAAGCCTCACGTTTCACCGCGCGGGAACGTCTGCACAGGAGAGAATGGAAGCGGACGAAGGAGCGCCATGACCCGCGTGCACACCCTCATCGACACCCCGGTCGGGGAGCTGACGGCCGTCGCCGAGGACGGTTCGCTGACCGCGCTCTACTTCCCTAGCCACAAACGGATGCCGGACGCTGCAACATTCGGCGAGCGCACCGCCGTCGGCTTCGAAGCAGTCACGGAACAGCTGGCGGAGTATTTCGCCGGCCAGCGCAGGGCCTTCGACCTCCCGCTGGCGCCGAAGGGCGACCCCTTCAAACTGAAAGTGTGGGCTTTGCTGCGGGAGATCCCGTACGGCCAGACCCGCTCCTACGGGCAGCTGGCGGCCGCCCTGGGCGATGTGCATCTGGCGCAGGCAGTGGGCCACGCCAACGGCAAGAACCCGATCTCCATTGTGGTGCCGTGCCACCGGGTGGTCGGTGCGGACGGCTCATTGGTGGGCTACGCCGGCGGGCTGGATCGCAAGCGGTTCCTGCTGGAGTTGGAGGAGCCGTCCGAGGTCAAAGCCGGCAAGCTTTTCTGATGCGCATCACCTCACGAAGCCGGGCCGGCAGCCGTCTACCGGGTGTGCAGATGAAACCCTTCGAGCAGCTGGTCACCGACCATGGCCCTACCGTGCTGCGGGTCTGCCGGGCGGTGCTGGGACCCGGGCCCGATGCCGAAGACGCGTGGTCGGAAGCCTTTCTGTCCGCGCTCAAGGCCTATCCGGAGCTGCCCTCGGACGCGAATCACGAGGCCTGGCTGGTGACCATCGCCCACCGCAAGGCCATCGACGTCGTCCGGCGCCGGGCCCGGATCCCGACGCCCACAGAGCACCTGCCCGAATCGCCGTCCTCGCTGGGCCTGCCCGGGAATGACGACGACGAACTGCGCCAGGCCGTCGCGGCCCTGCCGCTGAAGCAGCGCGAAGCCGTGGCGTTGCATTATCTGGCCGGGCTGCCGTACGCCGAAGCCGCCGAACTCACCTGCTCCACGACGGACGCGGTCCGCCGCGCGGCCGCCGACGGCATGGCCAAACTGCGGGAGTTCTACCGGCGTGGCCAGCCGCGCGCCACGGACGTGGCCGCACCCGATGCAAGCGAAGGAGCATTCCGATGACTGCCGAAGGATTTGCGGTCCAGAACTCTGGGGCCGGACTCGAGCTGGAGGTGCTGGCCCGCCTGGATCCGGCGCAACTGGAGCGGCTGCATAGCCGGCTGGAACACGAGGCCGCGGCCGCCGGCACCCTCGACCTTGCCTACACCACCACCGACACTCCGGTCGGAAAGCTGCTGCTGGTCGCCACGGAAGAAGGCCTGGTCCGCGTGGCCTTTGCCAGCGAGCACCACGACGACGTGCTCGCCGGTCTGGCGGGAACGATCAGCCCGCGCATCCTGCACTCTCCGGCCACTCTGGAGCCGGCCGTCCGGCAGTTGGACGAATACTTCGCGGGCCAGCGGCGCTTCTTCGATCTACCGCTGGACCGGCGGCTGTCCAAAGGATTCCGCGCGGAGGTGCTCAACCACCTGCCCGAGATCCCCTATGGCCGGACCGAGAGCTACGCGCAGGTGGCCGCCGCCGTCGGGAATCCCCGGGCCGTCCGCGCCGTGGGCAGCGCGTGCGCCACCAACCCGCTGCCCGTCGTCGTGCCCTGCCACCGCGTGCTCCGCTCGGACGGCGCCTTCGGCGGTTACCTGGGCGGGCCGGAAGCAAAGGCTTATCTGCTGGGGTTGGAGTCCGCGGCATGAGCACCCTGTTTGGCGACGCTCCGGCCGGTCCCCGCGAGATCGCGCCGGGTGCGGTGCATCTGCCGGGCTGGCTGGCCGTGGAGCAGCAGCGGGAACTGGTCGATGCCTGCCGTGAATTCGGCCGCGGGCCGGTCCCCTACCGCGCGGCCAAGCTGCCGGGCGGCCACGAGATGAGTGTGCGGACGATGTGCCTGGGCTGGCACTGGGCACCCTACAAGTACACCCGGACGGCCGACGACGTGAACGGCGAACGCGTGCTGGACTTCCCCGGCTGGCTGGCCGAGTGGGGCCGGCGGGCACTCGTCGACGCGTACCAGGACCCGGCCGCGGCACAGGATTACGAGCCGGACACCGCGCTGATCAACTTCTACGACGACACCGCCAAGATGGGCATGCACCAGGACAAGGACGAGCAGTCGGGCGCGCCGGTGGTATCGCTCAGCGTCGGCGACGACTGCCTGTTCCGCTTCGGCAACACCGAATCCCGGACCAAACCCTACACGGACATCCGGCTGCGCTCCGGCGACCTCTTCGTCTTCGGCGGACCGGCCCGGTTCGCCTACCACGGGGTTCCCAAGATCTACCCGGCCACCGCCGACCCCGCCTGCGGGCTGACCGGAGGCCGGCTGAACCTGACCATGCGGGTGACAGGCCTCGGCTGAACTTCCACCACTTGTCCACAGCACTGGGGCAGGACAGGACAACACCCGGCGCGCTAGGAGAGAATCAGCCCATGGAGAAAACCGCTTCCGGCGTCGTGCTCTGCGAGGACGGCTTGGCCCGGCCCGCCTGGGCTGCCACGGATCCGCTGCTGCGCGAGTACTACGACACCGAATGGGGCATGCCGGTCCGCGGCGAGCAAGGCGTCTATGAGCGCATCACGTTGGAGGGTTTCCAGGCCGGGCTCTCCTGGGCCACCATCCTGCGCAAACGCCCGGCCTTCCGGAGCGCGTTCCACGACTTCCAGGTGGACAAGGTCGCCGCGTTCACCGAGGACGACGTCGAACGGTTGATGCAGGACGCTGGCATTGTGCGCAACCGCGCGAAGATCCGCGCCGCCATCACCAACGCCAACGCCACCATCGAGTTGCGGGCGGAGGGCGGTTTGAGCGACTTTGTCTGGTCCTTTCAGCCGGGCAGCACGCCGTCTCCGCGCCACATCGGGGACGTGCCGACCACGTCGCCGGAATCCGTCGCGCTGTCCAAGGCGCTGCGCAAGCGTGGCTTCGCGTTCGTCGGGCCCACCACCATGTTCGCCCTGATGGAGGCCATCGGCATGATCGACACCCATCTGGTGGACAGCCACCGCCGCGGCTCTTCCGGCGTCTGGAACTAAAGGCTCCGCTTTCACAATCACTTCATGCATCCCGCTGACTGCTGAGAGGCGTGCCACAATGAGGTCCACCCGCTGGCTTCGCGGGACCCGGACGTGCTCGTTCGGCCGCAAGCCAGACACTGCAAGAGTTATCCCGTAAGGAGACCACGTTGACGATTCTTGTTGCCTACGCCCCGCGTCCCGAAGGCCGAGCGGCCCTGAGCAAGGGCATCCAGATGGCCACCCAGAACAACGAGAAGCTGGTGGTCGTCAATGCCAGCCCCGGCGGGGCGCAGAAGGACGAGTCGTTCGCGGACCCCCGCGACGCGGCATGGGTCCAGCAGGAACTGCACAACTCCGGCCTGGACACCGAATTCAAGCAGTTCGTCCGCGGCAAGGATGCGGTGGAGGAGATCGTGGATATGGTCGACGAACTCTCGGTCTCGCTGCTGATCATCGGCCTGCGCAAGCGTTCTCCGGTGGGCAAGCTCATCTTGGGCAGCACCGCCCAGGAAATCCTGCTGACCGTCGATTGCCCGGTGCTGGCGGTCAAGGCCCGCTGATCCATGCAGGTCAACCTGCCGCTGGCTCCTCCGTTCGACGCTCCCGCCGCGCTGGCAGCCCTGGCCGCCCACGCGGTGCCCGGCCTCGAGCGGGTCGATCCAGCTGCCGGCACCTGCAGCCGCCTTTTCAACACCGGCGCCGGCCCGGTTCCGGTCACCGCCGCGCTGTCGCCTGACTCGGTGACTCTAAACGTGGGCAGCGATTCTCCTGCCGTCGTGGCGGAGATAACGACGGCGGTGCGCGGCTGGCTCGATCTGGAACTGGAACCGGGGCGGGTGGCGGCGATGTTGGGCGGCGACGCCGTGGTCGGTCCGCTGGTTGCCGCCCGCCCCGGGCTGCGGATCCTCGGGTACCCGGACGGTTTTGAAGGTGCCGTCTCCACCGTGGTGGGCCAGCAGGTTTCGCTGGCCGCAGCCCGCACCTTCACCGGCCGACTGGTGTCCGCCTTCGGCTCCCCCGTCGGCGACCTGGCCTTGTTCCCCACCGCCCAGACGCTGGCAGCAGCAGGGCCGGACGCCGTCCGCGACGCCGTCGGCCTCACGAACGCCCGCGCGCGCACCGTCCAGGCCCTGGCCGAAGCCTGTGCTGACGGCTTGCGTATCACCCCTGACACCGACCACGCCGACACCCGGCGCCGCCTGTTGGCGTTGCCCGGCATCGGCCCGTGGACGGTCGAATATCTGGCCATGCGCGCACTGCACGACCGAGACGCTTATCCGGAGGGCGACCTGGTGCTGCAACGGGCCCTGACGGTGAAGACGGCCAAACAAGCCCGCGAGATCGGACGAGCCTGGGCTCCGGTCCGCGCCTATGCGGTCTTCCACCTCTGGACCGCCGCCGCCTACGTGCCGTAAAGCAGTCCGAAGCTCCCGTACGTAGTCAGTCCATGGGCGGTGTCACCCGCGGCCGGCTGATCCTGCCCGTTCGATTCGTTCCAGCAATTCCGCCGGCAGCTGGAGATGGGGAACCCGCAGGTTGGAGCGGAGATGTTCCGGCTTCACCGTGCCGATCACAGCGCTGGAAACTCCCGGATGGTTCAGGGCGAAGGCCAGCGCAATCTCGCTCGCGGCGAGGCCGTCGACGTCGTTGATGAACCGGTATTTCCGTCCCTGGACAAACTTGTGCCGGTGGTTCTTGAGCGCCCGCAGCAGGTACCAGACGTCGCTGGGCCCGCCGATCTTGAAAATATCCCGCGAGTACAGGGTCTGCGCGAGCGGCGACTTGAGCTTGACGCCCACCCCGGCTTCCTGCGCCTCGGAGATCACTGCCTCCAGCGAGCGGTCCACGATGTTGTACTCCACCATCAGTGCGTCGAAGATGCCCAGCTTCAGCGCTTTCTTGGCTCCGCCGCGGCCGGTGGAGACGCCGAGTGCGCCGACCATCCCCTGTTCCTTGAGCTTCAGCACCGTTTCGATGGCGGGTTCGGCAGGGTGGGGGAATCCGTGGAAATGCAGCAGCGGCAGGTGGTCGATCTGCAGCCGGCGCAGGCTGGCGTGCACGCTGTTTTCAATGGCCCGGGGCGAGTAGTCCTTCACATTGCGGTTGTTGATCCAGTGGGATCCCGCTTTCGTGGAGATGACCAGGTTCTCCGTCCGCCCCTTGAGGATGCGGCCCAGCCGCTCTTCGGCGTTCCCGCGGCTGTAGTTCGGGCCGGTGTCGAAGACAGTGATGCCGCCTTCGAGGGCCTGATCGACCAGCTGTGCCGCTTGCCGTTCGGGGAATGCCTTCATTCCCCAGTATCCGCCGGCACCGAAGCTGAGTTCGGAGACGTGCAAGCCGGACCGTCCTAGCGAGCGTCGTTTCACCATGCCCCTCTCTGCGGTCACCCGGACCGCCGCAAACCATCTAGCCTAGGCCATCGGGTGCCCGGTCGGGGTTCAGCGGACGACGCCGGGGCGGTTGCCGTAGGCGCGCAGAGCGAACCCAAGCACCGAGCACAGCAGGTAGCCGGCACCGACCAGCAGCCAGCCGATGTGGAAGCTGCCGGTGGCCTCCAGCAGCACGCCCATCAGCAGCGGCCCGGCTGCGAAACCGGCATACATTCCCATAGAGACGATGCCGGAAGCCGCGCCCACCCGCTGGGCCGGGACCACGCGCATCACGCCCGCCATCACCACCACGTTGGCGCCCAGCACGGTGGCGCCGTGCAGGATGACGCCCAGCCAGAGCAGCGCCGGGAGATCGAGCGCCCCCGCTGCTAGGAATGCCGCGGCACCGGCGAGCGCGCCGAACCCGAGCAGGATGAGCAGGGTGGAGGCCCGCACGCCCTTGGCCATCCGACGCCCCCACAGCACGCGGGAGGTCACACCGATCACGCCGGACACACCGGCCGCCACGCCACCCATGACCAGGCTGAAGTCCAGTTCCCGGACGGTGAACAGCGGCAGGTAGACGTTGGTGGCTTGCATGCCCAGGCCTGCGAGCAGGGAGTAGCCGGCGAACAGCCAGACCGAGAGCGGGAACCGGGTCTGCGCGCCGGAGCCCTGCGATGTTGCGGCGGGGCCCGAGGACTTGCCGCCGGCAGGCGGCGTGCGGCTCGAGGGTGGGGTGGCGGCGGAAGACGCGGGCACCGCCGTCGTCAGGGGATTTTCCGGGAGTTTGCGCAGGCCGTAAAGCAGCAGCCCGACGGCGACGACGGCGGCCAGCGCGGTGGCGCCTTGCCAGCCGGCCCACAGGGCGACGATGGGGAAGAACAGGCCGGAGAAAAGCTGGCTGCCTTGCACGCCGGACTGCTTCACGCCGATCCACCCGGGCCGCTTGGGAGCAGGAACCTGCGAGATGATGATGCGGTTGGTGGTCGGGTTGGAGATGGCCTGGGCGGGACCGGCCAACAGTGCGGCGATCACCAAAACCAGGTAGCTGTGGGCCAGCGATGCGATCACCAAGGCCACCGCCGTGCCGGCAAAGATCAGCACCATCTGGGCCCGGTTGGAAATCCTGTCGCTGAGTTTCCCCAGCCACATGCTGCACACCGCGGCGCTGGCGAAGATGGCGCTGGCCAGCAGGCCGAACTGGCCCTCGCTGATGTCCAGGTCCTCGATGACGAGCGGGCTGACGGTGCTCAGCCCGTAGTTGAGCAGCGGGCCCACGCCCATGGCGCAGGTCAGGACAAAAAGCAGCGCGCCGCTGGGCTGTTTGGACATGCTGCACTCCTTGCTGCGCGGATTGGGCTCCGTCCAGCAGGGTACTCCCAGTGCCAGCCTTCCCCGCGGCAGGTGTCGCAGCAGTCGGGACCCGCACCGTAACAATGGAGAGTTAGCTCACCTTTGCCTGCGTGCCTGCGCGGCTCCGGTGGCGGGCAGCCGTCCTATTTCTTGCCCTTCTGCGTATCCGCGTGTGCGTCCACGAAGGCCCGCCGCGGATGTCGGGTCGCTCCCATTGACGTGATGTCACGGTCGCCTAGGACCAGCGAACTCCAGCCGGCCAGCAGGCGCCATTTGTGGATCCAGGTGGGCAGGGCCATGCCGTGGTAGCCCATCGCCGCGTACCAGGCCGGCTTGCCTTTGATCTCATAACCCAGGATCTTGGCTGCGCCCCGGCCGACCCCGTAGGTCGCAACCGTTCCCAGCGTCTTGTGCCGGTACTCCGCCGGGCCCTGGCCCTGTACCGCCTTGACCACGTTCTGGGCCAGCACCTTTGCTTGGCGCACGGCGTGCTGGGCGTTCGGCGGGCAGTAGGCCGGTTGCTGCTCGGCGGCCAGATCGGGAACCTGGGCGCAGTCGCCGGCGGCCCAGGCGCCTGGGACCACCTGGCCGGAATCGTCGATGACCTGCAGCCGGGCGTTCGCGTTCACGTGGCCCTTCGGGCCGCGCGGAACATTGGTGTCATCCAGCACCGGATTGGGTTTCATGCCCGCCGTCCAGATAATCAGCCCGGCGGGAATGCGTTCGCCGGTGCTGAGTTCGGCGACCGAGCCCTCGCAGGACGGCATGGTGGTCTTCAACCGCACGTCAATACCGCGCTCGCGCAGTTGCCCCAGAGTCCACTGGGCCAGATTGGGCCCCACCTCGGGAGCCACCCGGTCCAGCGCTTCGATCAGCACCCAGCGCAACTGGGAGCGGTCCAGTTCCGGGTGAGCGTCGACGGCGAGTTTGGACAGATCGCTAAGCTCGGTCAGGGCCTCGACGCCGGTATAGCCGCCGCCGACCACCACGAAGGTGAGCGCCTTGGCCCGCGCCTCCGGGTCGCTGGTGCCTGCGGCAAACGCCACGTTGTCCAGCACCTTGTCCCGACAGTAGATGGCCTCTTCCACGGTCTTGAAGCCGATGCCGTGTTCTTCCAGTCCCGGCGTGGGGAACGTCCTGGTCACCGCGCCGACGGCGAAGACCACCTGGTCGTAGTCCAGCGAAAGGTTGCCGCCGCCGATTTCGCGCAGCTTGGCCGTTTTGGCCTGGACATCCAGGGAGACGAGCTTGCCACGGACGATGTCAACGTTCTTTAGCGCACTGCGCAGGTTGACGGTGACGATCCGTGGTTCGATTTCACCGCCGCCTACTTCGGGCAGCAAGGGCTGGTAGGTCATGTAGGAGTTCGGCTCTACTACGGTGACCCGGGCCGCCTCCGGCCCCAGCCGCTTGCGTATTCCCCACGCCGCATACAGGCCGACGTAACCGCCGCCCAAAATGAGTATGTGAGGCGTCGCTGAAGTGGACATGGTCCAGGCTCCCTCCCTGTTGTCGACAGTGATTCAGTCGTCCTGGTGCATCCTTCGCCGGCAGCCTTCCGGGCCAGCCTGCGGCCACACTAGCACCGGCCCGTGCGCAGCTGAACCCTCGGTCCGGGCGCAGCCACCGGCAGGGCCGCATTCCCGTGGGCGAATCCACCGGCGCGCCCTGCCCGTTCCGGAGTCGGCGGCGACTTACAATGTGCTCACGTGCCTCCGTCAGTGGGGCTATTGCGGGGGAGCAGGAAGCGGTGGAGGCGGCAAAGCACACGGTGCGCGGGCGGTCGCTCCGTACCTACCGCAGGGCACGCACCACCCTGATCTGCGTTGCGATTTTCTGGCTCTGGCTAATGCTGGGCGCCGCCGCGTTCGTCGCGGGCATGTTCGACTCCCCCACCAAACTCTTCTTGGCGATGTACGCCGGCGCCGTGGCCGTGTTGGTCTCCATCCCGGTTGGCCTGCTTGCGGCCATCTTTATGCTGCTCAATCGGCCGGCGGCGGAAGACCGCCGCCCCGCTGGGGAACGACTTTCATCCGCGGCCCGCTCCGTCGGATCGGCCATCGCCGCACTGCCGTGGGCTGCCGCTGCCCGCCTAGCCAAAGAGCTGGGCAGCAAGCTGGGTCCGGCGGCCAGCGGCCTCGGCACAGCCACCAAGGCCGGCGTGGGACAGCTCCGATCGGGCGCGCAGCAGCTGCGCGGAGCCGGGGAACAGCGGCATCCGCACCCCGCGCGACAGCGGGACGCCGGAGAACACCCGGGGGTCAAACGTTTGCCCGGCGCCGCTCGCGGCGACACCCCCACGCCACCAACTCCCCGCCGGCCGCCGCTGCCGCCACGGCGTCCGTCCGGCCCGCCGAGTGGCGACCGGTCCGGCCGTGACGGCCGCGGCCTGGATGATTTGGCGTCCTAGCACTCCACCACGTTGACGGCGAGGCCGCCGGTGGCGGTCTCCTTGTACTTGTCGCTCATATCGCGGCCGGTCTCGCGCATGGTCACGATCACCTGGTCCAGCGACACCCGGTGGGTGCCGTCGCCCATCAGCGCCATCTTGGCAGCGTTCACGGCTTTGGCGGCCCCGATCGCGTTCCGCTCGATGCACGGGATCTGCACCAGCCCGCCGATCGGATCGCAGGTCAGCCCCAGGTTGTGTTCCATGGCGATCTCGGCCGCGTTCTCCACCTGCATGGGGGTTCCGCCGAGCGCTTCGGCCAGGCCCGCGGCCGCCATCGACGATGCCGACCCGACCTCGCCCTGGCAGCCGACTTCGGCGCCGGAGATGGACGCCTGTTCTTTATAGAGGACTCCGACGGCGCCGGCGGTCAGCAGGAACTTCACCACCACCCGCTCCTTGTCCTCGCGCGTGGCGTGCTCCATGCCAGGGGCATAGTGGGTGGCGTAGAACAGCACGGCGGGGATGATCCCGGCGGCGCCGTTGGTGGGCGCGGTGACCACCCGGCCGCCGGAGGCGTTTTCCTCGTTCACGGCCAGCGCCACGAGGTTGACCCATTCCTGCCAGTACTTGTGGTCCCGGTCGGGGTCTTCCTTGCGCAGCCGCTCATGCCATCCGGGAGCACGACGGCGGACGTTGAGTCCGCCGGGCAGGTTGCCTTCCCGGCGGATCGCCGAATCCTTGCTCTCTTCCATCACCTTGAAGATGTGCACCAGCCCGGCCTCGATCTCCTTGCGCGGTCGGGCGGCCTCCTCGTTCAGCATCATGATGTCGCTGATGCCCAGGCCGGTGCTGCGGCAGTGTTCAAGCAGTTCGGCCGCGGTGCGGAACGGATAGGGCAGCTGCTGTTTGGAGGACTCCAGTTCTTGCCGGGCAGCTTCCTCTTCGCCGTCGCGAACAATAAATCCGCCGCCCACCGAGAAAAAGGTGGCTTCGTGCAGAACCTGGGCATCGCCGTCGTCCGCTGCTGACAGCACCTGGAAGCGCATGCCGTTGGTGTGCCGGGGCAGCACGGTGAGCGGATGCAGCACCATGTCCTGCACGGCGTAGGCAAGCGGCCGCGCGGTGGCGCCGACCAGTTCCCCACCCAGCTGCAGCCGGCCGGTCGCGGCGATGTCCGCCAGCCGCTCCTCCACTTGCTGGGGCAGGATTGCCTCCGGTTCGAAGCCCTCCAGCCCCAGCAGCACGGCGGTGAAGGTGCCGTGGCCGCGGCCGGTGGCGGCCAGCGAACCGTACAGGTCCACGCGGAGCCCGCCCACCTTATCCAGCAGGCCGGCGTCGGCCACCTCGCGCACAAAAACGGCGGCGGCCCGCATCGGGCCCACCGTATGCGAACTGGAGGGGCCGATGCCCACGGAGAAAAGGTCGAAAACGCCTACAGCCATGTCTTCCCATCCTTTCGGCAGTTGGGAGGTGCCTTTCGGCAGTGCTTAGGTCCCGGCTCTAACTCCGCCGGTAGAAGGGCAGTTCGACGACGTCGAACGGCTCCGGCTTGCCGCGCAGGTCCACCTCCACCCGGGTTCCGGGCTCGGCGAACTCGGCGTTCACGTAGGCCAGCGCGATCGGATAGCCGAGCGTGGGGCTGGGCTGGCCGGAGGTGACTTCGCCGATAGTCCGGCCGTCCTTCAGCACCGGGTAATGGGAGCGGCCGGCGCGCCGTCCGGCGCCCTTGAGGCCCACCAGTTTGCGGGCCGATCCCTTTTCCTTCTGCGCCTCGAGCGCCGCGCGGCCCACGAAGTCGCTGTCCTTCTTCAGCGAGACCACACCGCCCAGGCCCGCGTCGAACGGGCTGGCCTGCAGGCTGAGCTCGTTGCCATACAGCGGCATGCCGGCTTCCAGTCGGAGCGAGTCGCGGCAAGCCAGTCCGGCCGGCAGCAGGTCAACGCTCCGCCCGGTTTCCAGCAGTGCGTTCCAGAGCGAGCGGGCGTTGAGGTTCGGGACGTAGATCTCGAAACCATCCTCACCGGTGTAGCCGGTCCGGGCCAGCAGCAGCTTGTGCGGCGCTCCGTCCACGGTGAAGTTCACCTCGGCGGCGGAGTAGTACTTCATCTCCCGGACGGTGGCGTGCTGGGCTGCCGGCACCAGTGGGAGCAGGATCTCCACAGATTTGGGACCCTGGACGGCCACCAGCGAGGTGTTCGCCGTGGCGTCCTCCACGGTGACCTCGAAGCCTTTTGCCCGCGCCGCCAGTTCCGCGGCGACCGTCGGGGCATTGCCGGCGTTGGGCACCACCAGGTAGCGGTCCCCGTCCTGGTTGGCCGGCCGCCGGTAGATGATCAGGTCGTCGATGATCCCGCCGTCGGCGTTGCAGATCAGCGAATACTTGGCCCGGCCCTCGGCGACGGCGGAGAGCTTGCCGACCAAAGCGTAGTCCAAGAACTTTCCGGCTTCCGGGCCGGTGACCCAGACTTCGCCCATGTGCGAGAGGTCGAAAAGCCCGGCGCTGTTGCGCACGGCGTGGTGCTCGGACAGTTCACTGCTGTACTTCAGCGGCATCATCCAGCCGCCGAAGTCGGTGAAGGAAGCACCCAGCCGCTCGTGTTCCTCGTAGAGCGCGGTGTGCCGGGGCGTGGTGGTGGTCTCGGTAGTCAAGGGGTGCAGACCTTTCCTAGTTCTCGAAGGCTTCGGGCGGCGGGCAGGAGCAGATCAGGTGGCGGTCGCCGGCGGCGCCGTCGATCCGTCCGACCGGAGCGAAGTACTTGTCCACCTGCAGGCCAGGTACCGGGAAGGCGGCCTGTTCGCGGGTGTAGGGACGGTCCCAGTCGGAGCTGACCACGGCGGCGGTGGTGTGCGGTGCCAGCCGCAGCGGGCTGTTCTCCAGCGGGAAGTCGCCGTTGAGCACCTGGTCGATTTCGCCCCGGATCGAGATCATCGCGTCGATGAACCGCTCGATCTCTTCCAGGTCCTCGGACTCGGTGGGTTCCACCATCAGGGTGCCGGCCACCGGGAAGGACAGCGTGGGTGCGTGGAAGCCGTAGTCGATCAGGCGCTTGGCCACATCTTCAGCGGTCACGCCGGACTTGGCGGTCAGTTCGCGCAGGTCAAGGATGCATTCGTGCGCCACCAGGCCGTCGTTGCCGGTGTAGAGCACCGGGAAGTGCTCGTTCAGCCGCTTGGCCACGTAGTTGGCGGCCAGCAGCGCGCTCTTGGTTGCCTCGGTCAGCCCCTCGGCGCCCATCATGGCCACGTAGGCCCAGGAGATCGGCAGCACGCCGGCCGAGCCGTACTCGGTGGCGGAGACCGGCACGCCCTTGCCCTCATGCTCGGCAAGTGCGGCGTTGCCTGGCAGGAACGGCACCAGGTGTTCGGCCACGGCCACCGGGCCGACGCCGGGGCCGCCGCCGCCGTGCGGGATGCAGAAGGTCTTGTGCAGGTTCAGGTGCGAGACGTCGCCGCCGAACTTGCCCGGCTGGGCGAGTCCGACCAGCGCGTTGAGGTTGGCGCCGTCGATGTAGACCTGGCCGCCGGCCGCGTGCACCGCGTCGCAGACGTCGCGCACATCGGCGTCGTACACCCCGTGCGTGGACGGGTAGGTGATCATGATGGCGGAGAGCGCGTCTGCGTGCTGGTCGATCTTGGCGCGCAGGTCGGCGTGGTCGATGGTGCCGTCCGGCGCGGTGGCGACCACCACTACCTTCATGCCGGCCAGCACAGCCGAGGCCGCGTTGGTGCCGTGCGCCGAGGCGGGGATCAGGCAGACGTCGCGCTGGTCGTCGCCGTTCGCCAGGTGGTAGCGGCGGATGGCGAGCAGGCCGGCGTATTCGCCCTGCGATCCGGCATTGGGCTGGATGGAGACGCCCGCATAGCCGGTGATCGCGGCGAGGCGATCCTCCAGGTCGCCGATCAGTTCACGCCAGCCGGCGGTCTGGCTGGCGGGAGCGAACGGGTGGATGGAGGCGAATTCCGGCCAGGTCATCGCTTCCATTTCCGCCGTGGCGTTCAGCTTCATGGTGCAGGAGCCGAGCGGGATCATGGTCCGGTCCAGCGCCAGATCGCGGTCGGACAGCCGGCGCAGGTAGCGCAGCATCCGGGTCTCGGAGCGGTAGCTGTGGAACACCGGGTGGTCCAGGTAGGACGAGCTGCGCAGAAGCTCTTCCGCCAGTTCGAAGCCGGTGCCGGCAGAGGCCTCGGCGGTCTTGCCGGCCGCGTCCTGCACGCCGAACGCCTCCGCGACCAGGGCGAGGTGCTCGGCCGTCGTCGTTTCATCGGTGGAAATGCCCACGTGGTCGGCGTCGATGCGGCGCAGGTTCACGCCCTGGGCCTCGGCGGCGGCGGCGATCTCCCCGGCCTTGCCCGGAGCCTTCAGCGTGAGGGTGTCGAAGAACTGGTCGGCAACCAGGTTAAAGCCGGCGCCGGTGAGCACAGCGGCGAGGGTGCGGGCGGCCTCGTTGGCGTGCTGCGCAATCGCCTTCAGCCCCTCGGGGCCGTGGTAGACCGCGTACATGCTGGCCACGACGGCAAGCAGCGCCTGCGCGGTGCAGATGTTGGAGGTGGCCTTCTCGCGGCGGATGTGCTGCTCGCGGGTCTGCAGCGCCAGGCGGTAGGCCGGGCGGCCGGCGTCGTCCTTGGACACACCCACCAGGCGGCCGGGCAGCGAGCGCTCAAGCCCCTTGCGCACGGCCATGTAGGCGGCATGCGGGCCGCCGAAGAACAGCGGGACGCCGAAACGCTGGGTATTGCCGACGGCGATGTCCGCCCCCTGCTCCCCCGGCGGCGTGATCAGGGTCAGGGCCAGCAGGTCTGCAGCCACGGTGACCATGGCGCCGCGTTCCTTGGCCTGCGCGATCAACGGAGCGTGGTCGAATACCCGGCCGGAGGCTCCCGGCTGCTGCAGCACGATGCCGGAAATGTCGCCGTCGGGCAGCCCGGCGGTGAGGTCGGCCACCTCCACCTCGAAGTCCAGCGCCTTGGCCCGGCCCTTGACCACGGCGATGGTCTGCGGCAGCAGGTCCGCGTCCAGCACGGTCTTGCCGGCCGCCTTGGACTTGTTGGAGCGGCGCATCAGCAGCACGGCCTCGGCCACGGCGGTGGCTTCGTCCAGCAGCGAGGCGTTGGCGATCGGCAGCGCGGTGAGATCCTGCACCATGGTCTGGAAGTTCAGCAGCGCTTCCAGCCGGCCCTGCGAGATTTCCGGCTGGTACGGGGTGTAGGCGGTGTACCAGGCCGGGTCCTCCACCACATTGCGGCGGATCACGGCCGGAGTGATGGTGTCGTAGTAGCCCTGGCCGATCATCTGCACTGCCATGACGTTCTTGGCGGCCAGGGCGCGCAGGTCGCCCAGGACCTGGGCCTCGCTGCGGGCGGCGGGCAGGGCAAGCGGTTCCTGCTGGCGGATGTCTGCGGGTACGGCAGCGTCCACCAGGTCGTCGATGCTTCCGTAGCCCAACTGCTTAAGCATGGCTTCCGCGTCGTTCCGGCGCGGGCCGATGTGGCGGTCTGCGAAGGAAGTGTTGCCGGGCCGGGTGGCGAGGTTGGCTTTAGCCGTCATGAGGAACTCCAGTTGATCCCCGGCATGGGGTGGCCATACCGGTAGTGAAGGGTTCCTCCCCGCTCTGTGACTGGACCTGAGAGATTCCGCAGGCGGACGGCCCGGGGGCCGATTCCTGCTTGCACCGTCGGTGAGCCGGTCCAGGGACGGTCCGGCTGCTTTCCAGAGTTGCCTCTCCGCGGCGGTACAGGGGCCTGAGAGATTCCTGGGGAGGTATTGCTCCTACGGCGCCTGCTGACCTAGTGCTCAGCAGGACTCTCCCGCCGCATGTCGAAGGCTGTATGCAGTTGTTTCTAACTCCTTGAATGGTAGTCGAGCCACTGGCGGGCAACAAGGTGGTGACCGTGCCGGAACCAGTGCCGGACCCATTGCAGGCCCCGGGGGCCAGCCCGCTAGGCTTCCCCGCGGGCGAGCATGCCCTTGACATACGCGGCCTGGCCGACGTGCTCCAGGCAGTCGTCCAGGACGCTCACCAGCCGGACGCCCAGCTTCACGTGCGGTTCCCATCGGGTATCAACAATTCGGTCCAAGTCGTCCTCGGTGAGCCCGGCCAGATAGGCCAGCGTGCCCGCATGCACGTCGTCGTAGTAGCCGCGCAGCAAATCGGCCGATTCCACTTGGACGGACGCCACTTGTTCGGAAGTGTGGCCGTAGCCATGGTCCTTCTCGGCCAGCGGCAGGTCGAACTGCTCCGACCAGCCGGCAAGCCAGTACTGCCGGGTGCCGGCAACATCGGCAATGTGGTCGTCCTGGATCCGGGTCAAATGCCAGATGAGCCAGGCGATCGAATTGCTGTCGCCGCCGGGCCGGGCAGCCAGCTGGTCGGCGTCCAAGCCGTCCAGCACCTGGTGGACGCGTTCCCTGATCCGCCCGTAGCCATCGGCCAGCAGGTCGTTAAACTTCATGGCGCCTCCTCGTGGCGGACTTAGCGCCAGCCTACCGGGGCCGGGCCGGCCGGGGAACGGGCAGCCGCTTCAGTCCCTGGCCGAATCCTCCACATAGCGGGGCCGCCCCACGATGACCAGGCCCACCGCGAGGAGAAGCAGTGCGGCGCCCAACAGGCCGAAGGAAGCGCGCCAGTCGCCGGTGACGTCGCGCAGCAGTCCGAAGGCCAGCGGGCCGGCGCAGGCGACGGTGTAGCCAATCCCCTGCGCGAACCCGGACAGCGCCCCGGCGCCGGCCGTGGTTCGGGTCCGGAGGTTGACCAGCAGCAGGGCCAGGGCGAAGGTGCCTTGGCCCAGGCCGGCCAAGGTGATCCAGAGCCAGGTGCCGAACGACGGCGACAGCAGCAGGCCGGCGTATCCGGCAGCATAAAAGCCGATGAAGAGCAGGCCCAGGCCCAGCGGATTGCGCAGCCGCGCCGCGATCAGCGGCACCAGCAGGCTGGTCGGCAGGGCCAGGATGGCGTAGTAGGCCAGCATGGTGCCCGCCATCGGCGGCAACATTCCGCTGTCCACCAGCAGCGGCGGCAGCCAGGTGAACATCGCAAAGGTATTCGACGAGGTGCCGGCGAACACCAAGGCCAGGCCCCAGGCGAGCGGCGAACGCCAGACGCGCACCGCCGTCGTGCTGGCGGTTGTGGCTGTGGCTGGCGCGCCCGGTGCGGGACCGGATGGGCCCGGTGCGGGACCGGATTGGCCCGGTGCGGTACCGGCTGGGCCCGCACCGGATGACGCTCCGGCTCCGCCCACCCCCGCCGCGGCCATGGCATGGTGCATCGGCGGCCTGGAGGCGGCGCCGTGATCCGGCTGCAGGGGCTCCAAGCCACCGGGCCGGTAGGGCTGCAGCACCAGGCGGGAGATCTTGCGCCGGGAATGTTCCGTCCACGCAGTCACCAGCCACGGCACCAAGGCGGCCACGCTCACTGCCGCCCAGACCCCGATCGAGAAACGCCAGCCCGCGGCCTGCTCTAGCGGCACGGCCAGCAGCGGGCTGAACGCGGTGCTGACCGCCAGCAACGTCACGTACAGCGCGGTGACCAAGCCGATCCGGTCGGGGAAATAGCGCTTCACCAGCGGGGGCAAGAGGATATTTCCCATGCCGTAGCCGGCCATGGTCAGGCCGGAAAGGATCAGGAAGGACGACACATCGGAGGACATCGCCCGGCCGAGCTGGCCGACCGCGGCCATGATGATCGCCACCAGCAGCAGGGCTTCCAATCCGAACCGCCGCATCAGCACCGGCACGGCAAACCCGGCGGCGGCGAAGGCTGCGGTGGGCAGCATGCCCAGCACACCGGTGGAGGCGGTACCGAACGGCAGCTCCGCAGCAATGTTTGCCAGCACCGGCGAGACGCCGGAGACGGCCAGCCGCAGGCTCAACGCGAGCAAGAGGATGCCGGCGAGAACGGTCAAGCGGCCAGTAAACGGGGAGGTCTTCCGCGCCGGGCGGTGGCTGGAGCGGCCCTCGGAACGCGGTCGGTTATAGGTGGACTGCGGTCGGGTTTCGGTGGACTGTTGTGCAGGCGAGGTCAAGCTTGGTCCAGGGGGTCGAACGGCAGGGCGGGACGGCCGTATGCTTCCGGCTGGGTTTCACCTTATCCCGTCACGGCGCCGCCTCCCGGCAGACCCGCAGGCCCGCTACGAACTCTCCGGCGCCAGTTCCTCGGCGAGGACCCAGAAGGTCCGGCGCAGCCTTTCCACGGCGGCCTCGGGCTGGCCGCGCTGCAGGTACTGCACGGTCTCCTCCCAACCATCGGTCCAGATGGGATAGGCCACGGCATGCTGGAAGAGGTGCAGCCGGGCCAGCGAACGGCCGAGCACATGGGTGTTCACGTCCCGCAGCTCCTGATGGTCGCCCGCCTGAAGGATGATGCCCACCAGCTCGCCATTGGCGCGGTGGGACGCCAGCATGTCTTCGTGCTGGAGGGCGGTCCGCAGATCGTCCACCAACGTTGCCATTCTGTCGATCTCGCCGGCTGACAACCGCGGGGCAGCCCGTTCGAACAGCGCCACCAGCACCACGCCCATCACGTCCAGGAGCTGCACAGCCTGATGCCGGCCGAGGTTGGCGATGCGGTGTTCATGCCCGGCGGCCTCGATCAGGCCTTCCTCTGCCAGGGCCGCGACGGCCTCGTGCATCAGCACGTCTTCGGTGCCGAAACGCCGGGCGAGCCCGGACACGGTCACCGTGGTGCCGGGCGCCAGTCCGCCGGACAGGATCTCGTCCCGCACCCCCTGGACCGCCTGGTCCACTTTCGCCCGATCGGCCTCGCTGCCCATCATGAAGACCTCCTGCCGATAAGTGATTATGACTGGCGTCACATACAAGTAATGTACGTGAAAAGGTGGATCGGGGTCAGGACGCTGGTTACGCTAATGAGACCTGCAGCACAGCGTCGTGCGGCAGGTTCTAAACGTGCAGTCAGGAGGTGCCCGGTTGAACGCCATGTCTGGTGCTCGGATAAACGGGAACGCCGCCTATACGGCCTCCGCCACCGCCAACAGCAAGAATCCCCACGACTGGGGCCGGGCCATGGCCGCCGCGCTGACCGACCTGGTACAGCAGAGCGAAAGCGACGCTGCAGCAGCGCCTGACGAACTGTACGGTGAAAATCTGCGCCTGGTCATCGAGGAGACGGAGAACGGCGTGCAGATTCATCTCTCCTGGTCGCCGGGCGGGCAGGACGATGTTACCGGCGGCGCCGGCGGCTGAAGCGTATCGGCCAGCTGCCTGCGGGCAAACGGCTGTTCCGCAGCAGCCGATACTGCCAAGATGAGGTCATGGTCTACCGCCAGCCGTATGTCCATGACCTCACCGGAGTCTTCGCGGCCCCGCTCCAGGCCTGGAGTGAACCCCACGGACAGATCCGGGGACATGGTGCGCAGGGCGTGTACTTCGGGGACGACCGGGTCCTGGCCCGCTGTCTGCTGACGGTCAACAGCCAGGAGCCGGAATGGATTTCCACCCAATCGCGGTCCGCGGGCCGGGCGGACTTCCTCTCGTTCCTCCGGACCGCAGCGGAGGGGACGGACCCGCTGGTAACCCTGATTCGTTCCCGGGCGGTGGAAGGCGGCCGGCTGGGCGAAACGTTGACTTTCACCTCCGCGCTCCAGGATGAGTTGGAACTTCAGGTCCGGGTTGATCTGGTAGCGGATGCCATCCCGCTGGAGCAGGTGCGTGCGGGAGCGGCCGGCGAGGCCGGTTCGGTGGCGCCCGGCGAGGCCCGGTGGAGCTGGCGTGACGGAACGCGCGCCGTGCTGACGGCCGAGGGCGCCGAGGCCGGCTTCGACGGCAGCCTGGTCCGGCTGGAATGGACCGCGCTGCTCAAGCCGGGCACCGTCGTCGTCCTCTCTTGGAATATCGATTACGACGACGCCGGGGCTCCCCTCACTGCCGCATCGGCACCGGTGCTGCGCACGCCGTCGGTCACGGGAGACTCCCGGCTGCAGCGGCTGATGAGCCGCTCCCTGACCGACCTCAACAGCCTGCGCATGACCGGGCGGGATGCCCCGGCCGACGTCTTCCTAGCCGCCGGCGCCCCGTGGTTCCTGACGCTGTACGGCAGGGAATCGCTGGTGGCGGCCCGGCTCATGCTGCCGATCGATTCCGCCGTTGCGGAGGGGACGCTGCGTGCGGTGGCCCGCTGGCAGGGCACGGTGGAGCGGGAAGAGACTGGCGAACAGCCCGGCCTCATGGTCCAGGAAGTGCGGCAGCGACGCCTGTCGATGGCCGTGGACGCCGTGGTCCGGGAGCTTCCGCCGGTCATCTACGGTTCGCCGGATGCCACGCTGCTCTGGATCGTGCTGCTGCACGACGCCTGGCATTCCGGCATGCCCGAGGACGACGTCCGCGACCTGCTGCCCCAGCTGGCCGCGGCGCTGGATTGGCTGCGGCGCCACTCGGATTCCGGCGGCGACGGCTTCATCAAGATGCCGGTCCCGCCCCTCCAGGGCCCCGGCCATCAAGGCGCCGGGGACACCCGCGGCGCCTACCGATATCTGGATGGCAGGACGGCAACCGGAACCGTCGCGCCGGCTGACCTGCAGGCCTACGCCTACGAGGCGGCACGCGCGGCATCGGTGCTGCTGGACTACTTCGGCGAGGCCGACGCCGGCGACGAGTGGCGGGACTACGCCTCGCGGCTGGCGGTTAACTTCCGCAACCGGTTCTGGTGTTCGGACGACGCCGGACCGTACCCGGCGATGGCCCTCGACGACCGTAACCAGCAGGTGGACGGCGTCGGATCCGGCATGGGGCACCTGCTGGGCACCGGGCTGCTGGACGCCGAGGAAACCAGGACGGTGGCCGGCCGGCTGATGGACCGCACGTTGTTCACCGGCTACGGCATCCGCACGCTGTCCGCCGCGAACCCGGGGTACTGGCCCACCCGCCGTCGTGCGGGGGCGGTCTGGGCACAGGACACCGCGTGGATCGTGATGGGGCTGCTGCGCACCGGTTTCCAGGAGGAGGCGGCGCAATTGGCGGCGGGACTGCTGGATGCCGCCGAGGGCTTCGACTACCGGCTGCCGGAACTCTTCAGCGGCCAGCCCGCACTGGAGGTCCGCCCGCCGCTGCCCTACCCGTCGGCCTGCCGCCCGCACGCCGGTGCGGCCGCGTCCGCTGTGCCCGTGGCGCTGGCCTTGGGCGGCTTCAGGGCCAGCGCGCTCTAGGGTTGGCCGGCGGGTTGACCGGCGCGGTCCCGCGCCCTCCGCTAGCCCCGCGGCACGTCCGGCCCGGTGGGCCAGCGGAGCAACGCCGCAATGCTCTTCCCGCCCGGCAGCGCACCTTCCGGGACCATCGCCACCCGGGCGTCAGTCAGCGCAGCGGCCCGCACCAGCGCCGCCGGCGCAGGCATCTTTGCCAGCAGCTCGCCGTTGACCGGTTGCTCGCCAGCCGTAGCAATCCAAGGCTCCGCGTTCAGCACATTCACGTGGTGATCGGCGAGCGCGTTGTCGTTCATGATCAGCGTGCCTACCTGCGCCTGCTGCAGCGCGCGGATGCACTCGCCCAAACCGACGGTCCACTCCGGATGAGCCTGTCCCGTCTGATTGGCCAGCCGGTTCAGGATGGCTTTGCGCTGTTCGGTCCAGACATGGGCCACCCGGGCGGCGATTTCGGCCCGGAGCGCTTCCTTGTCGGCGCCGCCCGTGCGGGTGTGCGATTCGAAGGTGGATTCGATCGCACGGCTGGCTTCGGAGAGCTGCTCGACCACCAGTTCGCGGGCCCGGATATCGCCCGCGATGATCAACAGCCGCGCCCTGCTGGCCTGCACCACGCGATCGATTTCGGCTGCGATCTCATCGGCGTTCTTGCGCCAAATTTCCTCGGTGCGGTGCTGGTAGCGGCCCTGCGACCAGCCGCCGCCGGGGATCTTGGTGAGGTTCTCCCGCTCGCCTTCCACCGTCCGCGTTTCCGCCACACCGTTTCGGCGGGCGTACTGCAGATAGACCTCGCCGCCGTCCCGGCCTACCTCTGCCACAACATACGGGAAGTCCTCACCGCGCGCCTTCAACAACGGCACCAGGTCCGGAATCGGAGCCGCATTGACGACTTCGGGTCCGGACATCGCGCCCGGAAGCACCTCGTTGACCTCTGCCTCGCCCCCGCGCACCAGAACGTAGCGGCTGACCGGCGAGGGCATGCCGGTGGCCGGGGAAACGGCGTCGATCACGGCCTGAATGTCCGCTTTCGCGGCGCCTTGCTTTTTGAGCGATTCACGCAGTCTGTCCGGCAGCACATCCCCCGCGCGGAGCGTATCCACGGTCCCGGTACTGGCATCCACATAGACCGTAATCCACGGCCCCGGCTTCTTGAACAGCTCGGCGAACTTCTTGTTCGCTGCGTGGGTCGTATTGACCTGCTCGGCCATCGTGATCACCTTCCCGGGGGAATAGGAATGCGGGTTTTCTTGATCAGTAGCCCTCACGGTAGCACCGGAAGTTTAGCCCTTGAAGGGGGTGCAGAACTTATCCGGAGCGGCCCGGCGAATCAGTTAACTGGGCCGGTTTCCAGCGTCGATTACGGGCCGCCAGGATGCGAATCTTCGCTGTCCGGACCTGGCCCGCGGCCCCTCCTGGCGGCCGCGGCCCGGCCCCCGCTGACCGCGACTCCTGCCTTCATCAGCCATGCTTCCACCGTGGGCCGGTCCGGAGGAGCCAGACTAGCCCCTCCGGACCTGGCCGGCTTAGCCACTCCGGACCTGGGCGGCTTAGCCCCGTTGATACTCCGCGTGCTGGCGGTGCGCTTCGGCCACTTGTTCGCGGATCTTGTCCACATCCTTGGCCTTGTTGCGGTACTTCGGCTCCATTTGCTCGATCTGGCGCTCTTCCTGCACCAGCAGCCCGTAGATTCGTTCGCGCTCTGCAGGATCCGCGGTGTAGGAGAGGTCGATGTAGTTGAGCGCGTGGCGGCGTGCATTGTTGATGGCGGTCTGTGCCTTGCCGGCCTTGCTCATGAGCGAAGCAACGACAGTCACCACCAGGACGCCGATGATCACGGTCAGCGAGAGTCCGGTCGAGATTTCGATGACCGGCACCGGGTTGCCGTCATTGACGAAGGGCAGGTTGTTCTCGTGGAGGGCGTGCAGTATCAGCTTCACGCCGATGAAGGCCAAGATGGCTGCCAGCCCGTAGGACAGGTAAATCAACCGATCCAGCAGGCCGTCGATCAGGAAGTACAGCTGGCGCAGCCCCATCAGCGAGAACGCGGTGGCCGTGAAGACGATGTAGACGTTCTGTGTCAGGCCGAAGATCGCGGGGATGGAGTCCAGCGCGAACAGGATGTCAGTTCCGCCGATGGCCACCATGACCAGCAGCATCGGAGTCAGGGCCCGCTTGCCGTTCTGGATGGTGAACAGCTTGTCGCCGTCGTAATAGTCGGTGGTGTGGAAGAAGCGCCTGGCCAGCCGGATGATGAAGTTGTCCGCCTCGTCGCCACCATGGGAAGGCTTGAGCAGGTTGCCGGCCGTGATGATGAGGATTAGGCCGAAGGCGTAGAACACCCACGCGAAGGAATTGATCAGCGCAGCACCCAGGAAGATGAACCCGGTCCGCGCGATCAGCGAGAAGACGATGCCGAACAGCAACACCTTCTGCTGGTCTTCGCGGGGAACCTTGAAGCTGGCGATGATGATGAGGAATACAAACAGATTGTCCACCGAGAGCGCTTTCTCGGTGATGTAGCCGGCGAAGTACTCGGAGCCCATCGCCCCGCCGCCGAAGATCAGCACCAGAATGCCGAAAACAACGGCGATGCCCACATAGAGGGCCGACCATGTGGCGGCCTCCCTCAGTGACGGCACATGCGCTTTGCGGATGTGGAAGAAGTAGTCGAAGGCGAGCAGCGCGAGGATAACGGCGATCGTGATGCCCCAGATCAGGGGAGAAACGCTCATGGTTTCCTTTCGTAAGCGGGTAGCGGTCTAGCCCGCAAGTCTCTCCTCCGGCATTGCCGGTCGCTGCAGCCGGCCGGGCGTCGGTGCCCTACGTGTTGACGGCTGCAGCGCATGGGGATACTCCCTTACGCAGTTGTCAGTCTAACGACGACGACGATGCTCGCCTAATGCTGCAAGGGAAACCCAAGGTGGCTCGGGCAGGATCTGTTTATGGAACGGGTCCTGCCGCTGCTGACCGGTGCCGTCCTGCTCGCTGCCGTGGCCGGCTGCTCCGCAGGCGCGGACCACGCAACCGTGCCGCCCGCGGCCGAACAGGAATTATCCGGGGGCGGCTCGACGCCGGGCGCGGCTTCCGCCGGGGGCGGCTCGGGCCGATCGGTTCGTTCCAGTCCGCGGGCCGCCGACGTGACGCCACCCAGTACACCTGACACGCCCACCGGCACGGCCAAGGCCCGGATCGTAGCTGGTGGCGGCACCCTCGGCCAGAGCGGCCACGGCAGCTACGTCTGCAGGCTCATTGGCGCCCCCGCTGTCGGCCTTTCTTCGGCCGAGGGCTCCATGTCCGGCAGCGGCGGCGCGCTGGCCGTTGATGCCAGCGAAAGCGGAACCACCGTGCTGGACTTGCCGGCGGGCGAAAATAACCTCGCTACCTACTGCACCGACCCCGGAGGGGTGGGACCGATCTTTACCGGCACCAGCGCAGCATTCGTCGTCGCCGAAGGCGGCAGCACCGACGTCGAGATCACCGCAGCCCCGCAGCCGTGATCACCGGTGGCCCAGCCCCGGATCCCCGCGCCTCAGTAGCCGGGGAACTCACGCTGTTGGGGCTTCCGCCTATGCCACTTCTGTAGGACAAGACCGGGCATGGGTGATAGCTTTCGACGAACTGTCGGCTGCGCGACGAGCTCGAAGCCGGCCAACGCTGAAGGGAGTACCACCATGTCCTATTACGTGGAGTATGTCATTCCGGCTGATCCGGAAAAGGGGAACTTCGAGTTTCCGGTCAGCGAAGAGCAGCGCGCTTATACGGTGCCGCTGAGCGAAACCGATGCCGAGGTCATCAGTACCGATAACCTGCCCGTCCGCACCGAAGTGTTCGGGGCGTCTCTAGCAGAGGCCAAAGAAGCTGCGGAGTCCATCCTGTCCCACAGCAGGGCGGACCAGGCACAGCTCTTCGACGACCCCGACGACTCCATGCAGCCGGGAGCGGGCACCTTGGTCGCCAGCTACACCGAGAGCGACGGCTGGCAGGACCACGCGTAGCCCCTAGGCCGTCACAGGTTCCGCGCCTTAGCTCAGGTTCTCCAGACCGCTTCCGACTGCTGTCTTGGATCTCCCCCGCCCCTTTTGGATCTTCCCCTGCCCCTTGAGGTTCCTTCCGCCCAGCTTTCGACTCCCGTCAGAGTCTCCCCCCTCCGGATCTCCCACCAACGCTTGCACCGCGACCCCGGATTTTTCCCTCCCCCAGATCGCCCGACACTGCCATCACCGTCACCTCTGACTTCAGCATTGGCGGTTCCCAAACTGTCGTACCCGGCTGGTTGAGTTGGGTTATGGACGGTACGGAGCAGCGGGGACCGGTTTCCGGGGAGGGCCGGCGGTTGCCTACGCAGGAGGAGCGTGAGGCGGCGATCGCGGCGATTCTGGCCCGGATGAAACCGGCCCGCAAGGAACCGGTGCCGGTGCCGGAGCGGTGGGCGGAGCCGGTGTTCGAGCCCGGCCCCGACCCGTACGCGGGCCTGGAGGTCCCGCCGGCCCGGGATGAGGATCTTGACCAGGGGAACCGGGCGTACCGGGAGGACTTTGAGCCCCGGGATCTGGATGACGAACTAAACCGGCCGCCGGGGGCGGGGCCGGTTCCGGCGGAGTTCGCGGTGCTGCCGAACCTGCCCGAGGGGTGCTGGCTGCCGGAGGGCTTGTTTGAGTCGAAAGCGAACGCGGACTATTACGCCGAGCGCCTCGAAACACTGGTGGCGGGGGCGGAGCCGGCGGTGCTGCTGGCCACGCTGACCGGGTCGGGCACCGGCGGGCTGGGGTATCAGGAGACGGTGGAGCATCTGGCCGCGGTGCACCGGGTGAGGTGTTGGCTGGACGGCCGGGCGGTCGCCCTGGAGGCGCGGCTGGGGCAGACGGCGCTGGCGCAGCTGCCGCCGCCGGGGCCGGGCTGCACCAGGCTGCGGCAGCGGCAGCTGCTGGCCGCGACGTCGGCGGCGGAGGAACTGGGCTGCCTGCTCGGCCTGCCCGAAGAGCAGGCCCGGGCCAGGGTGGATCAGGCCGCGGACCTGCACCGGTTGTTCCCCGCCACGCTGGCGGCGATGAAGGCCGGGGACCTGGACCGGGAGCAGGCCGCCATTATTGTCACGCAGGGCCGGTCGCTGCCGGAGGAGGCGGCGGCCGGGTTTGAACAGACCCTGTTGGGCCGGGTGAAGGGCCGGTCGCTGCGGTCGCTGCGGGAGATGGCGCGGCGGCTGCGCGAGCGCATCCACCCGGAGACCATTTGTGATGCGCCGCCGGACGGCGGAGGAACGGCGGAACGTGGGCGTGGAGCCGGCGCCGGACGGGATGGCGTGGCTGAACGCGTACCTGCCGGCCGAGCAGGCCGCCTCGATCGATGACCGGCTCACCCGCGCCGCCGTGCACCTGCGCGGCCAGGCTGGCGAGACCCGGTCCAGGGGGCAGTTGCGGGCCGATGTGTTCGCGGACCTGCTCGTGCACGCGGGCATGGATACCGGTCCGGCGGCCGGGATCCACGCCGAACCGTCGGTCACCGTCCCGGTGCTGTCGCTGCTGGGGCTGGGCGGGGAACCGGCCACGCTGGACGGCTACGGTCCGATCCCGGCGGACGCGGCCCGGCAGCTGTGTGCGGATGCGAAGTCGTTTTACCGGATCCTGACGCATCCGGAGACCGGGGCCAGGCTCTCCTACGGCCGGACCCGGTACCGGCCGCCGGCGGATCTGGCCCGGGCGGTGCGCAAGCGCGATGAGGTGTGTCCGTTCGCCGGCTGCCGCAAACACGGCAAGGCCTGCCAGATCGACCACACCCAGGCCTTCCGCGCCGACGGCGCCACGGGCGAAACCGACGCCGGGAACCTGGGCCCGCCGTGCGAGACCCACCACGGGCTGAAAACGAACGCGGGCTGGAAGATGGCACAGCCCTCACCCGGGATGTTCGAAGTGACCACCCCGGCCGGACGGACCTACACCGACCGGCCCGGCGAAGACGTCGATGCCCCCGGCCAACCGGCCTATCCGCCCGCCGTCGCGGCCGCGCTGCCGACAGACCACCGGCAGCGAATCGAACCGCTGCTCGTACAACCAGGACCCGGGCCAGCGGACACAGCTACCGATGACGATTGGCTGCCGCCCTGGCACCCCGCCCGCAAGGCGCGGGCAACGGGTGACCAGCAGCAAGAGCCACCGAGCCAACAGCAGGACCCGCCACCCTTCTGACCCGGTGCCGACCTGACGTCGGGACGAGCGGCGCGCCGCCGCTCGTGGCATCAAACCTTATTCGCTCAGGACCACGTCCGATGCTTCGGTGGAACGGTCGGTGACGGTGGTGGGTGATTCCAGGTGCACGGCGCCGGAGGGCAGGATGCCCGCGCCGCCAAAGCGTTCCATGACTTTCAATTGCGCCACCACGTCCTCACCGGCGTGACCGGGCGGCAATTCCCGCCAGAACTCGAAGCCGCCGCAGTCCAGCAAGGCGTCCCGCCGGTACAGCACGCAGCCGCCGGCCCACGCGATCTTGTACAGCCGCCAACCGCCGTCGGCAATCCCCAACTCAGCGGCGATATGGGTCAGGTTAGCCGCGTTGTGCAGCTGCCAACGGGAGAAGCGTTCGTCGGAGCGCCGGATGCGCTCCGGCACCACCGGACCGTCCCAGAGTTCGAAGGGTTCCTGCTCCCCCGGGCGAACATCGTCCAGAAACGACATGCCTTGCACCGCCGCCCCGATAAACCCGCAGCCCTCCTGCCGGATGGCCGCGGTCATCCTCGCCAGCATGCCCGGTTCCAGCCACACGTCATTGTCCAGGAACAGCACGAGTTCGGCGCTGGCCAGACCGAGCAAGAAGTCGCGCTGCTCGGCCAAGCCTCGCCGGGGCAGATGCCGTTCCAGCCGGACCGGCCGGCCTTGGGCCTCCAGCACCCGGGTCATCGCGGCGACTGCCGGGTGCTCCCAGGCGGGCGCTCCGTCGGACTGATCGCTGATCACCACGGAGAACGCCGGGCTGTCCTGGCCGGCCAGCCCGGAAAGCGTCACGGCCAGTTCCGCTTGCCGGCCGTAGCTGGGTACCAGCACATCCAGCTCGGGCCCTGAGTCTGGCCGTGGCACGGCCCAGCTGCCGGCACTCCTGCGGCTCATGCCGGATCGGCTCCCGGTGCCGGTGCACGGTGCGCGTCCCCAGCAGGCATCGAGCTTGATCCGTCCGCGGGCGCCGAACCACGGATGCGGCGGACCACGGCCGTCGTGGAATGGTCGGCGACGTAATCCAAAATGCAGACCTCGCCGCCGCAGGCCTCCACCACCGCTGTCTCCTCAAGCATCTCCGGCGAATAGTCACCGCCCTTGGCGTAGATATCCGGCCGAATCGCTTCGATCAGCGGGATGGGCGTGTCGGTGTCGAACACGGTCACGTAGTCCACGCAGCTAAGCGCAGCGATGATGCCGGCCCGGTCCGCGGCCGGATTGATCGGTCGGTCGGGTCCCTTCAGGCGACGTGCGGACGCGTCGCTGTTCAGCGCCACCACCAGCACATCGCCCAACTGCTTGGCTTGGGTCAGGTAGCGGGTGTGTCCGCGGTGCAGCACATCGAAACATCCGTTCGTAAGCACAATCCGCCGGCCGGCCGCCCGCTCCGCCGCTATCGCTTGTCCGAGCGCTTCGGCGTCCAGTGCTGCATCGGAAAAGGTTCCCAGATGCGCAGCCAGATCGGTGGTGCTGCAGACCGAGGTGCCGCGCCGGTGCACCACCACATCGGCGGCCGCTTGGGCCAGGTCCAGGCTGGTGCTCAACGGCAGGCCCGCGGCCCGGGCCAGGGTCAGGCACGCCACGTAGGTGTCGCCGGCCCCCGAGGCCTGCTTCTCGGTGACCGGGCTGGCCCACGTGCGGTGGGTTCCGCCGTCGTGCATCATCAGGAGGGAGCCGTCCTTGTCCAGCGTGACGACGGCGGCGCCCGCCCCGGTTGCCTCGAGCAGCATGCTTGCCTGGCTGGCCACTGCGGCTGCCCGGTCCGTGTCCGGGTCCAGCGTCACACCCAGCAGGCCGGCTGCCTCTGCGGCGTTGGGTGTGACGAGATCCGGTGCGATTTCCGACCAAAACCGCGGGTCATGCGCATCGACCACCAGCAGCCGGCCGCCGCGGTGCCGGGCCAGCATGCCGCGCACAGCGTCGCCCAGCCCGCCGGTCCCGTAGTCGCAGACCACCACTGCGTCGCTTCCGCTCAGGGCAGTGGGCACAGCCGCGGCCAGCTGTTCCTGGGCCTCGTCGGGCACCCGGCCCATGCCCTCGTCCAAGCGCAGCATGATCTGGTCGCCACCGATGATGCGGTACTTGGTGGTGGTCAGGACGTCTCCGTGTTCCACCAACCCCGAGGTGTCCACCCCGGCGCCCTGAAGCAGGGCCCGCAGTCGTCGTCCGGCGTCGTCCGGTCCAATCAAGCCGACCATGCGCACCCGCGCACCCAGCGCGGCGAGATTCATAGCGGTATTGGCCGCGCCGCCCGGGGCGTATTCGCGCTTGACCATGTCCACCACGGGGGCCGGCGCCTCCCGACAAAACCGTTCAATCCGCCCGCTGAACCAGCCGTCCAACATCACGTCGCCCACCACGGTGACCTGCGGCGCGGCCTCAGCCAATCGCGAGGGCAACCAGGCGGCGAGCCCGGAAACATCCGACAGCGAGGTGCTCATAGCCGTGCTCCTCCGGGCAGGCCCATATGGACCACCTTGACTGCGCTGAATTCGTCCAGCAGCTCGGGCCCGTAGCCGAAGCCTGCGCCGCTGTCCCGGCGGGGCTGGGCGGAACCGCCTGGCGCGCCGCCGAAAACCGCGTTGACCTTGACGGTGCCAACCTGAAGCGCAGCCACGGCCCGGTGGGCATGGTCCATGTCCGCGGTCAGGACGGTGGCGGCCAGGCCGTACCGGCCCTCCGCCGCGAGCCGCAGCCCGACGTCGAAGCTGTCCACCACCCGGACCGGGGCCACCGGGCCGAAGGTCTCCTCCTGCATAACAGTCATGTGGTCCACACAGTCCAGCAGGACGGTGGCCGGGTAGTGTGCGCCCGGCCCGTCAGGCACCGTGCCACCTTCGGCCGCCGTCCCGCCGAGTGAAAGTGCCTCGGCCACCTGCGCGTGCACGCTGTCCCGGAGCCTGCGGTCCACCAGCGGAGCCATCAGTCCTCCGGCGTTGCGCCTGCGGGCCTCGGCGACGAGCGCTTCGCAGAATTGCCCGGCGACGTCCCGGTGCACGTAGATGCGTTCCACGGAGGTGCAGATCTGCCCACTGTTGGCAAAGGCCCCGATGGCCGCCTGTTCGGCCGCCCATGCCGGGTCGACGCCGTCGTCGACGATCAATGGGTCGTTGCCGCCGTTCTCCCGGATCACAAGAGCCCCGGTGAGCGCCGCGGCGCGGGCAATCCGCGCGCCGGTGAGGCTTGAGCCCACATGCGCGATGACGTCCACATCCGGATGGCTGGTCAGTACGGCACCTACTGCCGGACCGCCCGTGAGCGTGGTCACGACATGGGGCGGCAGCACGTCCGAGAGGATCTTTCCCAGCAGCTCTCCCAAGTGCGGGCAGCGTTCGCTGGGCTTGTGCAGCACCGTGTTGCCGGTCGCCAGTGCCGCCCCCAGCAGTCCGGCCGCCACCGCCACTGGGTCGTTCCAGGGCGTGAGCACCACCGCCACACCGCGGGGTTCGTTGACGGTGTAATCGGCGGCCAGCAAACCACCCCGCAAACTGCGGCCGCGGTGCACCGGACCCAACTGAGCGTACTGGCGCAACGTTGCGGCCCCGGCCATCACGCCCTCCCGGGCTTCGTGTTCGGGCCGGCCGGTTTCGCGGGCATTGATCTTGGCCAATTCGTCGGCGTGGTCCTGCAGAGCTGCCGCGGCGGCTTCCAGCATTTCGCCGCGGGCCGCAGCATCGGTGCCCGCCCAGCCGGGTTGGGCCGCCCTGGTAGCCACGACGGCGGCGCGCACCTCCTCGGGAGTTGCTTCCTCCAGCGCTCCCACCAGGCTGCCGTCCCTCGGGTCGTGTACCTCCAGCGAGGCTAAGTCCCGGGTAGTAACGGAATCGGTGGTCATATCGCTCCTCCGGTCCAAGGCGGAGCCAAGGCCGGCCCGCCAGTCTTTGGTTTAGGTCCACGTTCACGCAACGTCAATGCGCTAGCCACCGCGGGCACTTCCCTCCGGGGCCTTCCACATTGCGTGGTACTGGTTTCCTACCCCTCGCCGGGCGCTTTCAGACAGACCCAGCCGAAGCCGGATTCCACCCGCGCATCCTCAGTTTCCGACGGGCAAAAAAATGATTTAGGACCGGCCGCTGCGGCACCTCCAGTACGGGTGACGGGCACTGGCCAGCGGCTCGAAAGCGCTTTAGGGTGAAGCCCACGAGGTCTCCCGGGGGACGAGGGGCCTTGGGACTGCTGCAGAGACGAAACCGAGGAGCCGGACAACAGCGGCTGCCTCGGGTGTGTATCCAGGAGGTGGAGATGACAGATTCCCCCACGGGCGGCGTTGCTTTCGGCGACCAGCGGTTGAATAGCGAGGCCAGGCACGGCCTCGGTATCGGACCGGTGCTGCAGCCCTTCGAGGGAGTACGGAAGATTGCGGTGCTCCGCGGCGGGGGCTTGGGTGACGTGCTGTTTTCGGTGCCTGCCCTCAAATCTTTGGCTGCTGCCTACCCTGAAGCGACCCTGACCCTGCTGGGCACAGAGGCCCACGCGGCTCTGTTTGGCGCTAGGCCCGGACCCGTGCACTGGGTGGAGCCGCTGCCGTTCGCCCACGGTGTCCGGCCAGGCCCGGAGGACCCGCAGGCCGTTGCATTGTTCCAGCAGCGGATGCGCGGCGAGCAGTTCGACCTGGCAGTGCAATTGCACGGCGGCGGACGGTTTTCGAATCCGTTCTTGCTGGAGTTGGGTGCTCGGCACACGGTGGGTACCCGCACCCCGGACGCGGCGGAACTGGAACGGACCATTCCGTACCTCTACTACCAGCACGAGGTGTTGCGTGCGCTGGAGGTGGTGGGCTTGGCCGGAGCCGCCCCGGCCGCGCTTCAGCCGGAACTGGAGCCGCGGGCCGATGAAGATGCTTTGCTGGCCGGGCTGCTCGACGACGGCCGGCCGTCGCTGGTGACCATCCACCCGGGCGCCACCGACCCGCGGCGGCGGTGGCCGGCGTCGCACTTTGGCCGGGTTGCGGGCTGGGCGGCCGACGACGGGTGCCAGGTCCTGGTGGTGGGCGACCCATCCGACGCCGCGTTGGCCGGCGAAGTGGTGGAACGCGGCCGCGAGAAAGCCGGATCCGGCAACGGCGGCAGCATATGCTCCGTGGCCGGCCGGCTGGGGCTGGACGAGCTGTCCGCGGTGCTGCGGGCCAGTGACGTGATGCTGGGCAATGACAGCGGGCCGCGGCATCTGGCCCAGGCGGTCGGGACCCCGACGGTGGGCATTTACTGGGTGGGCAACCTGATCATGGCGGGGGCGCTCGGCCGAACCATGCACCGGGTGCACATGTCCTGGATGACCAGCTGCCCGGTCTGCGGGTCTGATCTGACTCAGGTGGGCTGGACAGCGGAACGCTGCCCGCACGAGTTCCCCCTGACGGAGGAGATCCGCGCAGAGGATGTCTACACGGATCTCCGTCAGCTTAGGGCCACGAGTCTTCTTCTTCGTGGCAAATAACCATCTCGCGCACTTCGCAGCCCTTCGGCTGTGAGAGCGCGAAGATGATGGCATCGGCCACGCGTTCCGGGTCGTTGAGCCGGGAGTCGTCCTGCGGCTTGTACTGCTCGGTGCGGTCGTCGAAGAACCTGGTCTTCATGCCGGCCGGGATCATGGTGGTCACGCCGACCTGCCCGTGGGTTTCAGCCGCCAGCGCGCGGCTGAAACCAACCACGCCGAACTTGGAGGCGCAGTAGGCGGTGGCGTCGGAAACCGCCTTGATCCCCAGCGACGAGGCCACCGTGATCACCCGTCCGTGCGAGGACTTCAGGTGCGGCAGGGCGGCGCGCACCACGGACACCGTGCCCATCAGGTTGACCCCGATGACCTTTTCCCATTCCTCGGCTGGAACGTCTTCCAAGCGTCCGCAGCGGTCAATGCCGGCAGCCGTCACCACGGCGTCCAGCCCGCCGAGCGTGTCGGCGGCCTGCTGAACGGCTGCCTCGACGGCGGTGCGGTCGGCGACGTCGACCGCCACGCTCTTGGCCCGGCTGACCCGGCTGACGTCGCGGTCCAGCACCACCGGGGTGCCGCCTGCCGCCAGCACCGCTTCCACGACGGCGGCTCCGAGTCCGGATCCTCCGCCGGTAACCAAGACACGGCCGGGGTTGGTTGCTGCACTACTCATGTTTTCCTCCTCAGGTTCGAGAAATCAGGTTCGAGAAAGCGGGTTCGAGAAAGTGGGGGCGCGGTTCGCTCAGCTTCAGCCGACCTTCGCCAAGGCGGCGGCCAGGCCGGTGGTGGAACGGGCCGGGTAGTACGGCACGGTAAGGGTTTGCCCGCCCCACGACTGCAGCAGCCGGGCTTCGGGGAGCTGGTCGGCGGTGTAGTCGCCGCCCTTGACCCAGATGTCGGGCCGCAGCCGTTCCAGCGCCGATTCCGGAGTGGCTTCATCGAAGACCAGCACGGCATCCACGCATTCCAGGGCCAGCAGCAGCTCGGCGCGGTCTTCCTGGTTCATGATCGGGCGTTCCGCGCCCTTCAGGCCGCGGACCGAATCGTCCGAGTTGAGGCAGACGATCAGGCAGTCGCCCAACTTCCGGGCGGCAGCCAGGGTCCGGGCGTGGCCTGCGTGCAGCAGATCGAAGCAGCCGCCGGTCGCCACCACCGTGCCGCCGGCTTCGCGAGTCTGGGCGGCAACCCGGATGGCATCCAGGCCGGGCCCGCGCAGCTGGACCGGTGCCGCGTCCTGGCGCAGCGAGGCCACGCCGCCGGCCGCGAGGAAGGCCGCGGCCTGCCCGACGGCGTCCTCCACCGAGGCGGTCAGCGGGCGACCGGCGGCCAACGCCACCGCCAGCGAGGCGGCGAACCGGTCGCCCGCCCCGCAGGTGTCGGCCGCGTTTGTTGCGGCTGCGGGAATCGCCTGCGGCAGTTCCCCCTCCTTCTGGATGATCGCCCCTTCCGCGCCGAGCGTGACGACGACGGCGCGGCTGTTCCAGCGTGAGCGCAGTTCGGCGGCGGCGAGCGCTGCTTCGCCGGTGCCGCCCTTGTCCAGTCCGGCCATCCGCAGCGCCTCCGGCAGGTTCGGCGTCGCGGCAGCTACGCCCTCGACCGGGTCCGGGCCAGCCGGGTGCGGATCCCAGACCACCGGGATCCGGTGCACCAGCGTCTCGAGGGCCTCGCGCAACGGGGGTGCAGCCGCCAGACCGCGGCCGTAGTCCGCCACAATGATGGCGTCGGCCGTCCCGAGCGCCTCCAGCATGTCCGGTGTCGGGACCGGCAACGGTGCGGGGGCGCAGCCCTCGTCCACCCTGACCACCGACTGGCCGCCGGCGCGGATACGGGTCTTCACCGGTGTTGGCGCACCCGACGGGCCGGCGACCACGCGGATGCCGTCCAAGGCACCGCGCAGCCGCGAGGAGGCATCGTCGTCGGACAATGCCGTGACCAGGAGGACCTCCCGGCCGTCTCGGACCAGCATCCGGGCAACCAGCCCCGCTCCCCCGGCGCGGTAGGTTGTTTCGGTGGCGTCCACTACCGGTACGGGTCCGTCCGGGCTGAGCCTGGTAGCTGCCCCTTCCACATCGGCGTCGAGCAGGACGTCGCCCACTACTACAATCCTCATGACCGGCCCGTCCCGCCGTGTGGCCCGCGTTGCGCTCCCGCGGCGTTCGCGTGCCGCGCCACCTCGGCGTCGAACGCCCGGCACAGGGCGTGCAGCGCCATCAGGTGGCCCTCCTGCACATTGGCGGGCAGCGCGTCCACGGCCACGTAGTCGTCGCAGAGCCTGGTCAACGGATTCGGGGCGCTGCCGGTCAGCGCCCAACTGGTGACGCCGATGCCGCGGGCTGCCTCCGCCGCGCGCAGCAGGTTCTCGCTCTTGCCGCTGGTGGTCAGCAGGAGCAGCACATCGCCGGCCCGGCCGTGGCCCAGCACCTGCCGGGCGAAGAGATGGTCGTAGCCGTAATCGTTGGAAATCGCCGTGACAGCCGAGGTATCCGCATGCAACGAGATGGCGGAGAAGGCCTGCCGTTCGCCGTCGAACCGACCCACCAGTTCCGCGGTGAGGTGCTGGGCTTCCGCTGCCGAGCCGCCGTTGCCGGCCGCCAGCAGGCGCCCGCCGTCCAGCAGTCGCCGGGCCAGCTCGGTTCCCCAGCCCGCCAGTTGGCCGGCCTGGGCACGCAGCGACTCCACCGCGGGCCCGACGGCTTGCAGGTGCGCCAGCACGGCGTCCACCGCCGCGGTTTCGGGGTGCCGGCCAGGAGCCGACGGCACCGGGACGAGCGCGGGGCCCGGCGGCCGCAGATAGGTTTCGGTCCGGGCCGAGGCGATCGGCGCGGCAGCGGTCATTGCACCGGTGCTGGCGGTAGTTGGGGTGCCGCCGGTAACTACACGTTTCACAGTGCCTCTCCTTCCAGTTGCCGGGCTCCGGCGACGAGCGCACCGGCCCCCTGGCTGACCGCCAGGTGATAAGCCTTTTCGGTGTCGGCAGCCACCCGGTCCCAGGAGTAGCGGGTGCGCACGCGCTGTTGGCCGGCGCGGCCCAGCTCGCGGCGCAACTGCGGATTGGCCAGCAGCTCGGCCACGGCGTCCGCCACCGCCTCCGGGTCGCGCGGCGGAACGTGCAGACCGGTCTTGCGATCCACCACGGTGTCGATCAGCCCGCCGACCGAGGCCGCGACCACCGGAACGCCGCAGGCCATCGCTTCCAGCGGGACAATCCCGAACGGTTCGTACCATGGCGCGCAGATGACTACGTCGGCGCTGCGCAGCACCGACGGGATTTGCTCCCGCGACAGCTGGCCCCGCAGCACCAGTTGATCTTCCACGCCGAGCTCACGGGCGAGGCTGCGCAGCCGCTGGGCTTCCGGATCGGCCGCCAGCCCGGCTGCCCCGGACGCGCCGCCGACCACGACCAGTTCGACGTCGTCAATTCCTTGGTCCTTGAGCAGCCGCAGGGCCTGCACGGCCAGATCGATGCCCTTGCGCGGAACCAGCCGGCCCAGCGTGACAATCCGGTGGGTGCGGCCGCGTGGCTCGGCCTCGCCGTCGGCGCTGAAGAGTCCCAAATCCACGCCGCAGGGGGCGATGGAAATATTGCCGCGCGGGACGCCCATCGCGGTCAGTTCGAACACTTCGTCCGAGCAGGTGGCGATGATCCGGTCTACTTCGCGGCCAACTGACGGTTCCAGCCAGGCACGCTGTGCCGGGCTGGTGTCCTGTGCGCCCTGGTGGCGCCGTTTCACGGTGCCGAGCGCATGGAACGTCTGCAGCACCGGCACCGGACAGCTATCTGGGCGGCGGGCGGCATCGAGAGCAGCCACGCCGGACATCCAGAAGTGCGCGTGCACCACATCCGGCGGGAGGTCCACCCAGTCGGCGCTGATACCGTCGGCCAATTGCCCCATGAACGGCAGCAGCTCGTCCTTGGGAACCGGTTCCGGCGGCCCCGCGTTGATGTGGACTACTTCCACGCCGGGTCTCATGGCCACTCGGGCCGGCAGCAGTGGATCATCGCGTCGGGTGTAGACGCTCACCGTGTGCCCGCGCCGGGCCAACGCGGCGGAGAGGGCAGCCACGTGCACGTTTTGACCGCCCGCATCCACCCCACCCAGCACGGCCAGCGGGCTGGCGTGCTCCGAAACCATCGATATTCTCACGGCTCTCTCCTCTCATTGGCGGCCATGACCCGTCCGGTGCGTGTTGTGGTCTCAGCCAGCAGGCTGTCCCAGTTGTCTAGGAAAGCCTGCAGCCCGTAGTTCTGCAGCGCGGCTTCACGCGCGACGGCGCCGCGTGCGTCGGCTTCGTCCGGATCCTTCAGCAGAAGGGCAGCTTGGCGCCGCAGCTGGTCCACGTCCGTGGAAATGGCCCCTGCTTCCGGCGGAACCGCCCGCGCCGCCTCCGTGCTGGCCAGCGCCACCACCGGCATGCCCAGATGCATGGCTTCCAGCAGCGCCAGGCCCAGCGATGTCCAGCGCAGCGGGTGCAGGTAGAGGCGGCAGCGGGCCAGCTCGGTGTGCAGCAGGTGGGTGGGCAGATCTCCTTTCACCTGCAGCTGGTCCGGGCCCAGTCCTGTGGCTGCGGCCAGCCGGTCGGTTCCCATGCCGAACACATCCAGCGGCCCTGCCTGGGCGAAAGCCGGCAGCAGGTCCGTCCCGGTGACGCGCCAGCGGCGTACCGGTTCGTTGACCACCACGCCCTGGCGTTCCAGTTCTCCGGTGTAGCGCTTGCCGGGGTCCACGATGCCGTGCTCGATCACGGTGGTCCGGGCCGTTCCGCAGTCCCAAAACAGCTGATTGAAGTGGGTAACATGCACCACCGTCATTTCCTGCTGGTCGGCCAGCGGGTGCAACGAGTTGGGCACGTCGCCCTTGGGCGTGTTGTGTTCCAAGAACACCGCGGGAATGTCCCGTCCCGGCCTACGGCCGAGCAGCCGCTCGCATTCCTCAATCTCCTCGGGCCGCTGCAGCACCACCACATCGGGTTCTTCGTCGCGCAGCCGGCCCGGTTCCACATCGCGCACCGACGACGGCCAGTCGCGGCCGGCGCGGCCCAACCCCCACGCGCCGCCCTCGGCGGTGGCAGGCAGCAAGTACTCGTGGCGGCCGCGCACAAAAGCGTCGGTCCAGCCACCATGGACATGCCAGAGCAGAATCTTCATGCGTTCCTCGTCTTTCTCCTCGCGGACAGGTACGTCACGCCGCGGGTCAGCCGTTGTACGGCTTCCAGCACTTCTTCGGGGGCCACATTGGACAGGCAAGGATGCCCGGGGACCGGACACTTCCGAGCGCGGCTGAGCCGGCAGGGCGCATGCTGGTCACCGAGCAACTCCAGCGGGACCATGTAGGGCGCCCAGCGGATGGCCGGCACCACCGGCGCGAACAGGGACACCACCGGGGTGCCCACCGCGGCGGCCAAGTGGGCAGGTCCGGTGTTCCCGGTGACGACGGCGGAGGCTCCGGCGAGCACCCCGGCAAGGCTCCGCAGGTCGGTCTGCCCGCCCAGGTCCAACGCACCGGGGACGGCCACGGTGGCGGTCAGCTCCCGCTCCTGCGGCCCGCCGGTGACTACCACCCGGTAGCCGGCTCCGATCAGCAGCTCGACGGCGGCTGAATAGTGCAGCGGCGGCCAGGCACGGGCCGGAACCGCTGCGCCGGGATGGACCGCGATATACGGCTCGTCTCCGGTCAAAAACGTGGTATCCGGAATGTCGCGGACCTGCAGCCGGCCGTCATCGCCGGCGGGAAGCCGGTAGCCGGCGGCCGCGGCAATCTCCAAGGCCCGCTCGGCCTCTGGCTGGTCCTCCGGGAAGTCTTCGCCCGGGCGCAGCCGCCTGTCGAGCAGCGAGCCGGCGTAGTCCACCGAAGCCCCGGTGATCTGCCCGACGCCGGCTAGCCGCAGCAGCAGCGCCAGCGGCAACGGTGACTGGTGGAAGGAGGTCAGGATGATGGCCTCGGAGATCCGGGATTTCCGTACCCAGTCCGCCAGCGCGGCAACGTGGTCCTTGGTTGCCGGCGGCGCCGGGTCCACTATCCACGGGCTGGCCCAGCTGAAAACCTCGGCGACACCGGGCAGCAATTCCGCGGCAGCTTTGCCCTGCGGACCGCAAAGCATCATGACGTCGTTGGGACCACCACCGCGGCCGGCCGCCACCGCCCGCACCGCCGGGCCGGCCAGCAGCACGTCTCCGGCGCTGTCCAGCCGCGCCACCAGCACGCGGCTCACGGGCGGGCCTTGAGCAGAAGGGAAATGGCTTCGGTTAGGTTCTCTGCCACCAGTCCGGCGGCCTCCACCTCTTCGCGCCGGGTCACCGGCGTGGGAACCAGCACTCCGATCGCGCCGGCCGCGGCGGCAGCCTCGACGTCTGCCCCGATGTCCCCGATGTAGGCCACCTCGGAGGGATCCAGCCCTAGCCGCCGGCACGCTGCGAGGATCATCCCGGGCTGCGGTTTGCGGCAGAGGCAGCCGTCGTCGGGATGGTGCGGGCAGATCTCCCAGACGTCGAAGGGGCCCAACAATTCTTCGACCCGAGCGTTCACTGCATCGACCTGCTTAGGATTCAGCAGTCCGCGTCCGATGCCGGATTGATTAGTGAGCACTCCGCATGGCAGCCCCGCTGCCCGGACCGCATCGAGCACCGCGCGGGCGCCGGCCACCGGCCGGACCCTCGCTGGATCCGGGTTGTAGGGCACGTCCGTGACCAGCGTGCCGTCCCGGTCGAACAGAATGGCCCGCGGCGGGGAGACTGCGGTTGCGCTCATACCAGCACTGTTCCCAGCCAAGCAGCGACCTAAACACTTCTGTTGCTACTGGTTTTGTCATGCGTGTCCCTTCTGGCGGCTGGATAGGGGCGGGAAGCGGAGGGCGCGAGCATCTGGCAGGATGGGCCACAGCCAGCTTGAAAGGAAGGGCGCAGTGGCAGAAGCTCAAGGACTGGAACGGGACGGACGGCCGGAGCTGCTGGTGCTCCGGGCGCTGAAGCTGGGCGATCTGCTGGTCGCGGTTCCTGCGCTGCGGGCGCTGCGCGCCGCGTACCCGGAGTACCGGATTCTGTACGCCGCCCAGGCCTGGCTGCGGCCCATCCTCGAACTCACCGGATCGGTGGACGACCTGCTGCCCACGCACGGGTTGGATGTTCCGGTGGCCCTGGCGCCCGGCCGGGTGGAGATCGCCGTGAACCTGCACGGCAACGGCCCGGAGAGCCGCGGCCGGCTGGAAGCCCTGCAACCAGCGGTCCGCATCGGCCACTGGGCGCCGGGCTGGAACGGGCCTGCGTGGCCGGAGGGCGTACACGAACGCGAGCGCTGGGCCCGCCTGTTGCAGTGGCACGGGATTGACGCCGATCCGCTGGACTACCGGCTCAACAAGCCGGTGGTGCCGAGCCCCTGCCCGGGTGCGGCGGTACTTCACGTCGGTGCCGCCTACGGCAGCCGGCTCTGGCCAGCCGAGCGGTTCGCCGCCGTCGCCCGCGAACTGGCAGCCCAGGGGCACCGGATCATGTTCACCGGGAGCACGGCCGAACGGCCGCGGGCACAGGCCGTCGCCGAACTGGCCGGGCTGGGGCCGGAATCCGTAGTCGCCGGCACTCTGTCGCTGGCGGAATTCGCGGCCGCGATAGCCGAGGCCGCCGTCGTCATTTCCGCCGACACCGGCGCGGCCCACCTGGCTTCCGCATACGCCCGGCCCTCAGTCGTCATCTTCGGCCCCGCGCCGGTCAGCGTCTGGGGGCCGCCGCCCGGACCTCACATCGTCCTGACCGACGAAAGCCTGCGGCTGGGCGACACCTTCTCCGCCGACCCCGATCCGGCGCTGCTGGCCGTCACTGCCGAGGATGTCCTGGCTGCGGTTGCCCAACTTACGGTCGCTACGCCGTCCGCATCGGCTGCCGGACCGGTGCTGGCTGTTCCCCCAGCACCCGGCGCTGAAGTTTGACCAGGATCCGGGCCAGCGCCCGCGATACCTGCATCTGCGTCATCCCGATGCGTTCGCCGATGCGCTGCTGCGATTCTTCCTGAAAGTAGCGGTAAAAGAGCAGTTGCCGTTCCCGCGGTTCAAGCTCACGGATGGCGCCCCGCAGCATCAGCAGTTCCTCGGTCCGTTCGGTGCCGCCATCGGTGACTGCCAGCGACTCGGCCAGGCTCTGTCCTTCAGGGGTTCCGTCCAGCGATTCCGGCCGCAGGCTGCCGTGGCAATTCAGCGCTTCGGCCACGACTTCGGGGCGTTCGGCGAGCGCACCGGCTAATTCCCTGAGCCGCGGTTCATGGCCCAGCCGCTGCGCAAGTTCCGGTGTCATCTTGATGGCCGCCGTCCGCAGGTCCTGAAGATGGCGCGGCGGCCGAACCATCCACGAGCTGTCGCGTAGGTACCGCTTCAGTTCACCGTGCACGGTCGGCACGGCATAGGCCGCAAAGTCGGCGCCGTGGTCGGGATCGAAGCCACGGACGGCCTTGAGAAGCCCGAGCCGTGCCACTTGCTGCAGATCATCGATCTCCCTGCCCGGACCCGAGTAGTTGCGTGCAATTCCTTCGGCGATGCCCAGGTGCCCCAGCAGCAGCTCCTCTTCCAATGCCGCACGCAAGGAACCCTTGGCGCGCCTCGCTCTGCGGAACAAAACCTGCAAGGCATCCTCGTCACAATGCATCGGCAGACCACTCTCACTCAGGGAAGTGCGGGACCAGAATCGCTCCTCCCCAAGAAAACATAAGCATGCTGATTGTGCAACAGGTTGGGGTGCGAAAAATGCTCAAAAGCCTTTTCTTCTCCGCGGAGAAGAAGGTATAAGCCGAAGAAGCAGGCCGACGGCGGGTCGAATGTTTCGGGCCCCGCCGCGGACCCCAAGTCCGGTGCGGGCGGGAGGGCAAGGGCCGACTCAGGACCAAGGAGTGTCCGGCCGGTCCTGCGGGACGCCGTCGACCACCAAGTCCACGCGCTCGTTGAAGAAGCAGAAAAGGTCCCGGATCTTGGGGTTTTCCGGGATTGGATCCGGATAGCTCCACATCACGTCGTGGACTATGTTCTGGCCGAGGCGGACGGACCAGTACCGAGCCAAGCCCTTGTAGGGGCAGCTGGTGACGGTGTCGCTGGCCTCCAGCAAGTCCGTCCGTACGTCTTCAGCCGGCAAGTAGTAGCGCACCGGCAGCTGCGTTTCGAAGAGCAGCAGCGGCCGGATGCTGTCGGCCACCTTCTGGCCCTCCAAGTACACCTGGACCCGGCGCGAACTGCGCAGCGTATCCACCCGCTTGTAGGGATCGCGCGCATGCACCAGCACCCGTTCGTCTTCCTCATACCATTCCAGCTGCCGCCAGGAGAACGTCACGTGACCGGCCAGTTCGCCCAGCCTCCCGGTGGGATAAGGGTGCTCCCAAGCGCCGGCTTCCGCCCGCTTGCTGCCGAGTGCCACGTCCCAGATCTGCTGCCCGGCCGACCCGGCGCGCGGGTTGGAGAGCGCTCCGGCCGCCACGTCCTCCCGCGGCAGGTAGTACGTGGGCAGTTCGCCGCGTCCGTACTGGATCAGCAGCCTGGCCCGGGTGCTGTCCGCCACCAAGCCTCCGCCCAGCCGGACCCGGATTCGGCGACCGGTGGGCTCTGTAAACGGTTTCTCGAATTCCATGGGGCACACGCTACTCTTCTCGGGCCGCCGCGGGCAGGGTGCCAGAATGGGAGTTCACCCCAGTGATCAGGAGGCTTGAGTGAGCACCGAAGAACGTCGCGCCAATATCTACATCGACAAGCAGACCCCGGCGGCGTACCGCGCCCTCAACGGTCTGGCCCTCAAGGTCGGAGAGGCCGCTGAAGCGGCCGGCCTGGACCGGAAGCTGGTCGAGCTGCTCAATCTGCGCATCTCGCAAATCAACGGCTGCGCCTACTGCCTGAACATGCATACCCGGCTTGCGCTGGGCGAAGGCGAAACGGCGCAGCGGCTGTCCGTCCTTCCGTCATGGCGGGACACCGAAGTGTTCACGGACAAGGAACGTGCGGCTCTGGCCCTGGCCGAGGCGCTCACCGAACTGCCGGCCCACCACAGCCAGGAGCGGGAGTACGCTGCCGCCCGCGAACAGCTCACTGACGAGGAGCTTTCCGCGGTCAGCTGGATCACGGTCGCGATGAACGCGTTCAACCGGGTCTCCATCGTCAGCAAGCACCGCGTCCGCCCCAGCAAATGAAGTACGACGGCGGCGGCGCACCTACCGGCGGCGTCGCGCCCCGCCGTCGTGGCGTGTTCCGGCCCCTCAGGACACAGCTACGCCGTGGCGGCGGAGAATCCAGGACTGCCCCCGTCTGTCAGGCCTGTTCCGGAACCTGCGCGAGGGCATCGATCTCCACCAGCACGCCGGGCCGGGCGGAGCCCACCTGCAGGACGGTGATTGCCGTCGGCACCTCTCCCCATACCTCGGCGGCGGCGGCGAACCCTTCATTCGGGTCCTGTCCGGCGGCCAGATAGATATTCAGCTTGGCGACGTCCTGCTGCGTTGCGCCGGCCTCCTTGAGGACTGCGAGCACGTTGCGCATTGCCTGCCTGGTCTGGCCGGCAAGGTCGTCGCTGACCATTGCGCCGTCGGCATTGACTCCGTTCTGGCCGCCGACGACCAGCAGTCGCCCGGGTCCGTCGACGAGCACGCCCTGGGAAAAGGCCGGGCTGCGGAACATGCCGGCCGGGTTGATGTGCTTCAGGCTCATGGCGTTCCTCCATAGGTGCTCCGCGTTGAGGTTCATCACGCTAGGCCGTTACGGCGTCGGGCACCAGACCTGCCGCCGCCGGAGCCCGCGCGGCGCCGTGGTGAAACCGGCCGGGCTGAACACTCGCCGCAGTGAAACCGGCCGGGCTGAACACTCGCCGTGGTGGACAGCAGCCGGGCTGAAAACCATCCGTGGTGAACACCACATGAGCGCTCTGTGCCGGATATGAAAACATAGGGCATGCGTCCGATGCAGCATTCCAGCAAACTCCAGAACGTTCGATACGAGCTCCGCGGCCCGATTTTGCACGCGGCCAAGAAGATGGAAGCCGAGGGCCACCGCATCCTGCGGATGAACCTCGGGGACCCAGCGCCGTTCGGACTGGAGGCGCCGGAATCGATTGTGGTGGACATGATCCACCACCTGCGCGGGGCCCAAGGCTACAGCGAATCCAAGGGCATCTTTTCCGCCCGCACGGCGATCTCGCAGTATTACCAGACCAAGGGCCTGATGCAGATCGGTGTGGAGGACATCTTCATCGGCAACGGGGTCTCCGAACTCATCTCCATGACGCTGCAGGCGTTCCTGGAGAACGGCGACGAAGTGCTGATCCCCGCACCCGACTACCCGCTGTGGACCGCGTCCGTGACCCTCTCCGGCGGCAAGGCCGTCCACTATCTGTGCAACGAAGACAACCACTGGTGGCCGGATATGGCGGACGTCGAAGCCAAAATCACCGACCGGACGCGGGCGATCGTGCTGATCAACCCCAACAATCCCACCGGCGCCGTCTACCCACGGCACGTGCTGGAGCAGTTCGCCGCACTGGCACGCAAGCACGATCTGGTGCTGTTCTCGGACGAAATCTACGAAAAGATCACCTACGAGGACGCCGTCCACATCCATACCGCGTCCGTCGCCCCGGACCTGCCGGTGCTCACCTTCAGCGGGCTGTCCAAGGCCTACCGGATGCCCGGCTACCGGGCCGGCTGGGTGGCCATCAGCGGCCCCCGCGCCGAGACCGCCGCGTACCGGGAATCGCTGGAGCTGCTGGCCTCGCTGCGGCTGTGCTCCAACGTGCCGGCGCAGCACGCCATCCAGACCTCATTGGGCGGCTACCAGTCCATCGGCGATCTGGTGAAGCCCGGTGGTCGGCTGCGCGAACAGCGCGATCTGGCCTGCCGACTGCTCAACCAGATTCCCGGTGTCAGCTGCGTCCCTGCCGCCGGGGCCATGTATCTGTTCCCCAAGCTCGATCCCGCGGTCTATCCCTTCGAGGACGACGAAAAGTTCGTGCTGGACCTGCTCGAGGAGGAGAAGATCCTGGTCTCGCACGGCACCGCTTTCCATTGGCCCACGCCGGACCATTTCCGCTTCGTGATCCTGCCTTCAGTGGAGGACATCGAAGAAGCGGTGCGCCGGATTTCCTCCTTCCTGGCCATCTACCGGAAGAAGACGGCCGACGCCGCAGCTGCCACCGCGGTGTGATCGCGCCGGCCGTGCCTCTTCCCGGATCAAACGGCAGCGCGCTGCTAGGCTGCTGACGTTCCGGCTGCCCTTATTTGCAGCCATGGCACTGACATCGGGGGACCATGCGGATCCGGCTGACGGCAGCCTTCGCGGTGATTGGCGCGGTGCTGCTCACCGGATGTTCAGGGCCCGCGGCACCAGACGCTGGTGCGGCGCCGGTCGGAACGAAGGGCTCGACGGCGGTGCCAACCGCTGGCGGCGGACCGTCCGGTTCGGCCGGCGGCGCCGCTGCGGCGTCCGGCCGTTTCGCTACTCCCCTGCCATCCGGTTCCTCGATTGAGCCGGAGGCTGCCCTCAGCGAAGAAGACTCAGCGGCGAATACCGCATACATTGACAGCTTCCTGGCCGAGCAGTGGAAGACAGGAACAAAGCCATCGACTTTAAGCGTTGCCCTGCCCGGCGATTGTGTATTCTTCGACTGGGAGTATTCCTCCGGCCCCACTCAAACCGCCCTCTTCCCGGTGCCCTGCACCGAACCACACGAAGGTGAGGTCTTCGGCGTCGTCACCCACGGGGGAAAAGCCTATCCGGGAGAGCGAGCGCTCGGCGATGAGGCCACCCGCTTGTGTGCAGAGTTTCTTGAACAGCACATCGAGCAGCTGGCTCGCGGTCATAGCTTCCGGCCATTTTCTCCCACGGAAGCCGATTGGAAAGCCGGCGAACGCAACTCAGTGTGTTTGTACAGCCCGCCCGGGCTTTTGTCTGAACGAAGCCACTTCACGAATTAGCGCCCCGGCCGTAGCACTGCGTCCCGCGTTAATTCGTCGTGAACATCGGGCCGATCCTCTTGTGGCCGCCACGGTCCGCCCGCAGTGTTGGGGAGAGACGCAACGGCTGTTGACCGACTTTAGGAGCACCGAAATGCCCGCTACCCCGCTTGAAAACTGGGACTTGGTTCCCGGCACCCTGGTGGAAGTCCACCAGGACGGAAAGATGCTGCGGACCGGGCGGATTGATGCGGTAACGCTCGATGCGGACATCGTCTGGCTCGCCAGCAACGGGTCACACCCGCGCAGCCTGTTCGAAAAGTCCGAGGGGTACCAGCTCTGCTTGGTCAGGGACAGGAACTGACCGCGTTCGGAGGCTTGCCCCTATCCCCCCATCCGAGCCCGCGCTAGCGTGTCCGACATGGAGATGAAACTAGAACTCGTGGCCGTGCCGGTTACCGATGTCGACCGCGCCAAGAAGTTCTACGTGGAACAGGTGGGCTTCAATGCGGACCACGATTACCAGGTGAATCCGGAGCTGCGGTTCGTGCAGCTCACCCCGCCCGGGTCCGCTTGCTCCATTGTCATTGGCGATGGCACCACCCAGATGGCGCCTGGCTCGCAGCAGGGCCTGCAAATGGTGGTGTCCGACGCAGCGGCCGCCCGGCAGGAACTCATCGGCCGCGGTGTCGAAGCCAGTGACGTGGACGAACAGCCCTGGGGACACTTCGTGTACTTCAGCGACCCGGACGGCAACACGTGGTCGCTGCAGCAACTGCCGCCCCGGGGCACTCCCTGACCTGAGCCACCACACAAGCCTGGCCTCCGGTTCACCATTCAGGGTTCCTCCGCGCGCGGTCGGTAAAGTCCGCCCGGAACTATGTCCGAGTAGCCAAACTTTTTTGCCCGCGTCGGAATAAACCCGGATTTCGGCCCGTTCCAATAGGTGAAACTGCGAATGGACTATCGAGGGATCAGCATGTTTGGAGCAGGAGATCGGCGGAGAAGTTCTTTTCCGCGCCCTGCCGCTTTGCTCCCCCGCCCCCATTGTTAGTGCTTTCTGCAGCCGGTATGAACCGGCCTTTTTACCTAACCAGCAGTCCCCGAACGTTGCCGCGGCAGGCCGGCCTCACCGCTGATCCGGCCAACTACGGCACCCCCTTTTCCCGCCCGCTACACAGGAGGTCATGCATGACACTATCCACAACAAGTCAGTCCCCACTGGTCAATTCCACTCCCACCCGGATCCGCAACCTCGGGCATCTGCGCCGTGGCGATTCGGTCGAGGCCCGCATGGACAACGCCGTCCAGTACCGGGGCCGCGTCGATCGCACCGCGCCGGGTGTCGGCTTGGTCTGGATCCGCGACGACGCCGACGGTTCACGGCGAGCCATCAGCACCCAGGATTGCACGGTCTGGCGTTTGCCCAGCCAGCAGGCCTAAAGAGCAGCAATACCCCACAGGCGGACGACGCCGGCGCCCATCGAAGTGCCGGTTCGTCCGTTACTGCGTTAAGGCGCAGTAACAGCTTCGGGCGGTACCTTGTCCAACAGTGGAGCGCGGAGTTGAATAGAGCCGGAAGCGCCGGACGGGACATGAGAGCACCGGCCACCGCAATCGGAGAGCCCCATGGCAATCTCGTTCAACCACACCATCGTGTATGCCGCGGACAAGAAAGCGTCGGCTGAATTCTTTGCGGAAATCTTCGGACTCGGTCCGCCGCAGCCGATGTTCGGATCCTTCATGACGGTCACGCTGGAGGGCGGCGTGGCGCTGGACTACGCCGACGCGGACGGGAGCGTCCAGTCCCAGCACTACGCCTTCCTGGTCGGCGACGACGACTTCGACCGAATTTTCGCACGCATCCAGTCGGCTGGCATCGGCTACTGGGCCGATCCAGCGAGGAGCCGGCCCGGGCAGATCAACCACAACGACGGCGGCCGCGGCGTCTACTTCACCGATCCGTCCGGCCATTTTCTGGAGGCCATCACCCGCCCCTACGGTTCCGGCGCTGCCTGAGGCGAGGCACCGCCGTCGTACGCTGGACGCACATCCGTTAGGAGCGATGCATGGACGAACAGCACGGGACCAGCCGGAACGTCCGCCTTAGCGCGACCGTGAGCGGGCGGGTCCAGGGCGTGGGCTTCCGCTACTGGACCCGCGACCAGGCCGAGCAGTTGGGGCTGGTCGGATCGGCGGTGAACCAACCCGACGGAACCGTCGGCGTGGTGGCCGAGGGTCCGCGGGATGCAGTCGAGCAACTGGTGGCGGCCCTCGAATCCGGCAGCACGCCGGGCCGGGTCAGGGGCGTTGAAACAAGCTACGCGGCCGCGACGGGCGGGCTCAGCGGCTTCGACGTGGGCTGAGGCTCCGGCCCCTTGGGTACGATCGGGCCATGAATAACCCAGTAGCCGCCGTCCGGACTGCCTTGGTGGAACGTGGCGTTCCGGATACCGTCACGGTGTTCGACGACGAGGTTCCCACCGCTGTGGACGCGGCCAGAGTGCTCGACTGCGATGTGGCGGCCATCGCCAACAGCCTGGTGTTCGAGTCCGGCGGCAGCCCGCTGCTGATCCTGGCCAGCGGTGCAGCACGGGTGGACACGAAGCTGGTAGCGGCCGCGCTGGGAATGGATCGCATCCGCCGGGCCGACGCGGACTTCGTCCTCACGCATACCGGCCAAGCCATCGGCGGGGTGGCGCCGGTGGGACACCCCGCGCCGATCCGCACGGTGTTGGATCGGTCCCTGGCCGGCCATCCCTTGCTGTGGGCCGGCGCCGGTGACCATCGTGCCATGTTCTCGATCGGCTTCGACGATCTCCGCCGGATTACGTCGGCCACGGTGATGGACGTCAGGGAAGACTGACGCAGGCTTCCCTAGCGACGGCGGCGGTGGAGCGTTTTAAACCCGCCAGCCCCGCGGGGTGTTCACGCGGGGCTGGCTCTTGGGGGATTCACCGGCCCGGTAATGATGGGGGTCCGGAACCGGCTAACGCTGAAAGTATCCCACTCGGCGTGCGCTAATTACAGCCTTGTGATTTGTGTTACGTATCTGCGTAACAGTCCGGATTCCGGCGGGGCGGGCCGGTGGCTGGTCACCGGAAGATCAAGGAAACGCTGGCGGGAACAGTGCGCGGTAACGGTTTCAGTGTCATCTCGGAATTGCCCGGTCCGGGGCCGGAAAACGCTTCTATCCTGAGTGCATCTGCCACCCGATGAAAGGCGGTGTGCCATGAGGAAGCTCCCCATATGGCTTTCCGTAATCCTGTTGGTCCTTGGCCTGGGGTTGGTGGCACCGGGCCCCGCGGCCGCCGCCTCCTACTGCGGGATTTCCTGGGGTTCGGGAGCAAAATCCGCACCCGGGAGCACCACGGCCCCGATCACCAATGTCCGCACCGGGCGGCACACCTGCTACGACCGGATGGTCATTGACATCCGCGGTGATGTTGCCGGTTACTCAGTTCGTTACGGAACGGTGCGGGCGCCAGGCTCCGGGCGCGTGATTCCGCTGCGCGGCGGCGCCGACCTGGCCGTGGTCGTCAGGGCACCGGCCTACAATTCCAGCGGCCGCGCCACCTACCGTCCCGCCAACCCGAAGGAACTGGCCAACGTCCGTGGCTACACCACCTTCCGCCAGCTCGCCTGGGGCGGAAGCTTCGAAGGCTACACCACCATCGGCTTGGGCGTACGCGCCCGCCTGCCGTTCAGGGTCTTCACTCTGGATGGCCCGGGCAACATGTCCCGACTGGTGGTCGATGTGGCCCACCGCTGGTAGGCGGAACCGCAGAAGATTGACTAGCCGGCAGCGGCTTCCAGGAAGGCCTCGGCCAGCGGGCCGGCGGTCTCAGCGCCGAGCTTGCCGTCCTCCACGAACACCGCAATGGCAAGGTCGCCATGGCCGGCGATCACCCAGGAGTGGGTCTGCGGCGGGTCCTCGGAGCCGTATTCGGCGGTTCCGGTCTTGCCGATCGCGGGCTTGCCGGGCAGGTCCGCCAGATTGGCCAAGTAGCCGTCTACTACCGCCGAGCGCATCATGGTGCGCAGCTGCTCGGCTTCCTTCGCGGTCAGCTTCGGCACGTCCGGCAGCTCGGCCCCAGGGTCGTGTCCGTCCACCAACGTGGGCACCACGGATCCGCCTTTCACCACGGCCGCCATCATGGCGGCGAGCGACAGCGGCGACGTTTGTACGCGGGACTGGCCGATCATCGAGGCCGCATGCGCGGTACCCTCGGAGTCTTCGCGCGGCAAAGTGCCCAGGAACGCCTCGATTCCGGGGTTGGCCGTCATGCCAACGCCCAGGGCACCGGCGGCATCCGCGAGCTGGTCCTGCGAGAGCTTCTGGTGTGCGGAGATGAACGCCGTATTGCAGGAGTGGGCGATGGCCTCGGTCAAGGTGATCTCGCCGGTGAAGGCGGCCGGGTAGCTGTCCGCGTTCTCGAAGGTGCGGCCGTCCACCACCAGATCCGGATCGCAGGCGACGGTGGAATCCGGGGTCATGCCGCTGCGCAGCAGGCCCAGTGCCGTGGCGATCTTGAAGGTGGAACCGGGTGCATACTGACCCAGGAACGCAGTGTTGTAACCTTCGCTGTCCGGCCCGTTGGCGGCCGCCAGGACCGCCCCCGTCGACGGCCGCAGCGCCACGATCGAACTCGGCGACTTGATGTCGGCCAAGATGTCCTCGGCAGCGGACTGCAGGTCCGGCACCAGCGTGGTCTTCAGGTTCTCGCCGTCGGCCGGGTCCTGGTGAAACAGCTGGCGAGTCGGCGCTTCGGCGCCTTCTTCGGCCGGCTGTGCGACGGCGGAGACCGTAGCTCCCGGGGTGCCGGAGAGCTCCTTGTTGAAGGCCGCCTGCAGACCGGAAGAGCCGACCGTCTCGCCCGCCACCACCTTGCCTTCGGACTTCTCGATGTCCTCTGCCGTGGCCTCCCGGACGGAGCCCAGCACCGGCCCGGCGAAGGTGCGGCTGGGAGCCAGCGGGAGCTGGTCGTCCACGGCCAGGAAGCCGTCGATGTCCTCCAGCTTCCCTTGGTCCAGTTCCTTGAAGGCACCCTCGCGAAGGGTAATCGCGTCGACGAATGCCTCCGGCCCGTAGTCGGCAACCTTCTTGGCGTAGCCTGAGGCGTCAATTTCGAGCAGCGCTGCCAGCTCGCGGGCGGAGTCCTCGGCGGCCGATTCGTCCAGCCCGGTTTTATCGATCCCGACAATCTTGACCGGGCGGTTCTTGACGATCGCTTCGCCGTCGGCGTCGAGGATCTGGCCGCGCTGCGGCTCTTTGGAGGCCAGCACCAGCCGCTCGCCCTCCGCCAGCGAGGGTTCAAGGACCCGCGGTGTCCACCGCACCTGCCAGCGGTCGTCCGCATACTGCAGGTCCGCCGTCGTCGTGTAGCTCCAGCCCTGCTCCGAGTCCGGGACCGGCCAGTCATAGGAAAGGGTGGCCCGGAACAGGTTGGATTCGACCTCTTCGACGCCGGTCACGGTGACCTCGGGCTGCCAGGCATCCATATCCTTGGTCAGCGCGGCGAGCTGCTCCTGTATCTGGGCCCCGGTGGAATCGGCGAAGGCCACCGTCGAGACGTCTTTGGCGGTCAGCCCTTCGGCCAGTGCTTGAGCGGTTGGGTCCGGCGATTCCCGCTCGGGTGCACAAGCAGCCACCGCCACAGTCAGCAGCAGGGCCATGATGAGTGCAAGTGCGCGCCGAAGCATTCTTCTCCTGGATCCGAGAGTGTCCTGTTCGAACTTATAATCGCCCCGGGGCGATGTCGAGCCGGACGTCGTCGGACGAATGCTGCTTGAATGGGTTTCGTCGGGTTGCAAGGCCACGGCGCCGGCCGGGCAGGACCCAGGTAAGGACATCATGACCGAATTCGCTCCCTCAGGCTCCCGCCGTGCCGCGGTGGTCTGGAATCCATCAAAGAAATTCAGCTTTGATTTAGTGGCGCTGGTCGAGGAGGCGTGCGCCGAAACCGGCTGGCAGCCGCCGCTGTGGATGGAAACCACGCTGGAGGATCCCGGTGCCGGACAGGCGCAGCAGGCGATGGAAGCCGGAGTCGATCTTGTCATTGCGGCAGGCGGTGACGGCACCGTGCGGCGCGTGGCCGGGCGGCTGGCCGGAACGGATACGCCGCTGGGCGTGATCCCACTGGGCACCGGAAACCTGCTGGCGCGCAACCTGGACCTGCCGGTGGACGACCCGGAGACTGCGGTGCGCATCGCGTTGGCCGGACGCGAACGGCAAATCGACGCCGTGCTGGCCAAGGTGGACGACTCGGGCAGTGGTGCGGTCTTCCTGGTCATGGCCGGACTCGGCTTCGACGCCGCTGTCATTGGCGGCACGGATGACGGGCTCAAGGACCGAATTGGCTGGCTCGCCTACGTGGAAGCCGGTTTGCGTAACCTTCCCGGCAAACCGGTCCGTGCCACGCTTTCCATCGATGGCGGCAAACCCATCACCCTGCGGATGCGCAGCGTGATGGGCGGTAATTGCGGCAAGATCCAGGGCGGATTCGAAATGTTTCCCGGCGCGCAGATCGATGACGGATTGTTGGACATCATGACCATTTCTCCGCGCGGCCGGCTCGGCTGGCTCGGCGTGCTGGCCGGGCTGGCCAAGCGCGGCCGGAGCGTGGACCCATCGGTGGACTACTACCGGGGCAAGGAAGTGGAGATCACCGCCGGCCGGCCGCAGGAGATGCAGCTGGACGGGGACCATATAGGCATGGGTTCCCGGCTCTCGATGCGCGTTAATCCGGGCGCGTTGCGGGTCCGGGTGGCGGCGGACTGACCGAAGGACGACGGCGGTGCGTGCCGCCGGGCGAGGGTGCGGCTGCGTGCCGCCGGGCCAAGGCGGCGTGCGGCTGCTCACAGTACCGACACAGTTCGGAACATATCTTGAGGTCGCGGTTGTTGTACGTGCTAGCGTTCAGCGTCCGCCTGCCACCCACCGGCAGGCTTACCGTCCTAGACCACAAGGAATTTTCCACCATGATTCGTCGTCGTTTGTCCGTACTCGGTGCCGCCGCAGCTGCCGCCCTGGTGCTGGCCGGCTGCAGCACCTCCTCGCCGTCGGAGTCGCAGCCGTCGACCTCCGCCGCCGCCAGCTCGCTTCAGGAGATCCAGGACGCCGGCGTGATCACGGTGGGAACCGAGGGCACTTACCGCCCGTTCAGCTTCCACGAGGGCGGCAGCGGCGAGCTGACCGGTTACGACGTCGAGATCGTCAAAGCCGTAGCGGACAAGCTGGGCGTGGACGTGAAGTTCGAGGAGACCCAGTGGGACGCCATCTTCGCCGGCTTGGATGCGGGACGTTTCGACGTGATCGCCAACCAGGTTTCGATCAACGAAGATCGCCAGGCCAAGTACGACTTCTCGGATCCGTACACGGTCAGCACCGGCGTCGTCGTCGTGAAGTCGGACAACAACGACATTTCTTCTCTGACAGATCTTGAGGGCAAGACCAGCGCCCAGTCGCTCACCAGCAACTTCTACAAACTGGCCCAGTCCGCCGGTGCCAAAGTCCAGGCCGTGGAGGGCTGGGCGCAGGCGGTTGCGCTGCTGGAGCAGGGCCGCGTGGACGCCACCGTCAACGACAAGCTGACCTACCTGGACTACCAGGCCACCAACAACAACAAAGACATTAAAGTAGCCGCCGAAACGGACGAAGAGACGCAGAGCGCCTTCACCTTCCGGAAGGGCAGCGAGGACCTGGTGGAGGCCGTCGACACGGCCCTGGAAGAGCTGCGCGCCGACGGCACGCTGGCCAAAATTTCCGAGAAGTACTTCGGCGCGGACGTCACCAAGTAAACGGACAGGGGCAAGAAGCTAACGTAGCCGTATGAACATCGACTGGGAGCTGCTGCGCAGTTCGTTCTGGCCTATCGTCCAGGGCGGGCTGACCGGCACCATCCCGCTGTCGCTGGCCAGTTTCGCCATCGGCTTGGTACTGGCGCTCCTCCTCGCGTTGATGCGGATCAGCGGCAACCGGATCCTTGCCGGCGCCGCACGGGCCTACATCTCGGTCATCCGGGGCACTCCGCTGCTGGTGCAGCTGTTCGTGATCTTCTACGGCTTGCCGTCCATTGGCGTGGTGCTCCAGCCGTGGCCCAGCGCCATCATCGCGTTCTCACTGAACGTGGGCGGCTATGCGGCAGAGGTGATCAGGGCCGCGATCCTGTCCGTGCCGAAGGGCCAGTGGGAAGCCGGACACACCATCGGCATGGCCCGCACCACCACGCTCCGGCGCATCGTCCTGCCGCAGGCGGCCCGAGTCTCCGTGCCGCCGCTGTCCAACACCTTCATTTCGCTGGTCAAGGATACGTCCCTCGCCTCGCTGATCCTGGTCACCGAAGCGTTCCGGGTGGCCCAGGAAATCGCCGCCTTCAGCCAGCAATTCCTGCTGCTGTACATGGAGGCCGCGGCGGTCTACTGGGTGTTCTGCCTGGTCCTGTCCGCCGGGCAGACCCGACTGGAGAAGAGGCTGGACCGCTATGTCGCCCATTGAAGTTCCGCCCGCGGCGTCGGCCTCCGGCGCCCCAGCCGATCCGGTGCTCTCCGTTGAGGGTCTGCGTAAGTCATTCGGCGACAACCAGGTGCTGACGTCCATCGATCTGTCGGTGCAAACCGGAGGTGTGCTGGCGCTGATCGGCCCCTCCGGTTCCGGCAAGACCACCGTGCTGCGGTGCCTGAACGGCTTGGAAATTCCCGACGGCGGACGGGTCGCCTTCGCGGGCGGTCCCGCCGTAGACTTCGGCGCGCCGGTGGGCCGCAAGCAGATCTCCGAGCTGCGGGACCGCAGCGCCATGGTGTTCCAGCACTACAACCTGTTTCCGCACATGACCGTGTTGCAGAACATCATCGAGGGCCCGGTCCAGGTCCAGAAGCGGCCCCGGGCCGAAGCTGTACGTGAGGCGATGTCGCTGTTAGAACGCGTGGGGCTGACCGGCAAGGAAGACCAGTACCCGCACCAGCTCTCCGGCGGACAGCAGCAACGGGTCGGCATTGTCCGGGCGCTGGCGCTCAAACCCTCGCTGCTGCTCTTCGACGAGCCGACCTCGGCGCTGGACCCCGAACTGGTGGGTGATGTGCTGCATGTGATCAAGGAACTGGCCGAGGAAGGCTGGACCATGGCGCTGGTGACGCACGAGCTGGCGTTCGCCCGGGAAGTGGCCAGCGAAGTGGTGTTCATGGACGGCGGTGTGGTGGTGGAACGCGGCCACCCCGACCAGGTGCTGCGCGAGCCGCAGGAAGAGCGCACCCGGCAGTTTGTCCACCGGCTGCTGAACCCTTTCTAGGCGCGCGAACCCGACCGAACGATCGGAAACGCCTGCCTACCGGCCGGGCTGTGACGGCCCGCGCGTCGGCATCGGTGGGATTCCCGGGGTTGGGACTCCCGCCCCGTGTGCATGGGGGCGGTCGGGGCTATGAACCGGCGCCGCCGGCAGCGACGCAGGGTGTGGTACCGCCGCGATCCCCGCGTGCAGCGTCCGGAACCAGCCGTCGTACCGCTGGTCAGCGCGTTTCACGGCGCGGGAAACCCCTACCGTCAGCAGCACAAAACCGGCGATCGAAACCACCGCGAACAGCACCGCAAAGCCGGTGTAGACGTCCGCGTTGGAGCTGTAGAACACGCTGCTGGCATCCAGGAAGGACTCGCGAACTGCCGAGGCCGACATCCATCCGCTCAGCGCACCGCCTGCAACGAAGAGAACAATGCCCCAGACGGTCAGGCCGGCAGCTGGGGGGACGAAGCGGTAGCTCATGCCTCCCACTATCGGCAGCCCGCCCCGGTTAGGTCGGACCCCACGACGTATTCTTCACCACACTCCTCGGCCGCCGAACCCCGCCAATTCAGTGCCAGAGCTGCTGAATTGCGACAAAACTTGTACGGCACGCCGCTTGAAAATTCATCTGATGTCCATTGGAATGGCAGAATGTAAACTTCCATGCACCGTTCAGCATGGCACTACGTTCCAGGCCGGAAGCTATCTATCCCGCGGTTCTCCTCTGCGGCAGCATCCGGTCACGAAAGGCAGAACCATGGCCATGACTTTGGCTACCAAGTCTTTGACAGCACAGACGGCCTCCGAGGCCCACGATCTTCTCAACGCTGCGGTGGAAGAATTGCAAACCATCGCGGCCATCGACGGCGATTGCGGCATCCTGGTCACCCGCACCGGCCCCGGGCAGTTCACTGTGGAACTGAGCGACGAGGTGCCCTACGGCATCACCCAGGAATCCCATCTCGACTAGGACCTGGCACGTCGGCTGATCCCGCGAGTCACGGGCCAGCTGCGGGCCCGTGACTCGCGAATCTATGCTGCTACCGCGTCGGCAAGCAGGACCACCTTGCCGAAGCTTTCCCTCGCCTCCAGAGCACGGTGCGCCTTGGCCGCCTGCGACAGCGGGAAGCTGGTATCCGTCAGCGGGATCCGCGTGCCGTCTGCCGCGCACTCCAGCGCTTCGGCCTCCAGCGAGCGCAGCCCTCCTGCGCGCGCTGTAAGGGCCGGCCCCAACACCGTGACCGCCGTCTTGCCCTCGTGCCGGTAAGTGTTTTCCTCACCCGATGACCAGCCGAACACCAGCTGGGTTCCGCCATCGGCCAGCAGCTCAAAGGCGAGCCGCCCCACCTCTCCGCCCACGCCGTCGTACACCACGGTGGGGCGGCCGAGTTTCCGCAATTGCTGCTGCCAGCCCCGGACACGGTAATCAATAACGACGCCGGCGCCCGCCTTCAGCGCATGGGCCGCCTTCGCCGGCCCGCCGGCAAGTCCGATCACGGTGGCCCCGGCGTTCCGCGCCGCCTGAACCAACAGAATGCCCAGCCCGCCGGCAGCCGAGGGAATCAGTACAGTGTCCTCGGAGCCAAGCGTGAGCTGGTCGAGAATGCCGGCGGCGGTCCGGCCGGTGCCGATTGCAGCGACCGCGGCGTCAAAGCCCAGGCCAGCGGTCAACTCATGCAGGGAATCCGTTGCTGCCAGCGCCTGGTCAGCATAGCCGCCGCTGGCCCTGCCCAGATGAACGGCCACCCGCTTGCCCAGCCACCGCGCGTCCACCCCTGGCCCGACCCGGTCCACCACACCGGCCACTTCACGGCCCGGAACCATCGGCAGCTCCGGCCGGGGCATCGCTCCGAAGCTGGTGCCACTGCGGATGCTGGTATCGAGCAAGTGCACACCGCTGGCGCTGACGGCAATGCGCACCTGGCCGGCATTGGGAGCAAGATCCGGAAGCTCCTCGTAAACCAAAACCTCGGGGCCGCCGAATTCGCGCTGGACAATTGCGTGCATAGGTTCTCCTAAGGTCTGTGGCCCGCAACTACGTGCCTTCCCCAGTGGACAACCTCAACTAGGCTTCAGGTCAAGAGAGAGGAGGACGACCATGACCATGCCCGCGGCAAACTTGAAGGAACTGACCCCCGGCGAGCTGTCCGAGCGCAGCGGGGCTGCCGTTTCAGCACTTCATTTCTATGAACGGGAAGGGCTGATCAGCAGCCGCCGCACGTCCGGAAACCAGCGGCGCTATCCGCGGCACATGCTGCGCCGAGTCGCGTTCATCCGGGTCTCGCAGCAGGTGGGCATTCCGCTGCGGGAGATCAAGGCGGCGCTGGACTCGCTGCCACAGGACAGGGCGCCCACCAAGGCCAACTGGGCAAGGCTGTCTGAGGGATGGCGGGATCATCTGGACGCGCGAATCGATGAACTGCAGCGCTTGCGCGACGATCTCACCGGCTGCATCGGCTGCGGCTGCCTCTCCTTACGAACCTGCACGCTCAACAACCCGGCCGACAGGCTGGGGCAAACCGGTCCGGGAGCGCGCCGGCTGTTGCCGAAGGATCCGCTGGTTGGCCCTGGGGACAACCCCGCGGCCCCGTTTAGTTGACCCGGGGGCTAAGGCCCTACCGCCGCCCGGACCGTCTGGCGGCGATAGCCATGCCGGCCAGCACTCCGGCGCCGATCATCAGCAGCACGGACACCACAATCAGCGGCGGCATGATGTCCAGCCCCATGATGGACGGCATCACGGTCAAACTGACGGCAAAGAGGGCGACGACGGCGGCGGCGAGCCAGAGGGCAACGGCACGGGGGTTGGATCCTTCCACGCCCTCCACTCTATCGGCGCATAGCTCCGGCTTTGTGACGCAGACCGGACCCCGCCGAATAAAGCCCCGGGCTGTCCCGGTGGGATAATTTCGCCCATGGCTCCAGCAATCGCGTACCAAGGTGAACCCGGCTCGAACTCGCATATGGCATGCCTTGCGGTCCGGCCCGGCTGGGATGCGGTGCCGTGCGCCAGCTTTGAAGACGCCTTCGCCGCCGTCACGAGCGGCGAGGCCGAACTGGCCATGATCCCCATTGACAACTCGATCGCCGGCCGGGTGGCGGACATCCATGCCCTGCTGCCCAGGACCACGCTGCAGATCGTGGAGGAATTCTTCCTGCCCATCCGCTTCAGCCTGCTCGGCATTCCGGGGGCCACCGTGGAACAGGCCCGTGAAGTGCACAGCCACATCCATGCGTTGGGACAGTGCCGCAAGTTGATCCGCCGCTTGGGGCTGACGCCGGTCATCGCGGGCGATACGGCCGGCTCGGCCCGTGAGGTAGCCGAATGGAACGATCCGACCAAGGTCTCGCTCGCGCCGCCGATGGCTGCAGAACTTTACGGCCTCGAAGTCTTCGCTGAGAAAGTAGAAGACGATCCGACGAACACCACCCGGTTTGTGGTGCTGGCCGACCGTCGGCCCGTGCCCAGCCGCGAGGAACTGTCCGGCCCCGCGGTGACCAGCTTTGTCTTCCGGGTGCGGAACGTTCCCTCGGCGCTGTACAAGGCCCTCGGCGGCTTCGCGACCAACGGCATCAACATGACCCGGCTGGAGAGCTACATGGTCGGCGGCGAATTCGCTGCCACCATGTTCATGGTGGACGTCGAGGGCCATCCGGAGGACCAGTCAATGGTCCATGCCTTCGAGGAACTGGAATTCTTCACCACCGAAATCCGGATTCTGGGCGTCTATCCCGCGCATCCGTTCCGGCTGAACCGCGGCGCGGAGCAGTCGGCCGACGCCTAAGGCAGCGGGAGCCGGCGCCGATGTGCGGCGTACGGAGTCCTTAACGGAGTTCTTAACGAACTGTTACCCGCGTTTGACCGGGGCCACGTCCCGCTCTTACCTTGGAAATGAATCACGAGCGCCAACTTCACAGCCCTGGCTAGTTGGCCGGCAACCCTCTACCGTAGCGGGGTGCTCCAGGTGATGATTCGGCCCGCCGGGTTTGTCGGCAGGCAAGTACGCGTATCCTCCGGCAGCAGCGGATGCGCCTGAGCTTCAAGGATGGCCATGTCCCTGCACAACGACTTGACCCCGAACACCCTGCGCTCCGCCTTCGGGCGCTTTCCCTCCGGCATCGCGGCGCTCTGCGCCGTCATCGACAGCAAGCCGCAAGGCATCGTCGCTTCCTCCTTCACCGTGGGCGTTTCGCTGGAGCCGCCGCTGGTGATGTTCGCTGTCCAGAACACCTCCCGGACCTGGCCGCTGGTCCGGCAAGCCGGCCGGATCGGTGTTTCGGTGCTGAGCACGGAGCACGACGGCGTCTGCCGCCAGATTGCTTCCAAGAACGGCGACCGCTTCGCCGGGCTGAGCCTGCACCGCACCGACCAGGACGCGCTTTTCCTCAACGACGCAGCGCTGTGGCTGGATTGCTCAGTGCATCAGGAGTTCCCGGCCGGTGACCACCACGTGGTGCTGCTGGAGGTACACGGGCTGAGCACGCACGACGGCGCCCACGAACCGCTGGTCTTCCACGACTCCGCGTTCCGCCGGCTGGTACAGCCCGCGTTCGTCTAGGGCAGCGGGCGCCCTCGTGCCGCCACCCACAGCGCGTACCATTCCTGCCGGGTCATTGCGGCGCCGATCTCCTCGGCCTGGGCGCAGGCCGTGATCCGATCCGGATTGCTGGTCCCAACGACCGGCCGGATCTCGGCCGGATGGCGCAGCAGCCAGCCCAGCACCACGGCTTCCTGCGTGCAGCCCTTGTCCCGGGCCAACTCGGAGACCAGAGCCGCCGCCGACGCATCCGCAGTTGCCGCAACATCTTCGCCCGCGGCCCGCTCCGCCGGCCAGCCGCTGTAGCGGCCCCGCGCCAGCGAGCCCCAGGCCTGTAGCTCCACCGCGTGGGCAGCACAATACTCAAGGGTGCCGTGCGGGAAGCTGACGGCCGCGCCTTCCGGGTGATTGACCAGCACCCCTGATTCAAGCCAGTCCCGCCGGTACAGGCTCATTTCCAGCTGGTTCACCGCGAGCGGCTCGTCCAGCGCGGCCTGCAGCCACCGCATCTGCTCGCCGGACATGTTCGAGACACCCAGGCGGCGGACCTTCCCGGCCAACCTGAGGTCGTTGAACGCCTCGGCGATTTCTTCGGCCGGGGCCAGCGGATCCGGCCGGTGGATCAGCAGCGTGTCCAAGTGATCCGTGTGCAGACGGCGCAGGCTCTCCTCGGTGCCGGCCACGATGGCCGCGCGGGAGGAGTCATACTGGCCGACCAGCCCGGGAACCGGCAGCCGAATACCGCATTTGCTCTGCAGCTGGATGGTTTGCCGGAGTTCCGGACGCTCGGCCAGCACGCGGCCGAACGCTGCCTCCGCCTTGCCGTGGGCGTAGATGTCGGCGTGGTCGAAAATCCTGATGCCGATGTCCAGCGCCGCCTCCACGGCCGTGTGGGCGGCCGCGACGTCGGCTGCCTCCAACGGACCGCTCCCCCAGCCACCGCCCAAACCCATACAGCCGAAGATCAGGCGGGATCCGGCGTCGTCCATAGGTGTGTCCCTTCGCTGGGCAGGCTTCCAGCGTACGTCAGCGCCATGCCGAAACCGGGGGTTGCAGGGAGTGCGCGGACAGTCAGCCGGTGTGCTGGCGGAGGAAGTGCACGCTGCGCTCCAGCGCCTGCCACGCCGCCTCCAGGTCTAAGTTGAACTGGAACTCGTGCCCCAGCCCGGCGGCCGTCTGCGGGAAGAACTCCTCGACCTTCGTGCCGTTGTTCTTCAGCGCCTTGACCAACGCCAACGAGTGCGGCAACAGCGGGTCGGTATTGCCCGCGGAGACGAAAGCCGGCGGGAACTCGTCGCTCACATACCGGGCGACCGAGGCCAAGGCGATGTACGGCCGCTCCAAATAATCCCGGGCCCCGGTATAGGACCACAGCACAGTGCGCAGATAGTTCTGGTTCCCGGCTTGGTCCGCCCCGGTGAGCGACAGATCGTAGGCGCCGCAGTGCAACAGCACCGCGCGCAGCCGGTCCGGAGCCGTCGGCGAGGCGATGCCGAGCTTTTGGGCATAATCCGGGTCACAGACCACCAGCGCCAGCTGCGCCGCAATCTGCGCGCCGGCCGAATCCCCCGCGAGCACAATCCGCTCGGTATCGATGTGCAGCCGCTGGGCATTGAGCTCCAGATAGCGCAACGCGGCGGCGCTCTGCCGCACGGGCGCCGGATAGCGTCGCTTGTGCGCCAGCGAATAGTCCACGCCAACAGTGGTGAAGCCATAGGAGGCCAAGATCCGAAGGTAATTGGCGACGTCGTTCTTGGTGCCGGAGATCCACGCTCCGCCGTGGATCCAGACGATCGTTGGCAGGCGCAGCGCATCCCGTGCTGCCTCGTCCGGGAAGAACACGTCCAGGTAGGTGTGGCCGTGGTCGCTCAGGTACTGCTGGTCCAGGATCTCGCTGACGCCGTCCGGCACATGCCGGGCCATGGCCCGGGCGGTGCGCCGGCCGTCCCGCTCGGACAACACCCGAAGCAATACGGCCAGCGGGCGAGGGCTGAAGCGCAGCCAAAAGACCACGCCGCCGGCGACGGCCGCCGGGACGGCGGCAATCGCCGCAAGGGCAATCAGCGCGCGACGGAAACGAGCGTGCATGGCTGCCTCCTGATCGGCCGTAGTGAACCAATCGTGAGCCAGCCGTGCGCTCGGGGCAAGCCCCGATTTTTGTCTCCCCGGCACGGTTGGGAGACAGCCCGTCAGCCGAGCGCGACCGCCAGGCTGAGCACGCCCAGCACCAGGGCAACCGGCGTCATGGTGTACCGCTCGGGCTTGCTGCGCGAGATGGCGTTCATCAGGACGCCCACGAACAGGTAGGCAGTCAGGACCCAGATCAACACCACGGAAACGGTGTGCGGCAGTGCGTCCAGAAGCTGCGCGCGGTCCAGGATGATGATCCCAAAGAAGGCATACAGGACCACCGAGACTGCGCTCCCAATGCGGAACTTGGCCGGCAGGACACGGTGGCTGCCTCCCCACGCGAACCGGCCCAAGGGCAGGCCTGCGGCAAGCAGGATCTGGAAGACGGCAAGCAGGGCAAGGACGCAGCAGGCGGCAATGGCCGCAACAGTGATCACGTGGGCAGTGTAGCCGTGCACGGTCGCGGCGCCCGGCGTCGTGGCCGCGGCTGCAGCGTGTCGCGGTGAGCCGCAGGTGGCTTGCCGGTCAGCCGTCAGCCGTCAGGAGGTGGCCGTCAGCGTCAACGCGAGGTGACCTTGCCGGTCAGCGAGGCGATCGGCCGCAGGAAGATCGGCCGGGCCAAGAACCACGCCGCAACCGTGACCGCCAGCGAGGCGGCGAAGATCCAGAAGCCGGCCCAGCCGCCGTCGTCGGTTGCCGCATACATGTGGTTGAGGTTGCGCAAGGCGCCGGTGGCCAGCACCAGCGTCACGTGCACCACGATGAACGCCACGAAGTAGACCATCACCGGGAAGTGGATGGCCCGGGCCGCCTCGATCGGGAAGTACTTATTGACCGCTGCCTTCTTGGGCCAGGCGGCCGAGGTCCGCAGACCGGAAATGATGGCCAGGGGTGCGGCGATGAAGACGGTGGCGAAGTAGGTCAGCAGCTGCAGCGCGTTGTAGTTCACCCAGCCGTTTTCCAGCGGCCAGTCCAGCGAGGCGTACTGCAGGACCGCGGAGAGCGCGTTCGGGAAGATGTCCCAGCTAGTGGGCACAATCCGCATCCAGTGTCCGGTGGCGAAGATCAGCACCATGAACACGATGCCGTTGAGCACCCACAAGGCATCCAGCGTCAGGTGGAACCAGAGATTCAGGGTGATCTTGGTCGGCTTGTTCTTGGTCTTGACCAGGCCCTGGTTGTTGCGCGTCCAGTAGGCCGGCGAGCGCGTTTCGGTGCGCACCTGCAGCCCGGTGCGGATGATCAGCACCAGGAAGAAGAAGTTGAGGAAATGCTGCCAGCCCAGCCAGGCCGGCAGCCCCACCGGGGCCGACTCGGGGAGTTCGGAGCGGCCCGGGTAGGCGGCCACGAAGTCCTGCACGCCCGGCATTGTCCGCAGCCACTTGGCCAGCAACACCAGCAGCAACAGCACGACGACGGCGCCGGCCACTGCCGCGGTGATCTTCAGCCACGTCTTGCGCGTGCTTCCGGACGGTTTCGTCGAAGTGGACATTGCCAGCTTTCCTCATTCCCTCACGTCCCGTGCGTTCCGGGGTTCGTGATTCAAGGTACCTCGGCCGCGCGGGATCGTGCCACCAGCGTTGCCGCCGCGGACCTACGGCGTGCGCGGCGGCATCCATTCCAAGCAATACTGCAGGTTGGCGACGACTGTCTGCGCCGCAGCATCGGCATCGCCCGCCGCGATGGCGTCCGCGAGGTCCTCATGGCCGGCGCGCAGGCACCCGTCGAAGCCGTCGCGCAAACGCTGGGCCATCTTTGCCCCGTGGAACACGTCGCCAAAACTGGAATACAGCTCGTGCAGCAGCGGGTTCCCGGAGGCCGCGGCCACCGCTTGGTGGAAGTCCCAGTCGGCGGCGATCCAGCCCTCCAGATCCTGCTCGGCCCAGGCCTGCCGGCGCCGGGCGAGCATCTCGCGCAGCGCCGCCACGGCGCCGTCGTGCTTGGGAGACGCCTCTTGCGCCGCCTGCGCTGCCAGCCGGGCCGCCTGTGTGTCCAGGGCGAAGCGCACCTGCAGCACGTCCTCGTCGTCGTACTCACGGTAGGCGCGGCGGGCGGTGCCGCTGATCTCGCTGGTGGCCCGCACATAGGTTCCGTCGCCGCGCCGGACCTCCAGCATGCCGGCGTGGGCCAGGGCCTTGACCGCCTCGCGCAGGGTGCCGCGGGAGACCCCCAGGCTGGCCACCAGTTCCGGCTCCGGCGGGATCCGTCCGCCCAGCGGCCAGCGCCCCGCCACGATGGACTCGCGCAGCCGCGCCGTGACCTCCTCCGCCAGCGGCGGCCGGTGCAAGGGACCCTGCCCCGGAGCCGCGGTCATTTCCGCCCCTCCCGTACCAGGGAGCTGACGCCGTGCGCCAGCAGTAGCTGCAGCACCGCGCCGGCCACCAGCAGCACCAGCGGAACGGTCCAGTCCGCCAGCGCGTCATGCAGCAGGCCCAGGCCGAACGGGCCCAGCGCGGCGAACAGGTAGCCCACCGATTGGGCAAGCGTGGAGAGCGCGGTGGTCTCGACGGCGTCCGAACCGGTGCGGCTGATCACCAGCATGAGCAGCGGGAAGACGCCGAAGCCCAGGCCTATCAGCACGGCGGGGACCACGGCCAGCTCCGCGGGCAGCACCAGCAGGGCGAGGAAGCCGGCCAGCGAAGCCGCGCAGGTGAGCATGAAGGCCGGCCGCAGCAGGCCCGGCCGGGCCGCCATCGCCAGCAGCAGGACGACGGCGGGAATGGAGACCATCTGGACCAGCGCCAGCGTCTGCCCGGCCGCCGCCGGCGCCATCCCGCCGGAGATCAGGATGTACGGGAACCAGCCCATCACGGTGTAGACCAGCAGCGCCTGGATGGTGAACAGCCCGGTCAGCAGCAGGCCCTTCCGGGTGCGCAGCAGCGGCCACGGCGACAGGTGGGCGCGGGTCGCGGGAGCCAGTTGGCGCCGGCCCACGAACGTCATCGGCAGGAAGACCGCCAGCCCGACGACGGCCAGCAGCGCCCAGGCGGCCAGACCGAGCAGCGGCGAATCCAGCTGCATGGCCAGCGGCACGCTGACCGCTGCGGCCGCGGTCGCTCCGACGGACATGGAAATGGTGTAGGTACCGGTCATCGTTGACGGCCGGTGCGCGAAGTACTTGCGGATGAACGTCGGCATCGCCACGTTGCAGACCGCCAGCCCGGACATGGACACCACCGTGCCCGCCAGCAGGAAGCCGACGGACTCGATGCCGCGCAACCCCAGGCCCGCGGCCAGCAGCGCCAGTGCCAGCGCGATGGCCCGTTCCAGCCCCATCCGGCTGCTCAGCCAGGCCGTCGCCGCTCCGGCCAGCGCGAAGCACAGCACTGGAACCGTCGGCAGCAGCGCAGCGACCAGCGGCCCGTAGCCCAACAACAGCTGCAGATCGTGGAACAGCGCCGCCGCGCTGGCAATGCCCGCGCGCAGGTTGAGCCCGATAAGGACGACGGCGGCCACCGCCGCCGCGGTCAGCCAGCGTCGGTGGGCAGCAGAAACCGGCTCCGGGCTTGGATTCTGGGCCTGGGCCGGCTCCGGCACGTCCAGCGCAGGTGCCAGAGCGTCGGCAAACTCCGCGGCCGCGCGGTCTTGGTCGGCGTCCGGCACACTGTCGGAGACGTCGGTTCGGTCCAATGTCATCCTTAAACATTAGACGTTTGATGTTTGCTGCGAAAGTCGGCGGATCAGACGGGACTTCGGCCGACCGCAGCGGACGGCAGGAGAGGCCGCAGGGGCAGCAGAAGCGGACACGATGGCTCACCGGCCCAAACGACGTCGGCACTTGGGCAGGTGGGAAGCCCGCCCAAGCACCGACGTCGTTAGTAAAGAAGGATGTTGTTCGTTAGTTGGCGAAGACGTCCTGCAGCTGCCCCCGCGGGCTCCACAGGGCCACCGAGTCGCCGCCGTTGTTCAGCACGGATGCGGTTCCGCCGTTGTAGTAGGCGTCCGCGCTGTTGGTGCCGGGGCCGGTGTAGACGCGCAGCTCGGCGCCTGGGGCGAGGACGTAGTCGTCGCCGATTTCCAGCACGTTGTTGGCGGCGTCGCGGATGATGTAGCCGCTGACGTCCAGGTTGTGCCCGGTGACGTTGCGCAGCACCACATGCTCGCCGGTCTCCGGCTGCACGTCGTTGCCGGCCGGGTCATTGACCGCGCCGGCGATCTCCACGCCAGCGCCGGCGGGGAAGGGCTTCCGCCCGTCCAGGTAGCGGGCGGTCTGGATCGGGAAGTCGCCGGTGACGGCGTCGACGCCCAGGTCGATGGACTGCTGGACGGCCTCGGGCGAGTTGGCGGTGTAGACGCCGATGACCAGGCCGGCGGCCTTGGCGTCGGCCACGTTCTGCGCCGTCAGGGTGCGGTAGTTGGTGCCCACCGAATCGGCGAAGCCTGCCCAGGATTCCAGGACGGCCGGACCCGGCACGGTGCTGGAGAGCTGCTGCAGCATGATCTCCGGGGCGATCCGTGCGAACGTGCGGTTGGAGGCTTCATCGAAGCTGAGGACCTGGATCTTGTCCGCTGCGACGAGCTTCTTCCACTTGGCGTCGGTCCGCAGCTCGTCGGCGACGAGCTGCTCGATGCCCGGGGAGTTCTTCGGCGACTTGATCTCGATGTACACCCCGGTATTGAGGGTGGCGACCTTCGCGGCGTCGTCCAGATGCGGGATGCGTTCGCCGGCGAACTCGGCACCGAAGTAGGATCCGGCGTCGAGCTGCTGGAGTTCATCCCAGGTGAAGGACGTGATGGGGTCTCCCGCGCGCTCCGGGAAGACCTCTTCCACGTTGGTGGTCCGGGCGGGAGTGTCGTCGTGGAACAGGAACGGCACACCATCGGCGCTGAGCTGGACGTCGATTTCGAAGAAGTCGGCACCGGAGGCGCGGCCGTCCTTGAACGCGGCTACCGTGTTCTCCGGCGCCGTGCCGGCGGCACCGCGGTGGCCGATCAGCAGCGGGGCTTCTTCCTGCCCGGACTGGTTCTGCGCGCTGGCCTGCGCGCTGGCCTTCGCGCTGTTTTGTGCGCTGGCCGGAATGGCGGTGAGGGTGGCGCCGACGGCAACGGCCGCGACGGAGCAAGTCAACGTTCTGATCAAGCGAGATGCCATGGGAATGACGCCCTTCGTAGAGTGGTGTTCGTGCGGTTCCCCCTTCGATCGAGCTTCACAGCGGTTGCGAACCTGCTGGCCAACTGGTTGTGAACCGCCGGTGAAAGGAAAAATCACTTTTGGCGGCGGAAGCACGGACGCTGTCTGCCCAGGGACTGGCAGAGTGTCGGCGCTAGACTCGGAAGGGCATGAACACTTCAGCCAATACCCCCAGTTCGGTGCGCGTTGATGCGTGGCTGTGGGCCATCCGCGCCTACAAGACCCGCTCCGCGGCCACCGCCGCTTGCCGCGCCGGACACGTGCGCTTGAACGGCAATCCGGTCAAGGCCTCCCAGTCGGTGGTGCCAGGCGACACCCTGCGGGTGCGGCAGCCCGGTTACGAGCGGATCCTGGAGGTGCGCCGGCTGATTGCCAAGCGGGTGGGGGCCGAGGCAGCCTCGCATTGCTTTACCGACCACACACCGCCGCGTCCGGTGGCTCCGGCCCTGGGCATCCCGCAGCGCGACCGAGGCACCGGCCGGCCCACCAAGAAGGACCGGCGGGACATGGAGAGGCTGCTCGGCGAACGCTAAGAAGCCCCAACCGGCCGCGCTGATGCCGTGAGCGTAATCCACTTCACAGAACCGGCCGGACGGTACAAGATGGGAGTCGGAGACGGCCACGCCGCCGTCCCTCTGATTCGTCATTATCTGAAGGAGACCAGGGCTGTGACCACCACTTCCCCCGCCGCTTCGTCCACCCAGCCGGGCTACCGGGTACAAAACCCGTCCACCGGTGAGGTGGTCGCGGAGTTCCCCACCGCCACGGACGCCGAGGTCCAGGACGCCATCGCCAAATCCCAGGCCGCCTACACTTCCTGGCGGGAGGTGCCGATTGCGGACCGCGCCAAGGTGGTGGCCCGCCTGGCTGAGCTGTTCACCGAACGCGCCGACGAGCTCGCCGCGATCATCACCGAGGAGATGGGCAAACCGCTCTCCGAATCCAAGGGTGAGGCCGAGTTCTGCACGGACATCTTCAGCTACTTCGCCACCGAGGGGCCCGCGCTGGCCGCTGAGCAGGAGATCAAGGCCATTGGCGGCGGCCGCGCCATGATCCAGAAGCTGCCGGTCGGACCGCTGCTGGGCATCATGCCGTGGAACTACCCCTACTACCAGGTGGCCCGCTTCGCCGCGCCGAACCTGGTGCTGGGCAACACCATCATCCTCAAGCACGCCGAAACCTGCCCGCGCTCGGCGCTGGCCATCCAGCAGATCATGGATGACGCCGGTGTCCCCGAGGGCGTGTACATCAACGTCTTCGCCAGCCACGAACAGATTGCGGACATCATCGCCGACCCGCGCATCCAGGGCGTCTCGCTGACCGGCTCCGAGCGGGCCGGCGCGGTTATCGGTGAGCTGGCCGGCAAGAACCTGAAGAAGGCCGTCCTGGAGCTGGGCGGCTCCGATCCCTACGTGGTGCTGGATACCGACGACGTGAAGGCCGCGGCTGCCGCGGCTTGGGCCACCCGCATCGAGAACACTGGCCAGGCCTGCAACTCCAACAAGCGCATGATCGTCATGGAGGACATCTACGACGATTTCGTGGCCGAGCTGACCAACCTGGCCAAGGACCTCAAGCCTGGCAACCCGGCCGAGGAACTCGAGGGCACCTTCGCCCCGCTGTCCTCCCGGGGGGCCGCCGAAGGACTGCACGAGCAGCTCATGGACGCGGTGAACAAGGGCGCCACGCTGCACGCCGGTGGCACCCTACACGACGGGCCCGCCGCCTATCTGGCCCCGGCCGTACTCACCGGCGTGACGCCGGAGATGCGTGCCTACCGCGAAGAGCTCTTCGGCCCGGTGGCCGTGGTGTACAAGGTCTCCAGCGACGAAGAGGCCCTGAAACTGGCCAACGACACCGACTACGGCCTCGGCGGCGCTGTGTTCTCCACTGACGAGGAACGCGCCCGCAAGATCGCCCAGCGCCTGGAAGTCGGCATGGCCAACGTCAACGGCGTGGGCGAGGCCGCGGACCTGCCGTTCGGCGGGGTGAAGCGCTCCGGCTTCGGCCGCGAACTCGGCCCACTGGGCATGGACGAATTCGTCAACAAGCGCCTCTTCTACATCGGCGACTAACACCGGCACGTACACATCCACTATTGAGCAGGCGCCCTTTCCACGCGTGGGACGGGCGCCTGCTCAATAGTCGTTTGAGGCGGGTGGCCGGGTATCCCGGGGAGGGCCGGAACCGGAGCGCTCAAGCGAAGGCAGGCTCCACGACCAACTGCTTCAACCGTGCACCCGGATCCGCGGCCGCCGCTGCGGGAATATCCTGCCCATGGGCCAAGGCATTCCGCACTGCCATGAAGTCGGCTGCGGAGTTAACGCAATCGGCGGCGATGATTCTGCCCTCCCGGTAGTACAGCAGCGAGAACTTGTCAGCCTCAGGGTCACCGCGCAGCACCGTCTCATCGAAACCGGCGGAGAGGCCTGCGATCTGCAGCTTGATGTCCGCTTGGTCCGACCAGAACCACGGCAGCATCCGGTACGGCTCGCGGCGGCCCAGGAGTGTAGCCGCAGCGGCTTTCGCGTGTTCCATGGCGTGCGGAACGGATTCCATCCGCACCCGGCCGCCGTTGCCCCGGGCATACGGGTTGGGCAGGCTGGCGCAGTCGCCGGCCGCCACGGTCATTCCGTCCGAGCACAATCCGTGCTCATCCACCTCGATCCCGTTCTCCACGGCCAGTCCCAGCTGCTCGGCCAGTTCCGTGCGCGGCACCACGCCAACGCCAATAAGCACGACGTCGGCGCTCACCTGGGTGCCATCGGCCAGTTCGACGCCGGCCACCCTGCCGCCGGCGTCGGCCAACCGGCTGATCCGCGCATCCAGCACCACGTTGGTACCGCGGCGCTGGTGCGCAGCACGGAAGTACTCGCTAGTCTCCTCCGCAACCGCGCGGCCCACTAACCGCGGTGCAGCCTCCAGGACCGTGACGCGTTTTCCGGCGGCCCGGGCACCGGCAGCTACTTCCAAGCCGATGAAGCCACCGCCGATCACCACCACATCCCGGGCGGTCGCCAGGTCCGCCGCCAGCCCCCGGGCGTCAGAGACATCGCGTAGATAGTGCACGCCACCCAGGTCCACGCCCTCCAGCGGGAGCCGCCGCAGCGCAGCCCCGGTGGCCAAGGCGAGCCGGGAGAAGCGGAAGGTGCGCCCGTCCGCGGAGGTGGCGACACCGCCGTCGTTGTTCCGTTCGATGTGGACAATCCGCTCGCCGGTGATCAGTGAGATGTTCTGGCGCTGGTACCAGTCAGCGGTGCGGACGGACAGCGCTGAGACGTCAACGGATCCGTGGTGCAGTTCTTTGGACAGCGGCGGGCGCTGGTACGGGACATGTGGCTCCTCCCCCACCAAGCTGATGGGCGAGGTGACGCCCAACTCGCGCAGGCTGGCTGCCAGCTGCACTCCGGTATGGCACGCCCCGATGATTAGCGTGCCGGCGTTCATCGTCATGGTCAGACCTGCGCGTCCGGTAGCCGGACCGCGAGGTCGGACACCACTGGCAGCTGGCAGGAAAGCCGGCTGTTGGCGCAGCGTTCGGAGGCGGTGCAGTCCAGCATCTCGTCCTCCACATCGCTGATCTCCGGAAGTCCGTCAAGGTACCCGTCTTCAACGTAGACGTGGCACGTGGCACACATTGCCGATCCGCCGCACTCGGCAACGATTCCGGGGAGCCCGTTAGAAACGGCCATGCGCATCACGCTGGTTCCGGTTGCGGCGTCCAGCACGCTTTGCATGCCGTCAGGCTGGATGAAGGTAACTTTGGGCATGGTTCAATCCTCCAGTGCTCAGGCGGCAATCAGGCGCAGCGGGAGGCTGTCTAGGCCGCGCAGGGTGTTGTTCAGTTGCTGTTGGGGCTCCCCTGCCAGTTCGAGCCGGGACACGTGCCGGGCCAGGGCCGTCAGGAAACACTCACCTTCCAGCCGGGCCAGCATCTGGCCCAGGCAGGCGTGGATGCCGAAGCCGAAGCCTACGTGCCCCGCTGCCTTTCGCCGGATATCGAAAGCGGCCGGGTTCTCCCACTGGCGCGGATCGCGGTTAGCAGCGGCCAGGAACATCAGGACCTTAGAGCCTTCCGGCAGCGCGACGCCGGAGACTTCCGTGTCCTTGTTGGTGGTCCGGAAGAAGGTCTGCACGGGCGAGGAGTAGCGCACGGTTTCTTCGAAGGCAGCCCGTGCCAGGGAGGGGTCGTCCCGTAAGGCCGCGAACTGCTCCGGGTTCTCCGCCAGGCACTGCAAAGCGTTGCCGATGCCGTGCACTGTGGTGTCCACTCCCGCGGAGAGGAAGGAGCGGAGCAGCTTGGCTTGGTCCTCCTCGGTAAACCCGGCCGCGGCCGCAGCGGCGTGGATCTGGGCGCCGAGCCCGTCCGGTTCCGGGGAACCGGGCCGGCACTGTTCCATGATCCAGCCTTGCGCTGCGGCTCCACGTTCTAGAGCGCGTTCGAAGTGGCCGTTGCGCGGGCCGAAGGTGTTGAAGACCATCGAGCCGTAGGGCAGCAGGTTCTCGCGGCCGTCCTTGGACAGTCCGATGAAGTCCGGGAACACGGCGAGCGGATAGGGCTCGGCAAGGTCGTGGACACCGTCGACGACGCCGCCTTGTGCGGCGACCCGGGCCACCAATTCATCCGCGTGCGCTTGGAAACCGTCCTTCAACGAGCGCAGCAGCTTCACCGTCAGGATCCTGGTGACCACCTGCCGCGCCTTCGTGTGCTGCGGCGGGTCTGCCTCCAGCAATAGGCTCGGCGGCCGCCACGGCTTCTCCTTCGCGAAGTCGGAAATGCCTACGCCGCGCGAGGAGACGAAGGTTTCGTGATCGGTCAGCACCCGGGAGACTTCATCGTGGCGGGCCACGCCGTAAACCCCGTAACGCTCCAGCCAGAAGACAGGGCCGGCGTCGCGCATCTGCTCATGCGCATCGTACGGATCGGTGAGGAAGTCGTCGCTGAACGGATCAAGGTCCAGCACCGGCGCGTTCTCGGCGAGGGTTTCGGTGGTCATGGGATTCTCCTACTCGGCGACCAGCGACTGGACGTCCAGCTCGCTGCCGGTGATCTTGTACTTGAGCATCAGGTCGGCGGTTTTTTGCAATTGCTCCACATCCAATTCGCCTTGGAACCGGGGCATTTCCGCGGCCTCGACCACGTCCGCTGTCACCTTGGTGAAGCTCGGCACCAGCTCGACCAGGCGCTCCCGGTTGTCCTGCAGCTCCTGCGCGGATGCCGCGATGGACTTCTTGAAGGCCTCGACCGCCTCCGGGTTCTCTTTGGCGAAGGCCTCCGTGGTGACCCAGCCGGCCACCGGCATGTCTGCCACCGGTCCGCTGAACAAGTCGCCGATCTTGACCAGTCCCGCTGCCTTGGCGCTGGACTGGAAGGGTTCCACCTGCCAGATAGCGTCCACCGCTCCGCGTTCGAGGGCTGCCTGCATGTCCGGGTAGGGCATCTCCACCAACTTCACGTCGTCGGCAGCCAGGCCAGCATCTTCCATCAGTGCCTTGATCGCCACGGTTCCGATGTTCTGCAGGTTGTTTACTGCGAACGTCTTGCCTTTCAGATCGGCGACCTTCTCAATACCGGACTCGGCGCTGGCGAAAATGCCGTGATCGGCGCTGCCTACGTCATTGCCGGAGACCAAGCGGATGGGCAAGCCCTTCTCCACGGCCAGCAACGCCGAGGTGTAGTTGCTGTAGGTGAAGTCAACGCTGCCGGAGATCAGCGCCGGGATGGCGGCGGCACCGCCCTGGGTGGCCACAAGCTCAGCGTCCAGCCCGTTCTCCGTGAAGATCCCGGCCTCATCTGCGTTGACTGCGGTGGAGGTGTGAACCAGCGGGAAGTAGCCCACCTGGACCGGGCCGCCCTCTCCGGCGCTGGCCTCCGAACCTGCCGTCGCCCCGCCGCCGCATGCACTCAAGGCGAGCACCGCCGTCGTCAATACTGCGAAGGTTGCAGCTGTGGTGATGTTTCTCCGTCGAAGCATCTTCATCCTTCCCGCGCCGGGCGTGGTCGCCCCGCATCAGTCCTTCCCGGCCCCTCTGCCGGCACTCAGAACTATGAGCCGTGCCACAATTGATCTACAGGGTGCTTTCCGATGAAAGGAAAAAGTAGTGGCGAAGTCGTCAGCCGGACGCTCTGCTTTGAGTCGGATCATGCAGATCCTTGCCTCGTTCGACGTCGACGCCGTGTTCCTCACCGTTTCGCAGTTGTCTGCCCGGAGCGGGCTGGCCTTGGCGACCACCCACCGACTGGTCGCCGAGATGGAACAGTTCGGTCTGTTGGAACGCCAGCCGGACAAGACCTACCGCTTGGGTGTGCGGCTGTGGGAAATAGCCTGCCGGACACCGGGCGCGCTGGGGCTGCGTGAGATTGCCAAACCGTACCTGCAGGAGGTCCAGTCGCGGGTGCGCCAGCATACTCAGCTCGGGATTTTGGAAGGGTACGAGGTGCTTTTCCTGGAACGCTTGTCCGCGCGCGACGCTGTAGTGAACGTAACCTTGGTGGGCGGCCGACTGCCGTTGCATGCCTCCAGCAGCGGCCTGGTGCTGCTGGCCCACGCCGACACCGGTTTCCAAGACGAAGTCTTGGCCGGCGACTTGTTCCGGTACACCGAGCAAACTGTCCAGGCACCGGAAAACCTGCGCGGCTTGCTACAGCAGATCCGTCACGACGGCTACGCCTGCGGAAGGGGCTTCATCCATTCAGAAGCGCGCGGAATAGCTGTTCCCATCCGCGGGGTCAATGAAGTGGTGGTCGCCGCAGTCAGTGTGGTGGTGCCGAACGACGACGCGCCCGTCACCGGGCTCGTGCGGCTGCTCCAAGCCGCGGCACAGGCCATCCGCAAGGACCTCCACGCAGCGTACGCTCCCCCGAATGATCCCGCTGCGCCTCCCGGCGGCCGCTACCGGACGCTGGTTAGCTCCTCCCTCGATTCGATGGAATACCTGCCCAGCGCACCGCGCCCGCGGGCCCGCCGCTGAGCGGAGCGCCTGCTCATCTTTCGTTTCTAACAACGCTTCTCGGGGGATCCGCGCAGGCAGGAGCTTCCTCTGGGGAGCATTTCCTTGCCGGCACCATCGTCGCAGTCACTATCTCCGTATCTGGTGACAGACAGTTCCAACAGGAGTAGATTCCAGCCAGAGACCGGTGCTCGTGCATTATTTCTGCTGTACCGCCACCGGTTGGTTTCGAGGTATTTCAATGGACCCCCAGCCCGAGCCGGTTGCGCCCATTTTTCCGGCACCGGCCACCACAGCTCCGGCCCCTAAGGCCCCGAACAACATTGCCGCCGGCTATCTGGCTTTAGCGGAAAAGATCAGACAATCGGGACTGCAGAAACGCCGCCGCTGGTACTACATCACCCTTTTCACGGTCCTGCTGGCCCTGCTTGCCGCGGCCTGGACTGGATTCTCCCTGCTCGGCAACAGCTGGTACCAACTGCTGATTGCGTCTGCGATAGGGGCTCTGTTCACCCAGTTCGCGTTCCTTTCCCACGAGGCGGCGCATCATCAGGTGTTCAAGTCCAAGCGGGTCAATGATTGGGCGGCCCGGCTGATCGGCACCAGCCTCGTGGGCATCAGCTACGCCATGTGGATGCGCAAGCACACCAGACACCATGGATTTCCAAACACAGTGGACAAAGACCCGGACATCAAGACCGGGTCCATCGCGTTCCATCCGGATGCTGCGGCGGGGCGCCGCGGGGCCATGGCCCGCGTCACGCGGCTCCAGGGCTATCTGTTGTTCCCGCTGCTGCCGTTCCTGGGCTTCGCCCTCTATGTGGATTCCTTCAAGTACCTGATCCGGCAGGACAAGGTGGAGCACCGCTGGTTGGAGCTGAGCATCCTCACTGCCCGCGCCGCGGTGCTGCTGGCGGTTGTCTTCTGGTTGCTCCCGTTAGGGCAGGCGCTCGCGTTCATTGGCGTTCAGATGGCGGTTTTCGGCTTCTACATGGGCGCGTCGTTTGCGCCGAACCACAAGGGCATGCCGATCTATTCCAAGTCCAGCCGGCCTGACTTCGTCACCCGCCAGGTGACAGCCTCCCGCAATATCCGCGGCGGCTGGATCATGGATCTGCTGATGGGCGGCCTGAACCGCCAGACCGAGCACCACCTGTTCCCCGACATGCCCCGTCCTTGCTTGAGCAAGGCGGCACCAATGGTTCGCCAATACTGCCGCGAACATTCCATTCCGTACACGGAGACCAGCTTGCTGGCATCATATGCGGCCATAGTCCGCTATCTGGGAGCTGTTGGAATAGCCGCTTCTGACCCGTTTCACTGTCCAGTGGCGGACATCTACCGCCGGTCCTGAAGCCGGCAAGCGGTTGCCGCAGCCATATTTTCCAGTGCCCGCCGGGATTCCCAACCCGCGACTGATCGCCATCTAGCCCGCGAGGGCATGGACACTGGCTGGGCCAGCGCCCAGAATGGGCGCATGGACCTGCCGCTGATGCCGCCCGTACCGCCCATGCTGGCCAAGAGTGTGGCCAAGATCCCCGCCAGCGGAATGAAATACGAGCCGAAGTGGGACGGTTTCCGTTCGATCATCTTCCGCGACGGCGACGCCGTGGAAATCGGCAGCCGGAACGAGAAGCCGATGACCCGCTATTTCCCCGAGCTGGTGGAGGCTTTCCGCGAGCAGCTGCCGGAGCGCTGCGTGGTGGACGGGGAGATCATCCTGGTGGGCGAGGGCGGCGACCGGTTGGACTTCGAGATGCTGCAGCAGCGCATCCACCCTGCAGCCAGCCGGGTCAAGCTGCTCTCGGTGCAGACACCGGCCCGGTTCGTGGCGTTCGACCTGCTGGCCCTCGGCGACGAAGACCTGACCTCCCGCCCGTTCGAGGAACGGCGGGCCGCGCTGGAGAAGGCGCTCTCCGCCGTCGTTAATCCCATCCATATGACCCGGACCACCGATGATCCGGCGGTGGCCGAGAAGTGGTTCCACGAATTCGAGGGCGCCGGGCTGGACGGCGTGGTAGCCAAGCCGCTGGACGGGACCTACCAGCCGGACAAACGGACCATGTTCAAGATCAAGCACGAGCGCACCGCCGATTGTGTGCTCGCCGGCTACCGGGTGCACAAGAGCGGCCCCGGCCGGGTGGGCTCGCTGCTGCTGGGTATCTACAACGACGGCGGAACACTGGTTCATGTGGGCGTGGCCGGGGCGTTCAGCATGAAGCGGCGCGAGGAGCTGTTCGAGGAGCTGCAGCCGCTGATTGCCGATTCGGGCGACCATCCCTGGAACCGGGAGCAGCACGACGCCGGAAGGCGCACGCCGCTCACGTCCGAGGGCAGCCGGTGGAGCGGGGGCAAGGACCTGTCGTTCGTGCCGCTGCGGCCGGAGCGGGTGTTGGAGGTCAAGTACGACCATATGGAGGGCGAGCGTTTCCGGCACACCGCGCAGTTTGTCCGCTGGCGGCCGGACCGCGACCCGGAATCGTGCACCTACGAGCAGCTGGACGAGCCGGTCTCCTATGACCTGAACGACGTGCTGCTCTGAGCTCATCCGCCGGCTGCAAAAATCGGCTACGCAGATCCGGCCCTTACATGCGCGGCGAACGGGCCAGATGTGCTGAGTCGATTCTGCGGGGTCACGGCCGGGTGGATCAGGGAATCAGCGCCAGCCGGCGGCCGGTGCCACGTGCTGCACAATGTTGCCCAGCAGCTTGGCGTTGTAGTCCACGCCCAGGTAGTTCGGCACGGTCAGCAGCACCGTATCCGCGGCTTGCACGGCCCGGTCCGCGGCCAGGGCCGCGGCGATCTTGTCTGGCTCGCCGATGTAGCTCTTGCCGAACCGGGAGCGCGTGCCGTCCAGCATGCCGACCTGGTCATGCTGGTCAGCCTGGCCGCGCAGCCCGAAGTAACGGCGGTCCTCGTCGTCGACAACGGGCATCACGCTGCGGCTGACGGACACCCGCGGAGTGTGGGCATGGCCGGCCTTCTGCCAGGCTTCGTGGAACAGGTGGATCTGTTCGGCCTGGAGCTGGTCGAACGGCACGCCGGTGTCTTCGATCAGCAGGGTGGAGCTCATCAGGTTCATCCCCTGCTCGGCGGACCAGACCGCGGTGGCCCGGGACCCGGCACCCCACCAAATCCTCTCGGGCAGGCCCGGAGAGACCGGCTCCACCGGGAGCATCCCGGCATGTCCGCCCTGCATGTGATTTGGGTCCGCCGGAACCATTCCCGCGCCGGTGATGGCGCGGCGGAACACGGTGGTGTGGCGGCGGGCCATGTCCGCGTCCGTCTCGCCCTCGGCCGGCCGGTACCCGAAGGCTGCGGCCCCGTTCAGCGCCGGCTCGGGCGACCCCCGGCTGATACCCAGCTGCAGGCGCCCGCCGCTGATCAGGTCCGTCGCCGCGGCCTCTTCGGCCATGTACAGCGGGTTTTCGTAACGCATATCGATCACGCCGGTGCCGATCTCGATCCGGCTGGTGCGCGCGGCGATGGCCGCCAGCAGCGGAAAGGGTGAGGACTGCTGGCGAGCAAAGTGGTGCACGCGGAAATAGGCGCCGTCCACGCCGGCCTCTTCCGCGGCCACGGCCAGGTCGATGCTTTGCAGCAGGCCCTCCGCTGCGGTGGGGACGGGCGAGCCGATGGCCGGGCTCCAGTGGCCGAACGAGAGAAAACCTAGACGCTTCACATCCGGCTCAACACCGCCGGCGCTCCGGTGATTCCGCCACGGGGCCGTCCCGCGCCGGGGCTAGGCCTTGCCCGAGCGGCCCTCGACCAGATCCAGGAGCCGGGCGCCCACGATGCCGTCGGCGTCTCTGGTGTGGTCGACGATTCCGCCCCCCTGCCGCTGTGAAATTGATGCCTAAACCGACCTCGGCCATTACACTTCACCAACCAAAACACCCCGTCCGCTCCTTGGCCCACGGGGTGTTTCTTTCGTTGTGGCAATCACCTGCTGGTGGCTAGGGTGACGTGCTGTGCCTACTTGCCGTTGAGCGCCGCACACGCATGGGAATCTGAGACAGAAGCGACCTGAACCTTATCCAAGATCGTCTGGAGCTCGGCCGGATCAGGTGTGGCGTCCTGTGAATTGGCCACAAAGGTGTAGAACTCGGCGTAGACCTGCTGGTTCGGGCTGTCGACTTCTCCCAGGCGCTTGTATGAGTTCAGCATGTCCTCGGGCGCCTGCTCCGACGCATTCATGCCGGCCATGACGTCGCAGAAGTGCGCCGAAACGGTGCCCTCCGCCGTCGGGCTAGGCAGGTCCTTGGCCTCGGTCGGTGCCGGTGCCGTCTGGGGGGTGCCGCTAGGCGCTTTGCTGTTCAAGACACCAAACTCCGAAGAAGTGGGCGACGCCAGCGCCACCACAATCAACAACACCGTAAGAGCCAAGCCCGCCAGCGTACCCAGATAGCCGAGGATCAGCCCCGCCAATGCGAGCCCCCTGCCCCTTTCGCCGGTCTTCTTGATCTCCGACAGGGCCATGTGGCCCATGACGACCGCCGGCACCGACAGGAAGAACGCGCTGATGAACGAGATGAGCGAGAACAGGTTGTACTTCGGCTCGGGCTGGTACTGGTTTGGGTACGAGCCCGGGTACCGGTCTTCCACCGACGATGGGGGAGCCGGCGTGAAGGTGGTGGGCATGGAATCGCTCATAAAGGCATTCCTCTTTCGTGAAATTTCCGTGACTGATTTGTTTTATTCTATGGCATCTTTTTCTTTTCAAAATTCCCCCCACACAAATGGCCCGTCAATCTGGACCGATATGGGTCCGGCTGGTCATTTGCTGGCCATAATCGACCCACTCCTGGTCCCAAACACCCGCGCTTGAACCAGATATGACCCTGGATCATTCCGCTGGGCATTAGCTGTCCTTTGCGGGCCATGGCTGACGAATTCATGCCCAGATTCGTCCGTGTATTGGGCGGCGGTGGTGGCCCTTCGAGCACCAACGTAGGGTCGCCAAAATCCCCTATCGCGACCATGCTGAGCCCTCGTATCATATGTTCATTCCATGCTCATAAACGAGGGATGGATTCGCCGGTCCGAACCGGCGGCGTAAGCAGTGATTATCGCGCTTTTTCTGACCGTTTATGGGCTTGGTCAAATGTTCTCCGGGCTGCCGCCGCCAGTGAATGAATGTGCTGGCGATGAGGGCAGGGACACATGGCGGTGCCCGACGGCGCCGTGTTTACCCGGTAGTCGAGCCCGCCGAAGAAGGTGGGCCGGCTTCCCAGCCGACCCACCGCCGTCGGGCCATGACTTTGGCTAGCTGCCGTGCGGAACCACCACGGCCCGGCCGGAGATCTCGCCGGCCTGCAGCTTGCGGTAGGCGTCCAGCGCCTCGTCCATGCTGAATCGATGGACCTCCGGCACGATCTGGCCCGCCTTGTACATGTCCACCACTTCGTGCAGGTCCTCGATGGTGCCCCAGTAGGTGTTGGTCACGACGGACTCGTACGGGTTGGTGAAGAAGCTCCATTCGAGGGTGCCGCCGGCGATCCCCACGACGGTCAGCCGGGATAGCCGGGCCATCGAGGCGGCGGCTGTCTTGACGGTGGGGCCTACGCCCACAAAGTCGAAGGCGGCATCAACGCCGCGGCCGCCGGTGATTTCCCGGATCCTCTCCGCCTGCCCCTCGCCGCCGGGCACGGTCACCGCGCCGGCTTCTGCGGCCTTGCGCATTGCGTCTTCCTTCATGTCCGTGGCAATCACCGTGGCGCCGGTCAGTGCCTTCAGTATCTGCACGGCGGTCTGCCCCAGGCCGCCGAGCCCGATCACCAGCGCATACTTGCCGCCGCCGGCCAAGTGCGGCAACGCTTGTTTGATCGCGTGGTACGGGGTGAGCGCGGCGTCGGCCAGCGGCGCCGCGGCTACCGGGTCGGCATCGCCCAGCGGCACCAGGTTCCGGGCCGGTACCGAAACATACTCGGCCATCCCGCCGTCGCGCCCCAGACCGACGCCGAGGTACGGCATCTTGGCAGCGTTCTCGCAGTAGGTGTCCTGGCCGCGCGAACAGGCCTTGCAGTGCCCGCAGCCGATCGGCCCGTAGACCAGGTATGCGTCGCCTACGTTGAACCCCTCTACGCCTTCACCGAGCTCCTCCACCCAGCCGGAATTCTCGTGCCCCAGCGTGAACGGCGGCGGCACCGCGCCCGGTCCGCCGGCTTCGAAGTCGTTGTAGATCGCCACATCGGAATGGCAGGCGCCGGCACCGGCCACTTTCAGCAGCACCTCACCGGCCCGCGGTTTCGGCCGGTCCACGTCCTTGATCGTGGGGAAGGTCTTGAATTCCTCGAACACTACAGCGCGCATGCTCCACTCCTTCGATCGATTCTGATGAAGCCCCCACCGGCCACCCTACGCACCGCCGGAATTAGTCAGCAAGCTGTCTTTTGTGTACCGTGGGCCCTGAGGCCGTCACTAACCCGCAGTGGCGGGGCCGGCCCGATTCCAAAGGAGGCAATAAATGCAGACCGTGGAAGAAACCATTGATGTAGCCGTTCCGGTTCGTGCCGCGTACGACCAGTGGACGCAGTTTGAGTCCTTTCCGAACTTCATGTCCGGCGTGGAGTCGGTGACCCAGCTGACCGATACCACCAACCACTGGAAGACCAAGGTCGGCGGCGTGGAGCGCGAGTTCGATACCGAGATCGTCGAGCAGCAGCCGGATCAGCGCATCGCCTGGCGCAGCACCGACGGCACGTCGCATGCCGGGGTTGTCACGTTCAACCAGCTCGGAGCCGACAGCACGAGGGTTTCCGTTCGCTTCGAGTGGGACCCGGAAACCTTGATCGAGAAGGCCGGGGCGGCCCTGAACCTCGACGACAAGCAAGTGAAGTCGGATATGAAGAGGTTCAAGGAGTTCATTGAAAGCCGCGGCACCGAAACGGGCGGCTGGCGCGGTGAAGTGAAGGACAGCGGCCCCACCGGCACGCAGTTCTAGTCCTCTTCGCCCAATAACGACGGCGGTGGGCCGGCTCTTGGAGCCGGCCCACCGTTGTTAAACCTCCGGACGCCTTCACATCCGGGCAGCAGGAGAATCACAACCCGGACTGGCCCCACGACCACAGCCCCGGCTCCGGATGCTCGCCGTCTTCGTCCGCGCCGGGCTGCAGGCCCTCCCCCAGCACTAGCGGCCGGGCAGCACCAAGGTTGTATTTGATAACTTCACCCACGAGGAGGACGTGGTCGCCGCCGTCATACACGTTCCACGGTGCGCACAGGATCGTGGCGGCATTGCCGCTCAGGACGGGGACACCGCCGTCGTTCCGCCATGCCAGGCCGGAAGCCGAGCCTCGGGCAATGCGGCGCGCACTGTTCGCCTGGTCTTGCGAGAGCACGTTGACTGCGAACGTGGAATTGCCCAGCACGCGCCGTGCCGGGGGGCTGCGCCACAAAGTGACGTGGATCAGCGGCGGATCCTGCGACACCGGGCCGGCAGCACTGGCCACGACGCCGCAGGGCACACCGTCTATGCCGTTCCCCGTCACGACTGTAACCGCACTGCCCCAGCCGGCGAAGGCTTCCATCAGCCCCCGGGCATCAATGGCGGGCAGGGCAGAGTGCGGCGACATGGGTACTTGTGGCGTCGGGACGGCCGGCTAGGACGCGGGGTCCAGGACGAAGTCGTAGTTGGTCTGGACACCGGTGCCGGATTCGGCCGGCTTGATGTCAAGCATCAGTTCCGGCTTAACCGCGGTGGCAATATCGTCCTCGTTGTGCGGGTCGCCCGGGAAGTACAGCTGGGCGGTCAGCAGTTCGTGGCCGGGCGCGGAGACCTTCAGGTGCAGGTGGGCCGGGCGCCAGGCATGCCAGCCGGCGGCGGCGATCAGCTGGCCGCAGGCGCCGTCGGTGGGGATCTGGTACGGTGCCGGCTGCATGGTGCCGATCTGGAAGTTGCCCTGTGCATCGGCAAGGAAGGTGCCGCGCAGGTTCCACTCCGGAATACCCGGAGCGAACTGGGAGTAGTAGCCTTCTTCGTCGGCGTGCCACAGCTCGATCTTGGCGTTCGGCAGCGGAGAGCCGTCCGTGGAGCGGACCTGGCCCTGGAAGAGCAGCGGGGTGCCCTTTTCATCCGGGCGCATGCTGATCTTCGCCGGCGACTTCTGCTCCGGGGCATCGGGGATGTAGTACGGACCCTCAATGGAGCCCTTGTTGCCATGGCGGTGGCTGGTGGCTACTTCCTCCACGGAGTGCTCGACCCAGACGTCCAGGAACAGCGGCCATTCGCCGTCCTCGCCCACCTTGATCAGCCACGCCTTGAAGGCGTTGTACTCGTCATACGTCACGCGCTCTTCGAGCACGATGTCGTTGACGGCATTAACCAGTTTGCTGGCCAGCAGGTTCACCCGTTCCTGGCTGGCCTGGACCGCGGAGGTCTTGCCCGACTGGCGGAAACGGTCGGTAGCGGCGCTCCCAGAGGCTGCGGCGCTGGCGTTGGATTCGATGGACATGGCGCTCCCTTGCAATGCGGTGGTGGAGGTGTCGGCGCGAAAGACGACGATGATGTGGGTCTCAATTTAGGCCCGGGGCCTCGTCGAGGGAAATACCTATTGGGCCGACATTAGGACCGGTTCAATATGAATTCCTCGGCGGTCACCTGATGGAGTTGGGGTGCTTGGCCAGCGGTGTGACCTTGATCTTCATGTAGGGGTACATCGGGAAACCGCTGAGAATTTCGTGCAGCTCGTCGTTGGAGGCGACGTCGAACAGCGAGTAGTTGGCGTACTCCCCCACGACGCGCCAGATGCCGGCGAACCGGCCGTCCCGCTGCAGACCCTGCGAGTACTCTTTTTCCAGTCCCTGAAGCCGGGTGATCTCCTCCGCGGACAGGTGTGCGGGGAACTGGACTTCCATTCGGGCGAGGAACAGCATTTGTGAATTCTCCTGGGTGTTCGGTGAAGGGGTCAGGACAAGCGGTACTTGGCGAGTTTGCCCTCGTCGATGGCAGCGCCGACGCCGGGCACATCGCGGACGGAAATAGTTCCGTTTTCAATCCGGATGGGCTCGGCCAGTAGGTCGTCGGCCATGTCCAGAAAGTTGGACAGCTCCCCGGCGCGCCGGCTGGTGGCCTCGTGGGCGGCACCGAAAGTGACCGTGGCCAAGGAACCGATCTGGGTGTCAATCTGGTTTCCCATGGTCACGTCCACGCCCAGCCCGGTGCACAGGCCCAGGATCTGCTGCGCCTCGGTGAACCCGCTGCGGGCGGTCTTGATGCAGATGGCGTTACAGCCCCCGGAAAGCAGTTCGCGGGAGACATCCCCGGCGGTGGGAACGGATTCATCTCCCACAACCGGGATCGGAGACTTCTCCACCAGCCGGCGTCGGCTCATGGCCTCCTTCGCGTCGCACGGCTCCTCCAAGAGGCTCAGGCCGAGGCCTTCGGTGCGGCGCAGGACTTCGAGGGCTTCATTCGCGGTCCAGCCCCGGTTGGCATCCAGATAGATGTCGACGTCCTCGCCCAGCCCTTCCCGGAGCACATGGCACGCCTCGATGTCCAGGCCGAGCGGCCGGCGTCCCACCTTCAGCTTGAACGTGGTGATCCCGTACTCCTCGCCGAACCGCAGGGCCTCGTCCAGCAGCTCCTCGGCCGGACGGAAGCCCAGCATGTGGCTGACGCGCATGTGGTCCGTGTAACCGCCGAGCAGCTTGTGCACCGGGGTCTCCATGGCCTTGCCCATCAGGTCCCAGAGGGCGATGTCCAGCGCACCCTTGGCCACCTGGTTGTGAATGGTGCGGTTCAGCACTGCATGGATCTTGCCGCGGTCCAGAACGTCCATGCCGGTCACCTGCGGGGCGAAGACCTGTTCCACGATCGCCACGATCGAGGCCTGGGTCTCGCCGTAGGTATACGGGCGCGGCGGCGCATCCGCCACCCCCACCAGCCCGGTGTCCGTGTGCACGCGCAGGAGAACGTGCTCCGCGGTCGTGACCTCGCCGCTGGCGAACTTTAGCGGGTGCGTGTAGGGGATGGCGTAGGGAATGGCTTCAATCCGCTCAATCTTCACGGGTGGTTCCTTCCGGGACAGTGGATGTTTCGAACAGGTCTACAAAGTTCTTGATCAGCGGGGAATCGCTGCCGCGCCGCCACGCCAGCGCCAAATCCACCGCTGGGGCGTCGCGCAGCGGGCGCAATACAGTGCCCTGCAGGGCAAACACCCGGCGCGTCATCGGCACGAGCGCCAAGCCCATGCCCGCGGCAACGAAGGCCAGCAGAGTGGATGTCTCGCTGGCTTCCTGCACAATCCGGGGCCGGAAGCCGACCCGGCGGCAGGCGTCCATGAAGATGCCGCACACCGCCGAGGTCCGCGGATAGGAAACGAACTTCTCACCGGCGAGGTCGGCCAGCTCCAGGGAACCGTATGACGCCAAGGGATGGTCTTCCGGAAGCGCAACGACTAGTTCGTCCTGCTCCAAGAACCTCAGCTCAAGCTCTCCGGACCGCACCGGCGGACGCAGCACGGCGACGTCGATGCGATTTTCCTCCAGCGCCTCTTCCAATGCAGGAGTGAGCATTTCACCCAGCACGTGGAGCTTCAATCCCGGCAGCCGCCTTCCGGCCGTCTCGACAATGCGCGGCATCAACCGGTAAGTGGCCGATCCAACCACACCGACCCGCAGCACGCCGCTGGCCCCCTGGCCCACCAGCTTCACGTCCTGTCCCAGCTGGTCGATCTCGGCCAGCAGCCCGCGGGCCCGGACCAGCAGCAGCTCGCCCGCCGGCGTCAACTCCACCTTGCGGGTGGTGCGGACCAGCAGTTGCGTGCCGAGCTGTTCCTCGAGCTGTTTGATCTGGTGTGAGAGCGGCGGCTGGGCCATGTGCAGGCGAAGCGCGGCACGACCGAAATGGCGTTCCTCGGCTACGGCCACGAAGTATCGCAGCTGGCGGGTCTCCATGCCGGTCTCCTGTCCGTTCCGGTCGCAGCCTAGGCGCTGGCGTCTGACCCACTTTAGGCCCGGGAATTAGGCAGGTAAAATACTTAGTTTCCCTGCATTGATACCTGCTGCATCTCAATCCTCGTCTGACTTTGGCGCCCTCAGCCATATCCACTCCGTCGCCGCGGCAACACAAGGCTGGGGGCGGACTAGGACTCCGGACGTATCAATGAGGCGCAAATAAGTACTTCTGTTGGCCAAGTCACGTGACTACGGTTATGTGGTCCCCGTCGCAACAACCAAGGACGATCCATGTCACAGGAAACCCAGAACCGCCCCGAGGCGGCCGAAGTGCGCCCCGGCGGCGACGCTGAACAGATCACAGCCCCCGAGGCCCGCACCGGCAGGAAGCTCCTAGCACTGCTCGCCGGGCCGCTGGCCGGGCTGGCCCTTTTCTTCATCCTGCCGGAGTCGCTGGCGTTCGAAGGCCGCGCCGTCGCGGGCTGTGCGCTCTGGATGGCGATCTGGTGGATGACCGAAGCCGCCCCCATCCCGGTGACCTCGCTGCTGCCGCTGGTCCTCTTCCCGCTGTTCGGGATGGACAGCATGGCCAATGTCGCCGCGCCCTACGCCAACCCGGTGGTCTTCCTGGTGATGGGCGGCGTGATCCTGGGTCTGGCCACAGAGAAGAGCAACCTGCACCGGCGCATTGCGCTCCTGACCATCCGAGCCGTCGGAACCCGCCCCGCGCAGATCGTCCTCGGCTTGATGGTCGCCTCGGCCATGATCTCGGCCTGGGTGTCCAACACGGCCACGGCCGTGATCATGGTGCCGATCGGCGTCTCCATCCTGCAGTTGATCCGCAACATCGACCGTGACGCGGTGGACGCCAAGTTCGCCGCGGCTATGATGCTCGGCATCGCCTACGGCGTCACCATCGGCTCCATGGCCACCCTCATCGGCCAGCCGCCCATGGCGCTGATGGCCGCCTACCTTGGTTCTGAACAGAACTACGAGATGCAGTTCGGCCAGTGGATGCTGGTCGGCGTACCGTTCGCGGCGGTCATGCTGTTCATCGCCTGGTTTGTGCTGACCAAGCTCGTCTTCCGTACCCGGCTGGAACAAATTCCCGGCGGAGCACAGCTCATCCGCGACGAAATCGCGAAGCTCGGGGCCATGACAACCCCCGAGCGGCGCGTCGGCGCGATCTTCCTGGCCGCAATTTTCTGCTGGGTGGCAGTGCCCTTCATCGCCCAAATTCCCGCAGTAGCCCAGGCCTTGCCATTCCTCGCAACCATCTCGGACACGCAGGTGGCCATGGGTGCTGCCATTGCCTGTTTCCTGGTCCCGGCCAACAAGCGCTCGGCAGGCAAGGGATCGGCACCGCTCCTGCAGTGGTCCTCGGCCCGCGACATCCCGTGGGGCCTGCTCCTGCTGTTCGGTGGCGGCCTCTCGCTCTCTGCCATGTTCACCTCAACGGGCCTGTCAGAATGGATCGGCAATCAGGTTGGCGGGCTGAACGGCATGCCTCCGGTGGTCATCGTGCTGGTCGCCGCGGTGGTCGGACTGGGTCTCACCGAGCTCACTAGCAACACGGCCACCGCGGCGGCATTCTTCCCGATTATGGGTGCCGTCGCCGTGGGCGTCGGCATCGATCCGCTCCTGATGACCATCGTCATGACCCTCGCTGTCTGCTCGGCTTACATGCTGCCCGTGGCCACGCCGTCGAACGCGGTGGCCTTCGGCTCCGGCGAGGTGTCCATCAGGCAGATGGTGCGGGCCGGCCTCTGGCTGAATCTAGTCTCCTTGGTGCTGATCGTGGTGGCGCTCTACACCCTGCTCCCGTTGGTCTTCGGCGTCAGCCTCTAGTCCTCACGCCTGACGACGGCGGTGGGCCGGCTCTTGGAGCCGGCCCACCGTCGTGTGCAGCACCCCTCCGCCTGCCAGCTCCCCGACCCTTGTAGGGTGTCGGTGAAACCATTTACCTTGAACCGGAGGAACGGCACACATGAAGAGGATGATGGGCGCCCTGATGTTGGTGCTGGCCGGACTGCTGGGCGTAGCCCCGGCCGCACACGCCGTGTTCCCCACCGAGGTTGTTTTGGAGGATACCGCCGGCGTCCTGGACCAAGACACGCTCCGGCCGGCGGTGGAGGCTATCGACTTCTACGAGCCGACCAAGGTGGCCATCTACACCTACAACGGCTCTGCCTCTGCCAACCTCAACGAAGAGGTGCTTCGCTTCGCCCGCGCGGAGCACCCGGAGTGGCTTAGCTCCGATGGCCAGAAGTGGGCGGACGGGCTCTTCGTCTTCGCGCTGGATCCGGTCGGCCGGTGGGTCGGGACCTATATGGGCGAGGACCGCAAAATCCCGCTGGAGCAGCGCGAGGATATTCAGGATGCCACCAAGGAACTGTTCCGTGATGCCCAGTGGACGGACGGTACCATCGCCGGCATCGAGCGCGGCGCGGAATTGATCAACCGCCCGTGGTACCGCTCCGGGGCCTTCATCGGCAGTCTCTGGGCGGCGGGCATCGCCGTCGTCGGGTTCTTTGGAGTCCGCTTTGGAGTGCGTCGGCAGAATCTAGCCAGAGCACTTCGCGAGATCGAACGCGGGGACCACAGCTACTCCAATGTATCCCTGGACCTCGACGCCACGGAGGTCAACGCGAAAACCATTCCTCCGACGTCTGAGTACGGCTCGCGGGTGCTGGAAAAATACCGCGGCTTCATGACCGGCTACACCGAAGCCAGCAGGCTGAACGACAGGGTCCACGCCATGAGCGAGAAGGAGTTGAAGTCGGGCAAGAACGTCAAGGCGGCGGCCGAGTACGCGCGCATTGCGGCGGAGTTGGATGCACTGGACGACGTTATCGCTGACACCAACACGTTCCTGAACCTGGCCGCCGGATGGGAGCGGGCCTGGGACCGGCAGCTAGCGCCCTTGCGCGAGGATCTGGACGGCATTGATTCGCTGATCGAGGAGGGGCCGGAGACCGCAAGGTCCGCGGCAACGGCTGCAGCACTGCGCTCCTTCCGCGACCGTACCCGGGAGGATCTGGAGGACTGGGCCGCCGGCCTGACTGACAGAAGGACCACACCGGACACCGCCCTGCGTTTGATACAGGACAGCCGGAGGGAATTCACCGACCTGCTCAAGGCACACGCGGACACGGTTATCGACGCATATGCAAAAACGTCGTCGGAGAAGGACAAGATGCGCGAGGACATGGACGAGGAACTCCGCAGCGGAGACCGCCGGTCCTCCCCCACGATCCTGGACACCGTGTACCCGCCGTACATGTTCTACTCCGCTTACTCCTTCAACGCCGGCTACAGCTCGGCACAAAGCAGCGTCGATTCTTCACGCAGCAGCGGCAGCACCACCGGCTATGGCAGCAGCGGCGGGAGCTTCTCCGGCTCGGGCAGTTCGTCCAGATTCTAGGGCTTGAGGCCGGGAAGTTTGAGCTCTTGACAGCCCCGCCGGTGTGAGTATATTTAAGACATCACTTACATAAGGAGTTGCTTACATGGCAGGGGCACCGGATCAGCTGAGCCTGGTCTTTGCCGCCCTGGCGGATCCCACCCGCAGGGCTATCCTGTCCCGATTGCGGCAGGGTTCGGCCACGGCCGGCGAACTGGCAGAACCGTTCCAAATCAGCCGGCCTGCCGTTTCACAGCATCTGCGGGTGCTGGAGAAGGCTGGCCTGATTGAGCGGACGGCCTCCGCGCAGTGGCGCAACTGCACGCTCCGCACCGAACCCTTGGACGACGTATCGGCCTGGATCGACCACCACCGAGGTCTCTGGAACGAGCGCTTTGATTTGTTGGACGAGCGGCTCCGCGAACTCAAGGAGAAAACCGGAAATGACTGAGCAAACCGCTACACAGGACAAGCAATTCACCATCACCCGCACCTTCGACGCGCCGCGCGAGATCATCTGGCGTGCCTGGACGGACCCGGACGAAGCCGCCCGCTGGTGGCATCCCCGCGAAGTCGATAGCCCGCGCGAGTTCGTCCGGATCAACGCGAGCGTCGGCGGGACCTATGAATACAAGATGGTCGCGCCCGACGGCAGCGAATATCCCACTGCCGGGCAGTATCTTGAAGTTGTGGAACCGGAACGACTCGTGTTCACGTGGGCCTCGCCCGGTGACCGGATCGAAGACTCGCCGGTCATCACAGTGCAACTGGCCGAACTTGAAGGAGGCCGCACGGAGATGACCTTCAACCTCCGCGGTATCGCTGGCTTCGCAGGCGACAACAATGTCTACGACGGCTGGAGCGAGGCGCTGGATATCCTCGCGGAGACTCTGGGCTGATCCCTGCTATTCACCCTAAATAATGGCGACGGTGTCCGGCCTTTGGCCGGGCGCCGCCGATGTAACGATCCGTCGCGCGGAAAGACCGGCATAAATTTGTTGTGATTTTCGACCCATTTTCAAGAAAACCGGTTTACTCTAGGCGGCAGGGGAATTACCGAGAAGCCATGGGGGCAATCATGCGTGAAAAACAGGAACGGCGCGACGACAATTCATCCGAAGCGATGGAGCGTATTGGCCCAAAGCCACTCCACGGGATGGGCAGAGACCTCGGCATGCCAAACCTGGCCGCCGCCCAGATACCTGGCCCGGGGACGGGACACGTGGTCGCGGGCGAGGACCGGCAGCTCCCGGACGATGCCGCCGATCCGATGGAGCGGGACGGACACATCTTCCCAGCCCGCCGCGCCCGCCGCTGGATTCCATGGAGCCGCGGAACCGGCCGACACCGCTTGGCCTAAACGGGACAGGCACCGAAGAACCACACATGCGTGGCTTAGTAGACGCTTGGGTGACGCATTCAAGCGGTGAAGCTGGGCCGTAGTGCGTGAAGGCAAAACCGGGCCGTCAGTCCGTCGGGCCTTGGTTGAAAGCCACGAGGCGCGACTGCATCTCCGAATAGGAGGTGGCGGACGACACTTGGCCGCCGTCCCGCAGGGATGTGGCAACGTTGACGGCGGCGTCCACGGCTGCGCGGTATGGCAGGGAGCCTGAACTCACTCGCCGGATTCCCGGTTCCCCCAGCTCGGCAACGGTCAGCAAGGGATGTGCCAGCACGTTGACCGGCAATCCGATCCCGGCGGCGATGCGCCTGATGTCTTCAGGGTCTGCCAGTCCGGGGACGAAAATTCCGTCGGCCCCAGCGTCTGCGTAGGTGTGAGCCCGGAGCAGGACGGCATCCACCGTTGCTTGCTCGGCAAACCAGATGTTGTCCACCCGCGCATTGACGAACACATCCGGGGTGCGTTGTTTGATGGCGGCGACCTTGCTGGCCAAGACTGTTGGCCCCACCAGATGCCCAGCTTTGCTGTCCTCGATGTTGATCCCGGCCAGGCCCTGAGCTACCAGGTCGGCCACGTAGCCGGCAACCTCGTCGGGGTCGTCCGAGTAGCCGTCTTCGATGTCCGCTGTGATGTGGACCGGCAACCGAACCAACTGCGCCACGAGGGCCGACGTTGCCGTCTTGCTGGACCGGCCGCCGTCGGGCTGGCCGGCGCTGGCCGCAACGCCAAAGCTGGTGGTGCCAATGGCGGGGAAACCTGCCGCCGCAAAGGCTAGGGCCGAGCCGACGTCCCACGCATTCGGCAGCAGCAGCGGCGCACCAGCGTGGTGAAGTTCCAGAAAAGTGGCCATGTCAGTCCGTCCCGGGCCGTAGGTGAATTCCCGTCATCCTACAAGCGCGTCCGGAGGACGCAAGCAGCCGGCGAGGTGGGAGCCAATCCTGACTAGGACAGCACGTCTTTGGTGCTGAAGCGGCTGTAGGCGAGGGCGCAGAAGACGGCTATGTAGCCGCCCTGCAGGAGTGCGTTTGCGCCGAAGGCGTCCCAGGAGATGGGCTGGCGGAGCAGGTCGGCGAAGTCGAGCCAGTGGTGGGTGAACAGCCAGGGGTGCAGCCAGTCGAGCTGGGGCAGGGCGCCGACGATCTGGGTGACGACGGCGAGCACCGCCGTCGTTGCCATCGCCCCGACGGGGACTTCGGTGACGGTGGAGATGAAAAGGCCGATGGCGGCCAGCCCGGCCAGCGACAGGGCGACGTAGGCGGCAACGAGCAGCAGCCGGACCAGGGATTCGCCGACGCCGATGGTGTCTCCGGACAGCAAAGTCACCGGCCCGGTGCCGAAGAGGATGGCGCCGATCACCGCGCCGGCCACCACGATGGCGAGCGCGGCCGCAATGCAGAAGACGACGGCCGCACCGTACTTGACCGCCAGCAGCCGCAGCCGGCCCGCCGGGGCGGTGAGCAGGTAGCGCAGCGTGCCGTGGCCGGCCTCGCCGGCGATGGTGTCGCCGGCCACCACGCTGATGGTCAGGGGCAGGAACAACGGGATGGAGACCACCAGACCGGTCAGCGCGACGAACAAGCCGTTCTGCGTGATCTGGTTCAGGAACGGCGGGCCGCCGCCGGGGCCTCCCTCGTCCGCGGCGAGCCGGACGACCACGGCAATGAGCACCGGGACGGCGGCCAAAGCCAGCAGCATGGCCCAGGTCCGCAGCCGCCGGAACAGCACGCTGAGTTCGGAGCCGAAGAGTGCCCAGCCGGCCGTTCGCTTGCCGGCAAGAGGGTGCATTGATGGGCCGCTTTCCTCACCACTGTGGACCTCGGTGATGCGGGGACCCGCCTGTTCATTGGCGGCCGCCGCGGGAACAGGCTGTGCGTCACTGGACAACGTCGAACCCCTCCCCCGTCAGTTCGACGTACCGGTCTTCCAGGCTGCCCGCCTCCACCACGAAGCCGCGGAGCCGGACTCCGTCCGCCACCAGCGCGGCGGCGATGTCCTCGGGCAGCAGCTCGGGGCGGTTCATCGGCGTGCTGACGTGCCCGTCGAGTGCCGCCTCCGGTCCTTCGGGTTCCAGGCCGAGCCGGCGCAGCACATCCCGGGCGGCTCCGGCGTCGGGGGTCTGGATGCTCAGGTGGGTCAGGCCTACGCGGCGCAGTTCGCCCAAGGTCCCCTGCGCCACCAGCTTGCCGGCGCGCATCACGGCGGCGTGGCTGCAGATCTGTTCCACTTCGGAGAGCAGGTGGCTGGAGACGAACACGGTGGTTCCTTCGCCGGCCAGCGAGCGCACCAGGCTGCGGACCTCGCGGGTGCCCTGCGGATCCAGCCCGTTGGTTGGCTCGTCCAGCACCAGCAGTTGGCGCGGCATCAGCAACGCGTGGGCGATGCCCAGCCGCTGCTTCATGCCCAGCGAATACGCCCGCACCTTCTTGGTGGCCGCGTGCGTCAGCCCGACCCGCTCGAGCGCCTCGCCGATCCGGCGACGGCGGGTGGCAGCAGGTGCGTGTCGGTCGGCCGTGTCCAGCCGGTGCAGGTTCGCGGCGCCGGAGAGGAACGGGTAGAACGCCGGGCCCTCGATCAGTGCCCCGACCTGCGGGAGCACGCTCCGCAAGGACCCGGGCATGTCCTGGCCGAAGATCCGGACGCTTCCGCTGCTGGCGCCGGCCAGCCCGAGCATCACCCGGATGGTGGTGGTTTTCCCGGAGCCGTTCGGGCCCAGGAAGCCGAAGACCGAGCCATGCGGAACGGCCAGGTCAAGGGAGTCGACGGCGGTCTGCCGGCCGAAGCGTTTGGTCAGTCCGGAGGTTTCGATGGCCAGCGCGGCGGAAGTGCCGCTGCCGCTCACCGGCCCTCCGCGGCTGCCTGCAGCTGCTCCAGCGGGACGGAGCCGGCGAAGACGCGGCCGTCGTCGGTCAGGTAGACGTTGACCAATGACGTGGAGATCAGCCGGCCGCCGTCCACGGCTTCGGTGGCCTGGGCCAGCACCGAAGAATCCGCCCAGCCCTCCGGCAGAGCCGCCGCGGGAACTTCCGTCACGGTCTCCCAGCCGGAGCCATGTTTGGTGACCTGATCCCGGACGCCTGCACCGCCGTCGTTGTTGCCCTTGAGATGCGGCTTCTCAGCATTCGGGCTGTGCTGCGGCACGGCGTGCTCCGTCACGGTGGCGCCGGCCGGCGGGGTGAAGTCGAACAGCCCGGCGTCCGGCGCCCCAAGGCTCAGCTTGGTGTAGCCCAACTGGAACGCCGGCTCCTGCTGTCCGCGCGCCTGCACTTGGACGTTCAGCGGCAGGCCGGTTTCGGCATCGATGGCCACAACCATGGAACCCACCAGCGTTTCGGTGCTGTTGGGCTCGACTACCAACTGATACGCACTGCGGCCGGCGACTGAGATGTCGTCGCCGACGGACACCTTGGATTCCGGGGTGATGCTCTGCAGCAGGTGGTCGGCGAGCCGCTGCGGCGTATATGCCTCGGCTCGTGGGGATGCACCGCCGTCGGATGTGTCCCCCTTGCCGGCAGGCAGGGTCAGGTGGACAGCCTCGTTCTTCTTGGAGCTGTAGAACCATGCCTCGGCGCCATTGCGGATCAGGTCGCGCTCGGCAAAGCGGTCGAAAATCTGCAGCCGGGCCTGGTCCGGGCCGTCCAGATAAACGCGGGCCGTGTGCGAGCCGGTGAGCAGCGCGAGTGCCTCGGACACCTCGGCACCCTCGCCCGCAGGCTTGTCCTGGGGCAGTTCGGGGAGCCCCAGCGCGGAATCCTGCTCCACGGTCCCGGACAGCTCACGGACGTCGCTGCCCGCCACCAATTCCAGCAACTGCTGCGGTGTTTTATCCGGTAAATCGGCTGCGGCATTGGCCTGCAGCGAACCGGTGAGCACACCGCCGGCAATCACCGCAGGCACGACGGCGGCGGGCAGCCAACGCTTCCAAGTCCGGGCCATGACAGACCACCTTCCGATGCTGAAGGGCTCGGTCCCAGACTACGCCCGCCGGACGCCGCGGTCACTGGTCAAAGCACCCGGACCTGGCAACGGCGTCAGCGGACTAGGCACCGCAGCCAACATCGTGATGCGCATGTGCTTGTCCCTGCACAGGCCCCGTGTTGTAGTTGACGCACGCAAGGACATGCGGATGCTCCGTGGCGCGGCGGCGAACGCGCCGGCGATGGGGACGTCCTGAAGCCGGCCCGCACCCAGGCCGGCAGCCGGAGGGGTGAGTGACGATGGTTGTGCAGCGGTTGTTGCCAACGGAGGAAGCGCAGGACCTGCTTGAGCTGGTGCGGGACATCGCCGCCCGCGAATTGATGCCGCAGGCTGCCGCTGCCGAAGAAGCCGAACGGTTTCCGCGCGAGGTTTTCCGGACCCTGGGGGAAGCCGGGCTGCTCAGCCTGCCGTATCCCGACGAGTTCGGCGGAGGCAGCCAGCCGGCCGAGGTCTATCTGCAGGTCCTGGAGGAACTCGGCGCGGCCTGGAGCAGTGTGGCCGTCGGCGTCAGCGTGCACGCCCTCTCCTGCTTCCCGCTGGTGCACTTCGGCAGCGATAGGCAGCGCAAGACCTGGCTGCCGGACATGCTCTCGGGCGATACTCTGGGCGCCTATTGCCTCTCCGAAGCGCATGCCGGCTCCGATCCGGCGGCGATGCGGACCCGGGCCGTGCGGCATGGCGACGGCTATCTGATCCGGGGCGCGAAGGCCTGGACCACGCATGCCGGCGAGGCCGACTTTTATACGGTCATGGCTAGGACCTCCGACGATCCGCGGCACGGGGTCTCGTGCTTCCTGGTGCCGGCCGACGCCGCCGGGCTGACTGCCGCGCCGCCGGAACACAAGATGGGACTAACCGGCTCCACCACGGCCACCATGCATTTCGACGACGTGCATGTGGCCGCCGATCGGATGATCGGTGAGGAGGGCCAGGGACTGGCCATTGCCTTCGCAGCGCTCGATTCCGGCCGACTGGGCATTGCCGCCGTGGCCACCGGGCTGGCGCAGGCCGCGCTGGACCTGGCGGCATCCTACGCCAACGAACGGGAAGCGTTCGGCAAGCGGCTGATCGAGCACGAGGGGCTGGCCTTCCTGCTCGCCGACATGGCCGTGGAAACGGAAACCGCGCGTGCCGTGTACCTGTCCGCCGCCCGGTTGAAGGACGCCGGCCTGCCGTACGGCAGGGAGGCCTCCATTGCCAAACTGGTGGCGACCGACCACGCCATGAGCGTGACCACCAATGCGGTCCAGGTGCTGGGCGGGGCCGGCTACACCCGGGACTTCCCGGCCGAACGGTATATGCGCGAAGCGAAGGTGATGCAGATCTTCGAAGGCACCAACCAGATCCAGCGGCTGCTGATCTCCCGCCAACTCGTGCGGTAACCCCGCGGCCCTGCTCCCCGGTGCCGGACTACATCCGGTTCTTGGTCCGGGCGGTGGCCGGCGCGGTCCACGGGTCCTCCGGCCACGGATGCTTCGGGTACCGGCCACGCATTGCCGCGCGCACCTGCGCATACGGACCCGACCAGAACGAGGCCAGGTCGTCGGTCACTGCCAGTGGCCGGCCGGCGGGCGAGAGCAGGTGGAACAGCACCGGGAGCCGCCCGTCCACCAGCCGGGGCGTTTCCGCCCAGCCGAAGCATTCCTGCAGTTTCACCGCCACCACCGGGCGGCCGGTGTCCTCCGGTGCCGGGTAATCGATCCGCACCCGCGAACCGCTGGGCACCTGGAGACGCTCGGGCACCAAGTCTTCGAAGCGGGCAGCTTCGGGCCAGGGCAGCAGGCGGCGCAGCGGCTCGGTCAGGTTCACCGACGCGCCCGGCTTGCCGCCGGCCATCGCCTCCAGTTCCGGCGACAGCCAGTCTGAGAGCCGGTCCAGCAGCGCCGGTTCCGCGACATCCGGCCACGGCTCCCCCAGCTCGCGGTGCAGCAGCGCCAGCCGGCGGCGCAGTGCCTCGGCTGATTCCGACCAACCGATGATGCCCAGCCCGCCGGACTCCAGTGCGCGCGCCACCGCTTCTCGGCCCTCCGCGGCCGAGGGTTTGACCGGCGTCGAGGACAGCACAATCGCCCCCAGCCGACGCTCGCGGCGGGCCGCAACCCGGCCAGCTTCGAACCGCGCTTCCACCCGGTCGGTCAGCAGCGTTCCGGCGGCGGCTTTCGCCGTGTCCGCCTCCAGCGGGGCGTCGGCACGGATCACCGCCCCAGTCCCGGCGGCATCGCGGCCCTGCGCCCGGGACACTTCGGCCACGGCCAGCCACTCATGGCCGGCCAGCGGACTGCCTGCCGGCAACCCGGCGCGGGTCCCGGACGCCAGCAGATAGGTCTGGCCGGTAGCCCCGTTGACGCGTCGAGCGACCCGCTCGGGGAAGGCCAGCGCGACAATCTGTCCCGCCGTCTCCGCCGTGCCTACCGGTACACCGCTGCGGAAAGGCACGACGGCGGTGCCCTCCTGCCGCGCGATTTCCGCCAGCCGCCGCGCCTCCTCGCGCCAGCGCCGGGCTGCTGGGTCGCCTTGGCCGGCCGCGCGGAAGGATGTTAGCAGTTTTGCCAGGTCGGCACCGGGTGCGCGTTGGTCCCCGGCCACCACCGCGACAACGTCGGCGGCGCCCTGCGGCCCGGCAACCGCTGAGCCGTCCAGGAGCGCCCGGCCCAGCCGCGGGTCGGCCGGTACCCGGGACAGGATCCGTCCCAGCTCGGTGGCGCGGCCGTTGTCGTCGATGGCGCCCAGATCATGCAGGGTGCGGAGGGCATCGCCCATGGCCGCGGCCGGCGGCGTGTCCGGAAGCTGCAGCCCCTCGCCGCCGGGGGCACCCCAGCAGGCCAGCACCAGGGCAGCCGCGGTGAGGTCGGCGACGGCGATCTCCGGCGTGGGGTGCGCCGGTGCGGCACCGAAAGTCTTCTGGTCGTAACAGCGCAGCACGGTGCCCGGCCCCTGGCGGGCGGCGCGGCCGGCGCGCTGCTCGGCGGAGGCCCGCGAGGCGGAGACCGTGACCAGGCCGGACATCCCGCGGGCGGCATCCCGGCGCGGCTCGCGCGACAAACCGGAGTCGATGACCAGCCGCACTCCGGGCACGGTGAGCGAGGACTCGGCCAGCGAGGTGGAAACGATGACGCGCGGCGCCCCGCCGGGTTCCCGGCCGGAAACGGCGCGGTCCTGCATGCTGGCATCGGCTTGGCCATGCAGTTCAAGCACCTCGGTGTTCCGGGTCCCGGCCTCCTCCGGGCCGGTACCGCCGCCGCCGGCGCTGGTGCTGCGGCCGGCGCTTCGAACCTTGTCCCGGATCAGCGCTGCAACCTGCTGCACTTCCCACGCTCCGGGCACAAAGACCAGGGCATCCATGGTGGGATCGCCGGCGAGCGCTGCGGCATGGGCTGCAGCCGCGGTGGAGGCAACGTGGTCCAGGAAACCACGCGCCACGCCCCGCTCATCGAGCCGCGGTCCGGCCGCAGGCGCCCACCGCACCTCCAAGGGATGCAGGGCGGAAGGGCAGTCGACCACCGGAGCCGGCCCACCGCCGTCGTGCGCGCCGATCAGGGAGGCGAAACGCGGCGCATCCAAGGTGGCGGACATCGCCACCAGCGTGAGGTCCGCGCGTAGTTGGCGCACCTCGCCGAGCATGCCCAGCAGCAGGTCGGTTTCCAGCCCGCGCTCGTGCACCTCGTCCAGGATCACCGCGTCTGTGCCCTCCAGGCCGGGGTCGGAGAGCAGCCGGCGGAGCAGGATCCCCGGCGTGACGAACTCGACCAGGGTCTGCGCACCGGCCTGGCGTTCGCCGCGGACCGTATAGCCGACGCGGCCGCCCAGCTTGCTGCCGTCGAGGAAGGCCAGCCGCCGCGCCGCCGAACGCGCCGCGACCCGGCGCGGCTGGGTGACCACGATCCGCGGCTGGCGGTTGGTTGCTGTTCCTGCCGTCAGGTTCGCCACCAGCGGCGGCACCAGCGTGGTCTTGCCGGTGCCCGGCGGGGCTTGCACGACGGCGGTGCCGCCTGCGCTGAGCTCCGTTGCGGAAGAGCCGGGTCGGGACCCGTCAGGACCCACCGTCAGCGCCGCGGCCAAATCGTCCAGGGACCGGGCGAAGATCAACCCCGCGCCGATGGCCTCCAGATCGAACGGCCGGTACTGGCTGCGCGGAGGTTGGGCGGTGCGGGAGGCTGGCTGGGTCACCCTTCCATTGTGCCGTGGTTGGATGCGGTGGCCCCGCCGTCGTTCTTCCCCTCCACAAGCGCGTTTTGTCCCTTGGCAGAGCCATGGAATTGTGCCACGTTGGAGGTGGAAACGGAAACAATCCTGGGTGAAGGGACGTGGTCCGGATGCCTAAGACGACCAAGAGCGGGAAGCCGAAGCAGAGCGAGCTGCCCAGTACGCTGCAGCGTTCAGGCAAGAAGGCGCAGGAGACGTTCGCGGAGGCCCATGACTCGGCCGCGGAGACGTACGGTGACGAGGAACGCGCGCACCGTGTGGCTTATAGTGCGCTCAAGCACACGCATGAAAAAGTGGGCGACCATTGGGAGCCGAAGGATAAGTACGGCCCCTCGGACAAGCAGGCCAAGGGCGGCAAGGACACCTCGCGGGAGACCAAGGGCGGAGTGGATGCGAACGCCTCCAAGGAGCATCTCTACGACCTGGCGAAGAAGCTTGACGTCCCCGGCCGGTCGAAGATGGACAAATCCGAGCTGGTCGAGGCGCTGCGCAAGGCCAACGACCGGGAGACTAGGAAGTCCCGGTAGTTAGCTGCGCCGCGCCTGAGAGGCGCCGGGGACAGGTCCGATTAGGCTAGGCCGCATGGATCTGGAGAGCGCGGCGCGGGAGCTGTACGCGCTGCTGCCCGGTGAGTTCACCGCTGCCCGCAACGCGAAGGCCAAGGAAGCCACGCAGGACGGGGACAAGGCCCTGGCCGCCCGGTTGCGTAGCCTGCCGAAACCGACGGCCGCGGCGTGGCTGCTTAACATGATGGCGCGCCACCGCCGCGACGAGATCGACGGGGTCATTGAGCTGGGGGCGGCGATGAGCCAGGCGCAGCAGGAACTGGACCCCGGTCAGATGCGTGCGCTCGGCGATCAACGCCGCGGGCTTCTGTCCGCCATGGCGCAAAGCGGCCGGCAGTTGGCCGACGATCTGGGTCATCCGGTCAGCCCGGCGGTGGCCACCGAAGTGGAGCAGACGCTGCGGGCCGCGATGTCCGATCCCACAGCCGGGGCTGCGCTGGCCAGCGGCCTGCTTACCGAGTCGTTCGCTTCGACCGGATTGGACCCGGTGGACTTGGACGGGGTCGTCGCCGTGCCGGAAGCCGTCGGCTCGCCCGCGCCCGCTCCCCCGTCCCGCCGCAGTGCAAAGACTCCGGCGCGGGACGAGCTCGCCGAACGCCGGGCGGCCAGGGCCGACCGGGCCGCCAAACAGGAAGCGGAGGAGGCGGAGCGGCGCCGCCGGCTGGCTCGGGCCGAGGTGGAGAAAGCCGAGCAGCGCAAAGTTGATGCCGAGGCCAAAGAACAAAAGGTCCTGGACAAGCTGGACCAGTTGCAGAACCACCGCGATGCGCTCGCCGGCGAATTAAGTGAACTGAAGCAGCGCATCGAGGAACTGAAACGTGAGGTCACAGCCGCCGACCGCAAGATCGAAGCGGCAGAGGAAGATCTGGTGTCGGCCGCCAAGACCGCCGACCGGACGCGGAAAGCGGCCGCCGCCGCCCAGCGGGAGTTGGACGAGCAAGCTTAGCCCCTCCCCGTCGTCCACCCCTCGTCGCCCGCTGCTGGCTGCACCGTGCGGGCCATGTAACCTAGGTCTCAAGTCCACTCAGCTGCCGCACGTCGGCCAAAATCTCACCCAGGGGGCACCATGTGGAGCATCGTTGCGGCTAGGTCCGCGCTGCTGATGATCGATATGCAGAACGACTTTGTGCTGGAAGGCGCGCCGATGGAGGTGCCGATGGCACGCAAGCGGCTGCCCGAGATGGTGACCGCCGTGGCCGCTTGCCGGCAGGCCGGCATCCCGGTGATCTACACCCGGCACGTGCTGCTGGACTCGTTCGATGTGTCGCCGCTGGAGACCACCTACAACCAGCGGCTGCAGACGGTGGGCATGCGCCGTGGAACCGACGGCGTGGAAGTTGTCGAGGAGCTCAAGCCCGAAGCCGACGACTACGTGCTGGACAAGCACCGTTACGATGCTTTCCACAACACCCCGCTCAAGAGTGTGCTGGCCACCATCCGCGGGCTCAATACCGTGGACACCGTGATCATCGCCGGCACGCTGACCGAAGTGTGCTGCGAATCCACTGCCCGAAGCGCCTACATGAACGACTACAAAGTCGCGTTCCTTTCGGACGCCACCGGGGGCCGGTCCGAAGCAGCCCAGGCCGCCACCCTGGATGCCGTCGGGACGTTCTTCGGCAGGGTGCTGAGCACCACTGACATGGAACGGGAAATCGGCACCACGGCTTAGCGTTCGCCGACGACCCAGCGGTAGACAGGGAAGGCGTCCAGCCGGCACTCGGAGGGCCGGGAGTCACCCGCGGGGCCGCCACGCCGGATGGTTTGCACCGCCGTCGTCCGTTGGACTAGTGATTGACATATCAACTAACTCTCAGGGCTAGGAGCAGGACATGAAGATCAATGCGCTGGTAGTCGAGGAGAAGGACGCCCCGTTCGCGCCCGAGCAGCTGGAGCTGGACGCGCCCGGACCGGGCGAAGTGCTGGTGAAGGTGGCCGCCGTCGGGCTTTGCCACACGGACCTGATCACCCAGGCCGGCGACATGCCGCTGCCGCTGCCGGGCGTGCTGGGCCATGAAGGCTCCGGCGTGGTGGAGGCCATCGGTGCCGGCGTGACCAACATTGCCGTGGGCGACCACGTGATCATGGGCTGGCCGTACTGCGGCGAGTGCAAGAACTGTCTGCGCGGCGAGCACCGCTATTGCCTGCGGCTGGGCGAGGCGCTGGTCAGCGGCTCCCGGTTCAAGGGGCCGGACGCCGGGACGTCCGCGTACACCCGGGCCGACGGCAGCAAGATCTCCGGCCACTTCTTCGGGCAGTCCTCCTTCGCGGACTATTCGCTGGCGCTGGCCACCTCGCTGGTGAAAGTGGATCAGGACATCCCGCTGGAGCTGGTGGGACCGCTGGCCTGCGGCATCACCACCGGCGCGGGTGCGGTCTTCAACACCGCCAAGCCCGAACCGGGCCAGTCGCTGGTCGTCTACGGTGCCGGCGCGGTGGGCCTGGCCGCCGTCATGGCCGCGAAGAACACGCCGGCGGCCACCATCATCGCCATCGACCTGCACGATTCGCGGCTGGAACTGGCACGCGAACTCGGCGCCACGCACACCATCAACTCCGGCAAGACCAACGCACTGGAAGAAATCGAGCGCATTTGCGGGGGCCCGGCTGACTACGTGCTGGAGTGCACCGGCAACATCAAGGTGCTGGAGGAAGCCGCGGAGGCGGTGGGCATGCTGGGCACGCTGATCCTGATCGGCGGGGCGCCCGCGGAGGCACGGTTCTCGGTGGACCACCTGCGCACACTCTGGGGCAAGCGCATCATCGGCACCCTCGGCGGTTCCAGCACCTCGGCGCAGCTGATCCCCGGCCTGATCGCACTGTACAAGGCCGGGCGGTTTCCGTTCGACAAGCTGGTGAAGTACTACGACTTCGACCAGATCGACACGGCCGTCGCCGACTCCACCTCCGGTGGCACCGTCAAGGCCGTGCTGAAAACAACCTCCTGACCCCGTACCCATGGCCCGCCACGCGGCGGCCGAAACGAACCTACCCATCATTGAAAGGACGGGACATGTCCCTGCTTGATGCCTCCCTGTGGGAGGGCAAGATCTACCTCAACGGCTGGCGCGACGGCGGTGCCGGCACCGCTTCTTCCGTGGAACCGGCCACCGGCGACACGCTGGGAACCTACGGCCTGGCCTCGGTCGAGGACGTGCACGCGGCGGCCGCCGTCGCCGCCGCCGCGCAGAAGGAATGGGCCGCCCGCAAACCCGAAGACCGCGCCGCAGTGCTGCGCCGCGCCGGCGCGCTCTGGGAAGAACACGCCGAGGAGATCCAGTCCTGGATCGTCCGCGAATCCGGCGGCATCGGCCCCAAGGCCGGGCTGGAAACCCACATCGCCGCCAACGAATGCTACGAAGCCGCCGCGCTGCCCTCGCTGCCGGCCGGCGACGTGCTGACCTCCAACGAGGACCGCTGGTCCTTCGCCCGCCGCCGCCCGGTCGGCGTGGTGTCCGTGATCGCGCCGTTCAACTTCCCGCTGATCCTCTCCATCCGCGCCGTCGCCCCGGCACTGGCACTGGGCAACGCCGTGCTGCTCAAGCCGGACCCCCGCACCGCCGTCTGCGGCGGCGTCGCCCTGGCCCGCATCTTCGAAGAAGCCGGCCTGCCCGCCGGACTGCTGTCCCTGCTGCCCGGCGGCGCGGACATCGGCGCCGCCGTGGTCGAGGCCCCCGAGGTCCGGGTCATCTCCTTCACCGGCTCCACCGCTGCCGGCCGGAAGATCGGCGAATCCGCCGCCCGCAACCTCAAGCGCGCGCACCTGGAACTGGGCGGCAATAACGCCATGATCGTGCTCCCCGGCGCGGATTTGGCCAAGGCCGCGTCCGCCGCCGCGTTCGGCTCGTTCATGCACCAGGGCCAGATCTGCATGACCACCGGCCGGCACATCGTCCACGAAGACATCTACGAGGACTACGTCGCCGCGCTGGCCGAAAAGGCCAAGAACCTGCCCGTCGGCGACCCGAAGACCGGCACCGTCGCCCTCGGCCCGATCATCGACGAGCACCAGCTCAAGCGCATCGACTCGATCGTGCAGGACGCGGTCGCGGCCGGCGCCCGGCTGGCCGCCGGCGGCACCAACGACGGCCCGTTCTACTCCCCCACCGTGCTCGCCGATCTCGACCCGGAGAACACCGCGTGGAAGGACGAGATCTTCGGCCCGGTCGCCCCGGTGATCAAGTTCTCCACCATCGACGAAGCCGTGGAACTGGCCAACGCCAACGAATACGGGCTCTCGCTCTCCATCCTCGGCGACGTCGGACTGGCCATGCAGGTCGCCGACCGGGTGGACTCCGGCAAGGTCCACATCAACGAACAAACCGTCTCCGACGAAGCCAACTCCCCGTTCGGCGGCACCAAGAACTCCGGCAACGGCTCCCGAATCGGCGGCCACCAAGCCAACATGGAATCCTTCACCGAAACCCAATGGCTCACCGTCCGCCCCGAAATCGCCAACTACCCGTTCTAAGCAACACTGCTCATAACGACGACGGTGCGGCCGGCTGACGGCGGCACCGCGCTACTCACCAAGTCGACGGCACCCGCGTTCCCACAACTGGAACCCGGGTGCCGTCCTCGTCCCGTCCCACAAGGAGGTCGAGAGATACTACGAATACAGTAGAGTTCCCGTCAGTATCAGTAGTAGTCATTTTTCCGGGCCGGAGGCCTGACCCGAGAAAGAGCCGATATGCGCATGTCTGCAGCAGCAACCTGGCAGGTCGTTCATTCCGAGCGGCGACGGCTCGCCGCAGATCTCTCCGGCGTGCGGGATGAACAGTGGCGCCTCCCTTCTCTTTGCCCCGGATGGGACATCCACGACGTCCTTGCCCATCTTGTCGACACGGCGCGAACCAGCAGGCTCTCTTTCGTCCGTGATCTCGTGAAGGCGCGCCTGGACTTCGATCGCGCGAACGAGAACGGCATCGCCCGAGAGAAGCGGCAGGATCCTCAGGATACGATCGCTGCCCTCAAGGAAGCGGCGGACCTCACGCGGACACCGCCGGCGCACCTCGCAACACGCCTGGTCGAGGCGATTGTGCACGGCGAGGACATCCGCCGGCCGCTGAGCATTGGCGGAAGCTACCCCGAAGGTGCGATAACGCAGGCCCTGGCCTACCAATTGCGCACCCCCGTAACGTTCGGAGGAGGACGCGAGCATGCGGCAGGCCTGCGGCTGATCGACCGGAAGACCGGGGCGGTTTGGGGGCAAGGAGACGATGTCTCAGCTGATTCCATCGATCTGCTGCTCGCAGTCTCCGGGCGGCACGTGGACCGGGAACGGCTCACGGGAAGCGGCGCTTCCCGCCTCGCCGCTACAGCGGCCGGCACGTCGACGAAACCTGAGTCGCCTCGCCGATGAGAAGTGGTGGCGGTGATACAACGAGGTCGCGGAGCAACCAACTATGGGCGCTGGTGCATGCCGAGCGAGCCGCTTTAGCCGAGGACCTTTCCGACCTCACGGCAGAACAGTGGCGGCGCCGCACGCTGTGCGGGCAATGGGACGTCGAGGAGGTCCTCGCCCACCTTTCGGCAGCGGCCAGCTTGAACCAGTGGCAGTGGCTCCGCAGCATGCTCGGCGCGCGGTTCCGTCCCGACGTACACAATCAACGCAGGCTGGCCGAGTACCGCGGCGAAACTCCCGGAGAAACACTGCAGCTTTTCCGCACCATCATCAGGAGTACCACGGCACCCTCCGGACACACCCCTGCCTACCTTGGCGAAGTCGTCGTGCACGCCCAGGACATCCGCCGGCCGCTCGGGCTTCACCGGAGACCGGCCGTCGACGCGCTGACACCCGTGGCTGAATTCTTCGCCCGGCGCGATTTCACCGTTGCCAGCCGAACCCACGTCACCGGTCTGCAGCTGCGCGCAAACGACGGGCCGTTCGAAGCGGGAAGCGGGCCACTGGTCAAGGGATCGACCCTCGCCTTGGTGATGAGCATGGCTGGCCGCGAAGCCTACCTCGATGAGCTCGACGGACCAGGTGTGTCTGTCCTGCGGTCACGCCTTCAGGGCCCGGAGGCTGGAAACGTCGGGCCGCGTCAGCTGTAGTACCCCTTCGATCGGGTCCGCAGCCCTGGCACCGGCGTCGTTGTCTGCTGCCGGACCCGGGTCTACGGTTAGTTAAACCGCGCCTCCGGGAGCCGCGAGCCCGCGCTTTCCGTGCCGGCGAACCAGGATGAGCACATTATGACGATCGAGGAACACCTGGTCGGATTCCTGGAGCAGGGGCTGCACTGGCAACGGGACCTGTACAAAGAACTGCACCGGACCCCCGAGCTCAGCATGGAAGAACACCGCACCGCCGATCGGATCGAAAGCGAACTGACCGGCTTCGGCTACCAAGTCCAGCGCATCGGCGGCACCGGCGTGGTCGGCATCTTGGAGAACGGTTCGGGCCGCACCGTGCTGTCGCGGGCGGACATTGATGCGCTCCCCGTCACCGAGGCCACCGGACTGGACTATGCCTCCGAAAATGAGGGCGTGATGCACGCCTGCGGCCACGACATGCACATTGTGGCACTGCTGGGAGCGGCGAAGCTGATGGCCGCCCACCGCGACGGCTGGGCCGGCACCCATGTGGCGCTCTTCCAACCCGGCGAGGAAACGGCCGCCGGCGCGCAAGCAATGGTCGACGACGGCCTGGCCGCCAAACTGCCTAAGCCCGACGTGGCCTTTGGTCAGCATGTGATGCCCTTTGAGGTGGGGACTATTGGCACGACGGCGGGACCGATCCTCTCGGCCGGTGATTCCCTGAAGGTCACCGTCCACGGACGCGGTGCGCACGGTTCCATGCCGCACAACGCCGTGGACCCGGTGGTGTTGGCCGCGTCGATCGTGCTGCGGCTGCAGACCATCGTCTCCCGCGAGACCAAGCCGGGCGAGTTCGCGGTGGTCACCGTCGGCGCCTCCAACGCGGGCACGAAGTCCAACATCATTCCGGACCGCGCGGAACTGCTGCTGAACCTGCGCACCTACGATGTGGCGCTGCGGGAACGGATCATGGCATCGATCGAACGGATTGTCCGGGGTGAATGCGCTGCGGCCGGGTCGCCCCGCGACCCGGAATTCGAGTACTACGACCAGTTCCCGCTGACCAACAACGATGCCGCAACCACCCAGAAGATCACCGCCGCGTTCACGGAGCATTTTGGCAGCAGCCTGGTCTTCCACGCCGAACCGGTCACGGCCTCCGAGGACTTCAGCCGGATTCCAGACGCGTTCGGCGTTCCGTACAGCTACTGGACGGTGGGCTCCGTCCCGGCAGATAAGTACCGGAAAGCCGTGGAGAACGGCACTGTCTCCGAAGACATTCCGGCGAATCATTCACCGTTCTTCGCTCCCGCCATCGACCCGACGCTCTCGATCGCTACCCAGGCGCAGGTCGTGGCCGCACTAGCTTATTTGGCACAGTAAAGGGTTGTTTCCCATGACCTCATCAACTTCAGTCCCGGTCCGGACCGACTGGAAACCGACCGACAAGTGGCTGCTCGGCATCGTGCTGGCCGTCATCAACTTCTGGCTCTTCGCCCAGACCCTGCTCAACGTCATCCCCGGCATCAGGGACCAACTCGGCGTCGAACAAACGCTGGCCAACCTGGCTGTATCCATCACGTCGCTGTTTTCCGGAATTTTCATCGTGGTCGCCGGCGGACTTGCCGACCGGATCGGTCGCGCCAAGATCATGTACATCGGCATCTACCTGAGCATCCTCGGGTCTCTGCTGATCGCGCTGACGCCGGAAAACCTCGGCGGGCTGACGGACTTCATGCTGCTGGGCGGCCGCGCCATCCAAGGCCTGTCCGCGGCCTGCATCATGCCCTCAACCATGGCGCTGATCAAGAGCTATTACGAGGGCAAGGACCGGCAGCGCGCGCTGTCGTTCTGGTCCATCGGCTCTTGGGGCGGGTCCGGTTTCTGTGCCCTGTTCGGAGGACTGATGGCCTCATCCTTCCTGGGCTGGCGGTCCATCTTCTGGATCTCGATCGTGCTGTCCGTGCTGGCGCTGTTCCTGCTCCGCGGCACGCCGGACGCGCCGCGGCGGATCCCGACACCGCTTCACACCACTTCGACTGGGGCGGACTGGCGTGTTTCATCGTCATGCTGGTGGCCATCAACGTCTACATTTCGCAAGGCCCGGTCATCGGCTGGTTCAGCGGGGCCGGCCTGGGCTTGGTAGCCGCGTTCGTGGTGTTCGGCCTGCTCTTCCTGCAGATCGAGACTCGCCGCAGCTACTCGTTCGTGGACCTGAAACTCTTCAGCAACGGCACCTTCACCGGCGCGACGTTGTCCAACTTCCTGCTCAACGGCGCCGCGGGCACACTGATCGTCGCCCTTGGGCTGGTTCAGGTCGCCGCTGGAATGAATTCGCTGCAGTCAGGCCTGCTGACGCTCGGCTACCTGATCGCCATCCTGGCCACCATCCGCGTCGGTGAGAAGCTGCTGCAGCGGTTCGGACCGAGGAAGCCGATGCTGTGGGGCAGCATGATCACCGGCATCGGCATCCTGCTGTGCTCCACCACTTTCCTGCGCATCGGCGAGTACATCGTGCTCACGGTCATCGGGTTCACGCTCTTCGGCGTGGGCCTGGGCTTCTACGCGACCCCGTCCACCGATGCGGCCCTGTCCAACGTCCCGGATGCCCAGGTCGGCGCGGCCTCCGGCATCTACAAAATGGCGTCCTCGCTGGGCAACGCCATCGGCGTGGCCATATCCGCTGCCCTGTATGTGGCCGCCCAAGCGGTGGACCCGCAAATCATCCAATCCTGGGGACTGTTCATCGGACGCCAGGACAACGTGGCACTGCGGTTCGGTGGTGCCGTCGGATTGCTGTTCAACGTGTTCATGGTCGTGATCGCCATCGCCTCGATCATCCTCACCGTGCCGTCCGAGCGCAGCAAGAAGGAGAGGGAAGCCCGGCCTGACGAAGTCGCGCCGCCGGCCTTCGGCAACTGATTCGTTGACCCTGTCGGCGCCGCGGAGTATTAATGGCCGTTCAGGGCGCCATGCGCCAATCCAGTCAGTGGAGGCACTGCCATGTCGGTCCATGCATCCAGCGGTTCAAGCATTCCGGGCTATGAGTACGGGACGGTGTCCCATTCACCGGTCACTCTGGCCGAACTCGACGATCTCAAAGCCAGTGTCATGTTGGGAGAAGACGACGTTGCTCTGCTGCGCCACGCGGGCGAGATTTTGGACGATCAGGTGGAGGACGTACTCGACGTCTGGTACGGCTTCATCGCCGGGCAGCCCCACCTGGTGGCCCACTTCTCCCGGCCCGACGGCCCGCCGATCGAGGACTATCTGGCGGCTGTCCGCCTGCGCTTCGGCCAATGGATCCGGGACACGTGCACCAAGCCCTACGACCAGGAGTGGCTGGACTACCAGAACGAGATTGCCCTGCGCCACACTCCCGAGCATAAGAACGACACCGACCATGTGGGGTCCACCCAGGTTGTCCCGCTGCGGTATCTCATCGCGCTGATCGGGCCGGTGGTTACCACCATGCGGCCTTTCCTGTCCCGCGGCGGCGATTCAGCGCAGGACGTGGACGCCATGATGCAGGCCTGGCTGAAGGCCGTGGTCCTGCAGATAGCGTTGTGGTCCCGGCCCTACACGCTCCACGGCGAGTGGTGACCGGCGAGTGGTGACGGTGCCCTCCCGGTGCCGCCAGGAGGCTTAGCGCCGGCCCCGCTCCGGCTCGGCAACGGGCGCCGGCACCCAGCGGCGTGCCGCGGCGATGAGCATGAGTACCAGCAGGATGATCAGGACGCCGTCTGCCGCGATAAACACGTAGTGAAGGGCGGATCCGCCGTCGTCGATGCCGGCCAGCACCATGTCCGTCCGGCGGTTCAGCAGCGGCCGGATCACCATCACCTTGGCCAACAGCACGACGACGGCGCCACCCACCAGAGCCCAGAACCTGCGGTCCACGCGCTGCCCTATGAGGGAGAGCAGCAGCAGCCCTGCGAGGACCAGTTCCACAATGTTCATGGCGGTGAACACCAACCGGCCGATGCCCAACCCCATCGGAATGGTGATGCCGGGAGCCTGGAACTTCAGCGGTGCCTCGATCAGCGAAATTCCGATGATCAGGCCGAGCCAGAGGGCCGGCAGCACCAGCCGTGCCGCAATGCGCAGGCGAACCATGATGGGCCTCCTTATCCGGACCCATCCTACGTTCCGATCGACCTAGCCCGAGATGCCGTCGATATCTACCGGCAGGTGGGAAGGTCCGCGCAGGAACGGGCTCGGCCGGTATTCCGGCGGGTCGGCCACCAGCCTCGGGTTCTCGATTCTGCTGGCAAATCCGGTGAGGGCGATCTGGGCTTCCAGCCGGGCCAAGGGGGCCCCGAAGCAGAGGTGAATGCCGCCTCCGAAACCCAGATGGCCCTTGTTGGGCCGGTCGGGGATAAAGAGGTCGGGGTCGGTGACGTGGGCGGGGTCGCGGTTGGCGGCGGCCAGGAGCAGCGTGAGGGATGCACCTGCCGGGATGGTGGTGCCGCCGATGTCGATATCGTCGAGGGCGGTGCGGAAGGGGACGAAATGCACGGGCGGCTCGTAGCGCAGCAATTCCTCCACCATCGGGATAGCCAGGCCGGGGTCGTTACGCAGCCACTGGAGCTCGCGCGGGTGGCGGAGCAGGGTCAGTACCCCGTTGGCGATGAGGTTCACTGTGGTTTCGTGTCCGGCAATGAGCAGCAGCAGTCCGGTACCCACCAGCTGCTCTGCCGGCAAGCTGCCTTCCGGGCTGTCGTCGGTGGCCATCGCCGAAAGCATGTCGTTGCCCGGTGACTTCCGGTGGGACTCGACCAGCTCCTCCATGAAAGCGCGAAGCTCCGCACCGGCTTCCGCCCGCTTTTTCTGCTGGGTCTCGGGATCGAGGCCGGGATCGATGGATTGCAAGGCGATGTCCACCCAGACCCGAAAGCGCTGCCTATCGCTCGGAGGCACACCGAGCAGCTCGCAGATCACCGTGACCGGCAGCGGATAGGCCAGCTCATCGACGACGTCGACCCTGCTACGGCCCGCCATCTTGTCGATCAGGTCGGTGACAATTTCCTCCATCCGGGGCTCCAACCCGGCGATCCGGCCCGGCGTCGTGGGCGGTCCGAAGTGGCGCATGGTCATCCGACGAAACTTATCGTGATCGGGCGGATCCATGCTCAGGAACGTTGGCGTCATATCGGCGCCGTCGCCGTCGTCCGCGGAGACGCCCGCGGCGGCTGCGGCCGGATTGCGGCTGATCTCGGAACTGACCCGCGGATCGTGCAGCAGCGCGGCGATCTCGGCGTACGTGCTGACCAGGTAGGTTCCGTCCGGGAGCCGCGTCACCGGTGTCCTGCGGAGCTCAGCGTACAACGGGTAGGGGTTGGCCCGGTTGGAGTAATCGAGGACCTGTTCCCAGAGGCTGGCGCGGCTCATGGTGGATGCTCCTTCGATCGCGGGGTGGTTTCCGCCGGTCTCCGGGACGGTGTGTCACCGGCGGCCGGATTGGTCAATCTGGCGCGGCGTTCGTTGGGGTCGTGGCCGGTCACCACGACGGTTGCGTCCTGCGTCGGGCTGACCGCCGGCCTGAAGCCGGCGGGCACGGCGTGTCCATCGGCCGACTCGTCCACGTGGTGGAACGAGGGCGGGAAGGGCGCGGCCTGTTCGATCAACGGTTCGTAGAATCCAAGCCACTTGTTCTGGTTGAAGGCGACGGCAGCCACGATGCGGCCCTTGTAACCGTAGACGGCGAGGAATCGCCGCTCTGCCACGGATCCCTGCACGATGGCGACTTCATCGGCGGCCGAGGGAACCCCGACGCTCTTGATTTCGGTGCCGAACTGGACCGACCAGAATTGCGGCACCGCCAGGTGCGGCCAGCGTTCGGTCTCGCGGCTGACCATATTGTGCGCCGCGACCTCGGCCTGCGAGATGGCGTTGCCCCAATGCTCAACGGCCAGGAATTGGTAGCCGTACATCGGCTGCGTGGCGCGCGCTATGTCCCCGGCGACGAAGACGTCATCGGTGACCAGCCCGTTCGCATCGAAGGCGCGGCAGCCGGCGTCGCAGGCGACGCCCCACACGCCGCAGGCCAACCCGGAATCTACGAGCCACTCGACATTGCGGACGGAGCCCAGCGCGGCGACCGCCACGTCGGCCTCAACTGTTGTCCCGTCGGACAGCACGGCCCGGCGCAGCTGTCCGGCAGCGTCACCTTCGAGGGAAGTGACCCGGACGCCGCAGCGCAGATCCACGCCCTTCTCGAGGTGCAGCTCACCGGCGATTGCGCCGATCGTGCGGCCGAGGGCAGCGACGAGCGGGGCCGGCCCGGCCTCGGCGACGGTGACCGGCAGGCCGAGTTCACGGCACACGGACGCGACTTCGCAGCCGATGAATCCGGCACCGATGACCAGCACCCGGCGGGGTCGCCCGGCCAGGATCTGCCGGAGTTTCGAGGCGTCTTCCCGTGTGCGCAACGTCAAGACACCTTCCAGTGCCGCCTCCGCAGGGTTGGGCCAGGGGCGCGAGCGCAGGCCGGTGGCGATCAACAATTTGTCGAATGCGATCCGGCTGCCGTCGGCAAGGTGGACTTGCTTCGCCGGCAGGTCCAGCCCGGTCGCCGCGACTCCCAGCCGCCAGGTGGCACCCACGTCCCGGCGGCGGGGCAATGAGGTATCTGCCGAGCGCATCGACCCGGCCAGGAGCTGTTTGGACAGCGGCGGCCGGTCGTAGGGTTCGTGGGGTTCCTCGCCGACCAGGGTCAGCTTGCCGGTGAAGCCTTCCTCACGCAGCCGTTCCGCCGCGTGCAGGCCGGTCAGGGAAGCTCCAACGATGACGATTCGCCCTGTGTTCTTGAACGCGTTTTCACCGTCCCCGGCGGGGTCAGCCGTCCCCGGCAGCGTATCGGGTTGCTGCGCTTCGTTCGGCCCGTCCAGCTGTTCGTGTGTGATGGCCTGGACCGGACACGCAGCGGCGGCCCGCCGGATCCGGGTGTGCTGTGCCCCGTCAGGATCGGGGTCGTACGTGAGCGCCTCGTCGCCCTGGATGCGGAAGACGTCCGGTGCGAGAAAGGCGCACTGGGCATATCCCTGGCATTTAGTGAGATCGACGGCGATCCGCATGCCGCGCTTCTTCCTCTTGCCGGCTTCCGGCCGTGATCCGCCGATCGGCCGGTGCCTCTCAGGAGTGAACGGCCCCCGTCCCGGCAGGACTTGCGGTCCCGAGGCGGGCCCGGGCAGGGGCCGCAATGTGATTCGTGATCAAGTGGAATCGAGTCTAGGCCGCGTGGACGGGCCGGCGGAAGGGGCCTCCCTGGTGCTTCAGCGGCGCGCGTCTTCTCGCTCCGTGCCGCCCACAGGGTGAAGCGCGGCCTTGCGCCTGCGGCCGACTCCCGGCGGGTCCTCAATACGGCGCGGACCGTTGATCATGACCGCCCCGACCAGCATCACCACGATGCAGACGCCCAGCATGGCAAAGGAAGCGGTCCACGAGCCGGTGGATTCGTGCACCACGCCGAACAAGAGGGGGGCCACGCTGGCACCGGCGTAACCGATGCCTTGGCTGAAGCCGGACAGCACGGCCGAGCCGTGGGTGGAGCGGGAGCGCAGGTTGACCATCAGCAATGCGGTGGCGAAGGTGCCCTGGCCCAGCCCGGACAGCGTAACCCACCACCAGGTGCCAGCGTCCGGCGACAGCAGCAGGCCCGCATGCCCGCCGATCCAGCAACCGGTGAACAACAGGATGGCGGTGATCGGCTGCTTCAGCCGGGGCACAATCAGCGGCACCAGCAGGCTGACAGGCAGCCCCAGGATGGCGAAGTAGGCCAACGCCGAACCGGCCGTCGCGGCGTCGACGCCGTGCTCGGTCAGGTACGGCGGCAGCCAGGTGAAGTACACGTAGGTCTGCGCGGAGTTGCCGGCCAGGAAAATCGCCAGCCCCCAGGCCACCGGCGAGCGCCACGGGTTCAGCTTCCCCGGGGCAGGCGAGGAAGCCGCCGAAGCCGAGGCACCGCCGTCGTACCTCCTGCCCTTCCGGCGGTCGCGCGCCGCCTGCACCGCCCACGGGACCAGCACCACGGCACTGACCGAGGCCCAAAGCGCCAGCGATACTCGCCAGCCGGCCGCATCCGCCAACGGGACCGAAAACTGCGGGCTCATCGCGGTGCCCACCGCCAGCAGCGTCACATAGCCGGCGGTGACCACGCCGATGCGGTCCGGAAAGTATTTCCGCACCAGCGGAGGCAGCACCACGTTGCCGATTCCATAACCGGCCATCACCACCCCGCTCAGGGCCAGGAAGGGCCAGACCCCGTCCACGGCGGCGCGGCTCACTTGCCCGGCAACCGCCAGCAGCACGGCCGCCACCAGCACCTTCTCCAGCCCGAGCCAGCGGATCAGTGCCGGAGTGCACAAGCCCGCCACCGCGAAGACCAGCGGCGGCAGCATGGCCAGCGCACCAATGGTGGTCGCGTCGAAGCCCAGTTCCGGCCCTAGCTCACCCAGCAGCGGACCCACCGCGGAGACCGCAGCACGCAGGCTCAGCGCCATGGTCAGGATGCCCAGCAGCGCACCGATCCGTCCGGTCCAGGGCTTGCGGAGGAAGGAGTTCACTTGCCTACCCTAGCCGGGGCTTGTCCCCATCACCCGGCAGGATACGGATCGCGGCGCAGCAGCCTGGCCAGATGAACGGCATTCCGGGCGGCAGTCGCGGTGGTCGTCGCCGTGACTTCGGGAGTTTCCGGCAGGTCCTGGAAATCGGTGCCATGCATCGCCTCCCCCACCCAGTACGTGGACCCCTGCGCAGGGATGCTGAAGCCAACGTCTCCCAGTCCCTGGTACAGCTCTGCCGTGACATGGTGGGCGCCGTCCTCGTTCCCAACGACGGCCACCAGCGCGACCTTATCGAACATGCTGGGCCGGCCGGCCTCGTCGGTTTCGGACAGTTCGGCGTCCAGTCGTTCAAGCACGCGTTGGGCAAGGCTGGCCGGATGGCCCAGCCAGATCGGCGTGGCCAGCACCAGAATGTCGGCCTGCAGCACCTTGGCGCGGATGGACGGCCAGGCATCGCCGTCGCCCATGTCGGTCTGAACGCCGGGCTTGACGTCATGGTCCACGACCCGCATCAGCTCACAGTCGACGTCCTGCCGGGCCAGCTGTGTGATCATCTGCCGGGCCAGCAATTCGCTGCTGGACGGTTTGGGCGACGGCGTCAAAGTGCAGACCAGGGCCAGGGCATTGAGCTTTGTCTCCTCCATGGCGCCATTCTGCTGGTTATGTTGCCGGGACGAAAGGGCCCCTCCCGCCGTAACCAACTTAGAAGGGGTGACAGGGGCCACCGTAAGATGGTGCTGGCGCCCTCCCCATGCGGCGCCGGGACCGCAGAACGCCCTCTCGGGCAAGGTAGGCGGCCGCCCGAGGAACAAGGAAGTGGTGCCACAAGCATGCTTGACCAGTCAACGATTGAGTCCATCGCCAACGAGCTGGTGGAGGCGGGACGGACCCGGACGCCGGTGCAACGGCTGACCGCCCGATACCCGGAGATGACCATTGAGGACTCCTACAAGGTGCAGAACCTGTGGCGGGAGCGCAGCGAGGCCGCCGGGCGGACCCTGGCCGGCCGCAAGATCGGGCTGACCTCGAAGGCCATGCAGTACGCCACCGGCATCAGCGAACCGGACTACGGGATCATCTTCGACGACATGATCCTGGAAAACGGCTGCACGGTGAAGTGGGACCAGTACACGCACCCGCGGATCGAAGTTGAACTGGCCTTTGTGCTCAACCGCGACATCAAGGGCCCCAACGCCACTATTTTCGACGTCCTGAACGCCACCGAATACGTAGTTCCCGCACTGGAGATCCTGGACTCGCGGATCGAGATGGAGGGCCGCACCATCGTGGACACCATCTCGGATAACGCCGCGATGGGCGCCATGGTGATCGGCGGTAACCCGGTCCGCCCGCAGGACGTGGACCTGCGCTGGATCTCGGCCATCCTGTACAAGAACCAGACGGTGGAGGAGACCGGCGTGGCCGCCGGCGTGCTCAACCACCCGGCCGCCGGCGTCTACTGGCTGGCCAATAAGATCGCCCCGCACGGCGACCACCTCAAGGCCGGCGAAACCATCCTCGCCGGCTCCTTCACGCGCCCCATGTGGGTCCACGAGGGCGATACAGTGTTCGCGGACTACGGACAGCTAGGAACCATCACGTGCCGTTTCGAGTAGAACCCGATCCGTCCTTCAAGGACGCGCTGGCCGCCGCCGACCGCCCGCTGGCCGGCATCTGGGTCTGCTCCGGCTCGCCGTTGATCGCGGAGCTCTGTGCGGGTGCCGGCTTCGACTGGATCTTCATCGACGCCGAGCACTCCCCCAACGGGCTGGAGTCCGTGCTCGCCCAGCTGCAGGCGGTGCGCGGCTACCCCGGCATCCCGGTGGTCCGTCCGCCAGTCAACGACACCGTGCTGATCAAGCAGTATCTGGACCTGGGCGCGCAGACGCTGATCATCCCGATGGTGCACACCGCCGAGCAGGCGCGTGCGGCCGTGGCAGCCACCCGCTACCCGCCGGCCGGCGTGCGCGGCGTCGGTTCCGCGCTGGCCCGTTCGGCCCGCTGGAACCGGATCCCCGACTACCTCACCCGCGCGGAGGAAACGATAACGCTGATCGTGCAGATCGAGTCCGCGGAGGCGGTGGAAAACGCCGCGGACATCGCCGCGGTGGACGGCGTGGACGGCGTGTTCATCGGCCCGTCCGATCTCGCCGCGTCGATGGGCGTGATCGGGCAGCAGGAGCACCCCGAGGTGGTTGCCGGTGTGGAGAGGGCGCTGAAGGCGGCCAAGGCGGCCGGCAAGTTTGTGGGCGTCAACGCCTTCGCCGAAGCCTCGGCCCGCCGCTACATGGAGTGGGGCGCCGACTTTGTGGGCGTCGGCGCCGACGTGGCGCTGCTGGCCCGCGGCTCCGAAGCCCTGGCCGCCAAGTACCTCCCCTCGGCCGGCGACGGCGCGGCAGGGACGCCCGCCAGCTACTGATTCAGCACACAACGACGGCGGTGCTTCGGTTGGGTTTCGCAGCCCACAGGAGCGCCGCCGTCGTCGTCATGCCCCAGGCGTTAAGATCGGAGCAACGAATCTGCGCACGGTCAAGGAGGTTGAAAAGTGGCAGCTGCACCCGGCCTTACACTCGGTCAGCCGGCCATGAACCCGGCCTTGGCGCGCACCTCGGCTGAGCCCGGCGGCGTCGGACTGATGGACCACCCGATCCGCGCGCCGGGTGCAGACGAGGTGGAGCTGCGGATCAGCCTCTGCGGGTTGTGCGGATCGGACGTCATTGTCTACCGTGCCGACCCGGCAGCGGCGTCGGTTCCGCTCGGCATGGTGCTCGGCCACGAGTCGGTCGGCTCGGTGGTCCGCACTGGGCTGCTGGTTCCGGATTGGCTCGCGCCGGGGACCCGTGTAGTGCCGATCTCCACCGTCGGCTGCGGCCACTGCGCGGCGTGCCTGGCGGACCAGCCGCACCTGTGCGCCAAGCGTTCCGGCCTGGGTTTGACCCAGCACGGCCAGGCAGCCGCGCGTGCGCTGGTCCCCTGGCGCAATCTGGTGCCCGTGCCGGACTCGGTTCCGGATACCACGGCGGTTCTCGCCGAGCCCGCTTCCATCGCCTGGCGCGCCGTCTCAACAGTGGCCGGGATCCAGCCCGGGGAGCGGGTGGCGGTTTCCACCACCCGCAGCATAGGCCTGCTGGCCGGCTTGATGGCACAGCGCGCCGGCGCCACGGTGACGATGATCGGCCGCGAAGGTCCTGGGCACGCGGCTCGTGTCGAATTGGCTGCAAGCCTTGGCCTGGGGAGCACCACCGGGCAGCGGCCCGACACCTACGATGTGTGGATTGAGGCGACCGGTGCGGGCTTACATTTGGGCCGAGCCGTCCAGGAACTGCGGCCCCTCGGCCGGCTGGTCATGGTGGCGATGTATGCCAGCGGAACCGCCCCGGCCCCCGTGGTCCGAACCAGCAAGAAGCTTGACGTCCTTCACAGCTTCATCTCCATTCGGCCGGATTTCGAGCAGGCCCTTGCTTTCCTCGCCACCCTGCCGGATTTGGGAGAGCGCCTCATCACGACCTATCCGATGGACCGGGCCGTGGAAGCGCTGCGAGTAACCGCGGACGGCAGCACCGACGTCGCCGGACGGCCGCTGATCAAAGCCGTGCTGAAGCCCAACCTCTAACCCGGAAAGTCCTCGACATGTGACTGTTTGGTCACCTATCATGGGGTTATGGATGCCGTGTTCAAAGCGTTGGCGGATCCCACCCGGCGTGAACTGCTGGATGAACTGTTCCGCGAGGACGGGCAAACCCTCACCGCGCTCGAAGCGCACTTCGACATCACGCGTTTCGGCGTCATGAAGCACCTGAAGCAGCTGGAAGCGGCCAACTTGGTGGTCACCCGCCGCCGCGGCCGGGAAAAACTTCACTTCCTCAATCCGGTGCCCATCCGGCTCATCCACGACCGCTGGGTGAGCAAGTACGCACAGCCATGGGCCGCTGCGCTCAGCGACCTCAAGACCCGATTGGAAAATCCGATGGAAAAGATCTTTGAGATCTACATCCGCACTACCCCGGAAAAGCTCTGGGAGGCCATCACGGACAGCGAGATCAGGAGCAAGTACACCTTCGGCAACCGGATCGAGACCGACTGGACACCGGGCTCCGGCTACACCATGACCAACCCCCGGGCGGATGCCCCGCTGGGCGAAGGCGAGAACCTGGAAGTGGACCCGCCGCGCAAACTGGTGCAGACCATGCGCGCACTCTGGGGCGAGGACGTGGTCGCCGAGGGCACCTCGCGGGTGACCTGGGAGATCGAGCAAGTGGAGGACTCGTGCCGGCTCACCGTCACGCACGACCAGCTGCGCGAAGGCGCCAATGAGCAGCTGTACGGCGGCTGGCCCATGATCCTCTCCGGGCTGAAGACCTGGCTGGAAACCGGCGAACTGCTCACCACCCCGGGTTCGTTGATGTACACCTGAGCCGGCCGGAGAGCGCTTCGGAAATTAGAGCGCCCCGGAAATTTTGGCCCCGCCGGCGCTCACGCCATGGGCTCACATCGAAGAATCAGCAGGCGCCCTTTTCACGGCTGGAAAGGGCGCCTGCTGAATAGTCAGTCCGGAGTGGGTGTTCCGGGATCGGATTAGGAGAGCTTGGACGCCACCAGCGAGGTCAGGTCCACCAGGCGGTTGGAGTAGCCCCACTCGTTGTCGTACCAGCCAATGACCTTGACCTGGTTGCCCATCACCTTGGTCAGACCGGAGTCGAAGATGGCCGATGCCGGATCGGTGACGATGTCCGAGGAGACGATCGGATCCTCGGTGTAGGTGAGGACGCCGGCCAGGCGAGGGTTTGCCGCGGCCGCCTTGAAGGCGTCGTTGACTTCCTCCACGGTGACCTCGCGGGCCACCGTGACGGTCAGGTCGGTGGCGGAGCCGGTCGGCACCGGCACGCGGATGGCAAACCCGTCCAGCTTGCCCTTCAGCTCCGGCAGCACCTGCCCGATTGCCTTCGCGGCTCCCGTGGAAGTGGGGACCATGTTGATGGCGGCGGCCCGGGCGCGGCGCAGATCGCGGTGCGGGCCGTCCTGCAGGTTCTGGTCGGCGGTGTAGGCGTGGATGGTGGTCATCAAGCCGTGCTCGATGCCGAAGTTCTCGTGCAGCACCTTGGCCAGCGGGGCCAGGCAGTTGGTGGTGCAGGAGGCGTTGGAGACGATGTGGTGCGCCCCGTCGTCGTACTCCCCGTCGTTGACGCCCATCACCACGCTGAGCACGTTGCCCTTGGCGGGGGCGGAAATCAGCACCTTGCGGGCGCCTGCCACCAAATGCTTTTCCGCGTCAGCTGCGCTGGTGAAGCGGCCGGTTGATTCGATCACGATGTCCACACCGAGTTCGCGCCACGGCAGGTTGCCGGGATCGCGTTCGGCGAGGACCTTGATGATCCTGCCGTCCACCACCAGATCTCCATCGGCAACCGTCACGTCGGCAGCCAGCCGGCCGGCCACCGAGTCGTACTTGAGCAGGTGCGCCAGGGTCTCCGGCGAGCCGAGGTCGTTGATGGCCACGATCTCCAGGTCGGAACCCAGTTTTCCTTGCGCCATGGCGGCCCGGAAGTAGTTGCGGCCGATCCGCCCGAAACCGTTGATACCAATCCGAACTGCCACGGGAACTCCTTTTATTTAGCGTCTAAATTTATGTTCCATTACTATTATGCTGATGCTGCCCGACAAGGTCAAGGGGAACGATGTGAGCACTACAGCCACCACTCCGCAAGTGCTGCGGCTGGCCAACCTGAAAGCCGTGTTGTCCGTGATGCGGGAGAACGGCGCGGTGACCGGCACGGACTTGATCGCGGCCACCGGCCTCACCCGGGCCACGGCGATTGCGGTCTGCGACGATCTGGCGGCCCGGGGCTGGGTTCGTGAGCTGCCGGGTGAACGCCTGCTGGGCACCACGAAGGGAAGACCGGCACGGCGGTTCGAATTCAACCCGGCGGCGGGCTGCGTGCTGGGGATGGACGTGGGCATGGCCACCGCGACCGTGCTGGTGGCTGACTTGAGGGGCCGGACGCTGGCCAGGGTGTCCGAGCGGTTCGAGAAGCCGCCGGCCAGCGCAGCCTCGCGCCGCGCCACGATCAAACAGGTTGTCGCCGGCGCGCTGGATGAGGCCGGGCTGCCGCCGTCAGCCGTGCTGGCCGCCGCGATCGGCGTTTCCACGGTGGTGGATCGTCACGGCAAGGTGGCTGCCGGGCACGAACTGTCCGAGCACTTCGACATCGGCCTGCAGACCGAAGTATTCGCCGACTACGGCTGGCCGGTGCTACTGGAGAACGATGCGAATCTTGCGGCGCTGGCCGAGCGCTGGAGCGGCGTGGGGACAGGCGTCGACGATTTGGCCGTCATGCTGGCCGGCGAGCGCCTGGGCACCGGGCTGATTGAATCGGGCCGGCTGCTGCACGGCTGCAATGGGGGCGCCGGCGAAGTGGGCACGCTCGAACTGGTGGACGGGGTGGGCAGCCAGGACGGCATCGCCCGGCTCGCCCGCTACTGGGGCAACGAAGCCCTCGCCGCGGATAAGCCAACGCTGATCCGGGAACTGGTGGGGCCCGGAACCAGCCGCGTGTCGGCGCGCTTCGTGTTCGAGGCGGCGGCGCGCGGCGACGAGGTGGCCCAGGGGATCCTGGACCGGATCGGCCTGCGCATGGCCCGGGTGATCGCCGTGCTGGGGACCTTCTTCAACCCCGAACTGGTGGTCATCGGCGGCGCGGTGGCAGCCTCGGCGTCGGCCCTGCTTCCCACCATCACCCGCGAACTTCCCCGGCTCACCGCCACCCCTCCGCGCGTGGCCGTGTCCGAGTTCGGCGATGCGATTGTGGCCGCCGGCGCCGTACGCCTGGCGCTGGACTACGTGGAGGAACACGCCATGGAATTGGCCCCGGCCGACGCACCGGCCTGATCCATAGCACGACGGCGGCGCCGCGCCAGCGCCGCCTGGCGCCCCGGAGCCTCAGCGCTGCCCGTCTCGCCCGGCCTGATCCACAGCACGACGGCGGCGTCGCGCGATCAGCGCCTGTCTCGCCGGGCGCCAAGACCGCCACCCGCTGGCGCGGTCAGGTGAGGATGTTGACCGGTGCGCCGTCGAGGTAGGCGAGGATGTCCTCGAGCATCTGGGTGTAGCCCAACCGGTGGGCCTCCACGGTGACGAAGCCGATGTGCGGGCTGAGGATCAGGTTGGGCACGCCGAGCAGCGGGCTGTCCTGCGGCAGCGGTTCAACATCGTAGACATCCAGCGCCGCCCCGGCGATTTTCCCTTCGGCCAGCGCCGCGACCAAAGCCGCCTCATCCACCAACGGGCCGCGCGAGGTGTTGACCAGCCGGCCCGCCGGCCCGAGCAGGTCCAGTTCCGCCGTGCCGACAATTCCCACGGTCGATTCCGCGAGCTTCAGGTGGATGCTGACAATGTCCGAGCGGCGGAACAAGTCCTCCTTGGACACCAGCTGCGCCCCGTGTTCCGCGGCGCGGTCTGGAGTCAGGTGAGGACTCCACGCCAGCACGTCCATGCCAAAGGCCGCAGCGTAGCCGGCCATCAGCTGGCCCAACCGGCCGAGTCCAAGCAGCCCAATTGTTGACCCGGCCAAGTCGATTCCCATCCGGGCCTGCCAGACTCCGGCGCGCATGTCCCGGTCATTCTGCGGGATCTCCCGCGCCACCGCCATCACCAGGGCCCAGGCCAGTTCGGCCGGCGCAGCGGTGCCCTTCTGCGTTCCGCACACGGTCACTCCGCGCTCGCGCGCCGCGTCCAGGTCGATCGAGGCGTTGCGCATTCCGGTAGTGGTGACCAGCTTGAGGTCCGGCAGCCGGTCCATCAGTTCGGCGGTAATCGGCGTCCGCTCGCGCATGGTGACCACCACCTGCGCGCCGGCCAGGCGCTCGGCGAGGGCACCGACGTCGTCAAGATGGTCAGTAAAACGTTCGACGGCGATGCCCGCCGGCAGCTGCTCCCACGGCGCGCTGCTAAACGCTACGTCCTGATAGTCATCAAGGATCGCGATCTTCACGAGGCCAGCCTAGCGGCAGGCAAGGCCAGCCCCCCGGATCAGGACACCCACCCTGGATCAGGATGGGGCGCGGGAGCTACGAAGGCGTGGTTAAACGCCGCAGGCAGGGCCCGGACAATGTCCGGACCCTGCCTGCGTGGCGCGGGAATTAGTTGGACGGCAGAACGAAGGCCGAGTCCACCGTGATGGTGACCTTGTCGCCCACCAGCACGCCGCCGGCTTCCAGGGCAGCGTTCCAGGTGATGCCGAATTCCTTGCGGGAAATCTGCGTGCTGGCGGAGAAGCCGGCGCGGGTCGCACCGAACGGGTCAACCGCCATGCCGCCGAACTCGACGTTGAAGACCACGGGCTTGGTGGTGTCCTTGATGGTCAGCTCGCCGGCCAGCTTGAACTCTTCCGGGTTGCCCTCGACGCTGGTGGCCTTGAAAGTCATGTCCGGGTACTGCTCCACGTTGAAGAAGTCCTCGCCCTTGACGTGGGCATCGCGGTTGTCATCGTTGGAGTCGAACGAGGCGGTCTTCACGACGGCTTCGACAGAGGACGTGGCCAGGCTGTCGCCGACCACTAGGGTGGCGTCGGCCTCGGTGAACTGGCCGCGCACCTTGCTGATGCCGGCGTGGCGGACTACGAAGCCAACCTCGGTGTGGGACTTATCGAGGTTCCAAGTTCCTGGGGTGAGCTGTACGGCCATGTGGTGCCTCCTGGTTGAAGTCTGGGCTGAAGCTCAGGCGAACTTCATGCTTATGCATTTACAATAACACTTGATAGTTGAAGAGTCAACCAATTTTTCCTGAACGGACCGGAAACTGTTTGCCCGGCGCCACATTGCCTCCCGCCGAGGACATGGAACTCCGCATACTCGGAACCGTGGCCGCTTCTGTGCCGCAGCTGCGGAAGCGCAATAGCCTGCTGCGGGCCAATGTGGCGCCCGGTGAACCAACGTCGGGCTCGGTGAACCAACGTTGCGCCCCGTGAGCCAGGCGGCTTCTCAGGCGGCCGGAGAATCAGCCGGGAGTGGTTGTGCTGCGGTCCTGCCGGGTAGATGATCGAACCAGGGTCGGAGGCGTCTCTCGTGCGGGGATGCAGGGCCCGGAACCGGTGGAAGGGCAAGGACCGGCATGGCAGCACCGCCAGTGTCGAAGGCCGCAGTGTTGACGGCGCGGATGCCCGCGATGCTGGCGGGCATCGTGTCAGCGGCGATGCTCTTTGCCGTGGCGGAACTAGCCTCGGCATTCTTTGGTCCGGCCGCCTCGCCGTTCGGCTCGGTGGGCGCCGCCGTGGTCGAGCTTTCGCCGCCATGGCTGACGGAGTTTGCCATCTCTACGTTCGCAACCGCGGACAAACTGGTCTTGTTCATCTCCATGGGGATCAGCGCAACCATTCTGGCCGCGGGGATCGGCGCGCTGGCCCTCCGGAACTGGACCGCGGGCGCGCTCGCGGTCGCAGCGCTGGGCGTAGGCATGGTGGTGTGTGTCCTCACCCGGGCCGGGGCCGTCCCCGCCGATGCCATCCCCACCGCGCTGGGCACCGCCATTGGCCTGTTCTGCCTGCGCCGGCTGATCCGGCTCCTGCCAGGTCCGGCCGCCCCAGCTGGCGGAGAGGGCGCCGATTGGGACGCAGCCCCACGGGAGCCGGCTCCGGGGCGCCGCAAGTTCCTCGCGACGGCAGGGCTGATGGCTGGCGCCGCGGTGGTGATGGGGATTGCGGCCGGCGCGGTTTCCGCTGCCCGCAACGGCGCACGGCAGGTGCGAGAGGCCCTGGGTCTGCCGGCGCCGGCGCGGCCGGCCAAGCCGTTGCCGGCAGGGGTGCAGGCCCCGGTGGCCGGGACCATTCCGTTCGTGACGCCAAACGCGCAGTTCTACCGCATCGATACCGCACTGTTTGTCCCGTCGGTGGATCCGGCGGATTGGAAACTGCGCGTCCACGGGCTGGTGGAGGAAGACTTTAGCATCGGCTTCCAGGACTTGCTCGAGGCCGATCTGGTGGAGAGCTACACCACCCTGACCTGCGTGTCGAATGAGGTGGGCGGGGATCTGGCGGGCAACGCACGATGGCTGGGGTATCCGCTGCGCGAACTACTGGCGCGGGCGCGGCCGCTGGCCGAGGCTGACATGGTGCTGTCCACCAGCATCGACGGGTTCACGGCTTCCACTCCGCTGGCGGTGCTCACCGATGCGCGGAACGCGCTGCTTGCGATCGGGATGAACGGCGAGCCCCTGCCACTGGAACATGGTTTCCCGGCGCGGATGGTGGTGCCGGGGCTTTACGGGTACGTGTCCGCAACAAAGTGGGTGGTGGACCTGGAAGTCACCCGGTTTGCGGACAAGACTGCGTACTGGACCAGCCGCGGTTGGTCCAGCCACGGGCCCATCAAGACCGCCTCGCGGATCGACGTGCCGCGCGCCGGGGCGAATGTCGCCGCCGGCCGGACGGCCTTCGCGGGAACGGCTTGGGCGCAACACCGGGGCATCTCGAAAGTGCAAGTGCAGTTGGACGACGGCGATTGGGCCGACGCCGAGCTGGCCGCGGAGGCTTCCGTGGACACGTGGCGCCAGTGGTACTTGGTGCGGGACGATGTTTCCGCCGGCCAGCACAGGCTGCGGGTTCGGGTTTGGGATGGCGACGGCGAGCTGCAGACGGAAACTCCCGCCCCTCCGGCCCCGGATGGCGCCAGCGGTTGGCACCGTATTGAATTCACCGCGGATTAACGGCCGGGTCATCTTGGTCACAGGGCGGGCATACCGGGCGCTAGAATCCGCACCGCGGCGTCGGGAGGCTCCCAGCTTCGGTTGCTATGCTCAATAGCCCGCCTCCCTCGGCAGGCGGCCGCCCCCACAGGTGGGCACCGCCGTCGTTCTCGGCAGACCGATTCACCTACCGTTCATTTTCCCTTCCTTGCAGGAGACCCGCACCCCGATGACCAGCCCGGCAGTAACCGATCAGCACAAGGACCTCATGGACCGCAGGTACGATTCCGGCGTCGCCGACATCAACCGCCTGATTGACGAACTGCGCGAGCAGAAACCGGGCACCGAGGTCCCGTACGTCGACCCGATCCACAACGCCGACGAATGCCGGATTGTGTCGCTTTACTCCAACATCGGGCACGCATCGGACGCTGGCTTTATCTGGCCGGGCGATCAGGAAGCTACGACACGGATGCTTGGGCTGCAGTGGCAGCTGGGCCTGCGGCCGGAGTGCGTCATGCCCTGGAACGTGCACCCGTGGTACACCCCCGGCGAAGCCAACGGCAAGCTGACGCCGAACCAGATCAGCGCCGGACTCAAGCCCCTGCTGCGGATGCTGGCGCTGGTGCCGCGGGCATCGGTGCTGGTGGCCCATGGAACCGAGGCCCAGCGGCTCGCCGGGCTGCTGCTGAAGACCGAGAATCCGCTGCTCTGGCGGCGGGGCTTCAAGACGTTCAAGGTGCGGGCGCTCAGCGGCCGGGCGTTCGCCGGTTCGCCGGCACGCCAGCAGGAATGGCTGGACGTCATGCATGAGGCCTACGCGGATGCGATGGCGCGCACCGGGTTGGGCCGCCCCAGCAAGTAGCGCACCGCGCCCTGGCAGCATCACGAACGCGCCGGGACACCCCGCCCCGGGGCACCCTTCTCCCTGCAACCACCCGGCTTCGTGCCGTGGCGATTTCGCCATCCCGCCGCTAGCCCAAGCGTGAACGGGAGGAACGCCGGGCTCCGGTGTCCTGCGGCGTCGACGTCGGTGGGTACCGGGTGCTGCTGCGGACAGTCCCGCTGTGCCCAACGCGATCGCGTCCATCCTCTGGGTGGTCCGAGACGCGACCGGCGTCTTGGCCGTCCGGCACGCGACCGGCGTCCGCCCTCATGCCTATTTCGAATGGTCCGAGGGCAACCCGTTAGGCCACCTCTTCCGCTATCGCTCCTGGGACAGGGCGACACCGCGCCCGTAGTCCGCGAAATCATCCGTCAAAACGAGCCCGATCCGGCCCGCCGCCCCGGAATCCATATCGGCTGAGAGACCCCAGGAGGTCTCAGGCGCCATTGCGGCCCGAAGGGGCGACGGTTAGATTTACTGGCATGTCTCATGAACCAGGAATGGGGGCGCCTGGAGCTCAGGGAACCGGAAACCTGTCCGGCGAACCGGAACGTCCTGCGCCGCCGCGTCCGCCACTGTCCGACCAGACACCGGCTCCGATCAGGGAGATCCTGACGCCGCCGCCTGCAGTCAAAAGGGTCCGTTTCCTGTGGATCCTGAGCTTCGCTTCCGGGCTGATCGCAGGGATCTTCGCGGTCTTCGCCCGGGACGCGATCCTCGAGCACGTGCGCGGGCTCATCAACGGACTGGAACGGGGCGACGACCCGGAGACGGTGGAGGCCCTCTCGGTAGTGGTCTTTTGGGGGACCTTGGGCATGCTGGCGCTGGTTATCCTGATAGAAGCCGCGCTGCTGGTTGTCCTCATGCGCCGGCACGGGAAAGTGCGCTTCGTGCTGCTGGCCATGTTGTTTGTCCATGGAGCGGTGACGCTTCTGGCCGACGCCTTCCTGGCAGCCCCCGGCGATCAAGAGTTGGGCATCAGAGTCCTGCTGGTGCTACAGCTGGTCCTAGCCGGCGCGGCGGTAGTCGCCAGCGTCCTGCACGGGGCCGGCCAGTGGTTCCGAGCCGAGAACCAGACGCGCGGCAACCCGGTCGCCTGAGGCGGGCTGCATGCCGGCCAGCAGTTCCTCGCAGCTGCGGACCACAGTCTGGCAGGTTTCGGCGACCGCCCGGCCCCGCAGTGGATCTGCCGCCACCGCGTGCCAACGTCGCAGGCACGCCAGGGCGCGTTCCCGCAGCTCGTCGTCTGGCGTGTCTCGGGACAGTCCCAGCCGTTCATGGGCAGCAACCCCGTCGCCGCCGATCATGCGTTCGGCTTCGGCGGCCAGCTGCGGTTCCAGCGGCAGCCCCGTGGTGCGCGCTTCCGCCAGCAGCCGCAGTTCGCGGAAGGCGTGGGCGCTGGCGAGCAGCCGTTCCAAGGTGGCCGAGGCCGCGGTGCCGGGGCGCGGACGTTCCTTCAGCAGCTTTTCGATGCCGACCAGGGCGGTGCGGGCTTTCAGCTGCCCGGCACGGGCCTGGAACTGCCCGGTCATCACGGCCAGCAGTTCGTCCAGCCCGCTTCGGCGGGCCAGTTCGTGGGCCAGCACGGTCGGGTCCGAGATGCCTCCGCGGAGCAGCGCCGCTGCCAGCCGGAGTCCGAAGACGCCGAACCGGTCCAACAAGTCCGCACGGGCTTCCGGCGTCGCCGTCAGCGGACCTCCTGGACGAACGAACCGGTCGGCGGACAGCAGGAGACGCTCCCGCTCCCGACGGTCCAAGGACGCGAGTTCGGTAAGGATGGAGAACTCCGCCTGCCTCAGGCTGCGGGCCGTTTGGGCCAACAGGCCGGCAATCGGGACCACCCCCAGCGCCAGCGAGCGCAAGGCGCCATCGCGACGATATCGCGCGGCAATCTCCTGGGCGGAGAGCAGGGCATCGATCCGGCCCGCACCGACCTCGTCCGCGCGGGACAACACCGCCAAGGCGTTCACCGTACCGCTCTGACCGGCCGCGGTGTCCCGAAAAGACTCCAAAAATCCGAGGTCGGCTGCGTGGAGATGCCGCAGCAGGTAGATGATGGCGTCCGCTTCCGAGGGCGCGTCGGTGGGCGCCAGGAACTCAGTGGAGCGGGCCGACACGTCCCGGGAGAGCGAGGCGATGCCAGGGGTGTCGATCAGCGTGATGTCCCGTAAGGTCTTGGACGGCCAGTCCACCACGAGCCGTGCGACGTCGCCAGCCTCGATCCCGCCAAGCTCGAAGACCAGCCGCCCGCCCGTTCGCCTGATCGGCACGTTCCGCGGCGGTCCAACCCGCGGGTAAAGGGTGATCCGCGGAGTGTCGCTGTAGCGATACCAGGTGACCACCCTGGTGCACTCCCCCGTGTCGGTCGGCGCGATCTCCTCCCCAATGATGGCGTTGAGCAGCGTCGATTTGCCGGCCTTCACCATGCCGGCAATGGCCACCCGCAGGGGCTCGTCGAGCCGGCGCGCATAGCCCTCCAGCACCTGCCGCGCGGCCGGGTCGTCGCGGTAGGCGTCGATCGCCTCCCGGACCAGCCCGCGGGCCGCTTCCAGGTCCGCTCCCGCTGCCGCTGCGTTCATTCCGGTCATGCCTGTGCCGCCAACCGCGGCGCCGCATCCAGCGCCAGAGCCTGTTTCCGCAGCGATTCCACCAGGGCGAGCGAGGCCTTGATTTCCCGAATCCGCAGGTCGCGTTCCTGGTTGAAATGGCTCGCCGCCTTCTGCGCGGCCAGCACCGAATCGGCCAGCGAGCGGTGGTGCTCTTCGGCCAGCGCGGTGAAATGGTCGCGGGTGGCCCGCTGGACCATCCGCAGCCGGTCCTTGAGCTGCTTGCCCACCTGGAACACGACCTCGTCAACCTGTTTCCGAACCAGCGCCTTGGCTTCCTGCTGACGGCGCTTCAACCGGGCTTCCTTGTCTTCCCGGTATGCCTTGCCGCCGAGCAGCAGCCCGGCGCCGACCGAGATCGGGTTGATCAACGCCATCCCCATGATTCCTGTCAGCAAGCCGAACATCAGCACGCCGCCGTACGAGCCGCGCATGCCGATCAGGATCTTCTGGACCGGTCCCATCCGGCCGGGATCCAGGCCCGGGATCCCCTCCACCGGATCCAGCACGTTCTCCGTGGAGTCCACTTGCAGCAACGGCAGGGTTACCTCGTCCCGGTTGAAGTGCTCGGCGACGTTTTCCGCCAGCCACAGCGACCGCTCGTTCGTCCACACGAAGGTGTCCGATACGGCCGAAGCGACCCGCTGTTCCAGCCAGTGCACGAACTGGTCCCACTGCGATCCGGGATCGCCTGCATCGATGGACTGCTCCGCGTCCCGCAGAATGCTGCGCAGCCGGTCACGCAGGTCATGTTCCATATCCGAGATGAGATCGCTCATGCCGTCGTTGAGCGTGACCTGCCAGCGGGAAGAACGACGGCGGAGCTCATCTGCGCGTTCCTTGGCCGCTTCCAGTTCGGCGAGCATTTCCGGCGTGCCGTCCGGATTTTCCAGCGCGCTCAGTTCGGACGTCAGCGACAGCCGCAAATGATCGGTCGCCGAGACCAGGTCCTGCGCCACCGAGCGCCGCTGGAGCCGCTCGCTCTGGGCCAGGATGTTGTTCCGCAGGTAGGCCACCAGCTCCGGAAAGCCTGATTCGGCATTCAGTTCACTGTCGCGGAGGGCGGCGGCCTGCAGGCGCAGTTCCGAGGAGATCGGAATCAGCGGCATGTCCGCCCCGATCCGCTGCAGATGGCCCCGGTCCAGTTCGGCCACCTTCCGCCACTGCGGATACAGGTCCGTCTTGGACAGGACGCCGGCCACATTCGGGCAGATCCGCTGGGCCTGCCGGAGAAACCGGAGTTCCGGTTCGGTAAACTCCTGCGATGCATCGGAGACCAGCAGCATGGCGTCCGCCGTCGGCAGCGCGGTCAGCGTGGTCAGGGAGTGCGCCGAGTCCAGCCCGCCGACGCCGGGAGAATCGACCAGGGCCAGCCCGCCGTCCAAAACCTTGCGCGGGAGCAAGACTTCCGCGGCTGCCAAACGGCGTTCGTTGCCCGGGTTGCCCCGTTCCGAAACGTGCTGGGCGAGCTCCTCGAGAGCGATCGGACGACGCTCCAGTTCCCCTTCCCCGTCCGCGGATTCGCTGCCGTCCTTCGGCACCAGGATCACGGCCGAGGCGGGATCTCCCTGCTTCACCACGGTCGGCACGGAGGTGGCGACGTCGTCGTCGATGGGACAAACGGGGGCATGCACCAGCGCGTTGATCAACTGGCTCTTGCCCTGCTTGAATTCGCCGACGACGATAACCCTGGTGGTCGGGTCCTTCAGTCGCTTGCGGGTTTGTTCCAGGCGCCGCTGCAAGTCTGCGCGTTCGCCCTTCCTGGCCAGTTCCAGGCCCTGTTCCACCAGCTTGACGAGCTCGGCCACCGTATCCCTCCTGTTTTCCGGCCCTAACCGGACCGTGACGCCGTCCAGCAGGAGGTCCCCCGGCCTCCTGCTGGACAGCTGATCTGTCGTGATTCAGTTGTCAGATCGACTAGAGAGCGACGTCTTCGACAACAATGTTGTCTTCGATCTCAACCTCGTTCTCCGCGATGATGACCGAGTCGTTGACAGAGTTGTCGGTGAACTCGGCGTCGATGTCTCCAATGGTGGTGGAGTTGTCTTCGTTGCCGATGGCATTGCCGTCATTGCCGATGGCATTGCCGTCATTATCGATGGCGTTGCCGTCGTTGTCGATGGCGTTGCCGTTGCCGACGTTGTCCAGGTCCACGTCCACATCGTTGGAGTAGTCGTTGCCAACGTTGTCCAGGTCAGCGTCAACATCCACATCGGTGGAGTTGTCGTTGTTGGAGTCGTTCGTGGAATTGTCGGAGTAGTCGTTGCCGACGTTGTCCAGATCGACGTCCACATCGGTGGAGTTGTCGGAGTTGTCATTGCCAACGTTGTCCAGATCGATATCCGTGGAGTTGTCGTTGAACGAATCCTCTACGTCGACGTCCAGGTCGAGGTCCTCGTTGTAGGAGTCCTCAATGGAGTGGTCATCGTTGGTGGAGTGGTCCTCGTTGTAGGAGTCCTCAATGGAGTTATCCGTATTGCCGATCGCAATTCCACCGCCGACGTCGCCCGTCGTCAGGTTGATCGAGTGGTTGTTTTCGTCGCCGGTGGAATTGTCCACGTCCGCATCGTCGCCGGCCGCGACCGAGTCGTCGCCCGATGCCACCACGGCGTCGTTGTCGAACCATTGGGTGACGTCCCCGTCGGCCCAGATGTTCTGGTTCACGGACTGGTCGATGGTGGTGTCCCGGTCGTCCAGGTTGGAGGTGTAGGAGTAGTTGTTGACGATATGCGTCAACTGCTGCACCGCGTGGTCATGGTCGTCGTCATCGTCCCGGCCGCGCCCGTGGCCGCGGTCGTCGTCATCGTCCCGGCCGCGCCCGCGGTCGTCGTCATCGTCCCGGCCCCGCCCGCGGCCGTGGTCATCGTCGTCGTCCCGGCCCCGTCCGTGCCCATGGTCGTCATCGTCATCGTCGTCGTGTCCGTGACCCCAGCCGTTGTTGTCGCTGGACCAGTCGCCGGAGTTGCCACCGTGGTTGCCACCGGTGTTGTACTCGCGGTCAAAGGACGACCCGGAACCAACCGGGGCGTAGTCCAGGATGACCGGCATGATCGCGTCCACGTCGTCCGAGCACACGTTGGACAGGCCGGCGCTGGCGAGGGCCGCGTCCGGGTCTGCATTGAATTCGTCGGCAGCGCGCGGATCCCGGAGCAGATTCATGATGAATTCGAGAAGAGAGCTAGCAAGCGTAGGCATATGTTGATTCCCCAATCTAGGTCCTACTGGATGTGGCCAAAGCTATGGATGGTGGCCCGCCGAGCAAAGTTGCTTGGCTTGATTCAAAGCTACGGGCGGGGTGCTGCTGCTGGCATCGGGGCTTTCTCCCCCGCTCCCCGGCCCCCGGAGGGGGATTGCGGCTTCCGGGGACTAGGTAGGGTGGGCCCAGGTCCCGCTACGACGCGGAACTACGGGCTTGGGGAGCCGTCTTCGCCCAGCGCAAGCCGCAGTTGGGTCAACAGCTCGGACCGGTTGGAAGCCCCTAACCGCCGGCGAATCCGCGCAATGTGGTGTTCGGCGGTGCGCGGCGAAATGAAAATCGCGGCGCCGATCTCCCGGTAGGTCTTGCCTTCCAAGACCAGCCGGGCCACTTCGCGTTCCCGCTCGCTCAGAGCCGTGCCCTCCGGAGCAGGTGCTTTTCCGGTGGCCATGGTCATCCGCATCTCGGGCTCGGCGGCGGTGGGCTGGGCTGGATGGTGAGCCTCGGTTGTGCCTCGCGTCCCTGGGTGCAGGTCCCGGGCGCAGGCCAAGAGCCGGCTCATGTCCTTGCGCTCTTCCGCGTGTGCTGCCGCGTGCCCGGCCAGCCGGGCCCCGTCCCAGGTCAGGCCGACGGCTGCGAGCGCGCGGGCGGATTCCCCCACCGCCCGCGGTTCGATCCTGCCCGCGAGGACGGATACCCAGGACCGGCCGGCTGTCGCAAGCACGGCCGCCAAGTGATACTTTCCCGACGCTCGCACCAACGCCGAGGCGTGGGGTGCCAGCTCGCTAGGCTTCTCCGCCAGGATGGCTGCCTGGACGGCGTACCAGCGCAGTGGAGTGGACCACAACGCTGGTTCGTCCAGCATTTCCAGCAGCGCCCAAGCGTCGGCCAAGTGCGGCCGGAGCCGTTCGGAATCGCGCAGACGGGCCGCGGCCACCGCCAGTTCGCCCAGCGGCAACAGGTTGTAGAGGTCGACGGCGACGTGCAGCAGCCGTCCGCGCGCCCGTTCCCAGGCACGCACCAAACCAGCCATGTCATCGGTTCGGCGGGCCAGGCCCACGTGCAAAGCGTCCAACAACAATTCGTCGCGCGGAGTAGGACAGATTCCGCCGGTGGTCGCCTCGGCTATCGCAGCTCCGGCGCTGTCTGGGTGGTCCTGCAGCATGGCGACCCACGCGCGCAGGAGCAGCAACCGGAGCCGGCCGGCCGGTCCGCCCTGGCCTCCGCGCAAGGCATCGTCGAGCACCGATTCCGCCGCCGAAAGCTCCCCGCTATGCAGTGCCACCAGTGCGGCAAGTGCCGCGGGGCTGTCGGGCAACGGGATCGCGGCGCCGGAGGCAGTCAGCATGTCCGAAGCACGGACCAGGGCTGGAAGTGCGTGCTCGGTGTGTTCACCAACGGACTCTGCGACTCCTTGTCCCATGAGCGAAACGGCGACGTTTGTCAGCGTTGGTGATTCTTCCAGCCGGTCGGCGGCGGCGAGCAGGCTCCTGGCGGCGTCGCGATCACCAGTGCCGATCATGACGACGGCGGCGAGGGCCTTGGAGGCACCCGTGGCAGGGGCGCCAACCCAGCGGTAGACCTGGGCACTCCGCGCCAGCATGCCGCGCTGGGCCCACAACGACGCTGCCACATCCGCGCCGCGATGTTTGTCTGGTGCCTCAGGTTGCGACAGGAGAGGGTCCACAAGCCGGCCGGCGCCTTCAAGGTCTCCGCTGGCCAAGGCCGCTTGGGCGCGGCGCGCCGCCGTCGATGCTCCCGGAGCACCGGCAGCGGTCGCTTCCTCGTAGAGCGTTGCAGCCAAGTGCGGCTCCGTGGCCAGAGCGCTATCGCCGGCCGATTGGAGGGTGCTGGCCACCCGCGCATCCTGGAGTCCGCTTTGGGCCAAACCGCGGGCCAGGTCAATGGGATCCGGGGTTTTTCCGGTGGACAGGAGGTCGGCCAAGGCATGCTGGGCCGTCCGCACCTGATGCAGCGGGGTGGTCTGAAGCAGGACGCTGCGCATCAGCGGGGGAAGGCAGCCCTCCGGCAGGATTAATCCCGCCGCCGCCGCTTGCGACATCAGGGAGTCGATGCCGCCCAACGCGTCCTCCACCTCGGCCGGCATAGGCCCGGCTGGATCGAAACCAACTGCCAGCGCCAGCAGCAATTCGCGAAGCTCCGGCTCCAACCGTTCCAGTTCATAGCCCACCTGGTCGGCTAATCCACCGAACTCCAGCAGATCTTCCGGCAGCGTACGGTCCCCATCGCCCATCGCCTCCATAGCATGCTGGACCAACCACGGCATGCCGCCGGTTAGCTCGAAGATCCGATCAACGACGGAAAGGGAAAGCGGTTCCCCCGCAATGGCCGCGGCGTGGGCGGCGACGTCCTCCCGGGTCCACGGTCCCAGCAGGACCGGCCGGCGGTGGGCCTCAAGCGTTGCCGTCAGCCGTTTCAAAGCCGGCAGCTGCGGCCACATGCGATACGCGACGACGACGTTGACAGGCTGCCCCTCGACCAGCCGGTGGATGCGCTCCAGTTCAGGACCGTTCCACTGGTGTGCATCGTCGATCAGCACGGTGGTGCCCTCGTCCACTGCGCCTTGCTCCAGGACTTGGCTTCCCGAACTGACGGGGATCCCCGCCTCGTTGTAGACAACCGCCAGGTTCTCCAGCAGGGTGCTCTTGCCTGAGCCGCCCGGTCCGGACACGCTGGCCAGCAAACGCGAGCGGGGATCCGTCGAGGCCTCGGTCAGCAATTGCGCGGCCTTCCGGTTCACCAGCCGTCGCCCAGCGGCCACGTGGACCGGTTTAGCAGCCGTCATGCCGGCACCGAAGGAGTCGCCTCGGCGGCCCAAGCAATCGGTTGCTCGCCGCCGGTGGGAGCCGGTGATGCCGGAGCGTCGGCTGGCGGAGCTTCGACAGCGGCCGTCTCTGACGGCGTCGGCTCCGGCGCAGGGGCTGGCTCCGCCGGCGTCGGCTCCGGCGCAGGGGCTGGCTCCGCCGGCGGAGGCTCTGGTTCGCTGGTCGGTTCGGGAGTAACAATCGGCTCCGGCACGGGGGTGGACGGTACGGGCGCCGGACTCGGCTGTGATGGTTGGGTCGGCACCGGAGTTCCAGGATGTGCCGGAGCAGGAGTGCCGGTGCCGCTGTTGGTGCCGGAATCGGGTGCCGTGCTGGGGGTTCCGGTCGGTGTGCCGCCGGTACCGGTCACGGGCGTGCCGCCAGGGGCTGTCCCCGGTGTGCCGTTCGGCGCCGTCGTTGACGTTCGCGCGGTATTATCCTGCGGGGCGTTCCCGGTGGTGCCGGTCTTGGGCGTGTCCTCGGCGCTCTGACCGGCCTTGTCATCGTTTGCGTCGAGGGTGTCCCACGAAACCACAGGACTCATACCGGGCGGGGGCGTCTCAGCGGCCAGCACGGAATTTGCCGGACCGGCGCCTTCGCTTTGCTGGAGAGCACTTCCGGGAAGGTAGCTGTTCCGTTCTGCGGCGCTGCCTTGGGCCATGCCCGGCAAGGAGCCGAACAGCCCGAAATCTTGAGGACTTTGAGCGGCCGTTGCGGTCAACGCGGTCAGGGTGGCCACCGCCACTGTCACTGCGGCGGCGCGCATGGCGAAGGCGGGCCTCCGGGCGACACTCACGCCGTCGGTCGCCGACGCGACGTCGACAGGAAGAGCGAAGGACGGAACCTGCCGTTCGTCCGCCTTATTCGCGCTGGCTGCTCCAGCTTCCGCACTGTGCTCGTGGGCCAGAGCGTGCTCGCGGGCCAGGGCCAGATGGTTCCGGGCCACGTAGTAGGCGGCGCCCAAGCTGATCGAAGCCTTCGGATCCGCGTCTATGGCGATGGGACGCCCCAACTCGGCGGACAGCATTTGAGCGACCAACGGGATCCGGGACGAGCCGCCAGTCAGCAGAACCGCGGTCAGGTCGGCGGCGGCAACGTCCGCCGCCTCAAGTGCCCGGTGCAGGGAACCGATAGTATCGCGCACCAGAGACTCGATCAGGTCTTCGAATTCGGTCCGCACCAGGCGGATTCCCGTCTGCAGTTCCGGCAGCAAAACGGGGATCGTCGCCTCGGAATCCGCCGAGAGTGCTTCTTTGGCTTCGACGCACTCGCGCCTGATCCGCTCCAGGGCCAGCCGCGTCTGCGGCGCGCTGAGGTCTATACCGCTGAGCCCGCCGTCCAGGTTTGCGGCCACGTGGGAAAAGACAAGATCGTCGACGTCCGCTCCGCCCACCCGCTCAAGCCCTTCGGGCCTGCCCAGCAACGTGAAGGAGGATGTGTCGTCCTTGCGAAGAACGGCGGCATCAAAGGTGCCGCCGCCGAAGTCATAGACCCCGATCAGGCTGCCGGCTGCCACCCGTTTTTGCGAGGCGTAGTGCAAGGCAGCAGCTTCAGGCTCGCTCAGCAGCGCCACGTCAGCCAGTCCGACGGCGGCCAGAGCGTCCCGGATCAGTCCCGTCTTGTAGTCGCCCCAGCTAGCCGGATGGGAGACCACCACGCTCTCCGGGGCCTCGCCTTCGCGTTCCTGGGTCCGGTCGACAACCCAACGGACTACCGTGGCGAAGATACTCTCGGGGGTAACGAAGAGGTCCCCCACCATGATCGGCACGGAATCGCCGACCCGCCGTTTAAATTCGCGAACCACGCGCTCAGGGGAAGTTGTTCCGCGCCTCTCGGCGGCCTCACCGACCAGGACGCTACCGTCCTCGCCCAGATAGATGACTGACGGCACAGCTGCCGCCCGCGAACCCAAGCCAACAGCCTGCGGCTGCTGAGCGTCAAGATCCCCTTCCCCGTATCGGACAGTCGCTGCTGCCGTGAAACTTGTGCCGACATCGACACTCAGAACATAGGCCATGAATCCCCCATTGGGCGTCCAGCGAGGAACGTCCCCCACCGCTCTTCATACTGTTTCCAGAGCCCGGCTCTGCTTTCCCGCGGCCCGCCCGGGTCAAAATGCAGTCCCTGCAAATGACACCCTCAACTGACAGCCGCATGCCCCAAAAATGAATCCGGCACCCTTCGCGATGCCGTTCCAACACTGTTCAGCGTAGGAGTGCTTCAGGGCTAAGACAAGGGAAGATTTTGGTCCGGAGTCACCAAGGCGGCCGCTCCGAAATTGGTGAATGGTTCACTCTGCGTGTGGTTAATGGTTACTCCCAACCACGCTCACTCCCCCGATATTTCAACGCCTCTTTGATACATATGCCGTTCTTTGCATCCGGACGACTTCACTTGTTCACCGTCCATCCGGTCAACCGATTACATCTGGTGCATACAACGAAAAACCGTCCCGCCGTCGGCGCTCAGGGCACAATAAAAATATGTCTGTCACAACGCGGTCTTCCCACCCCTTTGCGGTCTTCCTGCGGGGCATCAATATCGGCGGAATACGGATCGCCATGAAGGATTTGAGTCAGGTCCTCACCGAATCCGGCTTCGCGGAGGTGCAAACGGTCCTGGCATCGGGCAACGTGGTATTGTGCGCCGGGACGGATGATCCGGCAGCCGTGAAGGAAAGCGTCCAAGCCACCTTGCGCGCAGCCTTCGGCTACGACGCCTGGGTGATCGTCAAGAGCAGGGAACAAGTAGCGGCCATCATCGATGGTTACCCTTTTACGCCGGCCGACGACGGAGTCCCCCGGCATGCCTACGCGGTGATGACCACCGGCAAGGAGGTAGTGAAACAGATGCTTGAGGACTGTCCGGGACTTTCACCCGAAGAGCGTGCTGCTGCTGGCGGCGACGTCTTGTACTGGGAAGTACCCAAAGGCAGCACGTTGGAATCGAAACTTTCCAAGCACCTAGCCAAGGCGAAGTACAAGCCGCTGACCACCACCAGGAACCTCAACACGATGCGCAAGGTGCTGGCCAAGTTTCCGCCGCAAAACTAACAGGTCCCGGACGGCTCGTGCTACCCCGGGTGGAGAGGACCGGCACGGAAATTCATCCTCTTGGAGGATAGCCCGCAGCGAGGTGGCGATTCTAGACTCGTGACAGGCAGTCCATGAGCCGGCGCAGCCGGCTAGGGCTATTCAGGGAGGGGGGCCTTTGCTGTTCGACTCAGTCATGTGGATGACAGCGCTTGTCTGTGCCGGCCCCTTTGCCCTTCTCTTGGCAGCCGGAGCCTTGGTCAGCATTTGGCGGAGCAACCGGCAGCGCGCAGCGAAGGTGGGCTGGTCCCTGGTGGTGCTGGTACTGCCGCTCCTTGGCCCGTTGGTCTGGTTCCTGACCGCGTCGCGCTGGGCCGCCGCCGCTCTGCCCCGGTCCGACGCTGCTCCCGCAAATCAGGCCACCGGGCCCACGGCCCCCTGAGAGTCGTCCAGGATCAGCTCTAGCAAGCGAATCACTGCCGGGTTGGCGGTGGCCTCGCTCCAGGCAACGTGCAGGTCAGCCCGATTGAGGTCGGCGAGCCCGGAAGGCCCCCGCAACTCTTCGAAGCTAACGCCCGGTGGTGCAAAGTCCATGGACGAACCCGGCACCAAGGTCACGCCCAGCCCGGCGGCCACGAATGCCAACAACGCCGGTGCCTGACTGGCGAACTGGGTGATGTTCGCTTGCACTCCAGCGCTTTCATAGAGCCGCATGACCAGATCGTGGAAATAGCGGGCTTCGGCAGTTGAATACATCATCAGTGGCAGCCCGTCCAGCTGCTTAAGGAATACCCCGTTTCCGGTCGCCAGCTCGTGCCCGTCAGGCAAGGCCACCACCAGCCGGTCCTCCATGAACGGCCGCGTGACCACTCCCGGGCGGGCGACGATAGGCCGCAACAAACCGATATCGATCGCCCCTCGGGAGAGCGCTTCCAGCTGGTCGACAGAGACCGCTTCACGCAGGACAAGTGACACACCTGCGATTTGCTCACCGGCTTTGCGGAGGATGCCCGGCAAAGCCGCCTGGCCGGCTATCGCCGTGTAACCGATAACAATCGAACCGGCATCGCCGGTGGCTACACGACGCACATCCAGCGACGTCTTCGTGCACAGGTCCAAGATCAGCCGCGCACTGGGCAGCAGCACCTTGCCCGCTGCCGTCAGCTCGACCTTCCGGCTGCTTCGCTCGAACAATCGGGCATTGAGTTCACGTTCAAGCAGCTGGATCTGGCGGCTCAACGGTGGCTGCGTCATGTTGAGACGCGCCGCGGCCGCACCGAAGTGCAGCTCCTCCGCCACGGCCACAAATGACTCCAGCTGGATCAACGAAAACATCGATACACTCCTTGCATGGTTTCGTGCATATCTTAGCTTGGACAGGCATGGATCGCCGCCTTTAGCGTGAAGGGAGTCACTCTCCCACCCGCCAGAAAGGACTGCGATGTCCACCGTCTTCGAAACCCAGGGCCGCCGCGTCAACAGCACCTCACTACTCGGCCAGGCCTCCGTCACTGGGGTCACCATCACGCCGGTAGCCTTCGCCGATCCACCGCTGCTGAACACCGTTGGCGTCCACGAACCGTACGCGCTCCGGGCCATCGTGCAACTCCACACGGATGCGGGCGTCACCGGGCTGGGCGAGACCTACGGGGATGCCGCCCATGTGGCGCGTCTCCGGATGGCTGCAAATGCTGTCGCCGGTGCCGACCCGTTCAACATCAACGACCTGCGCACCCGCGTTGCCCGGGCGTTGGCCGCCGACAGCACTCAGGGCGGCCATGGGATGAGCGGCATGGTCACAGGATCCTCGACGGCGGACCGCGTGCTCTCGCCGTTCGATGTGGCGGCCCTTGATATTCAGGGCAAGCTGCTCGGCTTACCGGTCAGCGCCCTGCTGGGCGGCGCGGTACGCGAGGCTGTACCGTTCAGCGGTTACCTGTTCTACAAGTGGGCGGGCCATCCCGGGCTAACCGATGATGAGTGGGGCGCGGCGCTGGATCCCGAGGGGATCGTGGCTCAGGCGCGGCGCATGGTGGACGCCTACGGCTTCACTGCGCTCAAGCTCAAGGGCGGCGTTTTTGAGCCCGACGCCGAGGCTGCCGCCATTGAAGCCCTGCGGGCGGAGTTCCCCGATCTTTCGCTGCGGATCGATCCTAATGCCGCGTGGACCGTCGAAACCTCCATCCGCGTCGGCCGCCGGCTTGAGGGAATCCTTGAGTATCTGGAGGACCCCACGCCCGGGATCGAGGGCATGGCCGAAGTCCGCCGCCATGTGCCGCTGCCGCTGGCCACCAACATGTGCGTGGTCAGCTTCAACGACCTCCCGCCGGCGGTGGCTGCCGAAGCCGTGGACGTGGTGCTCTCCGACCACCACTTCTGGGGCGGGCTGCGCCGGTCGCAGACTCTGGCTGGCATCGCCGAAACGTTCGGTCTGGGCCTGTCCATGCACTCCAACTCCCATCTGGGCATCAGTCTGGCCGCCATGGTCCACCTGGCCTCGGCCACCCCCAATCTGGACTACGCGTGCGATACCCACTGGCCTTGGAAGCACGCGGACGAGGACATAGTGCTCCCCGGTGCCTTGGCGTTCCGCAACGGCGCAGTGGCCGTCCCCACTGCGCCCGGACTGGGGGTGGAACTGGATCCGGAGGCTATGGAACGGTTGCACCGGCAGTACCTGGCCAGTGGCATCACCGAACGCGACGACACCGGCTATATGCGGCGGATCCAGCCCGGCTACGAGCTCAAGAGTCCGCGGTGGTAACCGCGGAAGCCGCCATGCCAGGCGCACCAGTGCCCGCGGATTCGGCTGTGCTGGACGTTGTGGTCACCGATCCGATCATTTCCCGCTTCGCCGAACGCCTCCAGTCCGGCGCGCCCCGGCACCGGTGGCGGTTCCTAGCCGACGCGCCGCCCGAGGTGAGGTCGCGTGCCCTGGCGGGCGCCGACGTCGTGGTCTGCGCGCGGATGGACGCGAAGGAGGCAGCCGCCTGCAACGCCCGCCTGGTGCAGGTGACCGGCGCCGGCCTGGACCGGGTTGCGGTGTCCGCGCTGCGGCCCGCCGTGGCGGTTGCCAACACCTTTCATCATGAGCGGCCCATAGCCGAACATGTGCTGATGTCCATCCTGGCCCTGGCCCGCCGGCTTCCCGCCGTCAACGGCGAACTGCGCGCTGGCGTGTGGCGGACCATTGCCACCGACGACGCTGTCCCACTGCACCGAACGCTGGACAGCATGACCGTGGGGGTTGTGGGCTTTGGCGGCATCGGCCGCGAAACCGCACGGCTGGCAGCCGCACTCGGCATGGATGTGGTGGCTGTGCGGAACCGGCCGGATGCCCCTCTATCAAAGGGTGCCCTGCCCCGCTGGGTCGGCGGCGTCAGCGACCTTCCCCGATTGCTGGCAGAGTCCGACGTCGTGGTGGTCACCGTTCCTCTCAATGACGCCACCGAGGGCCTGATCGGTCCCGCCGAGTTCGCCGCGATGCGGCAGGATGCCGTGCTGGTGAATGTGGCGCGCGGGCCGGTGGTGGATCAGGCAGCCCTTTATCGGGCGCTGGTGGACAAGCAGATCGGCGGCGCAGCGATCGACGTCTGGTGGGGTGCGCCGGAAGCCGGACGCACGCCGCCGGCCGACTTTCCCTTCAGCGAACTGCCAAATGTGGTGCTGACGCCGCATTACTCCGGCCACGCACGCTCCACGTTCGAACTGCGCGCCGATGATATCGCGGGGAACGTCAACCGGGTCGCTGCGGGACAGCCGGTGCGGAACCAGGTGCGCTAAGCAGAAGCGCTGACAGCGGGCCGGCTGCCTGAGCTGGGGCCGCCGGCCCGCTGTTTAGCCGTCGGAGATCAGCCGGATGATCAGCAGGACTGCCCCGCCGGTCGAGGCGATCAGGGCAACCAAGCGCAGCCGCCGGGCATCAAGGAAACGGTTGAGCCAGCGCGACAATACGAAGCCAACCAGCACCACCGGGGCCAGCCAGAGGAATGCCGCCACGGTACCGCTGGTGACGGCTCCGGCTGCCGCCAGCAGGCTAACCGACACTACGGAACCGACCAAGAAAAAAGCGCTCATGGTGCCGCGCAGCCGTGCGGGCGGCTGACCTTGCCAGACGATGGCCATCGGAGCGCCGCCGATCGCCGTCGCCGTTCCCATCACGCCGGAAAGACCGCCGGCAGCCACCAGATTTGTCCGGTTCGGTACGGGCCGCCAACCCAGGAACGCGGAGCCGACCCCTGCCAGGACACAGGCGGCCACCAGCCAGGAGAGCGCCGCCGTCGACATCGCCACAGCAAGCCACGCGCCCAGGAGGCTGCCCGGGATCCGTCCCGCCAGCGCCGGCAGTAGTTCCGGCGCTACCAAGGCGATCACCGGGGCAGCCACCAGTCCGGCGCCGAACCCGATGGACCCTTGCAGGGCGGTGGCGGCACAGACGGCCACCGCGAGAATCAGATAGTCGTCGGGGTTCACTCCAAAACCGTGGTCTGCCGGAGGCCGGCTTCAACTGCATCGGTCAGCGGGAAGTGGCATTCGGCGGTGTGGGCCGGTGCTGCTGCCCCGCGCAACTGCGGGACGCCAAGCTGCACTCGGCTGGCGTGTTCTGCCGTCTGGGCAGGCGGTGCCTGCCGCGCACAGATGTCCTCTGCCTTCCAGCAGCGCGTGCGGAATCGGCAACCCGACGGCGGGTCCAGCGGCGAGGGCAGTTCGCCGCGCAGCACAATCCGTTCGGCCGGGCGGTCAGCCGGGTCCAGCTTCGGCGATGCCGACATGAGCGCTGCGGTATAGGGGTGCAGCGGGCGTTCGAAGACGTCTTCGGTGTCGCCGGTTTCGATGATCCGGCCCAGGTACATCACAGCCACCCGGTCCGTGACGTGGCGGACCACTGACAGATCGTGCGAGATGAAAATGTAGCTGACGCCCAGTTTTTCCTGCAGTTCGTTGAGCAGGTTGAGCACTTGGGCCTGCACGGAGAGGTCCAGGGCGGAGACCGGCTCGTCCAGGATGACCAGTTCCGGGTTCAGCGCCAAGGCCCGGGCGATCCCGATGCGCTGGCGCTGTCCACCGGAGAATTCCTGCGGCGATTTCTTTGCGTCCGAGGCGCGCAGACCCACTAGCTCCAGCAATTCGTGCAGCCGGGCTTCACGTTCGCGTCCGGTCCGGAAGATTCCGCGGTGGGTGGCCCAGGGCTCGGCGATGATTTCGCCGGCAGTCATCCGGGCATTCAGCGACGCGAACGGGTCCTGGAACACCATCTGCACGCGCCGGCGCCAGGCCATGAGTTCCTTACCGCGCAGGCTGAAGGGATCCTTGCCTTCGAAGGTCACGGTGCCGGAGTCCGGCTTTTCCAGCAGCATCAGGGTGCGGGCCAGGGTGGATTTTCCGCAGCCGGACTCGCCGACCAGGCCCAGGGTTTCGCCGCGGCCTACTGAGAGGTTGATGCCGTCTAGGGCGCGCAACTGGTTGCTGCCGGAACCGCTGCGGGCCACGTGAAAGGTCTTGGTGACGTCGCGGACCTCGAGGGCCGCGGTCCCGGCCTCCTGCACACGGTCGAGCTGTGCGGTCATGACTGGGTCTCCTGAAGGGACGTCTCGGGATCGAGAAGGTCGGAAAAGTGGCAGGCTGCGTAGCGACCCGGGGCGGTCTCGCGCAGGGCCGGCCGCTCGGCGCGACAGAGTTCCTGCGCCAGCGGGCAGCGGTCTTGGTAGACGCAGCCGGAGGGGATGTTCTTCAGTTCAGGCGGGCTGCCCGGGATCGAGGCCAACGTCGCCCCGCGTTCGGCCTGGGCCGGGACGGACTCCAGCAGGCCCTTGGTATAGGGGTGGCGGGGGTTGGCGAAGACCTCGGCCACGGGCCCGGATTCGGCCACCGTGCCGGCGTACATCACGCAGACCGTGTCGGCTTCTTCTGCGACGACGGCGAGGTCGTGCGTGATCAGCACCACGGCCATGTCTTCCTCTTCGCGCAGCCGGCGCAGCAGGTCCATGATCTGGGCTTGGACGGTCACGTCCAGAGCGGTGGTCGGTTCGTCCGCGATCAGCAGGCGCGGGCCCAGGGCCACCGCCATGGCGATCAGGATCCGCTGCCTCATGCCGCCGGAGAACTGGTGAGGGAAGGCATCTACCCGGGATTCCGGATGGGGGATACCAACCCGGTCCATCAGCGCGATGGCTTCCTTGCGGGCATCCGCGGCGGAGAGGCCGCGGTGGATCCGGAACGCCTCGCCGATCTGAACACCCACCGGATAGACCGGGTTCAGCGCGGTCAAGGCGTCCTGGAACACGATGCCCAGTTCGGCACCGGCGATCTTGCGCCGCTGCTTGGCGCCCATGCCGGCCAGTTCCTTGCCTTCGAGCTCCATCGAGCCGCCGGCCACGTGGGCCACCGGATCCAGCAGCCCGGCAATGGCCTTGGCCGTCATCGACTTGCCGCAGCCGGATTCGCCCAGCAGGGCCAGGGTCTGCCCCGCCCGCGCCTCGAAACCGGCCTCGCTGACGGCGCGCACCGTGCCCAGCGGAGTGCGGATGTCGACGTTGAGTCCGTCGACCCGCAGGACCACGGGATGGGCGTCGGAGCGTGTGGTGTCAGTGGTTGCCGTCATGCTCACTTGGACTCCTTGGCAGAAATACGGGTCATGAACTTCTTGCGGCCCGGCAGCGTCAGGCGCCAGCGTTGGCCCGGATCTGTGGCGATGCGCAGCCAGGCGGCCAGCATGTTCGCGGCGATGGCAGTAATCACGATCGCAACGCCCGGGAAGATGGACAGCCACCAGGCGGTCTGCAGGTACTGCCGTCCCTGGGCCACCAACAGGCCCCAGCTGATGTCCGGCGGCTGGATGCCGATGCCCAGGAAGGACAGCGAGGACTCGGCCAGCATCACGTAGCAGAACTCCAGCGTGGCCAGCGTCAGCAGGGTCGGCGCGACCACCGGAATCACGTGCCGCCGGATGATGGCGTTCGGGCGGGAGCCGAAGGTGCGGGCGGCGTCTACGAAGGTGCGGCTTTGCAGCTCGGCGGACTCTGCCCGCGCGGTTCTGAGGTAGATCGGGATGCGGGTCAGCGCCAGGATCAGCACGATGTTGGCGACCGAGGGGCTGAAGACATACAGCACGACGACGGCCAGCAGCAGCGAGGGGAAGCTCATGATCACATCGGCCACTCGCATGGAAACATTCTCCCGCCAGCCGCGATGGTAGCCGGCCCACACACCCCAGAGTGAACCGATCAGCAGCGCCGCCGCCACCGCCGGGATGGCTACTAGCAAGGTGGTCCTGGTCGCCACGACCAGCCGAGCAAGAACGGAGCGGCCCAGTGAATCGGAGCCCAGGAAATACTCCCAGCCATTGGTCGGGTCGAACGGGGGCTTGTTCGCGAACATCAGGTTCTGTTTCGTGGCCAGTTCGCCCATCAGCATGGGGCCGAACACCGCCGTGGCGAATACGATCAGCAGGATCACCGCCCCCGTGCTGGCGAACTTGTCGCGGAGCAGCATGCGCAGCATGCTGGGGTTGTTGGATTTGCCGCCCGCCTGGCCCTTGGCCTGCCGCCGGTCTCCGGCGCCGGGCACGGCTTCTGTGCGCGTGGTTTCGCTCATGGTGTCCTCCTAGACCTGGACCGGAGCGGCAGGGGTGGTTTCAGCAGTTTCGGCTTCCGCGGGGGCAGCGGGCCGGGCCGTAGCCTTCTTCCGCCGTCGGGAACCGGCGCCGGCCGGACGGACCCGCGGGTCCAGCAGGGCGTAGGCCAGGTCGATCAGGATGTTCAGAACGAAGATCGCGATGGCGGTCAGCAGGACGGCGGCCTGCAGGACGGCGAAGTCCCGCTGCAGGATCGAATCGATCATCAGCTTGCCGATACCGGGCCAGCCGAAGATGGTCTCCACCACCACGGCACCATTGATCAGGCCGACGGTCAGGTCACCGGCGACGGTCAGGGCCGGTGCCGCCGCATTGCGGAGCGCGTGCCGCGTGACCACGCGTGTCTGCGAGGCGCCCTTGCTGCGGGCCAGCTTGATATACGGCTCCGACAAGGCCGAGACCATGGCGCCGCGCACCACCTGGACCAGCGCACCGAACGGGCGCATCAACAAGGTGGCAATCGGCAGCACCCAGGCTTCGGCACCGCCGACGCCTGAGGTCGGGACCCAGCCCAGCGTGATCGCGAAGACCCAGATGCCGACAATCGCAAGCCAGAAATCTGGAATCGAAGCCGCCGCCATCGAAACGAAGCTGGCAATCCGGTCGGCGAGACCGTTGGGCTTTAAGGCCGCCCAGCTGCCCACCAGCACGGCCAGGATGATGGCTAGCACCATGGTGGTGGCCGCCAGTTGAAGGGTGGCCGGGAAAGCCCTCAGCGCCATGGCGGCCGCGGACTCTCCCGTCCTGAGGGAAGTGCCGAAGTCCAGTTGCAGGACTCCGCCGAAGTAGTCCGCCATCTGCACCAGCAACGGCTGGTCCAGTCCGTTACGGGTGGCAAAATCCGCGCGCATCTGCTCGGTGGCGTTCAGCGGCAGGTACAGGCTGGCCGGATTGCCGGTCAGCCTCGCCAGGGCGAAGACTCCGATGACCACGACCACCAGCGGCAAGGCACTGGAAATGATCCGTTTCCGTAGATAGGTCAGCACGGCTTCCCTCTCCTTCTCAAACTCCGGTAGCCGCGAGGACTACTGGGCGGGGGTAATCTCGGCCAAGCGCAGCTCGTCGCCGCTGGACGAGTTCGGCTCGTAGTTCACCGTCGCGGCCTTGCCGATCATGCCGGTCTGGTGCGAGACGTGGGCGAACTGCACAACATCCTCGTTCTGGGCCGTGAACACTTTTTCGAACGCTGCCTGGCGGTCAGCGCCGGTCGCGGCGTTGGCCTCTTCGATCAGCTTGTCCAGCTCGGGGGTGCCGAAGGAGCTCTGTGCGCCGTCGGTCATCATGTACTGCTCCACGCTGAAGGCAGCGTCACCGGCCTGGTTGCCATGCTGGACCATATGCAGGATTGCTCCCTCGTCGTCGACGAAGGGGCGGACCTGGTACTGCAGGTGCTGGCTGGTTTCCATCATCTTCAGCTTGACGTTCAGGCCGGCCTGGGTGAGCTGTTCCTGGATGACCTGGGCCAGTTCCTCGATCTTCGGGAACTGTGCAGTACGGACAATCAGGCTGACCTGGGCGCTGGTATCGACGCCGTCGGCCTTGGCCTCGGCTACCAGGGACTTGGCCTTCTCGGGATCGTACGGCCAGCCTTCGAGTGCTGCATTGTGGCCGACGACTCCTTCCGGCACCAGTTGCGCTGCCACCTTGTCGCGGTCGCCGTAGAGGCTGGAAACGATGCCTTCCTTATCGATGGCGTAGTTGACGGCCTCGCGGACGCGGATGTCGGTGAACGGAGCCTTGTCGTTGTGCATACGCAGCGCGACGGTCTCGTTGTTCGGGTACGGCACGCCCAGATCGCCGATGTTGTCCTCGGGGCTCAGGCCCATCGCGATGTCGGCCTCGCTGGAGGTGACCATGGCGGCGCGGACGCTGCCTTCGGAACGCCACTGGTACTCCGCAGCCGCGTAGGCCGGCTTCTCGCCCCAGTAACCGTCATAGGCGGAGACGGTGATCTTCTGGCCTGCCTGCCACTCGTCCAGCTGGTAGGGACCGGTGCCGATCGGTTCGCGGACCTTCTCGGTGTCCGAAGTCTCGCTCGGGACAACTTCCAGGAAGGACAGACGCAGCGGCAGGATCGGGTCTGCTTCAGCGGCGGTTACCTTCAGCGTGGTGGCATCGACCACCTCGACGCCGAGGTCGTCGTCGCCGAAGACGTAGCCCTCGACGTTGCAGCCCAGCTTGGAGTTGACCGCGCGCTCGATGGTGTGGGCGGCGTCCTCTGCGGTGAAGTCACTGCCGTCGTGGAAGGTCACGCCCTCGCGGAGCTTGAACGTCCACACGGTGTCGTCTTCCGAACTCCACTCGGTGGCGAGCTTAGGTTCGAGTTCACCGGTGGACGGGTTGCGCTCAACGAGAGGTTCGGTGATGGTGGACCGGTCGACGACGCCGGTGCTCGTCAGGTTCGATTCACAGGGTTCTAGCGTGGGTGGTTCCTGCTGGAGCACCACGCGGAGAGTTTCCGAAGCCGCGCCGGTGGCTCCGCCGGCTGCGTTCTCCGAGTTGGCCACCGAGCAGCCGCTGAGCACCATTGTGCCGCCGACCGCAGCCGTAGCCACAGCGAGACTCAGCCGACGGCGCTTGGTCGTACCGGTCGTTCCCGACGACCCGGTAAGGGATTCAAACGTCATTGTTCCTCCGAGGGAGCGAATGATAGGCCGGGCTCGTCTACATATGAAGCCGGCGGTTGGATGGGTAAGCACCAGCTTTGTGAGAGCGATCACCGTACGTCAAGAGCAGGACTTTTGCGTCGCGCTCGGATCTCCCGTTGACGGTCCCCGGGAACCGCCGAATTCCGCGCCGTTGCACGGATAACCGGGATCAATACCCCAGAGGTATGGATCAATCCAATCTGCGTGTTGGACGTGAATCACCGGTTTTCTTACTGTTCTTGACATGAGTACCCATACAGCGGCACAGGCCAAGAATCCCACCGCCATCAGCGGCGAGCAGATCCTCCAGGTCGGACCGGTGAATCCCACCGTGGCCGCAGCGCTGGCCGACGAATTCGGAGCCGCGCGGCTCCCGGACGGTCCCGAGCGCACAGAATTCCTGCAGCGGCACGCCGACGGCGTTCGTGTTGCGGTCTGCTCCGGCCGCTTCGGCGTGGATTCCGATTTGATGCGCCAACTGCCGAACCTCGAGGCCATCGTGAACTTCGGCGTGGGCTACGATGCGACCGACGTCGCGCAGGCAAACGAGCGCGGCATCCCGATCAGCAATACACCCGACGTGCTCACGGACTGCGTGGCCGACACTGCCCTGGCCCTCTACCTGGATGTACTGCGCCAGACCACCGCCGCCGACAGGTTCGTCCGCCGCGGCGAGTGGGAGTCAACCCCCTCCTACCCGCTGGCCACCCGCGCTTCCGGCAAAAAGGTCGGCATCCTCGGCCTCGGCCGGATCGGCAAGGCCATCGCTAAGCGACTGGAGGCCTTCGGCTGCGAAATCCATTACCACAACCGCCGTCCCGTCGAAGGCTCCGGCTACACCTACCAAGCCTCACCAACCGAACTGGCCGAAGCCGTGGACGTCTTGGTCATCGCCGCGGCCGGAGGCCCCGAGACGGCCAATCTGGTGGATGCCGATGTGCTGGCCAAGCTCGGCCCGGAAGGCTACCTGGTCAATATCGCCCGCGGCACCGTGGTGGACGAAGAAGCCTTGGTCTCCGCCTTGACGGAGGGCCGTTTGGCAGGTGCCGGACTGGATGTCTTCGCGTCCGAGCCCCATGTCCCCGCCGAGCTGATGGAACTCGAGAATGTAGTCCTGCTCCCCCACGTTGGCAGCGGAACCCGCGAGACCCGCGCCGACATGGCGGCGCTGACACTGGAGAACCTGCGCAGCTACCTGCGCGATGCTTCGCTGGTCACCCCGGTGGATTGAGCCCGGCAGCGCCCGGACGCCGTTCGGGCTCCGGGCGCTGCCGCCACCGGCTGTCGCCGCGCCCTAGGATGGGCTCAGACAGTGGGAAAGGGGCGCCATGGCGGATCCAGCCGACCATCCATCCGGAGTGCGCGAAGTGAAATCCGCCGCCCGCACCATCGACATCCTCGAAGTGCTTGCGGCCCGCGGCAATGCACCCGTCACCATCCGGGAGCTCTGCTCTGTTCTGGATGCCCCGCGGAGCAGCCTCTACGCGCTGCTCCGGACCCTGATCGACGCCGGGTGGGTCCGCACTGATCCGTCCCGGACCACGTACAGCATCGGCATCCGCGCGCTGCTGGCCGGGACCACTTACCTGGATGCGGACCCCTTGCTGAAAGTCATCCGGCCCCAACTCGGTCTGCTCGGCAAAAAGGTGGGCGGCACCGTGAACTTCGGCCGGCTGGACGGCGGCCACATCGTCTATCTGGCCACCTGGGAGGCGCCCGGTCAGGAACGCACGGCCGCACGCGTGGGCCGCAGGCTGCCCGCCCATGCCACTGGTCTGGGCCAGGCGGCACTCGCGTCGCTGGACCCCGCTGAGCTGCAGTCGCAGCTGCCGGCCGAGCTCACCTCCCTGACCGGCAAGACCATCACCTCGCAGGCCGCTTTGGTCCGTGAACTGGCCGCCGTCCGCCGCCGCGGCTACGCCGTCGAACGCGAACAGAACACCGCGGGCATCGCCTGCGTGGCGGTCGCCGTCGACTGCGGGCCGGACGTCGTCGACGCACTCTCCGTATCGCTTCCGCTGTCCAAGCTGCCTTCGGCGCGGGAACGCGACATCGCAGCAGCCCTCCAGGAGACCGCTGCGGTCACCGAGGAGATCGTCGGCGGGCTGGCCGGCCTGCTGGGCTGAAGGGACGGCGCACCGCTCAGCTGCATTGACGACACTTGTAGAACAAGTTTGCTACTTGTAGGATGAGTCCATCTGCACATCCCGCTTAAGGACCGTCATGCCCTACACACCCGATGCCATCCGGCACGTGAAGCTTTCTACCGCCACGCTGCCTCTGGCGACGCCGATTTCCGACGCCAAGGTTTTCACCGGGCGGCAGAAGCCGATGACCGAAGTGGTCTTCCTGTTTGCCGAGATCGCCACCGAGCAGGGCCACCAAGGACTGGGCTTTAGCTACTCCAAGCGCGCCGGCGGGCCCGCCCAGTATGCCCATGCCAAGGAAATTGCCGACACCATGATCGGTGAGGACCCCAACGACATCGCCAAGCTGTATAACAAGCTGCTGTGGGCCGGCGCCTCGGTGGGCCGCTCCGGCGTGGCCACCCAGGCCTTGGCCGCCTTGGACATTGCACTGTACGACCTCAAGGCCAAGCGAGCCGGGCTGCCGCTGGCCAAGTTCCTGGGCGCCCACCGCGACTCGGTCCGCACCTACAACACCTCCGGCGGCTTCCTGAATGCTTCCATCGACGAGGTCAAGGACCGCGCCAGCCGCTCCATCGAGGAGGGCATCGGCGGCATCAAGATCAAGGTCGGCCTGCCGGACACCGCGGAGGACCTGCGCCGTGTTGCCGCCGTCCGCGAGCACATTGGCGACGACGTGCCGCTGATGGTGGATGCCAACCAGCAGTGGGACCGCGCCACTGCCCTGCGCATGGGACGCCGCCTGGAGCAGTTCGACCTGGTCTGGATCGAAGAGCCGCTGGACGCCTACGACGCCGAGGGCCACGCCGCCCTTGCCGCCGCCTTGGACACACCGATCGCGACCGGCGAAATGCTGGCCTCGGTGGCCGAGCACGAACGGCTGATTGCCGCCCGCGCCTGCGACATCATTCAGCCCGATGCGCCGCGCGTCGGCGGCATCACCCAGTTCCTCCGGCTGACCACCCTGGCCGACCAGGCCGGACTGGATCTGGCACCGCACTTCGCCATGGAGATCCACCTGCACCTGGCCGCCGCCTACCCGCGCGAGCCGTGGGTGGAGCATTTCGACTGGCTCGATCCGCTGTTCAACGAGCGCCTTGAGACCCGCGACGGCCGGATGATAGTTCCGGACCGCCCGGGCCTCGGCTTCACCTTCAGCGACCAGGCCCGTGCCTGGACCACGGACAGCGTGGAGTTCGGCCGCGCCTGATCCGGCCAGCCCTAATCCACATGACGACGGCGGTGCCCCGCACCGCCGTCGTTCCCCCATTTGTCACAAGGAAGGCACCGGAGCGATGAAACCGAACCTGACGGCTGCCCTGGTAGATGAGCTGCGCCGGCGCATTGTCGACGGCGAGATCGCCCCGGGCGACAAGCTGCCCAGCGAGAACACGCTGATCGCCGAGCACGGCGTGAGCCGCACGGTGGTGCGCGAGGCCATCACCCGGCTGCAGGCCGAGGGGCTGGTGCACACCCGGCGCGGCAGCGGCAGCTATGCCCTCACCCCGCCGGTTGAACCGGACGGGTCGCGGACAGCCCGGCCGGTGCGCACGCTGCAGGACCGGCGGGCACTGGTGGAATTCCGCACCGGGGTGGAAAGCGAAGCCGCAGCCCTGGCCGCCGTCCGGCGATCCGACCGGCAGGTGGCGTCCCTGCGCGCCGCAAACGAGGACTTCTCCCGCTCCGGCGCCAACCCGGCTGCGGCGTTGGCCCACGACTTCGACTTCCACCGCACCGTGGCCGAGGCCAGCGGCAACCCCTTCCTGCAGGATGCGATAGCGGCCCTCGGCCCGGCCATGATCGCCATGCCCCGCTACCGGCTGGAGGCCAGCGCGGCCGAGGGGGAAACCACCCGCCTTGCCGAGGTGGCGGCCGAGCATGCAGCGGTGCTGGCCGCGGTCGAGTCCGGCGATGCCATGGCCGCAGCCGCCGCCATGCGCACGCATCTGGTCAACTCGCGGCACCGGCTGGAGCGCGAATCCGGCCACTGATCCGCCGGCCTCGCGGTGGACAGCAAAGCGGCAGCAGACGCTTGTCTGCTGCCGCTTCGGCGTTGCCGCGTGGTGTGCCCGAGGTGCCTACTCGGCTGCCTTGACGGCCAGCACCGGCCGGTCGGCCTGCAGCAGGATGCGCTGGGCATGCGACCCCATGATGAACTTGCCTACCTGGCTGCGCTGGCGAAGGCCGATAACAATCAGCGAGACCTCGCGTTCGCGGGCCAGGTCGAGGATCTCCTCGGCCAGATCATCGCGGTGCGTCGGGCGCAAAACCTCGGTTGTCACGCCGGCCGCATCGGCCGCCGACTTCAGCCTCAGGATGTCGTTCTCGGAGGCGACGGTCTTGTCAACCAGAGCCCCCTCCCGGGTTGAGTTGACGATCAGCAGCTCTTCATTGCGGAGCTTTGCTTCCGCGATCCCGGCGGCGACGGCCGCCTCGCCCACCGGGGTGGGTACATAACCGACCAGGATGCTCATGCGTTCTCCTTAGATTCAATGGGGGAGGCGGTCTGGGAATTCTTCCGGCGATCCATGACGGTCTTGACCATCGGCCACACCGCGACCAGCACGAAGACCACCAGCAGCGTGGCGGAGATCGGGCGGCCCATGAATCCGGTGACGTCTCCGTCGAGCACCAGCAGCGAGCGCCTCAGGCTGGACTCCAGCAGCGCGCCCAGCACGAAGGCAAGCACCAGCGGTCCCGGCTCGAAGCCGAATTTCTTCATCAGGTAACCGACGGCGCCGAAGAGGACCACCAGCAGCACATCGAACATCGAGTTGCGGATGGTGTACGCGCCCAGCAAGGTGATCAGGGCAGTAATCGGCGCCAGGATGGCGGCGCGCACCCGCAGGATGCGGACGAACAGGCCGACCAGCGGGATGGACATGATCAGCAGCAGGATGTTGCCGATGTACATCGAGTTGACCACGCCCCAGAACAGATCCGGGTTGTCGACCATCAGCTGCGGCCCCGGGGTCACGCCCTGGATGAGCAGTGCGCCGAAGATGATGGCCATGGTGGCGTTGGCGGGTATGCCCAAAGTCAGCAGGGGAATGAAGGAACTGGTGGCCGCGGCGTTGTTGGCGGTCTCGGGACCGGCAACGCCTTCGACCGCGCCCTTGCCAAAGCGCTCCGGGTTCTTGGCGCGCTTCTTCTCCACCGCGTAGGCGGCGAGTGAGGAGATGGTGGCGCCGCCGCCGGGCAGGATGCCCAGGAAGAAGCCAAGCACAGAGCCGCGCCCGATGGCCCCGGCCGACTGCTTGAGGTCCTTCTTGGACGGCCACACGTTGGCCACGGTTGCCGGTGCCTGGGCCGCCCGGTGGCGTTCTTCCAGGTTGTAAAGGATCTCTCCAACACCGAACAGGCCCATGGCCACCGGGACGAAGTCAATGCCGTCGGCCAGGCTCAGGTTGCCGAAGGTGAAGCGTTCGGCACCCGTGAAGATGTCGCGTCCCACGGTGGCGAGCAGCAGGCCGAACGCGGCTGCAATCAGGGCCTTGATCTTGGCGCCGTTGCTGATGGTGGCCACCAGCAGGATGCCGACCAGCGCCAGCGCGGCGTACTCCGGGGGGCCGAAGTCCAGGGCGAAGCCGGCCACCAGCGGAGCCAGGAACGTGAGTCCGATGATGGCCACTGTGCCGCCGATGAACGAACCAATGGCTGCAATCCCCAAGGCTGTTCCGGCTTTGCCCTGGCGGGCGAGCTGGTAGCCGTCGAAGACGGTGACCACCGAACTGGCCTCGCCCGGCAGCCGCAGCAGCACCGAGGTGATGGTGCCGCCATATTGCGCACCGTAAAAAATGCCGGCCAGCATGATGATGGCCGTGACCGGCTCGATCCCATAGGTCAGCGGCAGCAGGATGGCGATGGTCGCTGCCGGACCGAGGCCCGGCAGCACGCCGATGAGCATGCCGATGACGACGCCGAGCAGGCAGTACAGCAGGTTGGAGGGCATGAGGACGACGCCGAAGCCGTCAATGACCGGTTGCAGGAAATCCATGCGAAGACCTTTGGATCAGTAGGCAAGGGTGGTGCGCAGGGTCCCACAGTGCCGGCGATGCCGACACTGTGGGAGCGCCCCGCCCGCTAGAACAGGTGGGGGATCGAGGTTCCCAAGGCCAGGATGAAGATGCCATAGAAGGCCGCGACAACCAGGAGGGAGTAAAGGATGGCTCCGCGCCAGGTTTCCCCGCCGAGGAACTTCATCCAGACCAAGCAAAGGAGCAGTGCCGGGACCTCGAAACCGATCACCGGCATGAGCCACACCATGGCCAGCAGGGTCACGAACCCGATGGCCACCAACCAGGACAGTTTGGAGAATTTCTCGCCGTCGCGGCCCCCGCGTCGCCCAATAACCAGCTGGGCGAGCGCGAGGACGGCGATAATCAGGCTGACAGCGAACGGCCACATTCCCGGCCGGGGCTGGGAGGGAGTTCCCAGCCCCAGACCGATCGACATGACGAGCCCTGCCACGCCCAGTGCGAGCACCACAAGGGATGACGCGAGGTTGGCAATGGGTCCTGCAGGCGGCGGGGCTTCGGCCTCCCATTGGGCTGCCAGTTCCTCCGGTGTCAGATCGTCGTCGAGGACGTTGACCGTCTCGCTGCCTTCTGCTGGCGTCTCGCGGTGGGGCGTCATGGTTTACTCGATTCGCTGTGAAGGCCGGTCGGCCTTACGTGAGGGGTGCTACTCGCCGGCCAGCGAGATGTCGTACTTCTCGGTGAGCTCCTTGTACTTGGCAGCCAAGTCGTTCCACTGCTGGACGACTTCCTCGCCGGAGATCTCCTTGGGGGTCAGCATGTTCTTCTCGTTGAACGCCTTGTAGCTGTCGGTGGCCTGGGCGGCCTCGACGGACGCGACCAGTTTCTCCTTCACGTCCTCCGGCAGGCCCTTGGGGGCAGCCAGGGCGCGGTACTGGGACACCGGAACCTCGTAGCCTTCTTCGATGGCGGTGGGGACGTCCGGCAGGAAGGTGTTGCGCTCGTCGGAGAAGACGACGATCGGCTTCACGGTGCCGGCGTCGATCTGCGGCTTGGCTTCGCCGAGCTGGATGGTGGCCAGCTGGACCTGGTTGCCCATGACCGCGGTCAGCGCGGGCGAACCGGAATCGAAGGGGACCGCGGTGCCCTTGATGTCGGCCTGGGCGAACAGGATGGCCTGCGACAGCTGCGAGCCGGTGCCCACACCTGTGGTGCCAAAGGTGAGCTTCTTGGAGCTGTTCTTGATGTCGTCCAGGTTTTCAAAGCCGGAGTCGGCGCTGGCCACCAGGACGTAGTCGTCCTGGGACAGGCCCTTGAGGACGTCCAGCTCGTCCAGGCTGACGGCCTCGCCTTCGGACACTGCCAGCGGCGTGATGGTGATCAGCGAGGCATTCAGCAGGACCAAGTTCTGGCCGTCGGGCTCCATGGCTGCGACTTCCTGGGTCGCGAGGGCTCCGTTGGCACCGGGCTTGTTGACCACCGGTACTGCGACGCCGAGCTCGTCCGCCATGCCTTCGGCCGCGGTGCGCGCGATCAGGTCCGTGGAGCCGCCGGGAGCCTGGCCGACGGTCAGGGTGATCGGGCCGTCGGGGAAGGTTCCCTCTTTGGAGGCGGTGCTGCCGCCGACGTTGCCGCCACAGGCGGTCAACGCCAGCGCAGCAGAGGCGGCGGTCAGACCTAGGACGGTCCGGCGGATGGAGAGTGCTTTCACTTCGGGCTCCTTGCTCGATGAACAGCGTTGTTCGAACGGGTGTTGGCCGTGACGCGGTTCATATGAAGCAGGTCACTGTGGCTCGGACATCGAGCTTAGAAAGAGACTATGATGCATGTCCAAGCCCATTAGTGCATTGAATGATACTTGAAAGGCATCATGTTCACCCTGGATCAGGCCCGCGGTTTCATCGCCGTCGCCGAAGAACTGCATTTTGGCCGCGCGGCCGAGCGGCTGAGCATGACTCAGCCCCCGCTCAGCCGGCAGATCCAGAAACTAGAACGCAGCATCGGCGTTGAACTCCTGGAGCGGGATAACCGCAAGGTGGCGCTGACCGCTGCCGGACACGCCTTTCTCGCCGAGGCGCGCAAGTTAGTGGTGTCGGCGGACCGGGCCCCCCGGACCGCGCGCCGCATCGCCGCGGGCCGGGCGGGCGAAATCCGAATTGGATTCACTGCTGCCTCCGCATTCAGCCTGCTGGGGCCCCTGCTTACCGAGATAGCCGAGGCACTACCTGACGTGGACGTGGACCTTCAGGAAATGGTGACCGGGGAGCAAGTTCAGGCCCTCGTGGACGGGGACCTCGACCTCGGTCTGGCTCGACCGCCGTTCGACACCGAGCTCTTCGAATCGCACCTGTTGTTCTCGGAAAACCTGATGCTGGCGGTTCCCCGCGGGCACCCCTTGGACCAACTGGCGCGGCCGGTGGCGGTGTCCGACCTGAAGGACATGCCGCTGATCATGCATTCACCGATCAAGGCCCGCTATTTTTACGATCTGGTGGTGCGCCAGATTCCGATCGAACACGGCAACGTAGTGCACACCGTGAGCCAGATCCTGACCATGGTGGCGCTGGTGGCGGCCGGCCGCGGCGTTGCTTTCGTGCCCGAGTCGGCACAGCTGCTGGGAGTCGACGGTGTCAGCTACTTGCATCTGCCCGGACTGGCGCCGGACTCGGTGGAGCTGCACGCCATTTGGAACCGGAACTCGCACAACCCCGCGCTGCGCAGGATGCTCGACAACGTCTGGACGAAAGCCGCGTAGCTTGCCAGTGGCACGTCGGCTGGCACGCCAGCGTAAGCAATACCCTTAGTGCATCAATCCATACAAAAGTGGGCTTGGACAGGCATCATCCGGGCTTCCTAGGGTGGAACCAACGCATTCAACCCCGCCGCTACCGGCACCATTGCAAAGGAAGATGCACCGTGGCCCAGTACACGCCCCATGAACTCGCAGACAAGCTCAAGGACGGGCTGCTGTCCTTCCCGGTCACGGCTTTCGACGCGGACTTGAACGTTGATGAAACTGCCTACCGGAAGCACTTGGACTGGCAGTCCAGCTTCGATGTTGCCGGTCTGTTTGCCGCCGGCGGAACGGGTGAAGGCTTCAGCCTGACTCCGGCAGAGTCGGCCCGCGTGGTCCGCATGGCGGTTGAGGAAGCCGGCAGCCGGGTTCCCGTCCTCGCTTCCGCCGGTGGTTCCACCGCCCAGGCAATCCAGAACGCCAAGGACGCCGAGGCCGCTGGGGCCGAAGGACTGCTGCTGCTGCCGCCCTATCTGACTGAATGCGACCAGGCCGGCCTTCTGGCCCACGTGTCCGCCGTCTGCTCCGCCACCAATGTTGGCGTCATCGTCTACAACCGCGCCAACGCCATCTACTCCGCGGACACCGTGGCCGCGCTGGCCGACCGGCACGAGAACTTCATCGGTTTCAAGGACGCCCTGGGCGACATCGAACACCTCACCAAGGTCTACGCGAAGAACGGCGACCGCCTGTTCTACCTGGGCGGCCTTCCGACGGCGGAAACTTTCGCGCTGCCGCTGCTGCAGCTGGGTATGAGCACCTACTCCTCCGCCATGTACAACTTCGTGCCGGAGTTCGCACTGGACTTCTACCGCGACGTCCGCAATCAGGACCGCGATGCCGTGACGGAGAAGCTCAACCGCTTCGTCCTCCCCTACCTGGACATCCGCGACCGGGTCAAGGGCTATGGTGTGTCCATCGTCAAGGGTGGATTGAAGGCCGTCGGCCGCGACGGTGGCCTGGTCCGTCCGCCGCTGCAGGATCTGACGGAGAAGGACATTGCCGACCTGTCGGCCCTGATCGACGCCGCCGGCATCCGCCCGGCGGACACCGTCCTGCAGAACGCCTAGGTTCCCTGCCCCGAAGCGGCCGCCCGATACGGGCGGCCGCTTTCCGGCCCTCAGCCACAGCCGACCATCCGCAGTAAAGAAGCAGCAAAGAAGGAGCACCCGATGCCCACCACGCAGACAACCCTGACAGGTCATTCGATCATTGCCGGCGAATCCGTCACCGGCACCGGCGGTACGGTCAACGGCTTCGACCCTGCCACCAACGAAGTCCTCGAGCCGGCCTACAGCCTCATTGACGCAGCCCAGCTGGCCACCGCGACTGCCGCAGCCGAGGAAGCGTTCGCCTCCTTCAGCTCGCTGGATCCGGAAACGCACGCCGCCTTCCTCGAGAAGATCGCCGACAATATCGAAGCCGTCGGCGCCGGGTTGGTCGAGCGTGCGATGGCCGAAACCGGACTCCCCGCTGCTCGGCTGAACGGCGAGCGCGGCCGCACCACCGGTCAACTGCGTCTCTTTGCGTCGGTGGTGCGCCAGGGTGACCACCGTGGTGTCCGCATTGATCCGGCCCAGCCGGATCGCCAGCCGATGCCGCGCGCCGACATCCGCCAGCGCAAGGTTCCGCTGGGCCCGGTCGCCGTCTTCGGTGCCAGCAACTTCCCGCTGGCCTTCTCCACCGCCGGCGGGGACACCGCCTCGGCGCTGGCCGCCGGCTGCCCGGTGGTCTTCAAGGCCCACAACGCCCACCCAGGCACCAGCGAAATCGTCGGCCACGCCATCGCCGACGCCGTCCGCGAATCCGGCCTGCACCCGGGCGTGTTCTCGCTGATCTACGGCCCCGGCGCCAGCATCGGCCAGGCCCTGGTCTCCGACCCGGCCATCAAGGCCGTCGGTTTCACCGGTTCCCGCTCGGGCGGCACGGCCCTGGTGGCCACCGCCGCCGCACGCCCGGAACCGATCCCGGTCTACGCCGAGATGAGCTCGATCAACCCGGTCTTCTTCTTCGACGGCGCGCTCAAGGGCGACCTGGACGCGCTGGCCTCCGCCTACGTCGGTTCGGTCACCGGCTCCAGCGGCCAGCTCTGCACCGCGCCGGGCCTGGTCTTCGTTCCGGCCGGCGAAACCGGTGACGCTTTCGCAGCTGCTGTGAACCGCGCCATGGCCCCGGCCGCAGGACAGACCATGCTGACCCGCGGAATCGCCGACTCCTGGACCGCCGGCGTCGATTCGCTGGGCAAGCAGGATGGCGTGGAGCTGGTGGCCCGTGGCCAGGACGGAGCCACGGAGAATGCCCCGGCCCCGGCCGTGTTCGGCACCGACGTCCCCACCTTCCTGTCCAACAACGTGCTGCACGAGGAAATCTTCGGTGCCGCCTCGCTGATGGTCCGCTACACGTCCACCGATGACCTGCTGGCGGCGGCCAAGCGGCTGGAAGGCCAGCTGACCGCCACCCTGCACATGACCGACGAGGACCAGGCGACGGTGGCTCCGCTGCTGCCGGTGCTGGAGCGCAAGGTGGGCCGCATCCTGGCCAACGGCTGGCCGACCGGCGTCGAAGTGGGACACGCCATGGTCCACGGCGGCCCCTTCCCGGCCACCTCGGATACCCGCACCACGTCCGTGGGCACGCTGGCGATCGAGCGGTTCCTCCGCCCGGTGGCGTACCAGAACATCCCGGACGCCCTGCTGCCGGCACCCCTGCAGCAGTCCAACCCGTGGCAGCTGAACCGGCGCATCGACGGCATCATCGAACGCGCAGGAGAGTAAAGCATGAGCAACCAACCCACCATTGCCGCGGTCGAGGTGGTCCCGGTCGCCGGGCACGACTCGATGCTGCTGAACCTCTCCGGGGCGCACGGACCGTTCTTCACCCGGAACGTGGTCATCGTGACCGATTCCGACGGCCGCACCGGCCTGGGCGAAGTCCCTGGCGGCGAGAAGATCCGCACCACCATCGAGGACGCCGGCGCCATGATCACCGGCCGGCCGGTGGCTCGTTTCCGCAGCCTGCTGCGGGAAATTGCCGCCGCGTTCGCTGACCGGGACTCCAGTGGCCGGGGGCTGCAGACCTTCGACCTGCGCACTACCGTGCATGCCGTCACCGCCATCGAGTCGGCGTTGCTGGATCTGCACGGGCAGTTCCTCGGCGTCCCGGTGGCCGAACTGCTGGGCGACGGCCAACAGCGCGATGCAGTGCCGATGCTCGGCTACCTGTTCTACGTGGGCAATCCCGACGCCACCGATTTGCCCTACCTGCGCGAGCCCCACGGGGCGGACAACTGGGAGCGCGTGCGCCGCGAAGAGGCCATGACGCCCGAGGCTGTGGTCCGCCTGGCCGAGGCCGCCCAGGCACGCTATGGCTTCCAGGACTTCAAGCTCAAGGGCGGCGTCCAGGCCGGCGACCTGGAAGTCGACGCGGTGACCGCGCTCAAGGATCGCTTCCCGGACGCCCGCATCACGCTGGATCCGAACGGCGGCTGGCTGCTGCAGGACGCCATCCGGCTGGGCCAGCGGATGCAGGGCGTGGTGGCGTACGCCGAAGACCCGTGCGGCGCCGAGGGCAAGTTCTCCGGCCGTGAAGTCATGGCGGAGTTCCGCCGGGCCACCGGACTGCAGACTGCCACGAACATGATCGCCACCGACTGGCGCGAAATGGCCCATGCCGTGCGCACCAACGCCGTCGACATTCCGCTGGCCGATCCGCACTTCTGGACCATGGCCGGCTCCGTCCGCGTGGCACAGTTGTGCAACGAGTTCGGCCTGACCTGGGGTTCGCACTCGAACAACCACTTCGACATCTCGCTGGCCATGTTCACCCAGGTCGGCGCGGCCGCCCCGGGCGAAATCACCGCGCTGGACACGCACTGGATCTGGCAGGATGGCCAGGGCCTGACCAAGGAACCATTGCTGATCCGCGACGGCGAGATCAAGGTGCCGCAGGCTCCGGGGCTGGGCGTCGAACTGGACCGCGAGCGGCTGGCCGAGGCGAACGCGCTGTACCTGGAGCATGGCCTCGGTGCGCGCGACGACGCCGTCTCCATGCAGTACCTAGTGCAGGGTTGGGAATTCGATCCCAAGCGCCCCTGCCTGGTCCGCTAGGACCTTCCGCCCGCTCCGCGCACCGCGGGGCGGGCGGATTTTTCTGTTTGACCGTGTGATGCTCTGTCCGGTCGGCCGTTTCTGGCCGGCCGGACATTGCCGTGACCTCAGGAGGTTCCGTGGAAGGAGTGCTGCTCGGCTTCGGCGTAGTGCTGGTGATCGTGGCGGTGGGCTTCGCGGCCGCAGCCATCTTGCCGCAGAAGGCGCCGGACATGCAGCGCGGGCTCACGCCGGTGATCTTCTACATCACCAATCCGGCGCTGATGCTGGTGTTGCTCGCGGACACGGATCTGGCGTCGGTGGTCGGCGTGTACACCCCGATCGCCCTGATCACTGCCGCTGTTGCCGGCGCGGTTTACGCGCTGTTCAGCCGCTTTGTGCTGCGGCGTCCGGCCGCGCAAACGGCCGGCGGCGCCATGGCCTCCACCTATGTGAACGCCGGGAACATCGGTGTGCCCATCGCCCTCTACGCGGTGGGCAGCGCAGACCCGGTGGTCTCGGTGCTGCTGGCCCAACTGCTGGTCATCGCACCGATCTACTTGTCCGTCTTCGCGTGGTGCCAGCGGAAGGCTGAGGCCGTCAAGCCCCGTCATCCCGACGGCGGTGCCCCCGCGGTTGTGCCGCTGTGGCGCACCGTGGTGAGGTCCATCCTCAACCCCGTCACCGTCGCCACCGCCGTCGGCGCCCTGATGTCACTGACCGGGCTGCACTTTCCGGAGGTGCTCTGGGCACCGATAGAAATGGTGGGCAACGCTTCCATTCCCCTGCTGCTGATGCTGTTCGGCATGAGCCTGTACGGGCAGAAGCCGCTGACCCAGCGGAGCCTGCGCGCGGATGTGGCACTGGGCACCGTAGTGAAGCTCATCCTGATGCCGGCCCTCGCGTGGGTGATCGGGCATTTCCTCTTCCATCTGGACGGCATCCCGCTGCTGGGCGTGGTAGTCATGGCCGCCTTGCCCACAGCGCAGAACGTCTTCCTGTTCGCCAGCCAGTTCAGGATGCAGTCCACCCTGGTGCGGGACATCATCTTCCTCAGCTCCATGCTCTCGCTCCCCGCAGTCCTGCTCGTCGCCCTGCTGCTGGGATAGCCGACTCGGTCCAAGAGCGGCGCGGCCCGCGATGTCGTCGACATCGCGGGCCGCGTCTGGCTCACCGGCTGATCAGCTTGCTGGGCTGACCTCCGCCAGTCTCAGCTCGTCCCCGGTCGCGGAGTTCGGCTCGTAGTCCACGCCCGCAGCTTTCGCCAGGACACCGGTCATCCGCGCGATGTAGGCGAATTGCACCACGTCGTTCCGTTCGAACGCGAACGCGTCGGCAAAGGCTTGCTGCCGGTCCTCGCCGGTCTGGGCCGAGGCTTTGGCTAGGACGTCGTCGAACTCTTCGGTGCCGAACATGCTCATCTGGCCGTCCGTTGTCATGTAGGAGTCAACGCTGAAGGACGCATCGCCGGCCTGGTTGCCGTGCTGGACGACCATCGCGATGGCGCCCTCGTTCAGGATGAACGGACGCACCTGGTACTGCAGCCCCGTGGAGGTTTCAACGACCTTCGCTTCGGCATTCAGGCCAATCTGCTTTAACTGTTCCTGCAGCACTTCAGTCAACTGGTCGATCTTGGGGAACTGTCCGCTCCGGGCAACGATGGTGATTTTCTGGTCCACCGGCACGCCGTCCGCTTTTGCTTCCGCGACCAGTTCCTTGGCCTTCTGCAGGTTGAATTCCCACGGCTCAAGATCGTCGTTGTAGCCAACTACGCCCGGCGGAATGATCTGCGAGGCTGGTTCGCTCTTGCCCGCGTAGAGAGACTGGGTTATGCCGGTCTTGTCGATGGCAAAGTTGATGGCCTGCCGGACCCGGATGTCATCCAAGGGGGCGATATCGCCGCTGAACCGCAGCGCAACCGTCTCGTTGTTCGGATAGTCGATGCCCAATTCTCCCGCGCCGTCGTCAGCGCTCAGGCCCATCGCAATGTCGGCTTCGTTTCCGGTGACCATCGCGGCCCGGACGGTTCCCTCCGACCGCCATTGGTACTCGGCACGTTGGTAAGAGGGTGCGTTGCCCCAGTAGTCCTCGTTGCGCTCGAGCGTGATCTTAAGTCCCGCATCCCAACTGTCGATGGCATAAGGACCGGTGCCGATGGGTTCGCGCACTTTGGCTTCGGCGTCGGTCGGGGCACCAATCTCGATGAAGGAAAGACGGAGCGGCAGAACCGGGTCCGGGTCAACGGTGCTGACCTTCAGGGTCAGGCTGTCCACGGCTTCGACGTCCAGGTCCGCGTCACCAAAGATCTGTCCTTCCACGTCACAGCTGAGGTCACCGTTGACGGCACGGTCAATCGCGAAGGCTGCCGCTTCAGCGTTGAAGGGTGTCCCGTCCTGGAAGCTGACGCCCTCGCGCAGTGTGAAGGTCCATTCAGTGTCTCCGGTCGCCTCCCAGCTGGTGGCGAGCAGGGCGTGGAGTTCGCCGCTGGTCGGATCCCGCTCGATGAGCGGTTCCGTGATGTTGGACCGGACGACGACGCCGGTGGAGGCCAGTGACGAGTCACACGGCTCAAGCGTCGTCGGCTCCATCGGCAGGACCAGCCTGAGCGCGTCCCCGCCGGCTGCAGAGTCGGCTTCCGAATTGGCCACGGAACATCCACTGAGCGTGAGTGCGGCCGCAGCAGCGATGACGATCGGGGCACGGAACGGGCCCCGCCTCTTGTTGTATTCATCAGAAGAAAACATCGTTGATTCCTTTGGAAGATGGGAGGGATATTTGAACAGGACGGTCTGGCCGTCCGGCGTGCTCATGCGCCGCACGCGACGCCTGGACGTGGGAAAGGTGAACTAAGCTGACCAGCATGACCTCGATGCCGGACGCTGTTTCCTTGTCCCCGCTGCCCGTATTGGGACCGGCGCCGACCCGGTCCGGCCTGATCGTCGAGTCCCTGAAGAGCGCCATATTCTCCGGCACGCTGCGTCCCGGCGAGACCCTCGTGGAGCGCAGGATTGCCGACCAATTGGGCGTTTCGAAGACTCCGGTCCGGGAAGCGCTGATCGTCCTGGAGCGGTCCGGTTTGGTGTCCACTTTCAACCGCCGCATTGAAGTCCGTCGGCTGAGCTTTACCGATGTCCGCCATATCTACGAGCAGCGCGTGCTGCTTGAGCCGTGGGCCATCGAGGACTCGGCCCGAATCGACCCAAGTTTTGCCGCCGCGCGGCAGGCCCTGGACGACGCCCGGCAGCACGCCAAAGACGGAGATACGGCGGGCCAAGCTCTGGCAAACCGCCGGTTCCACCGCGGAATGTACTCGAGCTGCGAGAACGACTTCGTGGTCAAGGCCTTGGACAGTCTCCAAGACCTCACGGCCCTCGCCGTCGTCGGTGTGCTCTGGGAACGGTGGCCGCGTGGGGAGGCCGAGGCGGCCGAACATGAGGCGATCTACCAGGCCGCCCACCGAGGCGATGCGAAGGCGGCCGCTGCCATGATGCGTGACCACATCACGGCCTCCATAGACCTTGTCAGGCGTCACGAGCGCCGACCGGATGCTCACTCCACGGAGCGGGACAGCTTGTCCCGGTAAGCCTGGCGCACCTGCTCGTCGGGCGGATAGGTTCCGCGCAACGGCTTTCCGCCTTCGATCTGTTCCAGGATGAACTCCTCAAGCCGTTCTTGCTCCAGGGCGTCCCGGGCAACTTCTTCCGCGAGATGTCGCGGAATACACACGACGCCGTCCCTGTCTCCGACCATGATGTCGCCCGGGTAGATCGGCACCTCGGCACAGCCAATGGGCACCTGGACGTCAACCACATGGTGCTGCGCGAGATTGGTCGTCGGCGATGCCCCGGCGGAGAAGGTCGGCAGGTCCAGCTCCTCGAATCCTGCCATGTCCCGGAACGAGCCGTCGGTGACAATCCCCTCGGCTCCTCTGACCTTCAGCCGCGTGGCCAGGATGTGCCCCAGCGACGCCGCCCGCTTGCGCCCGCGTGAATCGACGACCAGAACCTGGCCGGGTTGCACAGCTTCGACGCCGGTACGCTGCGGATGGTCGTAGTCCTGGAAGATTTCGGGAATGTCGATGTCTTCGCGCGCGGGAATGCACCGCATGGTGAAGGCTTCGCCCACCATCCGCTGACGGGACGGATTCGAGAACATCAGGCCCTCGAGGTAGGTGTTGCGGTAGCCGCGGGACATCAACTGCGTAGTGATGGTCGCCGTACTGACCTGAATCAACGCGTCCCGCACTGCCGGACTCAGTGGGGCGTGGGTTTGCTGCTCCACCTGCACTGGAGCAGCAGGGGCAAGGCCTAGGGACATGGATGTTTCCTCTCGAGGTGCCAAACAGTCGGTATCTTGGTATACCAAGATACCGAGGAGCCTAGCGCATACCGGAGAGGAACGGAATGGCTCGGCCGAATCGCGCCGTGAGACCGGCCCGCCGGGCACGGCCCACCAAGCGCTCACGCTGGGCGGAGGCACTCCGCCATGAGATTGGTCCGCCCGGCACGGGTCCATCAAACGCTCACGCTGCGCGGAGGCGCTCCGCTCTGAACCGCGCCGCGAGCTCAACGTCGAGGCGCAACTGGATGCCCGCCTTCGACGCCAACGTGTCTTCCAAGTACTCCGCTAGGCCTCGAGCCGTGACCAGGCGGGCATCGCCCACGATTTCCCCTTGCAGGACCGCCCTGGTGTCGGCAATGTCGACGGCGGTGAAGCTGGCACCCCCGGCGCCGTTTTCCACAACGTCCTCAATGCTCGCCTGGAAAAGCCGCTCGCCCCCAACCGTCGGTGTGGCAGTCATCATAAAAGTAATCTTGTTCAATTCCACTCTTCTTCTTCCCGCACGGCACCCCCGGCCGCTACATTCCTTGCGCAAGTCGCGACCAGGAAATGCTGCCTTTTCTAATGCTTTTCTTGTTGTTTGCGAAACATTTTTCCGGCGGCTTGTCCTTTTTCGGATGGCCGGTAATCGGACAGACCATAGGTCCCAGCCGCTAGGAGGATAAATCCGAGAACGCCCATGACCGCAAGTCCTGCCGCGATGCCCACCGGGAGGAGCAGGGCGCCAACCAAAACCACGAGCAGAACCCACACGGTGGCCCCCTCAGAGGTGCTGCCGCCAGATCGCGTCTGCAATTTCCGGACAAAGTCTGGATCTTCCAGTCGCGTGTATCGCTCGGTAGCTTCGAGCTGCTGCTGTTCTTGACGGGATAAAGGCATCGTCATCTCCTCGCCGGAATAGTCAAGGCGGGAGGCTGGTGCAGGGTACGCCGAAACCCCCGCCTTGTGAGCGATTTTTCGGCCGTACAAATAGTCGGATTCTTAAACCATCTGCTGACGCAGCGACGGAAATTTCGCTATCGGTCAGAGACGGTACATCGGGATTAGAGTAATTATATCGGGCAACCTGCATTAAGGCCAACCATGTTTCAGCCCCGATTGACAATAGGATTAATCAGCGCATTCTTGGATTACTTTTACTGAGGTAGTGCGCACCGGCACAAAACCGGCAGTGGGCAAACATGGGCGACGGAAGACACGGAGTCCGCGCCAACAAACGCCACTGCGCCCGGCCTGGTCGAGACCAGGCCGGGCGCCGCCGTCGTTGTTGTGGTGGTGGCTCAGCCCCAGGGGATGGCGCCGAGCAGGATGCCGACCGCCAGCATGACCAGCGAGACGATGGCCGCGCGCCAGAGCACCTTCTTGTGGTGGTCGCCCAGTTCCACGCTGGCCAGCGAGACCAGCAGCAGGATGGCCGGAACCAGCGGGCTCTGCATGTGCACCGGCTGGCCGGTGATCGAGGCCCGGGCCATTTCGGCGGGGGCAATGCCGAAGTGCGCGGCGGTCTCGCTCAGCACCGGCAGCACACCGAAGTAGAACGCGTCGTTGCTCATGAAGAAGGTCATTGGGATGCTGAGCAGGCCGGTGATGACGGCCATGAACGGGCCCATGGAATCCGGAATGATGTCCACCAGCCAGGCCGCCATGGCGTCCACCATGCCCGTACCGTTGAGCACACCGGTCAGCACGCCTGCTGCCATCACCATGGAGACGACGGCGACGATGCTCTTGCCGTGCGCGACCAGCTGGTTGGCCTGCTCCTTGACGTTCGGGAAGTTGACCACCAGGGCGATGGCGGCGCCCACCATGAAGACGTAGGCCAGCGGGACGATGTCCAGCACCAGGATCACCATGACGGCTACGGTCAGGGCCAGGTTGAACCAGAACAGGTGCGGCCGCAGGGTGGGGCGGTTGGGGTCCAGGGCCGAATCGGTCAGCGATCCGCCGGCTGCTTCCTCCTCGGCGGGTGCCTCCAGGACCGCCACCGAACCGCCGGCCGGAGCCGTGCCCGCCGGGGAAGTGCCGGCCGGAGAGGTGCCGGGAACCGGCTTCCCGGAACCGGCGCCGCGGCCGCCGCCGAAGCCGAAGCCGAACTTTCCGCGGGAGGTGCCGGCACCGCCGTCGTTGTTCTCCGCAGCCTCCGCCCACAGGTCTGGCTTGCCCTTGGCCGTGGCCTTCGGGTTGCCGCCGGCCAGGCGCTTGCGCTCGCTCAGGCCGAGCATCCAGGCGAACACCATCACAATGATGATGCCGGCCAGCAGCGAGGGAATCATCGGAACGAAGACATCGGTCGGGGATACATCAAGGGCCGCGGCAGCGCGCGCCGTCGGGCCGCCCCAGGGAACAATGTTCATGGTGCCATTGGCTAGGCCGGCCACGCAGGTCAGTACCACCGGACTCATGCCCAGCCGCAGGTAGATCGGCAGCATTGCAGCCGTGGTCAGAATGAAGGTGGTGGAACCATCGCCGTCCAGCGAGACGACGGCGGCCAGCACCGCGGTGCCCAGCACCACCTTGGCCGGGTCGTTGCCCAGGGTGCGCAGGATGAAGCGCACCAGCGGGTCGAACAGTCCGACGTCGATCATCAGGCCGAAGAAGATGATGGCGAACATCAGCAGAGCTGCTGTGGACGTCAATGACTTCATCGACTCGAGGACCATGTCGCCCAGACCAAGGCCTGCCCCGGCGAAGAGGCCGAAGATAGTCGGCACAATAATCAGGGCCAAAACGGGTGTCAGTTTCTTGGTCATGATCAGCGCCATAAAGACCGCGATCATTGCGAAGCCGAGAAATACCAGCACAGCAACTCCTTAGTTCTAACGCAGCCGGTGTGACCTGCCCTACAGACATTAGGGTGGCCCGTGTCACGGATGGCGGTTTAGCCCCCTTCAGGTGCATACTGCTTATTGCGCACGTTTTGCTCATTTAGCTCACAGTCGGTGGAAGCCGCACCCGGGAGGCACCATGGAGAACGGGGGCGGCCGCCGTCCGCGGATGGGTTTCTCCGGCCGCATGCTGCTTCTCCAGGTAGCCGTTGTGGCCGTGGTGCTGCTGCTATCCGCAGTCGTGCTGGGCTGGCTCACCTACCAGCGGCTGGGCGAAGATGCCGAGGGCCAGGCCCTCGCCGTGGCCCGCACCGTCGCGGCCTCGGACGCCGTTCGGGCCGGGACCGCCGCACTGGCTGACGCCGGGCCTGAACAGCTTTCCGGCAAGGCCCTGGCCGGCGGGCCGCTGCAGGAGTTGGCCGAAGACATCCGGCTGCGGACCGGCGCGCTGTTCGTGGTGATCACCGATGATTCCGGCCTGCGACTGGCGCACCCCAATCCAGCGGAGCTGGGCCGGATGGTCAGCACCGACCCCTCCGAAGCGCTGGCCGGACGCGAGGTCACCGAGCAGGAACAGGGCACCCTGGGCCATTCGGCGCGCGCCAAGGTACCCGTGTACGCGCCGGGTTCCGCAACCGTGGTGGGCGAGGTCAGCGTGGGCTTCTCCAGCGAGGACGTCCTGCAGTCCCTGGCCAGCAGCATCCTGCCCATCGCCGCTACCACTGCGGGAGCGCTGGCACTGGGCCTGGCGGCATCGCTGCTGCTGGGCCGGCGGCTCAAGCGGCTGACGCTTGGACTCGAGCCGGAGGAGATTGCCGCCCTCACCCAGGACCAGGAGGCGGTGCTGCGCGGCGTGGACGAGGGCGTCATCGGCGTTTCCGCCGACCGCAGGATCACCGTGTTCAACCGCGAGGCCAAGCGGTTGCTGGGCTTCACCATTGATGCAGAGCTGGTCGGCAGTCCGCTGGCGGGGCTGCAGCTGCCTGGCCTGGAGGACTCCACTCTGCCAGACGCACTGGGACAGCTGCTGGATGCCGCCGACCCGCAGTCCCCGACGGTGGAACTGGTGGTCGGTTCCCGCGTGCTGATCCTCTCCGCCCGGGAGGTGCAGGCCAGCCGCACTCCAGGCCGGCGCGGCTACCGCCCCGGGACAGGCACCGGCGCGGTTGTTCCGCGTGCCCCGGAGCTGGGCTGGGTGATCATGTTGCGCGACCGCACGGCAGTCCAATCCCTGACCCGCCAGCTGGATGCCGTGGGCGCGCTGAGCACCGCGCTGCGCGCGCAACGGCACGAGTTCGCCAACCGACTGCACACGATTTCCGGCCTGCTGGCCACCGGGAATCCCAACCAGGCGCAGGACTACCTATCCTCGATCATGCAGACCGGCCCGCTGAACTACCCCGCCGAACAGGCCGAGCTGCTGCAAGATGCGTACCTGCAGGCCTTCATCGGTGCCAAGAGCATGGAGGCGGCCGAGCGCGGAGTGACGCTCCGGGTGGGCCCAGAAACGCTGGTCCGCGGCCGGGTCACCGATCCGCAAGACGTGACCACAGTGATCGGAAACCTGGTGGACAACGCCGTCCGGGCGGCTGTGCACGGCAGCGATCCGGACCGGTGGGTGGAGGTGGAGGTCATGGACGAACTGACCGACGGCGGCGGGACGCTGCACCTGGTGGTCGCGGACTCCGGGGACGGGTTGCCCGGACTCGCCGACGGCGCGGCACTAGACGACGGCGGCTCCGGGCTTGAGCGGATCTTCGCCGAAGGCTTTTCGACGGCGGGTGGCGGATCCCGGAACGGTCCGGCGGACGCGGCGGCGGAGGCGGTGATGGCCGAGGCCGGTCCGGCCGAGCTGCCGGACATCCACGGCCAGGGCTTCGGCTTGTCGTTGATCCGCAGGCTCGCGCGCCGCCGGGGCGGGGACGTCTGGGTGGCAGATCCCGGGCGTCCGGGCGGCCCCGGAGCCGTATTCTGCGCCCGGCTGCCGGGCACCGTTGAACCAGCATCACCAGGAGCAAACCATGACTGACCTGCACGTACTGATTGTGGACGACGACTTTCACGTGGGGCGCCTGCACGCCAGCTATGTGGATTCCGTCCCGGGCTTCCGCGCGCTGGCGCCGGTGGGAACGGCGGAGCAGGCTTTGCGCACCGTGCACGGGCATGAGCCGGACCTGATGCTGCTGGACGTGTACCTGCCGGATGCACTGGGGCTGGACTTGCTGCGTAAGGTCGACGTGGACACCATCATGCTGACCGCCGCAGCGGATGCCCCGTCGGTCCGCAAGGCCCTGCGCCGCGGTGCGCTCGGCTACCTGATCAAACCGTTCACGGCCGAGGCGCTAGCTCGGAAGCTGCGCGCCTACGCCCGTTACCGGCGGCTGTTGGCCGCGCAGCCTGCTGTGGACCAAGACACGGTCGACCGGGCGCTGCATGCGCTGCATCCGGCCGAGGCCGCGGTGGCGGCCCGCACCCGGTCCGCCACCGAGGCCGCCGTGCTGGAAGCGCTGGCACCCGGGCTGCAGCGTTCGGCGGCGGAGGTGGCCCAGTCGGTCGGCGTCTCGCGGGCCACCGCGCAACGCTACTTATCCGCCTTGGCCGACGACGGCGCGGTGGAGATACATCTGCGCTACGGCACCACCGGGCGGCCCGAGCACCGCTACGGACGGGCCGGCTGACGGCCTGCGAACAGCTCAGCGTCGCGCCGCTGAGCAGTGCTGATCGGGCGCGGCGCGCCGCCGTGCTGATCGGGCAGCACCGCGGCGTGAACGGGAGCGAAAAATGATTGGATGGCAGGCATGACCATTGGCTTGGTACTGGACCTCTTCGGCACCTTCTTCTTTGCCATGTCCGGTTGCATCCTGGCGGCCCGCCGAAAGTTCGACATTATCGGGTCGCTGTTCCTGGGCACGCTGGCAGGTTTGGGCGGCGGAATCATCCGGGACCTGATTCTGGGCACCGTCCCCAGCGCCTTCAACAATCCGCTGTATTTCGTCCCGCCGGTGCTGGCGGCGCTGCTGGTGTTCTTCCTGTTCCACAGCGTGGAGCGGTTCCAGCGTCCGCTGTTGATCTTCGACGCCGGCGGGCTGGCCCTGTTTTGCATCACCGGAACCGTGAAAGCCCTGAGTCTGGGCATGAACCCGGCTGCTTCGGCGCTGCTGGGCCTGACCACAGCCGTGGGCGGTGGGATGCTGCGCGACGTCGTCGCCAACCGGGTCCCGCAACTGTTCAACCCGGACGACCTGTACGCGGTGCCGGCCATGCTCGGCTCGGCGCTGGTGGTGGTTTTGTGGTTCGCCGGGATCTACAGCACGGCGGCCGCCATGGGCGTGGCCGCCGTGGTGTTCGGGCTGCGCGTGGTCTCGCTGCACTACGGCTGGCACATTCCGCACGCCGCGCCGGCGCGGTACACGGACCGGAACGGATGACGGGGATCCCCGTGCCCGGTAACGCCGTGAGCAGTGCTCAGGCCCGGTTTTGCCGGTGGATCTCCTCGATGACGCGGATGGCATCGAGGGCAGCCGCTGGCTCCACCGGAACGGGCGCACCGTCGTTGATGGCCGCGGCCAGTTGCCGGTAGAACTCCGGGTAGGCGCCGCGCTCGGACGGAACCTTGCGGGTGTCGCCCGGTGTGCCGAGGGTGCCCCACCGCTCTTCGGGTTCCACGCCGTAGCCATCCGCCCCGGGCACTGCACCGGCATTCAGTGCGGCCTCCTGGCCGTCCGTCCCCCAAGAGGTGAAAGCCGCGGCCGAGCCAAGGACGTGGAACCGCGGCGCCGGCAGCGCTGAGATCAGGTTCATGGACAGCCGCGAGCGCACGCCGGATTCGTGCAGTAGCGAGACAAACGCATCCTCGTCCGCGCCGGGCCTTGCCGCGGATCCGGCCGCGGGCCCCGCAACCGCGGTGTGTTGGGCGGTCTCGCCGTAGACGGTGGCGGCCGGGCCGAAGAGCGTGAGCGCCTGATCGATCAGGTGAACGCCCAGGTCGAACAGGATGCCGCCGCCCGCGGCGGCATCCGCGGTGGCCTTCCACGCCCGCAACCCCTCCGGCTTCCACCGTTCAAAGCGTGATTCGAACGTGTACACCCGGCCCAGTTCGCCGCCGTCGATCAACTTTTTCAGGGTCAGGAAATCCGCGTCCCAGCGGCGGTTCTGGTACACCGAAAGCATCACGCCGGCCTGCCGGGCCTTGGCGATCAGGTCCTCGCCCTGGGCGGAAACCGGGACAAAGGGCTTGTCCACCACCACATGCAGGCCGCGGTCCAGCGCCGCCGCGGCAAGCGGATAGTGGCTGGCCGGCGGGGTGCCCACGACCACCAGATCCAGCAACTCCGGCGCCGCGAACAGCTCTTCCGCAGTCGCCACAATCCGCGCCCCGGGATGCGCCGCGGCCGCCTGCGCCGCCCGCTCCGGACTCGACGTCACGATGGCGTCCAGCGAATAGTCGTTCGAGGCTTCTAGGAACGGGGCATGGAAGACCCGGCCGGAGAGGCCGAAGCCAATCACGGCGGTGCGCAACGGCCGGTGCTCGACCATGGATACTCCTCGCGTGCTCCCGATGCCACCCGGAGGCGCCGGCTGTATCCGAGCCTACCGGGGCCGGCCTCCGGCTGCGTCCGAGCTACCGGCCGGCCCGCGGCTGCTCGCGCAGCTTCTGCGTGAGCTTGTGCGCTTCCTCGAGCAGCAGCTTGCCCAGGAACTCCTGCCGGTCGGGGCGGAAGCGCTGTTCGATGCCGGTCAACGACAGCGCCCAGGCCGGCCGGCCTTGCCGGTCGAAGACGGCGGCGCCCATCCCCCAGCTGCCTTCCAGGATCAGTCCGGGATTGACCGTGTAGCCGCGCTCCCGGGTCTCCGCCAAGTTGTTGCGGATCTGTTCCGGCGCATGGGCCGGGCCGAACCGCTGCAGCCGGGCACCGCCGTCGTCAAGCAGCCGGTCAATCTCCTCGGCCTCCAAAAAGGCCATAATGGCCAGCCCCGCGGAGGCGATGCCCAGCGGGAAGCGGACGCCTTCGTGCAGTACGAAGGAGCGCACCGGGAAGCTGCCCTCCACCCGGACCAGGCAGACCGTCTCGTCGCCGCGGCGGATGGAGAGGAACGCGCTCTCGCCGGTCTCATCCGCCAGCCGTTGCAGGCTCGGCCGAGCCAGGTCTTCGATGGCGAACCGGCTGGCGGCCACCGAGCCGAGCACGTAGAGCTCCGGTCCCAGATGCCAGCTGCCGGTTTCGGCGTGGTGGTCCAGCAGGCCTTCGGCGGCCAGCGAGTTCAGCAGCCGGTAGACGGTGGGCCGGGTCAGGCCGGACGCCTGCACAATGTCGCCGAGGGCGGCCCCGGTCTCCGGCGCGCGGCCCACGATTCGCAGCAGCCTGGCCACCCGGCTGACCACCTGGGCGCCCTGCACTTGTTTGTCCGGCATCCTGTTCCCTTCTCGACCGGAGCACTGCCCGCTGGCAGCCATTTCCACAGCAGTAATCCACAATGTGGACAGTCTATCCGGCCCTGTCCACACTGTGAATGGGCACCCCACGGCCTCGTTGACGTGACCCACGGAACACCTTTAGGCTGCCGGATAGACGCTGTCCACAAGATGGACAACACGGCAGGAACCAGTGGACCCACCGCAGGGGAAAGCACTCAACGAGGAGGAAGCAGATGTCCAAACTGACCGCAGGACCCGCCGCCGCGCTGGCCGGCGTGCTGCACGACGGCATGACCATTGCGGTGGGAGGGTTCGGGCTCTCCGGCATCCCCGCCGACCTGATCGACGCGGTGCGTGATTCCGGCGTCAAGGACCTGACCGTGGTGTCCAACAACATGGGCATCGACGGCAAGGGCCTCGGCGTACTGATCGAGGCCGGGCAGGTCCGCAAGGTGCTGGCCTCCTACGTGGGCGAAAACAAGCTGTTCGCCCAGCAGTTCCTGGCCGGCACCCTGGAGGTCGAGTTCAACCCGCAGGGCACGCTCGCCGAACGGCTCCGCGCCGGCGGGGCCGGCATCGCGGCCTTCTACACCAAGACCGGCGTCGGCACGGTGATCGCCGAGGGCAAGCCGCACCAGGAGTTCGACGGCGAGCTGTACGTGCAGGAGCGGGGCATCGTGGCCGACCTGTCGCTGGTCCATGCGCACACTGCGGACACCGACGGCAACCTGATCTACAGCCACACCGCCCGCAACTTCAACCCGGTGGTGGCCACCGCGGGCCGCGTCACCATTGCCGAGGCCGAGGTGATCGTGGAACCGGGCCAGCTGGACCCGAACCACATCGTCACCCCGAGCGTGTACGTGCAGCGGCTGGTGCAGGCCTCCGACCGCGTCAAGGATATCGAGCAGCGCACCGTCCGCCCCCGCCCCGCCGTCGTCGGCGCCTGAAGACAACCCCTGAAGGAGAGAACCATGGCCTGGACACGAGATGAAATGGCGGCCATCGCCGCCAGCGAACTGAACGACGGTGACTACGTCAACCTGGGCATCGGCATCCCCACGCTGGTGGCCAACAACCTGCCCGACGGCGTGCGGGTGGTGCTGCAGAGCGAGAACGGGCTGCTGGGCATGGGCCCGTTCCCGTACGACGGCGACGAGGACGCGGACCTGATCAACGCCGGCAAGCAGACCGTCACGGTGCTGCCCGGCGGCTCCATCTTCGACTCGGCCACCAGCTTCGGCATGATCCGCGGCGGCCACGTGAAGATCGCCGTGCTGGGCGCCATGCAGGTGTCCGCCACCGGCGACCTGGCCAACTGGACCATCCCGGGCAAGATGGTCAAGGGCATGGGCGGCGCGATGGACCTGGTCGCCGGCACCCCGCGCGTGCTGGTGCTGACCGAGCACGTGGCCAAGGACGGCACCCCCAAGATCGTCAACGAATGCTCGCTGCCGCTCACCGGCGTGCGGGTGGTGGACCGGATCATCACGGACCTGGCCGTCTTTGATATTGAGAACGACGGCGGTGCCCCCTCGCTGCGCTTGGTCCGCCTTGCGCCCGGGGTCACCGTGGCAGAGGTGCGGGAGAAGACCGAGCCGGACTTCGCCGTCGCGCCCGAGCTGGAGGAGGCCGCCGGGACCGGGCGGGCCGGAGCCGAGACCGCGCCGGACGGGGCGCGGGAAGCCGCACTGGAAGGCCCCCTGGAAGGAGCATACCGATGAGCCTGAAGGAACAATTCGGCAAGGACATCCTGCTCACCGGCTGGGGGCATTCCCCGTTCGGCAAGCTGGCGGATGAGACGTTGGAGTCGCTGATTGTCGGCGTGGCCCGGGAGGCCATTGCCAACGCCGGGCTGGAGCCGGGGCAGATCGACGAGGTCTACCTGGGCCAGTTCAACTCGGGCATGGTGCCGCTGGGCTTCGCGTCCTCGCTGGCGCTGCAGGTCTCCGACGAGCTGGCCAACGTGCCGGCCACGCGGGTGGAGAACGCCTGCGCGTCCGGCTCCGCCGCGGTGCAGCAGGGCGCCAAGGCGCTGCTGGCCGGCACCGCGCGCAACGTGCTGGTGATCGGCGCGGAGAAAATGACCCACGCCGGTGCCGATGTGGTGGGTGCCGCCCTGCTCGGTGCCGACTACGAGGCGGCGGGCAAGCCGAGCTCCACCGGCTTCGCCGGGCTGTTCGCCGAAACCGCCAAGCACTACCAGAAGCGCTACGGGGACGTGGGCGACGTGCTCGGCTCGATCGCGGCGAAGAACCACCGCAACGGCGTGGCCAATCCCTACGCCCAGCTGCGCAAGGACCTGGGCGAGGAGTTCTGCCAGACCGTCTCGGAGAAGAACCCGGTGGTCGCCGAGCCGCTGCGCCGGACCGACTGCTCGCCGGTCTCGGACGGCGCCGCCGCGGTGGTGCTCAGCACGGAAGCGCCGCGTTCCGGTGCCGCGGCCGCCGCCGTGCGGCTGGCCGGGTTTGGCCATGCCAACGACTTCATGCCGGCCGAGAAGCGCCATCCCACGGCCTTCGCCGGCAGCCGCGCCGCCTGGCAGCGCGCGCTGGGCATGGCCGGTGTGGGCTTGCAGGATCTGGATCTGGCCGAGGTGCATGACTGCTTCACCATCGCCGAACTGATCATGTACGAGGTCATGGGCCTGACCGCTGCCGGCGAGGGCCGCCGGGCCATCGAGGAGGGCATGGTGTACCGCGACGGCAAGCTGCCGGTGAACCTGTCCGGCGGCCTGAAGGCCAAGGGGCATCCGGTCGGCGCCACAGGGGTCTCGCAGCACGTGGTCACGGCAATGCAGCTCTCCGGCACTGCCGGGGACATGCAGCTGGCGGGTGCGCGGCGCGCCGCCGTGCACAACATGGGCGGGCTGGCGATCGCCAACTACGTCAGCGTGCTCGAAGCCGTCTAGTCCGACCGTCTGGTCCGACCGGCAGTCCACCATCCATCGACTGTACCGATCTGGCCCTTCCGGAATGTCTGGCAGGGCCGGATCGGTACAGTCGTTTTTGGCGCCACCCGGGTGCCCGCTTTATCTATCGCAGCGCACGCACATACCGCCTGCGGGCCGCGCGCTGCGCGATCAGAAGAAGTGGGTAGAGAGTCCGCCACGGCTGTTGCGGCGCTGCCCGGGTCAGCGAGCGCACCGTGAAATGCACTTCCTCGCCGTCCCGGTGCACGATGAACGCTTCCTCACCGTTGACGGGATGACCCGGCCGGGTGCGGTAGGCGAACCCAACCCGGCGGGAAGTTTCGACAACGGCCACGACTGCAACCGGCTCCAGGATAGTGACTCCGAGCAGGCTCGCCGTGATGAGAACCCGATCGCCTTGGCTCACCGGGCCGACTGCGTCGACCGCGAATCCACTCGCGGTTTTCACCTTCCAGCACAGCAGCTCCCTGGTGGCCCGCTCCCAGAGGACATCGCCGCTTCCCAAGACCGTTGAAACTTCCGCACGGCGGAATGCAGGGTTGGACGGCGGCCACGCCGGAAGCTGCGGGCTGGTCATTCCGCGTCCGGGTCCGCGAATCGTCATTGGCTCCTCCGAATGACGCCGGCATCCAGCAGATCCTGCAGGCCTTGCCGGAACAGCTCCTTGCCGCCATGGGCCGGATGGCGAACCTTGGGCACGCTGAGTCCTGCGGCCGTGACGCTGCGGTGGCCGATGTTCCCGACGGCGACCACCGTTACTATGCCGAAGATCCGCGCCAGCTCCCGCCACAGGGGCAGGCCCGCCCGGATCTCAGCAGAGGATGGTGTCCGGTTGGAGAGCTGCCTGCCCGGTTGGTGCGGATGAAACGGGTACGCGCTCCAGAGCAGCGGCAGGAAGTCCAGCTCGGCCAGCACACCCCACATGACCGTTGCCGTGGGCTCGGCCGGAACAGTCAGGACCTCCGGCGGCAGCAGGTAGCCGTTGCCCGCTCCAAACAAGCCGAACGGATCGTTCCCGGAGATCAAGGCCTTATTGGTGAAGGGCACGCCGGTCACGGTCATCCCACGGTAGCCAGGCGCCTCGCCGACCAGCAGGACCGTAGGCCGGCGCTCCAGCATCTGCTCAAAGTACCGGAGGATATTGTTGCGGCGCGCGGCGTTTGCCGGCAGGGCCGTCGAGAAGAAATTGCGGCTGTTCGGCCCGGTCTCGAACTCCCCCAGCCGCTCCACAAAGCCCCGGATCCCCTGCTGCCCCAACATAGAACCCAACCTAAACCATGTCTGGATGGAAACGGTGGGTCCCCGGATTACCGCGCGGACCAGCCACCATCCATCGTGTAGCTGGCGCCGGTCACCATGGATGCCTCGTCCCCGGCCAGCCAGCTCACCAGCGCGGCCACCTCTTCCGGCTCGACCAGGCGCTTGATCGCGCTCTCGGTCAGCATGATCTTGGCGAGAACCTCTTCCTCTGGGATGCCGTGGACGCGTGCCTGGTCCGCCAGTTGTTTCTCCACCAGCGGGGTCCGGACATAGCCGGGGCTGACGCAGTTGCTGGTCACGCCATGCTCCCCGCCTTCCAGCGCAGTGACCTTGGACAGTCCTTCGAGGCCGTGCTTGGCGGTGACGTATGCGGATTTGAACGGCGAGGCGCGAAGCCCGTGCACGGAGGAGATGTTAATGATCCGGCCAAACCCGCCGGCGTACATCTTCGGCAGCGCCGCGCGGATCAGCAGGAACGGAACCTCCAGCATCAGGGTAGTGATCCTCCGGAAGTCCTCAGCGCTGAAGTCCTGGATCGGGCTGACATGCTGGATTCCGGCGTTGTTGACCAGGATGTCCACGCCATCGAGAGCGTCGACCAGCCGGTCGTCGGCAACGGAAGCTGGATCCAGCAGGTCGACTGCCCAGCTTGAACCGCCGACCTCCCGCGCCGTCGTCTCGGAGCCGGCCCGGTCCCGGTCAGCGACCACAACGTGGGCGCCTCGGGCAGCCAGCGCATGCACCACGGCCAACCCGATCCCGCTGGCCCCGCCGGTCACCAGCGCCCGCCGGCCCGCCAACGATTGAGCGGCAGTCTGCTGCATCCGTTCGGTCTCCTGGTTAATCATGATGCTTCCCTGATGTAGAACTTGGATGGTGCGTGTTTGGCCCTGAAAGTCCGCGGTTTTGCGGCGCGCATAGACTTCGGCCTTGCGCGCCGCAGGGCACTCAGTTCTGGACCCGCGCAGTGTTCAGCCCGTGCTTGCGGGCGTCGGCGTCGTCGATGTCGTGCAGGGATGAACCCTTGGTTTCCTTCATCGTGATCACCGCCACTGCTGTGATGGCACAGGCCACCGCCACGTACACGGCCACCGGCAGCCACGATTCGAAGTCCTGCAGTAGCGACGTCGCAATGATCGGCGCCATCGAACCGGCCACAATGGACGTCACCTGGTAGCCCAGCGAGACGCCGGAATAGCGCATCCGGGTCGGGAACATCTCGGCCATGATGGCCGGCTGGCCGGCATACATCAGCGCGTGGAAGCACAGGCCGATGGTGACGGCGGCGATGATGATGAACGGGTTCTGCGTATCGAACATCGGGAAGGCGAAGAACGCCCAGGTGGCACCGAGAACTGCGCCGGTCAGATAGACCGGCTTGCGCCCGAAGGCATCCGAGAGCCGGCCGACCTGCGGGATCACGATGAAGTGGATGATGTGCGCCACCAGAAGGGCCAGCAGCAGCTGGCTCGTATCGTAGTCGTGGACGGTCTTGAGGTACACAATCGTGAAGCTGACGATGATGTAGTAGAGGATATTCTCGGCAAAGCGCAGGCCCATGGCGCCCAGGATGCCCTTCGGGTACTTCTTCACGACTTCCTTGACACCGTAGCTGACGGCCTTTTCGGCCTCGACCTGGGCACGCGCCTCCAGGAAGATCGGAGCTTCACTGACGTGGGTGCGGATGTAGTAGCCGATGACGACGATGATGGCCGAGGCCCAGAACGCCACGCGCCAGCCCCAGCTCAGGAACTGATCCGACGGCAGGATCCAGGACATGCCCAGCAGCACCAGGGTCGCCAGCAGGTTGCCCACCGGGACGGCGGCCTGCGGCCAGCTGGACCAGAACCCGCGCGACTTGTTCGGACTGTGTTCGGCCACCAGCAGGACGGCCCCGCCCCACTCGCCTCCCACGGCGAAGCCCTGGACGAAGCGCAGAATCACCAGCAGCGCCGGCGCCCAGTAGCCGATGGAGTTGAAGCCGGGCAGGCAGCCCATCAGGAACGTGGCCACGCCGACCAGGATGATCGTGACCTGCAGGGTGTGCTTGCGGCCCAGCTTGTCGCCGATCTGGCCGAACACGATGCCGCCGAGCGGACGGGCAATGAAGCCGACGGCATACGTCAGGAAGGCGGCGATGATCCCGTCAAGCTCCGAGTTCGCGTTCGGGAAGAAAACCTGGCCGAAGACCAGCGAGGCGGCGGTGGCGTAGAGGAAGAACTCGTACCATTCCACAACCGTGCCCACCATCGAGGCAGCCACAATCTTTTTCAGGCCGGATTTCTCCGTTGCCGGGGCGATCGGCTTGTTGACGCTCATCGGCGCACTCCTTCGTTCGGCACATATCTGCGGTGACATCTGCGCTGCGGATCTATTGTGTCCCAGGGCACAGGGCAGCTTTACCGAGTATGGACGCGCCCGAGCTGTGCATCAATGGCCAGTTGCGCAGAGGCCAAGTGCATAATTGCAGATAATGGCCACCAATCCGCCGCCACGGCTACCCCAAACCCTGACGACCTGCTGATCCTGCTCGCCGTGGCACGGGTCACTTCACAACGGCGGCCGAGAGCCTGGGCGTCAACCACACCACCGTCGCCGGCGGACCGCTGCGTTGGGAAAGGCTCTCGGTGGCCGGACCCTGGCCCGCGCCGTGGGCGGCTGGGAACTTGACGGACCTGGGACGCCGCGCAGTCCGGGCGGCCGAGGATGTGGAGACGGCGGTGGCCGCGATCAACGGCGGCGAGGAAGAAACGGACCAGATTTCCGGCGTCGTACGCATTTCCGCCACCGACGGTTTCAGTGCGTTCATGTACGCCTCGCACCGCTATCTCCAGGACTTCGGCACCCCCACCGGCATCACTGAGCTGAGCGAGCACCGGCTGGTGTACTTCGTTGATTCCATGCTGCAGGTAGATGATCTGGACGCCCCGCGGCGGCTGGTTCCCGACATGCTGGATTCGCTCAGCTCCACCAACGTTTTTGTCCACGTCGAAGCCACCCGGGCAGGGGCGGGGATCGGGTTTCTGCCGTGCTTCATGGCCGACCGCCACCCGGATCTGGTGCGGTTGCTGCCTGAGGACTTCCGGGAGCGCCTCCCCTATTGGATGGTGCTGTGGCCGGACTCGCTGCGCCAACCCGCCGTCGCCGCCGTTGCCGAGGCGCTCCGTCACCGGACCGTCGTCGTCGAAGGCGCTCTGCTGGGCAGGGGCCGGTGGATTTCTGAGAACGACGACGGTGCCCGGGCGGGGAACGAATCCCCACCCGGGCATCGGCGTCGTGATTGTGAGTTGTCAGGGTTGCAGTGGAGTCCAAGCCCGCTCCGGATCAAACTGTGTGCTCCGGAACGATGAGCCGCCAAATTAGGCGCGGGAGGATTCCTTGGGCACCCGGGCGGCCAGCTTCCACGCGGCGGGCATGGCGGCGGCCGCGATCAAGGACTTCACGATGCCGCCGATGATGAACGGGTACAGGCCCCACTCGAGCGTCTGCTGCAGATCGGCGCCCAGCGAGATGGACAGCCAGGCCATGCCAAAAACGAAGGTGATCACGGTGCCGGCCAGGAAGGAGACCGTGGCGCCCAGGAACTTCTTGTCCCAGTTGCGCTTGGCCAGCCAGCCGGTCAGGCCTGCGGCCGCCACAAAGCCCACCAGGTAGCCGCCGGTCGGGCCGACGGCAGCGGCCAGGCCGGACGAGGCCTCGGAGAACACCGGCATGCCGGCCACACCGGCCACCCAGTACAAAGCCATCGCCAGCATCCCGCGCACCGGGCCCAGGGTGCTGCCGACCAGCAGCACGGCCAGGGTCTGGCCGGTGATCGGGACCGGCCACAGCGGCACGGCCAGCTGCGCCATCACAGCGGTCAGGCCGGCGCCGCCGACCACCAAGGCGGTGTTGGCCAGGGCAGTGCTGGGGACGAGGACGTCGGCCAGAACACCCTGGCGCGCGACGACGGCTGTACTCATGTTTGCTCCTTCTCGAGGGGTCTATCCCTGCGAAACTTCGGGTCCGGATCTGGCACCACTGTACCGGCAGCCCCGAACGGCGTCACGGTTTATGGCGCAGATTACGCCCATCTCCGGCGGAGCCATGGCAGCCGCCCGCGTCGGCTCAGGCGGCAAGACCCCGGGCCTGCGCGGTCAGCTCCAGCGCGCGCAGCCGCTGCGTAACGGTCGGGGCCTGGAACGCCACGATCAGCTCGTCGGCATCGGCGTGCTTGGCGAATCCCTCCAGGTACTCCGTCACGGCATCGGGCGTACCGACGGCCGAGTACTTGACCATCTGCTCCACGTGCTGGCCCTGCGGTGAGTCCAGGATCAGGTCGGCTTCCTCATCCGTGAACGTCCGGTCGCGGCCGAACAGCAGCGAGACCCGGCTGCGCCGGACCATCCGGAACTGCTCCTGCGCTTCCTCGTTGGTGTCCGCCGCGATGGCATTCACACCGGCAATCACGTACGGTTCCGCGAGCTGCTCCGAGGGCTGGAATTCGCGGCGGTAGACGGCTACAGCGTCCTGCAGCGCGTTCGGCGCGAAGTGCGAGGCGAACGAGTAAGGCAGCCCCAGCGCGGCGGCCAGCTTGGCGCCGAACAACGAGGAACCCAGGATGTACAGCGGCACGTTGGTGCCCTTGCCCGGGGTCGCATCCACGCCCTTGATCCGGGTCTGTCCGGTGAGATAGCCCTGCAGCTCCAGCACGTCCTGCGGGAACGAATCGGCGCTCATCGGATCGCGGCGCAGCGCCCGCAGGGTGTTCTGGTCGCTGCCCGGTGCGCGCCCCAGACCCAGATCGATCCGGCCCGGGTGCAGCGCCTCCAGGGTGCCGAACTGCTCGGCGATGGTCAGCGGAGCATGGTTGGGCAGCATGATGCCGCCGGCGCCCAGCCGGATGGTGCTTGTGTTCGCGGCCACGTGGGCAATCAGCACGCTGGTGGCGGAGGACGCGATCGACGCCATGTTGTGGTGCTCCGCGTACCAGACCCGCCGGTATCCCAGTTCCTCGGCCCGCTGCGCCAGCGCCACGCTGCCGGCCAGGCTTTCGCCCACGGTTTCGTTGGTGCCAATCGTTGCCAGATCAAGGATGGAAAGAGGTACGTTCACGCCGGCGGGCCTTTCGTTGCGGGATGACCCACGGTAGTTGCCGCGGGCACACGTTTGACATAACGACGGCGGTGCCCGCCTTATTTCTTCCCCGTCCCCTGGGCGGGTCGTGGCTGGCAGCCGTGCCATCGACGTCGTGCCTCGCCGTCGGCCGCTACGTCGAGCCGCCACCGCCGTCGTGCTTCGCTGCTGACCGCCAGCCAACGTGAGCTGGAAGAAGCGGCTGAGGCGTTCTGCGCGAAGGTGTCCCGGCGTAAAGTTTTCAGGCATGGAACATCGCCATCAAGGCCACGTGGAGGATCCCGTTGAGTTCTGGGAGTCCTTTTACGCCGAGCGGGACCAGATCTGGAGCGGCCGGCCCAACCCCATGCTGGTCCGCGAGCTCTCCGGCCTGCGTCCTGGCAAGGCGCTGGAACTGGGATGTGGCGAGGGCGCGGACGCTATCTGGCTCGCCGCGCAAGGTTGGCAGGTCACCGGCCTAGACATGTCCGGGCTCGCGTTGCGGCGGGCGGCCCGGCACGCCGAAGAAGCCGGCGTCGCGGACCGGATCCAATGGCATCGGCAGGACCTGGCCGTTTGGGAAGCAGGCGAGCGGTACGATCTGGTCTGCGCACAGTTCCTCCATTCACCGGTCGAGCTGCCGCGGAACGCAATCCTCGCGGCAGGTGCCCGCGCAGTCTCTCCCGGCGGCCAACTGCTGATCGTCGGCCACGAATCGTTTCCGCCGTGGTCCAAACATCCTGAGCCGGAGGAAGCGCTGCCCACCGCGACTCAACTAGCCGCAGAGCTTGGGCTTGATGGTCCAGCCTGGACTCTGGAGACGGTGGACTCGGTTGAGCGCGATGTCACGGGACCGAATGGCGAAGGCACGCTGACGGACAGCGTCCTGCGCGCCCGCCGGCTGGCTTTTTAGCCGGGCAGCGCTTATCCGGCAGCGCGCTCGATACTGCAGTCGGTGCCTGGGAAGACCACGCTCTCGTGTCCGTCGTCGAATCTGACGAAGTAGGGCGGGGCGCCGCCGGCGCCGCGGACCTCGATGACTTCACCGTGCCGGTCCGCGGATTCCACCGTCTTTCCCCTGATGACGATGCGGTCTCCGGGTGCTGCGATCATGACCGCTCACCTCCCTCCCCCATAGCGTAGGGCAACGAGGTGCCGCCGACCAGAGTCAGCGCACCCAGCGGTGCGGAGCGGGACGGCGGGTGCTGGGCAGCGCGTTGTTCTCCCGCCATTCATGCAGCCATTCGGGCAGCACCATATCGGCCGGCGGTTGCTGGCCGGTTGCCGCAAAGATCTCCTCGTTAGCGACCGGCCCCTGCGCAGACACCAGCCTGGTGGCGATGTAGGCGCGGGCGTAGATCTCGCCGTCGGAAACCATGCGCTGCTCAAAATAGATGGCCCGGTCGTCAAAGCCGATGATCCGGGTTTCAATGTTGTACCGCTGGCCGAGTGTGAGCGATTTGCGGAAAGCTATGGTCTCCGCACTGACCACCGGGGACCAGCCCTTGCGGCGGAAGACGTCCCATACACCGGCGCGCACCATCAGCTCGAAGCGCCCGAGGTCCATCAGCGAGAAGTACATCCCGTTGTTGACGTGCATGGCGATGTCGATGTCGGTGGGCAGCACGCGCAAGGACAGAGAGGACGAATCCCAAATACCCAGCGCGGGCCGGCGGCGCGCGGTGACAAGCAGCAACAGGGTCCGGAAGATGAGGTGCATGCCGTCATGCTACCCGCTGGTAACTTAGCTGCCCAGCACCCACGCCAGGCCCTTGCCGACGCCTCCCGCTCCTCACTTCCGAACTACACTTCTGCTGTGCAGAACATGAACATCGTGAAGAAGCCCGACTACGCCGTGGACTCCGTCGACCGGGCACTGCAGTTGATCATGCTTCTCCAGGAGCGGGACTGGCTGCGGATCACCGACGCGGCCAACGCGCTCAATGTGGCCCCGTCCACTGCCCACCGGCTCATGGCCATGCTGGTGTACCGAAGCTTTGCCCTGCAGGATGACCAGCGGCGCTACTGCGCCGGACCGGCCCTGCACGCCGACACCGCCGCTGGCCCTGCCCGGACCGCCGTCTCGATCGCCCGCCCGCACCTTGAGGCGTTGGCCCTCTCGGTACGTGAAACCGTGAACCTCGTCGAACGCGTTGGCGTCACCGCCCGCTACCTGTTCACGGCCGAGGGTCCGCAGTTGCTCCGGGTGGGCAACCGCACCGGCACGGTTCTTCCGGCACACCTCTCCTCCGGCGGCAAAGCCATCCTGGCTACTCTTCCGGAGCCATCGGTCGCGCAGCTCTACACCGGCAGGCAGGCGCAACAAAGCGGCAGCAGCCTCGCACCGGCGGAACTGGAGGGCCTGCAGCGCGAACTGGCGGAAGCACGGACGCAGGGGTATGCCGTCAACCTCGGGCGCACCGAAACGGACCTCGCCGCCGTCGGCGCACCGCTGGCAACCGCCGGCCGGCCCGCCGCCTTGGCCGTATCGATCAGCTCTCCGTTGTCCCGCGCCGGCGCTATCCAGCAGCCGGAAGTCATCCAGGCCCTCCATGCCAGCTGCGAAGCAGTGTTGCGCGAACTTCACGACGACGGCGTACTGCCCACCACATAGCATTCTGCTCCACAGAATCTCTTGGCTGATCCGTGGCGCCAATCACTACGATGTGATGCGACGCGACAACACCCGGTCCCGGACAAGGCCCGACAAACCACCAGGAGCATCATGCAGTTTTATCTAGACGGCTACCATCCGGGCGATCCTGAACTCCGGCCGGCTGCGGAAGGCCGCCCGGAAAGCCAGGGCGGAATGCCGGAAGAAGTGGATGTCCTGGTGGTCGGCACCGGGCCGGCCGGGGTTGTGCTGGCCGCCCAGCTGGCCGAGTTCCCGGGCATCACCACCCGCGTGGTGGAACGGCGGGAAGGCCCGCTGGCGCTGGGGCAGGCCGACGGCGTGGCCTGCCGGACAGTCGAAATGTTCAACGCCTTCGGTCTGGCCGAGCGCTTGGTCCGCGAAGGCTACTGGGTCAACGAGACGGTGTTCTGGCGGCCGGATGATCAGGACCGCTCGGGGATCGTTCGCAGCGGACGGGTCCAGGACGTTGCGGACGGGCTGTCCGAGTACCCGCACGTGATCGTCAACCAGGCCCGGATGCAGGACTACCTGCTGGAGCACATGCGCAAGTCCCCCAGCCGGTTGGAACCGGACTACGGCCTGGAAGTCACCGGCGTCGAAGTCGAGGGATCGGGCGACTACCCAGTGCGGGTGACCATGCGCCGGACCGATGCCGACAACCCGTCGGAAGAGGTGACCGTCCGCGCCAAGTACGTGGTGGGATGCGATGGCGCCCGCAGTTCCGTGCGTCGGTCGATCGGCTTGGAGCTGCGCGGCGACGCCCGCAACCATGCCTGGGGTGTGGCGGACGTCCTGGCCGTTACGGACTTCCCCGACGTACGTTTCAAGGCGGCCATCCAATCGGCTGAGGATGGCAACATCCTGCTGATCCCGCGCGAAGGCGGCTACCTGATCCGGCTCTACGTGGACTTGGGCGACCTTGATCCGGCCGACCGTGAGGCCCGGCAGCGGTTCACTTCGGACATGATCATCGAGGCGGCGCAGCGGATCCTGCATCCCTACACGCTGGAGGTCAAGGACATCACCTGGTGGTCGGTCTACGAGGTGGGCCAGCGCATTGCCGACCGGTTCGACAACGTCGTGCCGGAAGAGCGCGGCCGGCGCACCCCGCGTGTCTTCATCGCCGGCGACGCCTGCCACACACACAGCGCCAAGGCGGGCCAGGGCATGAACGTCTCGATGCAGGACGGCTTCAACCTGGGCTGGAAGCTCGCGGCCGTCCTCGAAGGCCGCAGCCCCGAGTCCCTGCTGGACACGTACTCGGGCGAGCGCCACGCCGTGGCCCAGGAACTGATCGACTTCGACATCCGCTGGTCCAAGACTGTGAGTTCCCGCCCGAAGGACCCGAACCGGCCCGACGACGAAGGCCTGGAGCCGGCCGAGTTGGAACGGCAGTTCGTTGAGGCCGGCCGCTTTACCGCCGGCTTCGCCACCGATTACCCGCCGTCAATGATCACTGGTGAGGACACCCACGAGCATCTGGCCAAGGGTTTCCCGATCGGCGAGCGGTTCCACTCGGCCCCGGTTGTCCGCCTGGCCGACGCCAAACCGGTGGGGTTGGGCCACGTCGCACAGGCAGACGGCCGCTGGCGGATCTACGCCTTCGCCGACTCCGCCCACCCCGGTGCGGCAGACTCCCGGCTGGCCAAACTGTGCCGGTTCTTGGACGATTCCGAAGACTCTCCGGTCCGGCGCTACACGCCCGCCGGAGCCGATGCCGACGCCGTCTTTGATGTCCGCGCCGTCTTCCAGCAGGGCCACCGGGAACTGGACGCCAACGATGTGCCGCCCTTCCTGTTCCCGCAGAAGGCTCCCTTTGGCCTGAAGGACTACGAGAAAGTCTTCACTCCCGACCTGAAGGCCGGGGACGACATCTTCGACCTCCGCGGCATCGACCGCCGACAGGGCGCCATGGTGGTGGTCCGCCCCGATCAGTACGTCGCCCACGTCCTGCCGCTCGACGCGCATCGGGAACTGGCTGACTTCTTCGCCGGGATCATGCTCGGTTAGCCTGCACTGCCAACAACGCGAGGCACGGAGCGGGCCGGCGACCATTCGCCGGCCCTCTCCGATGACTTACCTACGGATGGTGCCCGTGTTTCCTGCCGTCGCCGGTGTCTTCCGGCAGGCCACCCTTGGGATGGTCCGAGCTGCCGGAACCGTCGATGCGTCTTGTTCGGTCGACGTCGACCACCTCGATTTCCGATGTCGTCGGCACCGCAAACGGCGCGGTGCTGGGCACACTGACCGCGCCGCGCACCGGCCCCATCCGCCGCTGCCGCAACGGATCCCGACGCAGGTCAACGTACAGCGATAGGCACAACCCGATGATTATCAGCACAAACGGCGTCGAAGCCAGGATGGTGAAAGTCTGCAGGGCATTCAGTCCGCCGACGAACAACAGCACGGCCGCCACCGCGCCGGTGAGCACGCCCCAGAGGATCACCAACGGCTTCCACGGTTCTTTGCGGCCGCGAGAGGATAGCGTTCCGAGCACCACGGCGCCGGCGTCCGCTCCGCTGACAAAGAACACCGCGGTCAACACCATCACGACGATGGCGGCGCCGATGAAGAAGGGGTAGTTCTGCAGCGTGGCGAAGAAGGCGGCCGCCTCGTTTCCGGCCCCGGCAATGTCTTCTCCGCCCAGCTGGAGGTTGATGCCGGCGCCGCCGAAGATGGAAAACCAGATCACGCTCACCGAGGTCGGGACCAGCAGCACGCCCAGGACGAACTCCTTGATCGTCCGGCCGCGGGAAATCTTGGCAATGAAGGTGCCTACGAAGGGCGTCCAGGAGATCCACCAGGCCCAGTAGAAGATGGTCCAGTTGGCCAGCCATTCGGTACCACCGAAGACGGCCGAGTGGAAACTCATGGGCACCAGGTTGGCCAGGTAGTCACCGATCGAAGCGGGCACCAGGTCAAGGATGAAGACGGTCGGGCCGAGGACGAACACAAACAGCAGCAGGACGGCGGCCAACACCATGTTGGTGTTGCTGAGCCATTTAATGCCGCGCGCGACGCCGCTCGCAGCCGAAATCACCACGCCCACGGTCAGCACACAAATGATCAGGATGGGGGCCGCCGCTCCCGGATTTTCCTCGAACTGCCCGGTCCGCAGCAGGGCCAGGCCGGCCGCGATCTGCAGCGCGCCAAGGCCCAAAGAAGTGGCCGAACCGAACTTTGTGCAGATGATCGCGAGGATATCGATCGGCTTGCCCCAGCCTTTATTCTCAATCCGTTCCTTACCGAAGATCGCTTGGAACGGCGAGCTCATCAGGTTGCCCCGGCCCATTCGGTAGGTGGAATAAGCGAGCGCCAGACCCACCACCGAGTAGATGGCCCATGGATGCAGGCCCCAGTGGAAGAGGGTGTAGGCCATGGCGCTGTTCGCTGCTTCGGGCGATCCCGGGGCAGCATCGACAAAAGGCGGCGGTGAGGCCAGATGTGTAACCGGCTCATAGACACCGAAGAACATCAGGCCGATGCCCATGCCCGCGCTGAACATCATGGCGATCCACGACAGGGTGGAGAACTCGGTCGCCTCCCCCTCGCGTGAGAGCGGGATGTTGCCGTACCGGCCAAAAGCAAGCACCAGCGAAAACAACACAAAGCCCGTTGCCCCGAGAATGAACAGCCAGCCGAAAGTGTTGGTCACCCATCCGAGAAGGGCCCCGGCGACTTCGGTCACCTGCTCCGTAAAGAAAATGCCCAGCAGGCAAACGACGACAATGATGCCGCCCGAAACAAAGAAAACCGTCTTGTCGACGGTTTGCCAGCCCCGCCTCCCGTCGTCCGATGCCTCGGCGACCGTCGGCAAGGGGCCGGTGTATTCGCTGCTCATCATGGTCCTCACTCTTGTCACCGGATGCGTAGTGCACTGCCCCGGGCTTCCTGTGGCTCTTCGATGTGAAACGTCTCGTAAGTATAGTTGCAGGCATGAATGAACGTGGCGAATTTGCAGCGGACGAACAGACGGAACCCGACCATTATGGTGACTCCGGCCGCACCCTGTTCGGCAGTCACGGCGAAGTATCCAAGAATGATCTGAGGGTCGCAGCGCACGCCGAGGTAGATGCGGCCAACGCCGGCGTGGCAGTAGCCATGGCAAGCAGCGGGCTGCCCCCCGAGGCCAACGCGATGCTGGTCAGCGTGCAGAACGACCTGTTCGACCTGATGGCCGACCTGCTGGTGCCGTATCCCAGCGACCTCCCGGTGGACGCCCGCATCATCCCGGAACATGCGGAGCGGTTGGAACGCGCCATCGACCACTACCGGCAGGAAGCCGGTGATCTCAGCGGCATGCTCCTGCCCGGCGGAACGATCGCCGCCGCCCTGCTCTACCAGGCCCGGACGGCCGTGCGGCGGGCCGAACACACGGTGTGGGCCGCGCTGGACGAACACGGCGACGTGGTCAACCGCGAGACCGCGATCTACCTCAACCGGCTCTCGGGCCTGCTGTTCGTGATGGGCCGGGCGGCGAACGCCGAACACGGAGACGTGATGTGGGTTCCGGGGTCCTCCGTGCGGGGCGTGCTCGAGGACCGCTCCGGCACCGACTGACGGCGCTACGCACGGTGTAACCAGCATCACGGTCAGCTGGCCTGCCGGGTATCCTCTTCAGTGATGACCATCACCAGCGAGCCCGCTCTCCGGCCCCCTGCAGAGCCGTCCGTGCGCACCTTGGCGCGCGGACTGTCCGTATTGAGCGTGTTCGACCACGGCAATCCGTCCATGCGTGCCGCCGAGGTTGCTGCCCGTGCCGGGCTGAACAGGGCGGCGACCGCCAGGGTGCTGCGGACGCTGGTCCAGCTGGGCTATGTGCGCTGCCAAGGGGAGAAGTTCGCGCTGACCCACCAGGCACTGGAACTGGGCTACGGCTACCTGTCCGGCTCTCCCTTGGTACTGGCCTCCCGCCAGGGCATCGAATGGTTAACGGGCGAGTTCGAGGAACCGTGCACCGCCGGCGTGCTGGCCGACGGCGACGTCATCTGCATCGCGGCCACCCGGGTTCCCGGCATGATCCGCGCCGGGCTGACCGTTGGTGCCCGCATTCCGGCCCACGCTTCCTCCATGGGCAAGGTCTTGATGGCCGGACTCAGCGAGGATGAATTCCGCGCTGCCCTGGACGGCAGCCAGTTCAGCCGGCTGACCGAGCAGACCATCGACAGCACCGGACGCTTCCGGCTGGAGATCGAGCAGGTCCGCCGGCAAGGCTTTGCAGTGAACGACAGCGAACTGCAGTCAGGCCACCGCACCGTGTCTGTGCCGGTCAGGGACGCTGCCGGAGCGGTGGTCGCCGCCGTCGGCGTCAACATGCTGGCCACTCCGGACACCCTCCAGGCGGCGACTGCTGCCCATCTTCCGCCGCTCCGCCGCGCCGCCGAGCGGATCGCCGAAGGCTGCACACCCGTTTAACCGACGACGGCGGCGCTGAAGGTGGGATGCGAATCCCCACCCGGGCACCGCCGTCGTTATTCCGTGGTTCAGCGCCTTAGGACACCGGATCCGCTGCCGCCGCGAACTGGGACATGTAGAGCCGGTAGTACGGGCCCTCGGCGTTCAGCAGCGTGGCGTGGTTGCCCTGCTCCACGATGTTGCCGTCCTCCATCACCAGGATCACGTCCGCGTCCCGGATGGTGGAGAGCCGGTGCGCAATCACAAAACTGGTCCGGTCCGAGCGCAGTGCGGCCATCGCGTGCTGGACCAGCAGCTCGGTGCGCGTATCCACCGAGCTGGTGGCCTCGTCCAGGATCAGCAGCGACGGGTTGGCCAGGAACGCCCGGGCGATGGTGATCAACTGCTTCTCGCCGGCGGAGACGTTGTTGCCCTCTTCATCGATCACCGTGTCGTAGCCGTCCGGCAGCGCCCGCACGAAGCGGTCCACGTAGGTGGCCCTGGCCGCCGCCATGACTTCTTCTTCGGTGGCATCCAGGTTGCCGTAGCGGATGTTGTCGAAGATGGAGCCGCCGAACAGCCACGCGTCCTGCAGCACCATGCCCACCTTGGACCGCAGCTCGGCCCGGCTGAGCGCGGTGATGTCCACGCCGTCCAGCGTGATCCGGCCGGCGTCCAGTTCGTAGAACCGCATCACCAGGTTCACCAGCGTCGTCTTGCCCGCGCCCGTTGGCCCCACGATGGCCACCGTTTGCCCCGGGGCCGCCGAGAAGGAGAGGTCCTCGATCAGCGGCTTGTCCACGGTGTAGCTGAAGCTGACGTTGTGGAACTCCACGTGCCCGTCGGTCTTGGCCGGCAGTGTCTCGGTGGCCGTGTCCGGCTCCTGCTCATCGGCGTCGAGCAGTTCGAAAACCCGCTCCGCGGAGGCAACGCCGGACTGCAACATGTTGGCCATGCCCGCCATCTGGCCCAGCGGCTGGTTGAATTCGCGCGAATACTGGATGAACGCGGTGGCGTCGCCAAGGGTCATGGACCCCGACGCCACCCGCAGGCCGCCGACCACGGCGATGCCCACGTAGCTCAGGTAGGAGATGAACTGCATCACGGGCATGATCATGCCGGAGACGAACTGCGCACCGAACGAGGCCTTGTAAAGCTCCTCGTTCTTCTCGTCGAACTGTTCCACCGACTGCTGTTCGCGGCCGAAGGCGCGGACCAGGTCGTGGCCGCTGAATGACTCCTCGATGTGGCCGTTGAGCGCCCCTGTGTGCTTCCACTGCGCGGTGAACAACTTCTGGCTGCGGGTGCCGATCAGGCCGGCGCCGACGGCGGACAGCGGCAGCGCAATCAGCGCGATCAGGGCCAGCTGCCAGGAGACGATGAACATCATGATGGTGATGCCCAGCAGGCTCAGCGCGGACATGATCAGCTGCGCGAAGGCCTGCTGCAGCGCCTGCTGGATGTTGTCGACGTCGTTGGTCACCCGGGAGAGCATGTCGCCGCGCTGGCGGGTGTCGAAATAGTTCAGCGGCAGCCGGTTCAGCTTGGCTTCCACATCCCGGCGCAGCCCGAAGACCACCCGCATCACGATCCGGTTCAGCAACCAGCCCTGCAGCCACATGAACAGCGACGAGACCACGTACATCCCCAGCACCAGCAGGATCAGGTTGCCCAGCAGCTGGAAGTCGATGCCCACGCCGGGCACCAGTTCCATGCCGGAGAGCAGGTCCGCGAACTGGTCCTGGCCCTGCGCCCGGAGCCCGGCGATGACTTCTGCCTGGCTGGCGCCGGCCGGCAGGTTCATGCCGATCGCGCCGTTGAAGATGACGTCCATGGCGTTGCCCAGCACCTTGGGCGCAATCACGTTCAGCACCACGGCCACCAGCACCATGGCCAGCACCAGGGCGATGCTGGCCTTCTCCGGCTGCAGCAGCCCGAACAGGCGCTTGGCGGACGGCCAGAAGTGCTGGGCCTTGCGGACCGGGGTCCCGGTCATGAAGTCCTTGTCGGCCTCGCCCGGCTGGAACTGCTCCTCCAGGACCTCGGCCTCGGCTTCAGCGGCAGCAGCCGGGGTGGGCGCTGTCACCAGGTCGGGCCCGATGACCAGCTCGGACTGGGTTTCTTTGTCCGGGCTCATGCCACTTCCTCCACCGCGGTCTGCGAATCAACAATTTCCTGGTAGGTTTCAGAGCTTTCCAGCAGCTCCTCGTGGGTGCCGCGGGCCACAATCTGGCCGTGCTCCATCACCAGGATCTGGTCCGCCTCGATGATCGTGGCCACGCGCTGGGCCACGATGATCACGGTCGCGTCCTTGGTGGTCCCCTTCAGCGCGGCCCGCAGCCTGGCGTCGGTTGCCACGTCCAGCGCGGAGAACGAGTCGTCGAAAAGGTAGACCTTGGGCTTGGCCACCAGCGCCCGGGCAATGCACAGCCGCTGACGCTGGCCTCCGGAGACGTTGGTGCCGCCCTGCGAAACCGCTGACTCGAGACCGTGGTCCTTGGCGCGGACGAAGCCCTCGCCCTGGGCCACCCGCAAGGCCTCCCAGAGCTCCTCGTCCGTCGCGTCCGGGTTGCCGAAACGCAGGTTGTGCGCCACCGTGCCGGAGAACAGGTACGGCCGCTGCGGCACCAGGGCAACCCGGTCGGTGATGTCGGTGCGGGCCATCCGGGTGACCGGAACGCCGTCGATTAGCACGTCGCCGCTGCCGGCGTCGAACAAACGCGGCAGCATGCTGATCAGCGTGCTCTTGCCGGCGCCGGTGCTGCCAATGATCGCCGTCGTCTGACCGGGCCGGGCGGTGAAGCTGACATCGCGCAGCACCGGCACTTCGGCGCCGGGATAGGCAAAGGTCACGTTGCGGAACTCGACCACTCCGGCCGGCTGGCGCGCCGCCTCCGGCTCGGTGGGTTCATGCACCGAGGGCTCGACGTCGAGCACCTCGCCGATGCGTTCCGCACAGACCGAGGCGCGCGGGATCATCATCGCCATGAAGGTGCCCATCATCACGGCCATCAGAATCTGCAGCAGGTACTGCAGGAAGGCTGTCAAAGCGCCGACCTGGATGTCCCCGGCCTCCACGCGCAGGCCGCCGAACCACAGCACAGCAGCGGTGGCCAGGTGCAAGATCATGCCGATCGAGGGGAACATCAGCACGAACAGGTTGCCGACCGAGAGCGAGACGTCGGTCAGTTCACGGTTGGCCTTTTCGAAGCGCTTGGCCTCGTACGGCTCGCGGACGAACGCCCGGACCACGCGGATGCCGGTGATCTGCTCGCGGAGCACGCCGTTGATGCCGTCGATCTTCTCCTGCATGGAGCGGAAGAGCGGCATCAGCTTCCAGACCAGCAGGCCGACCACCACGAACAGCAGCGGCACCGAGACCCACACCAGCCAGGACAATTGCACGTCTTCGCGGACGGCCATGATGATGCCGCCCACACACATGATGGGAGCCATCACCATGAAGTTCAGGCCCATCAGCACCAGCATCTGCACTTGCTGCACATCGTTGGTGCCGCGGGTGATCAGGCTGGGGGCGCCGAACTGGCCGACCTCGCGGGCGGAAAATCCGGTGACCTTGTGGAAGATGCCGCGGCGCAGGTCGCGGCCCATCGCCATCGCGGCCTTGGAGCCGAAGTAGACGCCTGCGATTGCGGCGGCCACCTGGATAAAGCTGACGGTCAGCATCACGCCGCCGGTGCTCCAGATGTAGTCGGTATCGCCGCGGGCTACGCCCTCGTCGATGATCTGGGCATTCAGGCTGGGCAGATACAACGCCGCGATGGTGGCAATCAGCTGCAGCACCACCACAGCAAAAACGAGGGGGAGATAGGGGCGGCCATAATGGCGAATTAAGCGGAGCAGCATCTGGGTATGACGCAACTTTCGGGCAAGGGGTTGAAGTGAGGCCAGATTGAGGCTACACCTTTTCACTGATTGGCGAAACTCAATCGGAGGCTGGGATTCCGCCTCTCGCGCCCCGCGTGATTAAACGATTTTGCCATGGATCGGCCAGCGGACGGCACCATGGCTTGTTATATGTACGCGCACTGGAATACTAGGCCGCACCAAACCGCTACTTGGGGAGGACCCAATCTTGGACGACCAGATTTTCCAGATCATCGAGATGCTGATCTACATGGCAGGCATGCTGGCCATCGGCTGGTGGGCGTACCGGCGCACCAGCGATCTTGATGACTACATGCTGGCCGGACGCGGGCTCAAGCCAGGCGTTGCAGCATTGAGCGCCGGAGCCTCGGACATGTCCGGCTGGCTGCTGATGGGACTGCCGGGCGCGCTTTACGTCGGCGGCCTGTTCGAGGCGTGGATTGCGATCGGCCTGACCGTCGGCGCCTGGCTCAACTGGAAGTTCGTGGCCCCGCGGCTGCGTTCCTACACCGAAGTGTCCAATGACTCGATCACCGTTCCCAGCTTCCTGGAGAACCGGCTGAAGGATCGGTCGCACCTGCTGCGGGTCGTCTCCGGCGTGATCATCCTCGTGTTCTTCACCTTTTATGTTTCCTCCGGCATGGTGGCCGGTGGCATCTTCTTCGAATCATCCTTCGGCTCCACCTATGAAATCGGCATGCTGGTGGTTGGCGGCGTCACGGTGCTTTACACGATGTTCGGCGGCTTCCTCGGCGCGAGCTACACCGACGTCGCTCAAGGTCTGCTGATGTTCGCGGCCCTGCTGCTGGTGCCGATCGTCGGCGTCTTCGCCACCGGCGGCCTCGGCGCCACCATCGAATCCATCCAGCAGGTGGACCCGAACCACCTGAGCCTGTTCACCGGCGGTGCCGTCGCCGGCATCTCGGCTGCTGCCTGGGGCCTGGGCTACTTTGGCCAGCCGCACATCATCGTCCGCTTCATGGCACTGCGCACTCCCGGCGAGGCGAAGTCTGCCCGCCGGATCGGCATCGGCTGGATGCTCCTGACCGTGTTGGGTGCCGTCGCCACCGCGCTGGTGGGCGTAGCCTACTTCCAGCAGAATCCCGGCATGACCCTCACGGACGCCAAGTCGGCCGAGTCGGTCTTCCTGGACCTGTCCCAGATCCTGTTCCACCCGTTCGTCGCCGGTTTTGTGCTGGCGGCCGTGCTGGCGGCGATCATGAGCACCGTCTCCTCGCAGCTGATCGTCTGCTCCTCGGCCTTGGTGGAGGATCTGTACAAGATCTTTGCGCGCAGACATGCGTCGGCCAAAACCCAGGTGATGCTCGGCCGGATCGGCGTGCTGGTGGTCTCCCTGGTGGCGGGCATCCTGGCGTGGGCCCGCAACGACACCATTCTGGGCCTGGTGGCCTTCGCCTGGGCAGGCTTCGGCGCCTCATTCGGCCCGACTATCATCCTGTCCCTGTTCTGGCGAAAACTCACCGTCGCCGGCGCACTCTCCGGCATGGTGGCAGGTGCCGTAACGGTCTTCGCCTGGGGCACGTCGGCACTGTCGGACACCATGTACGAGATTGTTCCGGGCTTCATCCTCAACGTGGTCGTCGCCGTCGTCGTCAGCCTACTGACGCACCAGCCTAGGCCGGAGATCGAGGCGGAGTTCAACGAAGCCGTCCACCGGGTCTATGCGGCGGAAGCTCCGGTGGTTGCCGCGGAGCGCTGACCTGCCCCCCTGCCGTCCAAACAGGTGCCCTGCCCGGCGTCGCCACTGGCGACGCCGGGCAGGGCACCTGTCGCGCTTGGGGGAAATTCCGCCGTCGGGACGGGTGCGGCCCGTGGCCTGTCGGAAAACCGTTTCCCCGGACGGTCGCGGCCTACCGATGTTCGTAGGTCAGGCAGTCGGCATTATCGGCGCCGGGACCCACATGGACGGCCGGGGCCTGGCACATGAGGTGGTCATTGTGGGTGCATTCAGCGCGCTGACACGCGCCTACTCCGGCCAATACCTTGGGCAAGCCGCCGTGCACTCCGGTGTCGATGAACGTGGCGCAGGCAGCATGGTTTTCGCCGCCGGCAACGGTGATGGCCCCAGCATTGCATTCGGTGTGGTCGTTGAAAGAGCAGTTGGTGACGCTGCAATCGGATACGTGAGCTGTTGTGGTCATGGCGGTTCCTCCATGCTTCTGTCGCCCTGGATGGGCGTCTTGGACAAACTGGCTCATGTCCACGCTATGCCTGTTGCGGCCAATCAAAAAGGCAGATTTTCGTGCCGTATTTCCCTGCCGACAAATTTTGCCCGGGTCAAAACCGTCGACATAACTACCTCCATAGATATAGAGTCGTGGTTGTCTTGGGATTGTGTACTGCATCACAATCCAGCCGCCATCGAGGAGGACAAGTACCCATGAGCGCAAAGAACCTCCAGGAAGTCCTGGACCAGTCCGGCAATACTGTCGAGATGCTGCGGAACTCGCAGATCGGCGCCTACATCTACCCCGTCGTCGCCCCCGAATTCACCAACTGGCGCAGCGAACAGCGCGCCTGGCGCGAGACCGCGGTGCTGTTCGACCAGTCGCACCACATGGACAACCTGTTCATCAGGGGCAAGGACGCCCTGAAGCTGATTTCGGACACCGCCATTAACTCGGTGGCGAACTTCCCGGTGAACAAGGCCAAGCAGTACGTACCCACCACGCCGGCCGGGCACGTGATCGGCGACGGCATCCTGTTCCACGAAACCGAGGACCAGTACGTCTACGTGGGCCGCTCCCCCGCCGCCAACTGGCTGATCTACCACGGCGAAACCGGCGGCTACGACGTGGACATCGAGGTGGACCGCCGGTCCCCGTCGCGGCCCATGGGACAGCCGGTGAAGCGCAAGTACTGGCGCTTCCAGATCCAGGGCCCGAACGCCTGGAAGATCATCGAAAAGGTCAACGGCGGTCAGGTTGAACAACTGAAGTTCTTCAACATGGACCAGATGCAGGTCGCCGGTCAGCAGGTCCAGACCCTGCGCCACGGCATGGCCGGCGCACCGGGGCTGGAGATTTGGGGACCCTACGAGACGTACGACCAGGTACGCGACACCATCCTGGAGGCCGGCCAGGAGTTCGGCCTGCTGGCCGTCGGTTCACGCGCCTACCCGTCCAACACGCTGGAATCGGGCTGGATCCCCTCCCCGCTGCCCGCCATCTACACCGGCGAGGAGCTGCGCGCCTACCGCGAGTGGCTCGGCGCGGACAGCTACGAGGCCGTCAACGCCGTGGCGGGCAGCTTCGTCTCGGACAAGATCGAGGACTACTACCTGAACCCGTGGGAGCTCGGCTACGGCCACATGGTGAAATTCGACCACGACTTCATCGGCCGCGAGGCGCTCGAGAAGATCGACCCGGCAGCGCAGCGCAAGAAGGTCACCCTCGAGTGGAATGCCGACGACCTGGCAAAGATCTTCGGCTCGCTCTTCGACCCTGAGGGTACGCCGTACAAGTACTTCGACCTGCCGCTGGCCAACTACGGCTCGTCGAACTACGACGCCGTGCTGGACGCCGCTGGCGAGACGATCGGCCTGTCCATGTTCACCGGCTACTCCGCGAACGAGAAGAAGGGCCTGTCCCTGGCAACCGTGGACGCGGATGTGCCGGAGGGCACCGAAGTCACCGTGGTCTGGGGTGAACCCGACGGCGGGTCCCGCAAGACCACAGTGGAGCCGCACCAGCAGCTGAACGTGCGCGCCATCGTCAGCCCGGTGCCGTACTCCTCGGCGGTCCGCCAGGACTACCCGGGCGGCTGGCGCTCCGGCAAGCAGGCCTGACGTCCGGTTGCTCCTCAACGGGCACGACGACGAACGGCGGGGAGGGCGCCCGAGGGCACCCTCCCCGCCGCTTCAGTTAATGGGCCGATGGCCGGCGTCTCCGGCCGGCGCATCAGCACTGAACTGGCCGTTGGCCCGCGCCACCGGCGATCCCCAGCGAACGCAGGCCAGCCGCGCGTGTCAGTCGCCGTCGTCCCGCAGGACCGTCTCTTCGACGTACCGCTCGCCCGACCCTGTCTCGCGGACGCTGTAGTGCTGTTCCATGTGCTCGATGGCGGCGGCGTCCTCGGGGCCAGGCTCGCTGACGGGGTCATCAATGGCGGTCCGATCGGCATCGCCGTAGACGTTGGCCAGACCCTGTTTGGCATCCGGGGGCAATTCACCCGGGGCCAGCACCTCTTCGTCCCGGGACGTTCCGCCCGGGGTTTCGTCCCGGTCCTTCCGGTCGTATCGGTCCGGATTGCTGATGTTCTCGCTCATGAAGCTCCTTCCCTCAGGCGCCGGTGCGCCCTGTCTTCACCTAATCACAGAGCCGCCATGTGCAACAGGGCCGGGATCTGCGCATCACACCCTTTGCGAGCTCGTCCAGCCGGCCGGGGCGGGACCATCGTGTGACCCCATCCGACCTCAACTCCGGCGAGCGCCGCTAAATAGCGGTGCTGTCCATGTTTTGGGGCCGGCTCTTGCATCGCCCCTTGTCAGGGCGCCGCGGTGCACCAAAAGATGGACAATTCCGTCTGAACGTGTACAGTTTCGCCGCAAAAGCCCGTCACCGTCCTTCGCGGAAGCCCGTTACCGCCCTTCGCGGAAAGCCGTTACCGTCCGCCGCGGAAGTCCGTGACCCATTCCGCGGTGGCCTTCATTCCGCCGAAAGTGTAGAAGTGCAGCTTCACCGTGCCGTGGACGGACGGGTCATAGCGACTGGCGAATTCCTCCAAGAACTTGTCCGGTCCGGCGGTCCCCAGCAGATTAGTCAATGAGAAGCCGTACTTGTGCACAATCCCGGCGGAGGAGGCCACACCGAAGCGCTTGGCGTAGTTCAGCAGCCTCTTAACCCCGGCCGGTCCCGGCACGCCGATCCGCACCGGCGCATTGATCCCGCGGCGGCGGACCTCTGCCAGCCAGTCGAACACCGGATCCGCGTCGAAGCCGAACTGCGTGATGATGACCGAATCCAGGTTCTGCTGCTGCAATTCGGCGTATTTGTCCTCCAGCGATTTCCACAGCACGTCGTCGGAAATATCCGGGTGACCTTCCGGATAACCGCTGATGCCCACCCTGCGAATGCCGTACTTGGGCAGCAATCCGCTGCGGATGACCTCCAACGAATCAGCAAAGGGCCCCATCGGTTCGGCAGGGTCCCCGCCCACCACAAACACATCCTCCGCGGCAGCCTCGGCGGACAAGGCCTGCAGAAAATCCTCCAATTCCGCCTGTGACGCCAACCGGCGGGCAGACACGTGAGGCACCGGCACAAAGCCGTGCCGCTTCACCGCGGCGGCCGCGGCAACCCGCATGCGCAGGTCCTCGTTCCCCAGGAAGGTCACATTGATCGGCGTGCCCGGAGGAATCGTGCCGGCCGCGTCTTCCAGCGCCGGAACATCCTTACCGGTCATCTCCAGCGAGAAGTCGTCGAGCAATGCACGGGCAGCGTCCGATGCAGCGTGTTTAGGGTCGGCCATGATCCAAGTCCTTCCAGCTGTGGTGCCGGTCACTCCTGCCCGGCCTGCTGCGAGTCTAGCCGCAAACCCACTACGGATATAGAGGGTTCGGAGTGATTTGCCTTTCTCAATCACTGGGCGGATACTATTGAGGCCTTCCCTTCTAACCACAGGAACCCCCATGTCCACGCCCCGCGTGCTGAGGCCCTTCGCCCACCGCAACTACCGGATCCTCATTTCGGCCTTGGCCATCTCAGTATTCGGCACGGGCATGTGGGCCGTGGCCATGGTTTACCAAGTCATCGCGCTCGGCGGCGGCCCCATCCAGCTCTCGCTCGTCGCCACCTGCTCTAGCATCGGACTGCTGGCCTTCGTGCTGATTGGCGGCATCGCGGCCGATAGGCTTCCGCGCCGCCGCCTGATCATCAGCGTCGAGGCCGCCAACCTGGTGGCTATCGGCGCCGTGACGCTGCTTGCCATGACCGGGCTGCTGCAGCTGTGGCACCTGGCCGCGGCTGCTTTCCTGCTGGGTGTGGGAGCAGCCTTCTTCTTCCCCGCCTACTCCGCCATCCTGCCCAGGATCCTGCCGGCCGAGGACCTGCTTGCAGCCAACGGCATGGAAGGCACCATGCGCCCGCTGCTGCAGCAGGCCGCGGGCCCGGCCGTGGCGGGAATGGTCGTCGCTTCCTTCTCGCCCGGGGCAGCCATCGGCTGGATCTCGCTGTGCCATCTCGCCGCGCTGGTCATCCTGAACTTCCTGGGCCAGGAGCTGGTTCCGGATCAGGGCACCGCCGCGTCCGTCTCCGCTGAGGACGAGCCCGCGGCCAAGCGCAGCTCCGTCCTGGCCGACCTGCGCGAGGGCGTGTCCTACACCCTGAAGACTCCCTGGCTGCTGTGGACGCTGCTGTGGGCGGTCGTGAGCGTGCTCATTTTCATCGGCCCGATCGAAGTGCTGCTGCCTTTCGCCGTCGCCGACCAATTGGGCGGGGATTCGAAAACGTTCGGATTCCTGCTCGGCATCTTCGGTATCGGCGGCGCGGTGGGGGCCTTGATCACCGCGTCCCTGCGGCTGCCCAGGCGCTACCTCACCGTGATGCTGCTGTGCTGGGGCGCCGGCGCACTGCCCATCGCGGTCATTGGCTTTACCGACAGCTTCTGGGTGATGGCCGTGGCACTGTTCGTGGTCGGTGCCACCGGCAGCGCGGGCGCCGTGATCTGGGGAACGTTGCTGCAGCGCAGGGTGCCGTCGCACCTGCTCGGCCGCATTTCCAGCCTTGACTTCTTCGTCTCGCTCGCCCTGATGCCCGTGTCTATGGCGCTGGCCGGGCCGGTGGGCGAAGTGGTGCCGATCTGGCTGATCTTCCTGCTGGTGGGCCTGGCCCTGCCGCTGCTGGCGGTGCTGGCGCTCACCTTCGGCGGCATGCTGAGGGACGAGATCGAGCACCCGCTGGACCGCAAGCTGGAACCGGTGGAGCCAGCCAGCGCCTAGCGGCAAGCCACAGCACCTGACAACGACGGCGGCGCTCGTCTGAGTGCCGCCGTTGCCCTCAGCTGTGGGAGCTTCCTGCCCTGGCCCCGGGCCCGTGGTCCTCCGAGCGCTACGCTTGACGGCAAGGAGACTGGACCTTCCCGGGACAGTAGTTGAAACCGAACCGCCAGGCGTGCCCGTGCGAGCGGGCCGCGCGCCTGCCACCCATTTGCAGGAGACATCATGGTCACCAGGACCTCACCCAGGACCCTGACCTCCAGAACGCGCTACTCACAGCCCGCCGCGGCACCGCCTTCTTCGGCCGCAAGCTCAACGAACTCTCAGACGACGAGCTCGCCGCGCCCTCGCTGCTTGCCCGGCTGGACGCGCGCCCACGTCATCGCCCACGTCGGCTACAACGCCCGCGCCATCGCGCGATTGATCTGGTGGGCCAACACCGGCGTGGAAACGCCGATGTACTCCTCGCGGCAGGCCCGGAACGAAGAAATCGACCATGGGGCCACGCTCTCCCCCACCGAATTGCGCGACCTCTGCGAACAGTCCGCCAACCACCTCGACGTTGCATGGCGGGACACACCGCAAGAAGCGTGGGAGCACGAGGTCAAAAGCGCCCAGGGCCGCACCGTCCCGGCCACCGAAACCGTGTGGTGGCGGACCCGCGAAGTCTGGATCCACGCCGTCGACCTCGACAACGGCGCCAGCTTCGGCGACATGGCCGCCGACGTCCTCGAACGCCTGCTCCGAGACATCACCGGAGTCTGGCACAACCGTGGCGACGACCAGGACCTACGCCTGGAAGTCCTGGGCTCAGACGGCGTCACGCAACTCTGCGACTCCGCGGCCGCTGACCCGGTCATTGTCACCGGCTCCCTGCCGGATATCACCGCGTGGGCTGCCGGCCGCCCCGCACGCGGCATCACCTCCAACAGGCCGGACACGCCCCAAGCACCGCGCTGGATCTAAAGCGGGCGGCAGCCGCCATCCAGCCGAAATCCACGTAGGCACAAGCACCTCGGTTGTCGACCAAGCGGAGCGCGTCAGGACACGTTTCCCCGCGGAGCGCGTCAGGACACGTCGATGGTGACGACGGCCGGGCCCCGGCCGGGGGCGGCGTCGGACTGCGCGCCGGTGCCGGAGGTGACGGCCCGGGAGACGCAGCAGCACATCTTTTCCGCTGCATGCTGCTGCCGTTCGCTGTAGAAGACGTCCCGGTGGTCGATCGCGCCGTCCAGGTCCAGGACACGCACTTCGCAGAGCCCGCATTCGCCCTTGCGGCAGTCGAACATCATGTCCGCTCCGGCCTCTTCGAGGGCCTCAAGCATCGAGCGGCCCTGGCCGACCGTGGCCTCGATGCCCAGCCGCGGGACCCTCACCACGAACTCCTCCGGGTCGTACCAGCCGCTGTTGCCGAAGGTCTCGTAGCGCAGGTTCGCCACCGGCAACTCGCGCTCCGTCCAGGCCCGGCGGACGGCGTCCATCAGCCGTATCGGCCCGCACATGTACAGCTCGGTATCCATGTCCGCGCCGGCCACCAGTTGGCCCACCTGCAACGAGGTGGCTTCATCGTCCACGTGGACCTGCAGCCGGTCCCCGTGCTCCTCCCGGAGGCGGTCCAGATAGGCCATGGCCTCGCGGCTGCGGCCGGCATACACCATCCGGTAATCGGCCTTCACGGCCTTGAGCACCCGGGCCATGTTGACCATCGCGGTCACGCCGATGCCGCCGGCCAACAGGATGTACCGCTCGGCGCCGACCCGCAGCGGGAAGTTCTGCAGCGGCTGGGTGATCTCCAATGTGTCGCCGGCCGTCAGCGTGTGCATGAATTCCGATCCGCCCCGGGAAGCCGGCGCCTTCAGCACGCTCAGCGCGAGGCGGCGTCCTCCGTCGGCCGAGTCCACGATGGAGTAGGAGCGCTTGTCCTCCTGGCCGGCGATCCGCACCTTCAGGTCGATGTGCGCTCCCGGTTCTGCGCTCTTCGGCAGGGCCGGTTCCAGCACGATCCGGCGGATGCCGGCCGCCACGTCCTGCACGTCCACCACGGTGGCGTTCTGCCAGACTTCTACGTTTGTTGCTGCCATGTTGCCGTCTACACCTTCCTTCAGATGCCGGCCTGGACGGCGGAAGCCATCCGGCCTTCGGCCACCAGCATCCGCTCGATCAGCCGGCGCACCCACATGCCGCCGGCGTCGATGTTCAGGTTGTAGAACTCGTAATCCGGATTGGCGTCAATGGCCTGCTGCTGCGCTTTGAGCATCTCCTCGTCCTCGCCGAACACGCCGTGCACGCCGTCCCGCAACTGGGTGGTGATCAGCTGGCTGTCCAACCGGTAGTTGCGCATGAATGCCCAGAAATAGTGGCAGGACCTGTCGGTTTCCGGCGAGATCGTGTTCATTACGAAACCGTTCACACCCTGGCTGCGGTCCCCCTCCGGCGCGCCGGTGCCTGCCTTGGCGACGCCGACGTCGATGCAGATGGTGGACGGGGCTTGGAACGTGATGATCTGCCAGCGGTCCACCTTGCCTTCGAAGCCGGGAAACTTATCCCGCATGTTCTTCAGCCAGAATGGCGGCGCGTCGATGTTGTGCATCCAGCGCGTCACGGTGACGGTGCCGCCCTCATGGCTGACGACGAAGTCGGACTCGCTGAGCTCCTCCTGCCCAATGGAGGACGAGTGCACGAACTCTTCGTGGGTCAGGTCCATCAGGTTGTCCAGCACCAGCTGGTAATTGCAGTCGGCGTGGATGGTCTCGCCGTCGCCCGCCCACTCCGGCGAGTCCATCTGGTGCATGTCCGGAACCAGGTCCGGATCGGCCAGCGTCGGGTCACCCAGCCATACCCAGACGTACCGGTGGCGCTCCACCACCGGAAAGGACGGAACGGTGGCCGATGGGTTGATGGTCTCCTGCGCCGGCATCGAGACACACCGTCCGGCCGAGTTGTAGACGATGCCGTGGTACGGGCACTGGATCCCGTCTTTGCCCATGGTCTTGCCCATGGAGAGCGGCGCCAGCCGGTGCCAGCAGGCGTCGGCGAGAGCCACGGCCTTGCCGTCTTCGGTGCGATACAGCGCCAGCGGCCGGTTGGCGATCCGCCGGGCCATCGGCTTGCGGGTGACCTCGTGGTCCCAGCCCGCCACGTACCACGCGTTCAGCGGGTGGCCCATGACCTTGTGGGTGGTGGAGCTGGCGGTCTGCACAGCAGCAGTCACAGTGGGTTCCTTCCGGTAGCGCGAGCCGGCATCCGCAGCGACGCGGGCTCGGTTATATTTGCCGATGGCGGCCCGGTCTCCGGGCCGACCAACTAACTATGCATATAGATAGTGGCGTGAATCTCAGACTATCGATGGATATAGTGATTGGCAACACAGTCGACAAGAAAGTTGGATCAATGAGTCTCCGCTACGCCTTGCTGGCGCTGCTCAGCGTTGAACCCATGACCGGCTACGACCTCTACAAGGAATTTGAGTCCTCGGTGGGGCACGTCTGGCACGCTCCGGACTCACAGATCTACCCGGAACTGCGGCGAATGGAGAAGGAAGGCCTGCTCGACGGCGAGGAGGTCACCTGGGGCCAGCGCGGCAAGAAGCGCCGGTACCACATCACCGATGCCGGCGTGCAGGCGTTCCGGGACTGGATGAACACCACCCTCGAGTACACCCGGGTGCGGGATCCAGCCCACCTCAAGGCCGCCTACCTTGAATGGGCCGCGCCCGAAGCAGCGCGTGAGCAGATGCGCGCGCACATTGAACACCACACGGGCCTGCGCCAGCAATGGGAACAGCGGATCCGCGAGATCGACCAGGACCGCAGCGAAATGCTCAACCGCCGGCTGGCTGGCACGCCCGAAGCCGACCGCGACCGGGTCAAGGCCTTCAAGCGCTTCACGTACGAAGGCCTGGTAGCCCGGGCCGACCAGGAGATTGCCTGGGCTCAGCGCGGGCTGGCCCTGATCGACCAGCTCTATGCCAACCGGCCGGGCTCCCGGCAGTCGGCCGGCGCCAGGAAGTAGTCCAGCGCCCGGTTCCGGAAGAAACCGGAGCCGGGCAGCGCCGTCGTTAGCCGCAGTGGGAACGGGCCGCGGCACCCGGCCACCCGCGAGCTAGTTGGAGTATTCCTTGCGCAGGTCTGCCTTGCGGATCTTGCCGCTGGCCGTCCGCGGCAGGTCCTCCACGATCACCACGGACTTGGGGATCTTGTAACGGGCCAGCCGCCCGTCCAGATGCTGCTGGATATCCTCGGCGGTCACCGCGAAGCCTTCGCGGACGGTCACCACCGCGCGCGGGACCTCCCCCCACTTCTCGTCCGGAACGCCGATCACGGCCGCGCTGCTGACCGCCTCCAGCTCCAGGATGACCTGCTCCACTTCGGCCGGATAAATGTTCTCGCCGCCGGAGATGATCATGTCCTTGAGCCGGTCGGAAATGAACAAAAAGCCGTCTTCGTCCACGTAGCCCATGTCGCCGGACTTGAACCAGACGCCGTCGGCGTAGCTTTCGGCCGTGGCGTCGGTCCGGTTCCAGTACTCGCGGATCACATTGGGGCCGGAAATCTGGATCTCGCCCACCTCGCGCGGCGGCAGCACTTCGCCCATCGGGTCGGTGATCCGAATGTCGGTGAAGAAGTGCGGAAGCCCCGCGGACCCGGCTTTCGGGCGCGATTTCTCCGCGGCCAGCGTGGTGGCGCCGGGAGCGGTCTCCGTCATCCCGTAGCCGTTGGTGAAGGACAGTCCGCGGGCCTCGTAGGCCTCCAGCACGCGCATCGGCACCGCGGAGCCGCCGCAGGTCAGTTTGTTGAGCGAACTGATGTCGGTCTTGTCCCAGTCGGGGTGCTCGCACAGCAGTTGATAGGTGGTTGGCACGCCGCTGATGCTGGTGGCCTTGTACTTCTCGATCAGCATCAAGGTCCGGCCGGGTTCGAACTTCGGCTCGAGCACCACGGTGGCACCCTTGAGCAGCGCCGGCAGCACGCCCATGCCCAGCGACGCCACGTGGAACATCGGTGCGATCATCAGCGCCACGTCGGTGCTGGCCATATCGAAATCCACCAGCACGTTGATGCTGTTCCACGTCATGTTGCCGTGCGTGAGCAGTGCGCCCTTCGGCCGGCCGGTGGTGCCGGAGGTGTAAAGGATCATGGCCGGGTCATCGAGCGAGACGGCCACGTCGCGGCGCTCCTCGCTGCCGGATCCAATGACCTCTTCCAGCAGCTCGACGGCGGTGCCCTGCCCGCCTGCCTCGGTGGTGTTTCCGGCGCGGCCACCGTTCCCGTTTCCCGCGGGGCCGTCCTCGACCACGATCCGGTGGCTGATGCCCAGCAGGGAGCTGCCGCGCACGGCCAGCGGCTCCAACGTGCTGGCGTGGATGAGGATGCGGCTGCCGGAGTCCTGCAGGGCGAACTGGACTTCGGGCGGCGCCAGGCGGGTGTTCAGCGGAACGAAAATCGCGCCCAGGGTGCCGCAGGCAAAGAAAGTCTCCAAAAAGGCCGGGTGGTTCTCGCCCAGGTAGGCCACTCGGTCGCCCTGCGCGATGCCGCGGTCCGCCAGCGCATTGGCCAGCCGGTCGACGCGCTCGGCAAATTCGCCGTAGCTCATCTCGCCCGCGGTGCTGATGATCGCGGTCTTGGCCGCGGACTTCATGCGGCGCTTGTGGATCCAGGCACCGAGCCCCTGATTCTGCATCGTTCAAACCCTTTCGACGTACCCGGCGCCCGGGCTACCCACCTGAGCCCGCCGTGAGGCGCATCACCACGGCTCACATTCAACCTAGTGCGTTTTAGTTGAAAAAGTCAATAGTTGAGAATGCCGTGCCACTAGGGCTCCGAGCGGCCCCCGCAGAGACCGATGATGCCCCTTCCGTCAGGAAAGGGGCATCATCGGCACTTGGTGCGGGTCCTACTGCTGCGGCAGCAGCGCCGCCATGTCCGGAAGCTGGTCGATCAGCCCGTTCTTCAGCGAGATGTCGGCGATCTCCTCGATCGAATCGGCATTCACTTCCTGCGGGAACTTCGGCAGGGTCAGCTTCTCGATCACCGCCGGGTCCAGCTTCGTGTACGTAGGCAGGATCTCGCGCACCTTGTCAGGATTCTCATCGGCGAAGGCCAGCGACTTCTTCATGGCGCGGACAAACGCTTCGGTGACTTCCGGCTTCTCCTGCACGTTCTTGTCGGAGGTGAAGTAGGTCGCGACGGTCAGGCCCTCGACGGGATACGCGTAGTTGGAGAAGACCGGGACTGCGCCGTCGCCTGCCACAATGGTCGCGAACGGCTCAACAGCGGCAATCGCGTCCACCTGGCCGTTTGCCAAGGCCGCCGGCATGTCCGGGAACGGCATTTCCACGAAGTTCAGGTCGGACGAATCGCCGCCGGACTGCTCGACAGCCTCTCGGATCGTGGAATCGCTGATGTTGTTCAGCGTGTTGACACCGATCCGCTTGCCCACGAGGTCGGGGATGTCCTTGATGCCGCTGTCCGGCTTCACCATGACGGCGGCGAAGTCCTTATCCCGGTTTCCCGTGGTGGCGACGCCGTTGGCAACCATCTTCATGTCCAGGCCCTTGGATCGGGCGATGACCAGCGAGGTGACGTTGCTGAAGCCGAAGTCCATCTGGCCGCTGGTGATGGCCGGGATGATGGCCGCACCGCCCTGCGCCAAGGTCAGCTCCAGGTCCAGCCCCTCCTCTTCGAAGAAGCCCTCCTGATCGCCCAAGTAGATCGGCGCTACGTCCACAATGGGGATGACGCCCACATTGATTTTCGTCATGCCGCCGGCCGTTTCGCCGCCGCCCGCGGGAGCTGATTCCCCGCCGCCGCCCGACGGACTTCCACCACCGCACGCCGTCAACGCCAGCACCGCCGCCAGTGCCACTGCTGCCCTGATTTTCTTCACGGGTTCCCTCTCCCATCAATCCTTCGCCAGGCACGGGTGTGCCCCAGATCACTCACAGTATCTACGTCCATAGTGTTAGACGTCAACGAAACATCAGGATTGTTATCAACGGTCCGCCTCGGCCGCGGCGGGTCGGCGAGGCACCGCATGGGGCAGGCCGAAGCAGCCGGCTCGCGCCAAGGCTCCGTGCAACCAGCAGCTTCCGCTACCGGCATCACTGGCCTTCTGACGGCAGCAGCGCGTCGAGATCCACCGTGTTGTCCACCGTGCCGTACTTCAGCACAGCATCCGCGAGCGTCTGGGCGGCGTCCCGGTCGAATTTCGGGTCGAATCGCGGCAACACAATCTCCTCCAGCAGCGCCGGGTCGGTCTTGGTGTAGGTGCCAATGATTTTCCGCACCTCGTCCGGGTTCTCTTGGGCATAGTTCATCGACTTGGTCATTGCCGCGGTGAACTTCTCCACCAAGTCCGGATCTTGCTTGATCTTGTCCGCGGAGGTGAAGTAGCCGCCGATATCCAAATTCGGGTGGGTTTCGCGGTATGGCCAGGACACTACGCGTGCCCCGCTCTTGATTGCGGAGGTCAGGAACGGCTCCAAGATGAGCGCGGCATCCACCTGGCCGTTCTCCACGGCGGCCAGCGCGTCGGGGAAAGCCACTTCAACGAATTTTAGGCTGGAGCCGTCGCCGCCGGCCTTGTCCACGGCCGTGCGCACGGTGGTGTCGCCGATGTTGGCCAGATTGTTGGAGGAGACGGTCTTGCCTTCCAGGTCCGTGGCCGTTTGGATGTCCGAACCCTTGGCCACCACCACGCCGGCGAAGTCGACGTCGTCCTGATTGGAGGCACGGGTTCCGTTAACCACGTACTTCAGGTCCAGCCCCTGGTCGCGGGCCACCATCAGCGAGACGGTATTGCCGAAGGCAAAGTCGAAGCTGCCGCTCACCACGCCCGGGACAGAGACGGCGCCGCCGGTGGTGTTCTCGATGGTCAGGTCGAGCCCTTCCTCTTCGAAGAACCCTTTGGCCTTGCCGAGGTGGAGGGGTGCCACGTCGCCGATCGGAATGGCGCCCACCTTCACCGCAGTCATCCCCTCCGCCGGCGAAGCACCGGCGTTGTCGGTAGCCGCCGATTCCCCGGACGGCGACCCAGCGCCGCAGGCCGCCAGAGTTGCCGCGACGGCTGCGGCACAGACCATGGTGACAAGTCGCTTCATGATGCACTCCCTCGTGTGGTTTCAGCGTTTCTTGGGAGTCTAGGCAGCGGCTGTCCGGCAGGCCACGGTATGGGCCAACCGGCCCCGATAAATGCCGCTAATACTTCGAAAGGCCGCCGGGCCATCGGCGCCCGCGTGACATCACACGCCGCAGGGGCGGCCCCCGGAATTCCGGAAACCGCCCCTGCTTCATGCTGGATCGAACTACTGCACAATCATGGCCGGCACATCCGGCTGGTTGTCCACGTACTTGTACTTGACCATCAGCTCACCCATGTCGCTGAGCACCTGGGTGCGCACCTCGCCGTCGAACACCTCCATCTTGAGGTTCTTGGCCACCTCTTCCGGCATGCCCATGAACTCCGGCAGGACAGCGCGCACGCCGTCGTTGTTCGCCTCGGCATCCTTCAGGGTCTCGGTCACGGCGGCCTTGAAGTCCGCCACGATCTCAGGGTTCTGCTCCGCATAGCTGCCGCTGGTGAAGGTCACCATAGTGGGCAGGCCCGGCAGGGTCTTCTGGTTCGGGTAGCCCAGCAGCTTGTAGTCGTCGTTGGCCAGCGCCTTGGACTGGAACGGCTCCGGAACCCAGATGGCGTCCACATTGCCGCGTTCCAACTGGGCTTCCATGTCCTGGAACGGCATCTCGCTGAACTTCAGCTCGGACGGATCGGCCCCGTCCTTCGCGGCCGACTCCATGATGGTCAAGTCGCCCTGGGTCTTGAGGGTGTTGACGGCAGTGGTCTTGCCGGCCAGATCGGCGAAGCTCTCGATCCCCGAGTCGGCCTTGACGATCACGGCGTTGTTGTCCTCGCCTTCGGCCCGGGAATTGCTGTAGCCCGAGACGATCTTCATATCCAGGCCCTTGTCCACTGCGGTCATCACTGACAGCGGGTTGCCCACGGCGAAGTTCATCGTGCCGGTGGAAACGGCCGGCAGCATCGCGGCACCGCCCTGCCCGGTCTGGAGCTCGACGTCGAGCCCGTGCTTCTCAAAGATGCCTTCGTCAATGCCGTACTGAACGGCACCGGACGGTGCGATCGGCAGCACGCCCACAGTGATTTTGGTCAGGCCGCTGTCGGCGCCGCCGGACTCCGCGGCCGGCGCTCCGCCGGATCCGGACGGAGAGCCCGATCCGCAGCCGGTCAGTGCCATGGCGGCAATCGCGCCGCCGGCCAACAATTTGGCCAAGTGCTTCTTCATGAATTGCTCCTTGGATCCGTGGCGCCGTCCCCCGACCCTCGGGAGCTGACTGTGACCAGCACCACAGTTAGATACAACGTAGATGCAATAGTTGAATAAATCAATAGTTGTCCGCCGGTTTGTGACCCGAACGGACCCCGGCTTTGCTGCCGGGGTCCGTTCAGTCACGGCTCAGGGGCGGATCAGACGTAGAAGCGCGCCAGGAACTCAGCGATAACCGCGGGACGTTCCTCGCCCTCGATCTCGATGGTGTTGTTGGTTTTGATCTGCACGCCGCCCTTGACTTCGGTGACCTCGGCGATAGTGGAGTGCATGCGGACCTTGGAGCCGGCCTTGACCGGATTCGTAAAGCGCACCCGGTCCAGCCCGTAGTTAACCTTGGTCTTGACGCCTTCGACGTCGAACAATTCGCTCCACAGCGGGATGATCAGGGACAACGTGAGGAAGCCGTGGGCGATCGGCGCGCCGAAGGGGCCTTCTTTGGCCTTCTCCACGTCGGTATGGATCCACTGGTAGTCATCTGTGGCGTCCGCGAAGGTGTTGATCTGGTCCTGGGTGATCTCGCGGTAGTCGGTGTAACCGAGGTCCTTGCCGACTAGGCCGGGCAGATCTTCGAAGTTGACGACGGTGTTGCTCATGATTGCTCCTTGGGGAAAGTGTTGCTGATGTGGTCTAGCGGAATGCGCCGGTGCCGGTAATGGCCCGGCCGACGATCAGGGCGTTGATCTCGTGCGTGCCCTCGTAGGAATAGACGGCCTCTGCATCGGCGTGGAAGCGCGCGACGTCGGTGTCCAGCGTGATGCCGTTGCCTCCGACGACTTCGCGCGCCAGGGCAACGGTTTCGCGCATCCGGGCGCTGCAGAACATCTTGGCCAAGGCGGAATTCTCGTCCTTGTAGATGCCTTCCTCCTGCTGCTGGGTCAGCCGCACCGCCATGCCGAGCGACGCCGTGACGTTCCCGAGCATGGTGGCGAGCTTCTCCTGGATCAGCTGGAAACCGGCCAGCGGTTTGCCGAACTGCTTCCGCTCCTTGACGTAGCGCAGTGCGGCCTCGTAGGCCCCGGCCTGCACGCCGGTGGCGATCCACGCGACGTCCGAGCGCATGTTCTGCAGCAGCGAGGCCACGTCCGCGAACGAATTCACATTCTGCAGCCGCGCCGAGTCCGGGACGCGCACTCCGGCCAGCGTGATGTCCGCATTCTGCATCATCCGCAGCGAGGTCTTGCGCAGGATTTTGGAAAGCCCGACGCCGGGGGCCGCGGTCGGGACCAGGAAGCACTTAACCTGGCCGTCGGCCTGGTCGCGGGCGAAGATGGCCAGCACGTCGGCGGTAACGGCACCGCCGATCCAGCGCTTGGCGCCGTCGATGACCCACTCGTCACCGTCGCGCCGGGCGCTGGTTTCCAGCCCGCCGGCGATGTCCGATCCGTGCTCCGGTTCGGTCAGCGCGAAAACGCCCTTGAATTCGAAGCTGCGGATCTTCGGGTCCAGCTCGGCCGCCTGCTCGGCGCTGCCGCCCAGGTTGACTGCCGTGCGGAACAGCCCGGACTGTGCGTTGTAGAACGTGGCCACCGACGCGTCCGTCCGGGCGAGTTCGAAGTTGCGGAAGCCCTCGTACAGCCCGGACGGCTTGGCGCCGCCTGCGGTCAGCTCCGCCGGAGCCATCAGGTTCAGATCGTAGAGCGGCTGGGCAATCTGGTACGGAAACTCGCCCTGTTCCCAGTAGTCGGCCAGCAGCGGGTGGACCTGCTCCTCAAGCACCGCGCGCAGCCGGGCCAGTACGCTGCGCTCGGCATCGGTCAACAGGGTGGCGTAGCCGTATTGGTCGGACGGATAGAACTGCTCGGCCATGGCCCCGGCCCTTTCTTCGGCAACGGCGCTCATCGCTGCGCCCCGTCCAGCCCCAGCAGACGCACGGCGTTGTCCTTGAGGATCTTCGGACGCACCTCGTCCTTCAACGGCAGGTCCGCGAAGGCACCCAGCCACTTCTGCGGGGTGATCAGCGGGTAGTCGGTGCCGAAGAGCACCTTGTCCTGCAGCACCGAGTTGGACAGCTTCACCAGTGACTCCGGGAAGTACTTGGGCGACCAGCCGGACAGGTCGATGAACACGTTCGACTTGTGCGTGGCGATCGAGTTGGCCTCGTCCTGCCACGGCACCGACGGGTGCGCCATGATGATCTGGAACTGCGGGAAGTCCGCGGCGATCTCGTCCAGCAGCAGCGGGTTGGAGTAACCCAGCTTGATCCCGGATCCCCCGGGCGTGCCGGCGCCCATGCCGTTCTGCCCGGTGTGGAACACCGCCGGCAGGCCGAGCGACTGCAGCGCCTCCCACAGAGGGTAGAAGCGCTCGTCGGACGGATTAAAGCCCTGCAGGCTCGGGTGGAACTTGAACCCGCGGACCCCGTAGTCCTCAACCAGCTGTTTGGCCCGGTCGATCGCTTCGGCACCGGTGAGCGGATCAACCGAGCCGAACGGGATCAGCACGTCGTTGTTCCGGGCCGCACCCTCGGCAATGTCCTCGATGCTGTTCGGCTCGTGCTTCAGCCGGGTCCGGGCGTCCACGGTGAACACCACGGCAGCCATGTTGAGCTCGCGGTAGGTCGCCGCAATCGCGTCCAGCGACGGAGTCCGCTCCTCGGCCTTGAAGTACTTGCTCGAGGCGTCCATCAGTTCCTGCGGCAGCGAGACGTGCCCGTGGCCGTCGATCTCAATATGCACATGCATGTCGATCGCGGTCAGCGAGGCCACGTCCAGGCCCAGTTCGTAGCGGGTGGGTGCCATGGCTACTTCGCCGCCGGCTCGGGCTGCAGTTCGGCCGGCAGCTCGGGGAATTCCTCGCCCACGCTCTGCAGTCGGCCGCCGAACAGGTCCTCGAAGCGCTCGCTCAGCTCCTCATAGGTCCAGCCGCCGTCCAGGTACTCGGTGGCCACGGCCTCCGGGTGGGACCACAGCTGTAGCCGGTCGCCGCCCACGCCGATCGCTTGGCCGGTCACCTTGGCGGCCGCATCGGAGGCGAGGTAGGCAACCAGGCCGGCAACGTCGTCGGCCGTGCCAAAGCCCAGGTCCTTGCGGAAGAAGTCCGGCATGGCCTCGCCGCGCTCGTCCGCCTCGACGGCCTTCTGGAAGAACGGCACGGTCTTGGTCATAGCCGTGGCGGCCACCGGGATAACGGCGTTGGCGGTGACGCCGGCCTTCTTCATCTCCAGCGCCCAGGTGCGGACCATGCCCACGATGCCGGCCTTGGCAGCCGCGTAGTTGGTCTGGCCGAAGTTGCCGCGCTGGCCGGTGGGCGAGCCGATGGTGATGATCCGGCCGGCCACGCCGTTCTCCTTGAAGTACGCGTACGCCTCGCGAACGCAGGTGAAGGTGCCGCGCAGGTGCACGTTGATCACCAGATCAAAGTCCTCGTCCGTCATCTTCAGCAGCGACTTGTCCCGCAGCACGCCGGCGTTGGTCACCAGGATGTCCAGTCCGCCAAAGGTCTCGACGGCGGTGCTCACCAGCTGCTTGGCTGTTTCGGTGGAGCCCACCGGAGCGACGACGGCGGTGGCCTTGCCACCGACTGCCGTGATGCTGGCGACGGCCTCCTCGGCCACCTGTGCGTCAACATCATTGACCACGACGGCGGCGCCCTGGCGAGCAAGCTCTTGGGCGTAGGCCAGCCCGAGGCCGCGGCCGCTTCCGGTAACGATGGCTACTTTTCCGGCCAGTGACATTTAATGCTCCTTGTTCCTGCCCCAGAGGGGTGCATGGGTTTATGCTGGTCTGAAACCAATGACAACCCATATGATTGAAAAAGTCAATCATATTTGCCGGTATCAAGATGTAGCGAGGGAACATGCCCGCACCAACCACCGCCGAGGCGCCCACCTCCAGCCAGTCCACGGCAGAAAACGGCCTCGAGCGGCTGTACACCACGGATCTGGCCAGCGAAATCGAATTCCTCACTGCACGGGCGCGGTCGCTGGGCTCCGGTCGCGCCAACAACATGCTGGCCGAACTCGACTTGAAGGTGCGGTCCTACTCGGTCCTCTCGCTGGCCTGCAGCGGACAGAACCCGTCGCAGCGTGAACTGGCAGATTTCCTGAGCCTGGACCCCAGCCAGATCGTGGCGCTGGTGGACCAGCTGGAGAAGCGCGGAGCCGTGACGCGGGAAGCCGATCCGCGCGACCGCCGGTCCAAGGTCATCGCCGCCACGGCCGCCGGCCGCCGGCTCTACAAGCGGGCCGAGGCAATCATCCGGCAGGCTTCGGACTACTCGCTGGCGGCCCTCAACGAACAGGAGCGCGAGACCCTGCGCGACCTGCTCCGCCGCATCGCCTTCTGATCCCGCCCCGGTTACCCCTCCTCCCCCAAACCCCTCCCTGCCCCCATCGACTGCGCAGATAACGCCCTTTTCAGCGCTGAGAAGGGCGTTATCTACGCAGTCGATTTAAGAGGGCGTTCGGGACCGGGGCGCTGGTTAAAGACCGGAGCCGGCCACTTCCGCGAAGGAAGTGGCCGGCTTCGGTGCGTGGTCCTTGGCTAGCTTGCGCTGCCAGCCTGGGCAGCGGCGGGGCGGTGGCCCTGCTTGGCCAGCTGGATCTGCTCGTACACGTGGTGGCGCAGCTCGGTGAACCGCGGCAGGGCACGGGTGTTGAGCTGGTCGCGCTCGTCCGGCAGATCGATCTCCAGGTCTTCCTGGATCACGGTCGGCGAGGAGGACAGGATGATCACGCGCTGGCCCAGGTACACCGATTCGTCGATGTCATGGGTGACGAAGAGGACGGTGACGCCCAGCTTCTTCCACACCGTCCGGATCAGGTCCTCCAAGTCGGCGCGGGTCTGCGCGTCGACCGCGGCGAACGGCTCGTCCATCAGCAGCACCTCGGGCTGGTAGGCCACCGCGCGGGCGATCGCCACGCGCTGCTGCATACCGCCGGAAAGCTGCCACGGGTAGGACTGCGGCACGTGGTCCAGGCCCACGGCCTCCAGCGCCTCGTCCACCAGCTTGTCCCGCTCGGCCTTGCCCATGCCGGCGTTCTTCAGCGGCAGCTCCACGTTCTCGCGCACCCGCATCCACGGGAACAGCGAGCGGCCGTACTCCTGGAACACCACGGCCATCTTCTTCGGCGGGCCGGTGACCCGCGCCCCGTCCAGCAGCACCTCGCCCTCGGTCGGGGCCAGCAGGCCGGAGATGCACTTGAGCAGGGTGGTCTTGCCCGAACCGGACGGGCCCACCAGGCAGGCCAGCTCCCCCGCCTTCAGGTCGAAGGTCAGGTTGCGCACCGCCTCGATGTCGCCGCCGTCGGTGTGATAGACCTTCTTGACGCCGCGGACCGAGAGCATCGCCTGGCCTTCGGGAAGGGTCCTGCCGGTCGAAACGGGAGTGGTTTCAGGCTGCATTTTCTACCTCTCGCAGGCCGTGGTACCAGCGCAGGATCCTGCGCTCGGTCCATTGGAAGATGAATGACATGGCAACACCGATCAGGCCCAGCACCACAATGCCGGACCACATCTCCGGAATCGCAAAGGAACGCTGGAACTGCACGATGGTAAAGCCCAGCCCCGAGGACGAGGCGAACATTTCGGAAATAACCATCAGGATCAAACCGATCGACAGGCACTGGCGGACACCAGCCATGATCTGCGGGCCGGCCGAGGGCAGCACCAGGTAACGCACCCGGGCCCACCCGCCGATCCCGTAGGTGTGGGCCGAATCGGAGAGCACCGAGTCAATCGCCCGCACACCCTCGATCGTGTTCAGCAGCACCGGCCAGATGCAGCCGGAGATGATGACCACAACCTTCATCGAGTCGGTGATGCCCATCAGCAGCATCAGCACCGGAATCAGCACCGGCGGCGGGATCGCCCGGAAGAACTCCAGCACCGGCTCGGTGAAGTCACGCAGCCACTTGACCGAACCGATCAACAGGCCGGCGGATATCCCGATCACGATCGCGGCAACCACACCGATCAGCAGACGGCCGATCGAGGGCAACACGTCGGAGAGAATCCGCTCGCCGAACCAGGTCTCCGCAAACGCCTCCGCCAGCGTTGCCGGGGTCGGAACAAAGAAGTTCGTCGTGCCTAGCGTGGAGCCCCACCAGATCAGGACCAGGATGAGTGGCAGCGCCAGCCCGTAGGCAAAGCCTTTCAGGACTTTCATGCGATCACCTCGGAACGGATCGATTCGTGCCAGGACAACGTCTTGCGCTCAATGAAGCGCATCAGCAGGTTGATCAGCACACCGATCAACCCGGTGGCCAACACCAGCGCATACATACCGGAAATCGCCCCGCCGGACTGCGCCAGCGCGATTTCCCGGCCCAGGCCCGGAGAACCGATCACCAGTTCGGCCGTGATCGCCAGGATCAGCGCCACCGCAGCCGCCAACCGCACACCGGTCATCAAATACGGCAAAGCCGTGGGGAACACCACGTAGCGGACCCGGGCGAACCGGCCCAGGCCGTAGGACTTCGCGGTCTGCATCGCCACGTTGTCCACATCGGCCACCCCGTAGAGCACCTGGATGAAGACCTGCCAGAACGACGCGTACACGATCAGCATCAGCGAAGACTCGATCTTCACCCCGAACAACAGCACGGCCAACGGAATCAGCGCCACCGACGGAATCGGGCGCAGGAACTCCACCGTGGAGTTAGTCACCTTCCGCAGGAAGGTGGACGAACCGATGATGAAACCAAGCACCACCGCCAGCACCACGGCCATCAACAGGCCGAGCAACCACGCCAACATGGTTTCGCCCACCGCCAACCAAAACGCGGTCAGCCCGAAGTCGTTGAACAGCATCGCGATAACCTCGGAGGCCGGCGGCAAAAACCGCGCCTCAACAATCCCCACCCGCGGCACCAGTTCCCACACCAGCAAAAACGCCAGAATCCCGGCCAACCCCAGCAACTGCTTGGTCGGCCGCTTCTTCGCCGGACGCCGGCGCGACCGGGTGGCCGCGGCCCCCTGGCCGTCTGTTGTCACCGCCGGAGCGCTCATGGCAGCTCATCCCGGTGCGGCGCTTTATTCAGCGCACATTTCATTTCCACTCCTTCTGCCCCGAGGAGAACGGGGATACAGACCGCGCTTGTTCGCTGACCGAACACGCGTTCACTATTTCAAGTGTGGTCGATGCCACTCAGTGACGTCAAACACTCTAGGGCATCGTTACCCCGCCGACACCACAAGACGGTGTTTGACGCTGTTGGGGGCCGATAGATTGAAATAGTCAACGGATTGTGCTTAGAGGTTCAGCGTTTTCGGCCGAAGAGGAAGTAGGCCACCGGCCCGATGAAATTGACGAAAGACGCCGCGAACCACGCCGGCTTCGGCCCTTTGACCAGCGCCGCCGGCCGCTTCTTCAGGTCCCTCAGCGCGGCGGCCTGCAAGGCAACCCGCACCGCGGCCGTCACGGCAATACGCAGCCTATGACCCCCGCTCAGATCCTTAGAGGACTCTTGCTTGGTGGCCTTCATCTTTGCGTTCTTCATGGCGGTCTCCCGGTCTATGCAGGCAGCAGGTGCCCCAAGTCTAGGCGCGCATCCACGGCGGGAGTAGGGGTTTAGTGGTCCCGTTCGTACCGCCACGGGAGCGAACCGGTGGAGAGCCGGTGCCTGTTCCCGGGCGAAGCCGCCGGCCCGGGACCGGGGTAGGACTCGTCGCCCGCCCAGACGATGCACCGGCCGATGACCGGATCATCGATCACGTAGCTCTCAAAGTCGAAGGGTTGCGCCCCGCGAGCTGCATCCAAGGCATCGGCCACGGTGGCGAAACCGCTCAGTTCGTGCAGCGTGACCCAGGTCGGCGGGACCAATTGCATGTGACCGGACTGGTGCAGGCGGAGCGCTTCCTGCGGCGACAGCCACGCGTAGCCGGCCAGCTCGCCGTCGTTCAGCTGAACCTCTCCGGCCGGCGCGGCTGCTACGAAAAACCAGGTTTGGAAGCGGCGGACCAGGCTGTGCCGGGGCACCCAGTTGGACAGGTGCACCAGCTCCGGCCCGGCGATCCGCAGCCCGGTTTCTTCAAACGTCTCGCGTACGCCCGCAGTCCTCGCCGCTGCCAGCTGGTTGGCAAGGTCATTGACGACGGCGCTGCCCGCCGCTGCGGGCATGCTGGCTTCCGCTTCGGCTTCCAGATAGTCATCCGGGTCCACCTTGCCTCCGGGGAATACCCAGGCTCCGGCGAAGGTTCCCTTGCCGGGCCGTTCCAGCATCAGGACCTCGAGTCCGTCCGCACTGTCCCGCAGCAAAACGACTGTTGCCGCCAGCTCCGCTTGGTTCGCCTGACTGTCCACCGCGTTGTCCACGCCCCCTAGCTTAGGTCCGTGGCCAAAATAGCTGGTGCCAGTCGACCGCTTCACCCCACGAGAGGACTTCCAGATGAAGATTGCCGTCTACGGCGCCACCGGCATGGTCGGCAGCCAGATCACCGCAGAGGCACTGCGCCGCGACCATCAAGTCACCGCGATTTCGCGCAGCGGCACCGCGATGGACGGCGCCGCGGCCCGGGCGGCGGAGCTGTCCGATGTGAAGACCTACAAGCAGATTGCCGGCGAGCACGACGTCGTCGTCCTTTCCATCCCGCCGTCGCGCACCGGAGAACCGCATACTCCATTCGTGGACGCGCACGAGGCGATCTCCGAGACCCTCATTCCGGCGCGGCTGTTCGTGGTGGGCGGCGCCGGCGCCACCGAGGTGGACGGCGTGCAGTTGAAGGATCTGCCCGGCTTCCCGGCGGACTACAAGCTCGAAGCCACCACCATGGCCGAAGTTTTGGAACTGTACCGCTCCGCGTCCGGCCTGGAGTGGACCATGCTGGCTCCCGCGCCGCAGATCGCGCCCGGCGAGCGCACCGGAACCTACAAGCTGGGCGCCGACTCCCCCGCCGGCGACAGCGTCTCCACGCAGGACTTCGCCGTGGCGGTGCTGGACGAACTGGAGAACCCGCAGCATGAAAACCGGCGTTTCACGGTAGCCAACTAGGACGTCCCCTGTGGCCAGGGCGCCGGCACTGCGCAGTGCCGGGGCCCGGGCCGCGCCTACTTCCGGGACAGCAGGCGTTCGACCCGGGGCTTTACCTCGGCGGCCAGCAAAGTGATGGATTCGAGCAGGTGTGCGTGCGGCAGCCCGCCGATGTCGGTCTGGAGGAAGTGCCGCATGTGTCCCAGATGGCCGTGCAGATGGACGATGCGTTCGGCCACTTCATCCGGATCGCCCACGTAGTAGGCGCCGGGGGCATCCGCCTGGGCCAGGAAGTCGCGCTTGTCCGGGGCGGGCCAGCCGCGCAGCCGCCCCATTTCCACATTGAGGTTGTGCCAGCCGGGGTAAAACCTGTCGAGCGCTTCCTGCTTGGTGGGCGCCACCAGCCCCAGGGCGGCCACGGACACCTTGATCTCCGGCCCCGCACGGCCGGCCTGGGCAGCGCTGCGCCGGTACAGCTCGGCCAGCGGCGCGAACCGGTGCGGGGCACCGCCGATGATCCCGTAGGAGACGGGCAGACCCAGCTGTCCGGCCCGGGCCGATGAACCCGCGTTGCCTCCGGTGGCCAGCCAGATGGGCAGCCGTCCGGAGGCAGGGCGCGGCACCACGGCCAGGTCCGCGATGGCCGGCCGCCGGGAGCCGTTCCAGGTCACTTCGGGCGCGGTGCTGTTGTTGATGGTCATCAGCAGATCCAGCTTCTGCGCATACAGTTCGTCGTAGTCGCCCAGGTCGTAGCCGAAGAGCGGGAAGGTTTCGACCGACGAACCGCGGCCCGCGGTGATCTCGATCCTGCCGCCGCCGGAGATCGCGTCGGCCGTGGCGAACTGCTGGAAGACGCGGACGGGGTCGTCGGTGGAAATGATGCTGGCGGCGCTGCCGAGCTTGATCTGCTTCGTCGCGGCCGCGGCTGCTGCGACGATCGCGCCGGGTGAGGACGCGGGCATGCTGGTGGTGTGGTGTTCGCCGATCCCGAAATAATCCAGACCGGCCCCATCAGCGTGGACGATCGCCTCGAAGAGATTGCGGACCGCCTCGGACGTCGCGCGCTGCAAGCCGTCCGGGTTCAACTGCGTATCGCCGAAGCTGTAGGCACCGATTTCCATGGTGTTTCCTGTTCTGCCCGATGACGTCGTCACGGACGGGCTGGTTCGTTGGCCTCGGCCAAGAGGCCTCGGAGCTGTTCGGCGGTGTGGGCGGCGTTGAAGATGGCGGTCCCGGGCTGGAAGAGGCGGCCGGCCGACAGCGGGCCGGCATCTATCGGGTCGTAGCCGAGCCGGTCGATGAATCCGGTGACCTTGGCCTTGGCGTCGTCGTCATCCGAGGCTAGTGCCAGCGCCCGGCGCTCGGCGGAGCCGGATTCGCGGCCGTCCACTTCAAGTTCTCGATAGCCAATGTGGTTCAGCGATTTCACCAGGTACGCGCCCGCGAGGAACTCTTGAATGACCTCGCTGCTGCCGCGCGCGTCGTCGTCGAAGTCGGCAATCACGCCGTCGGTCTGCGCCCAGTAGTTCATCACGTCGACGACGATCTTTCCGGCCAACAGTTCCGGACGCAGCGTGCGGTACTTGTGCAGAGGAACGGCCGCGACGACGAGGTCCGCCGCCGCGGCTTCAGCCGCATCGACCGCTTCTGCTCCCGGCGTGATGATCTCGGCCAGCAAGGCGATCTCCTCCGCCGGTTTGGCCGTGGCGATCTTCACCCGGTATCCGGCTTTGAGCGCCTGCCGGGCCACGGCTGTGCCCACCCGTCCCGCTCCCAGAATGCCAATCACGCCAAGCTCCACGTCAACTCCTTGAACAAGATATGTTGCTGGACAGACTATATTGCCAACAGATTATCTGCGCAACTTCGTGTTACCCGTTATGATGTGAGGCATGACAGGAGCACCCGCAGCGGCCGCCGACCGGACGCATGACCAGATCCCTGGCGATCTCGGCTGGAACCTGGGCATGGTGCTGCGCGGCTACCAGTCCAAGTTCGAGGAGGCCGTCGCCGGCATCCCCGAGGGGGTCCGCGGCTACCAGGTCCTCTCCGCCGTCGTCCACCGGGATCCGCCGAACCAGCAGGCGCTGGGCGCACATCTGGCCATCGACCGTACGGTGCTCACCTACCTCTTGGACAAACTCGTGGCTGCCCGGCTGGTGGAACGCGTTCCCGCGGCCAACGACCGGCGCGCGCGGAAGATCATCCCCACCGGCCAAGGACGCAGGGCGCTCTCGACGTACGAGGTCCGCGTGGCCGCTGCCGAGCAGAGCCTGCTTTCGGGCCTGGCGAAGGAAGAGGTCGCCCTGCTGTCCGGACTCATCCAGCGGCTCGCTATGGAGGTCCATCGCGCCCAGCCGAACTCCAACCCCTGCGAGGCGATGGACCACCTGCCCTAGACTCGTGCCCATGTGGATCGGTTGGATTGAGTTCGACCTGCTCCTGGGCGATGTGCATTCGCTGAAGGAAAAACGCTCCGTGCTGCGGCCGATCATCGCCGAGGTGCGCAAACGGTTCGATGTTTCCGTAGCCGAGGTCGGCCAGCAAGGCCTCTACCGGCGGGCGGAGGTGGGCATCGGTCTGGTCGGCGCCGATCGGGCCCATGTAGTGCAGGTGCTGGACACCGCTGAAAACTACATCGCCTACCGGCCCGGCGTCGACCTGCTGAGCACCAGGCGGAAGGTTCTCTCCAGCGAGGACTAATGTCCGACAGCGGGGCTCCAACCGGCAGCGGGGCGCATTGTCCGAGGCCGATGTTGGTAGCGTGGGTCACGCCAATGATCCATGACACGTCCGGGAGGACTCCGTTGACCACCCCCGCCGCCAACGCGCAATTTGCCACGGTCGAGGACCTTGTCCGCCACCGTTACGCGTCCGACAAAGCATCGCAGCACCTTGGCATTGAGGTGCTCGAGGCCGAAGAAGGCCGCGTGGTCATGGCCATGGCCGTCCAGGACTACATGCTGAACGGCCACCACATTCTGCATGGCGGATACTTGTTCACCTTGGGCGACACGTGCTTCGCGTTTGTGTGCGAGTCGTTGGGCCGACCATCCGTCTCCCGGCAGGCCGAAATCACCTACATCGCCCCCGGGGCGGCGAATTCACGGCTGGTCGCCACCGGAATCGAGCGCACCCGCTTTGGCCGCAACAACATTGTGGATATTTCCATCCACGACCAGGACGGACAGCACCTGGCCGAACTGCGCGTGTTCGGCGTGCTAATCCCGAAGGAGTAGTTCCGCATCCCCGGTACGAAGGAGCCTCGAATGGACACTGTGCCCACGATTGACCTCCATAACGGCGTCGCCATCCCGCAGCTTGGCTTCGGAGTTTTCCAGGTACCGCCGGCCGAAACGCAGCAGGCGGTCGAAGCTGCTCTTGAAGCGGGCTACCGCCACATCGATACGGCCGCCGCGTACCGGAACGAGTCCGGCGTCGGCGCCGCCATCAAGTCCAGCGGAATTGCCCGTGAGGATCTGTTCATCACCACCAAGCTCCGCAACGGCGAACAGGCCCACGCCCGCCGGGCTTTCGACCACAGCCTGCGCGAACTCGACTTAGACTTCGTGGACCTGTATTTGATCCACTGGCCGGTGCCCTCGCAGAACCTGTACGTGCAGGCGTGGCGGGCGCTCGAAGAGATCTACACCGAGGGCCTCAGCCGGGCCATCGGTGTCTCCAACTTCCTGGCCGAGCACCTGGAGACCCTGCTGGCCGCCGGAGGCACGGTGCCGGCGGTCAACCAGATCGAGATCCACCCGACCTTCCAGCAGCGTGAAGTGGCGGCGCTCAGCCGCCGGCACGGCATCGCCGTCGAAGCCTACAGCCCTCTGGGTCAAGGCGCCGATTTGGAGAGCCGGACGGTCACCTCCATCGCGGCAAAGTATCTGGCGACCCCGGCCCAGGTGGTGCTCGCCTGGCATCTGGCGAACGGCAACATTGCGATCCCCAAGTCCGCCAATCCGAACCGGATGGCGAAAAACCTGGCCGCAGCACGGCTCACGCTTGATGCGGAGGACCTGGCTGCCATGACGGGGCTCGACGCCGGCGGCCGCGTGGGCGCCGATCCGGCCACGGCCGCTTTCACCCAGCTCTAGAAACGACGGTTGCCGGTGTCCGCATGGGACACCGGCAACCGGGAGAAACTGCTGGGCGCTAGAGGCTGAGCGCTAGAGCCGGCGGTACTCGGCCACCATCGGGCAGTCGAACGGGTCCCGGGCGGAGAGTCCCACCTTGTTCAGGTACTGGACCACAATCCCGTAGGACTTCGGCAGCGACGTTTCCGTGTAGGGAATCTTGTGGGTGGCGCAGTATTCGCGCACGATCTCGGCGGCCTTGGCCAGATTGGGCCGGGGCATGCTGGGGAAGAGGTGGTGCTCCACCTGGTAGTTCAGCCCGCCCATGAAGGCGTTGATGGAGCCGCTTCCCAGCCGGGTGCGGCCGATGATGTTGCGGCTGGTCAGGACCTGTCGGCTGAGGAAGTCCACCTTGGAATCCTTGGGGATCAACGGCATGCCCTTGTGGTTCGGCGCGAAGGACGCACCCATATAGACGCCGAAGACGGCCAGCTGGACCCCGATGAAGGCGAACGCCATGCCGGTGGGCAGGAAGATGAAGATCGCGGCAATGTACAGCGACAGCCGGGCGAAGAGGATGGACAGTTCTCGCTTGCGGCCCTTGACGTGACCGCGGGCAAACAACGATTTGATCGATGTGGCGTGCAGGTTGAGGCCCTCGAGCATCAGCAGCGGGAAGAAAAGGTAACCCTGTCGGCGGGTGAACCAGGCCATCAGGCCCTTGCGCTCGGCCGCCTGCTCCGGCAGGAAGGAAATGGTGTCCTGTTCGATGTCAGGATCTTTACCAATGGTGTTCGGGTTGCCATGGTGGCGGCTGTGTTTGTTCATCCACCACTGGTAACTGATTCCCACCACAGCGTTGGCCAAGAACCTGCCGGCACGATCGTTGGCCGGACCGGTTTCGAAGACCTGCCGGTGGGCCGCCTCATGGGCCAGGAACGCCAGCTGCGTGAACAGGATGCCCAGTGCGCCGGCAATCAACAGCTGGAACCAGCTGTCGCCGAGCAGTACGAATCCGGTGACCGCGCCGGCCAGCCCCAGCGCCAGCGCGACAAAGAGGCTGATGTAAAACCCCCTGCGCTTTCGCAGCAGACCTGCATCCCGCACCGTACTCAACAGCTGGGAGTAGCCGCTGGCGGCGGAAGAACCGCGCTTGCTACGGGTAGAAGTCGTCGGGGGAGATACAGATATGCTCATGCAGCCTTCAGTGGATCGGGTCCGGCTTCCCAGCCGTGGAGTAGGGCGAGCGCCCCGTAGATGAAGATCACTTTACGGTAGCAATCTGAACGAGTCCTGAACAGAGGGTGCCGTGGTAATGCCATTCGGTATCCCGGCCGCTATCCTGTACAGTGAATTTTGTAGTTGTTGTGTTGCGCATTTGATTTTGAGCAACAGGTCCTTCACCGAAGGACTTGTGCTTCTCTGAACGGCGGACGAAAACACCGCTGCAAGCGATTCGTGAAGTCCGCGGATCGTGAATTACTCGGAGGAGTACAAAAAATGGCAACTGGAACCGTCAAGTGGTTTAACTCTGAAAAGGGCTTCGGCTTCATCGCTCCGGACGACGGCTCGGCCGACGTCTTCGCTCACTACTCGGCCATCGAGAACAGTGGCGGATACCGCGAACTGCGTGAAGACCAGAAGGTTGAATTCGAAACCGTGCAGGGCCCCAAGGGCCTGCAGGCTGCTAACATCCGCGGCCTCTAAGACGGCAGCGGCAACGCCGCACTAGTCTTTCCAATGGAGCCGGTTCCCGCACGGGAACCGGCTCCATTGTTGTGTCGGCGCTTTCCTGTTTTGCCGACGAATTTCCCTCCCACTGGCAGGAACCGGGTATCCGGGGGCAAACTTAAGGCATGCCCTTGACCCCAGCCGCCAGTTCCGAATCCTTCCTGGCCGAAATGGTCCTGCAGATCCTCTTGTTCACCGGCATCACCATGCTGTGCATCGGCACTGCTGCCGCTGTGGGTTTGTGGCTGGTGATCCGCCGGATCCGCCGCTCGCAAAGGCTCCGGAATGGCTTGCGTTCGGGGACCCTGACCGTGCGCAGCTATACCAAGGACGACGCCGGTCGCCGCCTTGCGCGGCAACGGCTCGCCCTGCAGCGCTCGGCCGAAGCGACGCGACGTGCACTGACGGCCGCGTTCGCGGAGGGCCGCCCCGTCGGCGAACTGCCGCTGGTAGCGGACCGACTGCAGGCCGCGTCCCGGTCACTGGATGATCAGCTGAAGCTGGCCGAAGGGGAGCCGGAGCCGGGAGTGAAGCGCTCGCTGGCCGCCAGTCTGGCCGGCCGAGGGGAACAGCTGAACCGGCTCTCCGGCGAACTGCGGCAGCATTTGATGGAAGCCGGTTACTCCGCGGACGCCGCACAGTTGGAACTGGCCGGCAGGCACTTGTCCCGCGAGATCGAGGCGTTGCACGCATGGTCTTCGGCCTACCGCGGCACCCCTGACAGCCACGGCAGGTACGGCCCCGCTGTCCCACCACGCGGTTGGCCGAACGTCCAGCCGCGCCGCAGGTCCGCCCCGGCGCAGCGCCGGCCCAACCCCACCAGGAGCTAATGTGTCCATTAAACGCCGCATCGGACGCATTATCCGTGCCAACCGCACGGCCAAAGAGGCACCGGTGGACCCTCTGGCCACCATCGCGGCCAGCCAGCAACAACAGGTCGACGCAGTGGACCAAGCCCGCCGCAGCGTTGCCGACATCGCCGCTGACTGTCGGCGGATCGAGTTGCTGTTGGACGAGGCCAAGGCAGAGCAGGCCTACTGCGACCGCTACGCCGAAGAGTGCGTGGCCAGGGGCGACGACGACGGTGCCCGCGAGGCCTTGCACCGCAGCATCACCGCGTCCAAGCGGGTGCAAGCGCTCGCCCGCCAGTATGAGCGCATGGTCGATCAGTGGCGCCAACTGAACGGCGAGCTGGGCCGGTTGTCTATTCGGATCGACGAAAGCCGGATGCAGTTCCAGACCCTGCAAGCCCGCCACAGCGTGGCCCAAGCCACGCTCGGCATGCAGCAGGCCGCGTCGACGGCAGCCGGCAGCGCGACCGATATTCAGTCAGCCGCCCGGGAGGCCGAGCGGGAGACCCGCCGGATCGAAGCCGAGGCCGCTGCCCGGAATGAAATCGCCTGGTCGGATCCGGACTCGCCCCAGGTACAAGCGGCTTTTGAGTGGCTGGAAGCTGACGCAAAGGTGGACGGCCAACTCGGCGACTTGAAGTCCAGGCGCCAACCCCCGGGCGTGAGCTCCTAGGCCCAGGCGATCTCCGCCAGCCGGGCACCAAGCATCGCCTCGACCGCGTCGTCTGGCAACGGCCGCACATCCCGTAGCTCATCCCATCCGCTGCCTCAGGGGAAGCAGTCGGTTGTGCGTCCATGATTCGATGGAGGAGTTCCATCGTCCAGCCTTCTAGCTGGACCGGCTGCGGCGCTTCCGGATAGCCCGGACACAGAGGACGAAGACGCCAAGGATGATCAGCACGCCGATTCCCTGGAGCCCCGGCGAGTCGTCACCTTCCCCATACACGATGGCCGCTGCGCCCACCGCAACTCCGAGCGCGGCCAAGAGGATGGTTCCGAGGTGGTTCATGCAAGTGTCCTTTCAGCAGGCCGCCGTGCTTCCGGCCGCGGCCTTTCATGTGGGCATCGGTTCCCGGTAATTATCTATCGAAAGTCGATGGATACCCAAACCCAGGCGCGCAAACGTCGAACGGCAGCACCCGCTCGATGGACGAACGGAACCAGCCCGGGCTGCTCGACGCGTTCCCTTTAGGATGGGTACAGCCGCCGCCCAAAGGGTGGCCGACACGAAAGGGGGATGGATGGCTCGCGGCAACAAACCCGTCGTCGCCGTTCTGTACAAGGAAAACCTCCCGCCGGGCATGGCGGACGTGGAGGCTGCCGCCGAGGTACGGTATGCCACCGCAGACCAACTGGCCGAGGCGCTCGACGGGGCGCAGGTGCTGTTGCTCTGGGACTTCTTCTCCTCCGCGCTGGAGGATGCCTGGCATGCCGCCAGCTCGCTGGAGTGGATCCACGTGGCCGCCGCCGGCGTGGACAAGCTCCTGTTTGAGGACTTGCGGGAATCCGGCGTGGTGGTGACGAATGCCCGCGGCATCTTCGACCGCCCGATGGCCGAATTCGTACTCACCGGGATGCTGGCCTTCGCCAAGAACCTGCCCGGCCTGCTGTCCCTGCAGCGGGAGCGGACCTGGCAGCATAGGGAGACCGAGCGGCTGGAATCCAGCCGTGCGCTGATCGTCGGCACCGGAGCCATCGGCCGCGAAATCGCCCGAGTCCTCAAGGCCGTGGGCCTGCGCGTCGCCGGGGCCGGACGCATGGCACGCAGCGGTGATGCGGATTTCGGCGAGGTCTACGCGTCGTCGGAGCTGGCCGCCGTCGTCGATGATTTTGACTGGGTGGTGGTGGTTGCACCGCTGACCGAGCAGACCCGGCATCTGGTCGACGCGCCCGTGCTGGAGGCCATGAAGCCCACCGCCCGCCTGATCAACGTGGGCCGCGGTGCCTGCGTGGACACTGAGGCGTTGGTGGAGGCGCTGCAGACCGGAGCCGTCGCAGGAGCTGCCCTGGACGTGTTCGAAGTCGAGCCGCTGCCGGCCGACCACCCGTTGTGGGCGATGGACAACGTGATCATCTCCCCGCACCTGAGCGGCGATGCCCGGGGCTGGCTGCCGCAGCTCGCCGGCCAGTTCGCGGAGAACTTCGGCCGCTACGTCCGGCAGCAGCCGCTGGAGAACGTGATCGACAAGAAGCTGGGCTTCGCCGCACCGTCCTGAACGTTTCGCTCCGGAATGCGGCGCCAACTGCATCGCCGGCTGCTGGACGACGAAGCCCCAAGGACCGTGCTGGGCAAGTCGTCGAGGGCAGCTTATTTCCGCCAGGGCACCGTCCATGGACGCTGCCCTCACCGATTAACCGTGCCGTGACCGATTAACCCTGTCCCCGCGGGCGGCGGCTCCGGAGGTTTCCGACACCGCGCCGCCCAGCCTGCCGAGCAGCTCCGCGGCGACCGCGACGGCGATGGCTGCCGGGGCCTTGCCGCCGATGCCGGGCAGGCCAATCGGGCAGCGGATGGAGTCGACGTCTTCATGCCCCTCCGCGCGCAGCCGCTGCCGGAACCGAGCCCACTTAGCCGCCGAGCCGATCAGGCCAACGTCCAGGCTGCCGCGGCGCAGCGCGGCGTCGCAGAGCAGGAAATCCTCGGCGTGGTCGTGCGTCATGATGTAGACATGCGAACCGGCCGGCAACGCCTGCAGCGCCGTCTCCGGTGCCGGCGTGTGGTGGACCGTGACCGTGGCGCTGCCGGCGGTCACGTCGGCCAGCCGGAGCGGATCGAGCTGCCCGGCCCGGCTGTCGATCAGGTGCAGGCGCAGGCGCAGCCGGGAGAGGATCCGGGCCAACTCGAACCCCACGTGCCCGACGCCGAAGATCGCCACTACTGGAGCATTGCGCAGCGGCTCCAGGAGGACCTGCACCTCGCCGCCGCAGCACTGGCGTCCGTGCTGGTTGGCCGCGTGCTCGTTGAGCGCAAACGTCAGGGTTTCGGGCGCGCCGGACGCCTCGTCGATCATGCGGCGGGCACGGTCGATCACCTCGGCCTCAAGGTTGCCGCCGCCGATGCTGTCCCACAGGCCGTCGGCGGCGATGACCATCTTGGCGCCGGCTTCCCGGGGCGCATGGCCCCGCACGGAGACCACTGTGGCGAGCACGCCGGGGCGTCCGTCGTCGCGCAGATTCTGCGCTGCAGCGAGCCAGTCCATCATCAGCCCGCTCCCGATGCGGCCGGCGTCGTCGCGGGTACTGCGCGCCGGCCGGCGGCAGCCCGGGCGTCCTGGACAGCCCAAAACACGGTTTCCGGCGTCGCCGGGCTGGGCAGTTCGAGCGGACGGCCGGCCGGCCCGAAGGCGGCAGCGGCAGCGCGCAGGGCTTCGCGCACGCTGAAGGCAAGCATCAACGGCGGCTCCCCCACCGCCTTGGACCCGTACACCACACCGCTTTCGGTGGCCCGCTCGTACAGGTGGACGTTGAACTCCTCGGGCATCTCGGAGAAGCTGGGGATCTTGTAGGTGCTGGCCGCCTGCGTTTCCAGCCGGCCACGGTTGGGCCCGGCGGACGTGTCCCAGCGCAGTTCCTCCAGGGTGAGCCAGCCGGTGCCCTGGACGAAGCCGCCTTCGATCTGGCCCAGGTCGATCAGCGGGGACAGGCTGTCGCCGACGTCGTGCACTATGTCGGTGCGCAGGAACCGGTAGGCGCCGGTGAAGCCGTCCACCTCCACCTCGGAGACCGCGGCGCCGTAGGAGAAGTACTTAAAGGGCTCCCCCTGCATGTTGGCGGCGTCCCAATGGATGCCCTCGGTCCGGTAGAAGCCTGCGGCGAAGAGCGGTGTGCGCTGGAAGTAGGCCGTGTGCACCAGCTCGGCAAAGGACAGGCTCTCGGTTGAACCCAGGCTGGTCACGCGGCCGTCGACGAAGCGCACGTTGTAGGGCTGGGTGTCCAGCTTGCGTGCCGCGACTTCGGCCAGTTGCTCGCGGATCTGCTCGCAGGCGTGCTTCACCGCCCCGCCGTTGAGATCGGCGCCCGAACTCGCCGCCGTGGCCGACGTGTTGGGCACCTTGTCCGTCCGCGTCGGGGCCAGTCGCACGAAGTCCAGCGGCACGCCCAGGGCGGTGGCGGCCACCTGGCGCATCTTGGTGTGCAGGCCCTGGCCCATCTCCGTGCCGCCGTGGTTGACCAGCACCGAACCGTCCTTGTAGACGTGCACCAGGGCTCCGGCCTGGTTGAAGGCGGTGAAGTTGAAGGAGATGCCGAACTTCACCGGCGTCATCGCCAGCCCGCGTTTGCTGTGCTGGTGGGTGGCGTTGAACGCCTCCACCGCGGCCCGGCGCCGCTCGACGTCGGCCCGCAGAGACAGCTGGGCCCAGATGTCGTGCAGCCGTTCGGCGTGCCGGACGGGCTGGCCGTAGGGCGTGCTCTGGCCCGGTGCGTAGAAGTTGCGGCGGCGCAGCTCGGCCTGTTCGATGCCCAGTGCCGGGGCGCAGCGGCCCAGGATGTCCTCGATGACCAGCATCCCCTGCGGCCCGCCGAACCCACGGAACGCCGTCTGCGAGGTCTTGTTGGTCTTGGCGATCCGGCCGAGGATCTCGACGTCGGGGATGAAGTAGGCGTTGTCGATGTGGCAGAGGGCGCGGGCCAGGACGGGCTCGGACAGATCCAGGCTCCACCCGCCGTCGGACGTGAGGGTGGCGCGCAGCGCGAGGAGGAGCCCGTCGTCGTCGAACCCCACCTCCCAGCTAGCATGCATCGGATGCCGCTTGCCGGTCAGGGTGATGTCCTGGGTGCGGTTCAGCCGCAGCCGGACCGGCCGCCCGGTGAGCACGGCGCCGAGCGCGGCGACGGCAGCCAGCCCGTGCGGCTGCATTTCCTTGCCGCCGAACCCGCCGCCCATGCGCAGGCACTGGACGGTGACCTCACTGTTGGACAGCCCCAGCACGCGGGCGACGATCTCCTGGGTCTCCGAGGGGTGCTGGGTGGAGGACTGGACGAAGACCTGCCCGGACTCGTCAACGTGGGCCAGCGAGGCGTGGGTCTCCAGATAAAAGTGCTCCTGGCCGCCGAACTCGAACGTTCCGCTGAACCGGTGCGGTGCGCGCTTCAGCCCGGCCTCGGCGTCGCCGCGGGTAACCACCGGCTGGTATCCCTGGTAACTGGCAGCGTCGATGGCCTCGGTGAGGGTCAGCAGCGACGGCAGTTCCTCGTACTCGACCTCCACGGCCGCTGCCCCCAGCCGCGCGGCCTCGGCGGTTTCGCCCAGCACCCAGCAGACGGCGTGGCCGTGGTACATCACTTCGCGGGGAAAGAGCGGTTCGTCGTCCTTCGCGCCGGCGTCGTTGACGCCGGGCACGTCCGCGGCCGTCAGGACGCGGACCACACCCGGAATTGCCGACGCCGGCTCTGTGCGCAGCGCCGTCACGTAGGCGTGGGCGTGCGGTGCCTGCACGGGCCAGGCATGCAGGCATCCGCGCATGCGGTGGACCAGATCGTCCGTGTACAGGGCGGTCCCGGTCACATGCAGCGCCGCGCTTTCGTGCGACACCGTCTGTCCCACGGCGGGATTGACAGGCCGGTCGGCAAGCGAATTCACCGGATCACCTCCAGTTCCGGTGCGCTGTCAGTGTAGAAGCGCAGCATCGCCTGCTCCAGCATCGCGGTGCGGTAGCGGGCGCTGGCCCGGTGGTCGTCCATCGGAGTGCCTTCGCCTGCCATGATGCCGGCAGCTTCCACCGCGCTCTCCGCTGTCAGTTCCGTGCCGGTCAGCGCGTCCTCGGTGGCCCTGGCTCGCAGCGGCGTCGCGGCCACGCCGCCCAGTCCAATCCTCAGATCGGTCAGCACGGCGCCGTCGAACCGGGCCGCGAAGGCGACCGCCACGGAGGAGATATCGTCGAAGCGCCGCTTGGTCACCTTGTGGAAGGCGGTGCTCGGGGCCAGCGGCAACGGCACCCGAACTACGCGGATGACCTCGTCCGGTTCCCGGACGCTCCGGCGGTAACCGGTGAAGTAGTCGGCGAGCGCCACTGACCGTTCGCCGCGTCTTGAGGTCAGCACGAGGGTGGCGTCGAGGGCCAGCAGGACCGGCGCGGCATCGCCGATGGGAGATCCGGTCCCGAGGTTTCCCCCGAGCGTGGCACTGTTACGGATCAGCCGGGAAGCGAACTGCGGGAAAAGTTTGCTCAGCAGCGGCACCCGCCCGCCCAGTCCCTGCTCCACTTCGGTGAGCGTGAGGGCAGCCCCGATGTCCACGTAGTGGGCCCCCACGACCAGGCCGCGCAGCTCCTGGAGCTGGTCAATGGCCAGGACCAATCGCGGGCGGCTGTGCCGCAGGTTCCGCTCAACCCCGACGTCGGTAGCACCCGCCACCAGGACGGCGTCGGGATCCTGCGCCAACCGGTCCAGGAGCTCCTGCAACGTTCCCGGACGGATAAATTCCGCCCCATCGGAGACGAAACGGGTCGGCCGGATGGCCGGTGCCGGCGCCTCCCGGCGGACGGCCAGCGGATCCCCGTCCGCCGGCGCATCGAGCGCATATGCGGCGTCGCGGATGGGCCGGTAGCCGGTGCAGCGGCACAGGTTTCCGCTCAGCGCATGCAGGTCGAACCCGTTGGGGCCGTGGTGGGGCTCCGGCTCGCCGGCAGCGGCGGGCCGCCGTTCTGGACGGTAGTACTCGGCCGCCATGGCGCAGACAAAGCCAGGCGTGCAGTAGCCGCACTGGGAGCCGCCACGGTCCGCCAGTTCGCGCTGGACCGGGTGGAGCTCCTCGGTGCTGCAGACGCCCGGAGCGCGTCCGAGCCCTTCGGCCGTGACGACTTCCCCGCCGTCGAAGGCCAGCGCCGCCGGCAGGCAGGAATTGACGGCGGTCCAGCGCGTGCGGTCCCGCCCGTCGGCGCGCGCCACCAAGACCGCGCAGGCGCCGCATTCCCCTTCCGCGCAGCCTTCCTTGGCCCCGGTCAGACCCTGGCCGCGCAGCCAGTCAAGCAAGCTGACCTGCGGACCGGCGGCCAACACCCGCGGCACACCGTTGACCTTCACCTCATGCGGCTCCATTGCCTCACGCTCCTCCGCCGTCGGAACACGGGCTGGATTTCAGCAGTCCCCGGTCGGCTCGTCGCCGTAACTGCCCATGATAAAACGTGACCACCTGCATTGGAATGGCTGCCCTGAAACACTTACTGCAGCGCGCGACGGCGGCGCGTCGGCTTCCGGCCTCTGCCGCCTGCCGTGGGCCCAAGGCCGTCGCCCCGGATGCTTCCGCGGATTTGCCTCGTGAAGACCTGCGAACGGTCTGTTACCGTCGAATCCGGAACATCCAGCGAAGGCGGGATCATGGATGAGAACATTAATCGGGTCGATCGGGGAAGCCTGCTGATCAGCGCGCCGCCGTCGACGATCTACGCGGCCCTAACCGACCCCGAAAGCCTCGAAAGGTGGCTGCCTCCGGAGGGCATGGTGGCCCGCGTGGAGCACTTCACCCCGGGCGTCGGCGGTGGTTTCCGCATGGTCCTGACCTATCTGGAAGCCTCCGGCCACGGCAAGACCTCCGAGACGACTGACGTCACCAACGTCGAATTCGTTGACCTGGTCCCGGACGAGAAAATCGTGCAGCAGGTCAGGTTCATGTCCGACGACGCCGGCTTCGCCGGAACGATGACCATGACGTGGGAACTGCAGCCGCGCCCGGAGGGAACACTGGTGAGCGTTGCCGCCACCGATGTTCCGCCGGGCATTACCCCTGCCGATCATGAAGCCGGGCTGGCCTCGTCGCTGGCGAACCTCGCCGCCGACGTCGAGCACGGAACCGGCTAGGATCTGGCGCTGCCAGTTGCCTCAGGGGATCTGCTCACCCGTCGTGGCGTCGACCAGCACTTCGGTGCTGGAGCCGTCGGGACTGTCGACCTCAATCTCCCATACGGGTGTGCCGTCTTCATCCTTCAGCGTCACCCGGTCCACGTTGCCCGCTTCGATTTGCGCTGCGGTGGCAAGGGCTTCGGCCATGGATACCTGAGCCTCCGCCAGCTCCCGTGCCTCCTCGGCCTCGACGCCGCCTGATTCCCGCTGCTCGAGCACCTGGCTTCCGTCCGGCGAGACTTCCACCTCGAGTTCACTATCTACGTCGAACACGTCCACTTCCCAGGCCTGGTGACGGTCGCTGAAGTCGAGTTCGACCGCGGAACTGCCGCGGACGGCCGCCACTGCGGTTTCGACGGCGGCCTGGGCGTTGCGCTCACCAGCCAGCGCGGATCCGGTCCCGCCAGTGCTGGGTGTGCCGCTGGCCCCCTGCCCCGCTGTAGCGGTCTCGGTCGACTGAGTCTGGTCTTGGTCAGGCTGCGATACGTCGTCTCCGGTGTCATTACAGGCTGAGACGCCCAGCGCCAGTCCGGCGGCGATCGGCAGGACGAGCAAGATTCTCTGTGGCGTTTCCATACACAGATTCTCCGCTTGGGGGCGCTGTCTGGCTATGCCCCCAGGGCCTACATCGCATCCGCGCCCGAGGGTAGGGGTGCCGCAGCACATGGTGGCGGTTAGCCGAGGGCCTTGGCGATTTTCTCGGCGGTGATGTGCAGATGCTCCACGATGCTGGGCAAGCGGCCGGACTTCAGCCGCTGGTCCGGCCCCGTCGCCGTCAGTCCGCCGAGCAGGAATCTATCGGCATCCCGGACGGCGACGGCCACGGCAAATAGGCCTTCCTCGAGTTCGTTGTCTAGCACGGAATACCCGTTCCGCCGGACCTCGTGGATCTCCTGCAGCAGGACACCGCGGTCGGTGATGGTCCGCCGAGTGATCGGGGTCAGTGTTTCGGGCAGCAGTTGGATGATCTTCTCGTCGTCCAGATCAGCTAGGAGGATTTTGCCCGTCGCACTCGCATACAGCGGGTATTGGCGATGCACATACAGCTGCGAAACACTGAGTATCCTCGACGCTGAGGCCTCGGCTATGAGGTCGTACTCCGTGGCGCTTTTGTTCAGTGCGAAGGTGACGGTTTCGTTGATCTCCTGGGCGAACCGTTCAAGGATCGGCTGGACCTTCGCGCCCACGCCAGCCGTCGGGTCGGCGAGCCGCCCGAGCCGCGCCATTTCCCAGCCGAGCGTGTAGTTGTTGTCGGACCGGTCGACGAACCCGACCTGCTCCATGCTCAACAGCAGGCGGAAGGCCGTGGGACGCGACAGGCCTACGTTCTGCGCCAGTTCGGTGACAGTGATCCCCTGGGGGTGGCGGCCCAGCTCGCGCAGCAGCGCCATGGCTTTGACGACGGACTTATTCGTGAGGTCCGGCGCCTCTGCGTTCGAGTCTGTCTCCGGCATAGTCCTGTATTCCTCTCGGCCGTGCGGGCCCGTGTTGTGGCGGGCACTACTACCCTATGCCCGGAAAAGGCACGTCGCGTTCAATTATCGAACATTGTGGTCGCCCGTTCTCGCAGATAAACATGAGCCAACACCATTGACACTACCGCCACACCTCGCTAAATTGAACGTCACGTTCAGAAATTGAACACACAGCTCTCCTCTTTCCAACGGTGCAAGGAAGTGTCGCTGCTATGAAAGACCAACCCCTGAGCCTCTTCGCCTTCGATACCAACTCCCCGGCTCATCTGACCGCGGGCTCGTGGCGCCACGAGGCGGACCAAGGTCACCGCTACAAGGACTTGGCGTACTGGAAGGACCTTGCCCGGATGCTCGAAGCCGCCGGGTTCGACGGGATCTTCCTCGCCGACACCATCGGCTACCACGACGTCTACGAAGGCCGGCCGGACGCGGCGCTGCGCGATGCCGCACAGTTCCCCGTCAACGATCCGATGCTGCTGATCAGCGGGATGGCGGCCGTGACCGAGAGGCTCACCTTCGGCGTCACGTCCTCGCTGACCTACGAGCCGCCGTACCTGATGGCGCGGCGCTTCAGCACGCTGGACCATCTGACCGGCGGACGCGTGGGCTGGAATATCGTCACTTCGTATTCGGAGTCCGCGGCCCGCAACGTGGGAATGTCGCAGCAGCTTGAGCACGACGAGCGCTACGAGCTGGCCGAAGAATATATGGAGGTCCTGTACAAGCTGTGGGAGCAGTCATGGGAACCCGGCGCCGTCGTGCGTGACCAAAAGGGCGCCACCTTCGTCGATCCGGCCCGCGTCCACCCCATCGAGCACAGCGGCAAGTACTTCTCCGTCCCGGGCATCCATCTGTGCGAACCTTCCCCGCAAAGAACTCCCGTGCTGTTTCAGGCCGGCTCCTCACCGCGTGGAATGGCCTTCGCCGGGCGCCACGCCGAGGCCGTGTTCATCAACGCGGTCTCGGTGGAACAAGCCCGCCGCAGCGTCGAGAAGATTCGGCAGGCCGCCGTCGAAAACGGCCGCGATCCTTACGACATCAAGGTGGTGGTCCTGCTGACGGTCATCGTCGCGCCGACCGATGAAGAGGCCCAGGCCCTGCACCAACAGGCCCGCGCCAACGCCAGCGTCGAGGGTGCCCTGGCCCGATTCGCCGGCTGGACCGGCATCGACCTGTCAGCCGCCGATCTGGACGCGCCGCTGCAGCACGTCAAATCACGCGGCGTGCAGTCGATCGTGGACATGTTCTCCAAGGCCGACCCCGACCGCGAGTGGACACCGCGCGCCGTCGCCGAGTTCCTCGGGATCGGCGGCACCGGAAGCACCATTGTGGGCTCGCCCGGTACTGTCGCCAGCGAAATCAGGCGCTGGCGGGACGAAGCGGACGTGGACGGCATCAACCTCAGCTACGCCACCAAACCGGACAGCTGGAAGCGTTTCATCGAGCATGCCCTGCCCGAACTGCGCCGCCAGGGGCTCGCGGCAGCAGCTCCCGAGTCCATCGACGCGCAGTTGACGCTTCGCGAAAAGTTGTACGGCCCCGGGCATCAGTACACACTTCCGGGACATCCGGCCACCGGGCATCGCGCGGGCGCCGCCGTCGCGATCGCCTCCTAGCCCAGCCCCGGCAGGACCCCCGAACGGACGAAGCAGGAGAAACCCCCTATGACTGAAACAACCGATGTCGTCGTTGTCGGCGCCGGATTCGCCGGACTGATCACGGCCCGTGAACTAACGCGCCAGGGCCTGAACGTCGTCGTCTTGGAGGCCCGGGACCGGATCGGCGGCCGCACCTGGACCGACCACCGGCTCGGCCACGACCTGGAGATGGGCGGCACCTGGCTGCACTGGACGCAGCCGCATTCCTGGGCCGAGGTCACCCGCTACGGCCTGGAGGTGACCCGCGGTCCCCGCTCCGAGGAAACCTATTGGTTGGCCGGCAGCCAGGTGCGCCGCGGCAACCTCGAGGACTTCATGCAGCTCATCGATCCGGGCATGACCCGCCTGCTCGAAGACACCATGAAGTGGATCCCCCGCCCGGACATGCCCCTGACGGCGGACGGGATCGAGGAAGTCGACCAGTTCAACCTGCAGGAGATGCTCGACCAGCTGGATCTCTCCGTGGACGAGCGCAATGCCAACGAAGCGGCCTGGGTCGGCCACTTCAACGCCCCGCTGGAACGGTGCGCCTATACCAATGCCCTCCGCTGGACGGCCGCTGCGGCCGGCTCCTGGCATCTCATGCACGAGGCCTCGGCCATCTTCCGCCTCGCGGGCGGAACCCGCGGACTGGTCGAAGCCATCGCCCGCGACTCGGGCGCCGATATCCGGCTTGACTCCCCCGTCCTCTCCGTAGAGCACGACGCCGAGTCCGCCCTGGTCAGCTATGGTGCCGGGCGCAGCATCTCGGCATCCCGCGTCGTCCTCACGGTCCCGCAGAACACCCTGCACCAGCTCGACGTCGCGCCTGCGCTGCCGGAGGGAAAAATCCGGCCGAGCATCGAGAAGACCGCGTCGCAGGGAGTCAAAGCCTGGATCCGGGTCCGCGGCCCGATCAAGCCGTTCTTCGCCTACTCCTCGCAGCACCATCCGCTCTCGGTGGTGCGCACGGAATTCGTCAGCGAGACCGACGCCGTGCTGGTCGCGTTCGGCGCCGACGCCACGCGGCTCGACGTCAACGATATCCAGTCCGTGAGCAGCGCCCTGAAGGTGTGGCGCAATGACTTTGAGGTCCTGGAAACCTCCGGCCACGACTGGATGGCGGACCAATACTCGCAGGAAACCTGGCTGATCCAGCAGCCGGGCCAGCTGACCCGGTACCTCACCGCCCAGCAAGAAAACACCGGCGTGCTGTATTTCGCCAGCAGCGACTACGCCAACATCTGGGCCGGCTTCATTGACGGCGCCATCGAAAGCGGCCTGCGCGCGGCGCGGGACGTCCATGCCAGCATCACCACAGCCCCCGCCGAACTCGCCCCAACGAGCTAAGGAAGAGTCATGAGCCTCGCGGCCGTCACCCCGGCAATCCAGCCCGATCAATACCGCGCCGTTATGCGCCACTACCCCACCGGCGTCGCAGCGATCTGCTCCGCCGATCAGGCCACCGGCAGACCCTGCGGTTTGATCGTGGGAACATTCCAGGCCCTCTCGCTGGACCCGGCGCTGGTTACCTTCAGCATCGCCCGCACCTCCACCAGTTGGCCGAAGATCCGCCGCACCGCCATGTTCAGCGTCAATCTGCTCGCCGACGGACAGCAGCAGGTCTGCCGGGCACTCGCGGGCAAGGCCGAGGACAAGTTCGCGGCCATCGAATGGAAACACTCCGCGTACGGCACCCCGCACATCGCCGGCTCCCTGGGCTGGATCGATTGCACCATTCAGCAGGAGCTCGACGGCGGCGACCATGTCCTGGTCATCGCCAAAGTCCTGGAGATGACGGCCCACGACGGCGACCCCCTGGTTTTCCACGGCGGCCGGCTCGGCGGCTTCCGCGAAAGCACCGCGGCCTGAGGCCGGACCGGGAGCCGGGGTCCCCCGCCGTAAGGTGCCGGGGTCGGCCGCGAGACAACTCCGGCGCCTGTCCCTAGACTGATGCCGTATGCCCCGAGCGATCAGGAGTAGGACTTTGGCCGAAAACCCGACCTTTCAGAATGTCACCTTCGAGTCCGCAGGCGGCGAGGCCCACGGTTATCTGGCCCTGCCGGAGTCCGGGTCCGGCCCCGGCGTCATTGTCATCCAGGAGTGGTGGGGCCTGGTGGACCACATCCGCGATGTGGCTGACCGCCTGGCGGCCGAAGGCTTCGTGGCGCTGGCTCCGGACCTGTTCGGCGGGCGCATCGCCCACGACGGCAAGGAAGCGGCGCAGATGATGTCCAAACTGCCCGAAGCGGAAGGCGCGCGCCTGCTGGCCGGCGCCGTGGACTACCTGCTGGCCCACGAGGCCGTCACCAGTTCCACCGTGGGCGCCATCGGCTTCTGCATGGGCGGCGGATTTGTGCTCGCGCTGGCCGCGCAGCAAGGCGAAAGGATCAGCGCCGCCGTGCCCTTCTACGGCGTGGGCCAGGCCGTCCCCAAGTCCTATCAAGGTGTCCGCGCCGCCATCCAGGGCCACTACGGCGAGCAGGACACGTCCTACCCGGTGGAGAAGGCCAAGGCGCAGGAGGAGCAGATCCGCCGCGAATCCGGCGCGGAAGTGACCTACTACTTCTACGACGCCCCGCACGCCTTCCACAATGACGAAAACCCGCAGGGCAACTACCGGCCCGAGGCGGCCAAGCTGGCCTGGAGCCGGTCCGTGGAGTTCCTCAAGGACAAGGTGAAGTAACCTCCCCAACCCAAGAGGTGCGACGTCGGTGCTCACCCTAGCGCCGACGTCGCCCTTGCGGGCTAGGACGTGGGTACGCTGCACAAGACCCTGGGTGTCGACGAGCAGTTCCTTCTAACCGGAAGACGAGACAGTGACAGCTGAAACCGATCCGCCGGGTGCCGGGCACGTCCCGGACGACGGTCAGGCGTGGCCCCGCAGCATTGCCGTGATCGGTGCTGCCGGGCTCATCGGGTCGGGCGTGGTGTACCAACTCGCGCTGGCCGGTGTGGGCAACACGATCCATCTGGTCGATGTGAAAGAGAACGTAGCGCGTGCCCATGCCATCGACATTTCCGAGGCCCAGATCCTGGCCGGTGCCAGGACACCCCGATTGAGCGTTGTTGATCCAGCAGCTACTGACTCCTGGGACGAAGTTGACGTGGTCATCGTGGCCGCGTCTGCCCCGGAGGTGCCAGGCAGGGACCGGCGCGACTTCTTGGCCGCGAATCTGCGGTTGCTCGGGCTGCTGGCCCCGACGATTGAGGAGCTGTCTGGCAACGACGGCATAGTCGTGCTGCTATCCAACCCCGTCGACGTCCTTGCCGAGTGCCTGCACCAGATCAGCGACATCAGCCCGGACCGGATCCTGGGCTACAGCATCAACGACTCGGTGCGGTTCCAGGCCGCAGTCGCAAGGGAACTCGGAATAGAACCGCATCGGGTCGGCGCCCAGGTCCTGGGCGAACATGGCACGGGACAGGTGCCGTGCTTCAGTTCCGTGACGGTCGACGGCGCACCGGTTCCCCTGACCGCCTCCCAACAGGAACACATCCGCGAGGACATCGATGGCTGGTTCCAACGCTGGTCTGCGCTGGAACCGGGCCGGAGTTCGGGCTGGACCACCCCACTCGGTGTGGTCCGGATGATCGGCATGATGGCCCGCGGTGAAACATTTCCCGCAGCCGCATCGACGGCCGGAGTCCAAGGGCTGGAGGAAGCCTTCATCGCTCTGCCGGTCATGATGAGCTCCGGCAGGGTCAAGGTGATCGATTGGCAGGGGTCCCCCGAGGAGCAGGCTGGCCTGGCCAAAGCTGCAGCGTCTGTCCGTGAGGCCGCTGCCCTCCATCTTTCCCAAGAACTTTGGCAAGAGCCGGGCCGCCCCGGCCCATCGACGCATTAACCGCAGACAACGAAAATACAAGGAAGGCAGACCAGTGGCGAGCATCAAGAAGACGGTACTGGAGACGACCCTGGACATGTTCCGTGCGCACGGCATGACCACCATCTTCGGCAATCCCGGGTCCAACGAGCTCCCATTCCTCGCCGGCCTGACCGAAGAATTCGACTTCATCCTCGGACTGCACGAGCAGGTGGTGGTGGGCATGGCCGAGGGCTATGCGCGCGCCACCGGCAAGCCGGCGCTGGTGAATCTCCACGCCGCCTCCGGGTCGGGCAACGCCATGGGTGCGCTGACCAACGCCCACTACGGCCACATCCCGATGGTCATCCTGGCCGGACAGCAGGTCCGCCGCACCGTGGGCCAGGAGACGATGCTGGCCAGTGCTGACGCCTCGATGCTGCCGGCACCTCTGGTCAAGTACTCGCACGAGCCGCTCGCCGCCGCGGACGTGCCGCGCACGCTCTCCCAGGCCGTGTTCGAGACCTCCGCCCAGCCGCGCGGGCCGGTCTACGTTTCGGTGCCGCTTGATGACTGGGCCGAACCCGCCCTCGACGACGACGCCCTGCTCACCGAGCGCTCGGTGGTCACCGCCGGCGGCCTCACCGATGCCTTGGCGCGGGAACTCATCGCGGCAGTCGACGGCGCGAAAAAGCTCGCACTTGTCGTCGGCCCGCAGGTGGACGCCGCCGCCGTCGACGATCCCAGCGTGTTTGACGCCGTCGTGTCGCTGGCGGAGAAAACCGGTGCATCCGTCTTCGTCGCGCCCTCGCCCTCGCGCGGCCCCTTCCCCACCACCCACCCGAACTTCGACGGCGTCATCGTCCCGGGCATCCAGTCGGTGCGCGACCGCCTGGCCGGTCACGACGTCGTGCTGGTCCTCGGTGCCGCCGTCTTCCGCTATCACCGCTGGGAGCCGAGCAACTACCTCGAGGCCGGGACCCAGGTCATCCAGTTGACCCAGGACCCGCGCGAGGCGACCCGCGCGCCGTTCGGCCGGTCCGTCGTCGCCGATGTGGCCGGCGCGGCGAAGACCCTGGCCCAGGGCGTGAGGGACCGGGGTCAGCGGCGCGGCGAGCCCGGCACCCGGGAGCTGCCGGCGGCCAAGACCTCGCCGGACGGCATGACCGGCACCGAAATCCTTGAAGTGCTGAACGCCCATGTCAATGACACGGTCGCCTACGTCAACGAGACCACCACGCTGGACCTGGACTACCTCGAGCGCATCGCCATCGACCGCCCGGGCATGTACAACTTCCCGGCGTCGGGCGGGCTGGGCTTCGGCCTGCCGGTGGCCGTCGGGATGTCCCTCGGCGATCCCGGAAAGACCATCGTGGCGACCGTGGGCGACGGCTCCGCTAACTACGGCATCACCGCGCTGTACACCGCGGCCCAGCGGCAGACCCGGACGGTGTTCGTCATCGTCAACAACTCCAGCTACGGCGCCCTCGCCGGTTTCGCCCAGCGGATGGGTGTGCCGGACGTGCCCGGCCTCAAGCTCGGCGGCATCGATTTCGTCTCCATCGCCGAGGGCTACGGCGTGCCCGCCGAACGGACCAGCACCCGCGAGGAGTTCGATGCAGCCTACCAGAAGGCGCTGCAAGGCACCGGCCCGGTGCTCATCGACGCGCAAGTCGTCGGCGGCTGATTCCGGACAGCGCCTTGCTCTTGAGAGGACGACGTCGGTGCCCGCCGGGTGCCGACGTCGTCCTTGGGGTTTCCCCACCGTTTCTGCCGCCCGCGGCTCACGGCCGGTGTTGTTCGGTCCGAGCGGCCGCTACCCTGTTCCAATGGACCCCGAAACGGTGCCACTCGACTGGATGCTCGACTCCGACCCGGCCTTGCGCTGGCAGGTCGAACGGGACCTCGCCCACGCGCCGCCCGAGCAGTGGATCGCAACCAGGGCCCGTGTGGCAACCGAGGGATTCGGGGCGCAGCTGCTGGCGCATCAGGACGCCGACGGCCAGTGGGCCGGCGGCGCTTACTTCCCGGCCGACTTCGACTTTCAGGGCCCGGAAGCAGCCGAGGAAGCCGGGCAGCCGTGGACGGCCACCACCTGGACGCTGAACACGCTGCGCGATTGGGGCCTCGACGCGGCCGCGCTCGACGGCACCGCCGAACGGCTCGCCGCCAACAGCCGCTGGGAGTATGACAACTTGCCGTACTGGGACGGCGAAGTGGACTGCTGCATCAACGCGTTCACGCTGGCCAACGGCGCCTGGCTCGGAGTGGATGTCAGCGGAATCGCCGCCTGGTTCCTTGAGCATCAATTGCCCGATGGCGGTTGGAACTGCCAGTGGGTCGAGGGCTCCACCCGCTCCTCGTTCCACTCCACCCTCAACACGCTGAAAGGGCTGCTGTACTTCGAGTCCGCGACCGGCGGAACGGACGAACTTCGCGCCGCCCGCCACACAGGCGAGGAGTACCTGCTGGAACGCCGTCTGCTTTACACCAAGTCCACCGGAGAAATCGTCGGCCCGTGGGCCACCCACTTCGCCTACCCGTTCCGATTCGTCCACAGTGCGCTGCACGCCGTGGACTATTTCGTCTCATCCACCCTGCACGACGGCGGCGCACCCGACCCCCGGCTGGCCGATGCGGTGGAAGTGATCCGCTCCACCCGCCGGTCCGACGGGACGTGGCTGCAGGAACGCCGCCACCCCGGACGTGTCTGGTTCGAGGTCGATGTGCCGCCCGGCGAACCGTCCAAATGGCTCACCTTCTACGGCACTCGCGTCCTGGCTTGGTGGGACCAACCCGCTCAGATGTCGGTATAGAAATGGAGCCGGCCAACCCTAGGCAACATATCGCCCGGGGCAGACCGACAGGATGGCCGTACCGCAGATTCTGATATACCGTGCAGCGATACCTCTCGGAAGGCAGCCGCAGATTTACCGGCAGGGACGAGGACATCATGGATGACGCACAGAACCGCCAGGACCTGACCCGGCAAATCGACGAGCGACGTGATGACATTAGGGCCTTTCTCCGCCACGCGCGTCCCCGGCGTAACCGGTTGACCACCGTCAGCATCGTCGCCAGCGCCGTCGTCGCCGCGTTGACGGCCGGGCCCGGTTTCGGCCAGGAGAGTTTTAACGCAGCCGTGGCTGGCATTTTCTCGCTATCCAACCCATCAATCGTCTGGCAGGTCATCTGTATCCTGGCTTCAATCCTCTCCCTTGTCGCTGCAGTAGCGTCCAGCCTCGCCAACTCACGCAACAGCGCAGAGCAAATCTCAACGGCAGAAGCGGCTAGCGCGCAGCTCGACGGGCTGCTGACCGCCTTGAAGTACGGTGAGCTGCCGCTGGGCGATGCGGCCAGGCTCTATCAGGAGTACAGCTCGAAAGCCGCCTTCATCGACTAGCCGCGGCCCACCACAATCCAACCGTTTGGAAGCGCGGCGGCGTAAGGAAGACCGCGGGCTGCTCCGTTCCTGTCAGCCGCAGTCGCCGCCGCCACCGCCACCGGCGTCTCCTCCATAGGCAGTGGCTCCAAAGCCTGCCGTGCTGGCTGCCTCAGTGTTGACGGGAGCCCGGGCACCCTTTGCGGGTCGGCGGTCAGCGCGGGCGCCCAGAACCACCCAGGCGATGCACGCCACAAGAAGGATCGCAATGATGATGGCGAATTCCATGTCTATCTCCTGTCGTTGAGCTCAGGCTATGGGGCGAGATCAGGGATACACCAGCAGGTTCTCATGCAGCTGACGCCAGTCTTCCGCCAGCTCCTTGCTGGCGTCATAGTCATCGACAACCAGCTTCGCTTTCACACCGGCGGCCTCCAGTTCGACACTGGGGACGCCGCCGCAGCCGGCAGATGCTGTGTCGGCTGTCAGGTTCTCCACGACCACACAGATATCGCCTTTATCGGGATCGTTCGGTATTGCGGCATAGAACGCACGATCGTCGTCCTTGGCCAGCAGCCGTGCGCTGTCTGCCTTGACGCCGAATAGATGCTTGGCGTCTACGGTCAATGTGTCGGCTGTTTCTGCCGGAGCATCGAGGGCAGCCATCCGGGGTTGCGGATCATTCTGGCCTCGGACCAGCAGGTTGGGGTGCAGGTGGCGCCAGCCTTCGGCCAGTTCCTTCCCGGCGTTGTAGCCATTGAATACGAGCTTCGCCTCCAGCAGGTTGGCAGCTCCCGGTTCCTCCCAGCCGATGTAGGGGGTGGGCCCGCTGCATCCAGAGGCTTCGTGCGTCCCCTTCTGGATGACGACGCACAGGCTGCCGCCGCTGCTCTCGGGGCTGCCCGGCACTGGCACCAACGAGTAGAACTTGAAGTCGCCCTCTTCAGCCAGTAACTGCTTGTTAGATGACTGGACGGCCAGATTCTTGGAATCGCCGGCGGGGGCGTCGATCAGATCTGCAGCGACTTTCGAATCGGATGGAGCCGAGCTTGGTCCGCTGGTGCAGCTTACAAGCGCCAGGAGTACCGCAGCACCGAATGCCAGTTTGGTCAAAGTGCGCATCATGTTCCTGTCTGCGTGTATTACCGCTTCACCGCGTACTGGGCGCCGAGATTCTCGGCGAGGGCTTCCAGATTCGTATTTCTTTTCGGATCTTCTACGCCAATCGCAACTTCCGCGACATCGGCGACAAACCAGTTGTGGCCCTCCACAAGGTAGACAGACCCGGGGTTACCAGCCGCGGCGCCATACAATTCGTACACGTTGTCGTAGGCCTCCTGGCTGTCGAACCAGAGAACTTCAACCGTCTCTGTACACAACACCGATTCACCGGTAGGCCCACCCGACAGCGGGTGCTTGGTCGGCGGGTCACCCACATCATCCCCGCAGCCCAGCACCGCATCGACTGCCTGATACGTGTCCTCCAGCGATGAGAATTCCGGCAACGCCTGACCCCCACCACTTTCACTACCGCAGGCGGAGACAACTCCAAGGAGCCCGAGTACCGCCACCAAAGAGAACCGGTTCCCCGGGTGCTTACTCACGCGCGTTTACCCTTCTTCGTGGCAACGTTTGTCTCAGGCTAACCCTGAGCTGGCTGGCGCGCGAGAGTTCCGATGTTGCGAAGCAATAACTTCCTAAATGAGAGCAGCCCTGCTGGCTTCGTCTTTAGGACAGACGCCGGATGCATCCCGGGCGATGCTGGACGTAGATGGGCAGGGCCAGCTGGATGTGAGTAGTTCCGACCGGCTCGTCCAGCAAGTCGTTGATCGAGGTCTGCCCTTCCAGCTCGACGATGCGACTCTTCTCCATGAATCGAGCCTACGTGCGGATGGGCCGGCCGAATCCAAGACACGCGATGCCTCCCTCTGATTCCGCACACGAGAACGGATGACGGCGATCTGTCTGGGAGCGTAAGCAGCAGGGATCCGATCGGCGAGCAAGGGCAAAAGCGGTGGCCCGCGGTTTCCCTTCGGCGGTGGCCTGGCCTGGCGGTAGCGCCCGATCGGCGGCCTGTACGTCCCCTCGGCAAATAAAAGCTACCCGTAACAGGCCATCCTGAGAATACTGGTCCCATGAGCCTCTTTCGGACCAAGTCAATCGAACAGTCCATGGCGGATTCGCACGAGCCAGGGCGGGAGCTTAAACGCACCCTGAGCACCTTCGACCTGATGATCCTCGGCGTGGCGGTTGCCGTCGGTGCCGGGATCTTCTCCGTGGGAGCGAAGGCTGCCGGCAGCTTTGCCGGACCGGCCGTGACCTTGTCCTTCGTGCTGGCGGCCATCACCTGCGCGCTGGCCATCATGTGCTATGCCGAGTTCGCTTCAGCCATCCCGGTGGCAGGGAGCGCCTATACCTACACTTACGCGACCCTGGGCGAGCTGTTGGCATGGATCATCGGATGGGACCTGATCTTGGAGCTGTTCACGGCCGGGGCGGTCATCGCCAAGTATTGGGGGATTTATCTCAGCAATGTTTTCCTGCTCTTCGGCATGGATGTCCCCTCCACGGTCAGTGTTTTCGGCCTGGAGCTGACCTGGGGTCCACTGCTGATCGTCGCCATCTTCACCACCCTTTTGGTGCTCGGCACCGAACTGTCGGCTCGGGTGAACAACGTTTTTACCATCATCAAAGTGGCCATTGTCCTGTTCGTGATCGTCATCGGCTTCATGTACGTGCGGGCGGAGAACTACACGCCCTTCGTACCCGATCCGGTTCCCACCGCGAGCACAGGGGGAAGTGTCTGGACCCAGTCGCTGTTCTCCTTCCTCAGCGGTGCCGAGCCTCAGCAGTACGGCGTGCTGGGCATTCTGGCAGGTGCGGCGCTGGTGTTCTTCGCCTTTATCGGTTTCGACGTTGTGGCCACCAGCGCGGAAGAGGTCCGCGACCCGCAGAAGACTCTTCCGCGGGGCATCTTCGGCGGCCTGGCCATCGTGACCGTCCTGTATATCTTGGTTACTCTGGCCCTGACTGGAATGGTTTCCTATAAGGATCTGGCGGCGGCTGATGAGGCCTCCCTGGCCACCGCGTTCATCGAGGTTGGCGCAGATTGGGCCGCGCAGGTCATCTCGATCGGCATCCTGATCGGGCTCACCACCGTCATCATGGTCCTGCTGATGGGCCTCGCCCGGGTCGCCTTCGCGATGAGCCGCGACGGGCTGCTGCCGCGCTGGCTAAGTCACACCACCGAGCATCAAAAAACCCCGGCGCGGGTGCAAATCCTGTCTGGAGCCATGGTGGCCCTGGTCGCCGGCTTCACCAACGTGGACGTGCTGGAAGAGATGATCAACATCGGCACCCTCTCCGCCTTCATTCTGGTGAGCATCGGCGTCGTCGTGCTGCGGAAGAAGCGGCCGGACCTGCCGCGCGCCTATCGCGTGCCGGGCTCGCCGGTGGTGCCGATCCTGGCCGCGGTGCTGTGTTTCTGGCTGATGCTGAACCTGACCACGCTCACCTGGCTGCGCTTTGCTATTTGGCTGGCCATCGGCCTGGCCATCTACTTCCTGTATGGCCGCCAGCATTCGCGGCTGAACCATCCGGAGCTGATTCCGGTGGAACATGAGCGCGAGGAACATCACCGCCTGGATCACGAGCAGCGCGTCCGTGAACGGAAGGAACACCGGCGCAATCCGGAACCCTAGCCTGTCAGGCAGTGACGATGCCTTCCAGCACTTCAGAGGCGTAGTCCATCACCGCCTGCGCTCGCGCGCTCAGGGCCATCCCGTTAGGCCATACTGCGACGACGGAAGTTCCGCCTGCTCGCGGCAGCAGCGGCCGGGAGACAATGGGGAAGCCTTCGGTGGTGATCGGAATTTGGTTGCGTCGGGACATCAGCAAGCTGTAGCCCAGGCCGCGGCCCACGAGTGCCCGGACAAGGTCGATCTGCGGCACCTGGGCCGCAAGCGTCGGCGTGAGGCCGCGTTCCGCGAACATCAGCTGGGTGTAGCCGGTGCTGGGGACCGATTCCAGCATGATGAGCGGTTCGGGCGCCAAGTCCGCCAGGTCGAGTTCCGGTTTGGCGGCCAGCGGATGCGACTCGGCCAGTACGGCCATCACTTCTGTGTGGTAGATCGCCTGGCGCTGCAGCCCCGCCGGCAGACCAATGTCGTACACGATGGCCGCATCCAGGGCACCGGTCTCCAGCAAGGGCAGCAGATCCCCGTGATCGCCGACGGTGATGCCGATGTCCACGCCGGGCTGCAGCTTGCCGAAGCCCTCCAGCACCGAAGGCAGGACATTGCTGGCCAGGCCGATGTAGCAGCCCAGGGCCACCGGTCCCTTCAGCACTCCTCCGACACCGGCCAATTCGCTGATCAGTCCGTCGGTTTCCTTCAAAATGGTCCGTGCCCTGGCGGCAAGGTATTGCCCGGCCTGTGTCAGACGCATGCCACGGGCTTTGCGCCGTACGCACAGCTGCTCCCCCACTGCCGCCTCCAGCTCACTCAGCGCGTGCGAGAGCGCCGACTCGGAGATATGCAGCGCCGACGCCGCAGAGCTCAGCGTGGGATGGTCGGGCAGCGCGGCGAAGAGTTCCAACTGGCGCAAGGTGAACTTGGGCATATAAACCTACAGAATCGAAGAAGTTATGCAAATATCCGCAGTTTACTAGGAGATGTTGGCGGGTGACACTGGTCTCACTAGTTTGTTAATTCCAGGAGGACACATGTCTGCCACCGTCGAAGGCCGTTGCCCGTTCGGCTTCGGAGGAGATTCCGACAGCACCAGCGTCATGCCGCCGCCGGAAAACTTGAGCACCCCTGGCACGGCCGTAGCGCGGGCATCCCCGCCGCTACGGAGTCAGCATCGATTCCCTATCCCGTAGCCGACTGGGTTGATCCCGCGGCGCTAATGTCCGACCCCTATCCGACCTATGAGCGCCTGCGGCGTGAGGCTCAGGTCGCTTGGGTCCCGGCGCTCAAAAAGTTCCTAGTCACTAGCTACGCCGGGTGCCACGCGGTGGAATTGGACCAGGAAATTTTCAGTGCCAACGTCAGCGGCGCGACCATGAACCGTGCACTCGGAGCCCAGCCAATGCTGCGCAAGGACGACCCGGACCATGCCGCTGACAGGGCTGCCATTAACCCGGTACTGCGGCCCAAGAACATCAAGGAAGCCTGGGCTCCGGTCTTCGAACGCAACGCCCGGACGTACCTCGACGTCCTCGAGGAAAAGGGCCCGGGCCACGCCGATCTCAACCGTGATTACGCTGCCCCGGTGGCCTCCCAAAACCTGATTGACCTACTCGGGCTGAAAGATGTCAGGGTGGAGCAGATGCGCCGCTGGTCGCACGACTTCATCGCCGGCGCCGGGAACGTGCTCGACGACCAGGCCATCTGGGATCGCTGTGAGGCGTCACGGGCCGAGCTGGACGCTATTCTGGACGAGCTCATCCCGTTCTACCAGCAGCATCCCAACGCGTCGATGACGTCGGCCTTGGCCAACAGCGGACTGCCGTTAGACAACGTTGCCGCCAACGTCAAGCTCACGATCTCCGGCGGCATGAACGAGCCGCAGCACATGGTCACCAACATCGTGTGGGCGCTGAGCCGGCATACCGAACAGCGCGACAAGGTGCTCGGTGACGACGCCCTCTGGCCGGCCGTGTTCGACGAAACCGTCCGCTGGCTCTCCCCCATCGGCATGTACCCGCGGGAGACCACTCAGGAGACCACGCTTGGCGGGGTCCGCCTGCCGGCGGGCGCGGGCATCGGCGTCGTCGTGGGATCCGCCAACCGGGACGTGGACCATTTCGGCCCCACCGCCGGCGAATTCGACATCTTCCGGCCAAAAACATCCCACCTTGCCTTCGGCAGCGGCGTGCATCTGTGCGCCGGGCACTGGGCCGCAAAGACCTCCATCGGCCAAATCGCCGTCCCCCTCGCTTACCAGCGCTTCCCTGAACTGCGGACCGACGACAGCCGGACAGAGACTTGGGATGGCTGGGTCTTCCGCGGCATCACCAGCCTGCCCGTCACCTGGAACTAGGAAAGAAGAACCATGGCAAAGATCAGTTTCCACCACTCCGACGGCAACGTTGACGTCTTGGACGTCGACCCCGGGACCTCGCTCATGCGGGCCGCGGTCACCAACGGCGTGGGCGGGATCGTCGGCGAATGTGGCGGCCAGGCGATGTGCGCCACCTGCCACGTCTACGTCCGGCCCGAATACCTCGACGGGCTGCCTGAGATCGGCGAGGACGAAGAGGAGATGCTCGAGTGCACCGCCGGCCCCCGGGACGAGACCCGCAGCCGGCTCGGCTGCCCAATTACGGTTGGCACCGGTCTGGAACAGATCGAAGTCGACGTCCCGGACGACCAGATCTAAGGCAGGGGCTGAACACAATGAGGACTCCGGAAAACGTGGTGGTTGTTGGCAACGGCCAGGCCGGCATCCAGCTGGTCGATTCGCTGCGCAAGGAAGGCTACACCGGTGCCATCACCCTGCTCGGCGAGGAACCGCACCACCCGTACCAGCGCCCGCCGCTGTCCAAGGACTACCTCGCCGCCGGCAAGGACCCGGTCCCGCTGCCGCTGCGGCCGGAAAAGTTCTTCACCACCAACGACGTCGATGCCCGCCTCGGCGTGCACGTCACCTCCATCGACCGCGGCAAGAAGACCGTCACCCTCGACGACGGCACCACCCTGGCCTACTCGACCCTGGTGCTGGCCACCGGCGCCGCCAACCGCGAACTCACCGTGCCCGGCGCCGGCCTGGCCGGCATCCACGGCCTGCGCACCCTCACCGACGCCCAGGCCCTGCACGCTCGCCTCGACACAGTCGGCTCCGTCGTCGTCATCGGCGCCGGCTTCATCGGCCTGGAGTTCGCCGCCGCCGCCCGCGCCCGCGGCCTGGACGTCACCGTGCTCGAATACGCCGACCGGCCGATGGGCCGGGCCCTGACCCCGGTGATGAGCGGCTTCTTCGCCGGCGCCACCAGCGCCTCGGCGTCACCCTGCGCCTGGGCGAGGGCATCGCCTCCTTCGACGGCGACAACGGGCACGTCACCGCCGCGATGTCCACCACCGGCCAACGCTACCCGGCGGACCTGGTCCTCGTCGGCGTCGGCGTCACCCCGCGCACCGAACTCGCCCAGGCCTCCGGCCTCGAGGTGGAGAACGGCATCGTGGTGGACGGCAGCCTGCGCACGTCCGACCCGGACATCTACGCGCTCGGCGACTGCGCGTCCTTCCCGAACGCCCACGCCGGCGCCCGCACCCGGCTCGAATCGGTGCAGAACGCCACCGACCAGGCCCGCCACGCCGCCGCCGCCATCCTCCGCGCCGGCACCGGCACCGAGACCGGCGGCGAGCCCGGCTCCGGCTCCGGCAGCGAGCCCGGCGCCGGCCCAGGCCGCGAGCCCGGCGGCTACGCCGACCTGCCCTGGTTCTGGTCCAACCAGGGCCACCTGCGCCTGCAGATCGCCGGCCTGGCAGCGCCCGGCGACCAGACCGTGCTCCGCGGGAACCCGGCGGAGGAGAAGTTCTCCGTGTTCTGCTTCCGCAACGGCACCCTCACCGCAGTCGAATCCGTCAACCAGCCCGCCGACCACATGGCCGCCCGCCGTCTGCTCGGCGCCGGCCGCACCCTCACCCCCGAACAGGCCGCGGACCCCGGCTTCGACCTCAAGGCCTATTCCAAGCAACAAGCCGCAGCGGTGTAGTTCGGGTCTTTCTGGCAGACCGTGCTGCTGCCGGTCACCCGGTGGCGACGGCGCGGCAGGAGTAGGGAGCCCGGCATATGTCAGGGGCTGATCTTTGAATCTTGTCCGGGCATACTGGTCTCATGGTCGCCACACAGGGTCCGTTCTCGAACCAAAATGAGGATTCTGTCGCGAGAATCCGACTGCTTCTACGGAAGACAATGAGCCGGGGTCACATCGGTTCACACAACCCATTGGACGTCCGTCCTTAGCATCTCCCGGAAAGAGCAGCTCATGATGCCAGATCAAGAGCATCCCGTTCTAGAACTCGATTCAACCGACTCGTGGAACCTGCTGGCTGGGTCCGAGCTGGGGCGACTTGCCGTCTCTGTGGCCGATGTGCCCGAAATCTTTCCCATCAATTACCTCGCACACGAGGGCGTTGTTCTTTTCTGCACGGCGGAGGGGAGCAAGCTGGTAAACCTGACCATCAACCGTCACGTGGCGTTTGAAACCGACGGCTTCACGGAGGATTTCGCCTGGAGCGTTATTGTTCACGGCACGGCGGAAATCCTGCCTAATGGGGTCGAGACGGAAGCCGCAGAGAAACTGCTGCAACATTCGTGGATTCCTACGGTGAAATACGTCTTCGTGGCCATCACCCCTGAGGAGGTCACCGGGCGTCGCTTCGCCCGGGGCCCCGCCCCTGATCGGTGGTAATCGCATAGACGCTAAGTGGCGCGGCAGCGCTCAGGGCGTCAGGGCGCAACCTTCTGTCTCGGCGGCCTCCTGACCGCCGCGGGGCGGGAACTATGTGTCCCCCCGTACGGGACAATGGCAGGCACGGGTGGGAAAATGACCGTATGAGCATCAACGTGTCATCCCACGAACCGGCACGGGGAAACTCGCCGGACTCGACCCTGCGGCTGACGTCCGTGGTTGCGGTTTCGCGGGAACTCTACGCTGCTGATGCCCCGGCCAGGTACACGGTTTCGGCTGCGTTTTCCCGGCGTGTCCTTCCGGCCGAAGCGCGCCTGATACAGGGACCGGCGACTCACGAACGGCTCAGGGAGCAGGGTTACGGCCACATCAGCCTGATGATCACCGAAGCGCGGCTGGAGATCGTGAACACCAGCTTGGAAGAGCTGAAAGCCGGCCTTGCCTCCGTCATCGGTTCCCTGATCCGGGAAATCAGCGATCAGACACGCCGAGAGCAGGAACAACTGGATGAAGATGCGCTGTCAAAGCGACTAGCCAATGAGGCCCGACGGCAGGAAATCGAGACCTTGGCCCACGACATTTCCTTCGACTAGCCCTCAGGTGGGCCAACATCCCCCACATCTCCCGCGGGCTGCAGAACGGGCTCTGACCGCGTTGGCCCTTTCTCCTGCAGTGGTGGCTCAACGGCATCTTCCCGGGACCTTCCGAAGAGTTGAAGCAACTGCTGCCTTGCGCTCGGCGATATGTTGCCATAGAAACCATCCCCTCATCTCGTGCTGCACTAGTTCTTTCAGAATGCGCCCCCAACTCGGCCCGCCATGAACCCGTCCAGTGGGATGAACGGCTACCCCGGAAACGAGGCGGCATCTCGCAGACTGCCAGGTCTCGGCCCAAGTTTTTTTCCCCAGATCGGTTTACGTCCTTTATTCCGGGCTAGTGTGAAAAGGGCCGGTGACAATGCTGGCAGTCAGCAGGGATAGCACAATGAATATGGATATCTCCAGCTCCGCACAATTCACCCAACACCTAAAGAGCGTCGGCGGCGACGCTACGGCGTTGAAGAATTTCAGCTATGTTCCCGCGGACGGCGAGACGGTCGAAGATGTCGCGCTACAGTTGCGCACTGAAAATATCTCGCATGGAAGGCCTGCCGGAGATCAGTTCACGCTCCACGCCCTGGCAGAGATACTGATCAGCATCAGAGACGAGAAAGCACCCTCGTTGCCTCCGGACCGGTCCCGGCCCGGGGAGTATCACCTGGAAATCTACCTCGCTGCCGGTTCAGGGACCCGCACCCCCGTGCCTCGGACGGACCTCAACGACGCCAAACTGTGGGCACAGAAACGGATCGAAGCGGCCGGAGCGTCCTTCGGCGCCATCTATTTTCCCACCGGCGGCAGTGACCGCCGCGGTACGGGATCCCTCGTCTCCAGATATGACCGGAACGTCGGCTGGTACGAATAACCCGCGCCATGCGGCTTCTCAAACCCCTGACCACAGTTCACACACTCCGGCTCAAGCCCGCAGGGCAGCCTGACTTCCCATCGATTGATGAGGTGAGCAACGTGCAGAGATTTTTCGCGTCCGGCGGGGAGGGGCGCAAAGTCGACGCCTCGGTAGAGGCATACATCATGAACACGCTGGTTGGTAAAGGCCACTTGTTGCAGATGAACAGGATCGGAGCGATCACTGCCGTCACGGCGGAGCTGAACCCAGGCGCATTTCAGACGGTAGTTTGGGATTGGCGTGCCCAGCAGGACCCGGACGTCGGATGGATCATTGCCGAATTTGGGACCTTGGAGCCGGCCGAAGGCTTCCATTTCGCCCTGACCGAATCGCTGTACCACGGAGAGTTCGGCAGCAGCATGCGCGACGAAGCCGCACGGTTCCCTGCGGCGGGAACGATTCTGCCAGACTGATCCGCACGGTGTTCAGGCGCCACTCGGACCGGCCGCGGCTATCATCGCCGCGGCTATCATCAGAGGAATTCATCAGTCTGCAGAGTGGAGTGACCCCATGGAACTCGGCGCCTTTTCGATCAGCCTCGCCGTCAAGGACATCGCGGCTTCTGCTGCGTTCTACAAGAAGCTCGGTTTTAGCGATCACGGCGGTGATATCGCGCAGAACTGGTTGATCCTCAAGAACGGCGAGACCGTCATCGGGCTCTTTCAGGGCATGTTCGAGAAGAACGCGTTGACCTTCAACCCGGGCTGGAACCAGAACGCCCAAACGCTCGATTCATTCACGGACGTGCGTGAGCTCCAGCGGGACCTGAAGGCGGAGGGCGTGGAATTCTTATCGGAAGCAGTCGAGGCAACGACGGGTCCCGCGAGCTTCATGCTGCTGGACCCGGATGGCAACCCGATTATCGTGGACCAGCACGTCTAACAAGCGTTCCACGAATGCGCCCCCGGACCACAGGTCCGGGGGCGCAGCTCGTTCAGATAGTTAGAGCGTGCGGATGTTTTCGGCCTGTAGTCCCTTCGGGCCTTGAACCACGTCGAATTCCACCCGCTGGTTTTCCTCCAGGGAGCGGTAGCCGCCGGAAGAGATGGCCGAAAAGTGCGCGAACACGTCCGGTCCATCGTCATCCTGGCTAATGAAGCCGAAACCCTTTTCGGCGTTGAACCACTTGACGGTGCCTGTTGCCATGCTGATTATCCTTCTTGGCCGCACCGCCGGCTCCCGGTCGGGAACCTATCCCCGCAGGCGTCCACCTCCAACCTAGGGGCGCCGAACTCCGGCGGCAAGACCCCAGTGGACCTCAATGGAAGCAGCGCACCATTTGTGGGTCGGCCCGAGCCTGCCGTCGCGGACACCGAATGCAACGTTCAGCCATCGTCGGAGCGCCTGTAGATGTTGATCAGGATTCCGGATGGCAACGCGCGGGACTCGGCCAGGCTGACCCTGCTGAGCGGGAACCCGTCGCCGAACAGCTTCTTGCCGGCGCCCAGCACCAGCGGGTAAACAACCAGTCTGTACTCATCGATCAGGTCGTGCTCGGCCAGCGTCCTGATCAGCTGGGTACTTCCCCAGACGCGGATTTCGCCGCCCGGCTCAGAACGCAACTGCTTCACTGCGGCCGGCACGTCGGGGCCGAGGAGCTGCGAGTTCTTCCAGCCCAGCTCGGTCAGTGTGCGCGATGCTACGTATTTGGGGACGCGGTTGTATTTGCGCGTCAGCTCACCCAGCAGGCCTTCGGCGTTCTCGTTCCACACCCCCCAGGAGCGGGAGAAGATCTCGTACGTCTTGCGGCCCAGCAGCAGCGCCGCGGTCCTGCTCTCCCACTCGCTGACGATGTCCCCATCGTCGTAGCCTGCCTGCCAGCCGCCGTGCTCGAAACCCCCTTCGCGGTCCTCATCCGGCCCGCCGCCCGCTTGGACGACGCCGTCCAGAGTGATGAACGCCTGCACCACAACCGTACTCATGCTCTCTTCTCCTGGTCTGCTCCGAGCTCTGCCCTCCCCCGAGCACAGCTTGAGACCGAGTCGACCCGGGAATCAGCACCCTGTCAAGGGTGCCGCCTCCCACGCAAAAGGACGACGTCGATGCCCAGCTGAGCACCGACGTCGTCCTTTAAGTTGTGGTTGAGGTAGAGAACCTCAGGCGTTAGCTGTCTTCGTCGGCCTTGCGGGAGCCGAGCTGCTCGTCCAGGCGCAGCAGGCCCGGGCCGTCGTCGTTGACCAGCTTGACGCGGCCGATGATCTCGCCGACGGTGGCTTCTTCTTCCAACTGCTCCTCGACGAACCAGTTGAGCAACGGGATCGAGTCGATGTCGCCCTCCTGCTGCGCCAGCCGGTACAGGTCGCGGATGGATTCGGAGACCTTCTTCTCGTGCGCCAGCGAGGCTTCGAACGCCTGCAGCACCGTCCCGGCGGAGACCGTGGGGGCGGTGATCGCCTGGATCTTCGGGTGCGCGCCGCGGTCCATCATGTGGTCGATGAACTTGTTGGCGTGGACCACCTCTTCCTCGGCCTGGGCGCGGAACCAGCCGGCGATGCCGGGCAGGTCGACGGCATCCATTTCAATGGCGAGCTGGCGGTAGACCACGGAGGCCTGAAGTTCCAGCGTGACCTGATCGTTGAACGCTTCTGCAAGTTTTCCTGTGAGTCCCATGCTTCCCAGATTATGCGCCGGCCTGTATCACCGCCACCAAGGTAAGGCAAGCCATGATTAGGGCAGCCTGCGCTATCCGCACGCTCAGGTACCCGTGGCGTGGACCGGCACGGCGGGCTTGGCAAGGCCCTCAACAACGACGGCGTGGGGCAGCTTGGTCAGTTCTTGCGGCTTGAGCAGCAGCTTGCTGGTGCGGTTGCCGCCGCCCATCACCACGCGCTCGCGCTCCAGCACCGCGGCGTCAATGTAGATGGTGCGGCCCGAAGTGCCGATGGCGGTCACTCCGCCGATCTCCATGCCGGTCACCGCTCGGGTGGTTTCCGCATCGGCGAAGGAGGCCCGTTTGACCCCCAGCAGTTCGCGGACCGACTTGTTCACGTCCAGCCGGGTGGTTCCCAGCACCACGCAGATTGCATACTTGGCCGGCTCCACTTTCTTGGACGTCACCAGGATGGTGTTCGCCGACTGGTCCAGCGAGAAGCCGTAGTGGTCGCAGAACGCAGCGGTGTCCGCCAGGTCCGGATCGCAGGCCAGGACCTCGTAGGTCAGGCCGTGCTCGGCAAGCGCTGCCTCAACCGCGGGCAGCAGGGTGGCGGTGCTCATGATGCCTGTGTTGCCCCCGCCGTCTTGGTGACCGCGGCCAGAATGGCCTCGCCCAGTTCGGCCGGCTTGGTGAATTGCGGCCAGTGGCCGGTGGGCAGATGGACGTATTCCACGTCCTTGATACTGGCCACTTCCACCATCTGCGGGGCACCTGCGTCGATCCAGCCTTGGAGCTGTTCCGGCGTGAACTCACAGGTGATGATCGTGGCCGGGACGTCAAACCGGCGCTCGTCGGAGAGGTGCTGCGGTTCTTGGGCGACGCCCCTCGGCTGCGGAATGGCGCGGGCGCGGAAGGCTGCCCGGAGCCCCTCGTCCAGATCGGTCAGGTCCTCGTCCCCGAAGAAGCTCCAGTCCGGGAGCGGCACCTCGTCTCCTTCGGCGGGCAGCTCGTCATTGATCACGCCGCCCTCGCCCAACGGGCCGCTGTCCACATAGATGGCGCGAAGGATGCGGTCCGGGCGCTGGTCCACCACGCCGTGGATGATGGCTCCGCCGCCGGAATGTCCCACCAGGATCACCGGTCCGCCCAGCTCGTCCACTGCTTTCAGCGTGGCATCAATGTGGTCCCGTAGGCCGATGCCCGCCCGCGGGGCATCCACGGACTCCAGCCCGGGCAACGTCAGGGGGTAGACGCGATGCCCTGCGGCTTCCAGCGGCGGCGTCACCTCCGACCACGACGACGCGTCCAACCAGAATCCGGGTACCAAGATGATGTCCATGTCAGGTGACTCTAGTGCCCGGACCGTGGCCCGGGACACCCTTCAGGCCGAATTCAGGACAGCTACGGTCCTATGCCTGCCGTACCGGCGGGCTGAGGCCGGGTGACGCTGTCGAGGAGCCATAGGCTGGGCTGTGACAACATCGCTCAGCCGCCCCGGAGGACCGCAGTGGGAATCATGAACGACCTGCTGGGTCCGTCCGCGGTGGCGCAACTGCGCACGTCGCTGGCCGTGGCAGCCGACCAGCCTGCCTGGCCGGCCCTTCGGGACGCCGGCAACCGGCTCGAACCACTGGCCCTGCGTGCCCGGGCCGGCCTGCTGGCAGCAGCGCTGACCGACGACTTGGATGCCGGCTACGCGCGGGCCGCTTCGGTTTTCCGCACCGCCCTCGCCGATGAAGGCTTCACCGGCTGGATCCTGTGGCCGGTCGGCGAGGCCGCGGTCACCCTGGCACTCCAGGATGGAGGCCAGCGGGCGTTCGATGACGCGTTGGCCCTGCTCACGGAACTGACTCCGCGGATGAGCAGCGAGTTCGCCATCCGGCGGCTGCTGATCCAGGACCTGGATCGGGCGCTGGGAGCGATCCGCGGCTGGACGGCGCACCCGGACGAACATGTCCGGCGGCTGGCCAGCGAAGGCACCCGGCCGTATTTGCCGTGGGCGGTTCGCGTCCCCGGCATCATCGCCCGGCCGGCGGCGACGCTGCCGATCCTCGACGAGCTGTACCTGGACGAGAGCGACACCGTCCGGCGTTCGGTGGCCAACCACCTGAACGACCTTTCCCGGCATGCCCCGTCCGAAACAGTGGCCACCGCCGAACGCTGGAGTACGACGCCGGACGACCGCGCGGCCTGGGTGGTCCGGCACGGGCTGCGCACCCTGGTGAAGAAGGCAGATCCCGGCGCCCTCGCCACGCTTGGCTTTACCTCCGGAGCGGTGGCGGTGTCCGCTCCCCAACTGGACCAGAGCGTCGTCCGCCTGCCCGGGGAACTGGGCTTCGCCGTCGAGCTCCGCAATGAAGCAGCGGTGCCGGCACGCGTTGCGGTGGACTACGTGGTGCACTACGTCAAGGCCAACGGTTCGCTGGCCCCCAAGGTGTTCAAGCTGGCGGTTGCCCACCTGGCACCGGGCGAGATGCGCCGATTCCGCACATCGCACGGCTTCCGGCAGATGACCACCCGCGTCCATTACCCTGGCCGACACCTGGTCCAAGTCCAGGCCAACGGGACGCTGTCTCCTCAGGCGGGCTTCGACATTGTGACCTGACAGTGGCAGCTTTCAAACTGCCCGAGTTCGCTGAGCGCATGATCCGGCGCCGCTCGAGGTTTTCGGCGGCGCCATTCGGTAACCTTTTTGCAACCTGTTTATGCTATGCCAGCGGATACACCGCCTCCGGCGGCTGCGACAAGTACCGATTAAAAGGAACGTGTCATGAACTCTGACCTGCCCCCGCCACCGCCAATGAGCGCCGCACTACGCCCTCTCCACACCGGACTCGCGAAACTGCCGTGGCTCCCATGAGCGCCACGGTCGATCAGCAACGCAAGCTGCACATTTCGCACCACGACGCCGCGGAGATCGGGGCCGTGGCCGCAGACCTGGTCGCTGGGCTCGTCGAAGACCTGCCCCGGGCCGTCATCGGACTGGCCACCGGGTCCTCCCCTCTGCCGCTGTACCAATCCTTGGCACGCCGCCGCCTGGACCTGGCTGCTGTCCGCTGGTTCGCCCTGGACGAATACATCGGGCTTCCGGCCGGTCACCCCGAGAGTTACGCCGCGGTCATCGAGCGCGAAGTCATCACGCCGCTGGGCCTCGACCCCGCCACGGTCCTGCTGCCGGACGCCGGCCGGCCGGATGCGGATCAGGCGGCCACGGACTACGAGGCGGCCATTGCCTCCGCCGGCGGCATCGACCTGCAGATCCTGGGCATCGGCCACAACGGCCATCTTGCCTTCAACGAGCCCGGTTCAGCCTTGGATTCGCGCACCCGGGTGGAAGTGCTGACCCAGAGCACGCGGCAGGCCAATGCGCGCTTCTTCGACTGCCTCGACGACGTCCCCACCCGCTGCATCACCCAGGGCCTCGGCACCATCCTGGCCGCCAAGCGGCTGCTGCTGCTGGTCCAGGGCCGGGACAAAGCGGAAGCGCTCAGCCAGGCCCTGACCGGCCCCGTCCATCCGGACTGCCCGGCCTCCGTGCTCCAACTGCACCCGGACGTCACCGTCCTCACCGATGTGGAGGCGGCCTCACTGCTTCCGGCCGGGGCCGCATCGGCGCGGTAACTGTCGGTCGACGGAATAGCCGCCGGCCGGCCATGTTGTGACTGATATGCAGCTTGCCAACATTCCGCTCTCCATCCTGGACCGCGCCAATGCCCGCGCAGGCAGTTCGGCGCCCGACGCCCTGGCCGCTACCGTCCGGCGGGCGCAGCATGCCGAGCAACGGGGCTACCACCGGTTCTGGGTGGCCGAGCATCACGGCGTGCCGGGGATCGCCGGTTCCGCCCCGACGGTGCTGATGGCGGCGGTGGCCGCGCAGACCCAGCGGATCCGCGTCGGATCGGGCGGAGTGATGCTGCCCAACCACCAGCCGTTGGTGGTGGCCGAACAAGCCGCCACCCTGCAGGCGCTCTTCCCCGGCCGGATCGATCTCGGGATCGGGCGCTCCGTGGGCTTCACGCCCGCTGTCCGCGCGGCGCTGCGGCAGGACAAGGACGCCGCGGACCGCTTCGCGGAGGACCTGGCCGAGCTGCTGTCCTACCTCAACGGCACCGCCGCCATCACGGCCCGCCCGTACGACGGCGGTGCAACGCCGCCTTTTGTGCTGGCCACCGGCAAAGGCGCGGAGATCGCTGCGAAGGCGGGCCTCGCCGTCGTTGTTGGTGGGCCGGCCTTCACCGGGCGCAAGCCGGAGTTGGCCCGCAGCGTGCTGGAGCGCTACCGGAAGAACTTCCGGCCCTCCGCTTATTATGCGGAGCCGTACGTGATCGCGTCGGCGAACGTGGCGGTGGCCGAATCAGCCGAAGCGGCGCGGGAATTGCTGCTGCCCGAGGCGTGGGCGATGGCGCAATCACGCACCCGCGGGGAGTTCCCGCCGCTCGAATCGGTGGAATCCATTCGGGCCTTGCCGATGACGGAGCGGCAGCAGGCGCTCGTATCCGAGACCCTGGCCGCTGCAGTGCACGGGACCACAGACCAGGTGGCCCAGCGGCTCGGCCGGCTACTCGAGGCGACCGGCGCCGACGAACTCATGGTCACCACCAACACCTTCGACACCGCGGCCCTCGACGACACCGATCGCCGACTGGCGGCCCTCTTCGGCCTGCCCGGCTAGATTCTCTGAGCCAAAAGCAGGATGCGGGATCGGGCTCAGCGCAGCGTTCGCACCACGCAACCGCGGGCAACTGCTATTGCGCAACACCGTGCTGGGCCTGATGAGAATCCCGCTGGTCGCCAAGCTCGCGATGGGACGGAGCCTGCGCGACCCGATCGAGCTTCCTCCGCCGCCGAGAGATTGAATCCCCGTGTCGCGCCACGGATCCACATCTGCCCGTTAGAATCCGATCGCGGTGAGTCGTAGCCTGCCCCGTCCGGATGCCTCTACGCACCTTTCCTCGTCAGCATCCGAAAGAAGAGGCTATGTCCGCACGTCTGATCGTCGCCCTTGCATCGGCCGCGGCCGCGGTTGGCCTCATGCTCGTCGCCGGACAGCCGGCCGCGGCTGCGGAACCCGTGACAATTCCCGCCGCCCCAGCCTACGAGGCGCCCGTCCTCTACGGATCCTCCTTGGACAGCTACCGCTGGGCGCCGGCCAAAAAGTTCACGGTCTGGCATGATCCGGGGTCCTCCGGATACCGGATCGCCCTGCAGTTGAAGAACGGAAGTAGCTGGAAGACGGTCGACTCCAAGGCGCCGGGCAAGCAAGGCAAGACAACCCTCGGCTACAAGATGGCCAAGGAAGGCACCGTGAAGGTGCGCATCGCGGCGACCGAGGACAGCAGAACGCTCTCCGCGAGTCCGGCCCAGAAGGTCATCTGGAAGCGTGATCGCTCCGTCGTCGAGCACCGCTACTCGAACTACACGAAGCCGTTCGCGGAGGCCGAAGGCAAGGTGGCCGCCGACGACCAGGCCCGGCACGGCATCTTCGTCTGGACCGGCAGATCTGCCCGCACCGGGGCCCTGCAGATGCACAAGAACGGTCAATGGGTCACTGTGCAGAAACTGGCTTGGAAGAAGAAGACCAGCGGCACCCCGCCTTTGGTCATCGCGAAGACCCCAAAGACGAAGTCCAACGTCACCCGGAAATATCGGATTGTTGTGAACGCCTCGGCCTACGAAAAAGGCTGGACCTCCAAGACCGGAACCGTCCGGCACGAGAACCCACGCAGCTACACCGGATACCGCAAGCTTTCCTATGACTACATGAAGAAGTACTGCCCCAACCAGATCATCACCGTGAAGCAGGGAGGGTCAGCCAGCACCGCCCACTCCGGCTCGCTTCGGATTGAAATGGCACCGGGATACCAGGGCAGCCAGCACAAGGCGATCGCCCTGCACGAATGCGCCCACATCATCACCTTCCGCCTCTACGGCAACGGCCTGGAGGCGATGGACAGCCGGTTGAACAAGATCTTCAGGTCCAGCAACGGGGTCGAGATGGTCGCCGACTGCATGGCCTACCGGATGGGCGCCGACCCGAAGGCAGCGGTCAACTGGTACACGCAAGACTGCAAGGGATCCCGCGGAACGGCTGCAAGGAACATTCTGGCCGGCAAGAAACCCTGACCGGGAGGCCGCTGGCCGTAGGGCAGCCCTCGCGCTGCCCAGAGGCGTACCGCGTCCATGGATGTTCCACATCCGGACGCCGTCGAGAACTGCGCTCGGAGTGGTGCTAATCGCCCCGGCTCGCGGTTCCCTCGATCTCATGCCGGGGCGGAGTCCGATCTCCTCCCCGATATGCCCCTTACCGGTCAACGAGAACGAGCAGTCTTAGGCGTCCCGCGAGATAGCTCGGTTCGTTCCAGTCGGACCTCATTTCTGTTGCTGTCGCAGGGGGTCCGGTCGCCCAAAGGAGAGCCTCAACCCTGCAAGGAGCAGGGTGGCACAGATAGTGCCGTCTTGTCCGCATCATTAAGCGCGTTTGACCCTCAATTGGCTGAAATTTCATCTTCGTTTGCGACTCCCCAGGGGGTGATGTAACGGTTAAACCGCAACATTCCCACAAAGAATTGGAGCAAGAATGACGTTTCGAATTGCCAAAACCGGCCGTCTCGCAGCAGCTGTAGTTACCGCTGGAGTGGTGACCACTGCAGGAGCAGGAATCGCATCGGCAGCCGAGGACCCGACCGCTGTAGAAGCAGGGGTCACATCGTCCGTCAACGAAACGCAAGACTCGTTGGTATCCATCACGGCCGAGAACGTGTACATCTCGCCGTCACTGTTGGTCGCCAACCAGGTGTCCCCCGAAACGCCGGCCGAGCCCGTCGAGGAGGCGCCCGAGGTACCGGTTGTGGAAGCACCGGCCGACGAAGCACCGGCTGAAGAGGCACCCGCCGACGAAGCACCGGCTGAAGAGGCACCCGCC